>CAVQZJ010000001.1:0-19346 GCA_963718425.1 uncultured Solirubrobacterales bacterium
ACCAGTAGTAGCGTGAGATCATGGAAGATAAGATACAACTATGATGATAAGGAGGGGTAAGCAGAATCCTGCATCAGCCTGATTTGCTCGCCCGATTATTCCACGTGTCCACACGCTTTCAGTTGGAATCTACCTCTGTACAGTCACTTGCAAAATCGGTTTCGCCCCATTTACTCCAAAAAATTCTAAGCACAGACCACATAGCCACTTTTGGCGCTGACACAGTGTGTGTTTGTCATTTTAGGTATTGTATACTGATCGGTACCTTCGTCCTGTATGTCTTGCACGATACGAATTTACTATTTTATACATTTATCCATCTGGCTATCTTCGTCATCAAAACCATCTTCACGTTGGCACCGTTATTACAGTCACTTGCAAAATTGGTTTTCCCTTATTTCGCCCAATAAGGGCATGTTCGGTTCCCCGTTAAAAGCTCCGGTTCCGTTATCGCTTAATGGAGAAGCGTTTGGTTGCCAACGGGATGATTGTCACCGTTTCGAGGTTTCGCAATGGCCGTTAACCGATTTCCCGCCTGAACGCCCACCCCGGTCGTCCGCCCACCTGATTTGCACCAAAACCCACCAAAATCCGCAAAATCCCACCTCTCATAACTCAACCAAAACATATTGCTTTACCTTCAAATTAAAAATCCTAACAGATCTTAAAGTATTATATAAGATTGTGTATTTACATCTTTGTATTTCGCTTTATTAATAAGGTAAAAGAAAATGTTATTGTCGGAACACATGCTTTAATCAACGGGCACGAATATCACTGCGTTGCGATACGTATGCGTTGTTGATTGATCGATGATTGATTCTTCTGTTCGCTGCTGCAGCGCCGACAGTATGCGGTGCGGATGTGGATCGCGGTGTCCAGGTCGCCGGTGTAGGAGAGGTAGCCGACCGCGCCACCGTAGCCGCCGCGCTTGATCGGCTCGAGCTCGTCGATGATCTGCATCGCCCGCACCTTTGGCGCCCCCGACAGGGTTCCCGCGGGCAGCGCCGAGCGCAGCGCGTCCATCGCGCTGACGTCCTGGCGCAGCCTGCCCGCCACCGAGGAGACGATGTGCATGACGTGGCTGTATTGTCTCCACCGCCATGAACGTCTTCCACCTCCACGCTGCCCGGGCTCGCATACCCGGCCCAGGTCGTTGCGTCCGAGGTCCACGAGCATCACGTGCTCGGCGCGCTCCTTCTCTCGGCCAGCAGCTCCGCCGCTATGCGCTCGTCCTCGGCGGCGTTCGCTCCCCGAGGGCGGGTGCCTGCTATCGGCCGTGTGCTCACTCTGCGGCCGCTGACCGTCAACAGCGGCTCGGGGCTCGCGCCGGCGACCTGGAAGTCGTCGAAGTCCAGAAAGTACATGTAGGGGCTCGGGTTCACCGCACGCAGGCCCCTGTAGATGGAGAAAGCCTCGACGGGCACCGCGGCGGACCAGCGCTGGGAGGGAACGACCTGGAAGGCGTCGCCGGCGTAGATGTACTGCACGATCCGCGCCACCATCCCTTCGAACTGCTCGGGCGCCATGTTCGACTGAAAGCTCGGGGCCACGCGGCCCGGACCCGCCAACTCTGTCTGCGGCACGGGACCGGCGAGTGCCCGATGAACCCGCTCGATCGTCTGCGCCGCCGCGCCGTAGGCCGCCTCGATGGTGGGCTGTGAGTCCAGATCGGCGTTCGCGAGGATCGTGATCGTGTGCTTGAGGTGGTCGAACACGACCAGCGCGTCGGTCAGCATCAGCGCCATGTCCGGCAACCCCACCGGGTCCGGTGGCGGGTCGCCGAGCGGCTCCACGGTGCGCACCAGGTCATAGCCGAAGAAGCCCACGGCTCCGCCCATGAATGGAGGCACCTCGGCGGCGGCGTCGATCGGCGCCTGGCGAAAGCGCGCCACCTGCTCGGCTGCCAGCGCATAGGGGTCTCCCCCATCTGCAAGGGACCAGCGCAGCACCGATCGCGGCTTCACACCGATGAACGAGTAGCGCCCCATCCGCTGCCCCTGTTCGGCCGACTCCAGCAGGAACGCCGGCTCGCCGGGCGCCAGTGCACGCAGCTTCAGGAACGCCGACACCGGGGTCTCGCAGTCGGCTATGTAGCCGTGGCGCAGTGGGATCAGGTTGTAGCGCCCGGGGTCGCGGGCCAGCAGTTCGGCGGCGTGGGGCAGAGTCGGCGTCAGCGAGAGGCTCTCGCCGGGCACGCTAGGCGCGGCGCTCATCGAGCACCCGCTCGGCGTCGGCCAACGATCGACCTCTACTGTGCATCAGCACCAGCAGGTGGTAGAGCACATCGGCGGCCTCTTCATCCACGCGCTCGTCGGTCTCCTCGCGCGCGGCGCGTGTGACCTCCTCCGCCTCCTCGCGCACCTTCTCTCCGATATGGGCGGGATCGTCCAGCAGCTGCACTGTGTAGGAGCCGGCGGGCCGCTGCAGGGCACGCTCACGCAGGGTGCGCTCGAGCGCCGGCAGCGTCTCGTGCGGCGCGGGCGGCTGGCGCTCGCCCCGATGAAAGCAGGTGCGCTCACCGGTGTGGCAGGCCGGGCCGGCGGGCTGCACGAGCGCCAGCACCGTGTCCCCGTCGCAGTCCACACGCAGCGCCTTGACCCTCTGGACATTGCCGCTCGTTTCGCCCTTGTGCCATTGCTCTTTGCGTGAGCGGCTGTACAGGTGCAGCTCACCGGTGCTGACCGTGCGCTCCAGCGCCTGCCCGTTCATGTACGCGAGCGTAAGCACCTCGCCGGTGTCCCAGTCCTGGACCACACACGGCACCAGGCCGCGCTCGTCAAAGACGATGAGTTCCTGCAGCGATGTGTCCGGCTGGCTTTCCACCGCCACGATTGTAGGTGGCGCGGGCCGACGCGGAGCCCGCGGTGAGGGCGTGACCGCCATCCGCTGTTTCGGCGAGACTGCCGCCAATGAGCATCGTGGCAGAGCGCGAGGTGATCGTCGTCACGGGCAAGGGCGGGGTGGGCAAGACCACGATCGCCGCCAGTCTCGCGCTGGCCGCGGCGGCCGCCGGCAGGCGAACGATGCTGGTGGAGCTCGCCGGCGCGCGACGCATGGCCGACATCCTCGGCGGTGAGCGCCACACCATGGACGGCGTGGAGGTGCAGCTGGAGGAGAACCTGTGGGGCACCACGATCGATCCCGACCGTGTGCTGCTGGAGTGGCTCTCGACGATCACCGGGCGGATCTCCGCGCGCATGATCACCTCGCGTGCGACGTTTCAGTATTTTGCGGCGGCCGCCCCGGGCGCCAAGGAGCTGCTCACGATGATCAAGGTTTGGGAGCTCAGCTCCCAGCGTCGGTGGCGGGGCGGCGCGGGCGACTATGACCTGGTGGTGCTGGACGCGCCCGCCACCGGTCACGCGCTGGCGATGCTGCAATCGCCTCAGACGTTCGCGACGATCGCCCGCATCGGCCCGCTGGCGACGCAGGCACGGCAGGTTCGCGAGATGCTGCGCGACCCGTCGCGCTGCGCCTTCCTGGCGGTCACCCATGGCAGCGAGCTGGCTGTCTCCGAGACGCTCGAGCTGGCCGAGAAACTCGACGGGGAGCTGGGGCGCGAGCTGGACGCGGTGATCTTCAACGGTGCTCTGACGCGCCGTTTCCAGGACGACGAGCTGGCGCTGATCGCATCCAGCGACGGGGATCCGGCGATCACCGCTCGGCCTTGACGGCGGCGCGGGCCGTGCACGAGCGCGCCAGGATGCAGCGCAACCACCTGGCTCGTCTGCGTCGCCGAGGGCTGAATGTTCTCAGCGTGCCGTTCCTGTTCGAGCCAGCGTTGAGCATCGAGCACCTGCGGGTGTTCGCGACGCGCCTGGCTCGCCGGCTGTAGCGGGAAGCCAACGATCGTCCAATTCCCCAGCCCAGGACTGCGCGTCCTCGTGCAGACCGGCCGAAAAGGCCAGCGTGCGGAAGTTCGACCGGATACCTGGCAGTCGCCGTGTCGCTGCATCTGCCTGCTCGCGTGGCCGGCGCTCGGCGGCGCGTCCCCCGCCGGGGAAGCCCGCGGACCGCTCGCCCCACGGACATCCAGTCTCTCCTCCCAGGACGCCGAAGCGGAATTCACCGACGAAGAACCCACAGGTGAAGAAAGCGAAGAAGGCGAATCCGCCGAAGAAGAAAAGCCCGAAGGGGAAGGCGAAGGTGAAGGCGGCCACCATCACGGACATACGCCAGCGTGCGTCGTGCCGACGGTTGACGGCCTGTCTCTGAACGCCGCGCGCAGCGCGCTGTCCAAAGCCCACTGCGGACTGGGGAAGATCTCCTTCTCCCACTCCCGGCACGGCACGCTGGTGGTGGTGTGGCAGAGCCACACCGGGGTCAGCGCCTGACGCGTGGCTCGGCGGTCGCGCTCAGACTGGGCGCCAAATCCCACCACTACTAACGATCGGCGAGAGCCCGGTCAGGTGATGCCCAGCCGGTCGAGCAGACCGTCGTCCCCCCGCCAGCCGCGACGCACGCGGACCGTGAGATCCAGGTGGACCTGCGTGCCCAGCTCCCGTTCCAGTTCGCGACGTGCGGCGGTCCCGATCGCCTTGATCATCCGTCCGGCGGAGCCGACCAGGATCGCCTTCTGGGAGTCGCTCTCCACCCAGATCAGCGCCCGGATCACCGTCAGGTCCTGGCGAGGACGGTCGATCTGCTCGACCACGACCTCGACGGCATGCGGCACCTCGTGGAAGGTCCGTCTGATCGCCGCCTCCCGGATGAGCTCGGCCAGATGAACCTCTTGTGGCTGATCGGAGAGATCCTCGGACGCGAACAGGAACGGCCCGGGGGGCATCAGCTCCCGTAGGTGGGCGATCAGCTCCCCGACACCCGAGCCGGTCCGTGCCGATATCGGAAAGATGTGCTCGCCCGCGTCCAGTTCGCCAGCCCGCTCCAGCACCTCCAGCAGCGCGCCCTTGCCGATCCGATCGATCTTGTTCACGGCCACCACCACCCCCAGCTTCGTCTCGGCGAGGGTCCGCGCGATGAACTGATCACCCGGCCCCACCCCCTGCTCGGCGTTGAGGATCAGCAGCGCCGCGTCGGCTCCTCGACTCCGCCGTCACGCGCCTTGCCATGCGTGCGGTGAGCTCATCCCGGGGCCGCTGCACCCCGGGAAGATCGACCAGCACCAGCTGGCAGTCGTCGCTGGTGTGGATTGCCCTGATGGCGCGGCGGGTGGTCTGAGGGCGATCTGTGACGATCGCGACCTTCCCTCCGACGATCGCGTTGACCAGCGTCGACTTGCCGACGTTCGGCCGCCCCGCGAGCGCTATGAACCCAGCGCGTGTCATGGCAGGGACGCGCGCCTCTCCCAGACCAGGAGCTCGCGTTGCAGCACGAGCATCTCCCCTTCGTCGGTTTCGTGGTCCATGCCCGCCAGGTGCAGCGTTCCGTGCACGATCGCCTCCTCCAGATCTGTGGTGTGAACGGCGCAGATCACGACGTCACCCAGCTCGCGAGGCACCCCGTCCTCGTCGGCCCCCGGCTCGCCGCCGTCGATCGGGAACGAGAGCACATCGGTCGGGCCCTGTTTGCCGCGATGAGTCGCGTTGAGCTCGGTGATGCGCTGCTCGTCGACGAACTCGATCGCGATGTGCCCGTCGTGGATGCCGGCGGAAGCGAGCGCCACCAGGCACAGACGCTCGATCCGCTCGAGTGACGGGAGGTGTTCGGTGACGTCCGCGCCGAGGATCTCCAGCTCGATCATTTCTCGCGCCCCGCTGAGACTAGGCGCGGCGGCGGTCGGCCGGGCGCAGCTCCGGCGTGCCGCGCTGGGCGTGCTCGTCGTAGGCCTCGACGATCCGCTGCACGAGCTTGTGACGCACGACGTCTTCCGCGGAGAACCGCACGAACTCGATTCCCTCGACCGCGGACAGCACGTCGCCTATGACCGCCAGACCCGAGTGCTGCTCGGGTGGCAGGTCAACCTGTGTGACGTCGCCGGTGACGACCATCTTCGAGCCGAACCCCAAACGCGTGAGGAACATCTTCATCTGCTCGGGCGTCGTGTTCTGCGCCTCGTCAAGGATCACAAACGAGTCATTAGCGAGCGACCCCGCATGAACGCCAGCGGCGCTATCTCGATGACGCCGCGCTCTAGGTGCTGGGAGACCTTCTCGGGATCGAGCATGTCGTGCAGCGCGTCGAACAGCGGGCGCAGGTAGGGGTCAACCTTGGCCATCAGGTCGCCCGGGAGAAAGCCCAGTCGCTCTCCGGCCTCCACCGCAGGGCGGGTCAGGATGATCCTGTTCACTTCGTGGCGGGAGAGGGCGGCGGCGGCCATCGCCACGGCCAGAAAAGTCTTGCCTGTACCGGCGGGCCCGATCCCGAAAGTGATCGTGCGCTCCCTGATCGAGTCCACGTAGCGCTTCTGGTTGACGGTCTTGGGGGCCACCTGCCGGCTGCGATGGCGCCACACGACATCCTCGAGAACCTTTGCCGGTGACTCGTGGGCGTCGAGCGCCCCGGTGACCGCGGATATCGTCCCCGGCCCGAGCTCGTGTCCCCGGTCGATGAGGTCTGCGAGCTCCCGTATGACCCGCTCGCCGATCGCTGTCTGCTCCTCGGAACCATCGAGCGTCAGCAGATTTCCGCGCAGGAACACCTTGCACTCCAGATGGCTCTCGAGTGCCCGCAGAACCGTGTCCTGGCTGCCGGCCAGCTCCGCGGCGACGTCGGCTGCCAGGTCGAGCTGCCGTCTCATTCCTGTAGGGCCGCTCGTACGAGCTCCGATACGCGCTTGCCGTCGGCGCGGCCATCGACGGCAGCCATCGCGCTCTTCATCGCCTGGCCCATGTCCTTGACCGATTGTGCGCCGCTGTCGGCAACCGCCTGCCTGACGATCCCGCCGAGCTGCTCCTCGGAGAGTTCCGCCGGGAGGTAGCCGCCGATCAGCTCGGCCTCGGCCTCCTCGCCGCTGGCCAGGTCCTCGCGACCGCCATCACGGAAGGCGCGCGCCGCCTCGACGCGACGCTTGCGCTCTCGCCGCAGCACCGCCAGCTCGTCGTCTGACCCCTCCTTGGCCGCCTTCTGAAGCTCGGAGAGGAGCAGGCGCAGCGCACCCACGCGCTGCTTCTCGCCGGCGCGCATCGCCTGCTTCACATCCGCGCTGACCTGATCGACGATCGCCATCTCATCGCTCAGGATACGCCGCCTCGCCCCCGCTGCTGTTTTCAAGTGGTGTGGGGCTGCCCAACCGGCCGGGCGAGGAGGCGTCGCGACCGAACAGCAGCGCCACGTTCCAGTCGATCAGCAGCCGCAGACGCCTCCCCCATCCCGGCATCAGCAGCAGGTGATAGGTGCGGGCGATCAGCCACGCCGGCAGCCCGCGCCAGCGGACACCGAATGTGATCGCGACCGCCTGGCGCTGTCCGAGCTCAGCGACCACTCCGCGTGTGCGGTAGCGAAACTCCCTGATGCGGCCGTGGCCGAGATCGGCGGCGATGTTGGCGGCGACCAGACGTCCCTGGCGGATCGCGTGCTGGGCCGTGGGCGGGCATCCCTGCCCTCGTCTGGCCGGGTCGGGCACCGCTGCGCAGTCGCCGATCGCCCACACTCCCTGCCGCCCGACGACGCGCATGCTCGAATCGACCTCGATCCGGCCGTCCTCGCGTAGGGGGAAGCCCAGCCTCGATATGGCCGGCGCGGGCTTGACGCCAGCGGTCCACACCACTGTGCGAGTCGGGATCGTCTCGCCTGTGGACAGGGTCGCGCTGTGTTGTGTGATCTGCTCCAGTGTGACACCGGTGAGGACCCTGATTCCGCGGGTTTCAAGCTCGCTCGCGGCGAACGCCGAGAGTGTCTTTGGCACCTCCCCCATGATCCGCTCGCGTGCCTCTATGAGCAGCCAGCGCATGCCGTCGGCCTGGCATCGGGGGTACAGCCTGATCACCTGGGCGGCGAAGTCCTGAGCCTCGGCCAGGCCCTCCACTCCGGCGTAGCCCGCGCCGACGAACACGAACGTCAGATACTCCGCGCGCCGCGCCGGGTCATCAACCGACTCGGCTATGTCCAGGGCGCTCAGGATGCGGTTGCGCAGCGCGGTCGCGTCGCTCAGCGACTTCAGCCCGATCGCGTGGTCGGCGAGACCGGGGATCGGGAGCGTGCGCGAAACCGACCCCAGCGCGATCAGCAGCTGGTCATAGCCCAGATGCAGCGTCTCCCCGTCGATCCGTTTCACCGTCAGCGTGCGGGCGTCCGCCTCACAGCCCGTGACCCGGCCGATCACGAGGTCGGTGTCGCGCAGCTGCGAGCGTAGCGGCACCACGACGTGCCTGGGATCGAGGGTGCCCCCGGCGGCCCCCGGCAGCAGCGGGGTGTAGAGCATGAAGTTCGCGTCGTTGACGAGCGTCACACGGGCGCTCTGCGCCGGCAGCAGACGCTCCAGGGCCCGGGCGGCATAGAAGCCGCCGAATCCACCACCAGCGATGAGTACACGCCAGGCCACACGTTGAAGCTACCCCTAAAACCCAGAAGAGACCAATGTTACAAGCATGTTACAAAGTCTTTTGTGGGTGGTGCCCTGACGGCCGTGAGCGCGTGTCCGCACACGAGCAAATAGGCTTGCGCCGCAAGTGGATGGCGATCTCTACCGTGACGCGCTAGCTCCGTTCCTCGCGGAAATGGACGCGCTGCTGCCCGACGCGGCGGAGGTCTTCGACGCCCACACCCATCTGGGACTGGACGAGGACGGCCGGTCGCTTGACCTCGCCACGCTGCTGGCCCAGCTGGATGACGCCGGCGCCAGGCGGGCATGCGTGTTTCCGCTGCACGACCCCGAGCGCAAGCCGTCCTACAGCCTCCCCAACGACCGTGTGCTGGCGTGGGCCTCAGAAAGCGATGGGCGGCTGATTCCCTTCTGCCGCCTCGATCCCGCCGAAGAGCCAGTCGTCGAGGGCGAGCGCTGCATCGCCGCCGGCGCGCGCGGCATCAAGCTGCACCCGCGCGCGCAGGCGTTCGCGTTCGACGATGGGGCGATGGACAGCATCTTCGAGCTGGCCAGGGACGCGGGCGTGCCGATCCTGATCCACGCCGGGCGCGGCATGCCGCCGATCGCCGATGGTCTGGCCGATCTCGCCCTGCGCTTCCCCGAGGTGGTGCTGATCCTCGCGCACGGCGCGATCTGCGACCAGGGGATTCTGACCTCACGCCTGGCCGACCATCCGGGGGTGCTGTATGACATCTCCTGCTTCTTCGCGCTGGACGTCGTGGAGCTGCTGGCGCGTGTTCCGGTGGAGCGGATCGTGTTCGCCTCTGACCCGCCGTACGGTCTTCCGCGGAGCACCCTCTATCTGGCGTTGCGTGTCGCCGCGCAGGCTGGGCTGGACGAGCGCGCCACGCGAGGGCTGTTGGGCGAGACGGTCGCCGGCCTCTTCGACGGGCACGACCTGCCCGCCGCCACCGCCCCGCGACGGGGTTGCACGATCACGCTCTCTGGCCGCCTGGCGCGCGCCTACGGTTACGGCAGTCTCGTGGGACCCGCGCTCTTCACGGGCGCGCTCGAGCAGGGTCTGGCGATGCTCGACATGGCGATCGCTGCCGCGCGCGATCCCGCGCCGGGTGAGGACGGCGAGGCGCTTGACACGATCGGTTTCGCGCTCACCGCGGCCAGGTCTCTGGTGCAGAGCGAGGACGGTGTGCGCGCGGCGATCGACCTGCTGTATCGCTCGATGGCACGCGCGGCCACCGAGGTACCCGACACCCGCTGAGCAAAGGCGCGATCGTGCGATTCACTGCGCGGGCGCCGCGGCGCTGAGCCACAGCGCCGCCCACTCTCCCTGCTCGCGTGTGGCTCGCTCGCGCATGCCGTGCGCGCGAAAGGCGTCGAGGATCGCCTCGGTCTCCTCGATTAGAAGGCCGCTGGCGATCAGCGTGTCGGGCGGGGTGCTGAGACCGGCTGCCAAGTCCAGCAGCAGCGGACCCAGCAGGTTGGCGAGAACGACCGACGCTCGAGGGATCGTCTGCTCGCGCAGGTCAAAGCGGCGAGCTTCGACCTTGACGTGGTTGGCGGCGGCGTTCTTCTCGGTCGCCTCGACGCTGAGCGGGTCATAGTCGAGAGCGCTCACTGGCTCATAGCCGAGCATTGCCGCCGCGATCGCGAGCACCCCCGAGCCAGCGCCGAGGTCGAGCACCGCGCCGCGCGCGCTGTCTGTCGCGGCGAGCTCGAGCAGCAGCTCCAGGCAGAGGCGGGTCGTCGCGTGAGCGCCGGTTCCGAACGCCTGAGCGGGGTCGATCATGATCTCGCACGTATCCGGGTGCGGGGTGGGAAGCTCCCACGGCGGATGTACATAGAGCGCGGGGACTACCCCACGATCCGTGCCCGTCGGCGGCGAGATCAGCACGGGACGGTGGAACTGCTTCCAGCGCTCGGCCCAATCGTCGGCGATCTCGCTCGTGGAGACCTCCACCAGCGCCCCGCCCGCCCTGGACGCGGCGGCTCGCAGGTCTGGGAGCTCCGGAAGCTCACCGGGCGCACCGTAGACGGCGTATTCAACGACGTCCTCCCCCGCCCGCGCCTCTTCCACCCCGGACGGAGCGAGCTCCAGCAGTTCGGCCAGCACAAGCTCCGCATGCTCGCGCCGCACACGAATCGCCAGGCGAATCACGCGGCCTGGCTGCGCAACGCACGGCGCAGCTTCGCGAACACCGACTCTTCGGTGCGCAGGTTCTCCTCGGTCAGCGTGTCGCTCAGCTGTTCCAGCAGCTCGCGCTGCTCCGGCTTCAGGCGCCGCGGGATCAGTACGTTGACGACCACACGCAGATCTCCGCGCCTGCCGCGGTGAAGCGCCGGCATGCCCTCTCCGCGCAGCGTCAGTATCTCCCCGGGTTGCGTGCCGGGCGGCACCTCGATCGTGGATGAGCCCTCCAGGGTCGGAACCTCGAGGCTCGCCCCCAAAGCCGCCAGCGGCGCGGGCACATCCAGGGCGGTGATCAGATCGTCGCCTTCCCGTACGAAGCGGTCGTCCTCGCGCACACGCACGAGCACATACAGGTCGCCGTCGGCGCCACCGGCGGGACCGGCGTGCCCCTTGCCGGAGATCCTGATGCGCTGCCCATCGGCGATCCCCGCGGGTATCGTCACCTCGACTGTGCGCTTGCCCGCGACGCGTCCCCGTCCGCGGCACTCCCGGCAGGGCTCGCGGGCCACCCGCCCGTCGCCGTGGCAGACATCGCAGACCATCGTGCGCATCATCTGCCCAAACGGGGTGCGGGTGACGGCCTGCAGCTGCCCGGCGCCGCCACAGCGATCGCACGTCTCTATCGGGGTGCCGGGCTCCGCGCCGTTTCCATGGCAGTGCTCGCAGCGCTCCACCGCTTCATAGGAGCTCTCCACCTTCGTGCCGTGAACGGAGTCGATCAGGTCGATCTCGACGGCCACAGCGAGATCCTCGCCCCCTGCCCGGCCACCGCCGAACGAGGTCCCGGAGCCGAAGAAGGCGTTGAACAGGTCGCCGATCGAGCCGAAGGAGTCGAAGTTCGGGGCGTACCCGCCCGAGCGCAGACCCTCGTGTCCGTAGCGGTCATAGGTCGCGCGGCGCTCGGGGTCCGAGAGGATCTCGTACGCCTCCGCGGCCTCCTTGAACTTCTCCTCGGCATCCGGGTCATGTGCGTTGACGTCGGGGTGAAGTTCCCGCGCCAGCCGGCGAAAGGACTTCTTGATCTCTTGCTCGCCGGCGTCGCGTCCGACGCCGAGTACCTCATAAGGATCGCGGGGAGTTGTTGCGCTCATCGACTGGCCATCGCTTTGCTCAGCTCTCGCCGTAAGCGTCTTGCACGAACCTGGAGAGCTCGCTGGCAGCCTCGCGCACCGTCGATATCGCACTGGCGTAGTCCATTCGCACCGGCCCGATCACGGACACAACCCCCAGTCTGCGTCTGGCTACACCGTATCCGGACGCCACCAGCGCGAGCGAGCGCATCGCGGGGTTCTCGTTCTCCTGGCCGATCCGCACATACACACCTGGCTCGCCGAGGGTTTCGCGGAGGATCTCGAGCAGGGCGACGCGCCGCTCCAGCAGGCTCATCAGTTCGTTGATCTGGCTGACGTCCTCGATGTGGCCCTTGGACAGCAGATGGGCGGTGCCGTCGACATAGAGAGTTTCCTGGACGTCCTCGGGGAAGTTGCCGAACGCGCCCGCCAGCCTCTGTATGAAATTCCGCTCAGTCGCCGCCAGATCCTGGTCTGAGAAACGCGCCAGCAGCATGCGCGCTCCCAGATCGAGGCCGACCAGACGCTCGTTGAGGTACTCCCCCGCCCAGTTGACCAGCCCCGAGTCAACAGGTTGGTCGAACGTGGCGAGCATCTTGGAGACCCCTCCCGTGGAGGTGATGACAACGACCATCACGACCTGCGGCTGCAGCGCGAGCACCTCGACGTGGCGGATCGTGGCGGTGTTCAGCGGTGGGGCCGACACGACCGCCAGCAAGTTCGTGACGCGCGAGAGCGTCTCTGTCGTGGCGCGCATCGCCTCCTCTACCTCCCGGCGCGTCAGCGACAGGGCAAGCGGGCGCGCCTGCTTGAGATCGTGCCCGGAGGCAAGCATCCTGTCAACCACGTAGCGATGACCCGCGTCGGTCGGCACGCGTCCCGCCGAGGTGTGCGGGTGGGCCAGCAGGCCGTACTCCTCGAGCAGCGCCAGCTCGTTGCGCACCGTCGAGGGACCGCAGTCGAGGTCCGGGTCAGCGGCCAGTGCCTTGGATGCGACAGGCTGGCCGGCGCTCAGATAGCCGTCGACGACCTTGCACAGAATCGACTCCTGGCGGGGGGTGAGCATCTCTCGATTGTAGGGGGCGCGGCGACGGCCCGAGAACGCCTCTAGAGCTCGATCTCGGCCTCGGCGTTGCGCACGATCTGGTTGCCGCCCTGCTCCGCGACGGTGTCGACGATCACATGGCCGTCGCTGGACTCCCGCACGGTGCCGGTCACGAGGATCTCCTGCTCAGGCATCCCCATCCCGCGGAACTGCACGGACAGCCGCTTGAGCTTCTCCGGGCCGCCGGCAGCCTCGGTCTGGGCGCGCGCGACCTGCGCCATCGTCCACAGCCCGTGCAGGATCCTGCCCGGCAGGCCGACGGCTTTGGCGAACTCCTCGTCGATGTGGATCGGGTTGAAGTCGCCAGAAGCGCCCGCGTAGCGGACGGTCAGGAACTTGTCGGGCGTGACCCGCAGCTCCGGTATCTGCTCCCCGACTGAAAGATCGGCCATGACTCAGACTCCCCTGACGATGTTGGTCCACGTTCCGCGGCAGACCTGCTCGCCGCGCTGGTTGACCGAGACGGACTCGAACACGTAGTAGCCCCGGCCTCCCTCTTCGCGTATGTCCTTGACGGATGCGGTGGTGGTGATCTCATCGCCCGCGACGACCGGCGGGCCCCACTGAAACTCCTGGCCGCCGTGCACCATCATCGCGAAGTTCAGCTCGATCTCGGGGTCGAAGATCGGCGGCCCGACCGACGGCGCGCTGTAGACGACGGCGAACATCGGCGGGGCTATGACGTCCGCGTAGCCGGCGTCGCGGGCGGCCTGTACGTCGAGATGGACGGGGTTGGTCTCACCGACCGCGCGCGCGTACTCCTTGATCTTCTCTCTACCCACCGCGTAGATGGTGGGCTCATAAGTCTTGCCGACCGCCTGCGTGTTGACTGGCACCGGGACTGGCTCCTTGCAGTTGGACTTCTGTTGGGCGCTTACGGCGCCGCAGTTTACCCGCAGGGCATCCAGAGCATCCGCCCGTGGCGCGGGGACGGACCGCCGCCGCTATACCGCGACGGCCCACACCGGCGGGCCGGCGTCCCGCTCGGCGGGCAGACCGCCGCGCGCCTCACGCTGAGCGCAGTGTGTCGGGCAATACACGCCGCGGACGTCTCCCTGCGCCCCGTAGGCGAGCCACACCCCGCCACGCCAACTGACGTGGAAGAAGTCCTCAACGGTTTCGTCGCCGTCGCAACGCAGCTCCCAGGCCGCGGCGATCACACTGCGTGGGATCCACTCACGGCAGTTGTGCGTGTGGTCGGGATGGCTGCTCCACACGCAGCGAAGCTGGCCTTCGATCGAAGGATGTATGCGTGTCAGATGTATCTCTTCGGTCATCCGCAGAACCAGTGAGCTTGACCGGTCGAAATGGACGACTCCCGTCGGCCATCTGGTACCTGTCATGTCGTACTTTTCGACCGACAAGGTACCTCGGTATCCGGTGGAGATATGGAATCTGGACGATTGTTCTAGCCGTTCGCACTGGCATCTGTAGACGCTCAAAACAACCGGTCCCGCAGGCCCTGAGAACCATCCCAAGAGCGCACTAGCTTTACCTTTAATGAGCCAGGACGCGCTATCGCAGCCCCTGAGCGAGCTGGACCTCTTGGATAGATATGTGGGGGTCCGCTCCGCCCAATTCGCCCGTGAAGGCCACCAGCTGTGGATCATCAACGGCTGTGCCCAGGGCCAGATAGCGCTCGCGTCGATGTGCGCCCGTTGGGCGCACGATCGCGGCGACGGACAGATCTCTCCGCCGGCGCGCATCCTCAACCTCGCCAGCGACGAGTACACCCTACAGGCGCTCGAACAGACGCTCGAGCCCTATCAATCGGTGAGCGTCAACGTGTTCGGCTCCCTGGAGCAGTCACTGGAGCGGGTGCTCAGGACAGTCGGCCCCAGTCCCACTTTCGTGATGCTCGACCCGCTTGATTGCGGAGGCATCCGGATCGATGTGCTGGCCCGCCTGAACTCACGCCGGGGAGCCAAGACCGAGTTGCTGCTGACGCTCGCCGCCAGCTCACTGGGTGACCTGACCGCCGCCTTCCCCCCGGAGCGCCTGGATCGTGTGATCGGCAGCTCGCTGTGGCGGCGACTGTCGCGCAACGACGACGACCTGTCGAATCTGACACGCGTCGCGGTGCTCTACCGTGCCTGTCTGCAGCGTCGCGGATACGCCTACGCGCGCAAGATCCAGCCGCGCACGGTGGACGGCGCGCAGCCCACCTGCCAACTCGTGTTCGCAACCAGGTCACAGGCCTCGCTGGCGTTGATGAGCGATCTCGTGTGCGGCTATCAGCGTGCCTGCCAGCAGACCGTTCCGCGACTGGCGGAGCTCGCCGACAGGATCTGCCGGTACGGCGCTCAGCTGGGCGACGCCTCCACCAACCAGATAGTTCGGGGTCTCAGCGGCGATCTCTTCGGGCAGTTCACCGCCGAGGAGTATCGGCAGACGATCCGTGACCTGGTGACCCGCGGGGCGATCGTCGCCTCCGACGAGCAGAGCCTCACCGACGAGCAGAAGCTGACGTTCAGCGCGAGCTCCCAAATGGCGCTGTTCGACACCGAGGCGCCCCAGCATGCGGCCAGTGCCGGCCAGGGCGCTTAGGAAACAGAACCTAGACGCTGATCGCGGCTAGCAGTCCGTCCCAGTCGATTTCCCGCAGTTGGCTGCTGTTGGCGCTGGCGGGATCGTCCAGGAACTGGAGTGTGTCGGCGAGAATGCTGACGGTTTGCGTCGAGTGGCCCTCCACCGTCTCCCATTCACGCCAGTCCAGCCGCCCCTCCACGATGACCGGCCGCCCCTTGTGCATGCGGTGGCTGGCTATCTGCGCCTGGTCGCCGTAGACCTTGACGTCGAAGTAGTTGAGTTTCTCACCGGCCACCGCGTCGCGGGCGTTGCACAGAACCCGCAGGTTGCAGACACTCTCGCCGCGCGGCAACACGTGCAGCTGTGGCTCGCGCGCGAGACTGCCGCTCACGACCACCCGATTGATGTTGATGGCGTGCATCTTCCCCACTCCTCTCACATCTCAAGACCCCCTATCTGTGGGGTCTCACCGTGTGTTTAACTACTACTCAGACCGACAGGCACCGTTCCCGCGAGACACGCGCCTGGTGCCGCTGAACCGCCCCGCGCCTCCCATCCTTAGGATGGTCTGCAATGAGCGCGCGCACGCCGAGCCGGCCATGATCCTCTCGCTGCGGGAGCACACTCTCGAGATCGACGGGGGGTCCCCGCTGATCATGGGGATCGTCAACATCGGCGCCGATTCGGTGGCGGACGGCAATCTGCTCACGACGCTGCCCGAGCAGCTGCGGTTCGCGCTGGCGCAGGTGCAGGCCGGCGCGCAGATCATCGACATCGGCGTGCAGTCGGGCAGGACCGACACCCCGGAGATGTCGCCGCTGAGCGAGCTCGAGGCATTGCGTCCGCTCGTCGCCGAGCTCTCGCGTCGCGGTGTTCTGGTCTCCGTGGATACCTGGCGCGCGTCGGTGGCCGAAGGCGCCGTCGAGGCCGGGGCGCATCTGATCAACGACGTCAGCGGCCTCGCCGACCCGGCGATGGCTCGGGTGGCGGCCGACACGGGCGCGGGGCTGGTGATCATGCACACGCGTGCCCAGCCCAAGCGCGAGCACTTCCCCGACTATGGGGACGTGGTGAGCGACGTGTTCGAGTTCCTCAAAGACGGGCTCGAGCGGGCCGTGGGCGACGGTGTCGCGGTGCAGCAGTTGGTGCTGGACCCGGGCCCGGATTTCGCAAAGACGCCGCGGCAGAGCGTGGAAGTGCTCCGAGCGCTCTCGCGTCTGAGTGACCTGGAGCGGCCCATCCTGCTCGCGGTGTCACGCAAGTACTTCATCGGCATGCTGTCCGGCGCGCCACCGAAGGACCGTTTGGCGGGTACGCTCGCGGCAATCGAGTATGGCCTCTCGCAGGGCGCGAGCGTCCTGCGAGTCCACGATGTGGCGGCGGTCGTCGAGTTCCTGGCCGTGCGCGCCGCGCTGCGTGGAGAGGATCAGCCCGTCTTCACCGGTGATAGCGACGACGAGCGCCTGAAGTGGATCGCGCCTAAGACCGCGTCCGTGCCTGAAAAGTGAAATGGGGGCGTCAGCTAAAGGCCGGCGCCCCCAAACAGCCGTATACGGACTGCGTCTAGAACAGCAGGTCGCCGTCCTCGCCGCCAGCACCGGCGGCAACCAGATCCGGCTCGGGCTCGGCGGCCTTCTCCGACTCCGACTCCTCGGTCTCCGATTGCTGCTCAGGCTGCGACTTCTTCTTGCGCTCGGACTTTGGCGGCGCGGGCTCCTCTTCTACTACCTCCTCGATGTCGACTGGATTGCCCAGCTCGACTTCGACGCTGTTGAGTTCATCTTCGATGCCCTCGGTGGCGGTCAGCAGCTCCAGGTCGTCGATCTCCTGGTCTTCGCCGCCGCGTGGCGCACCACCCGGTCCAGCTCCGCGCAGGAACTGCACATCGGTGGCGACGACCGTTACCGCTTGGCGCTTCTGCTGGTCGGCGGTTTCCCACTCCCGCCACTCCAGGCGACCGTCGACCGCGACGGCGCGGCCCTTGCGCAGGTAGCGATAGACGTTGTCGCTCTGCGGGCCGAACACGCTGATACTGAAATAGTTGGGGCGTGTTTCATAGCCACCGTTGACAGTTCGACGCCGTCCGTTACAGGCAATCCTCAGGTTACATACGTTGTCTCCCGAGGGCAGTGGGCGCAATTCGGGATCGGTCGTGAGATGGCCCACTAGCGTGACGCGGTTGATGCTTGAATGAGGCATGGTGGATGTCGTCTCCTTCGTGGATTGATGCCTGCCAGGCAAGCTAGATCCAGCTTGGGACGGTTCTCTCTCGTGGCGGGGCTCTCGCGATGCCTGGGCCTTAAGCCCAGATTTCTTCCCTTTAAGATACAAAAGGGGCTCCTGGGCCACTGCTGGCGAGCTGGTATCGGACCCGTCGCGGGTCGATCGACCTTACGCGAGGGCACCGGGTGCGTTCTGAGCTGGTGCCTGATCCTGTCAACATCCTCGAAGGCGCGATGTTGGCGGCACATCGACCCGTCGCGGCGAGACGATTCCAGTGGCGGCTCCTCACTAGTACATAGAGGGGGCTCTGGGCCGCCCACCGATGCTTGATGGATGAGCGTTTCCGTCTCGGGCGCCGGGAATCGCGCCCGAGGGTCAGGTCAGGCGGTAGCCCACACCCCACACGTTTACAACCCAGCGTCCCCCCACGGCGCTCAGCTTGCGACGCAGGCGGCAGGCGTGGCTGTCAACCGTGCGGGTCGTGCCGGGCGTTTGAAAGCCCCATACCGAGCGCAGCAGCTCCGTCTTGGTGAAGACCCGCTCGGGGTCTGAGGCGAGGTGAACCAGCAGCTCGTACTCGCGCCGGCACAGATCCACCGGCTGCTCGGAGACGCTCACGGCATGTGAGACCGTGTCGATTTCCAGCGCTCCCACACACAGCTGCCTGCGTGTCGGCTCGCTGTGTGTACGCCGCAGGATCGCCTGCAGCCGGGCACGCAGCTCCGGGTAGCGCGCCGGCCGGGCGATGAAGTCGTCCGCCCCGGTCGCGAAGGCACGCGCCAGGTCTAGTTCCTCAGCCCGTTGGCTGACCACGATCACCGGTGTGGCCGCGTCCCACGGGGAGCCCTCCGGTGGAGCCTCCCGGATCTCACTGAGCAGATCCAGCGCTCCTCTCGGTGAACCGAGATCGCCGAGCACGATCGCGGCCGGCGGGCGCTGCGTCGCGAGTGCCCTCGCGTGCCCGGCGCTCTGCGCCAGAACCGCCTGGTAACCGTCCATTCCCAGTTGCTCTACGATCACCTGCCCCACATCCTGGTCGTTGTCGATCACGAGGATCGAGTCCGGTGAGATATGAGGAGCAGCGGGCTCCCGCGCTGCGGAGAGGCCGCTCATCCCAGCTCGACCTCTCGTGGGCTGATGCCCAGGCCACGCCTCGCTATCAGCGCCAACACATCACTGTGCACCCACGGCGTCGGGGAAGTCTCACCACCCTCAGGCGCAAGCCCCAAACGACGCGACAACCAACTCGTCTCACCACTCACATTCCCACGAGAGTCATACTTCACCCTCCCACACCGCATCGCAATCTCACTCATCGACAGGCTCCTGGCCTCCGCCGTGGAGAGCACCGCTTCGCGCAGCCCACGGTTGAGCACTATGCGGCTCGCGCAGACCCGCTCGAGCTCCCCGCGCAGCACTGAGACCGAGACCTTCGGGTCGCGACGGTGGCGGGACAGCGCCTGGCGTGTGAGCGCCCGGATGGGCTCATAGCTCTCCAGAGCGGCGATCACGTCGCGCACGCTGAGCACGCGTGCGGGGCCGGCCTGTCCGTCGGGGGGATACTGCTGCCAGCGCATCTCGGGGATCGACATGCGTGTCGGCACCAGCTCCAGGTGATAGGAGCGCGAGTGACGGTCGGCGATCGAGTTGCGATCCGGGGCCTCGCCCTCCTGCGCGTCCTGGCACTCGGGCTCATACGCATAGGAGTCCTCGTCCTCTTGATAGGGGTTTAGCTCCAGGTCATCGGCCGTTATCAGCCGACACCAGCGCCCGCGACTGTCGGCG
>CAVQZJ010000002.1:0-13931 GCA_963718425.1 uncultured Solirubrobacterales bacterium
CTTGACGGGGTCGTAGGCCGGCACCAGCACGTCCATCAGCCACAACAGCCCCAGCAGGCTCACCGTGGCGGCGATCAGGGTCAGGGCGAAGGGTCGCAGGGCCAGTCGGATCCATCCGCTGGCGCTGCCCCTAACCCAGCGGGCTCGTGCGACACGCATGAGCTCAAACAGCGCCAGCACGAAGATCAGATACAGCGCGACCTCCTTCATGCACGCACCGACCCCCAGCGCCACCCCGGCGAGCAGCGGAGATCCCCGCAGATACAGGGCACCCGCGACGAGCATCATCGCCACGGCATAGATATCCAGGGTGGCTATTCGCCCGTGGACGAGCAGCAGGTTGTCCAGCGCCATGACCGCGGTTGCCCCGACCGCGAGCCATTGGCTGGCGCCGGCCAGCCGCACGAGCCAATACAGCGCCACCAGGGCTATCAGCGAGAAGATGACGCTGCCCGTCCGCCAGCCGGCGGGGTTGTCGCCGAGCAGCTCGATGGTCCCGGCGATGATCAGCTTCGCTAGCTGGGGGTGCTCGGCGTTTGGGTCGTGGCCCTTGGGGGCGTTGTGGTAGGGAGCGCCGGCTGGTGGGTTGATCCCGTCGATCACCCTGGCCGCGTTGACGTAGTAGAACTCGTCAAAGACGAGGCTGTGGCCGCTGTGCGCCTTACACGGAGCGGTGCAGGGCTGGCCGAGGTCGATCACCCGCGCATACAGCGAGAACAGCAGGATCAAACAGAGGGCGACCGTCGGGGCGAGCGGGTCATTGGGTAGACGCCTGACCCATGCGGCGAACCTGCGCGCTTTCGATCGTGGCTGTGGGGCTGATGCTGGCTGGGACACTGAACAGCCAGCCTATGGGATGGGGGAGGGGGCCGGGTGCGGGCGGGGAGTGTTGTTGACGTGGAGGCTCATTGTGGGTCCCCCTGCGTCACACTGAAGCCGCTTTGCACGGCACCCGAGGAGGCGTTTTTGGCTTTCCTGAGGCTGTCGTGTAAAGGTGTGCGCTGGCTGGGGAGGGGGTCTGTTTTTAGCCAGCGTCTGGGTTTCGGTTTCGGTCTGCTCGGGCGCCCTTTCAGCGGAGGAGGTCGAGCGTCGGTTGCCAGAACTCGATGGCTTGTCGCTCGACGTTCTCGACCTTCATGAGCGTGGTGTCGGCGTCCTCGGTTTGCTCGCCTGGCAGGAAGAGCAGCTCGGTCGTCGAGAAGCGTCCCCAGTCGTTGCGCAGGTCCTTGAGCTTGTTCTCTTTCGTGAAGGCCCGCCACGAGGTCCGCGGGTGAGCGGATTGCGGCGTCGCGGTAGCGGCGGGCGCCCTTCTCCATCTCGAACTTCCGGTGGACGAGTTTCGCGACTTGCTCGTGGCTGATGTGCTCGTGGTGCTCGCGCGCGAGGTGGGCGAGGTCAACCAGGTGCTTCGAGAGGGGCTTGGAGCACCAGCCCAGCAGCTTCTCGGCGGCGAGCTCGTTGCGGGTCAAGCCGTTGATTGGAAAGCTGCTGTCGTTGGCAAGCAGCGGGTCGCGGTAGATGAGTGGCGGGCCGTCGCGGTCGAGCCACTCGCCGGCGCGCACGGAGACGGTGACCTTCAGCTCGCGATCGCGGGGGCGGCGGCTCATGCGGATGCCGTCCATGTGGAAGGGCTCTTGCCGTCGAACATCTCGTTTTCGTAGGACCATTGCCCATCCTCTGGGTAGAGGTAGAAGCCGTACTCGCCGTTCGCGGCCAGGGCCTCCTCGAGGTTGGGCACCTTGAGGTTCTCGGGGTCCAGGTAGGTGTAGTCGGCGTCGGCGATGGATTGCCGTGGGCTGCGGTAGACGTTGGAGAGCAGCGTGCCGCCCTTGAGCACGAACAGGTCCTTGTACTTGCCGCTACTCGCCAGGTGCCGCACCGTGGCGCTCTTGGCGACCAGCACCAGGAGCTGCGGGCGGGTAAGCCCGGTGCGTTTCTCGGCGGCGTCGAGGATCTTGTCGGTTGTGACGGGACCCGTGGTCACTTGAGCTCCAGCGCGGTGCCGACGATCGTCGGGTCTTCGTACACGCGCCAGCGCCGGTTGACGGTGAGACGCTCGCCGTCGGGCTTTCCTCCGGGTGCCAGCGGCACGGCATAGGTGCGCCCGACTCGTAGCGCCAGCGGCTCGGTCCCGGGGATGTCGTAGAGGTCCATGAAGAAGCCCAGCCGGCGGTTCAGATTGGGGCTATTGAATAGCAGCGCGTCCGCTACCAGCCGCTCGGGGTCGAGGATGCCCTCGCGGTAGGCGTCTCGCAGCGCGTTCGCTACGACCGGCAACGGGGCGGCGAGCCGGGGCTGGTCGAAGCAATCGATCAGGGCTTTCTCGACGGTGGCCATCCAGACCGGCCACTCGAAGTCCTCCATGTGCGTGCGACCGAAGAACTTGCGCTCTGCGACAGTCACGAAGCGGACGCTCGCGAGCCCGAGCGTGACCGGGCGCTTGCGCTTGGTGACCGCGACGTAGATGCGCCGCGACTGCTGGTCGATCAGGCCGTAATGCCAGAGGGCTGAGTGCCACGAGACGTAGTAGTCCATGTCGAGCCGGCGGAGCACCGCATCGGCGACGACATCAAGCTCGTCCAGCCGCGCTGTTCTCGTCGGCTGCGCCTCCCGGCTGAGGACCCAGCGCCCGTGCTGCAGTGGGTGCAGCAGGAGCTTCGCGTGCATGCGCTTCATGACGCTCGGCAGGTCGAAGTGAGGAAGGCCACGCTGCTCAGCGAGTGTGCGGATAGCCGGCTCGTCGAGTTGCCGGTCAAGCGTCCGGTCGGGCTTGCCGGTGAGGTAATCGAGCACGACTTGCTCTGCGGTGTTCGGGCGACCAAGAGCCATTTCGCCCCAGATGTTACACGATTTGTGTACTATATGCGTAACGTCTGGGGCGAAAATCCATCAACCAGTACGTTCAACATCAACACCGTCCACAGCTGCACGAGCAGCGCCTGGAATGCCGCTCGCCAGCGCGAGGACGAAGAGGACGACGCGCTCACCATCGCTCGACAGATGCCCTGAGTAAGCGAGGGAAGAAACTCGGCCCTCGGCAGGACGCCGGTCTTGTGGCGTCGAGGAGCCGCCGACACCTTGTACGACGGCTCCTCGGTTTCAGGCACGGGGTCTCGCGGGATGATGTTCGAACTCTGGTTCGGTGTGGGAGCGGATCGGTATGCTGCTTGTCCAGGGCTTTGGCTAGCGGGCTTTCAGTCCATGCTGCCGCGCGGGGCGGCCCATACGCTGGCGAACGACAGCAAGGTGTGCTGCTCTATCGTGTCGTAGTCGTGGTCGTAATGCAGCACCCCGAGATTGTTGGTGCTGGCTATTGAAGCGATCAGTAGGTCAACCGGCTTGACACGGTGGGAGATTCCCTTCGCTTTGGCGAGCTCTGTCTGAGTCGCGAGCGCGATAGTGGCCGACTCGGCATCAAGCGAGGCGTGTGGCAATGAGTCGAGCTCCTTGGCGAGCGTCGCGAAATGCTCACCATCACGTGCGCTGTACCGCATCTCCAAGAGCGTCGGCGGGCAAGTCCACAACTCCCCGGCTGCCAGCGCCTGCTCGAAGGTTTCGCGCTGACTGCCGGTGAGTCGGCCATCGAGTGCTCGCGCCCACACCGAGTTGTCGAACAGGAGAGGGTGGTCGTAGCCGCTCAATGCGTCCAGCCGCGCTCGCGAACTTCGTAGGCAGCCTCCACGTCAACGCCGTCTCTGCTGCGCATCCGCTCGATGAGCTGCTGGCGAAGCTCAATGTCGCGAGCGTTAGCTTGGCGCTCAGCTTCCATCTCCCGCAACCGCTCGCGTGCGCCGCGAATGACGAGATCGTCGAGCCGCACACGCTCACCGCGGCGTCGCAGGGCATCGAGCACCTCCCGAACCGGAGGCGTCTCGGTGATGGAATGACGAGGGTGGCGTGTCGGCACTCAGGCAGTGTAGCACCCGGTACAGCACCTGACGCGTTGGGTGCCCAGCTTTCATGTCACTTGAGGGAGCCAGCCTATGGGATGGGGGAGAGTGCGGGGTGTGGGCAGCGTGTATCGCCGACGTGCCCTTGGCTCGCCGTCGAAGTGCAGGACGCGGCTCTCGCCGTGGCTCGTTGGCACTCAGCGTTTGGAGCGAGAGGCAGTCGGATCGAGAGTTCGTAGAGCGAACGAAGGATCCCAGGTGAAGTGCTGTATGCTGTAAGGCGTTATGCGTCATCGGACCCAGTTGTATCTCGAGGAGAGCCAGTATCAGTGGCTCAAGCAGCAGCAGGCGCGGCAAGGTGTGAGCATTGCGCGGCTGGTGCGTGACTTGATCGACTCGGCGCGGGCGCGCAGGCCGAGCGTGACGGGGGATCCCTTGATCCGGCATCTGCTGGAGGAGCCGCCGGCGGAGGGCGCCAGTGGCTCGACGGTGCGGACGCTCGACCAGGATCTGTACGGTTGAGAAAGGTGTTTCTCGATACGGGCGCGTTCGTGGCGCTCCGCAATCGGGGCGAGCGTGAGCATGAGGTGTCGAGAGCGACGCTCGCGAGATTGGTCTCGGAGCGCGTGCCGCTGATCACCTCGAACTACGTGTTCGCCGAGACATACACCGCGCTTCTGATGAGAGTGGGCAGGCAGGAGGCGATCCTGTGGGGACAGCGGTTTCGCGCTGGCGAGGCGATCCAGCTGATTCGTGTCGACGAGCGGATCGAGCAGGACGCCTGGTCGATCCTGGAGACCCACGCCGATAAGGAGTGGAGCTACGTGAACGCCACGTCGTTTGCGCTGATCGAGCGCGAGGAAGTCTCCGAGGCATTCGCGTTCGATCACCACTTCGCGCAACGCGGTCTGACGCTTCTCCCAGGATGAGTGGTTCAGCCCCGATCCTGATCGCGGGCGGCCTGCCGTTCGTTTCGATCGAGTTCGGCGCGGTCGAGTGGAGAGAGGAGGTCGAGCGCTACGACCGTAGCTCACCAGCTCGCGCCCAAGCGCAGAGCGCCCGCAAGACGATAGAGGCCTACACGACGAAGCTCGAGATGGCCATCCCGTCATCGTCTGACCCTCAGCCGCTCATCATTCATCTTGCTGGCTTTGAAGATCAGGATGGTCAGTAGCGACGGGTGGTGTGGTTCGTGCGCAACACACGAACGCTGAATACAGACACAGGGATCTATGAAGACACCGCTGGGGAGTTCGTCATCTCCGAGGAGCTAGCCCAAGGGATCTACTTTGGCTCGGCACCCGCGCACGAGATACGCGCCAACGTCATTGAGCGCGCTCGGCAATGGAATCCGTTCTGGTTCCATCAGGGCCTTGACCTCGGAACCGAGATGATGGCCCAAATCGACGCCGCAGCCTGAACCGGCGCCCTCAGCAGGTCAGGATCGGCTCGCTGCAGTTCGAGACGTTTGCGCCGTCATCGATCTTGACCAGTGTGTGGTACGGGGTATGACCCGCGTCAGGTGCGGCTGGCCGGAAGCAGGGGGACTCGGGGTGTAGCCCCGATCAGAGGCGCGGACTGGAACGGAGCGCCGATTGGCTGCGAGGCCGACGGCCGAGCGATAACAGAAGAGCGGTATCAGCTGGATGGCGCCGATGGGTTTTTGACGCGGAAGGGCCCGCTGGATGAAGGCCCGCGAAGCAGCTCGGATCGGACGAAGCGGCCGGCGAGTTCCGCGACAGGGTGGCCGGATGTCGATGACATCGCCGGCCAGCTACATCACAAACGAGCAGCGAGATAGCGTCGCAGCAGCGGCTCCGGGATGATCCAATCGCCGCGGCCGTGGTGTTCGGCGATCCCGGCCCGCTCCATCATGCTCAACGCTCGTCTGGCGCCAGAGGACGGAGTGCCGCTGTAGGGACGGTGGCCACGCGCGACGCGTAGCGCAATCGGGTAGGCGTGCGCGGCGGAGCGCAGCCGCTCGACGATCTCATCGTGACGTAGACGATCGGCCTGCATCGCCAGCTCCTGACCGCCGAGAACATCGCCGTGCTCGATCCGGCGACCATCACGACGGGCAAGCATTACAGTCAGGGTCTCGCGGGCGATCAGCATCGTGGTGCGTGGATGCCCCTCTCCGAGGGCGACGAGAGCGGCGATCGCGCTCTCGGCCGCCTGGACGTCCAGCTCGCGGTAGCGGGCGGCGATCCCGGCCTCCCACTCGCGAGGGATGATCGGTGTGAGGTCGTGAAAGTTGCCGAATTGGCTGAGCGCTCTGCGTGAAGGGCCGAACAGGTCGCGCATCAGGTGCTCCATGCTGCCCGCAAACAGCACGCTGATCAGCGGCGAGCGCTGCAACTCCGAACGCAGTTGCTTGGTCAGGACGTCCGGATCCCCGAAACGGTGCGTGGGCGCCGCGATGTCTTGAAACTCGTCCAGGAACAACACGATCCGCTTCTCGTCCTGCTCGGCGATCCGCTGCGCCAGACGAATCGTTCCGGCAAGGCTCACCGTCGGTGCCCGATCGGATGACTGGGTGGCCCAGGCCAGCTCGACGTCCTCGCCAAGATGCGTGCGCAACGCCGCCGTCACACCGACCCCCAACAGCTCGCGCAGCTCACGCCCGCTCTCCCGGGCCCGGTGCAGCGCCTTGGCGACAGGACTGCGGTTGGCGATGATCGACTGGGCAAATGCCTGGCTGAGCGACGGGAGGTTCTCGTGATCCCACAGATCGACCTGCGCCGTGTAGACCTTGGCGGAGCGAACCCGATCGAGCGCCGCCAATCCGACCGTCGACTTACCCGTGCGTCTCGGCCCCGCCATCACCATGTGTGTGCCATCACCCAGACGCGAGGCGAGATCGCGCACGTCGTTGCTACGGCCGATCAGCAGACCTGGTTTGACCGGATCATCAGTCGGGAACAACTCACGGATATCACGCATCTTGACCTATTATAGGTCAGACTATGACCTAACCAAACTGGAAGGTCTGCCCCAATAGCTGCTGTTGTGGAGTTTCGTTGAAGGACCATCCGCTGTGGAAGATGCGGCCGGGCAAGCCGCGAGTTCAAGCGTGTCGTAATCGATCCCAACGTTCTGCTCTCTAGCGCTCGTCGGAAATCCGGAGGCGGCGCCCACGATTCTGCTCACCATCCACACGCACGTCAGCCAAGCCGGGGCCGTTCATCGTTCGGTCCTCCAGCTGCCGAGAGGTCGCCCCTACTGCGAGAGGAGATAGGCCACGAACGAGGATGGGATGAATAGGACATTGCCGCGCTTGGCTTGCCCGATCAGCGTTCGACTGGTCATCACGCCCTGCTCGTTGCAGATCGAGCGCAGGGTGGCGCTCTCCCTCTCCAGGCCCCTGTCGGAATACTTGGCCTCGAAGCCCATGCCACCGAGCGTCGGTCCGACGAAGTCCACCTCCTTGCGGGAGGCGTTTCGAGCACACATGACGCTGGAGAACGAGGCGTATGCGCTGGGGTCCCCTTGGATGGCCCCACGAACGAGATGCAGCCCGATCTGCTGCTCGCTGACGGCAGAGGTATCCGGCTCGGGGAGGTGATCTACCCGCAGGTGAGCAAGTCGCGCGAGCAGAGGGTCGATGAAGTAGTACTTGCTCTGGGCGCCCAGCCTGGGAAGATCATGCTCCCCTCGTTGATTGCATGGCCACGCGAGATAGTTCTCGACCAGGTCACGCACTCTGCGGGCGGCGGTGGTGTGATCGACTCCGAGCTCGCGCCCCAGGTTGGACATGTTGGTGAAGCTCGACAGGCTCTTGCCGATCGCCAGCACGAGCGCCAGGCTCTGGGTGGCGTTAAAGCTTCCCCTGCGCATGGCGTCGCCGGAGATGACATCCCATAGGTCGTTGACAAAGCCGGCGCTCACCTCGCCGTGTGCGAGCTGGCCTTCCACCGCGACGGGAAAGCCCCCACATCTGCAGTAGACCTCCCAGGCAGAGGCGAGTTGGTCGAGCCATGGCTGGAGTTCAGAGACGGCCTCCTCGCGCTCGCGATCGAGAAAGTCCTTCGCGCGTATAACCGGAAGTGGTGGGGGAGAGTCATGGTGCAGTTGCCCGAAGAATGAGCGAAAGGACATCGGCAACAGCAAACGGTCTGATCGCTCAGCGGCGCCCCGGCGACCGGCCAGCTCGTTGCGGGCCTCGTCCAGGTCCAGGGCTGAGGAGCCGGTGAGCACCACGCAGTCCCGGCGCATCGCGGTGTTGTCACGAAGCCACTTGATCTCGCTGGGCCAGCCGTGCACCGCTGTGATCTCATCGAGGAACCAGTAGCGAGGACCATCGATGCCGGCAGTGGCCTGATCGCGACCCACTCGGCGCGACCTGACGAAGCTCGCGTGGCCGGAGGCCGTCGCAGGCGAAGTGGATGATCTGTCGTGGCTCGACTCCACTGTGGATCAGCCTGGCGATCGCTCGCTTGACCTCGACGCTCTTGCCCACCCGCCTGGGACCTCGCAGCACATAGAGGCCGTCGGGGACAATGTCCTTCAGCGCCGCCGGTTCGTACTCCAGACGTGACTCTCGAATGCCCCGCAGATCGGGGTCGTCGAGCTCCCAACCATTGGGCTTACGCCACCACGAGCAGTTGTTGACCAGTTGACGGTTGAATTCAGCGTCATTCATGCATCAAAACATAGCATCTATGTCACTAAAATGGGTACATAATTGAGGATATATACACAATAATGTAGGAGTAACTGATGATCCGCTGGGCGTACAGGATCCAAAGAGAGTCGTTGCCGAGTAGCGTAGAGAGCCCCATATGACCGCTACAGCGCTGGAGTCGTCCACCGCTTCGGCCCACCCCCGCCTCGGTCGGCGGCATGGCGACCGGCTGAAGATCGCAGCGTCCTGTCGCAGACGGGAGATGAGGGTGAGGCGCTTGGGCAGAGCCCGCCACGCATTGCAGGTGCAGGTGTTACACCGACTACGCAGATACGGCGGTCGGGAAGGTGAGCACCGAGCAGATCGACCAATCCCGTGCCAGTATGGGCTTAGACGGCGGCTGGCCCCACCGTGGGGGTGCTCGGGGGGTGGGGCGGTCATCGGGTCAGGCCGTGCTGCGCACACAACGAAGACAGTTGCTTCATCGCTGCCTGTGGTTGCTCGGGTAGAGCGTCGAGTGCCGCGGCGGCTGACTGGATGTCTTCGAGGGATGCCTCCTTGGCCTCGGCGGCGAATCGCATCAGCCACTTGACCGCGGCGGCGTCGTAGCGGTCGCTGTCGTGATCTCGATACAGCAGACAGATCCGTAGGGCATCCGCAAGGTTGATGCGCGGGAGCTCCTGGGCGTGGCGGATCAGGAATCCAAGGTCGCCGCTGTCGATTGCGGTCTTTACGCGGACATAGGGCACGTGTGTTGGCCGTGAGGCGGGTCTCGACGCCATGCGAACACATGTTCGTGTACGCCCAGGACAGATCAACTCTCAGGCGTCAACGGAAAGGACGGTTGCCTACATACGCGCCAGCGGAACATCCAACTGGGATCTTCTAGAGGTGGAGAGCGTCAAGCCCAGAGGGCGCCGATGGGCAGTGCCCAGAGACGATCGCCCAAGGGGATCGTCTGCTCGCGGGGATGGATCACGATGCCTGCCGCGAAACGAGAGCCGCGACGTTCGCGGAGCTTGATGAGCCACTTGTAGTCTCGGCTGGTGATGCTCACGCGCGACTTGATCTCGATCGCGACGATCTGGCCGTCGGCTCGCTCGAGGATCAGGTCCACGTCTTCGCGGTCGCGTTGGTAGTGGTAGAGGCGGGCCCGATTGGTGGACCAGCCGAGGTGCTTGAGGATCTCGATCGCGACGAAGTTCTCGAGGACCTTGCCGGTGAGCTGGTCGTCGCGCGCGATTCGCGTCTCATCGGCGCCCAGCAGTGCCGCGAGCAAACCCGAGTCGGCGAGATAGATCTTTGGCGTGCTCGCCTCCCGTGCCCCAAAGCCCGGTCGCCATGCCTGGAGCCTTCTCACGAGGAACAGCTGCTCCAGGAGTCCCACATAGGCCTTTACCGTTTCCGGGCTGAGCCCGAGGCGTGCCGCGGCGTTGCGGTAGGAGAGGAGGTTGGCTGCCTGGGCCGCGAGCAGGCGCAACAACCTCGGCATCTCCTCGATCTTGATCGCATCGGAGATGTCGCGCAGGTCGAGCTCGAGAGTGCTGGCGACGTAGCTTTCGAACCAGCGCTCGCGCCGTGCGCCGCTGCGCATGAGAGCTTCGGGATAGCCGCCGGCGGCAGTGATTGGCACGAATGCATCGCGGCCCACCCTGCAGTCACTGAGTTGCGGCGGGGCGCCCGCGAAGGAGGCGTCAACGAGGTTGATCCGGCCGCCTCGGATCTCGCTCTGGGACAGGGGCCAGAGGTTCAGCGTCTCGATGCGTCCGGTGAGCGCGTCGCGGACCCGTTTCGAGGTCAGGATGTTGGCGGAGCCGGTCAGGAGAAATCGTCCGGGCGTGGTGTCCCTGTCAACGGCGCTCTTGATCTCCAGCAGCAGCTCCGGCACGTGCTGGATCTCGTCGATCAGGACCGGCCCTGAAAGCGCTGCGAGGAAGCCCGCGGGGTCGCGTGACGCAGCGTCGCGAGTCGCCGTCTCGTCGAGGCTCAAGACCGTCATCGGATGCTCGCTGGTGGCGATCTCGCGAGTGAGCGTCGTCTTGCCGACCTGACGCGCGCCCGCGACGAACACCACGCGTGTGTCGGCCAGCGCTTCGAGGAGCGGGGGACGGAGGTAGCGTGGGTAGAGAGCGTTCATCAGCGCGTCGAGTTGCGTAGATAACCAAAACAGGCTGCGTAAACGTCCATTCTACCATGCGCGGATGTCCAACTAATGATGCGCAATCGCCGAAAGGGTAGTATGCCTTTTCCGTAAAGATGATCAGGAGTGCGGTCGAGCCGGCTCCGGATGAGATCGTGGATCCGTGTTTGTGGCCGTTGGCTTGCCGTATTCGCTCGCTGGCGGGGCCGCGAGACATTTCACGCCGGGCGCCATCCGGTTCGTGCTGGGGCGAAGGGGGTTGTGAGGCGCTGGACTCCCTGCTGCTGGAAGGAGAGATCGCCACCTGCGGGATCATCGACCTCGAGATGCTCTACAGCGCCACCAGTCCCGCCACCTACAAAGCCCTCGCCGAGGCCCTGCGCGGCATGCCACGAGTCCCCCTCGACGAGACCGCGGTCGAACGCGCCCTCGAAGTCCAAGCGAAACTCGCCGAGCGCTCCCAGCACCGCGCCGTGCCACTGCCCGACCTGCTCGTCGCGGCGTGCGCCGAGAGCGCCGACCTTACGGGTACTTCACTACGACGCCGACTACGAGAGGATTGCTGAGATCACAGGTCGGCCACACAGTGGGTGCTGCCACCGGGCACGGTGTCCTGAGACCCGGTGATCATCTCCGCTCAGAGACGGTAGATGTGTCCGAAGAGACCGTCCGGGAAGGCATCGAGCACGGTTTGGAGGCGCGAAGACGGGTTTGAGAGATGCCCTACCAAGTGCATCCAGAAAGCCCTGTAAACTGACGGTCTCGGCGGGCTTGTGCTTCGTTTGTGATTGCATACAAACGACTCCCGACAACGCTCTGGCACTTACTGGCGGCGTAAAGACATCTCCCAGCCCAGTGCCAGTGCCGAAATCGCCGTCGGATCGCCGGTCGTAGCGGAGTTGCTCGGGGGACTTGGAGGTGCTTGATCAGACACGAGCCCAGACGTTACGAACCGTTCCGGACAACTGTGAGCCCCTCAGGCCGCTATCCGACCTAGTCGCGCTACCACACGCGGTCGAGACCGAGTAGGGTCAGGTCGAGAAGACCCGCGCGCGCGTCGTGCCGATCGTGGGCCAGCCGTCCTCGCCGCAACAGCCGGGCTTTTCCTCGCGAGTCCGACCTACGCCCGAGATATTGAGATCTTCTGACAGTCGCTTGTAAAACTGCGGACCATCATGCTCGCCAACCGCGATGATCCAGACGATGCCCGGCTCGAACGTGCTGATCACTCGCCACTGGCCGTGCAGGCGCTTGCAGCAATACGATGACCAGCCGCCGTCGCCGAGTAGCGGTAGCCAGCGGCACGACAACCCTGGGCCTTGAGTTCGGGCTTCAGTCGATCCCAGTCCTCGGCCGGCTTGCCACGGAGTTCTCTGATCGCTGCGTCTGCCGAGTGTGTTAGTCGCAGCTGGTGCGGAGCCACAGGCTGGACTCAGTGCTCGACGTACTCGCCGCGTTCAAACTCCTGGCGGCCCTTAACGAACCAGGCTTGGCTTTGCAGATCGCTGTCGTGTAGATAGGCAGCTAGCGCCTTACTCCACTGGCGTGCGGGAAAGCTGTCCCTGACCCTCGTGAGAACGCGCTGTAGTTCGATAAGGCTGCGCGGATCAACCTCGAGCGGCTTGCGATCCGCGACCCGTCGCAAGAGACCTTCCTTAAGCCGCTTACGAACAGTTGGGGTCGTGACATCGAGCCGCTCGGCGGCTTGGTCAACCGTGACGCCGATCGGCACATCGAGCGTTTGGAGGATCCGTTGAGTCAGCCGCGCCAAGCGCTCCAATAGCTCGCCCACCTCCGCATGCGAGACACCTGATGAGTCGGACGAGGCGCTGATGCTGGCCTGCTCGTTCTCCACCTCAAGCCGCAGCTCTTCGGCGTCGAGATCGAGCCAGCGCAGTTATCCGCTGAAGCTGACGAGGTTTTGGAAGAGTCGCGGACATCGTATACGCAGTCTAGCGAATCATTTTGGTTTTATACATGATTTCGGCAACGATGACGGTCGGTCGGCTGCAGCAGAATCGGCATACCCCCAACCATGACGCTGTCCAGCGGGATCGCTGCGGCCTCCTAAAGCAACGGCACGATCCGGTTAGTCACCGAGGCTGATCGCTGTTTGCCGGTACTCGCTGCATCGATCTGCGCCCTGAGTCCGTCGCAGAGCTTGGCATCTTCGATCAGACACGGGAGGTGCGTGCTACCAGTCGCCGGCGGCTGACGTTGCCGCCGATCGCGGCCCAGGCGCCTCTGAGGGGTTGGGTGCACCTGGAGTGGGGGGATGTGATCTCGGTCAGATCGCTTACCGCCGCCGAATTGATCGAGCGGCTGGCTCGCCACAGGCGTGTCCTTCCGCTCGGGGTCGATCCCGTGAACCTGCTGGAGCTCGGCACACGCCCCACATTGCTGCTGACCGCCCACGCGACTGGGAAGTGCTGCCCGAGGTATGTAAGGCTCTGCTTGAGGCCGTCTCCTCGATTTGGAGTCTCAGATGGTTCTCTCTAAACAGTTGGCTGCGCTCGAGATAGCGCGCTCGGAGATCCTCGGAATCGTCCCGCTCCAGCCTCCGTTACAGCTGAACCCATCTCCAATCCCTGTTTTCGCGCCCAAGCACTCCGGACCCGCGAAGGTCGCGCTCTACGACGAGCCGCTGTGCTTCATTGAGGAGTTCCTCGCGCCAGAGAAGGCGCAAGCAACTCTGATCGTTGATCGCGATGGACAGCGGGAGCCACCTGCTCTCAGTGTTGGAGGGCCTCGTCCGCATTCCTCGCAACGTTCGGCGGGTCATTGCTCACGGCCTTGAGCGCGGCGCGCTCATCGCTGCTCGGATGAAGAACGTCAACCAGCTTTGGCGCCGTAAACAGCGGCGTGGGCTGAGTGGACTCCTCGCGTGAGTGCGACAGTCCGACCGCATTGTTTCTGCGAATACGCATTTCACCTCCAATAATGGCATCCCCCCGGTGTGGCGATAGTTCGTGGGTGGTGCCCGGGCCCGAGGCTCTCTGTAAAAACGTGATGGCTACCTCACCTGACGGCGCCACATCTCACACGCCTCTCAGTAGCAGTATGCGGTCCGGTCTTCAGGCTCTCTCTGTGGCCTGTTCTGCGCTGGCCAGGGCGCGGTGAGATGCCTTGGCCGCCTTGCGCTCAGCCTTCTTGCGTTCGATCTGCCGGGCCCGTTGCTCGATCGAGGAACATGCTCGGGTCGCTCGCGATGAAACCTCTTCGGATAGAGGTGCTCGATGAACTGCGGTCGGGGTTCCTTCCAGGGCTCCTGGTCGTG
>CAVQZJ010000003.1:0-97897 GCA_963718425.1 uncultured Solirubrobacterales bacterium
CAGGGGCGTGGACCACCAACGCGACCTGCGGGCCCTGCGGCCCTTCATCAGGGACGTCAAACCGGTGATCGTCGCGGTCGACGGTGCAGCGGACGCGGTGCTGCAGGCGGGATTCCGCCCGAACATGATAGTCGGGGACATGGACTCCGCCAGCGAGGCCGCCCTGCACAGCGGCGCCGAGCTGGTGGTGCACTCCTACCCGGGCGGACAGGCCCCCGGACGCCATCGCCTCGAGACCCTGAGCGTACCGTTCAAGCTCGTTCCCGCGCCGGGCACAAGCCAGGATGTGGCAATGCTGATCGCCGCGGAGAAGGGCGCGCAACTGATCGTCTCCGTCGGTTCGCAATTCAACCTGCTCGAGTTCCTGGACCGCAACCGCGAAGGCATGTCCTCCACCTTCCTGACGCGGCTGCGAATCGGCGAGCGAATGGTCAACGCCAAGGGAGTCAGCCGGCTGTACCGTCCGCGGCCGGGCCTGACTCCGCTGCTGGTGGTGCTGGTGGCGGGTCTGATCGCCATGATCGCTGTCGTGTTGATGACGCCCGCCCTGCGCGACGTGATCGACCTGCTGTGGCTGAGACTGCAGCTGCTGCTCGGCTCCGGCGGCTGAGGGCGGGCAGCCTGTCCTGAAAGATGTTCGACTACCGCTACCACGCGATCTCTCTCGCCGCCGTGCTGCTCGCGCTCGCGCTGGGCGTGCTGATCGGGGTGGCGATCGGAGACTCCAACCTCGTCTCCTCCGCCAAGAGCGGGGTCGTACGCAACCTGCAGTCCGACCTGGCCTCCGCCCAGGCAGCAGATCGCGACCGCCAGACACGAACAGCAGGTCGAACAGACCACCGCCACAGACCTCTCGCAAATCGCCGTGCACAACATCCTCGCCGGAGGAAAGATCGGGCTGGTGTTCCTGGGCTCCCCCTCCGAACAGATCAACAGCCTCGTCCGTGAAGCTGTCGAACAGGCCGGAGGGCAAGTCGAAGTGGTGCTCACCATCCGGGAGCCGCTGGACCTGCACTCCCTCGCGCACGCCGCCAGCGGCACCCCATACACCTCGCTGGCCAGCGAACCGAACCTCGTCAAACGCTTCGGCTTTCGCATCGGAGCGCAGCTGATCCAGGGAGGACAGCTCCTGACACACGAGCAGACGCCGCTGTTCACCTCCCTCAACGGCCAGTTCGGCGGTCTCAAAGGCGTCGTGATCAGCCGCTCAGACCCACAGGGGATGAACCCCGAGCAGTCCGGCGCCCTGGGCCAATTCCAAGAAGGGCTGATCCAAGGCGTCAGCACCCACGGCGCGCAGACCGTCGGCGTCGAGCTGAGCTACGTCGAACCCTCGCAGATCTCCTGGTATAAGAGCCAGAACATCTCGAGCGTTAACGATCTCGACAAGCTCGCCGGCCGCGCCGCGCTCGACCTCAGCCTCGCGGGCGCCCGCGGCGCCTGGGGGCTGAAGTCCTCCGCCGATGATCTGCTGCCACGTCTGAGCACAACCCAGCCCTGACCACGCAGAGGAATCGTCCGCGACGATCACTACGGTCTGAGAAGTGCACGCTCTCCCGGCGCTGATCGCTCTCCTGACGGCGGCGGTGATCGGACCCCCGCTGCTGCGAACCATGCGGGATTCAGGGCACGTGCACCCAAACTACCGTCAGCGACAACTGCCGTTCCCGTTCGGCCTGTTGATAGTCGCAAGCGCGGTGCTAGCGCTGGTGCCGCTGACGGTCATCGCGCGGCTCACCCGAAACCCAGATCCTCTACCCCCAGCTTCAGATGATCTGCGTGTATACGCTCGGTGTGGGTCTACTCGGGCTGATCGACGACAGCTTCTCCGGTGAAGCCCGCGGCTGGCGCGGCCACGGCTCGAGTGTCCTGCAAGGACGATTTTCGACAGGGATGCTCAAGGCCGCCGGATCGCTCGGCCTGGCGCTGTACGTGACGAGCTTCGCGCGAGCGGGGACAGGTGATTGGCTGCTCGCGGCCGCCGTCCTGGTGCTGGCCACCAACCTGCTGAATCTCATCGACCTGCGACCCGGGCGGGCCTGCAAGGCGTTCGTGCTGATCGGAGCTGGGCTGACGATCGGCTCACAGAGCCTCACGGAGCTGTGGGCGCTCGGACTGTTCGCCGCCCCCGCACTCGTCGCCGGCCTGTATGACCTGCGGGAGCGGGCGATGCTCGGCGACACCGGAGCGAACCTGCTCGGGGCGCTCGCCGGCCTGTGGATGGTGCTGACACTCTCGAGCGGCGGCCAGCTGATAGCCCTCGGATTGCTGGTCGCGATCACAATTTATGGGGAATTTCGTTCGATTTCCGAGGTCATAGAACGTACACCGGGCCTGCGCGAACTAGACTCCTGGGGCAGGCCCGCATGACCACCTCTCACACCGACCGCCATCCACAGGCCCCGGCCAAGACCCGGTTCATCTTCGTGACCGGCGGAGTGGTGTCCTCGCTGGGCAAGGGCATCGCCGCCGCCTCGATCGGCAGGCTGCTCGTGGCGCGCGGCCTGACCGTTGGGTTGCAGAAGTTTGACCCCTACATCAACGTCGATCCGGGCACCATGTCCCCCTACCAGCACGGTGAGGTGTTCGTCACCGAGGACGGCGCGGAGACCGACCTGGACCTCGGCCACTACGAGCGCTTCACCGACGCCAACACCAGCCGCGCATCCAACGTCACCGCCGGCGGGATCTACGACACGGTGATCCGCCGGGAGCGCCGCGGCGACTACCTCGGCGGGACCGTGCAGGTGGTGCCGCACATCACGGACGAGATCAAGCAGCGGATCGCACTGATCGCCGAGTTCACCGACGTTGACTTCGTCATTACCGAGATCGGCGGCACCGTCGGCGACATCGAGTCGCTGCCGTTCCTGGAGGCGATCCGCCAGTTCCCGGTTGACGTCGGGCGCAGACGCCGCTGCATGTTCATCCACCTCACCCTCGTCCCGTACATCGGCCACGCCGGTGAGCTGAAGACCAAGCCCACCCAGCACTCGGTCAACGAGCTGCGCAGAATCGGCATAGCGCCGGATATGTTGATGTGCCGCTCGGAGGGGCCGCTGTCCGCGGAGATCCGCAAGAAGATCGCGCTGTTCGCGAGCCTCCCGGCCGACGCGATCGTCTCCGCGCGCGACGTCGACAACATCTACAAGGTGCCGCTCGTGTTCCGCGAGCAGGGCGTGGACGACTTCATCCTCGACCACTTCGCCGTCGAGGCCGACGCCCCGGAGCTCTCGCGCTGGCAGGAGCCGATCGAGCTCGCCGAGAAGGCACAGCACACCGCCCGCATCGCGCTGGTCGGCAAGTACGTGCAGCTCGAGGACGCCTACCTGTCGGTCTCCGAGGCGCTGCGTCACGCCGCCGCGCTGCAAGGCAGCCGCGTGGAGATCGACTGGATCGACTCAGAGCACCTGGAGGAGCGCGGCGGCGCCGATCAGGAGGACTTGCGCAAGGCGCGCGAGCTGCTCCAAACAGCGGATGGCATCCTCATCCCGGGGGGGTTCGGGGGCCGCGGGATCGAGGGCAAGATCGCCGCCGCCCAGGTGGCCCGCGAAAACGCCATCCCCTACCTGGGGATCTGCCTGGGGATGCAGATCGCCGTCGCCGAGTTCGCCAGGCACATCGCCGGCATGGACGGCGCCAACTCCACCGAGTTCGACATCGAGACCCCCTACCCGGTGATCGACCTGCTGCCCGAGCAGAAGGAGGTGGCGGACCTCGGGGGCACGATGCGCCTCGGCGCCGACCCGATCAAGCTGCACGAGGGCTGCCGCGTGAGAGAGATCTACGGCGAGGCGGTCGTCTACGAGCGCCACCGTCACCGCTACGAGGTAAACAACCTGCTGCGCAAGCGCCTGCAGAGCGCCGGGCTGCGCATCTCGGGAACCTCCCCCGACGAGCGCCTCGTCGAGGTCATCGAGCTCGACGAGCACCCGTTCTTCGTCGCCTCCCAGTTTCACCCGGAGTTCAAGTCGCGCCCCGAGCGCCCGGCTCCACTGTTCCGCAGCTTTCTCGCCGCAGCGCTGAAACGCACGGCTTCCGGATCTGACGCATCGCACTCCGCGTCGCGGTGAGATCTCACATGCCAACAGCAGCCGCCCTGCGCGAGCACCCGGGCAGGGTGAGCTCCTCAGACAGCGACTACCTTGAGCGCCTGTTCGTGGACCTGTGCGCGATCCCGAGCCCGTCCGGAAGCGAGCACGCCTGCGCGCGGCGAGTGCTCGCGGAGCTCGAACAGCTGGGGATCGAGACGGTCGAGGACGACACCACCGCCATCACCGGCTCCGACAGCGGAAACCTGCTGGCACGCATCACCGCCGGCCCGGACTCCTCGCACCGGCCGTGCCTGCTGCTGTGCGCTCACCTGGACACCGTGCCCGCACAGGAGCCCGTGGAGCCGGTGCTGATCGACGGCTTCTTTGAAAACTCGAACGAGGCGATCCTCGGGGCCGACAACAAGGCCGCGATCGCGGTGATCCTCACCCTTGCCCGTCATGTGCACCGCGAGGGCAGCCCCGTGGATCTCGAGCTGCTGTTCACCGTGGGGGAGGAGCTCGCGCTCGCGGGCTCAAGCGCGCTGGACACCGACGATCTGCTCAGCGATTTCGGCTACGTCTTCGACCACGCCTCGCCGATCGGGGAGGTGATCCTCTCCTCGCCAAGCCACTTCCGTCTGCAAGCGTCGTTCAGGGGCGCCGCGGCGCACGCCGGCATCCGACCGCAGGACGGGCGCTCGGCGATCGTGGCGGCCGCCCACGCAATCAGCGCGATGCCCCAGGGACGTGTCGATGACCAAACCACCGTCAACGTGGCCAGGATCGACGGCGGCAGCGCGATCAACGTCGTGCCCGAGCGCTGTCGCCTGGAAGCCGAGGTGCGCAGCCTCTCAGACCAGAACGCCGAGAAGCTCACCGAAGAGCTGGTAGACCACATCCACGAGGCCGCCAACATCCCCGCCTGCCAATGCGACGTGGACATCAGTATCCAGCGCACGTTCGGCTCCTACCGCACCTCCAGGAGCGAGCCGGCGGTGCTCGTCGCCGAAGAGGCGCTGCGCCGCTGTGGACACGAGCCGGTGGGGGTCACTAGCGGCGGGGCCTCCGACGCCAACGCGCTGATCGCCGCCGGGATCCAGGTCGTCAATCTCGCCAACGGCACCGAGAACAACCACGAGCCCATCGAGCGTGTCAGCGCTCGCGCCCTGCATGACATGCTCGCTGTGGCGCTCGCGCTGACCGACTGCGCAGCCGCGCACCCCACGGCCCGGTAGCGTCCAGCGACATGCCCCAGACGCTGAAGCTGCGCCGCGCGCTAGTCCTCCAGGCCGACCCTCTGGACGGGCCAGAGCAGCAGCTGCTCATCGAGCTCGACGGAGAGCGCCGCGCAGCGATCGCCGATGTCGCTCTACACGGCGTCTGTCAGGCCGGCGATGAGGTGATCGTCAACGTCCAGGCGCTCGACCTCAGCCTGAGCTCGGGCGGCTTTGACATCGTCCACGTGAATCTGACCCGCGGACTGTCGGGCGAGGGAATCCCCGGCGCGAACGTGATGAAGCTCCCCTACACGAGCCTCCAACACGCCGTGAGCGTGGTCGAGGAGGAGCGGCTGGAGCTGCCGCTGGAGCGGCCGGTGGCGGTGCTCGCTCTGCACGGGCAGCTGGCGGCCGTCGCCTGGGCGTTCGCAAAGGCCGCGCCACAGATGCGCGTCGGATACATCCAGACCGGGGGAGGGGCGCTGCCGGGCGGCCACTCGCGGCTGGTGCGGACCCTGCGCCAGCAGGGGCTCTTGGCGGGGCACCTGAGCGCAGGACCCGCGTTCGGCGGGGAGGCAGAGGCGATCAGCACCGCCGGTGCGCTGCACCACGGCATCGCCGGGCTTGGCTGGGACGCCGTCATCTGCGGCCCGGGCCCGGGAATAGTCGGCTCCGGGTCGGCGCTCGGACACGGCGGCATGCAGGCGCTGGACTCGACCCACACAGCGCTCGCCCTCGGATGCTCCACCCTGCTGGTCGTGCGTATGTCCTCCTCCGATCCCCGCGCCCGCCATCGCGGCATCTCCCACCACACGCTGACCGTGCTGGACCTGCTGCTCGAGCCGGTGACGGTCGCGCTGCCCGCCGGCATGCGCTCTCCCGTCGGCACCGAGCTGCGCTCCGGTCTGAGCTCGGTGTTCGCTGGCGGGAACTCAAGCGGCAGACCGCAGCTGGAGCTCGACGTGGAGCGCCCAGCGCGCATGGCACGCCACGACTGGCGGCGCACCCCCGTGGACCTGCCCTCCTACGCGGCGAGCGGACTGTCGACCCGAACGATGGGCCGGGGACTGACCGAAGACCCGCTCTTCTTCGCCGCGGCGCTCGCCGGCGGCCGCGTGCTGGCGGACCTCACCGACCTCCAGACCGCAATGCGGGCCAGTTGAGCTTCCGTGCCCTGGACAGCGAGAGCGTCTTCCACGGACGGCTGCTCGATGTCCGCATCGAGCGTTTCCTGCACTCCGATGGCGGAGAGGTCTCACGGGAGATCGTCCACAACCAGGGGGCCGTCGGCGTGGTCGCGCACGACGGACAGCACATCTGGCTGGTGCGCCAGCCACGCGAGGCCGTCGGCGCGCGGCTGCTGGAGATACCCGCCGGAAGACTGGACGTCGAGGGCGAGGCGCCGCTTGCGTGCGCCCAGCGGGAGCTGGCGGAGGAGGTCGGGCTCGCCGCCGAGCGCTGGCAGCCGATCCTTTCCTACTACTCGAGCCCCGGGTTCACCGACGAGCGGGTGCACCTGTTCGCCGCGACCGGGCTCTCCCAGGAGAGCGCGAGCAGCGAGGAGAACGAGCGCATCGAGATAGTCCGCTGGCCGCTGCAGCGGCTGGGGCAGGCGATAGCCGAGTGCCAGGACTCAAAGACCATTATCGGCCTGCTTTGGCTGGAGCGCACGCTGAATCGCTGATTGCACCCTCCAGGAGCAAGCCCCCGGGAGGCGAACAGTCAAGTAGTGGGCGCATCCGGCATCTCCGCAGAACGGGTCTCGAGCGAGCGTCTGACGCTCGACTTCCTCGCCTACCTGGAGCTCGAGCGAGGCCTATCGCGCAACACCCTTCAGGCGTATCGCACCGATCTGCTGCAGTTCGGTCAGTTCATGCACAGCCGCGGCGTGGCGCTCACCGCCGCCCAGCACGGTGACCTCGCCGCGTTCCTGGCCGAGCTCGCCACCGGCCGCGAGGAGCGCCCGCCCGTCTCCCAGGCCACCCTGAAACGCAAGGTCGCATGCCTGCGCTCCTTCTACCGTCATCTGCGTCGCGAAGAGGCGATCGATCACGACCCGGTCGGCGATCTCCGCGGCCCCGGAAAAACCCAGGTCCTGCCGAAGGTCCTCTCCCGCGAGCAGGTCTCACGGCTGCTTGCCCAGCCCAGCGGAACGGATCCGCGCGCGCTACGCGACCGGGCGATCCTCGAGCTCATGTACGCCTGCGGCCTGCGAGTCTCCGAGACGATCGGGCTGCGCCTCTCGGACATCGACCTGGAAGAGGGGATGCTGCGCGCCACCGGCAAGGGCTCTAAGGAACGCCTGGTGCCGGTCGGACGCCAAGCGCTCGCGGCGGTCGGGATCTACCTCAGACGCGGACGTCCCGCGCTGGTCGGCGCACACTCCCAGACACGGCTGTTCGTAAACCATCGTGGCGAGGGCCTCACGCGCCAGGGGCTCTACAAGATCATCCAGGGTCACGCCCACGCGGCGGGCTTGCAGGAGCAGATGAGCCCCCACACCCTGCGTCACAGCTTCGCGACCCATCTGCTGGCCGGCGGGTGCGACCTGCGCTCTCTGCAGGAGATGCTCGGCCACGTAGACCTCGCGACAACCCAGATCTACACCCATCTGTCCGCCGAGCGTCTGCAGGACACATATTTCAGCGCGCACCCGCGCGCGCTGAGGAAACCGGGGAAGTGAGCGGCGCACGGCACCCCAAACACGATTCCGGGGTGCCCGCGCATAAGCTAAGTGAAGGATGCCCGAGCTACCAGAGGTCGAGACGATTCGCCGCCAGCTCGCGCCGCTCGTGCAGGGGCGGCGCCTCGCTCACATCCAGATACTCGACGCGCGCTGGTCGCGTCCGCTGGCCCCGCAAGAACTCTCCGACGCGCTGCAGGGACGGGTGATCAAGCACCTGGGACGCCGCGGCAAGTACCTGGTGTGGACCTTCACCGAGGATGTGCACCTCGCCCAGCACCTGCGCATGACCGGCACCGTCCTGTGCGAACCCAAGGAGGAGCCCCAGCACGTGCGGGTGCGGATGACGCTGACCTCTCCCCGCGCGCGAAAGGACACCAAAGCACGGGGACGGAACCTGGTGATCGTCGATCCGCGCCGCTTCGGGACCGGTGAGCTGCTGCTCGGCGGCGAGGAGCTCGAGCGATTCTTCGAGGCTCGCCTGGGACTGGAGCCGCTGGCCCAGGAGTTCACGCCCGAGCATCTGCGGGCGCTCGCGCGTGGACGCACCGCCCCCATCAAGGCGTTCCTGCTCGACCAGCGACGGATCGCCGGGGTGGGCAACATCTACGCCGACGAGGCGCTGTTCAGGGCCGGTATCCATCCCCTGCGCCCAGCCGGCCGCCTGTCCTTGCGCCAACACTGCAAGCTGCGCGTGGCGATGATCGACGCGCTGCAGGCGGGCATAGACGCGCGCGGCGCGACGATCGACGACTTCCGCCACGTCAACGGGGTGCGGGGATCCTTCCAGCACCAGTTCATGGTCCACCGGCGCGCCGGAGAACCATGCCCGCAGTGCGGCACCACCATCATCAAGATCCTCGCCGCCGGACGCGGAACGTACGTGTGCGAGCGCTGCCAGCCACGACCGCGGACCGTCAAGCGAAGGTGAAACAGACCGGGCGGCCTCGGCGGCCAGAAGCGCCTCCAAACGGCCGTTCTCGACCGCCGCGTGAGTCTCGTTGAAGCCGCCCAGCAGCTGATCGTCGATCAGGACCTGGGGAAAGGTCATCATCCCCGTCTTGCGCGCCAGCTCCATGCGTCCCTCCGGGTCCTTGGAGAGATTGACCTCCGAGAACTCGAGCTCCCGCGAGCGCAGCAACCCCTTCACCTTCGCGCAGAAAGCGCACGGCTCGGTCGTGTACACCGTTATACGACTCATTACTTCAAAAAGTATAGCTAAGCGTTCTGCCGCTCTGGCGCCTACACTCGCGCCGTGGGGCCACTCAAGACAGAGGCCGTCGTGCTGCGCTCGATCCGCTACGGAGAGGCCGACCGCATCCTCCACCTCTACACCCCCAACCGCGGCCGGTTGAGCGCGATCGCCAAGGGATCACGGCGCGCGAACTCACGCTTCGGGGGACGACTGGAGCCGTTCTTCCGGCTTGCCCTGGAGTGCCACGAGGGCAGGGGAGACCTCCTGACGATCACCGGCGCGCACACCATCAGCGCCTATCCCCGCCTGCGAAGCCACGGTGGGGCGCTTGACGTCGCGGCCCGCGCGTGCGACGCGGTCGGGCGCCTGTTCGAGACCTCCGAGCCCCACCCCGGCGTCTACAACCTGCTCTGTCGCAAGCTTTCGCTGCTGAACGAACAGCCGCAGAGCGCGGCGGCGGCGCTGGCGCTCGCGTTCCGTCTGAAGCTGCTGCTCGCGGCCGGCGTCTGCCCGCAACTCGACGCCTGCGCCAACTGCGGCGAACGCGAGCATCTCGTCGGCTTCTCCGGCGCCGGCGGCGGCGTGGTGTGCGGGGCGTGCGAGGCCGCCTCCTTCCCGCTCAGCGAGGAGGCCCACGGATTCATGAGAGACGCCCTGGGAAGCCCTCTCGCCCAGGCGCCGCAGGCCTCCGGGCAAGCACTGGGCCAGGTGGAGCGGGCGATCTCCGAAACACTCGAGCACCACGCCAACGTGCGCTTGACAGCCTCGGTCGCGCGCACCGCCTGAACGCCCACCGGCCGATCGAGTCACGGCCGGCTGTATCGTGCAACGCATGGACGAGGGACAGCCGATCTCCTACCAGCTGCTGGACGACGGCGTGCCGGTGCATTGCAGCGAGGGCAAGCAAGTCGGCGTCGTGGCGAGCGTACTCGCAGAACCCGCCGAGGACATCTTTCACGGGCTGCTGATCAACACCCACGACAACGGCATCCGCTTCGTGCAGGCAAGCGCGATAGCCTCGCTGCACGAACACGGCGTCGAGTTGCGAATCGACTCCCAAGCGGCACGAGACCTCCCCAGACCCGAGCACAAGGCGCCCGTGTACGACGAGAACCCCTCCGAGCAGGGGCGCTGGCGGCACTGGGTTCACACCCTCACGGGGCGCAGCGACTGGCATCACCAGAAATAGCCTCCAGCAGGGAGGACCCGTCTCGCCCGGGGTCGCTGCCACAATCAAAACATGAGCATCGCAAACGAGCTCGACCAGGTAGGCGGCGTCTTCGCCGAGCGCCTCAGCGAGCAGGAGGAGAGGCTGCTGCACCCCCTGGCGGCCCGCTCATACCCCGCCCTGCGCTCACGCGAGGAGCCCGACTGTTCTCTGCGCACCCCCTTTCAACGCGACCGCGACCGCATCGTGCACAGCAAGGCGTTTCGCCGGCTGACCCACAAGACACAGGTATTCGTCGCGCCGCTCGGCGATCACTACCGCACCCGGCTGACCCACACGCTGGAGGTCACGATGATCTCGCGCACTGTCGCCAGAGCCCTACGCCTGAACGAGGATCTGGTCGAGGCGATCGGCCTCGGGCACGACCTCGGACACCCGCCCTTCGGGCACATCGGCGAGGAGGTGCTCGACGAGTGCCTGCGAGAGCGCTTCGCGGGCGGCTTTCGACACTACGAGCACTCCCTACGAATAGTCGACCACCTGGAGCGCGACGGCGAAGGACTGAACCTCACCGAGCAGGTCCGCGACGGGATTCGAGGGCACTCCACCCGCTCTCCGCAACCGACGACGCTGGAGGGCAGGATCGTGCGTGTCATAGACCGTGTCGCCTACATAAACCACGACATCGACGACGCCCTGAGAGCCGGTCTGCTGCGCGAGTTCGAGTTGCCGGCCGAGCCCATAGCGACACTCGGCGCAAGCGGTTCGGAGCGGATCGACACGCTCGTGCACGACATGGTCGAGCACTCCGAGCGGGCCGGGGACATCGTCCAGGGGCCCACCGCCGGCCCCGCGATGATGGCGCTGCGGCAATTCATGTTCGAGCACGTCTACCTCGGTCCGGCGGTACGCGTCGAGCACGCCCGCGTAGCCGGCGTCGTGCGCAGGCTGTTCGAGCACTACGCCACCCATCCGGAGCTTTTGCCCGACGGAGCCCAGGCCGGCAGCGAGGACGTCGCCCAACGCGTCACCGACTACCTGGCCGGGATGACCGACCGCTACTGCATCAGAGAGTTCACCGACCTGGAAGTGCCCCGTGCGTTTGCCCGCTAGCGTTGCGTAAGTGGCGCTCTACACGGCTGACTCCAAGGACCGGGTACGCGACGCGGTCGACTTCATCGAGCTGGTTTCGGCACGCACCGATCTGCGCCGAGCCGGTCCCGCGCGTTACGAGGGGCTGTGCCCGTTTCACGAGGAGCGCACCCCGTCCTTCGGGATAGACCCCACCCAGAAGGTCTACCACTGCTTTGGCTGCCAGGCCTCCGGAGACGTGTTCACGTTCGTGCAAGAGACCGAAGGCGTGGACTTCAGAGGGGCGCTTGAGCTGCTGGCCGACCGCTACGGCGTGGAGCTAAAGCGCGAGTCAGAGGATCCACGCGAGACCGAGAAGCGCAAACGCAGAGAGCGGCTGCTGGAGCTCCTGGAGCGCACTTGCGCCTACTACGAGCGCTACCTGTGGGAATCAGCGGAGGCCCGGCAGGCACGCGAGTATCTGGACGGCCGGGGTCTCAGCGAGCAGGCTCTGCGCCAGTTCCGGGTGGGCTATGCGCCAAGCGCCTGGGACCGGGTCCTGCTGGCCTCGCGCAAGGGCGGATTCTCAGAGCGGGAGCTGTACTCGACCGGGCTGGCTCAGCGATCCCGTCAAAACGGCAAGCCCTACGACCGCTTCCGTGCACGGATCATGTTCCCGCTGGCGGACATCCGCGGACGTGTCCTGGGATTCGGTGCGCGAGCGACGAGCCAGGAGCGGGGCCCCAAGTACCTCAATACGGCCGACAACGACATCTACCACAAGGGGCTGCATCTATACGGCGCCGATCTCGCCCGCTCCCACGCCGCCCGTGCGGGAACGGTAATCCTGTGCGAGGGGTACACCGATGTGATCGCGCTGCACCAGGCGGAATTGCAGAACACCGTCGGTCTGATGGGGACAGCGCTCACCGCCGAGCAGGTCGGCGAGCTCGCCCGCATGGCCTCCAAGGTGCTGCTCGCGCTGGATGCCGACAGCGCGGGACAGGAGGCGATGCTTCGCGCGTCTCTGCTCGCCTCCAAGCGCAAACTGGAACTGCGAGTGGTGCAGCTGCCGCAGGGCACCGACCCAGCCGACCTGCTGCAGCGCGAGGGCCATCAGGCGATGAGCGAGGCGGTGCAGTCCTCGATCCCATTCGTCTCCTTTCGCGTTCGGCAGATACTCGACCGGGGCGATGACTCAAGCCCCGAGGGCCGCGACGAGGTGATCCAGCAGCTGCGCCCGGTGTTCGCGACGCTGCCGCCAAGCGCGATGCGGATGGAGCTCACCCGTCTGGTGTCCGGGCGCCTGGCGCTGCCGGAGAGCCTCGCGCAGACACTGCTGGCTCAGACGGACACTCGCCAGGAGCGGACCACACGCACAGAACCGGCCCCCACGGCCGCACGCACGGGAAAGGCCGGGGGCAGCGCCGCGTCCCGTATTCTGTCCCGGCGGGAGGAGACAGAGCGGACGTTCCTCGCGCTCTGCATCGCCTCTCCGCAAGAGGGCGAGCGGGCCCTCCAAGAGCTGGAGATCGACGAGTACTTCACCAGCGGGCTGCTGCGTAGAGTTGCCAGGCACCTGCGCGAGGGCAATCTCGCCGATCCGGCCACCGCCTCGACCGGGCAGGACACCGAGCTCGCCACGCTGCTCGCCGAGCTGGTGGTCCAGGCCGGCCGCGAACAGGGAAACCAGGCGATGCTCGACGTGCAGCGCCAACAGCTCGAGCTGGCGCTGATCGACCGCCAGATCCAGGGAGCCCGGGCGGAGGGCCGAGGAGACGTCAACGAGCTGGCCCACAGGCGCACAGAGGTCAAGCACGCCTTTGATCAGGCCCAGGAACGGGCGCTTGAAGAGACCGGCGGATAGAACCGTCCAGTGACAGAGGCGCTCCGCTGCCGAGGAGCCCACATCTGCACCGATCGGGTGCGAACCTCGCCGAGCAGAGCGACGCCGGCGAGCGTATCGGGCATGTGGGTCAACTGGAGCGCCCGCCGCCGCGGGTTCGGGCGTGCCCTTCTACAAGCCGTGCGGGAATGGGCATCCGGCCGTGGCGCCGTTCGCGTGGAGCTTTCGGTCACCGATCGTGCTCCCGCGGCGGCTGCGCTGTATCGCGAGCTCGGCTTCAGGCCGACCGGAGAGGCACATCCGCTCGCTTCTGATCCATCGATCACCGAACTCTTGATGACACAGCCGCTGAGGCCCCGGTAATTGCAGGCATCCACGTGTCGATTGATGCCGCACGTGCAGGCGCCAAGCCGCTTGACGAGGGGAACATGTGTTCGTTTTTCTGTCTGGCTGAGAAGCGAAAATGGCGTCCATGAATCGTGTATCCCTCGAATCATTTCTCAACGAGGGCCTTTCGCTTGCGGAGATCGGAAAGCGGCTGGGACGTCATGAATCGACGGTGGCGTACTGGGCGCAGAAGCACGGCCTGCAGGCGGCGAATAGGCAGAAGCATGCGACTAGGGGTGGACTCGCGCGGGAGGAATTGAGAGTTCTCGTAGAGCAGGGCGCTACGATCGCGCAGATCGCCGAAGTTGTTGGGCGGAGCAAGGGGACGGTTCGGCACTGGCTGATCCGCTACGGACTGAAGACACGTGCCGGCTCTGGGAGGAGACCCACAGAGCAAACTAAGGCTGCCAAGCAAGCCGGGCTCATCACGGTGACGATGCGCTGCAGACATCATGGTGAGACCGAGTTTGGGCTCACCAGCAGGGGCCACTACCGCTGCAAGCGTTGCCGCTCAGCCGCTGTCGCGCGTCAACGCAGAAAGGTCAAGGCGATCCTGGTGGACGAGGCCGGAGGACGCTGCCGCATCTGCGGTTACCGTCGCAACATGCGTGCGCTGCATTTTCATCACCTCGATCCATCCAAGAAGCGACACGAAATCAACGCAAAGGGCGTTGCCATCGCGCTCGACAGGCTACGCCTCGAGGTGCACAAGTGCGTGCTTCTATGCTCCAACTGCCACGCCGAAGTGGAGGACGGAGCTGTGTCCATTCCAGTCGGTCTTCTGAGTCGATACCCTCCGACATAGCACCTCGATCTGGGGTAACTCAATTGGCAGAGTGCTCGGCTGTTAACCGAGATGTTGTGGGTTCGAGTCCCACCCCCAGAGCTTTCCGTTTGTCGGTTTTTGACGGACCTTCAGCCGCTTCGCAACCCGCGGAGCAGCACCGACGGACGTAGCGCCACACGCGGACCGAGCAGCAGCGCAAAGACGATCGTGGCGAACAACGGTCGCAGGTGCGGTCGGATGCACTGAATGCGGTCATCCGCATCGAGCTCGAAGAGCATCGCATCGTCGATTGCGAGGCGGGCGAACTTGGCGTGCGCGACGACCACACGCGTGGGCCCCGATCCGATCGGCTCCTCCCAAGTGACTCTGCTGAGCAGGCCATAGACGGCGCTCAACACGAACTTAACGTCGTCGCGGCCGCGGAACTTCAACATCCCGAACAGGGGAGAGGGGAGCTCGATCTCGGATGCGAACGTGGCGGCCATCGCATCCATGTCATTGGCTTCGCTCGCCGCGCAATAGCGCCTTACCGCGTCATCCACAACCTGGATCTTATGCATGACCCAAGGGCGGCTGCGATGCGGCCAGCCGCTCTATCAGCGCGGTCGCCAGTGCCGCTGAGTCATGGGCGCTGGCCCACTGTCCGAATTCGCGAGCGCAAGCCTTGATGGGCGCGTCGTCGAGGACTCGCTCGACCGCGAGTCTCACCACGCGAGGTGAGATGAAGCGCCTCGGCAGGCGAACCCCGGCGCCAGCCCAATCCACACGCGCCGCGTTCTCGTTCATATCCCCAACGGCGGGGCATGCCACGACCGCACAGCCGCTCGCGAGAGCCCGCACGAGAGTCCCGTGCCCGGCGTGACAGATCACCACATCACAGTGCGGCATGGTTCTCGAGTAAGAGACCCAGTCCACCACCCGCGTGTTCTCCCCGACCCTCAGAGGATGGGACGGCAGGCGCCGGTTGTAGGTCGCCAGTACACGCACCGGAGCGTCAGCGAGCCCGCGAAGAGCGGCATGTAGCAGCCTGTGCTCAGAGTCCTGCGCAGTCGAGGGAGCGATGAGCACGAGTGGCTCTTCACCGGGCGGAAGCTCCACATCCGCCGCCGGCGGCTCCCACATCAAAGGACCAACGACGTGGACGTGCTCGGGCCAGCTGCGGGGATACTCGAGCTGTGGAAACGTGCCCACCAGCGCCAACTGGCGGCTGGTCCCGCCATGCACATGGCCCAAAGCGGGCAGGCCCAATCTCTCCCGCACGGCATTGAGCTCCACTCGACCGCGCTCCAGCCCGTTTTGCACAGGCCTCGAGGCTCGCCGCCAGAACACCCGGCCGGGTGTGGTCCGAGGCAGCCGAGCGCCGATCGAGTAGATCGGGGCACCGGCCGGCGGATCCGGGTGGACGTGGGGAATGAGGGTGGCAAACGGTACGCCCTGAAGCTCCGCGCACATCGACGGTGCAAGGGTGAGGATGTCAGCCACCACGACATCGGGACACAGCTCGCGCACCAGGGGGAGCGTGTCCTGGGTGGCGTGAACCACCGCCTCGTAGAAGTCAAGCGGCTCTGGTCCTGACGGAAACACCTCATACTCCGGGGCGGGCATGAAGGCCATGCCCTCCGCCTCGACGTCCGTCTGCCAGCGTCGCCACGTCTGCAACGTGACGTCGTGACCTGAAGCGACGAGGGCGCGGCCGAGGGCGATCATCGGAAACGCGTGGCCCGGATCGCCGAACGCACCCAGCAGGACTTTCAACCGCTGCTCTCCCACGCCGCTTGGCCCAAGTCCGTTTTCTTCGGGCTATGCGGCCAGCTCAGCGGTCAGGCGCAGCTGCGCCAGACGGTCATCCTTTGTGAACGCGATAGGTGTGATCCCCAGCGTTCCAACTCCCGCATCGCGATACACGGCCAGGCGCTCGCGCACCACGTCCTTGGGGCCGCACAGGGAGACCGTGTCGATCAGGCCGTCGGGGATCGCGGCCATCGCCTCCTCCCGCTTGCCTTCCAGATACAGATCCTGAATGACCTTGGCCTCGGCCTCAAAGCCATAGCGCTGCACGAGATTGTTGTAGAAGTTCTGCTTGCGGGAGCCCATGCCCCCCACATACAGGGCGATGAACGGTCGCATCGCGTTGCGGGCCGCCTCCAGGTCGTCGGTGATGAACACGTTGACAGTGGGAGCGATGTCGAAGTCCTCGAGCGATTTACCCGAGCGCTCGGCGCCTTCCTGAAGCAGCGGGCGCAGCTGCGAAACGTGCTCGGGGCTGAACAGCGTCGGTATCCACCCGTCGGCGATCTCGCCCGCCAGCGCGGTGTTCTTCGGTCCGATCGCCGCGAGATAGACTGGTATGCGCTCCTGCACGGTGGAGATGGTCAGCTTCAGGGCCTTGCCCGGACCGTCGGGCAGCGGCAGCTCGAGTGTCTCGCCCTTGAACTCCACACGCTCGCGGGCCAGCGCCATGCGCAGGACCGCCACATACTCGCGGGTACGCTGCAGCTGCTTTGCGAAGCGCTGGCCATGCCAGCCCTCGGCGACCTGCGGTCCGGAGGAGCCGATCCCCAGGATCATGCGCCCGCCGGAGAGCTGATCGATTGTCGCGGCGGTCATCGCGGTCATCGCCGGGGAGCGACCAGGCATCTGGAAGATGCCCGACCCGAGGCGGATCTTCGAAGTCTGACCCGCGAGCCAGCCGAGCACCGTCGCGGAATCCGAGCCGTAAGCCTCGGCGGTCCACACCGAGTCATAGCCGAGCCGCTCGGCCTCCTGCACGATGGACAGCTGATCCTCAGACGTGAGGCCCAGGCCCCAGTAGCCGATGTGCACCCCTAGCTTCATGCGCAAGTTTCCTTTCAGGGGAAGGGGATTCTTTTCCTGGCACGACCGATGCCCTACCCTGGGCACCCTGTCGACCGGAAGATCTCCTGCCCCCGGCGCGACACAGACTATGCGAACTGAACGCCGCCGCGCCAAGCTGATCGAGGATCTGCGTCTGTCGATCGACTGTCTCCCTCTCAGGACACGCGTGGCGATGCTCGAGGGTGTTCGCTCCTCTCAAATCATCGTCGGCGCCTATGTCGATCGTCAGGGCGGCGTCTGCCCGATGCTGGCCGCACACAGGCACGGCGGTCGCACCGACTTCCTGGCATTCGCCAAGTCCTGGGATCGCTTCACCAGAGCGCCCCGTCCCGGTCGCCGGGCGACCAAACGGGAGGTGTCGATTCTCACCGGCCAGCTGGAGGCCAGCCTCCTGAACGAGTTGACTGTCGACTTCGACGTGGCGATCCGCGAGCATCGCGAGCTCTGTCGCAGGCATGAGCGCGCCCGTACCTGCGACCCCGTCGGTGAGATCCTCGTGTCAGAAAAGCGTCGCTCCAGGTGGCTCAGCAGACGCCTCGAGCGCTCGGGGGCCGCTCGCTAGATCAGCGAGTCGCCCGGACGCGTGAACATCATCTCCGGAACGATGCACGCGGGGGAGACACGTAGCAGGTAACGCACCGCCTCGGCGATGTCCTGTGGGCGGATCATCTCGTCGGCCTTCACGTGCTCCTTGATGAAGTCGGTCATTGGCGTATCCACCCACCCGGGACAGAGCGCCGTTGACTTGATGCCCAGCTGGCTCAGCTCGCTGTTCATCGACGCGGTCCAGCCGACCACGCCGTGCTTGGTGGCCGAGTAGACGGCGTTCCCGCCCGTCCCGTACTTGCCGGCGATCGAGGCGGTGTTGACCACCAGAGCGTTTTTGTGCTCGCCGGCCGCGGCCTTCAGCATCTCCATGCATTCGCGGTAGAAGATCACGATCGAGCGCAGGTTGATCGCGATTTGCATGTCGAGGCGCTTGGTCTGGATCTCATCGGCGGGCGCGGCGAAGCCCACACCGGCGTTGTTGACGAGCACGTCCAGGCGCCCGTAGCGCTCACGATGGCCGTCCACCACCCTCTGAATCTCCTGCTCCTCGGCGACATTCGCCGCCACCCCGTGCACCTGGAGCCCTTCACCGCCGAGTTCCGCCACCGCGCCCTCGAGCTTCTCTGCCCGCCGCGCGACCATCGTGACCCCGTGCCCCTCCTCGCTCAGAACCCGCGCGACCGCCAACCCGATCCCGCTGGACGCTCCCGTGACGATCGCTGCGCGCTCAGCCATTACCGCTCCTCTCGTTGATTGAACGTGGAATCAAACCACCCGGTGAGCCGCGGCGCTGGTAGCTTCTGGATGCTCTGCGCCGCCGCGCGCCGAGGGCCCGTAGCTCAGTTGGTTAGAGCCGCCGACTCATAATCGGTTGGTCGCAGGTTCGAGTCCTGCCGGGCCCATAGCTCCAGAAGGTCTCAAGGCCGCTGGAGCCGTCCGCAAGACAGAGCGGATCGACCGGGACATCCGCGATCTGCTCGGGCCCTGTGCGCCGTCAGCTGCCAGGACATCACAACGATCCCGCGAATGCCTTGGAAAGCAGATTGGGGTGCTGCTCGACCGCCAGGAACGCAGTCTCGGCTAGGCGATCCAGGCCGCAGCCGATCGCGATTGACAGCGGCAGCACTCGATGCCTCGGTCCTCGCCGCCAGCAATTGCGCCGGCCGTGCGATTTGGGTTTCCGAGCCGGCTAATACGCTGCAGACATGAGCGTGCCCCAGCGTCTGGCGGTGATCGATCTCGGCTCCAACTCGTTCCGCCTGGTCGTGTTCGCCGCAGCAGAAGGGTGGTGGAAGCGCACCGATGAGATCTACCAGCCGGTGCGTATCGGCGAGGGTCTGGCGGCCGCGGGCAGCCTCGGCGAGGAGCCGATGCAAAGAGCGCTCGCGACGCTCGACGTGTTCGCTCACTTCTGCAGGGCCGCCGGCCTCTCCGAGGACGAGATCGACGCGGTCGCGACCAGCGCGATCCGCGACGCGAAGAACGCGTCCGTGTTCCTGGAACGGGCGCGTCGGCAGACGGGCCTGCCGATCAGGGTGCTCACTCGCGAGGAGGAGGCCCGCTACGGCTATCTCGCGGCCGTGAACTCCACGACACTCAGCGACGGGTGCGTGCTCGATCTGGGCGGCGGGTCGATGCAGCTGGTGCACGTCGTCTCACGACTCGCCCGCGAGGTGGGGTCCTGGCCTCTGGGTGCGGTGCGGATGACCGAGCGGTTTCTCCCGGGCAAGGATCCGGCGCGGGCCAAGCAGATGGCCTCGCTGCGCGAGCACATAAACGCAGAATTGAAGGACGCCAGCTGGCTCACGGCGGCCGGACGGGACCCGGCGAGCAGGCGCATCGTCGGAATGGGGGGCACCGTCCGCAATCTCGCCGTCGCCGTGCAGCGCGCGAAAGACCTGCCTTCGACCGGGGTGCAGGGCATGGTGCTGACCGCGGCCGAGTTGCAAGAGCTCATCGAGCGGCTGGCGGCGCTGGCGCCCGCGCAGCGCAGTGAAATACCGGGAATCAAGCCCGCCCGCGCCGATCTGATCCTGGCCGGCGCGGTGGTGATCCACACCGTTCTAGAGGTCGGCGAGTTCGAGGCGCTCGAGGTGACCGAGGCTGGACTGCGGGAGGGCGTGTTCTTCGAGCGGTATCTGCAGTCCAGGGACTCGCATCTGTTCGAGCACCCGCGACGTTCGAGCGTCCTGAACCTCGCCGCCCGCTATCACATGGATATTCCCCACACGCGCCATGTCGCGAACCTTGCGCTGAGCATGTTCGACCAGCTCGCCAGCCTGGGTCTGCACCCGGGGGAGGAGCGGGAGCGTGAGCTGCTGTGGGCCGCCTGCGTGCTGCACGACATCGGCATGTCCGTCGACTACGACGATCACCACAAGCACTCGCGCTATCTGATCCTCAACGGTGGGCTACCGGGTTTCTCGCCCGCCGAGGTCGCGATCATCGCGCAGTCCGCTCGCTACCACCGCAAGGGCATGCCCGAGCCCGGGCCGCTGCAGGCCGTGCTGTCAAATGGAGACGCCAAGCGGCTGGATCGCTGCGCGGCGCTGCTGCGACTGGCCGAGGATCTGGAGCGCTCTCGCGACCAGCTGGTCCGCGGCACCGAAATCGAGCTGTCCGATGGCGAGGTGCAGCTGCGCCTGGTCGCCGACGGCGAGTCATCGGTTCCGCGCTGGGCCGCCAGCCGGGAGCGGGATCTGTTTCGCCGAGCGTTCCGGCACGACTTGAAGGTGGTGGCCTGAGCGTCCAGTCTAGGACGCGGCGAGCTGGCGCTCACGCCCGGCGCAATCAAACAGCGAGAGACTGTAGATGGAGTAGGCGTGACTGTCCCACATCGCCGGCGGGACCCTGCGGCACACCCGACCGACCGCGACGGTCGCCGCATTGCCCCCGCGTGTGGAATATGCGCCTCCGAGGATCACGTAACGTGCTTGATGGGCTCTCACCAGCCGCGCGAGACTCGGCCCGTCGAGCGCCGGATCGGTTCCGCTGTAGCCGGCTATCGAGCCAGCGTTCATGCCCATCAGGATGAATGGGGCGGCCGTGTCCGAGGCGACGGTCAAGAGTTCCCAGCGACGTGCGGGGTGGTGTGTGCTGACGTAGCGGGCCAGCCTCAGATCGAGGCTCAAGCTCTTCGGCGAGACGCCGTAGCCGCCGTAACCGGCCGCCTGGTGCGGCCCGGCCGCGGGAAATGTGCCGTACACCGGTGCGCGCCAGGTGGTGGCCGCAAACGCCGCCGGAGCTATCAGCAGCACCACCACGACAAATCCCATGGTCAGAGCCCTGAATCGCGGAACGGCCAGCAGCAGCACCACGCCTACGGCACATGCGATGATCAAGACTGGCCAAAACCAGTGCATGAAGTGTTCGCGGTCGAGCTGGGCTAGCTGAGCGGCGAGGGTGCCGGCAACCGCGACCACGACCAGCAGCAGACGCCAGGAGCGGGCGGTGCACAGGGCGACCGCGCCCGCGCCGAACATCGCCGCGGTGCCCGGAGCCAGACCGGACACGTAGTAGGGGTGGACGATTCCCTTGGAGGTGCTCAGCACCACGGCCTCCACCGCGAACCAGCCGCCGAAGACCAGCAGGCACGCAAGCCGCGGGTCGCGGCGGTCTATCCCCGGCGTGTCCCGTTCGTCTGCCTGCAATCCAAGGCCACCGTGGCGCGGGAGGAGCAGCCCGAAAGCGAGCGCCAGCAGCCCGCATATCGCGAAGGGAATCATCCAGCCGCCCTGTTCGCCGAGCCCGGTCTCAAACAGCCTGAGCGGCCCGACTTTGGCCTCGAAGGCGATCGGGTTGCGCAGCCGCCCGTTTGGCAGGAACTTCGACGGCACGGGTTTGGCGGGAGGTGGTGAGGGCCGGCGATCGTGCGGGCGGGAGCCCAACCTGCGCCGGGGAACGCCGCCCGAGACGAACGTCGTGTGAGGGCGAGTCGTGTGGCTGTGAGAGACGATGGCGCGGTTGGCCAGCGCCCCGCTGCCGATCGGTATCTGTCCCGGCCCGCCGACCTCGCCTCCCACCCGTCCAAAGCCGTTGTATTCGAAGGTCAGCCCGAGCTCGGTGTTGTTCGTCGAGCTGCCCACGAACGGGCGCTTTGAGGCGGGCGTCAATTCGACGATCGCGATCCACGCAAACGAGACGAGCGCCATCACCACGCCCGCCAGGACGAGCTTGCCCAGCCGGTTTGCGATCGAGGAAGGAGCGCACACCAGATACGCAAGGGCGACGCTGGGAACCAGCAGATAGGCAGCCAGTGTCTTGGTGTTGAACGCCAAGCCGATGAGCACTGCGCACCCCACGAGGGGACGCCAACCGCCTGTTTCGGTCGCCCGCAGCGCGGCGCCCGCCGCGAGGATCAGCAGCAGCAGCAGCAGCGCGTCGACACTGTTCTCGCGGGACACGGCGACGAACGAGGGGAAGACCGCGAGCGCCAGCGCTCCCGTGAGCGCCGCGACCGTCCCGCAGCGTCGCGCCATCACCCAATACAGCGCGGCGACCGCGAGCACGCCGATGATGGCCTCCGGCAGCAGCAGGCTCAACGGCGAGAACCCAAAGATCTTGGCGGAGGCGACCTGCATCCAGATGCCCAGCGGCGGCTTGTCGACAGTTATCAACCCGCCCGGGTCAAACGACACGTACAGAAAGTTGTGCCAGGAGGCGAGCATCGACTTCGCGCCCGCCGAATAGAAGATGTTCGCGTAGCCGTTCTGTGAGAGGCGGTTGGTGTTGAGGACGGCCGAGAGCGCGAGGATCAGCCCGAGCAGCGGGTACTTCAGGTCCTCGCGGCCGGGTACGCGCCGTGGTTTGTTCGGCGTGGCCCGCGCGGTCAGCTGTGTGGCCGGCGGAGGCGGGACGGTGGCTTGCGGGGGAGCGCTCAACGAGTGGGGTCAGGTGCGTTTGAATGATTTGGACTCAAAAGGCCAGGAAAGCAAAGCGCATCGGAGTGCTAACGCGAAGTTAAGTTTTTGCTCAGAGCCTTAAGAAACGCTCTATTAGCAGGCAAATGTGTCCGTCTACAGCGATTGCATCAGACGCTCGAGATCCTCCCGCGCATTCCAGGCCCCGACCGACGCGCGCAGCCGCTGCTGTCCGGGTATGTCACGCAGGATCACCCCCTGCCCAGTCAGACGCTCACGCTCGCCGGCCGGATCGGGGCTGTCAAAGCAGACGAGCGTGCTCGCGCCGCCGGCAGTCACCTCGCGTCCGGCCTCTCTGAGCAGGTCCGTGAGCTCGCCGGCCAGCGAAAGAGCCCGCGTGTGGAGGTGCGCAAGACCCACCTCGAGCAGGACGTCGAGCGCCGCGCATGCGCACGCGACCGTCTCGGCGCTCAGGCTGAGCGTGTCGAGGCGTCTGGCGTCGGTGTGCAGTGGGGAGTCGAGCCCGGCGGAGGGCTCTGAGAGGTTCCGATAGCCGCGACGTGAAACCGCAAGGCGCTCGCGCAGCCGCTCGGTCGTGAACAGCATCCCCGTTCCGTCCGGGCCGCACAGCCACTTCTGCCCCGATCCGGCATACGCGTCACAGCCGAGCGCCGCGACGTCCGTGGGGATCGCCCCGGCGCCCTGCGCGCCGTCGAGCAACACCGGAACATCGACCTGCGCCAGCTCCGCCGGGGCCAGCGCGCCGGTCATCCAGCTGACGTGCGAGCACGCGATGAGGCGGGTGTTCGGCCCGACAGCCCCCGGCAGATCGCTGAGTTTCGCCATGCGCACGTGAACGCCGCGAATGTCGCGGGCGGCCTGCAGCGAACCGAGCAGCCCAGGATGCTCCTCGTCGCTCGTGAGGATCTCATCGCCGGCGCGCAGATCCAGCCCCCCCACCACGAGCGAAACGCCCTCGGTCGTGCAGCTGGTCAACGCCACGTCGGAGCTCTGACACCCCAGCACCGTGGCGTAGCTCTCACGCAGCGCTTCCTCGAGCTCGGTGCGGCGCGCGAAGTGGGCCTGCGAGCGGCCGTCTGAGAGCTCGCGCTGCAGCTCTGCGTACCCGGCGGCGACCGCACGTGCCGGCAACGGCCCGTCGGTGCCCGCGTTCAGGTAGGCCAGACGCTCGAACACGGGAAACTCGGCTCTCAATCCGGATGAATCCACAATCGGCGAGAATAGACCCATGAGCAGCGAAACCGTCCAGCAGCCGCTGTGGACGCCCTCACCCCAGCAGCGCGAGCAGACCGAGATGGCCGCCTTCATGCGCTTCGCGGCCGACCGCCACGGTCTGCGCCTGGAGAACTATGACGACCTGTGGCGCTGGTCGGTGAGCGAGCTCGAGACGTTCTGGGAGGACATCTGGGAGTTCTGTGGCGTGCGGGCCTCAAAGCCCTATCAGCGAGTCCTGGGATCGCATGAGATGCCGGGCACCGTCTGGTTCGCCGGAGCTGAGCTGAACTTCGCCGAGAACATGCTCTGCGGCGAGCACGCCCCCGATGAGGTGGCCGTTCTGCACACCTCCGAGCTGCGAGAGCTGGACGAGATCACCTGGGCGCAGCTGTCGGCGCGGGTCGCCCAGGCCGCCGCCGGACTGCGCTCCCTCGGCGTGGGCAGAGGAGACCGAGTGGTCGCCTACATGCCGAACATCCCCGAGACGCTGATCGCGTTTCTGGCGAGCGCGAGCCTGGGCGCGATCTGGTCGAGCGCCGCGCCGGAGTTCGGCGCGCGCAGCGTGATCGACCGCTTCGCGCAGATCGAGCCCAAGGTGCTGCTGGCCGTCAACGGCTACCGCCACGGCGGCAAGGACTTCGATCGCACCGCGGTGCTCGCCGGGATCCTCGCGGAGCTGCCGACCGTGCGGCACACCGTGATGCTCCCCTACCTGAATGAGGCTGCCGATCCATCCTCGCTGATCTCGACTCCCGCCCACCCGACGATCGGCTGGAGCGAGCTGCTTGGGCGCGGGGGTGAGAACCCGGAGCCGAGCTTCGAGCAGGTGCCGTTCGACCACCCCCTCTGGGTGCTTTACTCCTCCGGCACGACCGGCCTGCCGAAGGCGATCGTGCAGGGCCACGGCGGCATCCTGCTCGAGCAGCTCAAGAAGCGGCTGCATCTGGACCTGCGCCCCGGCGACCGCATGTTCTGGTTCACGACGACCGGCTGGATGATGTGGAACTTCCTCGTCGGCTGCTTGCACAGCCGCGCGGCGATCGTGCTGTATGACGGCAGTCCCGCGCACCCGGATCTCGGCGTGCTCTGGGATCTCGCCGAGCGGGCTCAGATCACCTGCATGGGCGTCAGCGCAGGTTTGCTCGCGAGCGCTCAGAAGGCCGGTGTCGAGCCCGCCCGCGACAATGACCTGAGCAAGCTGCGCGCGATCGGCTCGACCGGCTCTCCACTCGCGCCCGAGAGCTTCAGATGGATCTACGATCACGTCCGCGAGGACGTGTGGCTGTTCTCCACCAGCGGCGGCACCGACGTCTGCACCGCCTTCGTCGCCGGCTGCCCGCTGCTGGCGGTATACGAAGGCGAACTGCAGTGCCGTGCGCTCGGCTGCGCGGTGGAGGCATGGGACGAGCAGGGCAACAGCCTGATCGACGAGGTGGGGGAGCTCGTTATCACCGAGCCGATGCCCTCGATGCCGCTGTTCCTGTGGGGCGATGACGATCCCGCCCACCCCGGCAAGCGGTTGAGGGACAGCTACTACGCGATGTACCCGGGCGTCTGGCGTCACGGCGACTGGATCCGCATCACGCCGCGTGGCGGAGCGTTCATCTACGGGCGCTCGGACTCGACGATCAACCGCCAGGGCGTGCGCATGGGCACGAGCGAGATCTACCGTGCCGCCGCGACCGTGCCGCAGGTCCTCGACGCGCTGGTTGTGGACATTCCCGCGCCGTCCGCGGGCGGTGAGCTGAAGATGATCCTGTTCGTCGTCCTCCAGGACGGGACCGACCTGGACGAGCGGCTGGCCGGCGAGATCAAGCGGCGCATCCGCGAGGACTGCTCGCCGCGGCACGTGCCCAACGAGGTGCGTCAGATCGAGCAGGTGCCGCGCACGCTGTCGGGCAAGGTGCTGGAGGTGCCCGTCAAGCGCATCCTGATGGGGGTGCCGGCAGAGCAGGCCGCCAGCGCGGATTCGCTCGCGGACCCGCGAGCGCTCGACTACTTCACAGACCTGGCCAAGCGGATCGCGGCAGGCCAGGACTAGCGAATCAGGCGGGCCGTCCTGGCGGCCGTGATCGTCGCGCGCAGCGTTTCGAGCGCGTCGTGCTTGGGTCGCCAGCCAAGCTCACGCCGCGCCTTCGCGGCGTCCATGATCATCGGCTCGCGGAACGCCGCCACCCACTGGGCCTGGGCGGGCAGGAAATCGAGCCGCCCCACCATCTCGGCGACCACGTCCACCGCCAGCTCGGGCACCGGGATCGAATACCAGCCGAGCTCCTCGGCCAGCTGCCTGACCGTCAACAGTCCCGGGCCCGCGAGGTTGTAGACCCCTGGCTTGCCCCTGCCGAGCACGGCGGCGCGCATCGCGCTGGCCACGTCGTCGTGGTGCACCAGCTGGAAGGCGATTCCCGGATCCGGCAGCACCGGCTTGAGGATCGGCACCTCCTCCAACAGGCGCAGAACGGCGGCGGGGAGCCGCTCGGAGATCTGCGTGTAGGGGAGGCTGTCGATCAAAAGCGGCGCATCCGGGCCGGCGACTATGCAGGGCCGAAAGACGTACGCCTCGGTCTTGCTGGGGCGCAAAGTGTCGGCGAGCAGCGCCTCGACCTGCGCCTTCTGGGCTGAGTAGTAGTGCTCCTGGCTGCCGCGTGCGGGCGTCTCCTCGGTGAGCGGTCGCGGGTTATCGCCGTGAAAGCCGTAGGCGGCCACCGAGGACGCGTACACCAGGCGCCCCGTGCCCGCCGCCGCCACGGCCTCGAACACGTTGCGCGACCCCTCGAGGTTCACCGCCGCGCTGTCCCTGGCGCTGCCCATGATGATGAACGCCAGATGCACCACCACGTCGGCACCCGACACGAGATCGGCGACCGCCTCGCGGTCCAGCACGTCGCCACGCCGGTAGTCGACCTTCTTCCAGCCCTTCTGGTGGGGATCGAAGGGCCGGCGAGCCATCCCCAGGATCCGCTTGACCTGCGGTGAGCGCTCGAGCGCCGCGACGACCGCCTGGCCGATCTCGCCGGTCGGGCCGGTGACCGCGACGGTCAGGTCCTTCTGCGAGCTTGCGCGGGAGGCCATCTGCCTCTTGTATAGCAGCGAGGGCGAGGCCGCCAAACCTCCCCCGGACAAATGGGGCTACAGGCCGAGCGAGCGGCCCACGATCTCCTTCATGATCTCGTTGGCGCCGCCATAGATCCTGGTTACGCGTGCGTTGACGAACGCCCGCGCGATCGGGTACTCGAGCATGTAGCCGTAGCCGCCGAACAGCTGCAGACAGCGGTCGACGACGCGGCCCTGCAAGTCGGTGCACCACCACTTGGCGGTGGCGGCGTCCTCGGGGGTCAGCTCGCCGGCATTCAATGCCCGTGCACACCGGTCGGCGAAGCTGCGCGCGATCTGCGTTTCGCCGTGTAGCTCCGCGAGCGTGAAGCGCGAGTTTTGGAAGGAGCCGATCGGCTGGCCGAACGCTTGGCGCTCGCGCACGTACTCGAGCGTCCAGTCGAGCGCGGCCTCCGCGGCAGCCACCGCGGTGGCGGCGATCGCCAGACGCTCCTGGGGTAGGTTGGACACCAGGTAGCGGAAGCCCTCGCCCTCTTGCCCGAGCAGGTTCTCGACGGGTACGCGTACGTCGGAGAACGACAGCTCGGCGGTGTCCTGCGCGTGCTGGCCGATCTTCTCGAGGTTGCGCCCGCGCGCAAAGCCCTCCGTGCCACGCTCCACCACCAGCAGCGAGATCCCGCGGTGGCGCTCGGAAGTGTCGGTCTTCGCGGCGACGATCACCAGATCGGCGTGGATGCCGTTGGTGATGAACGTCTTTGAGCCGTTGAGGACGTAGTGGTCGTCCTCGCGCCTGGCGCTCGTGGACATCGCGGCCAGATCAGAGCCGATCCCCGGCTCGGTCATCGCGATCGCCGCTATCAGCTCGCCGGAGGCGAGCCCGCCCAGCCAGCGCGCACGCTGGGGCTCGGTGCAGTAGCTGAGGAAGTACGGGATGCAGATGTCTGTGTGCACCGACATCCCAAGTCCCACGCTGCCGACGCCCGCGCGCTGGATCTCTTCGCCGATCACCATGTTCAGGCGGAAGTCCTCCGCGCCCGCGCCGCCGTAGGCCTCTGGTACAGCCATGCCGAGGAACCCTCCGGCTCCAGCACGTGTGAGTACCTCTCGGGGCACGATCCCCTCGCGCTCCCAGTCGCCGTAGCGATCCTCCTCGCCGATTACCTCACGTTGCAGGAAAGTGCGAAAGCTCGCCCGGAAGTCCTCGTGAATGTCCTCGAACAGCTCGCGGCGCACGCACGGCGCACCCTATCGCGTGCCGGCGAGCTGCGCCTTGGCAACCCGTTAGCAGGAGTGTGCGCCGGCGGCGTCGAACAGAGCGCCGATGAAGCGTGTAGGCAGCCCAACCGAGACCAAGCCCTCCGATCCGGTCGGCAAGCACCAGAGCCTCTCCAGTTATATCCAGTCTCGTTTCGACGAGTGCTCCCGCTCCCAGAAGGATGTGGCGCAGTACATCGTTGACCATCTCGACGAGGCCGCGTTCCAGACTGCCGAGGAACTAGCGCGCCGCGCGAACACCTCGAGCTCCACGGTCGTGCGCTTCTCCCAGGCGCTCGGATTCGAGGGTTTCCCCGAGCTGCAGGCCGCCGCGCGCGAGGAGTATCGCCGTGTGCACGCTCAGCCACAGAGCGCCGGTGGCAGCGGCGGCGCCTCAACGCCGCTGTTCTCGCTGGACCAGAACGAGTTCGAGACTTCGCTCGCCGCCGACCACCTGAACGTGGAGGAGACCGCTCGCAAGGTGTCACGGACGGCCGTGGACGCGCTCATCGACGCGATCGTCAGCACCGAAAAGGTGCTGGTCGCCGGCACCGACCAGATGGCGTTCTTCGCCAGCTATCTGCGCCATCTGCTGATGCTGCTGGACTTGCGGGTGGACGTCGTCGCGAGCCCCTCCCAGGAGGCGCTCAGCCGCCTGGGACGGATCGACGAGAACACCCTTGTGATCGGACTCTCGGCCGGCCGTCCCCATCCGCTGGTGGTGCGCGCGATGAAGCTCGCCCGCCACCGCAAGGCGCGTACCGCGGCGATCACCGACGCGACCCTCTCGGAGGTCGCGAAGCTCGGCCAGATAAAGCTCTACTACAGCTCCAACAGCCCCGCCTACGTGCGCTCTCACACGGCGCTCTTGAGCCTCATACAGGCACTGGCCTACGGTGTCTACGCGCGCGACACCGCCTCCTACGACGACCGCATCAAGGCGTTCAGGCTGAAGTAGCCGCGAACACCGGGCGTGGTCGTTAGAGATGTTCACGCGCATCAGGCTGCTTGAGCTGCTTGCCCTTGTTGGGTTCCTGGTGCCGAACACGATGGTCGTCGTGTTCTTCGCCGAGCACGGTGTCGATCTGGCGCGCTACTTCGAAAATTGGCTGGCGAGGCTTCCGTCGGCTCAGCTGCTGGTTGACCTCATCATCTGCAGTGTGTGGCGTTCATCGGCTGGTCGGCGTGGGATGGTCCGCGCGAGGGAGTGCGCGGCTGGTGGGTGACGATCCCAGCGATGCTGCTCGTCGGTATCTGCTTCGCGGTTCCGCTCTATCTGCTGCTGCGCGAGCGGACGCTGCGTCCCTCAGAGCGGTAGCGACAGGGTCACCGGAGCACCGCGTGAGCAGACGCCGTGGCTGATTGGATGCGCGTAGGATTCACGTGCCCACACAGCCAACAGGAGCTGAAGAGATGATCTCCCCAGACCGCCGTCCCGCCCTCCCCGTCCTTGCCCGTTGCGGACGCGCCCTGGCGCTGGCCCTGGCAGTCGCGCTCCTGTTCGGCGCGGCGCTCGCGCTGGCCGCGGTGAAGGCCGGGAAATACTCCGGCGCCACCTCCGAGGGCGGCGCCGTGACCCTCACCGTGGCCGCCAACAAGAAGACGATCACGCATTTCAACGCGGTCATCGGCTACAACGGCAAGTGCGGCCCGGGAGGCGGCCCCGGCCTGACGGCGGCGCCCGCCAAGCTTTCGATCGCCAAAAACGGGAGCTTCAGCGAGAACGTGAGACTCACGCTGCACGCCGCCGTCAACGTCAACGACCCCGGCCGGGTGTTCGGCAAGGCCTCGGGCTCGAAGGTGACGGGCACGATCGAGCAGTTCCTGCACGGCAAGGTCAACAAGTGCTATGTGGAGACCTTCACGGCGCGGCGGGGCTGACGCCCAAGCCGGGCCGCCGGCCCTCGGCGCGAGGGACCCTGGGGTGGCTGCGGCTAGACTACGATCCATGACAGAGAAGGCGACATTCACCGTCAAGAGCGGCCTCGCGGAGATGCTCAAGGGCGGGGTGATCATGGACGTCGTCACTCCCGAGCAGGCGAAGGTCGCCGAAGACGCCGGCGCGGCGGCGGTGATGGCGCTGGAACGCGTTCCGGCGGATATCCGCCGCGACGGCGGGGTGGCGCGCATGTCAGACCCCGAGATGATCGCCGGCATCCAGGAGGCGGTGAGCATCCCCGTGATGGCCAAGGCTCGCATCGGGCACTTCATGGAGGCCCGTGTGCTGCAGGCGCTCGAGGTCGACTACGTCGATGAGTCCGAGGTGCTGACCCCGGCCGATGAGGCAAACCACATCGACAAGTGGGATTTCGAGGTGCCGTTCGTGTGCGGCGCCACCAACCTCGGTGAGGCGCTGCGGCGCATCGGCGAGGGCGCCGCCATGATCCGCTCCAAGGGCGAGGCGGGCACCGGCGACATCGTGGAGGCGGTCCGTCACATGCGCCAGATCACCGGTGAGATCCGCCGTCTGTCCACGCTGGAGGAGGCGGAGCTCGCGACCGCCGCCAAGGGGCTCGCCGCGCCGCTCGAGCTCGTGCGGGGGGTCGCCCGCGACGGGAAGCTCCCGGTCGTGCTGTTCTGCGCGGGAGGCATCGCCACCCCCGCCGACGCGGCGCTGATGATGGCGCTGGGCGCCGAAGGGGTGTTCGTCGGATCGGGGATCTTCAAGTCGGAGGATCCGCCGGCGCGCGCCCAGGCGATCGTCGCGGCCACCACCCACTGGCAGGACCCCGAGCGTCTCGCCCAGGCATCGCGCGGGCTCGGCGTGGCGATGGCGAGCCTGGAGAGCTCAAAGCTCGAGAACGAGCAGCTGCTGGCCGGACGCGGCTGGTAGCGCCACGGTGTCAGGCCCGGCGGACGCTCCGCTGATCGGTGTGCTGGCGCTGCAGGGCGGCTTTCAGGCACACCGCGAGATGCTCCAGCGTCTGGGGGCCGATGTGCGCGAGATCAGGACCCCCGGGGATCTGACGGGCCTCGCCGGCCTGGTGATCCCGGGAGGGGAGTCCACCACGATGACGCTCGGCATCGAGCGGGAGGGGCTCGCCGATCCGTTGCGATCACTGGCCCAGAGCGGAACCCCGATGCTGGGATCCTGCGCTGGGCTGATCATGCTCGACTCAGAGCATCTCGGGCTGATGGACATCACCGCGCGGCGCAACGCGTTCGGCCGCCAGGTCCACAGCTTCGAGGCCGACATCGACGTTCGCGGTCTCAGCGGCGGGCCGATCCGCGGGATCTTCATCCGTGCGCCGTGGATCGCCGAGCACGGGCCGGGGGTGGAGATCCTCGCCGAGCTCGACGGCCATCCGGTCGCCGCCCGCCAGGAGCGCGTGCTCGCCGTGTCCTTCCACGCGGAGCTGGGCGCCGATGACCGTCTGCATCGGATGTTCCTCGAGTGTGTGATGGAAGCGGCCGCCGTGACTTGACCGGAAAGTTATGTAAGTGCTAGCTTACGGTTAGTAGGCACTTACCAACTATGGGCTCCACCGCAACCGCATTCCAAGCGCTGGGTGACGACACCAGACGCGAGATCTTCGAGCGTCTGGCCGTGCGCCCGAGCGCCGTGGGAGAGCTCGCCCGCGAGCTGCCGGTCAGCCGTCCCGCCGTGTCCCAGCACCTGCGGGTGCTCAAGGACGCCGGGCTGGTCATCGACCGTCCGGTCGGCACGCGCCGCATCTACCGAGTCGACCCCGACGGGCTCGCGGCCCTGCGCGCCGATCTGGAGCGCTTCTGGACACAGACCCTGGCGGCATACAAGGTGGCAGTCGAGCGACCAACAAAGGAGACAACATGAGCACCCAGACAGAGCAGACCTCGATCCGGAGGGAGATAGTTGTCCAGGCGCCGCTGGAACGGGCCTTTCGCGTGTTCACCGAGGACTTCGGCAGCATAAAGCCGCCCGAGCACAACATGCTCGCCGTCGCCATCGCCGAGACCGTCTTCGAGCAGCGGGCCGGCGGACGGATCTTCGATCGCGGCGTGGACGGCACCGAGTACCCGTGGGCGCGAGTGCTCGTCTACGACCCACCCAACCGGGTGGTCTTTAGCTGGGACATCAGCCCCCAATGGCAGCTTGAGTCCGACCTGCAGAAGACGAGCGAGGTCGAGGTGCGGTTCATCTCAGAGACCCCGCAGCGCACCCGAGTCGAGCTCGTGCACCGCAACCTCGACCGCCACGGCGAGGGTTGGGAAGGCACGCGCGAGGCGGTCGGTGGCGAGGGCGGATGGCCTCTCTACCTGCAGCGCTTCGCGGAACTCATCGGCAAGGAGAGTTGACGGCACCCAGATAGGAGGCTGGCGCCACCGCGACCTTCCACCGACCGCGGGAACGTGTAACTGGAGCACGCCTGCGGGCGCGCGTCATACTCACCGCGTGCGCATCTCGATCTCCGCCGATGAGCTCACCGGGATCGCCGCTGCGCTCGTGAGCGAGCTCGAGCGTCGCGGGCACGAGACGATCGCGCATGGCGCCCTGGGCGAGGGTGAGCCCGCCGATTGGGCGTGGGCCTCCGAGCGCGTCGCGCGGGACGTGGCCGAAGGCCGGGCCCAGCAGGGAATCGTGTGCTGCTGGACCGGCACCGGCGCCTCGATCGCCGCCAACAAGGTGGCGGGGGTGCGCGCCGCGCTGTGCTGCGACGCCGCTACCGCCGCGGGCGCTCGCCGCTGGAACGACGCCAACGTGCTGGCCCTCAGCCTGCGCGTAACCTCCCAGGCACAGCTCGCGGAGATCCTCGACGCGTGGCTCGAAGGCCAGGCCAGCTCCAGCCCGGGGACCTGGCGAACATCGAGCATCTGCGCGAGCTGGAGCGAGGCTAGCCGCTCTGGGGGTCCACGGCCGCCGTGGCCGCGAAACGAACCACCCCGTCATCCTCCTGCTCGATCACCAGGCCGTCGCGCAGCAGCAGATCGACGTGCCCGAGCACCTCCGAGAGCGTCAGGTAGGCCTGTGTGACAGCGACATTGCCCCACAGCTCCTGGGCTATCTCGTGCGCCGTGCGCGGCTGCTCGGCGATCAGCCCGTGGATCTTCCCGGCGCGCCGGGAATGCAGCCGGAAGCGCTCGTCGATCAGCGCCGCGTGATCTGTGATCGGGCGGCCGTGCCCGGGCAGCACGAGCGACAGGTCCATCGCGCGTGTCTTTTCCAACGAGGCCATGTAGGTGATCAGCGCCTTGGGCCGTGGGCCGTCGTACTCCTCGGCGTTCAACGGACGCGCCAGCAGCGGGTTCGAGGAGATGTGCGCGATCAGATGATCGGCCGCCAGCAAAATCGAGCGGGACTCGTCGTGGAACACCGTGTCCGAAGGGCTGTGCCCGGGCCGGTGCAGAACCCGCAGCGTGCGGTCGCGCAGCTTCAGCTCCGAGCCGTCGGCCAGCGGACGCGTGACTTGCACCGCCGAGCCCCAGCCACGGAAGCTGGCCGACACCGACCGCAGCGCCGTCACGATGTCGGGAGGTATGCCGTGACGCAGCATCGTGCGCTCGGCGAAACGGTCTTCCAGGTCGGTCTGCTGGGCAAAGCCCGCCAGGAACGGCGCCAGCGCGTCGAGCGCCGCGACCTGCGCTCCGGAGCGTCGGGCGAGTACCCCCGCCAGCCCGAAGTGGTCGATGTGCTGGTGGGTGATCACCAGCAGCCCCAGGTCCTCGACCCTGTGGCCCCGCGCCGCGAGTGCCTGTTCCAGCTCGTCCAGCGCCTTGGCCGAGTTCGGCCCCGAGTCGATCAGCGTCAGCGGATCGTCCTCGATCAGGTAGGCGTTCACGCGACCCACCATGAACGGGGTTGGGATCGCCAGCATGTGGATGCCGGCCTCGGCGGCCTGCGCCAGCGCGAGCTGTTCGGCGGCCCGCCGCTCGCTCGGCGTCGCCGCGGTCACGATCTGATCAACGCGAGGACCTCATCGCGCCGGCGTTCCATGTCCTCGCGCGAGATCAGCGACTCCAGACACAGCCGCAGCAGCGGCTCGGTGTTGGAGGGACGCACGTTGAAATGCCAGTCCTCGTAATCGATCGAGATGCCATCCAGCCGCTGCTGGCGAGCGTCGGAGTAGCGCTCTGAGATCTCCGCCATCTTCGCCTGCTGGTCGGCGACCTCCGAGTTGATCTCCCCGGAGATGAAGTAGCGCTCACGCAGGGGCGCCAGCAGCTCCGACAGGCGCTTGCCTTCCCGCGAGAGCTGCTCGAGTATCAACAGCGCCGGGATCGTGCCGGAGTCCGCGCAGTAGAAGTCACGGAAGTAGTAGTGCCCGGACACCTCGCCCCCGAACAGCGAGCCCTCCTGGCGCATGCGTGTCTTGAAGAACGCGTGACCGACACGGTTGATGTGTGCCACCCCGCCAGCCTCCATGACGGTGTCCGACACCGCCCACGAGGCCCGCACGTCGTACAGGATCGTCTCGGGACCGTCGGGATCGGACCTCTTGGCGAGCAGCGAGCGTGCCAGCAGCGCCGTCAGGAAGTCCCCATCGACGAACTCGCCGGTGTCGTCGATGAAGAAACAGCGGTCGGCGTCGCCGTCCCAGGCGATCCCGAGATCCGCGCCGGTCTCGCGCACCTTCGCGATGATGAAGCTGCGGTTCTCCGGCAGCAGCGGGTTTGGCTCGTGGTCGGGGAAGTTCCCGTCGGGGGTCCAGTAGGTCTCGATCAGCTCGAGGCCCAATCCGGCAAGCAGCCCTCCGACCATCGGCCCGGCCATGCCGTTGCCGCCGTCCACGACGACCTTCAGCGGCTCGATCGCCTGCGGGTCGATGAACTTCAGCGCCGCCGCCTGGAACTCGGCGTAGAGGTCCACCTCCTCGCAGCTGCCGCGGGAGCCGCTGGCATCCTCCCCGAGCCCGGCCTCGATCGTCCGCTGGATGTCGCCGATGCCGGCGTCCTCCGACAGCGCGATCGCGCCGTCGCGCACGAGCTTGGCGCCCGTGTACGCCTTCGGGTTGTGCGAGGCGGTGCACATCAGCCCGCCATCCAGGCCCCGGGAGCCGACCAGGTAATACAGCATCTCGGTGCCGACCTGGCCCGCGTCGGTGACGTCGGCGCCCTCGCGCAGCAGACCGTCCCGGTAGCGTCCGGCGAGCTCCGGCGCGGTCAGTCGCATGTCGCGTCCCAGGCCGACGCGCAGCTGATCGACCGGCTTGCCGTGGAGCTCTGCCAGCACGCGCGCGAACGCACGCCCGATCTGCTCGGCTGTCTCGCCGTCGATCTGCTCGCCGTAGAGGCCACGGATGTCGTATGCCTTGAAGATGCCCGGGTCGATGCTCATGAGGGCCCTCATCCTAGAGAGGCGTCTGGGCCGCTGCCCGCAGGCCGCTGACCAACCGGCGAGGAGAACGTCCGTCAGCTCGCCCTGGAAGGGTGCGCGATCTGCCCCGGCAAGTATCCTGTGTGGCTATGTCAGGACATTCCAAGTGGGCCTCCATCAAGCACAAGAAGGCGATCGTGGACTCCCGCCGCGGCCAGCAGTTCACCAAGCTGGCGCGCGCCGTCACCGTGGCCGCCCGCGACGGCGGCGGCGATCCGGTCGGCAACCCGGCGCTCGACCTGGCGATCCGCAAGGCCAAGGAAGCGTCGATGCCCAAGGACAACATCGAACGGGCGATCGCTCGCGGCACGGGCGAGGGTGCCGACGCCGAGGCGATCGAGAGCGTGCTGTACGAGGGGTATGGGCCCGGCGGGGTCGCGCTGCTGGTGGCGGCGCTGACCGACAACCGCAACCGCACGAGCGCGGACGTCAGGCACGCCTTCTCAAAGTACGGGGGCAGCCTCGGGGAGCCCGGGTCGGTCGCCTACCTGTTCGAGAAGAAGGGCACGATCGTGATCGACGCCACCCGCTACACCGAGGACGACTTGATGGTCGCGGTGGAGGCGGGCGCACAGGACATCTTCACCGACGAGGATGTCTTTGAGGTGATCACCGAACTCGAGGATTTCGGGGCGGTGCGCAAGGCGCTGGAGGAGGCCGGGATCGAGCTCGAGAGCGCGGAGCTCTCCTACCGTCCCACGAGCCTGGTGCCGGTCGGCGAGACGCAGGCGCGCAGCCTGATGAAGCTGATCGATGCGCTCGAAGAGCTCGACGACGTCGACGCGGTGCACGCCAACTTCGACGCGCCCGCCGAGGTGCTCGAGCTGCTGGCCGGCTAGCGCCCCGCCGCGCCGGCCATGAGCATAATGCGCGCCGCATGAGCAGCCGGCCACAGGTCGTGATCCTGTGCGGGGGGCGCGGAACCCGCCTGCAGGAGCACACACAGGCGATCCCCAAGCCGCTGGTGGAGATCGGCGGGCTGCCGATCCTCTGGCACGTCATCCAGCTGTATGCCTGCCAGGGGTTTGAGGACTTTCTGCTGGCCACCGGCTACAAGGGGGAGCTGATCGAGCGCTTCGCGGCCGCTCGCTCCTGGCCGGCGGGGGTGCGTGTGGAGTGCGTGGATACCGGCGAGCACACACCGACCGGGGGGCGCCTGAGGCGCCTGGCGGACCGTCTCGCCGGCCGCTGCTTCTGCCTGACCTACGCCGATGGCGTGGCCGACATAGACCTCGCCGCGCTGCTGGCCTTCCACGACGGCCACGGCGCGTTGGCGAGCATGACCGTCGTGCGCCCGCAGCTGCAGTTCGGGGTCACCGAGCTGCAACTGGACGGTCGCGTCACCGGCTTTCGCGAGAAGCCCCGCTCGGAGCACTGGATCAACGGCGGCTTCTTCTGCCTGCGGCCAGGGGCGCTCGATCATTTGCGGCAAGACAGCGTGCTCGAGCGTGAGCCGCTGCAGCGCCTGGCGGCGGCCGGTGAGCTGCGGGCCTATCGCCACGAGGGTTTCTGGGAGTGCATGGACACCTACAAGGACGCGGTCGCGCTGAACGACCTGTGGTCCTCGGGCCGGGCGCCCTGGAGGCTGTGGGACTAGTCCGAGTCCAGACCGGCGAGCGGCCGTGCGCGAAAAAGGGGGACCGGCTCGCGGATGCCACGCAGGCGCCGCTCACCGGCGTATGACCAGCGGTATGACTCGCGCGCGGCCTCGCGCACCTCACGCTCGGCCAGCAGGCTGCCGGGGCGAGCAATCTGGGTGATGCGGCTGGCGAGGTTCACGGGCCGCCCAAACCAGTCACCGGCGCGGCTGAGGGCGGAGCCGAGCGCCATGCCCACACGCAGCTGGGGAAAATCCTCTCCCTCAGCCTCTGCCTCAGCCGCCGCGAGCAGCGCGAGGGAGGCGTCGATCAATGGCCTGGGCTCTACCGAGGCGAGCATCGCGGCGTCCCCGATCGTCTTGACTAGCTTTACCGGCGGCTCGACCACCTCGGTTGCGAGCGCCTCCAGCCGTACGGCCAGGTGGCTGATCTGCTCGGGCGGGACCTCCTCGCCGAAACGGGTGAAGCCGACCAGGTCGGCGAAGCACACGGCGACCTCGCGTGAGCCCGGGAGCTGCCCTCCGGTCCGCTCGGCGGCGTTGATCGCCTCGCTCTGCGCCATCTGGCGCAGGTGCAGCGTCAGCAGGTTGCCCATCAGCGGTCCCAGCATGGGTGAGAGCTCCGACGCGGCGTGGGCATAGCGTTGGGCGAGGTCGTGCTCACTAACGCCCGGCTCGAGCACGATGCGCAGGGTGAGTGCGCGCATCGTCTCGGCGGCCTGCGAAAGGCCTCGTCCCAGGGTACGCAGTAGATCCAGGATCTCCTCATCAGAGATCCCCGCAGCGCGGAACACGTTTGTCGTCTGCACGGCGTCGAGGTCTGACTCTGTGTACAGAGCCTCGTCTGAGCCGGGGATCGGGAGTCCCATCGCTCGCATGACGGCCGCCAGGAAGTCCTCCGATACCCCGCTGCGCTGGGCTATCTCCACCGCCGTGTAGCGCGCTCGTCCGCCGATAACCCGCTCGGCCGGCAAGAACATGACCGTGCCGGTCGCCGTCGTACGCTGCAACTCTGACAGCGGCACTCCATCGGCCATTAGGTACTCGAGTAGCGCAACGCGTTCGGCGCGCTGCTCGCCCTCCAGGCCATCGAGTAGGCCCTCCGCCTGAAAGTCGATCACCCGATCCTCATCGCGCGGTTTTGAAGACATACGCAGAAGCTATCCGCTGGCTCGCCGGGGCAGGCGTCCGGTCGCTAACGCAGAATCCTGAGGCTGTGATAGTTCTCGGCATCGATCCCGGTTTGGCGAATACAGGCTACGGCGTGGTGCGTCGCGGCGCCAACCGGCTGGCCGCCCTCGACGGGGGGGTGATCGAGACACCGGTGGGGATCACGGTGGAGCGACGTTTGAGGAGCATCCACGAACGGGTGCTCGAGATCCTCGACCAGTACAGCTGCGACGCGATGGCGCTCGAGCAGCTGTACTTCGGCCAGAACGTGCGCACCGCGTTCGCCGTCGGTCACGCGCGGGGAGTCAGCATGCTCGCCGCCGGGCAGCGAGAGGTGCCCTGCTTCTCCTACACCCCCCAGCGGGTCAAGGCGGCGGTCTGCGGCAACGGACGCGCCGACAAGGAACAGGTCGCGCGAATGGTCGCCGCGCTGCTGAGCCTGGCCGAGCCGCCTACCCCCGATCACGCCTCGGACGCGCTCGCGGTCGCGGTCTGCCACTGCAACGGGGCGCCGTTGGCGGCGGCGCTGGCAAGCGCCGTGGGGGAGAGATGATCGGCCTGCTGCGCGGGGAGGTGGCGCTGCGGCGCACCGATCACGTCGTGCTGCTGTGCGGCGGGGTCGGCTACCGCGCGGCGGTGTCCTCAGAGACGCTGCGACACGTGCCCGCCGTCGGCGAGCAGGTAACGCTGCACACCCATCTGATCGTGCGCGAGGACGCCCTGACGCTGTACGGATTTCACTCCGAGTCAGAGCGCGACCTGTTCCTGATGCTGCTCTTGGTGCAGGCCGTGGGACCGAAGGTCGCCCTGGCGGTGCTCTCCAGCGGCCCGGTGCGCGAGCTGATCGGCGCGATCGCCGGCGGCGACGCGCCGCGCTTTCAGGCGGTGCCGGGGATCGGCAAGCGCACGGCCGAGCGGATCATCGTGGAGCTGCGCGAGAAGGTGGGTGCACAGGACGCGGCCATCAGCGACGATCCGATCGTCGCTCATCGGGCAGGCGAGCGCCCGCCGCGGATACTGGCGCGGGATGGGCTGATCGAGCTCGGCTACAGCCTCACGGAGGCCGAAGAGCTTCTTCGTGACACCGAGGGGCACAGCGCCCAGGAGCTGATAGCCGGCGCACTGCGCGGCGCGCGCGCCTCGTGAGGGCCCGAAGATGAGTATCGAAACACGAATCCAAACCCCATACCTGACCGAGGAGGACGCGCTCGACCGCTCGCTGCGCCCCAAACGCCTCGAGGACTTCGTCGGTCAGCAGACGCTGCGCGAACAGCTCGGGGTGGCGATCGAGGCGGCGCTGGCACGATCGGATGCCCTGGATCATCTGCTGCTCGCGGGTCCCCCCGGCCTGGGCAAGACCTCCTTGGCGCAGATAGTCGCCGGCGAACTGGACGTACCGTTCGTGCAGACCGCCGGCCCCGCGCTCGAGCGCAAGGGCGACATCGCCTCTTTCCTGACCGCCCTTGAGCCGCGCAGCGTCTTCTTCGTCGATGAGATCCACCGTCTGCCGCGCACGCTGGAGGAGACGTTCTACCCGGCGATGGAGGATCACCGCCTGCCGATCACCGTCGGGCAGGGCGCCGGCGCGCGCGTGGTCACCCTCGATTTGCCGCCATTCACGCTGATCGGGGCGACCACCCGGACGGGCCTGTTGACCACCCCGCTGCGCGACCGCTTCGGGATCCAGGCGCGCCTCGAGCACTACTGCGTCGAGGACCTCGCGCTGATCGTGCGACGCTCCGCCGGGATCCTCGAGATCGCGCTCGAGCCAGAGGGTGCCGTGGCGATCGCGGAACGCAGCCGCGGAACGCCGCGCGTGGCCAATCGCCTGCTCAAGCGCGTGCGCGACTACGCGGAGGTCAGGATGGGCGGCGTGGTGACGGTCCAGGCGGCGCACGCGGCGCTCGAGATGCTCGAGGTGGACGAGCTCGGCCTGGATCGGCTGGACCGGGAGATCCTGCAGAACATCTGCGTGAAGTTCGCCGGCGGCCCAGTCGGGCTCTCCACCCTGGCGATCGCGGTGGGCGAGGAGCGGGACACGATCGAAGAGGTGTACGAGCCGTACCTGCTGCAGCGTGGGCTGATCAAGCGCACGGCGCGCGGCAGGGCCGCGACGGCCGCGGCGTTCGAGCATCTCGGTCTGGCGGCGCCCGAAGAACTCGCCGAAACCGCCCAGACGCTGCTCCTGTGAACGGGTAGAGCGCAGCTTGAGCTGCTCTGGATACTCTGTGCGATGCGATGTCCCATCCGTTCATCTGCCCCAACTGCGGCCACCGCTCCAGCGAGACCGACCGCACGATCGGCTTCACCCGCCAGCCCAAGGGCTGCGCCAAGTGCGGGTTCGCTTTCCTGTTCGAACTGCTGGACGACTACTACCCGGCGCCGGACGCCGCGTTCTTCGTGTGTGACGCCAAGGGTCGCGTGATCGGCTGCGGCAAGAACTCCTTCGCGTTCACGGGCCTGGAGGAGGAAGACGTGATCGGCCAGCGCGTGGAGGAGGTGCTCGGCCTGCAGTTCGAAAATGGCGATGACCCGGTGGCGACGGTGCTGGAGTGGGGCGTGCGCGCCATGGGCAAGCCCGTCAGCGTGTCCGGCGAGCGCGACGTGGCCGCCACCGCCAAGGCCGATCTATTTCCCGCCTACGACGACGATGGCGGCCTGCTGCTCGTGCTGACGCCAGACAGATAGCCTGACGGGTACCTCATGACCGATAGCCGTCGCAACCTGCTGATCCTGCTGATAGTCCTCGGCCTGCTGGCCGTCTCCGGCGTCGTGATCGCGACCAAGCCGACCCGTCTGGGCCTGGACCTCAAGGGCGGCGTGCAGCTGACCTACAAGGGCCGCCCGACAGCGCAGGCGAAGGTCAACACCGAATCGCTCGAACGCGCGATCACGATCATGCGCAAGCGCGTCGATCAGCTCGGCGTCGCCCAGCCGGAAATCCAGCGCTTCGGATCCAGCGAAATATCGGTTGGGCTGCCCGACGTCTCAAACGCCAAGCGCGCCGAAGACGAGGTCGGCAAGACCGCGCAGCTGCATTTCTATGACTGGGAGCCCAACGTGATCGGCCCCGATGGCCAGCCGTCCAACGCGGGCGGCAAGAGCCTGGCCGAACAGGCCAAGATCACCGGTGGCCAGAACGCGGGCACCTCGGCGACCGGTCTGCTCGAGTACAAGGCGGTGCTGCTGGCCGCTAAACGCCCGGCGATCATCCGCAGTAACGACACGACGCTCGAAAAGACCGGCAAGGGGACCTACTGCACGCTCGCTGAGAATCAAGCGAGCAAGGGGCCACACGCGGGCTGCATCTACGGGCAGTGGTACCTGCTGGACACCGCGCACGAAAAGGTTCTGAGGGGACCGGAGGAAACCCGGGCGAACCTGTTCACCGACTACACCGCTCCCGCCACCGCCAAGCAGAAGGTCGTGCACGTCAACCCGGGCACCGTGCTAGCCCAGGCGCAGGCGGTCGAAGGCAAAGTCGGCAAGATCACCCAACAGAGCCCCAACAGCTGGTACGTACTCAACGACGACCCGGTGCTTGAAGGCTCGGACATCACCAACCCGCAGGAGACCTCACAAGGCGGGGCCGGTCAGCCGAGCGTGGCGTTTGAATTCACCTCCCACGCCAAGAAGGTGTGGGAACAGACCACCAAGACGATCGCCGAACGCGGCCGCGAAGCGCAGCTGCCGGGGGTCACCCAGACCGAGGCCTACCAGCACTTCGCGATCGTGCTGGACAACCAGCTGATCTCCGTCCCCTACATCAACTACGCCCAAAACCCGGAAGGGATCGACGCCTCCACTGGATCTGAGATCTCCGGCGGGTTCACGATCACCTCGGCGGAGAACCTCGCCGGCGAGCTGCAATCCGGCGCGCTGCCGATCAAGCTCGAACTGATCTCCCAGTCGCAGGTGTCCGCGACGCTCGGCAAGACCGCGCTGGAACAGGGCCTGGTCGCGGGTCTCGCCGGCTTTGTTGTGGTGTGCCTGTTCCTGCTCACCTTCTACCGGGTGCTTGGGATGGTCGCGATCGGCGGCCTGTTCGTGTACGGCGTCTACTTCTACGCGCTGATCAAGTTGATCCCGATCACGATGACCCTGCCGGGGATCGCGGGCATGATCATCACGATCGGTATCGCCGCCGACGCGAACATCGTGATCTTCGAGCGCGTCAAGGAGGAGATCCGCGCCGGACGATCGGTGATCGCGGGCATCGCCTCCGGTTACCGCCGCGGCTTCGCGGCGATCGTCGACGCGAACGTCGTCACGTTCATGACCGCGTTCATCCTGTTCGCGCTAGCGACCGCGGAAGTGCAGGGCTTCGCGTTCACGCTCGGCATCGGCACGCTCGCGTCGCTGTTCACCGCGGTGCTCGCCACCCGGGCGGCGCTCGGCGCGATGGGCCGCTCGCGGCTGGTCAGCCATCCGGCGATGCTCGGCGCCGGGACACAGCGCCACAAATGGAAATTCGACTTCATGGGAGCCTCGAAGTGGTTCTTCTCCCTCTCCGGGTGCATCCTGCTGATCGGTGCGCTGGCGATCGGCGGCAAGGGGCTGAACTTCGGGATCGACTTCAAGTCCGGCACGCGCATCCAGACGGCCTTCGCCACCAAAGTCAGCGAGAACCAGGTGCAGAAGGCGCTCTCGAGCGCCGGCTATCCCGACGCCGAGGTGCAGAAGTTCTCCAGCTCAACGGTCGGCGGCCAGGGCTTTCAGATCTCCATGAAAAGGCTCGGCCCGATCAAGTCCAGCGAACTGGAAGGCGCCCTCAACAGCAGATTCAAGATCAAGCTGAGCAAGACCGGCGCCCCGCTCTTCTCCAAGACGTCGATCGGCCCGACGTTCGGCCAGACCGTCGCCAACAGCGCGATCATCGCGATCATCGCCTCGCTGCTGGTGATCTCCATCTACATCGCGCTGCGCTTCGAGTGGAAGTACGCGGTGCCCGTGCTGATCGCGCTGATGCACGACCTGTTGATCACCTCCGGCGTGTATGCGCTCACCGGCAGGGAAGTGACGAGCTCGACCGTCGCGGCGCTCTTGACGATCCTCGGCTATTCGCTGTACGACACGATCATCGTGTTCGACCGAGTGCGCGAGAACGTGCCGCGCATGCCGAGGGCCGCGTTCTCGCAGATCGTCAACCGCTCGATGTCGGAGGTGCTGACCCGATCGCTGGCGACGAGCCTCTGCACGCTGCTGCCGGTGCTCGCGCTGCTGCTGTTCGGCGGCGCGACGCTGAAGGACTTCGCGTTCGCGCTGATGGTCGGCATCGCCTCCGGCGCCTACTCCTCGATCTTCATCGCCTCGCCGGTGCTGACTCACTGGAAGGAACGCGAGGTGCTCTACACCAGCCGGCGCAACCGGATCGCGCGGGAACTGGGGGCCGTGCCCGCCTACGCCACGGCCCTCGGCAACGCTTCCGTGGACGTGGAGCCGCCCAGCCGCAGCAGCCGCCGGCGCGGAGGGTTCCTCGCCGACGACGCCGGGGAAGAGATCTCACGCGAGGAGTTCCAGGAGCTCGTGCGCGACCTCGACGTCGAGCCCAAGACCAATGCCGCCCCGGCACCCGGTGGGGCCGCGCGCCCCGCCGCGGGGCAAGGCGGCGCCACGGCCGCGCCGCCGCAGAAGCCAGCCAAGCGTGACCCGGCTGCAGACCTCACACCGGAGGAGCTCGTCCTGAAGGACGAGCCCAAGCGCAGCAAGCCCAAACGTCCGCGAAACCGCAAACACGGGAGGGCGCGCTGATGGGCATGCTCGGCTGGGTGATCATGGGCCTTGCGATCTGGCACTTCACGATCTTTCTCCCCGACCGCTTCTGGGGAGGCATCGTGGGGGCGCTGCTCGGGTCGCTGGCCGGCGCGATCATCGCGGGCCTGGTCATCAACGCGATCAAGGTCTCCGCGCTGCGGGTGCCGGGCGCGAAGGCCACCGACATAGCGGTCGTGCTGTACGCGGTGCCCGGCGCGCTGCTGGGTATCGCGGTGGTGTATCTGCTGGGCGCACGCCGCGAAAATCAGCACTGAGCCGGCGCGCCCGCGGGCGGGTGCTCAGAGTTCTGTCTCACGCGCCCCGTACTGTTGGGCGCTAGATGGACCCCGTGCGTTTTGAGATAACCCCCTGCCCACTGGCGGAGGTTATCCGTCTGCGGGACGAGCTCTCGATCGGCGCGGTGCTGGCACAGGTGCTGGTCCGCAGAGGGCTCTCGGACCCCGACGCGGCACGCGCCTTCCTGGCCGGCGGCAAGCGCCACGACCCCAGTCGATTCACCGGGATGAGCAGGATCGCCAAGGCGATCCTGCGGCACATCCGCAAGGGCACGCTGATCACCGTCCACGGCGACTACGACGTCGACGGGGTGTGCTCCACCGCCGTGCTGGTGCGGGCGCTGCGCGAGCTGGACGCGAACGTCGACTGGTATCTACCGGACCGCTCGAGCGACGGCTACGGGCTAAACCCGCACACGATCGAGCATCTGGCAGACCACGGCACCGGCCTGTTGATAACCGTGGACTGCGCGATCACCGCGGTGGAGGAGGTGAAGCTCGCCAAGTCGCTGGGCATGGAGGTGATCGTCACCGACCACCACACGCCGATGGCGGACGGCACCCTGCCCGACGCCATGATCCTGCACCCGGCGGTGTGCGACTACCCCTGCCCGGATCTGTGCGCCACAGCGGTCGCCCACAAGCTCGCCGAGGGACTCCAGAAGGCCGCCGGCCGTGAGCTGCAGTGCGTGGTGGAGGACATCGACCTGGTCGCCCTGGCGACGATCGCCGACGTGATGGCGCTCACCGACGAGAACCGCAGGCTCGTACGCGACGGTCTGCGCGCGCTGAAAACACCCCCAAGCCCGGGCTGCGGGCGCTGATGAAGATCGCCGGCGTGCATCCCTCCCGCTTGGACGAGCGCGCGGTCAGCTACGCCCTGGCACCGCGAATGAACGCCGCCGGTCGCCTGTATCGCGCCGACGCGGCACTGGAGCTCGTCCTTACCGAGGACCCCGCCCGGGCGGAGGAGATCGCCGAGGAGCTGCACGCCGCCAACGGCGAGCGCCGCCACGCCGAGACGCGCATCCTCTTCCAGGCCGAAGCCCAGATAGCGGAGCTGGGGGACCAGCCCGCCTACGTGCTCGCCGGGGACGAGTGGCACGCGGGTGTGGTCGGGGTCGTCGCCTCCCGCCTGACCGACCGTCACGGCCGCCCGGTGATCATGATCGCCATGGACAAGGAGTCGGGGAAGGGATCGGGCCGCAGCATCGGATCGTTCGACCTGCTCGAGGGTCTGCACGCCTGCTCGGAGCATCTGATCCGCTACGGCGGGCACCGCGGCGCCGCCGGCCTGGAGATCGAGTGCGGCGAGCTCGACCGCTTCATCAAGGCGTTCACCGCCCACGCGCAGGAGCACCTCGCTCCCGAGGACGTCACCCAGACGGTGGCCGTGGACGCCGTCATGTGCGCGAGCGAACTGGACCTGCAGCTCGCCGAGGCACTCGTCGAACTGGCCCCGTTCGGGCGCGGCAACCCGAAGGTCTCGCTGCTCTTGCCAGCCGGCCGGTTCCGTGACCCGCGAGCGATGGGCAAAGGCAAGCACGTGCGCTTCACCGTCACCTCCGCCAGGACGCGCCTGCCGGCCGTGGCGTTCGGGATCGGATCGTCGCTGCCGGTGCCCGAAGGCGTCCTCACCGACGGCCTGTTCGCCCTGGAGGTGGACGAGTGGAACGGCATCAGCGCCCCGCGGTTGAATCTGCTGCACGCCCAGCCCTGCGCGCCCGACCCGATCGAATTGATCGGCGAGAACGACCCCTACCTCGATCGCGTGTGGGCCGAGCTGGCCAGGGACCCCGCCCCCAAAACCAAGACGAAGACCAAGACCAAACCCTCGAGAGTCCGCTCCGCGAGCCGGCGGGAGGTCCACGACCGCCGCGGCCTGGCGATCGCGGGAACCGTCGTGGGGCTCGTCGCCACCGGCGACCCGGTGCTCGTGCTGTGCGCCGACGCCCGCCTGCGGATGGCGCAGATGTCCTCGACGATCGGCGGCTTCTCGCTGTGCTCCTACGACACGCTGATCGGCGAGGGCGAATCGCCGGACGCTACACCCACGTGGTGCTGCTGGACCCGCCGTCACCCCGCCTACGAACGGCTCGCGCTGCACGGCAGCCCCGCAGCAGCACGCCCATCTCGCTGTGGGGGGGGTCGGGAGGTGCGAATTCGCGCGAGCGGATACCTGGAGCGCGACCACAGACCTGCGCGGGGGACTGGGGCGAGCGTGCTACCGCGGGCTGCGGGCGCCGGCGGCTGCCCGGAAAGGAGCTGGAGAGCATCTCGGCGGGGAGGTCCGACGCGCCGATGCCGACCGGACGCCGGAGCCTGGCCTGCGTGCTGCTGCGCGTCCTCGCGGAGCTGGGGGCTGGATCGAGATCGACAGCACAGCGGGTCACCGTCAGCTCCTCCGAGCGCACCAGCCTGAGCGCTCGCCGAGACCTACCGCGAGCACGCAGGCTCGGAGCGCGCGGCTCAGACATGCGCCGCGCACCGCGTGAGAAGCGCCCGCAACCGCCGAAGCGCTATCGCGCTTCAGTTCGACGCGGATCCTTCCCTACGCTGTAGGTAGGATGTCTGACATAAAACGCACAATCGACGCGCCGCCCGCCGACGGCTCCGGCGAAGCGATCGGGCCCGTGATGCGATCCGAGCTGAACGAGTTCGAGCGCCGCTGCTCGAGCGATCTGTTCGCGATCGTCTCCGAGCACGCCGCCGACGCGGGGTGAGATCGACCGCGCCCGCGTGGAGAGACGCGTTCGTGTTCGCCTGCGAGCACCACGCCGAGCAGCGGCGCAAGATCCGGCGAGGACTTCATCGTGCACCCGGTCGGGGTGGCGCGCATCTGCGCCGGCATGCGCCTGGACACCGAGACGCTGTGCGCCGCGCTGCTGCACGACACCGTGGAGGACACCTCCGCCTCGATCGAGGAGGTGCGCGCCCGCTTCGGCGAGGAGATCGCCGCGGTCGTTGACGGGGTCACCAAGCTGACCGGCATCACCTTCCAGTCGCGCGACGAGGCCCAGGCGGAGAACTACCGCAAGATGATGGTCGCGATGGCCACCGACGTGCGGGTCATCCTGATCAAGCTCGCCGACCGCCTGCACAACATGCGCACGATCGAGGCGATGCCCAAGCAGAAGCAGAACGACAAGGCGCGGAGACGCTGGAGATCTACGCGCCGATCGCCCACCGCCTGGGGATCCACGCGATCAAGTGGGAGCTCGAGGACCTCGCGTTCGCGACGCTGCACCCGCGCAAGTACCAGGAGATCAAGGGCCTGGTCAGCCAGCAGCGTGAGGAACGCGAGCGCTTCGTCTCCGAGGCCGGCGAGTATCCTGCTCCGCGAGCTGGCCGGCCTCGGGATCGAGGCGCAGATCGCCGGGCGCGCCAAGCACTTCTACTCGATCTACTCGAAGATGACCAAGAAGGGCCGCGAGTTCAACGAGATATTCGACCTCACCGCGATGCGCGTGATCGTCGACTCGGTCAAGGACTGCTACGGCGCGGTGGGGGTATCCACTCGCTGTGGAAGCCGCTCCCCGGGCGCTTCAAGGACCTGATCGCGATGCCGAAGTTCAACATGTACCAGTCGCTGCACACGACGGTGATCGGGCCCGAGGGACGCCGCTGGAGATCCAGATCCGCACCCACGAGATGCACGAGATGGCCGAGTTCGGCGTCGCCGCCCACTGGATGTACAAGCAGGCGCGCCCCGGACGCGGCGGGCGGACGGCAAGGCGAGGACGAACCAAGCTGAAGTGGCTGCGCTCGATGCTCGACTGGCAGAGGGCCTGTCCGATCCGCAGAGTTCATGGAGAGCCTGCGCATCGACCTCTTCGAGGACGAGGTGTACGTGTTCACGCCCAAGGGCGAGGTCAAGTCACTCGCGGCCGGCGCGACACCGCTCGACTTCGCCTACGAGGTGCACACCGAGGATCGGTCACCGCTGCGTGGGCGCGCGCGTCAACGGCAAGATCGTGCCGCTGCACTACGAGCTGAGTCGGGTGACATCGTTGAGATCCTCACCGCCAAGCGCGAGCGCGGCCCGTCGCGCGACTGGCTTGCGGTGGTCAAGACGACGCGGGCGCGCAACAAGATCAAGGCGTGGTTCAAGGCCGAGTCCCGCCAGGACACCGAGCACACCGGCCGCGAGGTGCTCCAGGAGCAGCTCAAGAAGCAGGGGCTGCCGGCGCAGAAGATCACCGGCTCGGCGCTGTTGGCGGATGTGATCCGCGAGATGGGCTTCCGCAAGGCCGATGACTTCTACATCGCGCTCGGCGCCGAGAAGATCTCGTCCAAGACAGTCCTGAACAAGATCATGCAGCGCCTGAAGCAGGGCGAGGCCGCCGACGGCGAGGCGCGCGCCGCCGCGGACTTGCTGAAGGTCGGTCGCATCCGCCGGCGGCCGACCAGCTCCTCCGGGCAGTACGGCATCAGGGTGCAGGGCGTGGGCGACGTGATGCTGCGCCTTGCCAAGTGCTGCCGTCCCGTCCCGGGCGATGAGATCGTCGGCTACATCTCCCTCGGCCGCGGGATCACGATCCACCGCGGAGACTGCCCCAACGCCGCGCTGCTGCGCAAGGCGCCCGAGCGCTTCACCGAGGTCTCCTGGGAGGGAGACCAGGCGACCTCGTTCATCGTGGAAATCCAGATCGACGCGTGGGACCGCCACCGGCTGCTCGAGGACCTCTCGCGCGTGTTCAGCGAGTCCGGGGCGAACATCCTCGAGGCGCGCTGCCTGTCCAACCCGCCGATGGTCAAGAACCGCTTCGTGATCGAGGTCGCTGACATCCACTCGCTGAAGAGCGCGATCACCCGTCTGCGCAACACCGAGTCGGTGTTCGACGCCTACCGCGTGACGCCGGGCGCCGCGGCGTAACCGTCAGGCGACGACGTGAGCGCCCGCGGCTTGATCGAGTAATGGGCCTCTGAGACCTCGCCGATGTAGTCGCCGTCAACCTGTAGCGGCAGCGGCCGATCGTCGGCGCTGCGCACGGTCAGCTCGGTGGCGTCGCAGAGGGCGTCGATCTGACGGTGGCGCGTGAGCCTGGCTCGTTTCGAAAAGGCACGCCAGGCGATGAACGGCATATCGATCGGACGCGCACGGCGCAGAACGCAGGTCGCGAGACTGCCGGAATCGAGCTGCGCGTCCTCGGCGATCTCGATCGGGCGATTGTTGAAGTAGGTGAACGGCGAACCGTTCTGGATGATCGTCGTGACCCCCTCCAGACACTGACCATCCACATGGGCCTCCATCCGCGGCGGGTTCAACAGATACCGCCGGGTGAACGTGCTGATCGCCGCCCACGTGAAGAACCAGGGCCCGAAGCGGGCCTTCAGGTGGGGGTTTGAATCCACCCGCTCCACCACGCTCGCATCGAGACCCAGCCCCGAGGCGAACGTGAAGCAGCGCCCGTTGACGACCCCGACATCGACCTTGCGGGGCTGCCAGTCGTCGGCCATCGCCAGCAGATGCTCGGTGGCGTCCACGAGCTCTCCCGGAATGCCGAGGATCTTGCCGTACACGTTGGCCGAGCCACCCGGCAGGCAGCTCAGCGGGGTCTCGGAGCCGAGCAGACCGTTGGCCGCTTCGTTGACGGTGCCGTCGCCGCCGAACGCCACGACCACGTCATAGCCCTCGTGCGCGGCCTCGCGGCACAGCTCGATCGCGTGCCCACGCGCCTCGGTGTCCACCGCGTCCACCTCATAGCGTCCCTGCAGCGCGTACACGACCAGGTGACGCAGACGATCGGAGACCGTCGTCGCGTACGGGTTGACGATGATCAGCATGCGCTTCTTCGGTGCGCTCGCCTGAATCTCGAGCAGCCCGGGTGCACGCTCGAGCCGCTCCTGGTCCTCTTCGATCGGGCTCCGCATCTTCACAGCGCCTACACCACCGGCAGCGGACGGTTACCGCTGCAGCCAATTGCGTCGCTTGCGTTGCCGCCTGAGCCCTGGATATACTGCCCGACACATAGCAGTACACATCAAGAGGGGTGGAGGGACTGGCCCAGTGAAGCCCCGGCAACCACCGTCTAGCGGCGGGAAGGTGCCAATTCCAGAAGATGTGTGGCGGGCTTTCAGCCTTTCGCCACACCGTTTTTACTGGCGAAGGCTTAAGGAGTCCCAACATGGCTATCACCCACCTGAAGTGTCGAGAGTGCAGCGCCTTCTACCCGCCACGCGCACTGTATGTGTGCGAGCGCTGCTTCGGGCCGCTGGAGGTCGCCTACGACCACAGTCACCTGGCCGGCGGCGATACCGGCGAGCTGCGCCGGCGCATCCAGGCCGGACCCCAGAACATCTGGCGCTACGCCGACTTCCTGCCGGTGGGCGGCCCCCCCGGCCCCTCGGGCCGTCTGGCGTCCCGCACCGGCCTGCCGGCCGGCTGCACACCCCTGATCCGCGCCGACCGGCTGGCCAAGCGCCTTGGGTTGCGCGAGGTGTGGGTCAAGAACGACGCCGCCAACCCGACCCACTCCTTCAAGGACAGGGTCGTGTCGGTCGCCGCGGCACGCGCCCGGGAGCTCGGCTTCGAAGTGCTCGCGTGCGCCTCGACGGGCAACCTGGCCGGCTCGGTGGCCGCGCACGCGGCCGCCATGGGGATGCGAGTCCTACGTGTTCATTCCCGCCGACCTGGAGGAGCAGAAGATCCTCGCGACCGGCGTGTATGGGACCAAACTCGTCGCCGTAAGGGCAACTACGACGACGTCAACCGGCTCTGCACCGAGCTGTCAGCCGACCGCGACTGGGCGTTCGTGAACATCAACCTGCGGCCCTACTACGCCGAGGGATCGAAGACGCTCGCGTTTGAGATAGCCGAGCAGCTCGGCTTCGAGCTGCCGGACCGTCTGGTCGTGCCGATCGCCTCCGGGTCGCTGTTCACGAAGATCGCGCAGGGCTTCTCCGAATGGCGGGAACTGGGCCTGATCGACGGTAACCGCCGAAAATGAACGGCGCCCAGGCGCAGGGTCTCGCCGGTGGCCAGCGCGTTCGCGGCCGGCCAGGAGGTGTGCAAGCCGGTCAAGCCGGACACGATCGCCAAGTCGCTGGCGATCGGCAACCCCGCCGACGGACCGTACGCGCTCGAGGAGGCCCGCTCCAGCGGCGGGTCGATAGACGCCGTCTCCGACGAGGAGATCCGCCAGGGCATAAGGTTGCTCGCCGAGACGACCGGGGTGTTCACCGAGACCGCCGGCGGGGTCACGACCGCGGTGCTCGCCAAGCTGGCTGCCCGCGGGGACATCGATCCCGATGAGCGCGTCGTGCTGGTCATCACCGGCGAGGGGCTGAAGACACTCGACGCGGTGCGCGGCACGTTTGAGACCACGAGATCGGCCCGTCGGTCGATGAATTCCAACAGCACGTCGAGAGCAAGCTCCTCGACACCGGGGAGGCGACCGATGAGCGTCACCGTCAAGCTGCCCACACAACTGCGTGCCGTAGCGGGCGGAGAGAGCGAAGCGCAGCTCGAGGGAGACACCGTGGGGGAGGTGCTCGAGCGTCTCTTCGAGCGCTACGGCGAGCTGCGCGAGCGGATCTCAGACGAGCGACGGGACACTGCGGCGGTTCGTAAACATTTATCTCGCCGGAGAGGACATCCGTTTCCTGGATGGTCTAGAGACACCTGTGCCCGACGGCGGTGAGCTGACGATCCTGCCCGCGGTCGCCGGCGGCTAGATCCAGATGTCAAACCGAGCCGCTGCCGGGCGGCTCGGGCAGCGGGTTCACCCGATCGGAATCCCAGGTGAGCAGTTGGTCCACCGAGGCTGGCAGGGCCTCCAGCCGCGCCTCGGCGAGGATCGCCTGGATGCAGGCCGCAGAGCCCCCGACGTAGGTGCTCTTCAGGTCGATCTCGCTGCCGACGCACCAGGCGCGATCCTCGGGCCAGTAGAGGTTGGGGGATTGCCCCGCGAGCGCGAAACGGTCGAGCACACACGCTGACCCGAGGGCTCCGAGTGGCCCGCTGAGCAGGCGCATCGGCCGGTTGGGAAGCAGAAAGCGGGCGGCGGCATTTAGTCGTCTCGGCCGCCGCCGCATGCTCCTGCTTGCGTGCGCGGATCGCTTGCTCGGCCTGCTGGGAGCCTGCCTGCTCGCGATCGACGAGGAACGTCAGGGTGCCCGGGTCATAGCCCTCCCAGACCGCAAACCAGCAGCGCTCGGGCGTGCCGGTGTGCTGGGCGAGCACCTCGCGCAGCGCGCTTGTCTGGTGGTCGGGCAGGCTGCCCGTTGCCGGCGCGTCCTCCCACAGCGGATCGCCCTGCCGTGGCTCGTGGCGCCAGGTGCCGGTCAGCGAGCCCCACTCGGCGAGCGGGTGCATGGTGCGCCCGTATGCGCGAGCGACCTCTGACCAACGGACGTCGAGCGGCCCGTCCGGCCCGTTGCGTGTGGCGGGATGAAACACGCGTGCGTAGGACTCAAAGCAGGCGGGAACGATCGAGCCGACCGTGTAGTCGAAGTCGCGCACCCCCGCAACCACCCAGTCGGCTGCCGCCGAGCTCGTGGCCGCGCACAGCTGCGGATCCTGTGGCGCTGCGCTGCTCAGGGCGCCTTGGCGTGGTGGGCGCTCGCGGGGTGCGCCTGCGCGGTCGGCGGTGTCGAGCCGCTGACGCCGACAGTCGAGACCAGTCCCGCCAGGCACATCGCCGCGATCGTCAGGCGGCGCATCCGCTTCGGGGTCAGCCACCCGAAGTGGTGGGTCTGAAGCCAGCTCCTGAAGCCTGTGGCGGCCGACACTGCGGCCATCGCGCAACCGGCGCACATACCCCAGAGGTTAGTGTCAGGTGCGCTCAGGCGCGCCGGCACGGGTCTCCAGGCGACGGCGCAACTCCCCGCCGTGCCCGGCGGCGACCGCCCTGGCCACGCGCGCCTCCGTCAGCTCGAGGCCATTCGCGCGGGCGAACTCCAGCAGCTGCTGGCGTTCCTCGCCCTCTCTGGCGGTGCGCATGAACAGCCAGCAGAACAGGCACACGGTGAGGATCGACTCCTCCACCATCATGATCGCGCCGGCGATGTTCTGGTCGGCGAGCGGGGAGATGTTGTGAACGACGTCCCCGTGCAGATAGAAGGGGTAGAACACCTTGCCCGACCACAGAAAGATGTTTCCGAGCACCGTCCCCGCCAGGCGCACCGCGATGATGTAGAACAGGCGGCCGAGGTTGCCAAACCAGGCGGGGGTCGGCAGCGGGCCGAACAGGCACATCCACATGTTGATGCCGAATCCGAGGAACATCGCGTGCTCCAGAGCGTGCACCCCGGAGTGGCGCAGGGCTTCCTGGTAGAGCACCGGCAGATGCCATAGGTACAGGTCGATCGCCCACAGCGGGAACGCGATCAGCGGATGGGCGAGGATCCGCAGGCGGTCAAACAGCTTGATGCGCAGGATCGGTGCGATCACTGGGCCGGTCAGCCCGAGCACGATCAGAAGCGCGGCTATGTCGCCGAGCAGCAGGTGCTCGATCATGTGCATGAACAGCAGTTCCTGGCTCGAGGAGCCCAGCGATGTGAGCGCCGCGCCGATCACCACAAAACCGCTGTAGAAGCATGCCTGGCGCCAGCCCGGCACCGGATGGCCGGCCAGCGCCAGCGTCCGCACACGCCTGGCATACAGCAGGCCGCCAACCGCCAACGGACCAAGCTGCGTGCCGGCGAGGGCGACCTCCGAGATGGCGAGAGAGACGATCGGCATCTGCCTCAGATTACGCGAGCGCGCCACGATCCGACGCTGGGAGTGCCCCCGGTTCCATAGACTGCCGCTGGCATGAGAGTTCCGCCCCGTGGCATGCTGGCGTGGCTGATCGGGGGGGTGGCCCTGGCGGCGTTGACGGTCCCTGCCAGCGCCCAGGCACACGGGATCGTCGGGCGCGCGGACCTGCCGATCCCGGTGTGGCTGTTCAGCTGGACAGCGGCGATCGTGCTCGTCGTCTCGTTCGTCGCGCTCTCCTCGCTGTGGCGGACTCCACAGCTGCAGGAGCAGCACCCGCGCACGCTCGTGAGGCTCTCGCCGGCGGTGGAATGGCTCGGGAGCCTCGCGGGCGTCGGTCTGTTTGTCCTGGTCCTCTACAGCGGGTTTGAGGGAGCCCAGGTCGGTGCCGCGAACTTCTCGGTGACGTTCATCTATGTGATCTTCTGGGTCGGGCTGCCGGTCGCGAGCGTGCTGTTCGGCGACGTGTTCAGAGCGCTCAGCCCGTGGCGCACCTGCGCGCGGATCCTCGCTGCCGGCATACGCGCTGTGCGCCCAGACGCCACGGCGCCGATCCTGCGCTACCCAAAGTGGCTGGGCATGTGGCCCGCCGTGGCGGGGATCGTCGGCTTCGCCTGGCTGGAGCTCGTCTACCCACTCGCGCTGCGCGATCAACCCTCGACCCTGGCGGCCCTCTCGCTCGCCTACTTCCTGGTGATGCTCGTGGGGATGACCCTGTTCGGGGTGAGGCAGTGGGGAGAGCAGGCCGACGGCTTCGGTGTGTACTTCGGGCTGCTCTCCAAACTGTCTGCGATCGGGCGTGCCGAGAACGGCGCGCTGTATCTGCGGCGGCCGCTCAGCGCGGTCACGGGGCTCACGATCCGTCCTGGCACGGTCGTCTTCATCTGCACCCTGATCGGCACGACCACCTTCGACGGGTTCTCAAACGGCGGTATCTGGCGCAACAACGAGCCGAGCCTGGAAAGCGTGTTCTCGAGCCTCGGCTTCAGCGCGACACCCGCGACGGAGTTGACCTACTCGGTGGGGCTGGTGTTCTGCATCCTTCTGATCCTCGCGGTCTACAGGGTGGGGATTCTCGGGGTTCGGAGCGTCAGCGACCTCTACGACGCAGAGAAGCTGACGCGGACGTTCGTGCACACGCTCGTGCCGATCGCCTTCGCTTACGTGCTGGCGCACTACTTCTCGCTGCTGCTCTGGCAGGGCCAAGCGATCCTCCCCTTGGCCTCCGACCCGCTCGGCAACGGCGCCAACATTCTCGGCACCGCCGGCTACCAGATCGACTATCACGTCATCTCATACGCCGGTATCTGGTACGTGCAGGTGGCCGCGCTGCTCGCGGGCCACGTGGCGGGCCTGACGCTCGCGCACGATCGTGCCCTGACGCTTTATCGAAATCCGGCGCAGGCCGTGCGCAGCCAATACTGGATGCTCGCGGTGATGGTTGCGTTCACCAGCTTCGGGCTGTGGCTGCTCTCGGCTGTGGGCACGTGAGCGAACCGGCCTCGAGCGGCCCGGTGAGGAGTAAGGTCTGGTGTCAGTGTCGGACGTGAGGCCCCCGAATACTTTGCCGTCCATCCGGCGCGCAGCGCTGGCGGCAGCGCTGGCGCTCGGGTTCCTCGCTGCAGCACTGCTGGAACCGAGCGTGCTGTGCCTGGCGCCGGCGGTGATCCTGGCGCTGGTGCTGCTGACACGCCGCTATCCCGGCGAGCGGATCCTCACCCGGATGCGTGGAGCTTCCCGGCGTCGATCCCGGCGCGCGCCGCCGGAGCGGCCCCTTCATCGAGGTGTGGAGATCATTCCCGCCCGCGGCGGGGCGCTGATCGCCTACTCGCTGGCGGTCCGTCCCCCGCCGATGCGCTTCTCCGCGGCCCGCTAGACCAGCCCTCCTCTGCGGGCTGGCGGCGCGTGGCGCAACACGGCCGGGTCGCGCCCTCTGGGCCGCCCCACGGCCGGTCCTTGACAAGCGTCTTAGAGGAGTCTCGCATGCATCGTCGCCTCACGGCTGCCGCCGTTGCCGCACTGGCGCTCGCGTCGCCCACGGCCGCGAGCGCCGCCGCCAGCCTCTCCCCCAAGGAGAGCGATAACCCGATCAACGATCAGGGCTCAAACTACAACTACCGCTCGATCATCACGCACCTCACCCCGAATGTGCCCGGCCTGCAGCTGGAAGTGCTGGAGTTCGCCGACCGGCTGGTGCTGAGAAACCACACCGGCAAGACGGTCACGGTCTACGGTTACCAAAACGAACCGTACGCGCGCGTATTGGCCGGTGGGGCCGTCGGAGGTGAACACCAGCTCGCCCGCCTACTTCCTCAACCAGAACTTCTACGGCGACGTGAACGTGCCGTCGTCGGCGACGCCGACCGCCACGCCTCACTGGACGGTCATCGACCGCACCGGCCAGCTCGAATGGCACGACCATCGCATCCACTACATGACCCCGGTCACGCCTCCCAAGGTCAAGGACAAGAGCAAGCGCACATGATCTTCCCGTGGCAGGTCCCGATCCGGGTGGGCTCTGCGCCGGAGCCATCGACGGCCAGTGTCTGGGTACCCGAGAAGGCGCCAAGACACCGCCGGCGCCGATCCTCGCGCTGATCGCGGTCGTGATCGCGGGACTCGCGTTCGTGCTGTTCGTGCGTCGCGTCGCGCGCGCGGCGCCCCACCAGTGACGGTCGGCGCCCTCGCCGCGCAAGGAAGCATGGTGAGTGCCACGATCGGATGGGAGGGTCCTTCCACCGGGGCTCCCGGCCGGGCTCAGAGGAGTCTCGTTGTCCTCGCCCTGGTTGCGGTGGCGGTGTTGGCCTGCGCTCCAGCGGCGTGGGCGCACGCGCAGTTGCTTGGCACCTCGCCGGCGTCGGGCTCGACTGTGCAGGCCCAGCCGAAGGAGGTGATCTTCAAGTTCAACCAGGACGTCGGTGGGACTCTGGGGGCGGTGCGGGTGTATGACGCGCAGGGCGATGAGGTCGATGATCTGAACGTCTCGCACCCGGACGGCGACGAGCATTGGATGGGCGTCGGGCTCAAGCCTGGTCTGCCCGATGGCACTTACCAGGCACCTATCGGGTGGTCTCCGCCGACACGCACATCGTCTACGGCGGGCTGGTGTTCAGCATCGGTCATCCAAGCGCCTCCTCGAAGGTGACGGTGGCTGGGCTGATCGGCAAGAACGAGAGCGGCAGGGTCACCGAGGTCGCGTTTGGGTGTGGTTCGTGACCTGAACTATCTGACCCTCGCGCTGATGGTTGGTGGCCTGATCTTTCTGTTCTCCGCGTGGATACCGGGCCTTGCGGCGGTCGCGGGGTCGGAGCAGCGCTGGTCGCTTTCGTCGCGGGTGTTCGCTTCGCGACTGGGGAGGTTGTTCGCGGTGGCGGTCGTGCTCGGTGTGCTTGTGAGTGTGCTCGGGGTGCTGCTGCAGGGCGCGAGCGCGGCGGGCGTGTCGCTGTGGGCATCGTTGAAAGGCTCGGTCATCGACAACACGCTGGAAAGCCGGTTCGGCAAGGTGTGGGGTCTGCGCGCGATCGACTGGGTCCTGCTCGGCGGGCTGTTGCTGGCGGCGAGGGCGATCGGAAGGACGCGATCCCGAACTTGCGAGCTCGTTCGCCGGACACCGGGACGTTGGCGCTGACGGCGCGTCCGCCACGTGTGATCCTCGGCTGCTCGGGATCGGTGGCTCTGTATCTGGTGATCACCCCGGCGCTGGCCGGCCACGCGAGCATCGAGAGCCCGGTCGCGGTGTTCTTCCCGTCCGATGCTCTGCATGTGCTGGCGGGCAGCGTGTGGGTTGGAGGTATCGCCTGCCTGCTGCTCGCGGTGCCTGGGGCCACTCGTCAACTCGAGGGACCCGAGCGTAGCCGGCTGTTGCTCGCGAATCTCGTGCGGTTCTCCCCGGTCGCGTTGGGCTCGGTGGTCGTGATCGCCCTGACAGGTGTGATCCAGGCATACATCGACGTGCGCAGCCTTCAAGGCCTCTTTCACACCACCTACGGTGCGCTCGTCATCGTCAAGGTGCTGCTGTTCGCGTCGCTGATCGGGCTCGGCTGGGTCAACCGCCATCGGGTCATCCCGGCCCTTCAGCGCTTGGTCGGTGACGGGCAGTCACCCGGCGGGAGCGGGGCGTTGGCTCGCCGCACGATGCGCGGCGAGCTCGCGCTGATGCTGTGCGTGTTCGGTGTGACCGCCGCGCTCATCAGCTACGCGCCGCCGATCGACGCCGCGACGGGGCCGTTCTCCGTGAACACCTCGATCGGCTCGGCGGAGCTCGAGATGACCGTCGAACCCGCGAAGGTCGGGGTGAACACGATCCACCTGTACCTCATCAACGCCAAGACCGGCGCCCAGTTCACCGCCACCAGGGAACTCACGGCGACCGCGAAGCTGCCCTCCAAGGGGATCGGGCCGCTGACCCTGAAGCCGATCGTCGCGGGACCAGGGCACTACGTCCTGAACTCGACGGTCCTCAGCCCCGGCGGCACCTGGGAAATCGAAATCATCGACCGCGTCTCCGAATTTGAACAGTTCAACCGCACGGTCAAGGTGCCGATCAGATGAGCACGCCGAATCGAAGGCAGCTGAGCATCGCGCTGATCGTCGGCATCGTGGTGTTTGCGCATGTCTCGACCGCGCACATCCCAGGTCTGACGCTCGGGCTCGGCTATCTCAGTCCGGCCGTGTTCGTGTTCGTGCTGCTGTGGCTCGGGCGATATCCAGGCGAGCGACTGCTCGTGGCGCTCTCACGGCGAACCGAGCGACGGCACGACACGCCGACGTTCACGGTCCGCCGTCGTGCTCTGGTGCTCATGCCTCGCGGAGGCGGCTTGCTGGCCTGCGCGCTGGCGGGGCGCGCGCCACCCCCGAGCCTCGGTTTGTCCGGTTTCTTTCAGGCACTTACTCAGGAGGTACATCAAGCATGAAATCCAAGAAGGTCGCTGTGCTGCTCGCGGCGGGGGCGCTGCTCGCGCCCGCTTGCGCGCAGGCGCACATCAGTCTGCATCCCAACACGATCCCCGCCGGGGCGTTCGCCACCCTTGACGTGCGCGTTCCCGGCGAGCAGGAAGGCGCCTACATCAAGAAGGTAGATGTGCTGTTCCCCCAGGGGTTCACGGGCGTCAACTACGAAAACGTGCCCGGCTGGTTGACGAAGGTCATCGAATCAAAGCTCGCGACCCCGATCGAAGAAGACGGCGAAACGATCGACACCGAGGTCTCTCAGATCGTGTGGACGTGGATCGGCCCGCTCGGCAAGGTCGACAACGGCCAGTTCATCCAGTTCCCTCTGTCGCTGGCGATCCCGGACGACGCGATGGGCAAGGCACTGGAATTCAGGACCGTCCAGACCTACAGCAACGGACAGATCGTGCACTGGATATCACCGTCGCTGACCGCCGAACATCCCTCGCCGAGGATCAACGTCACGGCCAAGGGCGGCGTGATCCAAGACATCGCGGGTGATGAGGCAGGCCCGGAAGCCGGACAGACAGCGGGAAGCTCATCCACGTCCGCGCCGACACTGGCTGTCGTGAAGTCGGCGAGCAGCGGGGCGAGCAAGGGCCTTGGCATCACCGCGCTGATCCTGGGCGCCCTCGGCCTGATCGCCGGCCTCGGGGCGCTCGCCGCGTCGCGTCGCAGAGCAACCACCTAGATGGGACTGGCCAGCGTGGTAGGTTTTGGGAGCATGACCACCACGCTGGCCTGCATATACCACTGGTACACCTCGGCGATGTTCGTGGTTCCCGTGCTCGCCGTGGGAGGGTGGTGCTGGTGGAGCTCCAAACGCATCAGCGGCGGTGACCAGGACGATCCGCCGGGCGGGGAGAACGGCGGATCGCTGGGCGAGCTCGGCGACGGCACGGCCTATTAGAGGCATCTGAACTGCCCCAGGTGACCCACGGGTACCCCGTGATCGACCTCCTGGACGCCCGCGGCGGGCGGTGGGCACTGTAGTGATGGCCGCGGAGTGGCCGTCAGCGCTTGCGCCCGCCTACACCGGGATCGGGTCGCGCCAAACGCCGCCCGACATCCTGCAGCTGATGCGATCCATCGCCGCGCACTTCGCCGAACAGAAGTGGGTTCTGCGGACCGGAATGGCCACGGGCGCCGACCAAGCCTTCTATAGGGGTGCCTGCGCCGCGCGTGGGAGCATGGAGCTCTACCTGCCATGGCGAGACTTCGAACGGGGCGAGCGCTCGGATGCGCAGGGCCGAGAGGTATTTGTGCTGGCGCAGCCAACTCCAGAGGCATACGAGCTGGCGGCCCGGTTTCACCCGATCTGGGGGAAGCTCACCGACGGTCAGCGTGCGCTGCACGCCCGCAACAGCCACCAGGTTCTTGGCAGGGATCTGAAGACCGCGTCAAGCTTCGTCGTCTGCTGGACGGAAGATGGCAGCCTCGACGGGTCCGGTCACAAAGCCCGCGGCACGGGTCAGGCGCTGCGCATCGCACACCACCACGACATCGCCGTGTTCAACCTGGCGCTCCCCGATCACGCAACGCGCGCACCCGGATTCGGCATGGCTAACAGCGATGGGCCGAGCGGCCCGCCCGGCTAGTGCACCAACCGACACCGGTCGCGATATCGGGAGTCTCCGTGGCGAAACACGATTGCCAGGCGAGGGCTGTGTCGAGTGGCACTACGGCCACGCGCCCGGCAGGATTCGAACCTGCGACTTCTGCCTCCGGAGGGCAGCGCTCTATCCACTGAGCTACGGGCGCCAACGCGGCGCTGGCGCCGGCCAGCAGAGCTTACCGCTCCCCGTCGGCGGGCCGTGCACTATCGGGTGGGCGGTGTCGCTCGCCGTCCGCCGATCGCCCGCATCGCTACCGTTTGCCTGATGGACCTATCTCTGTTCTTCGCCGGCACCGGTGGTTCGGTGCCGGGCGCACGGCGCGGACTGCCGGCGCTGCTGATGCGACGCGGCGCCGACAGACTGCTGTTCGACTGCGGCGAGGGCACCCAGCGCCAACTCGTGCGCTCCGTTGGACTGGCGGATCTGGACGACGTGTTCATCACCCACTTCCACGCCGATCACTGGCTGGGGCTGCCGGGCATGCTGAAGTCGTTTGCCCTGCGCGACCGCGAGGCGCCCCTGGCCATTTACGGCCCCCCCGGTCTCAGCGACATTATGGCCAACATCCGCTTCATCTACGGGCGCCTGCCCTACGAACTGACCGTCAACGAGCTTGCGCCGGGAGAGACGGTGAGCCGCCCCGGTTATGCGGTGAGCGCGATCCCGGTATCCCACAAGAACACGAGCGCTTTCGGCTACGCGATCGTCGAGGATCCACGCCCGGGCCATCTCGACCCGGTCCTGGCGCAGCGTCTGGGGGTCACTCCGGGCCCTGACTTCGGACGCCTGCAGCGAGGGGAAACCGTCGCCGGAGTGAAGCCCGAGCAGGTCATGGGGCAGACACGGGAGGGGCGCAAGATCGTCATCTCCGGGGACAGCGCCCCATGCGAGGAGATCCTGATCGCCGCGCACGAAGCCGACCTGCTCGTGCACGAGGCGACCTTCACCGACGAAGAGTCAGACCGCGCCCGCCAAACCGGTCATTGCACCGCCCGGCAGGCCGCCGAACTGGCGCGCGACGCCAAGGCCCGCACACTGGCGCTGGTCCACCTCTCCGCTCGCCACCCGGGCGGGGAGATACAGCGCGAGGCACGGGATATCTACCCCGACGCGCACGTGCCGCGCGACTTCGACTCGATCGAGGTGCCGTATCCCGAGCGCGGCCCGGCGCAGCTGATCGCCTGGTCACGCTCCGGGGCTCGCTCGACCCCCGCCAAGCCCGAGGAGCAGACCAGGGAGGCTGAGCCCATCGTCTCGCGCTGATACATTTCAGGCGGCTCCTTTAACCAGGTCCCGAGAGGCCAGGAAGGACACATGGACACACCCAAGATCGTTCTGCAAGAGGACGACATTCGGCGGGCGCTGACGCGCATCGCCCACGAGATCTCAGAGCAAAACCACCGCGCCGACACGCTGGCGGTGGTCGGCATCCACCGCCGCGGAGCGATCCTCGCCCAACGCCTACAGCCCCTGTTGCGCGAGCTGCTGGACACCGACGTGCCGCTCGGGGACCTTGACATCGGCTTCTACCGCGACGACGTGGGACGGCGCCCCGACGCGCCGGTGGTGCACGCCTCGCACATCGACTTCGACCTCGATGGGCGCACGATCGTGATCGTCAACGATGTCCTGTACACAGGCCGCACCGTGCGCGCCGCGATCGAGGCGCTGTTCGACTACGGAAGACCAGAGCGGGTGCGACTGGCGGTGCTCGTCGATCGCGGCCACCGCGAGCTGCCGATTCGCCCCGACCACGTGGGCAAGAACCTGCCGACCTCCCGCGCCGAGCACGTCAGCGTGCGCGTATCCGAGCTAGACGGGGTGGACCAGGTGTCGATCCGGCCCCTGCGGGTGGAGCTGGGAGCGTGAATCATCTGCTGTCGATCGCCCAGCTCGACCGTTCGGACATCGAACGGATCATCTCCCAGGCCGAACGCTTCGCCGAGATCTCAGACCGGGAGATCAAGAAGGTCCCGACGCTGCGCGGACGGATGGTGCTGAACCTCTTCTACGAGGCGTCCACCCGCACCCGCAGCTCCTTCGAGCTGGCCGCCAAGCGCCTGTCCGCCGACGTCGTGAACTTCGCCTCCAGCGGCTCGAGCGTCGAGAAGGGGGAGTCGCTGAAGGACACCGTCCTGACACTGAGCGCCCACAAGCCCGACGCGATCGTGATCCGCACACCGTGGGTCGGCGCCTCCGAGCTCGTCTGCGGCTGGTGCTCGGCGGCGATCGTCAACGCCGGCGACGGCATGCACGAGCATCCCACCCAGGCGCTGCTCGACGTGTACACGCTGCGCCGTCGTCTGGGCGGCATCGACGACGCCTCGATCTGGATCGTGGGGGATCTCGCCCACTCGCGCGTGGCCCGCTCGAACATCCTCGCCTTCCAGAAGATGGGAGCAAAGGTGACGGTCGCCGGCCCGCCGACGCTGATACCCAAGGGGATCGAGCAGATGGGCTGCGAGGTCCGCTACGACCTGCAGGAGATCGCCCGCGCCGATGTCGTCTACGCGCTGCGGATGCAGCACGAACGCATGACCCAGGCGTGGGTGCCGTCGCTGCGCGAGTACGCCGACACCTACCAGCTCAACAGCCGACGCCTGACGCCCCGCCAGCTGCTGATGCACCCCGGGCCGGTCAACCGAGGGGTCGAGGTCTCAGGCGAGCTGGCCGACTCGCCGCAGGCCGTCATAACCGCCCAGGTGGAAGCCGGCGTGTGGGTGCGGATGGCGGTCCTGTATGAGCTGCTGTCGGGAACGCCCTCGCGCGGTCAGACCGTCCTCCCCGAGCCGCGGCTGGCGTGATGGATACCCGGTCTCTGGTTCGAGCGCCGCGGCGCCCTGCCGACCTGCTGCTGTGCGACGTGCACGCACTGGACCCGCGCGAGGAGATCGACGGCCGCTGCGACGTGCGCGTCGCCGACGGTCAGATCGTGGAGCTCGCCGCCGCGGGGACGCTGAGCGCCCCGGAGGGGACGGAGGTCCTGCAGGGCGGTCACCGGCGTCTGCTGCCCGCGTTCTTTGACCCGCACGTGCACCTGCGCACTCCCGGGCAGGAGCACAAGGAGGACATCCAGACCGGGACCCGTGCGGCCGCCGCGGGCGGGTTCTGCGCGGTGATCGCGATGCCAAACACCGACCCGGTGATCGACTCCGCCCCACTGCTTCGCTCGCTGCGGGACACCGCCGCCCGCGACGCGCGTGTGCCGGTCGGGTTCCTGCCCGCCATCACACGTGGCCTGGAAGGCACCGAGCTCACCGAGATGGCCGAGCTGCGCCAGGAGGGGGCGCTCGGGTTCACCGACGACGGCAGACCGGTGACCAGCGCCGGGATGCTGCGCAAGGCACTGCAGTACCAGCGGCTGTGCGGAGGAGTGCTGACGCTGCACGAGGAGGACCCCACGCTCTCCCGTGGCGGATCGATCAACGAGGGTGTCGTCAGCGCCATGCTCGGAGTCGTCGGCATTCCGACGATCTCGGAGTCCACGATGGTCGCCCGCGACGCCGAGCTCGCCGGCTACGAGGACGGGCGTGTGCACTTCCAGCACCTCTCCTGCGCCGCCTCCGTGCAGGCGCTCGCCGCCGCCAAGGAGCGCGGCTTTCGCGTCAGCGGCGAGGTGACCCCGCATCACCTGCTGCTCGGCGAAGAGCACGTGCGAGGCCTTGACACCAGCATGAAGATGAACCCGCCGCTGGCGAGCGAGTCAGACCGCCAGGCGCTGATCGAAGGTCTGCGCGAGGGCGTCATCGACTGTGTGGCGACCGATCACGCGCCGCACGCGCGGGAGGAGAAGGAGGTCCCCTTCGAGCAGGCGCCGATGGGCACGACCGGCCTCGAGACCGCGTTCGCCGCCCTCTACACGGACCTGGTGCTCGCAGGCGTGCTCGACCTTGGCCTGCTGGTGGCGCGGATGACCGCCGGGGCGGAGCTGTTCGGGCTGGCGGCCCCGCGGCTTCGGGTGGGGGAGCCCGCCAACCTCACCCTGATCGACCTGGACGGCGAGTGGGTGGCGGGTGAGAACGGCTGGGAGAGCCGCTCGGAGAACTGCTGCTTTGCCGGCCGCGCTCTGCGCGGGCGTGTGCTGCTGACGCTCGCCGAGGGGACTGTCGCCTACCGCGAGCGGGCGTTCTCGGTGGTGACGGCGTAGTGGGACTCCTCTCGCGCGATCGGGCGACGCTCGTGGTGGTGGACGTCCAGGAGGGCTTTCGCTCCTACCCATCCTTCGCGCAGGTCGCACAGGCCTGCTCCAAGCTCGTGCGCGCAGCGCGCATCCTGCAGGTGCCGGCGATCGTCAGCGAGCAGTACCCGAAAGGGCTCGGCCACACCGCCCCGGAGGTGCAGCTAAAGGACGAGCCGCGGATCGAGAAGACGGTGTTCTCCGCTGTGCGCGCCGAGGGCTTTGACCTCGAGGATCGCGAACAGGCGATCGTGTGCGGCATCGAGGCGCACGTGTGCGTATCCCAGACAGTCCACGACCTGCTGGGGCGGGGCGTGCAGGTGCACGTGCCAGCCGACGCCGTGGGCTCACGACACGACCTCGACCGCGAGCACGCACTGACGCGCATGGGCCGCGCGGGAGCGGTGATCAGCACCGTCGAGAGTGTGCTGTTTGAGCTGCTCGAGCGCGCCGGTGGCCCCGAGTTCAAGGCCGTGCAGGGGCTGGTCCTCTGATGGCCGGCCCCGCCTCGCCCGCTGCCGGCGCCTACGTGATGCTCGAGGACGGCACCCGCTTTGACGGGGAAGCCTGCGGCGCCGAAGGGCACACCGTCGGCGAGGTCGTGTTCACGACCGGCATGTCCGGCTATCAGGAGTCGATGACCGATCCCTCGTTCGCCGGGCAGCTGATCACGTTCACCTACCCGCACATCGGCAACTACGGCGTCAGCTCGCAGGCGATGGAGTCCGAGCGCCCGTGGGCGCGGGCGGCGATCATGCGCGACGCGCGCAACAGCGAGGACGCCCCGACCTGCGAGCGCGGCTGGCTGGACTGGCTGACCGACTGCGGCGTGGTCGCGATCAGCGGCGTCAACACACGCTCGCTAGTGCGTCACATCCGCGAGGCGGGAGCGATGCGCGGCGGGGTCTTCCCAGCCAGCGTCGCCCACCGGACAGCACGCGAGCTGATCGAGGCGGAGCCGCCGATGTCCGGCGCGGACTTCGCACGCGTCGTGACGCCGAGCGAAACGACCCGTCACGGCAGTGGCGACGGACCGCGCATCGCGGTGCTCGACACCGGCATCAAGGCCTCGATGGTGCGCGAGCTCCTCGCGCGTGGCACCCAGGTGACGCTGCACCCGTGCACGAGCAGCGCGCAGGACCTGCTGGCCGAGGACCCCGACGCGGTGTTCCTCTCCAATGGCCCCGGCGACCCGGCCGCGCTGGACTACATCGTGCAGACCGTGCGTGAGCTGATCGGCAAGAAGCCCGTGTGGGGGATCTGCCTCGGTCACCAGCTGCTGTGTCGCGCTGTTGGCCTGGAGACCTTCAAGCTGCCGTTCGGCCACCGCGGCGCCAACCATCCGGTGCGCGACCTGGAGACGGGAAAGGTGGAGATCACCTCGCAGAACCACGGCTTCGCCGCGCTCGGCCCCGGCGGCAGCCGCACGATCGACACCGACGAGCCGGTCCGCTGGGAGACCGACTTCGGCGCCGCCGCGCTCTCGCACGTGAACCTCTACGACCGCACGGTCGAGGGGTTGGAGCTACTTGACGTGCCCGGCGGCACCGTCCAGTACCACCCGGAGGCCGGCCCGGGACCGCACGACAGCCTCTATCTCTTCGACCGCTTCCTCGCACGGATTGCCGCGGCGTAACGACATCCACAAGGTGCTGATCCTTGGCTCCGGCCCGATCGTGATCGGGCAGGCGGCCGAGTTCGACTACTCCGGCGTGCAGGCCTGCAAGGTGCTGCGCGAGGAGGGCTACGAGGTCGTGCTGGTCAACTCCAACCCGGCGACGATCATGACCGACCCCGAGCTGGCCGACTCCACCTACATCGAGCCGCTGCTGCCGGGGCCGATCAGGAAGGTGATCGAACGCGAGCGACCGGACGCGCTGCTCGGCACGCTCGGTGGCCAGACCGCGCTGAACTTGTCCAAGGCGCTACACGACGACGGCACGTTGACCGAGTTCGGTGTGGAGCTGATCGGCGCCAACTACAAGGCGATCGCCTGCGCCGAGGACCGCGACCTGTTCCGCGCCACGATGGGGCGCGCCGGCCTGCGCATGCCGCGCAGCGAGATCGCGACCACGCTCGAGGAGGCCAGGCGCGCGCTGCCGACGCTCGGCCTGCCCTGCATCGTGCGCCCCGCCTACACGCTCGGCGGGCGCGGCGGCGGCATCGCCAGGTCGGAGGAGGAGTTCCAGCGCATCGTCGCCCACGGCCTGGAGGCATCGCCGATCGGGCAGGTGCTGCTCGACGAGTCGGTGATCGGCTGGGGCGAGTTCGAGCTGGAGGTGATGCGCGACCACGCCGACAACGTCGTGATCGTCTGCTCGATCGAGAACGTCGATCCGATGGGCGTGCACACCGGCGACTCGGTCACGGTCGCGCCGCAACAGACATTGACCGACCACCTCTACCAGCAGCTACGAGACCAGGCGATCACCGTGATCCGCGCGGTCGGCGTCGAGACCGGCGGCTCCAACGTGCAGTTCGCGGTCAACCCCGAGACCGAGGAGATCCTCGTGATCGAGATGAACCCGCGCGTGTCGCGCTCCTCTGCGCTGGCCTCCAAGGCGACCGGCTTCCCGATCGCCAAGATCGCCGCGCGCCTGGCGGTCGGCTACCGCCTGGACGAGATCGACAACGACATCACCGGCGTCACGCCCGCCTGCTTTGAGCCGACGATCGACTATGTGGTCGTCAAGTGGCCGCGCTTCGCGTTCGAGAAGTTCCCCGAGAGCGATGCCACGCTCTCGACGCACATGAAGTCGGTGGGGGAGGCGATGGCGATCGGGCGCACCTTCCAGCAGGCGTTTGCCAAGGCGCTGCGCTCGCGCGAGCTCGACAAGCCGCCCTGCCTTCAGGAGCAGAGCGCCCTCGACCTGCTGGCAAAGCTGCACGCCCCCGGACCGGCCCGCTTCGAGACGATCATCGAGCTGCTCGGCCGCGGCACGAGCGTGGAGGCGATCCATGAGGTCACGCGCATCGACCCCTGGTTCCTGCGCGAGCTGCAACAGATCGCGCGCGATCCCGAGGCGGCGTTCGCCGGCGTGCGCACGTTCCGCTCGGTCAACACCTGCGCCGCGGAGTTCCCGGCCCGCACGCCCTACTACTACTCCGGCTGGGAGCACGCGGGCGGCCCGGGTCCCAGTCACGAGGTCAGCGGCGACGAGCGCGAAGCGGTCGTGATCCTCGGCTCTGGCCCGAACCGGATCGGGCAGGGAATCGAGTTCGACTACTGCTGCGTGCACGCAGCGATGACCGTGCGCGAGTCCGGCCGCGCGGCGGTGATGATCAACTGCAACCCGGAGACCGTCTCCACTGACTACGACACCTCCGACCGCCTGTACTTCGAGCCGCTCACGCACGAGGACGTGCTTGCGGTGCTCGCGCTGGAGCGGGCGCTGCCAGGCGGGCTGAGGGGCGTGATCGTGCAGTTCGGCGGGCAGACGCCGCTGAAGCTTGCCGCCGGGCTGGTCGAGGCCGGCATCCCCCTGCTCGGCACGAGCGTCGAGGCGATCGACCTGGCCGAGGACCGCGGCCGCTTCGGCGCGCTGCTTCAGCGCCTGGGCTACAAGGCGCCGCCGTACGCGACCGCGCGCTCTTTGCAAGGGGCGCTGAGCTGCGCCGAGCAGGTCGGCTTCCCGCTGCTGGTGCGCCCCTCCTACGTGCTCGGCGGACGCGCGATGGAGATCGTCTACTCGCGCGAGGGCCTGGCCGACTACCTGCGGCGCGAGGCGGCCGCGGGGGAGGGGGACATCTACCTGGACCGGTTCCTGGAGGACTCGATCGAGGTCAACGTCGATGCGCTGTGCGACGGGAGCGAGGTCTGGATCGGCGGCATCATGCAGCACGTCGAGGAGGCCGGCGTGCACTCCGGCGACAGCGCCTGCGTGCTGCCGCCGCACTCGCTCGGCGAGGAGATGCTCGAGCAGCTGCGTGCCGCCACGCGCGAGCTGGCGCTAGCGATCGGAGTCGTCGGGCTGATCAACGTGCAGTACGCGATCCACGCCGGCGAGCTGTACGTGATCGAGGCCAACCCACGCGCCTCCAGGACCGTTCCGTTCGTGTCCAAGGCGGTCGGGCTGCCGATCGCCAAGCTCGCCTGCCGGATCATGCTCGGCGAGCGCCTGGCCGACCTGGACCTGCCTGCCGAGCGTCAGGGGGTCGGCTTCGGCAACCACGTTTCGGTCAAGGAGGCGGTGCTGCCGTTCGACCGCTTCGAGGGCTCGGACTCGGTGCTCGGGCCCGAGATGCGCTCGACCGGCGAGGTGATGGGCATCGCGCACGACTTCCCGACCGCGTTCGCGAAGGCGCAGGCGGCCGCCGGCGCGCCGCTGCCGATCGAGGGCACGGTCTTCATCTCGGTAACCGACGAAGACAAGGCCGGCGCTTTCGGGATCGCGCAGATCCTGCATGACCACGGTTTTCGCATCGTCGCTACCCGCGGCACAGCGGAGGCGATCCAGCGCATGGGCATCCCGGTCGAGCGCTTGAACAAGATCGGCGAGGGCTCGCCGCACGTGGTCAACTGGATCGAGCGCGGCGACGTCAACATCGTCGTCAACACGCCCACCGGCTCGGGCGCGCGCACCGACGGCTGGGAGATTCGCCGCGCCGCGGTCGGGCACGGCATCCCCTGCCTGACCACGCTGTCGGCCGGCCTGTCCGCCGCGCGCGCGATCGCCAGCGCGCGCCGCGACGGCGAGCCCGAAGTGCTGTGCCTGCAGCGGCTGCACTCACGCGCCGACGGAGCGCCGGTCGCGTGAGCCACGCGCCGTTCGTGCGCCGCAGCCTGCGGGTCGTCGCCGTCGAGCAGCTTGGGGCCTACCGCGTCCTGCGCGTGCGCGACGAGTTGGCCGCCGAGCCGGGGCAGTTCGCGATGCTCTCGGCGGCCGAGCGCTGGGGCGGGGGCGAGGACGAGCGCCCGTTCTTCGCCCGCGCGTTCTCTGTCGCCCGCCAGGCTCACGGAGAGAGTCACTACCTGCTGGAGGACGTCGGCCCGGGCACCAAGCGCCTGTGCGAGCTGGAAGCGAGGGAGGAGATCCAGGCAGTTGGCCCGCTCGGGCAAGGGTTCAGAGCGCCCGCGGAGGGCAGGCGCGCCGTGCTCGTCGGTGGCGGCGTCGGCATCGCCCCACTGGCGATCCTGCAGGACGAGCTGGGGGTCCGGGAGAGCACCGTGCTGCTCGGCTTCCGCGACGCCGAGCACGCACGCGGCGCCGAGCTGCTGCAAGAGGTGGCCGGACTCGCCACCGACGACGGCTCGGTCGGCCACCACGGTCTCGTCACCGAGCTGCTGCGCGACGAGCTGGACGGCGACGGCGTGGCGCAGGTCTACGCCTGTGGCCCGCCGCCGATGCTCGAGGCCGTGCGCGCGCTGTGCGAGCAGCGATTGGTCTCCTGCCAGCTGGCCCTGGAGGCCGGCATGGCCTGCGGCTTCGGCGCCTGCTTCGGCTGCGCGGTGCCGCGCCGAGGCGGGGGCTACCTGCGCGTGTGCGTCGATGGGCCGGTGCTCGACGGCGAGCAGCTGGAGCGAGTGCAGGAGCACGCGGGGGCGCCCGCGCCATGAGCGTCGAGTTCTGCGGCCTGGAGCTGGCGCACCCGGTGATCAACGGCTCAGGCACGTTCGACGCCGTCGCGGCCGAGCGCGCCTTCGGTCCGCAGGTGCGCGAGCACTTCCCGTTCGCGGCCTACGTCTCAAAGACGATCACGCTGCAGACGCGGGCCGGCAACCCGCCGCCGCGCCTGTGGGAGACCGCCGGCGGGCTGATCAACTCGATCGGGCTGCCGAACAAGGGCCTCGAGACCTACCTCGGCCAGGAACTGCCGGAGCTCGCCAAGCTGCCGGTCCCGCTGATCACCAACGTGATGGGCTCGACCGCCGCGGAGATCGCGACGCTGCTCCAGCGCTGCGAGCCACACCCGCAGATAGCCGCCATCGAGCTGAACGTGTCCTGCCCGAACGTCAAGACGGGCCTCGACATCGGCGCCGATCCCGCCGCGCTAGAGCGGGTGCTCCAGGAGGTCAGGCCGCACACCTCAAAGCCGCTGATCGTCAAGCTGACACCCAACGCCGCCGATGTCCCCTCCTGCGCGCTGGCCGCCCAGGAGGGCGGCGCCGACGCGGTGTCGCTGATCAACACGCTGCGCGCGATGGCGCTTCTACCCAACGACCGCTCCAGCTCTCCAACGCCGTGGCTGGGCGGGGGCACAGGAGGGCTGTCCGGGCCGGCGATCCGACCGGTCGCCCTGGCCCAGGTCGCGGCCGTGGCGAGGGCCGTCTCGATCCCGATCGTCGGCATGGGCGGTGTGCAGCGCACACGTCACGCTCGCGAACTGCTGGACGTCGGCGCCACGCTGGTCGCGATCGGGACCGCCAGCTTCCGCGATCCCACGCTCGCCGCGACGATCGCCGGCGAGCTGGCCGAATATCGATGATCCCACGAGAAGGTGCGAAACCTCTAAGAAATGCCTGCAAAAAGGCCGCGAAACCATGCATCAACCTCGACATGTCTAGACCTCAACTTCAGCTATAGATGAATTCGTCGTTTACACCTTGATCGCCTGCCCGTGGCCTGTAGACTCGCCGCCCATGGTCATGGCCACCGACGAGAGCTCATCCAAGCACTCCACCGCCCCCGAGCGGTCGCTCAACCAGAGGATGGATGCCCTCGCGCGCGCGAACCTGATCCGCACGCAACGTGCCCAGCTCAAGCGCGACCTGAAGTCCGGCCGGCTGTCCATTCACACGCTGCTCCTGAACCCCCCGGAGTTCCTGGAGACCGCCAAGGTGTTCGACATGCTGCTCGCTGTTCCAAAGTATGGGCGCGTGAAGGTCAACAAGATCCTCGTCCACTGCCGCATCTCCCCGAGCAAGACAATCGGTGGTCTCTCCGAGCGACAGCGCTCAGAGCTGGTCTCGCTGCTGCGCCGCTGATCGGCTCGCCGTCCTTCAAGGATTCGGCCGCCGAGCCGAGCATTAAGGTGGCCTGCATGGGACGGGTGTTTGTCATAACGGGCCCTTCCGGCGTCGGTAAGGGAACTCTGATCAAAGGGCTCATGCAGCGCATACCGGCGCTGCAGCTGTCGGTGTCCGCGACGACCCGCCCGCCGCGGCCGGGGGAGCGGGACGGCATCGACTACCACTTCCTCTCCGATGAGGATTTCCAGCGACGGCTCGCCGCCGGTGAGTTCCTGGAGCACGCCGACTACGCCGGCCGCCGCTACGGCACGCTGCGCTCGGAGCTCCACGACCGCGTCCAGGCGGGAATCCCGGTGCTGCTGGAGATCGAGGTGCAGGGCGCCCGGCAGGTGCGGGACGCGCTGCCCGACGCGATCCAGCTGTTCATCACCCCACCAACGCTTCAGGCGCTGCGCGAACGCCTGCAGCACCGCGGCACCGACGACGAAGCGGAGGTCAAGCGGCGCCTGCGGGTGGCGGAGGGCGAGCTCGCCGCGCGGCCGGAGTTCGCTCACGTGATCGTCAACGACGACCTCGAGCAGGCGCTGGCGGAGCTGCAGGAGATCGTCGCTGCAGCCGTCGGCGGCCCCTGAGAGACGCCCTCGGCGGCGCCCGGCCCACGCTGCCACTACACTTCTCCTACAACCAGGAAAGGCTCACAAACGTGATCTCACCACGCATCGACCGTCTGCTCGAGAACGTTGACTCAAACTACGCCAGCGTGTTGGTCGCCGCCAAGCGCGCACGGCAGATCAACAGCTACTACCACAACCTCGGCGAGGGAACCTTCGACGAGTTCCCGCCCCCAATGATCGAAACCGGCTCCAAGAACTACCTGACGATCGCCCTCGAGGAGGTCGCGGCCGGCAAGATCAAGTACCACTACCGCTAGGCCGCAAGCGGTCGGCCAGCGCTTGCCAGCGCGCTGGCGCCGCTCTACAACCTGAGTCATGTCCCGCATCCTGCTCGGCGTCAGTGGTGGCATCGCCGCCTACAAGGCGCTCGAGTTCATACGGCTGGCGAGCGCCGAGGGGCACTCGCTGCGGGTCGTGCAGACCCCCACCAGCACCCGCTTCGTGGGGAAGGCGTCCTTCAGCGCGCTGAGTGGCGGCCCCGTTCTCACCGACGAGTTTCAGCGCGACCCGATGCGAGGCGCCTTTCCCGGGCAGCCACAGCCCGCGCACGAGCCGCCGAGCCACCTGCAGCTGGTGGCAAACGCAGACCTCTTCCTGATCGCCCCCGCCAGCGCCAACACGATCGCAAAGCTAGCCCACGGCCTGGCGGACAACCTGCTGACCAGCTGCGCGCTGGCCGCGAGTTGCCCGCTGGTGATCGCCCCGGCGATGAACAACCACATGTATGAGCACCCGGCGACCCGGGCAAACCTCGATCTGCTGGCCCAGCGCGGCGCGCACCTGGTGGCGCCCGGCACGGGCCGGCTGGCCTCCGTTGGAGAGCACGGCATCGGCCGTCTCGCCGAGCCACACCAGCTGCTGCAGGCATGCCAGCGGATCCTCGCAGGCTCACAGCCCGAGGAGGATTGGAATGGGCTGCGGGTGCTCGTCACCGCCGGCGGCACACGCGAGCCGATCGACAGCGTGCGCTTCCTCGGCAACAGCTCCTCGGGGCGGATGGGCATCGCGCTCGCGCACGCCGCGCTCGAGCTTGGCGCCCAGGTGACGCTCGTGGCCGCCAACGTGGAACTCGAGATCCCGGCGGGCATCACCGTCCTGCGGGTCACCTCCGCGGAGCAGATGGCCCACGCCTGCCGCGAGCGCTTCCCGGCGTGTGACGTGCTGCTGATGGCCGCGGCCGTCGCGGACTTCCGCCCCGCGGCGAGCGAGAACGGCAAGATCAAGAAGGCCGGACGCGAGCACCTCACGGTCGAGCTCGAGCCGACCGTCGATGTGCTCTCCGTGCTCGCCGGGCAGCGTCACCCCGGGCAGACGCTGGTCGGGTTCGCCGCCGAGCACGGCCCGGACGCGATCGCCCACGGCCGCGAAAAGCTCGCCTCCAAGGGCCTTGACGCAGTCATCTTCAACGACATCTCACGCGCGGACATCGGCTTCGGGTCAACCGAGAACGAGGTGACGATCCTCACAGCCGGCTCCGAGCGCCACGTCCCACGCACCTCAAAGCAACAGGTCGCCCTCGCCATCCTCGGTGAGGTCGCCCGCCTGCGCCACGCACAGACCCGCTGAGCAGGAACGCCCTCCTGCTCGCGCTCTACAGTGAAGGGCGGTGGATAGCGTCTATGAGCTCTACAAGCGCGGATGCGATCTACTCGCCCACCGCGACTACCACGCGGCGATCATGCCGCTCACCCGCGCACGGGAAATCGAGCCGGGCAAGGCCTCGATCCGGGAGGCGCTCGGGCGCGCCCTGTTCGGTGCGCAGCGCTACGAGCACGCGGCCGCGGAGTTCCAGGCGCTGGCCAGCGCAACACCGACCGACGACTACGCACTCTTTTGCCTGGGAAGATCGATGCAGCTGCTGGGCCGCCACCGCGAGGCGTGTCACCCGCTGGCGCTGGCGTGTTCGCTGCGTCCCGAGCGCGAGGATTACAGGCACTACCGAGACCGCGCGCTCAGCGACGCAGAGCGGGAGTGAGTGATTTGGTGAGGGCGTACCGCCCTCAGGAGATCGAGATTTGGCGTGCGATTCCAAGTCAGCCGGGCAGCTTTTGGCAGGCCTAAGCATCAGCCGGCAGTAGCCGGAATGGCTTGCCGTCGGCCTGTAGGACACGGAAGTGCCGTTCGTCGAGCGTCAACACGGTTCGAACGCGATGGCGTCGTGCGAGCACTACGATCGACGCGTCGGCGAGACTGATCGCAAGGTCGGCATAGCGCTCGATGATCGCTTGCGCGCTGGCCACATCCTTAGCGTTCATCGGCTCTAGCGCATAGGCACCGCGCTTGACCTCTTCGAGCAGACTTGCGCGTGCGGGCAAGCCAACACGCGAGGCGATGAGGTAGTCCAGTTCCGCCAACACAAACGGCGAGAGCAGCAATGGGGGGCCTGCAGATGCGAGACTCGCCGCCGCGTCCCGGTGGTGGCTCTGGCTGCTGTCAAGCGCGGAGAGCAGCCCGCTCGTGTCGAGCAGGATCACTCGCCGAAACCGGCCGCGAGCTCCTCATCCACCCGCTCGGAGAGCGTCGGGTCGCCGCTGCTAAAAAGAGGCAAGCGCGGCGGCGGGTAGGTGTGCTCGGCGGTCGCGGTTGCCAGGGCAGAGCGGACGACCTCAGCCTCGCTTCGCCCCTCGGCGGCAGCGGTTCGCCCGAGGGCCTCCTTCAGTGCGTCGGGAAGGTACACAGTGGTACGTCTCATACCATACATGATGCCATATACTTCGGTCTCGTGCAGGCTGCGTGACAGATCTCGACGTCATTGTCTTGACATGATCGCTGCGAGCGCCTCATCGCGCCTTGAATGTGAAGTGCAGCGGGACCTCCAAGCCGCTAGATGCTGAATTTCATGGACTCCTCCCAGAAGCGATCACCGATCGCGAGTTGCTGGCGGCGGCTTGGGCGAGCGACGCGCTACAGGCCAGACCGACGGGCGCGCTCACGCCGCACGGACGAGACGCGGAGCACGGTCGGCACGCGCCGATGCTATGCTCGAACGACAGCTTTCGTGCTGGTGTGAAGACACCGGCTGTCGTGCCGAAAGTGGGCGGCAAGCCCGCTTTTTTACTTTGGGAGAAGAGTTCATGGGCCCTCTACAGACTGAGATCGAGAAGCAACTATCCGCCTGCGATCCTCGCATCGAGGTGCTACTCGCGGAGGTGGTCGGCGGCAGCACGCTGCGCGTCTTCATCGACCACCCCGACGGCGTCACCCTCGCGCTGTGCGAGCGTGTCACGGCGGAGTTGGCTGGGCTGCGGGAGCGCTACACGCTGGAGGTCTCCTCGCCCGGCAGCCAACGTCCTCTGACGAAGCCCGCGCACTTCCGCCGCTACGTGGGCCGCCGCGCCCACGTGCGCACCAGCCGTCCCCGCATGGTCGGGCACTCCGACTCCCAGCCCTCCAACTTCAGCTTCACGGGCGAGCTCGTGGGAGCGACCGACAGCGAGGTCACGATCGCCGCCGAGTCAGGTGTCATCGCGATCCCCTACTCGGAGATCCGTCGTTCGAATTTGGTGGAGGACTAGCAATGTCGCGTGAGATCCTGGAAGCGATGCACGCGCTCGCGCGCGAGAAGAACATCGAGCCGGAGAAGCTGATGGTGGCGCTCGAGGACGCGCTGCTGTCCGCCTACAAGAAGCAGCCGGGCTCGGCCAAGTACGCGCGTGTGGAAATGGATCGGGAGACGGCCGACTTCAGGGTCATCGAACTGATCATTCCCGAGCGCCTGGAGGCCCACCTGATCGTCGAGACGATCGACGAGGAAACGACCGTCGACCCGGAGACCGGGGAGATGCGCGAACCGGAGGAGCCGGAAATCGACCCGCGCAAGTTCGAGCAATACCGCGACCAGATCGACGAGCGGGACGTGACCCCCGAGGACTTCGGGCGGATCGCCGCGCAGACCGCCAAGCAGGTGATCCTCCAGCGCATCCGCGAGGCCGAGCGGGACATGATGTACGAGGAGTATCGCGACCGGGTGGGCGAGCTGATCACCGGCATCGTGCAGCAGTCGGACTCCCGCTACACGCTCGTGCAGCTGCGCGAGCGGGTCGAGGCGCTGCTGCCCAAGTCAGAGCAGGTCGACGGCGAGCGCTACGACCACTCCCAGCGCATCAAGGCGGTGATCAAGGAAGTCTCTCCCTCGACCAAGGGCCCCTCGATCATCGTCTCCCGGCGCGACCCCGAGCTGATCAAGAAGCTGTTCGAGCTGGAGGTCCCCGAGATCGCCGACGGCCTCGTGGAAATCGCCAACGTCGCCCGCGAGCCGGGCTATCGCTCGAAGATCGCGGTCGTCTCCCACGCCGACGGCGTGGACCCGGTCGGGGCGTGCGTCGGACCCCGCGGATCGCGCGTGCGGATGGTCGTATCCGAGCTGCGCGGCGAGAAGATCGACATCATCCCCCACAACGACGAGCCCGCGCGGTTCGTCGCCAAGGCGCTCTCGCCCGCGCGCGTGCGCGAGGTGCTCGTCGACGACGAGGCCAAGCAGGCGACCGTGATCGTGCCCGACGACCAGCTGTCGCTGGCGATCGGACGCGAGGGCCAGAACGCCCGGCTGGCCGCGCGGCTGACCGGCTGGCGCGTGGACATCCGCTCGGAGACCGAGTTCGCCGCCGAAGAGGCCGAGCACGGCTACGAGGAGGAGGAGGTGCAGGGACGCTGCGCGGCGATCCTCTCGAACGGGCGCCGCTGCCCCAACGCGGCGCTGCCCGGCTCCCGCTACTGCGGCCTCGATGCCCACCAGGCGCTCGCCACGATCGACAGCGACGCGTGGCCGACCTCTCGCCGGGCGGCGAGCCCGAGCCACAGGCCGCAGGCACCCGAGGCTCTCGCAGAGCTCCCGCCGACACCGGAGCCCGAGCAGGAGGAGACGGTCAGCGAGGCCGCGACCGAGGCCGCCACCGAGCCCGCGGCCGCACCGCGGCCTCCGAGCCAGCCGGCAGCCCGACGAACCGGCCGGGGAGCCGTCATAGCGGACACGCGCCGCAGCGCCGCTGCGCCGGCTGCGGGCGCGTGGCGACCAAGAACGAGCTCGTGCGCCTCGCGCTCGCCGCCGGCGGGACGGCCGCGCAGCGGCGGCTGATCGTCCTGGACGGGCGGGGCACGCTGCGCGGGCCGCGGGGCCTATCTGTGTCGCGACGCGACGGCGGGCTCGCCCGCCCGCGGATGCCTGGAGCTGGCCCGATCCCGCGGCGGGCTGCAACGCGCCACTGCGCGTCAAGGTGACCGATCGACCCCGAGCTCGTAGAATCGGTGCTCGATGAGCAAGAAGCGCGTCCACGAAATAGCCAAGGAGCAAGGCGTATCCAGCAAGGAGCTGCTGGAGAAGCTGAAGGCCGCCGGCATGGAGGCGAAGGCGGCGGCATCCTCGGTCGAGGAGTCCGCCGCGCTGAAGGCGCTCGGCGCGAGTGCCTCGCCGGCGAGCACCAACGGCGCGCCGCCGGCCGCCGCCAAGGCCGCGCCCGCGGCACCGAAGCCACCCGCGCAAGCCGCTGCGCCGGCTCAATCCAAGGCTGGCGCACCGACTCCGAGCGCCAAAGCCGCGCCCGCGACGCCGCCACCCGCGAAGGCCGCGGCGCCCGCCCCGACAGCTGCGGCCGCCGACGCGCCGACACCCGTCGATGGCGTCGGGCCGGGCGGCGAGCGCGTGCGCCCGACCCGCGATTCGCGCACCGGCGAGCGCACCCCCGGTGACGTCGGCCCCGGCGGACGCAGGCGCGTGGTGATCGACTCGCAGGCCTCACGCCGCCAGCAGGGCGGCCCGACGAACCAGCCCCAACGCCGGCCTCGCCGCGGACGGCGCAGGCGCGGCACCTACGACGAGACGATCGCCCCGATCGACACCTCCGCGATGGAGGCCACCGATCTCGTCCGTGTCAACTCCGGCTCGACCGTCAAGGGCGTCGCCGAATACCTCGGCGTCCCGGTGCCCGAGATCATCAAGAAGCTGATGATGCTCGGCGAGATGGCGACGCTCACCCAGACGCTCTCAGACGACGCGATCCAGGTGCTCGCCGACGAATTCGACAAGCAGATCGAAATCGTGCACGCCGCCGACGACGTGCAGAGCGAACCGGTCTTCGCGGACGCCGAGGAGGACCTCACCGATCGTCCGCCGGTCGTGACGATCATGGGCCACGTCGACCACGGCAAGACCTCGCTGCTGGACGCGATCCGCTCCACCGAGGTGGCGGCGGGCGAGGCGGGCGGCATCACCCAGCACATCGGCGCCTACCAGGTCACCCACGCCGGCAAGCAGATCACATTCCTTGACACCCCCGGCCACGAAGCGTTCACCGCGATGCGCGCCCGCGGCGCGAAAGTGACCGATATAGCCGTGATCGTCGTGGCCGCCGACGACGGCGTCAAGCCCCAGACCGAGGAGGCGATCGACCACGCCAAGGCCGCCGAAGTCCCGATCATCGTGGCGGTCAACAAGATCGACAAGGAGGGCGCCCAGCCCGAGCGCGTGCGCACCGAGATGACCCAGCACGGCCTGCAGCCGGCGGAGTGGGGCGGGGAGATCGAGTTCGTCGACGTCAGCGCCAAGACCCACCAGGGCCTCGACACGCTGCTGGAGACGATCCAGGTGGTCACCGACCTGGAGGAGCTGAAGGCCAACGCCGAGGCCGACGCCTCGGGCACGGTGATCGAGTCAAAGCTCGATCCGGGACGCGGACCGGTCGTGACCGTGCTGATCCAACGCGGCACGCTGCGCGTCGGCGACGCCCTGGTTGCCGGTGCGCACTTCGGGCGGGTGCGCGCGATGCACGACTTCACCGGCAAGCAAGATGAAACGCGCGCTACCCGGCGAGCCCGTCGAGGTGCTCGGGTTCGACGGCGTTCCCGAGGCCGGGGAGGTCGTGCGGGTGGTGGAGAACGAGCGCCGCGCCCGCCAGCTCGCCGGCGAACGCGCCAACCGTCTGAAGACCGAGGCGCTCGCGCGCCGCTCCGGGCGCAAGGTCTCGCTCGAGGACGTCTTCAAGCTCGCCCAGGACGGCACCGTCAAGGAGCTCAGCCTCGTCGTCAAGGCCGACGTCGCCGGCTCGCTCGAGGCGATCGAGGACGAGATCGCGAAGCTGCCCCAGCAGGAGGTCACGGTCAACATCATCCACCGCGGCGTCGGCGGCATCAACGAGTCCGACGTGATGCTCGCGGCGGCCTCCGAGGGCGTGATCCTCGCGTTCAACGTCCGCCCCGTCGGCGACGCCCGCCAGCTGGCCGATCGCGAGGGCGTGGAGATCCGCTCCTACTCGGTGATCTACAAGGCCATCGAAGAGCTGCGCGCCGCGATGCAGGGCATGCTCGAGCCGGAGGTGCTGGAGTCCCCGGTCGGCCAGGCGGAGGTGCGCCAGCTGTTCCGGGCCTCGAAGATCGGGGTGATCGCCGGCTCTTTCGTCACCGAGGGCAAAGTCACGCGCGGCGCCCGCGTGCGGGTCGTGCGGGAGGGGACTGTCATCTACGACACCACGATCGAGAGCCTGCGCCGCTTCAACGAGGACGTGCGCGAGGTCGCCTCCGGCTACGAGTGCGGGATCGTGCTCACAAACTTCCAAGATCTGCGCGAGGGAGACATCCTGGAGGGCTATGAGACCCGCCAGGTGGAGCGCGAGCTCTAGCCGAGGGCGCCTGGAGCCCCGTTTTTCCTCGCCAGATGATGGAGGGATAGGATGAGCACGGAGCGCATGCGTCGTGTGGATGAGGCGATCCGACAAGTGATCGGCGAGGAGTTGGCAGGCAATTTGAAGGATCCCCGGGTTGGCTTTGTGACCGTGACCGACGTGAGAACCAGCGCAGATCTACGTCACGCCCGCGTGTATGTGAGCGTGCTCGGCGACAGCACCCGCCGCGAGTCGAGCATGGCGGGCCTCGACAGCGCCCACGGCTACCTGCAGGCCAAGGTCGCCTCGGAGCTGGGACTCAAGCGCACACCGACGCTGGCGTTCATCTACGACGAGAGCACCGACCGCGCGCTGCGGCTACAGGCGCTGATCGCGCAAGAGGAGGAGACCTCCCACGGTGAGTGACCCCGACGGACAGCGCGCCCAGGTCATCGAGCGGCTCAGATCCGACGAGCGCTTCGTGCTCGCCACGCACGAGAACATCGACGGCGACGCGCTCGGGTCGCTGGTCGCGATGCACGGCCTGCTGACCGCGCTCGGCAAGGACGCGCTCATGTTCCTGCCCGCAAGCGAATTCCCGCTGCCCCCCGAATACCGGTTCTTTGACCTGGAGCGGGCGATCCAGGTCGCCCCCGAGGACATCGCCCAGCGCACCGTGGTGTTCCTGGACTGCGGCAACATCGACCGCAACAAGGCCGCGGTGCTGCGCGACGGCGCCCACCTGCTGAACCTCGACCACCACCACGACAACACCAACTTCGGGACGCTCAACCACGTCGTGCCGGCGGCATCCTGCACCGCGGAGATCGTGTGGGACCTGATGGGCGACCTCGGGGTGAGCCCCACCGGGGCGGTGGCGGACGCCCTGTATGTCGGGCTGATCACCGACACCGGACGCTTCATGTACGAGAACACCACGCCGCGCGCGCACCAGATGGCCGCGGAGCTGATCTCCGCCGGGGTGGACGTACAGGGCATCTACCGGGCGCTGTACGAGGAGACGCCGCTGTCCAAGCTCGCGCTGCTGGCGCTCGCGCTCGGCAACATCCGCCGCTTTGACTGCGGGCGGCTGACGCTCGTGTCGCTCGACGCCGCGGACTTCCGCAGCGTGCAGGCACAGAGCAGCCACTCGGAGGGGATCATCGACCACCTGCGGGCCGTGCAGGGCACCAAGGTCGCCTCGCTGATCAGGGAGCTGCTCGAGCCCGACCGCGCGGGGCAGCGCAAGGTGTCCCTGCGCGCCACCGACGACGACGTGGACGTGTCGATCATCGCCCGCGCCCAGGGCGGAGGCGGGCACCGTCGCGCGGCCGGCTTCTCGACAACCCTGCAAACGGAGCAGCTGATCGAGTTCCTGCGCGGCGAGATCACCGCCCAGCTGAACCCCGCGCCCGCCCCGGCGTGAACGGCGTCCTGCTGATCGATAAGCCCGCCGGCATCACCTCTCACGACGCGGTGGCCGCCATTCGCCGCGCGCTCGGCGGGGTCAAGACCGGCCACGCCGGGACGCTCGACCCGTTCGCGACCGGCCTCTTGCTGATCCTGCTGGGCCGCGCCACGAAGCTCCAGAGCACCCTGATGGCGCTCCCCAAGAGCTATGAGACGATCGCCCGGCTCGGCGCGAGATCGAGCACCGGCGACCCCGAGGGGCAGATAACCGAGACCGGCAGGCTCCCGCCGCTACAGCCGTCGCTGCCGACCGGGGAGATCCGCCAGCGCCCGCCGATCTACTCGGCCGTGAAGGTCGGCGGCGAGCGCGCCTACAAGCGGGCACGCCGCGGAGAGGACTTTCAGCTGCCCGAGCGGACCGTGACCGTCTACCGCTTCTGTCAGCTGTGGCGAGATCAGGACCCCGCCAATCCACGAGCCGCCTTTGCGATCGAGTGCTCGGCCGGAACCTACGTGCGGTCGCTGATCGCCGATCTCGGCGACGCCTACTGCGTGGCGCTGCGGCGCACCGCGATCGGCCCGTTCACCGTGGAGCAGGCGGTCCCGCCGCCCCCGCCGCGCAGGCTCCTGGGAGCCCCCGCAGCCGTTGAGCGTCGAGCAGGTGCTTGCGCTTGTCGCATAGTCTTTGCCCGTGAAGATCGTCCAGCTGCCGGAAGTAGCGAGCAGGGAGAGGCGCGTGGCGGTCGGCACCTTCGACGGCGTGCACCTCGGTCACCGCCGGGTGATCGAAGGCTCCGACAGCGTGCTCACCTTCGACCCGCACCCGGCGTCGGTCGTCGCCCCCCAACACGCACCGAGGCTGCTCACCAAGCTCGAGGTCAAGGCCGAGCTGATCTCCTCGCTGGGCGTGGAAGAGCTGATCGTGATCCCCTTCGACGCCGCGTTCGCCGCGCGGGACGCCGCACAGTTCATCGACGATGTGCTGGTCGGCGCGCTGTCCGCCACGAAGGTCTCGGTGGGGGAGAACTTCCGCTTCGGTCACCGCGCCCAGGGCGATCAGCGGCTGCTCGCCGCCGATCGGCGCTTTTCCACCACCGTGCACCCGCTGCTGGAAATAGATGGCGAGATCGTGTCCTCCAGCCACATCCGCGGCCTGCTGCTCGCCGGTGAGGTCGCGCTCGCCACCCGCTTTCTCGGCGCCCCCTTCCAGGTGCGCGGCGAGGTGGTGCGCGGCGATCAGCGCGGCCGCGAGCTGGGCTTCCCGACCGCGAATTTGATCCCGGAGGACGAGATGGTGTGCCCCGGCCACGGCGTCTACGCCTGCCTGGCCAACGGGCGAGCGGCCGCCGTGAGCATCGGCGTGCGCCCCACGTTCAAGACCGGTCGCGGCGAGCTGATCGAGGCTTACATCCTCGACTTCGACGGAGATCTGTACGGAAGCCAGCTGCGCCTCGAGTTCCTGGAGCGTCTACGGGGCGAGCGGCGCTTTGACAGCGCCAGGCGCTGATCGAGCAGATGCACCTGGATGTGCAGCAGACCAGGCTGATAGCCGCCCAGGCCTGAGGGCAGCGACCCGGGGAGTCTGCTACCGTGTGCCACCGCCATGACGTTGACCACTGAGCGCAAGCAAGAGATCGCCGCCAAGTTCGGCTCAAACGAGCGGGACACCGGCAACACCAAGGTCCAGATCGCGCTGCTCACCGAGCGCATCAACGACCTCACGGGCCATCTGCGCGAGCAGAGAAAGACCACCACTCGCGACGCGGCCTGCTGATGCTCGTCGGGCGTCGCCGGCGCTTTCTCGACTATCTGCAGCGCGCCGACCTCGAGGGCTACCGTGCGCTGATCAAGGAGCTCGGGCTGCGCAAGTAGTCCCTGGCCGTCACACGATGAGTGCCGACTCCTCAGTGCTGCAGGCAGAAAGCAAGGTCCCGACCGTTTGCGCTGGCCACCGAGAGCGGCGAGCTTCACCGAGAAGGATCTGCTGGGCAAAAAGACGGTGCTGGTCTTCTACCCGTTCGCGTTCAGCCCCGTCTGCACCGACCAGCTGCAGCTGTATCAGGAGGTCCTCGAGGAGCTCACCGAGCGCCAGGTGGACATCTACGGCGTCTCATGCGACGCGACGTGGTCCCAGACGGCGTTTCGCAAGCATCTCTCGGTCAGCATCCCGCAGCTATCTGACTTCGAGCCCAAGGGGCAGGCGTGCAGGGCCTTCGGCGTCTATCACTCCGGCGGCTTCCCGCAGCGGGCGCTAGTGATCATCGACTCCGACGGGATCGTACGCTTCAGCTACCAGGCGCCCTCGCCCGGCGAGCTCCCCGGCGTGAACGTCCTGTTCGACGGCCTGGCGACCCTCTAGAGGCGCTCTCGCCCACGGGCGCCGGCGCGCTACCCTCGCCAGCGAGATGGCTGACCTGACCAGCTCGCAGATCCCGCAGCTCGCCGATACAGACCACATGCGCGGCGCGCCGCGGGACCGCCTGGTGATCCTCTACGGCGACTTCAGCTGCCCGCGCTGCGCGCTGGCGCACAGCCGCCTTGCCCGGCTGCCGATCCGCCTGGTGTTTCGCCACTTCGCGCTGGCCAGCCGTCCGCGGGCGCTGACCTTGGCGTGCGCCGTGGAGGCCGCCGCGCTGCAGGGCGCCTTCTGGGAGCTGCACGACGCGCTGCTCGAGGATCAGGCACACAGCGAGGATCCCCACCTGTGGGCCCACGCTCAACGGCTGGGGCTCGACGTGGCGCGCCTGCAGTCAGACCGCCGCTCCCAGCAGGTCGCCGAGCGGGTGCGAGCGGATCTGCGAGGCGGGCTGCGAGCCGGGGTGGCGCAGACACCCACCCTGTTCGTGGACGGGAGCGCCCATCCCGGCGCTCCGTCGGGGGATCTGCTCGAGCTGCTCAGGGGAGATGCCGTTCGCTAAGCTGCCTGGGTTCGGATAAAAAAGAAATAGAGAAATACTCCACCGACCGAAGGGCGGAGAGGGAAGGCAGAACATATGAGTAGTGACGCCGTAACTCGGGTCTCCGTGGAGATCGCCGGCAGCGAGATCTCGTTTGAGACCGGCAGGATGGCCAAGCAGGCCTCCGGCGCAGTAGTAGTAAGGCAGGGCGACACGATGGTGCTGGCGACAGCCGTCGCGGGGTCCTTGCGCGACGTGGACTTCTTGCCACTGACGGTGGACGTCGAGGAGCGCATGTACGCGGCCGGGAAAATCCCCGGCTCGTTCTTCAAGCGCGAGGGGCGCCCCGGCGAGAAGGGCACGCTGACCGCGCGCATGATCGACCGCCCGATCCGCCCGCTGTTCCCCAAGGACTGGCGCTATGACACCCAGCTGGTGGCGATCCCGCTGTCGATCGACCACGTTCACCCCTATGACATCCTCGCGATGAACGGCGCCTCCGCGGCGCTGATGATCTCCGACATCCCGCTGCCGACCCCGGTCGGCGCGGTGCGCATCGGCAAGATCGACGGCAACTTCGTGGTCAACCCCAGCGAGGCGGATCTGCAGCCCGACGGGGAGAACACCTCCGATCTGGAACTGACGGTCGCCGGCACCGAGGACGCGATCCTGATGGTCGAGGCGGGTGCCAACGAGATCCCCGAGGCGGAGATCCTCGACGCGCTCGACATCGCCCACCAGGAGATCAAGAAGCTCTGCACGCTGCAGCGCGAGCTCGCCGCGAAGGTCGGCAAGGAGAAGAAAGTCTTCGAGTCGATCACCGTTGACGAGCAGCTGCTGGCGGCGATCCGTGCCTCCCACGGCTCCGAGCTCGACGACGCCACCCAGGTGGAGGACAAGCTGCAGCGCCAAGACGCCACCAAGGCCGTAGAGGAGGCGATTCTCGCCCAGCACGCGCCCGCCGCCGCGGAGGGCGCCTCCGAGGAGCAGCTGGTCGAGGCCAAGGGGCGCCGCGCCGCGGCGCAGCTCGCCTTCGACAAGCTCGAGAAGTCGATCATCCGCGAGCGCATCGCGGTGCACAAGAAGCGCCCCGACGGTCGCGCGGAGAACGAGATCCGCGACATCTCCATCGAAGTTGGTGTCACGCCGCGCACGCACGGCTCCGCGTTGTTCACGCGCGGGCAGACACAGGCATTGTCGGTCGTGGCGATGGGCACGCTCAAGGAGGAGATGCGCATCGACACGCTCGGCCTGGAGACCAAAAAGTACTACTGGCACCACTACAACTTCCCGCCGTTCTCGGTCGGGGAGGCCGGTCGCATGGGCGGCGTCAAGCGCCGCGACATCGGCCACGGCGCGCTCGCCGAGCGGGCGCTCACGCCGATGGTGCCCTCGATCGAGGAGTTCCCCTACTCGATCCGGGTCGTCTCGGACATCCTCGAGTCAAACGGCTCCTCCTCGATGGCCTCGGTGTGCGGCTCCTCGCTGTCGCTGATGGACGCCGGGGTTCCGATCAAGCGGCCGGTGGCCGGGATCGCGATGGGCCTGATCAAGGAGGGCGATGACTACATCGTGCTGACCGACATCGCCGGCGTGGAGGATCACCTCGGCGACATGGACTTCAAGGTCGCCGGCACCGAGCTGGGCATCACCGCGCTACAGATGGACATCAAGATCACCGGTGTCACCTTCGACATCCTGCGCGACGCGCTCGCCCAGGCCAAGGAGGCGCGCACGTTCATCCTCGGCAAGATGGCCGACGCCATCGACGGTCCGCGCGAGCAGCTCTCCCAGTACGCGCCGCGGATCGAGACGGTCCAGATCGACCCCTCCCAGATCGGTCTGCTGATCGGCAAGGGCGGCGAAACGATCAGAGGACTCTCCGATGAGTTCGAATCGCAGATCGACGTCAACGACGAGGGCCAGGTGCTGATCTACTCCTCCAACGGCGAGCTCGCCGACGCGCTGGTGGAGCGCATCAGGATGATGATGAAGGAGGTCGAGGTCGGTGACGAGTACGCCGGCAAGGTCGTCAAGACGACCACGTTCGGCGCTTTCGTCGAGCTGGCCAAGGGCACCGACGGCCTGCTGCACATCTCAAACGTCTCGCCCGGCAACCGTGTCAACAGCGTCGAGGACGTGCTCAACAAGGGCGATGAGGTCAACGTGCGGGTGGTGGAGGTCGATCGCGAGCGGGGTCGCATCGGCCTGCGGCTCGCCGACGACCCGGATATCGCCGGCAAGACAGCGGAGGAGCTGATCGCGAGCGCCAGCTCGAGCCGTCCGGCGCGCCCCCCGCGCGAGGGCGGGGGCGAGCGCAACGGACGCGACGGTGAGCGCCGCCCCTACGGGGAGCGCGGCTCCGGTCGTCCCCGCCACGGCGCCGGACGCGACCGCCACTAGAGATGCCTCGCCGGATGGCGCGCGGGGGGCGGCCGGCGTGGACGCACGGGCAGTGACCGACACCGCGACCGAAATCGAGCAGCGACTGAGCACGCTCCCGAACGGGGTGCGTGTCATCACCGAGCGCGTGCCGGGCGTGCGCTCGGTGGCGCTCGGTTTCTTCATGCCGACCGGCTCGGTGGACGAGCGCCCCGAGCAGGCCGGCATATCCCACCTGCTGGAGCACATGATCTTCCGCGGCACCGAGCGCCACCGGTCCGTGGAGATCGACCAGATCTTCGACGCGATGGGCGCGGAGATCGACGCCGGCACCGACCGCGAAGCGACCTCGCTGTTCACGCGCGTGCTCGACCATCACCTGGAGCGTGCCCTGCAGGTGATGGGGCAGATGGTGTGGCGCCCGGCGTTCGAAGACCTCGAGGCCGAGCGCGAGGTGGTGCTCGAGGAGATCGCGATGTACGAAGACGACCCGCAGGACCGGGTGTATGACGTGCTCGGCGAGGCGGTCTTCGGAGATCATCCGCTGGGCAGGCCGGTGATCGGCACCGCCGAGGTGGTCGGCGCGATCACCTCCGAGCAGCTGGCCGAGTTCCACGCCGACCGCTACGCCCCGCACGGGGTGGTCGTCGCGGCCGCCGGGTCGGTCGATCACGACACGCTGCTGCGGCTCATCGGCGAAGCCTCCGAGCAGGCGTCCAGCAACGGGGCGCGCGCTTCCCGAGCGCCTCAGGGGCCGCCGGTCTTCAAGCCGCGCGCGCGCTTCTTGCGCAAGGACACCGAGCAGTACCACGTGTGCCTGGGCGGGGCCGGGATCGCCCGCTCTGACGAGCGGCGCTTCACGCTGAGGATCCTCGACAACATTCTCGGAGGCACATCCTCCTCGCGGCTGTTTCAGGAGGTCCGCGAGCGCCGCGGCCTGGCCTACTCGGTGTTCAGCTTCTCCAACATGTACGCCAACGCCGGCGAGATCGGTCTGTACGTGGGAACGCGCCCCGAGAACCTCAGGCAGGCGCTCGAGGTCCTCGCCGGCGAGCTCGAGCGGTTCGTCGCCAGCCCGGTCACCGAGGAGGAGCTGACCCGCTCCCGCGAGAACGTCAAGGGCAGGATGGTGCTGGGCCTGGAGTCCACCGGTGCCCGCATGAGCCGACTGGGCTCCTCGGTGCTGCACGGCATGCCGATCCTCTCCGTGGAGGAGGTGATCGAGCGGATCGACGCCGTGCAGCAGCGGGGCGTCACAGAGCTCGCCGGCGAGCTGTACGAGAGCGGGAACCTGTCGGTCGCCGGGGTCGGCGCGGACGAGTCCCTCTTCGGTGCGGCGCTGCAGCCGCTCGGGGAGCTCAGCGGCCTGCTGGCCGCCAACGACACACAGGCGGCTGCGGGATGATCGCCGTCGCGGTCGCCGGGGCGGCGGGGCGCATGGGCGAGACCGTGTGCGAGGCCGTGCAGGGCGCGCCGGACATGCGGCTCGTGGGCAGAGCCGACCCGCTTCTGCAGACCACCCTTTCAGAGGTGCTCACAGACGCCGAGGTCGTCGTCGACTTCACGCGCCCGGACACGGCCCTCGAGAATGCGCTGGAGTGCTTGCGCGCCGGGGTTCACGTCGTGATCGGAACGACCGGCTTTGACGTCGAGCAACTGCGCCGTCACTGCGCGCAGACGCAGACCGGGGCGAAGGTTCTGATCGCCCCCAACTTCGCGATCGGCGCCGTGCTGATGATGCGCTTTGCCGCACAGGCCGCCCAGTACATGCAAAAGGCGGAGATCATCGAGCTGCACCACGACGGCAAGATCGATGCCCCCAGCGGCACCGCTGCGCGCACCGCGCAGCTGATGGCGCAGGCCACGGGAGGGTCAGCGCCCCCGATCCACTCGGTGCGCCTGCCCGGGCTGGTCGCCCATCAGGAGGTGATCCTCGGCGACCTCGCCCAGACCCTGACGATCCGTCACGACACGATCGGACGCGAGTCGTTCATGCCGGGGGTGCTGCTGGCGGTGCGCCGGGTCGCGGGGCTAGAGGACTCGCCCGTCGTCGGCCTCGAGCACCTGCTGTTCTAGGGAGATGAGCGACTCGACGGGTGCGTTCGCGCAGCCCATGCCGGGGGTGCTCGTCGCGGTCACAGACCACGCCGCGGAACGCTTCGGGCAACGTGTGGCGGGCAGCCTCGACGCGCGGCTCGAGGTCGCCGCCCGGGTCGCCGAGGCGTGGCGGGCCGGGCGCGTGTCGGACACCCTCGACGGTGTGCGCGGGGCGAGCGCCAGCATCTACGTGCACGATCTGCGCGACCGCGACCTGGTGTTCGTGTGCCGTCACGACCCGCGCGCCCGGGAGCTGATCGTGATCACCATGTGGGAGCGTGAACGACTCGGTCCCGCGCAGGTCCCCCGGTGCTTCACAGACGCGCTCATGACGAGGAGACCCGGGCGCTGATCAGGCGGCGGCCACCAGCTCCGCCAGCCTCGTGTAACGGGCGCGGGCGTCACGGCGGCTGAGCGCGAGCCGCAACGCCTGCGGTTCGCCGACGACCACGCACACACGCTCCGAGCGCGTGACCGCCGTGTACAGCAGGTTGCGCGTGAGCATGATCCCGTGGGAGCTCGAGAGCGCGACCACGACCGCCGGCGCCTGCGAGCCCTGGGACTTGTGTATGGAGATCGCGTACGCCAGCTGCACGGTCTCGAGCGCCGACACCGGCAGCCCCAGCTCCCGCCCGTCGTCGGTCGCCAGCCGCACCCGCTGGGAGTCCGGGTTGTGATCGGTGAGAACACCGACCTCGCCGTTCATCAGCTCGTGGTCGTGATCGTTGCGCGTCTGGATCACCCGGTCACCGACGCGCAGCGGGGTGCCCACGATCGCCTCCCCGTCCGGGTTCAGGCGGGCGCGCAGGGCGGCGTTGATCGCCTCGATCCCGACCGGCCCCTTGCGCATCGGCGCGAGCACCTGGATCTCCACGTTGGGGTTGAGTTTGTAGTGGGAGGCCAGCCGCTTGCTGGCGAGCGAGACGACTTCGTCGAAGATGACCTGCGGCTGGGTGGCGGAGATGAAGAAGAAGTCACGGATCGTGTCCTCGTCGCCGCTCAGGGGAGGCTCCTCGCCGCGGTTGATGGCGTGCGCGGCACGCACGATCAGCGAGCGTGCCGCCTGGCGGAAGATCTGCTTCAGCGACGTCACCGGCACGCGTTCGCACGCGATCAGATCCTCGAGCACGCGGCCGGAGCCGACGGGTGCCAGCTGGTCCACGTCGCCGACCAACAGCACATGCGTATTTGGCCCCACCGCGCACAAAAGCGCCTGGGCGAGGCTCACGCTGAGCATGCTCGCCTCGTCAACGATCAGCATTTCGGCGTCTTCGATCGGGGTGCTGGCGTCGCGGGCGAAACCCCCGTTGGGCATCCATTCCAGCAAACGGTGGATCGTGCTCGCGGCCTCCCCGGTGGCGCGCCCCAGCCGCCTGGCGGCCTTGCCCGTGGGCGCGCACAGCCGCACCGTCCGCCCCTCCGAGCGCAGCAGCTGCACCAGCACCCGCATGCTCATCGTCTTGCCCGTCCCCGGCCCGCCGGTGAGGATCGAGACGCGATGGGCCAGCGCCACTTCCACGGCGTGCCACTGGTCGTCCGTCGGCAGGAAGCTGCCGGTGGTGGGTCGCCTGACGCGTTTGAGCTTGATCGTCGGCTTGGCGGCGATCAACTCGCGCACGCAGCCGGCGAGCGACTGCTCCAGACGATGCAGTCCCGCCTCGTAGACGATCTGCTGCCCCGTCGCGTCACGCTCGCAGACGATCTTTTCCCGCCGGCGCAGGCTGGCCAGCCGCTTCTCTGGGCTGCGACCGAGAAGCCTGATCGCCAGACGGCACAGCTCGCTCTGTGGCAGGAAGCAGTGGCCGCCGAGCTCGGCGTGGCGCAGCGTGTGCAGCAGCCCGGCGTCCAGTCGTCCTGGCGCGTCCGGCGGGGTGCCGAGCGCCCTGGCGAGCGCGTCGGCGGTTTGAAAACCGACCCCCGGGAGCTCACTGATGCTGTACGGGTTTTCGCGCAGCCGACCGACCGACTCCGACCCCCACGCCCGGTACACACGGGCTGCGACCGCCGCCGGCACACCGTGTTCGGCGAGGAAGATGCGCACCTCTCGCTGGGAGATCTGCTCTTCCCAGGACTCAACGGCGGCGGCGATCCGGGCACGGCCGATCCCCGGGACCGCCAGCAGGCTTTTGCGCGGCGAGCGATCCACGACGTGCAGCACCTCGGTGCCGTGGCGATCCAGCAGGAAAGCCGCGCCACGCGGCCCGACGTGCTTGATCTGGCTGAGATAGCCGAGCAGCGCGAGCTCGGACGTCGGTTCACGCGGGTGAGCCTGCACCGCCTGGAACTGGCGGCCGTGCTTGGGATGCTCCCGCCAGCTGCCCGTCAGCTTCACCGTCTCGCCTTCGTGCAGATGCGAGAGGGCGCCCGTCAGGACGAGCTCCTCGCCCTCTTCGGTGAGCGCCATCAGCACCGTGAAGTCGCTCTCCGGGGCGCGATAGCGGACCGACATCACCTCGACGGTGAGATCGACAGTCCGTTCATCCACCGCCACCGAGCTCATGCCCCGACGATAGCCGCCGCTGTGGTCGCTAGCACGTCACACCCAGAGCCCGGTCGTGGAATACTGACCGGCATGGCCGAACTGGGCAGCATCCTGACCGCGATCGTCACACCGTTCGACGAGGGCGGAAACTTCAACGAGGACTCCTTCGTGGCGCTCATGCATCACCTGTTCGAGCATGGCTCCGACGGGTTCGTGGTGTGTGGGACCACCGGCGAGGCCACGACCCTCTCCGACGAGGAGCACCTGCGCGTCATCGAGCTTGCCGTGTCCGAGCGTCCGACGGGCGCCACGATCGTGGGGGACCGGGTCAAACGACACACGCCACGCGATCCACCTGACCCAACGGGCGACCGAACTCGGCGTGGATGGAACCCTGAGCGTCACCCCCTACTACAACAAGCCCAGCGAACTGGGGCTCGAACGCCACTATCAGGAGATCGCCAAGGCGACCGACAAGCCGATCCTGCTCTACAACATTCCGGGCCGCACCGCCGTCAACATGGGCCCGCAGCTGCTGGCCAGGCTCGCGCAGATCGAGGGGATCGAGGGCGTCAAGCAAGCCAACGCCGATGAGCTGCAGCTGATCGACGGCCTTGACCTGTACGCCGGCGACGACGGCACGTTCGCGCGCGTCCTGGACATTGGGGGCGCCGGCGGGGTGCTCGTGGCAAGCCACGTCGTCGGCGATGAGATGCGCCGGATGGTCACAGAACCGGAGCGCCGCGCGGAGATCGACAGCTCGCTGCGGGACGTCTATGAGACGCTGTTCATGACCGCTTCTCCGACGTGCACGAAGGCCGCGCTGAACCTGCTCGGCCACAACGTCGGGGGTCTGCGCCTGCCGCTGGTGGCGGCCACCGCCGCCGAGACCGAGGCCGTCCGCGGGATGCTCGAGCGCCACGGTCTGCTGGTGAGCACGAGCGCGTGAGCAACCTGCGCGTCCTGCCCCTCGGAGGGCTCGGGGAGATCGGCAAGAACATGACCGTCGTGGAGTACGACGGGCGGATCGTCGTGGTCAACGTGGGGCTGCGCTTCCCGACACCGGAGATGGTGGGGATCGACCTGGTGCTGCCCGACTTCTCATACCTGCGCGAACGCGCGAAGGACATCGAGGCGATCGTCATAACCCACGGGCACGAGGACCATCTCGGGGCGCTGCCGTGGGTCCTGCGCGATCTGGGCGACCGCCTGAACGCACCTGTCTACGGCGGCGCGTTGACGGTCGCGATGGCCCGCTCAAAGCTCGACGAGCACAAGCTCTCCGATGTGGAGCTGCTGGAGGCGCAGGCCGGCGAGGTGATGGAGCTGGGGCCGTTCGAGGTGGAGCTCGTGCACATGACCCACTCGATCCCAGATTCGAGCGCCGTGGCGCTGACCACCGACCTCGGGACTGTGCTGATCACCGGCGACTACAAGTTCGACCAGACGCCGGTTGACGGGGCGCCGGCGGACATCTCCCGGCTGGCGGAACTGGGACGCGAGGGTGTGCTGCTGCTGTGCGGGGACTCCACCAACGTTGACCGCCAGGGCTTCTCGCCGTCGGAGTCGATCGTCGGACCGCACCTGGAGGAGGTGTTCGCGCGCTGCGACGGGCGGATCGTGGTGACGAGCTTCGCGTCGAACATACACCGGGTGCAGCAGGTCATCGACGCGGCGGGCGCACTGGACCGCAAGGTCGCGCTCGTCGGGCGCTCGATGCGCAAGAACGTCGGCATCGGGCGCACCCTCGGCCACGTGGAGGTCCCCGAGGGGATGCTGGTGGGGACCCGCGAGATCGAGGACTTCCCGGATGAGCGGATCGTGATCCTCTCCACGGGATCCCAAGGGGAGCCACTGTCGGCGCTGCGGCGTATGGCCTACCGCGACCACCCGCAGGTCGCTTTGCGCGAGGGCGACACGGTCGTCTTCAGCGCCACCCCGGTTCCCGGCAACGAGCGGGCGGTCGGCGAGACGATCGACCGTCTGTATCACATCGGGTGTGAGGTGGTGACGACCGCCGACGCGCCCGTGCACGCCTCCGGGCACGGGTACGCCGAGGAGGTCAAGCTGATGCTCAACCTCGTCAAACCGCGCTATGTGATGCCGTTTCACGGGGACTTCAAGCGGCTGCGACTGCACGCCCGCCTGGCGGAAGCGGTCGGTGTGGCACCCGACGACATCTTCCAGGGCGACAACGGCCTGCCGCTGGACATCGACGGGCAGGGCGCCCGCTTCGGCGAGCGCGAGCAGGCGGGGATGATCTTCGTGGACGGGGTGGAGATCGGCGACATGACCGATGTGGCGTTGCGCGACAGACGAATGCTCTCCGCGGACGGGATCTTCATCGTGGTCGCGACGATCGCCGAGCAGGACGGGCGCTCGGTCGCCGACCCGGAGGTCATCTTCCGCGGCGTGCCGTTCCTGGATGAGGCGGGTGAGCTGGTGGAGGAGATCCGCGGCACGGTGGAGCAGACGCTCGCCCGCGCCGCCACCGAGGACATTCGCGAGACCGACCTGCTGCAGCAGCTGCTGCACGACGACCTCGCGGCGCTCGTGTATGACCGCCTGCGGCGGCGGCCGATGGTGTTGCCGGTCGTCGTGGAGGTGTGAGGCAGTCACGATCCTCGCCTGCTCGGCGGTGTCCTTGCCGAGCCACACAGTCAGCGGCGTCGATGTCCGTGTCTCAGAGATCCATTAGAAAACGCAGGGCGCGGCCGATCTGAAACGTCGCCTCGTCGCCGACGGCTCCGAGGCGTCCGATCAGGCGCTGCTCGGAGATGGACTTGACGTCCTCGCACTTCGCGTAGCTCACCTCGTCTAGCCCTGAATCGTCCCGGTCGATCTCGACATGAGACGGCAGGCCGCGACGCGCGGTTGTGGTGGGGACGACGATCACGACGCCGGCTCGACTGTCATTCAGGGGATCGGCTGATACGACCACCGCGGGCCGTCTGCCGGACTGCTCGCGCCCGACGGGTTCGCCGAAGTCAACCAGCCAGACCTCGCCGCGGTGAGGGTTCACGAGGAGCGATCACCCAGGGCTCCGCTCTCGGCGGTGCGCTCGGCTTCGACCTCGCTCCAGGAGGCAGCGTCCGCACGCAGAGCCTCGTAGCGGGCCGAGAGCTGATCAAAGAACACGCGCCGCTCCAGCGCGTCGGCTGCCTCGTCGAACCAGTTGGCTCATAGGGCGACCGGTTGCCTGCGCCAGCCGGGCGAAGCGATCGCGGGTCGGCTTGCTCACTCTGAGCGTGGTGCTCATACGATTCAGTCTACTATAGGAGCGCTCAATTAGTCTACAGTCGGCCCTGGCTAGCTACTGACATGTGTGGCGCGTCGCCGACGTTGGTGGGTCGCCCGAGGTCGCGCCTGCGCGAAAACCGCCGTCAAGTTCAACTGGCGGCGGGGTTGCCGATCGCCCCGGCGACCTGCGGGGCGTCCGCGGGCGGCTGCTGCGGCGCGAGCGGCAGCCGCACGACGAAACGCGCGCCATGCTCGATGCCGTCGCGCCGCGTACGCTCCAGGGTGACCGAGCCGCCGTGGCTCTCGGCTACCGCCTTGACGATCGCCAGGCCCAGGCCGAAGGAGCCGCCGCGGTCACCGGCGCCGCGCACGAAGCGCTCGAACAGCGAGCCGGCGAGATGCTCGGGCACCCCGGGCCCGTTGTCGGCCACCACCAGCCGCGCCTGGTGCTTGCGGCGCTCGGCATCGATGCTGACCCAGATCGAGCTGCCAGCAGGGGTGTGGCGTAGTGCGTTCTCGATCAGGTTGATCGTCAGGCGATGCAGCTCGTCGCGGGAGGCCATCACGGAAACCGGTCCCGCGCGCTCGACATCCAGCGATATTTCGTGAGAGGCGCTCACGGGCCCGAGCTCGGCGGCTGCCTCGATCACGGTCTGCGCGAGATCGACAGGCTCGCGATGAACGACGCGGCCGACGTCCGAGCGCGCCAACAGCAGCAGATCCGCCACCAGGCGGCGCATGCGCTTTGACGAGCGCAACGCGGAGCGGGCCGTGTCGGCCTCCTCGCCGCGCAGCGTGTCGGTCAGCAGCTCCAGGTTGGCGAGCACCGACGTGAGCGGGGTGCGCAGCTCGTGCGAGGCGTCGGCTATGAATTGGCGCTGGCGGGCGAGCGCAGCCTCAGTCTCGGCGTGGGCGGAGTCCAGGGAGCGCAGCATGCCCTGCAGGGTGCGCGCGAGCTCTGAGACCTCGTCGTCGGCGAGTGGCTGCGGTACCGTCGCGGAGGAGTCGCGGGTGCGCGCGATCTCATCGGCGGCGGAGGTCAGCTCGGCGATCGGCTTCATCGCACGGCGCGCGAGCGCCACGCCCGCCAACAGCGCCAGCGCGGTCCCCGCGAGCACGCCCAGCACCAGCAGCAGCTCGACCCGCTTGACCGTCGCCTCGGTGGGACCGACCTGGCGCGCATACTGGAAGTACAGTTGACCGATCGGTCCGAGCGGCCCTTCGACGTGGACGACGCTCATCACGACCCGATAGCCGTGTTCGGTGATGACCTTTGTGGTCGCGCCCAGCGGCAGCGCATGAAATGCCGGCGCTCCCACTGGGTACTGTTCCAGCACCCGCCCGGATTCGTAGAGGATCCTGATCACGGTGCCTGGTGGCGCGATGTCGCGCAGCGGCGGTGAGACCTGGAAGGTCCCCGCGAGTTGGTCGGCCGTCACCCGCAGATCGTTGGGCAGTTGCTTGGCGGTTTCGCTGACTTCGTGGTTGAAGTCGGTGCGGATCCGGTGCGCTGTCAGCGAGCCGATGGTGAGCGCGAACACGCACAGGATCGCGAACGTCAAGAGCGCGGAGACAACCGCCAGGCGGGTGCGGATCGGCAGGCGGTCAAACAGGGTGGAGGCACGCGCCGCTATGCGCCTGAGCTGGGCGGCGATCAAGCGCTGGAGTACGATCGGCTCTTCAGGCCCTGAGGACGTAGCCCGCTCCCCTGATCGTATGCAGCAGACGGGGCTCGCCGTCGGCCTCCAGCTTGCGGCGCAGATTGGACACGAACACCTCGATCGTGTTGGTGGTCGAGAACGGGTCATACCCCCATACCTCGTCCAGCAGGCGCTGGCGGGAGATCACGATCCGCTCGTTGCGCATCAGATACTCGAGCAGTTCGAACTCGCGCTGGGTGAGCTCGATCACCCGTTCGCCGCGTGCCACCTCGTGGGTGTCCGCGTTCAGGGATAGATCCCCGACACGCAGCGGCGCCGAGCCGCGCGGCGGGCGGCGGCGCAATAGGGCGCGCATCCGCGCGAGCAGCTCCTGGCGCTCGAACGGCTTGACCAGATAATCGTCGGCGCCCGCGTCCAGGCCCTCCACACGGGACTCCAGTGCGTCGCGCGCGGTCAGCATCAGGATCGGCACGTCGTCGTTTTCGCGCAGGCTGCGCGCGACCTCCAGCCCATCCATGCGCGGCAACCCCAGATCGAGGATCACGAGATCCGGGGCGAAGCTGCGAGCCTGCTCGAGCGCCGCGACACCGTCCGATGCCGAGCGTGCTTCATACCCCTCGATGCGCAGCGAGCGCTGCAGCACCTGGGCGATGTCCTCGTCGTCCTCGACGACGAGAACGCGTGGCGCGCGTGTGAAGTCATTCATGTCCAGATCCTTTGCGTGTTCGACGAGACTTAAGCGATGGTAGGGGCCACGGGCAGGTTCCGGGGCCCCGGTGTCGAAGTTGCGCGGGATGGCCAGCACCACAAAACGGGCGAAACGCCGCTCGAGCCCCGCCAAACCGGCCCGCGGAAGGCCCCGCTCCAGGCGCGCGCGCTCGTCTCGCCGCAAGCGCCGCAGCGTCCTTGACGGGCTGGTCTTTCGCATGCCCGTGCTCGACGAGCGCCAGCGGGACGTGCTTGCGCTGGGACTGCTCGCCGTCGGAATCTTCATAGGCTTCGTGTTGTGGGGTGGCTGGAACGGCGGGCATGTCGGGGAAGGCCTGGCGAGCGCCCTGGGTTTCGCCGTCGGAAGGGTCAGGGGGCTCGCTCCGCTCGCGCTGGTGCTTGGCGGGCTGGCGATGTCGCTGCGGCCCGTGTTCCCCGCGCTGCGGCCGCTGCGCACCGGTGGCGTCTGTCTGCTGGCGGCGCTCACGCTGGCGCTGGCGGCGGGCACCCTGGGGGTCAGCTCATCGACCGCCGCCCACCTCTCCGCGCAATGGCACACAGGTTGGCTACAGGCCCACGGCGGGCTGGTCGGGCAGGCGCTCTACTGGGTCACCAGCCGTCTGGTGCAGCAGGTCGGCGTGAGCATCCTGGTCGTCTTCCTGACGCTGGTGGGGGTCGTGCTGTTGACCGGGGCCTCGCTCGCCGCGGCGCTCGCGACGACGGGATCGAGCCTTCTGGACACCACCAGGATTGACTTCATCGGCCGCTCTGCGGTGGAGGCGGAGCTGGCTCGCGGCCCGGCCCGGACGCTCGGCTACTTCGAGGTGACCCCCGATCCGGCGGAGCCGGCCGACGTCCTTGGCGACGAGCCCATTTGGCACGACGGAGCGGTGGTGGGCTGGGTGACGTCCGGCGCGTATGCGCATTACAGCGGCCGCTCGCTGGCCTTCGGCTACGTGCCGAGCGAGCTCGCGGTGCCCGGCGCGATGTTCGAGGTGGAGATCATCGGCCAGCGCCGCCCGGCGAGGTTGCTATCCGAACCGGTGCTCGACCCGGCGGGCCAGCGCATGCGCGTCTGATGGGACGCCATCCTGACC
>CAVQZJ010000004.1:0-44782 GCA_963718425.1 uncultured Solirubrobacterales bacterium
CGGTGTCGGGGGCGGTGGAGCCCGAGCCATTGGAATCGCCGGCGAGCTTGACCAGCGCGCCCGCCAGGACAACCAACGAGAGCACGATCACGACGGCGAGGGAGATCAGCGGCGCGCGCCAGCCCGCGGACGCCGCCAGCCTGGTCCGGGCGGCGGCACCGCATCGCAGGCACCAGTCTTGTCTGATCTCCAGGGGAACTCCGCACAACGGACACGTGACGTCGCTCGCAGCCGCGGGTTGGCTGGCGGGAGGTGCGGAGGGGCCCGTGCTCATCCAGCCATCGTCGGCGGATCGAAGCCCTGGGTGGGCTGCTCACGAGCCTGCGAGCCCTCGTTGCTGGCCACGACGCGCGTTGGCTGCTCATCCCCATCAGCGCTGCCCTGCAGCGACGAGGGCGGACGCAACAGCTCCGAGGAGGACCGCTCGCCCGCTCTGGGGGGGCTCGGCGGCGCCGTGTTCGGCTGTGCAGGGACTGCGGCTGGCTCGGGGGCGCTGGGGGCACCGCCCGCTTGCGGTGCAGGCTGTGCCTGAACCTGGGCGGATGTGGCTCCGAGCACGGAGGCTGTCGTCGGTGCTCCCACGGGATGATCGGCGTGCACGCCGACAGGCATGCCACAGCTCGGGCAGAAACGGTCGTCGCTGCCGTGGATCGCCGCGCAGCGCGGGCAGGCGGCGATACCGGCCTCACGCAGCACCGTGACGCTCTGGCGTTCCTTCAGGACGGCCTCCAGCGCGCGCAGCTCGCCGTCGATGTGATCCAGCGTGGCGAGCTTGGCTATGACCAGCTCGTCGTGCCGCTTACCGAAGCGGTGCAGATCGAAGACCAGGCCACCGAGGTCACGGTAGGCGAGCTCGCGCGCCTTGCGCAGGAAATGCAGCCGGCGACGCATGCGGCCACGTTCGCCGAAACCGGGTGTGCTCGGAGGGAGGGGGTCGCTGCCGGCTATCGCTATCTGTGCGGATGGGTCGGCCGGGGCAGCGTCGGGGGTCGGCGCGGCGGCTGGGATGGGGGACAGCACCGTGCCCGGCGCGGCGGGTTGCCCCTGTGCGCCATACGGTGACCCGGATGGGCTTGCAGCCGGCCCGTTTGGCTCAGTGGCCATCGCGGAACCCTTGCCGGGAATGGATGTCTGTGGGCGTCGAGGTCGAAAAGTTCATGGCATCGACCCTTTCATGCTACCCGGCTATCGCCAGTAGCGTTCGCCATTCCGCGGCCAGCCGCTCGGCCATGCGCGTCGCCGAGTAGCGCTCCGCTCGCTCGCGTCCCGCCACCCTGGGACCTTCGGCTCGCAGATGCGGCCGCAGCGTCTCCCGCCAGCGCTCGATCTCAAAAGGAGCGCACAGAGTGCCGGGTAGACCATCCAGCGCGACCGTGTGGATCCCGACCGGGGTGGCCAGCACGGGCACTTCACAGGCCAGCGCCTCGAGCACCGCCAGCCCGAAGCCCTCTCTCTCGGAGGGCACCAGCACCGCGTTTGCCGCGTTGATCATCAACGGCACGATCTCCGGATCGACGCCGCCGAGCGTCAACAGCCGCTCTGAGCCGGCCAACGCCAGCGCCCGGTCATAGCGCTTCTCCGGACGATCGGGGTCGGCCGGGAACAGCAGATACGCCCCCTGCGGGTCGAGGCCGAGTCGTGCGCGCGCCTCACCCCGGGGGATGGGAGCAAAGCGCCGCATGTCCACGCCGCAGGGCAGCACCAGCGCACGGCGCCTGGCCGAACGGGAGGGGATGCGCTGGATCAAGGGCTCGGACGCCGCTCCGATCAGGTTCATCAGAGGCAGCACCGCGCGTGTGACCTGGCGGGTACGGGGATGTGAGACATCGGTCCCGTGCAGGGTCAGCCCGCGGACCCGCGATCGAACGAACAGGGAGGTCAGTGCCGTCAGGCCGAAGTGTGCGTGAACGACGTCGAGGACCTCTCCCCGATGGCGGCGGCGCAGCTCGTTGGCCGCCTGGACGAGAGCCTGTCCGCCGGGCGGAAACTCATACAAGGTGATGTCCAGATCCTCGAGCTCACGCAGCGCCCGCACCTGGTCGCGCACGAACTGGCCGCGCTCGGGATGGGCCTCCTCGGGCAGCATGTTGGAGAGCACGAGCACTCGCACCATCCGCTGACGGTAGCGCTCTGAAATGATGGGGTGCATGGCCGCCGTCCACGATCACCGCACACGTCCCATCGGAGTCTTTGACTCGGGGGTCGGCGGTCTGACCGTACTTCACGAGCTGCTCGTACGCCTCCCGCAGGAGGACTTCATCTATCTGGGAGACACGGCGCGCTTTCCCTACGGAGAACGCGCACCCGATGAAATCGAGCGCTTCGCGGCGGAGATCGCGGAGGAGCTGCTCAGACGTCACGCGAAGCTACTCGTCGTCGCTTGCAATTCGATGACGGCCGCCGCTCTGCCGAGTCTCAGCAGGCGCATGATGCAGACGACGCTCGGGCTGGATGTGCAAGGGGTGGTGCGGCCCGAGGCGCTGCAGGCCGTGGCCAGCACCCACACGGGGCGCATCGGGCTGCTCGCAACACCAACGACCGTGGCGAGCGGAGCCTATGAGGCGGCCGTCAACGTCGTGGACCCGCACGTGACCTTGCACGCCGTGTCCTGCCCGGAGCTCGCGTCGATCATCCAGGCCGGTGAGCAGTTCGACGAGCATGCGGTACAGATCGTCAGAGAGGCCTGTGCCCCTCTGCGTGAAGCCGAGGTCAACACGGTGATCCTCGGATGCACCCATTACCCACTGATCAAGCCGATGTTGCAGCGAATGCTCGGCCCGGGGGTGGAACTCATCAGCTCCGGGGGGGCGCTCGCACGTCAGGTCGAGCATGCGCTCAGCACCCGTGACCTGCGCAACCCACGCTCGCGGGAGGGGGAGTACCGCTTCCTCTGCACTGGCGACGCACGGATGTTCCAGGAGCTGGGGACGCGTTTTCTGCAGATGCCGCTGGGGACGGTGGAGCGGGTGCAGCTAGCCGAAGTGGAGGTCGTCGCGTGAGTGCCGTACAGCGCAGCTACGAGCGCGCTGCCGGGGGGCTGCGGCCTGTCACGATCGAGCCGGAATTCGTTCGGACAGCGGCCGGTTCGGCGCTGATCTCAGCCGGCGAGACCCGCGTCATCTGCACCGCCTCGGTGCAGGAGAGCGTCCCGCGATGGCTCGTCGGCCAGGAGCGCGGCTGGGTGACCGCCGAGTACGGGATGCTCCCCGCCTCCACGGGAGACCGCAAGCAGCGTGACGTCACCAAGGGGCGGCTCGACGGACGGTCGGTGGAGATCCAGCGCCTGATCGGACGTTCGCTGCGCATGGTGATCGACTTCCAGGCGCTCGGAGAACGCACCATCTATCTGGACTGCGACGTGCTGCAGGCCGACGGCGGCACGCGCTGCGCCTCGATCACGGGCGCTTACGTGGCGCTGGCGCTGGCGTGCGGGCGGCTCTCGGCCAAGGGCCTGTTGAAAAGCAGCCCGCTGAACGGATCGATCGCGGCCGTCTCCTGCGGAGTCGTCGATGGCGTGGCGATGCTGGATCTCGACTACTCCGAGGATTCGCGGGCCGAGGTGGACGCCAACGTGGTGATGACCGGCGGCGGCGGTCTGGTGGAGGTCCAGGCGACCGCGGAGCGCACACCACTCTCGCGGGCGAGCCTGGATGAGCTGCTGGCGCTCGCCGCCGACGGCATCCAGAGACTGCGCCAGATACAGGATCAGGCGATCGCGGGCGTGTGAAGCTGCTCCTCGCCACCCACAACGAGCACAAGCGGCGCGAGTTCGCCCGTCTGCTCGAGGGCGTGGAGGTTCAGTGCCTGGCGGATCATGTGGAGCTGCCGCCAGAGGACGGGGACACCTTCCAGGCCAACGCGCTGGGCAAGGCGCTCGCTGCGGCCGCGGCGACGGGCCTGGTCGCGATAGCCGACGACTCGGGTATCGAGGCGGCCGCGCTCGATCGCGCTCCCGGCGTTCGCTCGGCGCGCTACGCCGGCGAGCACGCCACCGACAAGCAGAACCTAGAGAAGCTGCTGCGTGAGGTGCCGCCCGGCGACGCGCTGGCATACGTGTGCGCCCTGGCTTATGTCGATCCCCAAGAGGGCGTGGAGCAGATGTTCGTGGGCTCGTGCGGCGGCCGTCTGGACCCCCGCCCCCGCGGTGAACGCGGCTTTGGCTATGACCCGGTGTTCCTCCCCGACGACGGCCCCCCGGGGCTGACGATGGCGGAGCTCTCCGACGATCAGAAGGATGCGATCAGCCATCGTGGAAAGGCCGCCAGAGCGCTGCTGCAGTGGCTAGAGCAGTCCGCGGTCCCTACAGCAGGTTGATCGCCGCGGAGGCGCCGACGGCGAGGCTCAGGCCCGCGTAGCCGACGTAGCCGGCGAGCAGCAGCAGCACGGCGGTGAGCACCGTCACGAGGACGGTCACGATCCAGGCGACTCGAGAGACTGGCATGGCGCACATATTGTCCCATCGACGGCGGGCGTGCCGAGCGGGTGGCGGCCGTCCGCGTTCGCTGTTAGCTTCGAATGAACGATTTACGAACGAGGAGGAGGAAGTGACCAAGTCCGAGCTGGTTGACCAAGTGGCCGACCGGGCATCTCTTACCCGCCAGGACGCCGCCAAAGCGGTTGACGCGGTGTTGAGCACCGTCGAGGACACGCTGCGGCGAGGCAGCGAAGTGGCGCTGTCGGGGTTCGGCAAGTTCCATGTCGGTGAGCGCGGCGCGCGCGAGGGAGTCAACCCGCGCACCGGCGAGCGCATCCAGATCCCGGCGTCACGTGTTCCCCGTTTCACCGCTGGCAGTGGCTTGAAGAACGCCGTCAAGGGATCGCGCTGAGGACGGCCTTCGTTATCGGGGTCGAGCAATGAGCAGCCGCTCGCCGGTTGGATTCGGCGATCTGCTCGCCGAACGCGTAGCGCGACGCGAGTCACAGATAGTGCTCGGGATCGACCCCGATCCTATGGCGCTCTGGCCCGAGGGATCATCACAGTCGGCGAACTCGCCACCGGGGCAGGCCGGGGCCGCGGTCCTGGCGCACTGCCGGGCACTGATCAACGCGGCTTCACCGGCATGCGTTGCCGTCAAGCCCCAGCTGGCCTGCTTCGAGAGGCTGGGACCCTCCGGATGGAGTGTCCTCGCCGCTGTCACGGAATACGCTCACGAGCGTGATCTGCTGGTGATCGCCGACGGTAAGCGCGGTGACATTCCGGTCACCGCCGCCGCCTACGCACAGGGGCTTATGGGATCCGTTCAAACACCGTCCGGACCATCGCCCGGCCTGCAGGTGAACATGGCGACGATCAACCCGTTGATGGGGGCCGAGACGATCGAGCCGTTCCTCGACGTCGCCCGCGCGCACGGCGGGGGAGTGCTCGTCCTGGTTCGCACATCAAACCCGGGTGCCGCGGACATCCAGGACCTCGAGCTCGCCGAGGGCGGCACCCTGTGGGAACGCCTGGCCACCGTCGTGGAGCGACTCGGCCGCGACCATGTCGGCGAGCATGGCCTCAGCGACGTCGGAGCGGTGGTCGGGGCGACCGTGCCCGCGCACCTCGCCAGGGCACGGGAGCTGATGCCAAACGCCGTCTTTTTGCTTCCTGGTGTAGGGGCCCAGGGCGGCGATATTCAAGACCTCGCTCCCGCGTTCGCGCCCGGTGCCGCGGGGGGACTGATCGCCGCTTCGCGCAGCATCGCCGGCGCCCACGTACAGACCGGCGGCGACCCGGCCTCAGCCGCGCGAGCGGAGGCCGAGCGTCTGCGGGCTGCGGCTTGGGCGCTGGTGTGAGCGAAACCGCGACAGCCGACCCAATTTGTGTTTGGCGGGGTCCGGATTGCGGTAGCCTCTGAGCCGGCATCACTGGTAACGATGGTGCAGGGATAGGAACTGGGTGAAGCACCGATGATCATCACTGTCACCCTCAACGCAGCGATCGACAAGTCGCTGTCAGTGCCGAACTTCCGCCTCGGACGGCGCCATCGCACCGTGGAACAACGCACCATGGCCGGCGGCAAGGGCGTCAACATCGCCCGCACGCTGAAGACGCTCGGCCAGCCGGTGATCGCGACCGGTATGGCCGGCGGCGCCACCGGCACACACATAGTGGAGTCGCTGACTGAGGAATCGATCCTCAACGACTTTGTGCGGATCCGGGAAGAGTCGCGCACGAACACCTCGGTGCTCGACCCCACAAACGGCGAGCAGACCGAGGTCAACGAGCGTGGGCCGCTGGTCTCCGAGCGGGAGATCGAGACGTTCACCGACAAGCTCCTGTATCTGGCCCGTGGGGCTGAGATCGTGGTGTTCGCCGGATCGGTCCCCAGAGGCGTGGACCCCGATATCTACGCCCGCCTGATCCGCGAACTGCAACGCACAGGGGTGACAACCGTTATCGACACCGACGGCGAGCCGCTGCGCCAGGCCGTACGCGCCGAGCCCGATGTCGTCTCACCCAACGTGCTGGAGGCCGAGGAACTAGTCGGCCACGAGTTCGGCGAAGAGGAGGAGCTCGCGGTACGCGAGGTCGCCGAACTGGGGGCTCGCGAGGCGATCATGACACTCCCCGACGGGTGCATCGCCCAGGTGCTGGTGGACGGTCAGCCACGGCTGTGCCGCGCCCGCATCCAGCCGCTGGATTCCGCAGCCGCAGTCGGCTCCGGAGACGCCTTTCTGGCCGGATATGTCGCGGCGCGATACGAAGGCTCAGAGCCGGAGCGCTGCCTGCGCTTCGCCGTCGCCTGCGGAGCGGAGTCCACACGCCGCATGGGCGCCGGCCTGGTCGATCCGCGCGAGGTGCACCGGCTGCTCGGCGAGGTGAGCGTCAGCGCCCTGTCATCACCCGCCGAGGTCGGCTGAAGAAGCGGTGCTTGTGGTCTTCCTCGCGCGCCGGTGAGACCGAAGCGTTGCTATGCTCGAATCACTTGGCCGCCGTGGTTGACATCTCGCCGATACTCTTCGGTCAACAGCCACATGGCCCCGCTTCGCGCGGGGCTTTCTTGTCCGCCGCGATTGCAAGGATCCCTCGATGGAGATAGAGATCGGACGCGGCAAGAAGGGCCGTCGCGCGTATGGCTTCGACGACATAGCGATCGTCCCCTCCAGGCGCACACGCGACCCCGACGACATCGACATCTCCTGGAAGCTTGGCCCCTATCAATTCGAGCTGCCGATGCTGGCTTCCGCGATGGACGGCGTCGTCTCGCCCGAGACGGCGGGCATCGTCGGCCGTCTGGGCGGTCTTGCCGTGCTCAACCTCGAGGGGATCTTCACCCGCTACAAGGATGCCGAGGAGCAGTTGCAGCGGATCGCGCTGCTGCCCAAGGAGGAAGCGACCCGCGAGATGCAGGAGATCTACCGCGAGCCGGTGAAGCCCGAGCTGATCGCCCAGCGGATACGCGAAATCAAGGAGCAGAGGGTCGTGGTGGCCGCCTCCCTCACACCCCAGCGGGTGCTCGACCACCACGAGATCGCGCTCGAGGCGGGCCTCGACGTGCTCGTCATCCAGGGCACCGTCGTCTCCGGCGAACACGTCTCCACCGTCTCTGAGCCGTTGAACCTCAAGGAGTTCATCCCGTCGCTGGACGTCCCGGTGGTGGTCGGCGGCTGCGCTTCCTACCACACCGGCCTTCACCTGATGCGCACCGGGGCAGCCGGCGTGCTCGTCGGGGTCGGGCCGGGAGCCGCCTGCACCACCCGCGGGGTGCTGGGCATCGGCGTGCCGCAGGCGACCGCGATCGCCGACGTGGCGCACGCCCGCTCCACACACATGCTGGAGACCGGCGAGTACTGCCAGGTGATCGCCGACGGCGGCATGCGCAACGGCGGCGACGTCTCCAAGGCGATCGCGCTGGGCGCCGACGCGGTGATGATCGGCTCGCCGCTGGCACGCGCGTACGAGGCCCCCGGGCGGGGGTTTCACTGGGGGATGGCGACATTCCACCCCAGCCTGCCCCGCGGAGCACGCGTGGCGACCACACAGAACGGAACGCTCGAGGAGATCCTGGTCGGCCCGGCGCGTGAGAACGACGGCACCTTCAACCTGTTCGGCGGGCTGCGCACATCGATGGCTACCTGCGGACACAAGGATCTCGCGGAGTTCAACCGCGCCGAGGTGGTGATCGCGCCGGCGCTGCAGACCGAGGGCAAGCAGCTGCAGCGCGACCAGTCGGTCGGCATGGGCTCCAACGGAAAGGCAGCCGCGCTGGTCAATGACTGACCCGGCTGCCACCCTGTCCACGTCCTCCGAAGGGCGGAACGGGAAGGAGGCGGCCCGTGAAGAGATCGTGGTGCTGGACTACGGGGGCCAGTACTCGCAGCTGATCGCGCGGCGCATCCGCGACTGCGGGGTTTTCAGCGAGCTGCTGCCACACCACATCCCGCTGGACGATGTCGCCAAACGCAAACCCCGCGGGATCATCCTCTCCGGAGGACCCGCCTCGGTGTATGCGTCCGGGGCGCCGCGCCTTGAGCGGGGACTGCTCGAGCTGGGTGTGCCGGTGCTCGGCATCTGCTACGGCATGCAGCTGCTGATGCACGAGCTGGGCGGGCGCGTCGAGCAGGCCGATGTGGGGGAGTTCGGCCGCTCGGACTTGAGTGTCTCTGAGCCCGGCGTGCTGCTCGCCGGAATGCCCAAGGAACAGACCTGCTGGATGTCCCACCGCGACACCGTCTACCAGGCCCCCCGGGGTTCACCGCGCTCGCCTCCTCGACCGCCTCGCCGGTCGCCGCCGTGGAGGACACAAAGCGCGGCATCTACGGCATCCAATTTCACCCCGAGGTGGTTCACACCCCCTACGGCCAGGAGATCCTGATCCGCTTTCTGACCGAGGTCTGCGGCTGTGAGCTGACGTGGTCGGCCGCCTCGATCGCCGAAGAGCAGATCGAGCGCATCCGCGCCCAGGTCGGCGACGGACGCGTCATCTGTGGGCTCTCGGGCGGCGTTGACTCCTCCGTGGCCGCGCTGCTCGTGCACCGCGCGATCGGCGACCAGCTGACGTGCGTGTTCGTCGACCACGGGCTGATGCGCAAGGACGAGGGCGAACAGGTCATAGGGGCGTTCAGGGACACCTTCAAAGTGCCGCTCGTCGCGGTCGATGCCGAGACACGCTTCTTGGAGAAGCTCAAAGGGGTTACCGAGCCCGAGGCCAAGCGCAAGGCGATCGGCGCCGAGTTCATCAGGGTCTTCGAGGAGGAGGCCGCGAAGATCTCCGGCGGAACCACCCACGATCCCTCGAGCCACGCGCGCTTTTTGGTGCAGGGCACGCTCTACTCCGACGTGATCGAGTCAGGTGGCGGCACCGGCGCGGCGACGATCAAGTCCCACCACAACGTCGGCGGACTGCCCGAGGACATGCAGTTCGAGCTGGTAGAGCCACTGCGCGCCCTGTTCAAGGACGAGGTGCGCGCGGTCGGCGCCGAGCTCGGCCTGCCCGAGCGGCTGGTGTGGCGCCAGCCATTCCCAGGACCAGGGCTCGCGATCCGGGTCGTCGGCGGCGAAGCCACACGCGAGCGCCTGGACGTGCTGCGCGAGGCCGACCACATCCTGCAGGAGGAGATCCGCAAGGCCGGCCTGTACCGGGAGCTGTGGCAGTCCTTCTGCGTGCTGCCGGACGTGCGCACCGTCGGCGTGCAAGGCGACGAGCGCACATACGGTTATGTGGTCGTCATACGTGCGGTCACCAGCGACGACGCGATGACCGCCGACTGGGCGCGTCTGCCATACGACCTGCTGGAGACGATCGCCTCACGAATGATCAACGAGTTGCGCGAGGTCAATCGGGTCGTGCTGGACATAACCTCCAAGCCGCCGGGCACCATCGAGTGGGAGTAGTCCACGGCTAGTCCGCGAACCGGGCCGACATTGGCTATTGTATTCCATTCGCCGCGCGCTCTCGCGTGGCCTTTTTCACGCTATGGCACCCTCTACGAAGACCTACGTAGCAAAGCCGACCGACCGCGAGCGGAACTGGCTGCTGGTTGACGCCAACGGCAAGACGCTCGGTCGTCTGGCGACCCAGATCGCGGATGTGCTGCGCGGCAAGCGCAAGCCGGAGTACACCCCGCACATCGACACCGGCGACTTCGTGGTGGTCGTCAACGCCGAGAAGATCGCCGTCACCGGCAAGAAGCGCACCGACAAGCTCTACTACCGCCATTCCGGCTATCCCGGTGGGCTGCGCTCGCGCACTTTCGAGGAGATGATCGACCGCCGTCCAGAGGAGGTCATCAGGCGCGCCGTGAAGGGCATGATGCCGCGCAACCGCCTCGCACGCAAGCAGCTGACGAAGCTGAAGATCTACGCGGGCCCAGAGCATCCACACACCGCTCAAATGCCCCAACCGATGGAGATCGATGACTGACGAGACACCAGAGGCACCAGAGGACCCGCAGACCCCAGCGGAGGGCCAGGAGCCCGAGGCGGCGGCTGAGCCGCAGGCTGAGGTTCCCGCCCAGGAGCCCGAGGCGGCAGTCGAGCCGCCGGCCGCGGCAGAGCCCCAGGTTGAGGCCCCCGCGCCCGAGGCCCAGGCCGAGGAGCAGCAGGCGCCGGCCGCGCAAGGGACACCCGACACCACGGCCAGCGAGACCACCGCGGAGGAGCCCGTCAACGAGGAGCCCACGGCGGAGGACAGCGCCCCGGAGGAGGAGCCCGCACCGCGCGAGAAGCCGGCTGTCCCGGGAGCGCACCTGGAAGTCAACATCGTCCCCGAAGGCGTCGACCCGCTCGGCCGTGAGGCTCCAGAGGATCCCTACGCGATCGAGGACGAGGATGAGACGCAGGCTCCCGAAGAGGAGTCCCTCGAGCAGGACTTTCCAGAGCCCATCGCCACAGCTGCGATCGATCTCGCCGCCGACGCCCGCTACCGCGCCACCGGAAAGCGCAAGACCGCGATCGCGCGCGTGATCCTCAGACCCGGCAGTGGCACCTACCTGATCAACGGACGGACGCTCGAGGAGCACTTTCCGCGTTTGACGCTGCAGCGCAACATCCGCCAGCCGCTAGAGACCGTCGGCTATCACGAGCGAATGGACGTCGTGGCACGCGTCCAGGGAAGCGGGATCTCCGCCCAGGCCGGGGCGTTGCGCCACGGCGTCTCTCGCGCGCTGCTGGAGGCAGACCCCAACCTTCGAGGCGAGCTCAAGCGACGCGGCTTCTTGACCCGTGACTCGCGTGCCAAGGAGCGCAAGAAGGCCGGTCTGAAGAAGGCGCGCAAGCGGCCGCAGTTCTCCAAGCGCTAGACCCAACTCGTGGGCAAGCTGTTTGGAACCGACGGCGTGCGGGGTGTCGCCGGGGAGTTCCTGAGCGCACAGCTGGCACTGAAGCTCGGTGCCGCCGCTGCGAGCCACACGCGAACAGAGCGCCCGCAGGTGCTCCTGACACGCGATACCCGTGAGTCTGGTGCGATGCTGCAGGCCGCCCTCGCCGCGGGGATCGCCTCGGTCGGCGGGGACGTGCTGCTGGGAGGGGTGCTGCCGACCCCCGCCACACCGCTGCTGATCGGCCGCTATGGCTTTGACCTGGGCGTGATGATCTCCGCCTCACACAACCCCTTCAAGGACAACGGCATCAAGTTCTTCGGCCAGGATGGATACAAGCTCACAGACGAGGTGGAGGCCGCGATCGAAACGCGGCTGGAGCAGACCGCTGCACCTCACCCGGGCACGATCGGACAGATCCGCGAGTTCAGAGGCGCCCAAGAGGACTACCTGCGCGAGCTGCACACACACTTCAACGCTCTCGACCTGAAGGGCCTGGATGTCCTGCTGGACTGCGCTAACGGAGCGACCCACCAGGTGGCGCCCGAGATCTTCAGACGGCTCGGCGCCAAGGTGACTGTCATCGCCGACATGCCCGACGGGCGCAACATAAACGACGGCTGCGGCTCCACCCACCTGCAGAGCCTCGCCGAGCGTGTACTCGAGGGCGGGCACGCGCTCGGCTTCGCCTTCGACGGGGACGGCGACCGTGTGCTGGCGGTCAACCGCAACGGGCAGCTCGTCGACGGGGACGAGCTGATGGCGCTCGTGGTGATGCACCTCAAGAGATCCGATCGATTGCCCGGGAACGGGGTTGTCGTCACCGTCATGACCAACTATGGGTTTCACGCCGCGATGAGACAGGCCGACGTCGCGGTCGCCACGACCAAGGTCGGCGACCGGTATGTGCTGGAGGAGCTGCGTGCCCGCGACTGGGCGATCGGCGGGGAGCAGTCCGGGCACATCATCGACCTGAGCTTCAACCGTTCGGGCGATGGCATAGCAAGCGCCCTGCTGGCGCTCCAGGCGCTCGACGGCGCGGATCTAGCCGATCGTCACGCGATGGAGAAGCTGCCGCAGACGCTCGTCAACGTCCGCGTCCGCGACCGCGACGCACTGGAGCGCTCAGAGGTGGTGCTGGACGCCGTCAAGGCTGCCGACGAGGGCCTATCCGGGCGGGGTCGTGTGGTCGTGCGCCCAAGCGGCACCGAGCCGCTCGTGCGCGTGATGGTCGAGGCGCCAACCGACGAAGAGGCCGAATCGGTGTGCGCACACCTGGTCGGCCTCGTGCAACGCGAGCTGACCTGAGACCCAGCCGGTCGCTGAATATCGGCCTGCGCTGGTATCTTCGACCGACGATCAACGACAGCGGGATCGCAGTCCGGTGCCCCAAAACACCTCGCGATCTCGGTCATCCTCCGCGAAAGGCCTGGACCCTGGATGTGCGGCATCGTCGGTTATGTGGGTAGACGTTCCGCCAGCGATCTGCTGCTCGCCGGTCTTCGCAGGCTCGAGTATCGCGGCTATGACTCGGCGGGCATCTCCGTGGTCATCGACGGTCGCATCGAGTCCGTGCGCGCGGTGGGGAACCTCGATGCGCTGCAGGGCAAGCTCGATAGCGAAGCGCTCGCCCCGGGGGGTGGCAGGGTCGCGCTCGCCACGGCGCCGGCGAGCACGGGTATCGGGCATACGCGTTGGGCGACGCACGGACGTGTGAGCGAGGAGAACGCCCATCCCCACTACGACACCGGTGATCGCGTGCACGTCGTCGTGAACGGGATCATCGAGAACTATCTGGCGCTCAAGCAGCGTCTGATAGACACCGGCGCGGTCTTCACCTCCGAGACCGATGCGGAGGCGATCGCGCACCTGATCGCCGAGCACTACGACGGCGATTTGGCCGCGGCGGTGCGAGCCAGCAGCGACGAGCTCGAAGGCCACTACGCGTTCGTGGCGATGAGCCTCGATGAGCCCGATGTGCTGGTGGGGACGCGCAAGGAGTGCCCGCTGGTAGTGGGTCGCGGAGAGGGCGAGCAGTTCCTCGCCTCGGCGATCCCCGCCTTCCTGGCGCACACTCGTCGCGTCCAATACATCAACGACGGCGAGATAGTCGTGGTGGAGCCCGCGGGCGTCACCTTCCTGGATGCCGAGGGGAACACCGTGGAGCGTCCGGTCAGCGAGATCGACTGGGATGAGGAGCAGGCGGAGAAGGGCGGCTATGAGACGTTCATGCTCAAGGAGATACACGAGCAGGCCGACGTGCTCGCGGAGACGATCGCAGACCGTCTGGCACGTCCCGACACGGTCGATCTCTCATCACCGGACGCCTTGGACGAGGATCTGTTGCGCGGTGTGGAGCGGATCGTGATCGTCGCGTGCGGAACATCGTTCAACGCTGGCCTGATCGGCCGTTACGCGATCGAAGAGTGGGCCCGAATACCGGTCGATATGGACATCGCCTCCGAGTACCGCTACCGCAACCCGGTGGTCGGAAGCGGAGACCTCGTGATCGGGATAACGCAGTCCGGTGAGACAGCAGACACGCTCGCCGCGATGCGCCTGGCGAGCGAACGCGGGGCGCGTGTATTGGCAATCACGAACGTCATGGGCTCGCAGGCGACACGCCAGGCCGACGGGGTGCTGTTCACCCGCGCCGGACTCGAGGTCAGCGTGGCTGCGACCAAGACATTCGTCTGTCAAGTCGCGGTGATGTATCTGCTGGCACTGCGCCTGGCTGAGCTGCGCGGCACGATGCGCCCACAGGAGCTGCGACGTTTGATCGGCGAGCTCAAGAGCCTGCCGCACCACGTGGCGGAGCTGCTGGCATCCACCGATGTGCGCGAGATCGCCACCACACACAAGGCCGCGGAGTTCTTCCTGTATCTCGGCCGTCACGCCGGCAGGGCGGTTGCGCTGGAGGGCGCGCTGAAGCTCAAGGAGATCTCCTACATAGCAACCGACGCATACGCGGCGGGCGAGATGAAGCACGGTCCGATCGCGCTGCTCGACGACTCCACCCCGGTGGTGTGGTCGCCACCGACTCGCCGGTGCTCGAGAAGATGGTCTCCAATATGCAGGAGGTGCGGGCACGTGGCGCGCACGTGATCGCCGTCGCCTCCGAGGGCGACCTCACGATCGGTGAGCACGCCGAGCAGGTGATCCGCGTGCCGCGCACCGACTGGATGCTGCAGCCGCTGCTCGCCGTCATACCCCTGCAACTGCTGGCATACGAGATCGCGCGCCTGCGCGGACTGAACGTCGACCAGCCCCGCAACCTCGCAAAGACCGTCACCGTCGAGTAGCCCTATACCCAGGGGCTAGCATCGCTAGGCATGGGAGCACTTCCGGACTACTGTGAGCCGCTCTATGACGCGCAGAGCATGCGCGCCATCGACCGCTGGGCGATCGAGGAGCAGGGCGTCCCCTCGCTGGATCTGATGGAGCGCGCCGGGCTGGGGGTGGCCCGGATCGTCGAGCAGATCGCACCCGACGGGCCGGTCGCGGTGCTATGCGGAAAGGGCAACAATGGCGGCGACGGATTCGTCGTGGCGCGCCTGCTGCGCCAGGCGGGACGAACCGTGAGCGTGATCTGCACAACCACGCCCGAGGAGCTCTCCGGAGACGCCGCGATCAACCTGCGATGTTTGCCGGGAGAGCCGCCACTGCTCTTCGGTGAATCGCCCGCGCGGGAAGAGATCATGCGGGCGCACATGATCGTCAACGCGCTGCTCGGCACCGGCTCCACAGGCTCGCCGCACGGCGCGGTGGCACAGGCCATCGAGTTCGCCAACACCGCCGCCGCACCGGTTGTGAGCGTGGACGTACCCAGTGGCGTGGACGCCTCCACCGGCGCGGTGGCGGGCGACGCGGTCCACGCCCACGTGACCGTCACCTTTCACGCCGCCAAGCCGGGACTGTGGATCAACCCGGGCAAGCGTCGAGCAGGCCAGGCACGAGTGATCGACATCGGGATTCCGAAGAACCCTCCCGCTCGCGCCAGCATCGGGCTGATCGGAGAAAGCGTCCTTCACGCGCTGCCCCGCCGGAAGGGCGATTCGACCAAGTTCACCTCCGGTCACGTGCTCGTCGCCGGAGGCTCTCGCGGCCTCACGGGCGCCCCGCAGATGACCGCCCACGCCGCGATGCGCGCCGGAGCCGGATACGTGAGCGCCTGCGTCCCGGCGTCGCTGCAAACGATCCTCGCCGCGGGTGCCACACCGGAGCTGATGACCCACGGCCTGCCCGAGCAGGACGGGGCGCTGAGCACCGAGGGCATCCAGGACATCCTCCACGCCGCCGAACGAGGCGGCGCGTTGGCGCTCGGACCGGGATTGGGTCGCGGCGAGGGCGCCGCCAGCTTCGCTCGCGCGCTGGCCGAACGGGTGGAGCTGCCGATCGTACTCGACGCGGACGGCCTGAACGCGCACGCCGGCCGCCTGCAGGATCTGCGGGGCCGCCAGGCACACACGGTGTGCACCCCACACGCCGGCGAGCTCGGGCGGCTACTGGGTCTCGAGAGCGAGGAGATCGAGGCCGAGCGACTGCGCCACGTGCGTGCGGCAGCCGACATCGCACAGGCCGTGATCGTGTTGAAGGGAGACGACACCCTGATCGCCGCTCCCGACGGGACCGTCGCCGTCAATACAGGCGGCAGCCCGGCGCTCGCGACGGCCGGCACCGGAGACGTGCTCACCGGGGTGATCGCCGCGCTGCTGGCCCAACGATTGGACCCGTTCCTTGCGGCCTGCGCCGGGGTCTGCCTGCATGCGCGTGCAGGACGTGAGGCGGCCCGCCGGGTGGGGTCCGTCGAGGGTGTGATCGCCACCGACGTGATCCAAGCGCTGCCGGCGGCCAGGGCGGGGGCCGGGAATGAATGAGGCCGGCGCCTCGAACGCGGCAAACACGATCCGTGCCTCGGCGCCGGTCAACCTGACCGCCATAGCCCACAATTGCGTTCGTCTGCGCTCGCGGTTGAGCACGGGCGTAAACCTGTGTGTCGTGGTCAAGGCCGACGGTTACGGGCACGGGGCGCCCCAGGCGGCCCGCGCCGCGCTCTCCGGCGGCGCAAGTTGGCTGGCGGTCGCCGGCTCACACGAGGCCGCCGCTCTTCGCCAGGCCGGCGTGGTGGACGTGCCGATCCTCGTGATGGGCGCCCTCACCGAAGTGGAGCTCGACGAGGCACTGCGGGCCGACGCGGACGTCGTCGCCTGGGACGAGCGATTCGTGGCGCAGGTGGAGCGCCACGGCGGAGGGCGGGTGCACATAAAGCTCGACACCGGCATGGGACGACTGGGCACCCGTGACGAGCAAACCGCATCGCGGGCGGCAGCCGCCGCCGTGGAGAGCACCAGGGTGCAACTGGCCGGTCTGATGACCCACTTCGCCACCGCTGACGACCTGGGAGACGATTTTTTTGACCTCCAGCTGAGGCGCTTCGAGGACTGGGCGCTGAAAATCAAGGCCGAGCATCCGGGTGTACTCGTGCACGCTGCCAACAGCGCAGCCACGCTGCGTCAGCCACGCGCACACTTCGACATGGTGCGCTGCGGAGTGGCCGTCTACGGCATGGACCCGTTCGGAGAGGACCCACTCGCCAGAGATCTACAGCCCGCCCTACAGCTGTGCTCCTACGTCGCCGAGGTCAAGCCATGCGCCGCCGGGGAGAGCACCGGCTACGGACGACAGTTCATCGCCGCCAATGACACCCACCTGGGGGTGCTGCCGATCGGCTACGGCGACGGCTGGCGGAGAGGCCTCTCGGGCAACGCCGACGTTTTGATCGACGGCAAGCGCCATCCGCTCGTCGGCACCGTCAGCATGGACAACATCGCTGTCGATCTCGGCTCCGACCCGGCAGCTCTCAGACTGCGCGGCCATCCCGCCGTGCTGATCGGCCGAATGGGCGATCAGCTGATCACCGCCGAGGACGTCGCCCGGCGGCTTGACACCATCAACTACAAGATCACCTGCGGCTTGACAGCGCGCGTTCCGCGCATATATCGAGACGACCAAGCGGGATCGCTCCGCGAGCCGTGAGCGACTCCATAGAAGCGATCCGCTCGGCTCTGTCGGGGAGGCGCGCATGGCTCGTGGGGGGCGCGGTGCGCGACCGAATCCTGGGCAGGGAAACCGCCGACTTCGACGTCGTGATCGACGGCGACCCGCAGCAGGCGGCCCGCCAACTCGCGAGAGCCATCGGCGGCGCCTGCTTCGCGCTGTCGGAAAGCTTCGGCGCCTGGCGGGTGGTGGCGCGCGATAGAACCAGCCAGATAGACCTGGAGGGTATGCGCGGCGGATCGCTGGAGGCCGACCTGTCGCTGCGTGACTTCACGGTAAACGCGATCGCCGAACCGCTCGCTGGCGGCGAGCCGATCGATCCCCACGGCGGACTCGGTGACATCGCGCAACGAAGACTGCGAATGGTCTCAGGCCGTGCTTTCGCCGATGACCCCTTGCGGGTGCTGCGCCTGGTACGGGTCGCTCTGGAGCTGAACCTGCAGGTCGAGCAGCCCACAGCTCGATCCGCCAGGGAATCCGCGAGTGCGCTGGAGCGAGTCGCGGCCGAGCGCATCTTCATGGAGCTGCGCCGCATCGTCGGCGCCGCACGGGCCCTGCACGGTCTGGAACTGATGGACGAACTGGACATCACCGCGATCGTGCTGCCAGAGATCCACGCTCTGCGTGGAGTGCGCCAGAGCGGGTTTCACCACCTCGACGTTCACGGGCACACGCTGGAGGTGCTCGAGCAGGTGATCTCCCTGACCACCAACCCGGGCGCGATCCTCGAGCGGGAGCACACCCAACCTGTCAGCGAGCTGCTCGCCGAGCCACTCGCCGACGGCCTCACACGAGCTGGCGCACTGCGCTGGGGGGCGCTGCTGCACGACGCCGCCAAGCCGCTGACACGCGGTATCCGCCCGGACGGCCGCGTGACGTTCATCGACCACGACATTCAGGGAGCACGGCTGGCCCAACTGACGCTGGCCAGGCTGCGCAGCAGCGCGCATCTGCGCTCGCACGTCGCCGCGCTGGTCGAGCATCACCTGAGGCTTGGCTTTCTGGTGCACGAGCCTCAGCCGCTGGCGCGAGCAACCGTCTATGACTATCTGCACGCATGCGAACCGGTGGGAGTGGACGTGACGCTGCTGTCTATCGCCGACCGTCTCGCCACCCGCGGAGAGCGCTCGGAGGAGGCGATCGACGCTCACCTGAGCCTCGCGCGAACCATGCTCACCGACGCCTTGCGATGGCGAGCTGACGGCCCGCCGAAGGCGCCGCTCGACGGAGACGAGCTGACCCGGGAGCTCGGCATCACACCCGGCCCGGAGATCGGCGTCCTGCTGGCGCAGCTGACCAGAGCCCGCTACGCCGGCGAAATCACCACGCGCGAGCAGGCGCTATGCCTGGCCCGTTCGCTGGTCGAGCAGGGCGGTCCGTGAGCGCTCACGCGGGTAGGATTCAGACGATGGGCGCCCAGGACTGCGTGTTCTGCAAGATCATCGCCGGTGAGCTGCCGTCGCTGATCATCGACGAAGACGAGCGCACGATCTCCTTCATGGACATCAGCCCCGCCACACCTGGGCACGCGCTGGTGATCCCCCGCGTTCACAGCCCCGATCTGTTGAGCATCGCCCGCGAGGACCTGCAGGCCGTCGCCCTCACCGCCCAGCGAATCGCGCTGCGCGTCAAGCAGCGGCTGGACGCCGACGGCGTCAACCTGATCAACTCCTGCGGCGAGCGAGCCTGGCAGACCGTCTTCCATTTCCACGTTCACGTGATTCCCCGTTACGAGGGCGACCCGCTGAAGCTGCCGTGGCTCCCCGCAGCGGGCGATCCGGGGCAGATCGAGCAGATCGCAGGGCAACTGAGCGGCCCCTAACTGGGCGCTGATACGCAGGAAGAGCGTCCCAAAAGCCGAATTACAATGCCGGCGGTCGCCGCTGGCACCGCGACCTAGCCTTTCCCTTCGTGTTCAATGCCCTACATGAAACGTACAAAGACAGCCCTGCTAGTGAGCATCGTGATGGGATCGCTTGCCCTACCGGCCGGAGCGCTCGGCAAGCTCACCGAAGTCGGGGAAATACCTGAAACGACTCCTCCGACGGTCCCAAGCTGCCCGACGGGCCAGTGCCTGGTGGTGAGCCGCACCACCGGCTTTCAAGTCAAGGTCGGCTCCGTGCGCAACCCGCTGAGCGCGCCGCGGGCCGGGACAATCGTCGCCTGGACGATCTCTCTCGGCAAGCCCAATCCCACACAGATCAAGTTCTTCAATGAACACGAGGGCGGTATCGCGGAAGCCGCCGTCGCTGTGCTACGGCCACAGAAGACCCCCAGACTCGGCTACCAGCTGATCGCCCAGAGCCCGATCGTCAAGCTCGAACCCTACTTCGGGATGGCGGCACAATTTCCCCTTGAACACACGATCCCAGTCAAGAAGGGGGATGTGATCGCCCTGACGGTGCCCACCTGGGCCCCCGCGCTGGCGCTCGGCTTCGCCAACACCACCTCGTGGCGGGCGAGCCGACAGAAGGGAAAGTGCACGACGACCGGCACCCAGACCGACCACGTGACGGTCGGCTCCACGTTGCAGTACTACTGCCTCTACCAGACCGCGCGCCTGACATACAGCGCGACGCTGATCTCAACACCCTAGAGGTAGACGCTCCAGGCGGCGACGGCGCCGCTATTTGGTGGGGGCGCTGGCGCCACCGGTCGGGGAAGAGCCCCCGCTAGGCGAGCCCCCGCCCGTTTCTTTGGTTTCTTTGGAGCCTTCTTCGACACCCGTCCCGCCGCCAGCGGGGGTTTCGGCAGAGCCACCGCCACTGGAGCTTTCACTAGAGGAAGGAGCTGGTTCTTCTTCGCCTGTTTCTTTGGAGCTCGAGCTCGCCGAGGAGGTGCTCGTGGATTTCGTCGTCGAGGTCTTCGTCGCCGCCGTCGCCGTTGTGGCAGCGGAGGCTTCGGCCGAGGTGTCCGTCGGCGGGGTGATTTCCGGCGTGCTCTTCGGAATGGCGTCTGAGACGTCGCTTGAGCTGCCACACCCGCCCAACGCCACGGCCGCGACCAGCACCGCGAGCGTCAGCAACCGGCGGGGAAGGGACGACTTCACGCGCCGAGCGGCCCCATGCGACGACCGCATGTGGGGCAGTCGTTCAGATCCTTCTGCGCAAGTTGATCACACCACGGGCAGAACCGCAGGCTCTCCACCGCCCACGGCAGCTTTGACTGGGATGGCGCGAGTGGCAGCAACTTGCCGACCACTTCCAACTGCTCGCCGGTCTCCCGATCCCTGTAGATCTGATCTGGCTGTGGACCCTCGATGAGGATGTCCCGCCCAGCCGAGGGGTTGCGCAGACGGTAACGCTGTGCGCTGCTCATCCCAGGCACTCTAGCGGAGCTTCCGGGTGTTGGTAGCCTCCGAGCGCGGCCCGTCCGCAACCCGCCGCGGCGGGGCGAGGATGCGCACGGCGCACGGTCTGATCCACGTGCCCAGAGGACCGGTCCTTCGGATAGAGTTCCCGCGCTGATGCGCACGCGCCCGAGCCTAACGATGCTTTGCCGGATCGGCCTCCTGTGTGGGGCCGGCGGCGTGCTGATGATTTCCGCCGGCTGCTCGGTCAAGCCGGGTGAGAACCCCAATCTGGTCGTCGGTAAGCAGCAGTTCGTCGCGCGCTGCGGCTCCTGCCACACGCTGGCCCGCGCCGGCACCAAGGGCACGGTTGGGCCCAACCTCGACGAAGCGTTCCGCGCGACGGTCGTCGAAGGCGGCGGACGCACCACCGTTCGAAGCGTGGTGGAAGGCCAGGTCGCCTTCCCCAATCCGGCGGAGGTGATGCCCAAGGATCTCGCCAGCGGCGCGGTCTTGAAGGACATCGCCTCATACATCGCCCAGTCGGTCGCGAAGCCAGGCTCTGACAGTGGCCTGTTGGCCAGCGCGGTCGAAGCGCCCGGCGCGGGCAAGCCGGCGGTGGAGAAGGCCGGCAAGCTGTCGATCGCGGCAAGCCCGAGCGGCCAGCTGGCCTACATCACCAACAAGGCAACCGCGACTGCCGGGCCGGTCACGATCGAAATGCCGAACATGTCGGGCGTCTCGCACAACATCGCGATCGAAACAGGCGAAGGCGGCGCGAGCGCCAAGGGCACCAAGCTCGGCGCGAGCAGCTTCACCGCGAAGGGCACCGCAACGGTCAGCGTCACGCTGAAACCCGGCACGTACACCTTCTTCTGCGAGGCGCCCGGCCACCGTGCGGCGGGCATGTACGGAACGATCACTGTCAAGTAGGCTCTCTGACGTGCCCACGGCGGCAATGGTCGGCCCCAGCTTCGCCCGCGCCCTAGCGGACAAGGATCCCGACGGTCTACGCGAGCTGTTTGCCCCCGAGGTTCACTTCCGCGCGCTTACCCCGAAGCGCACATGGGAGGCCAGCGACCCCCAGGAGGTGCTCGCAATAGTGTTCGGCCACTGGTTTGAAGAGGCCGACCGTATCGAGGCGCTCCAGAGCGTCGAAAGCGACAGCTTCGCCGATCGCGAGCGCGTGGGCTACAGGCTCTCCGTGAGCAACCCGGAAGGCAGGTTCGTGGTCGAGCAGCAGGCCTATCTGAGCGCCCGCGACGGTCGTATCGAGTGGATGCGCGTGGTCTGTGCCGGATACCGCCCGCTCGACGCCGGCGAGTAGCCGTCGCGGTCTGTCTAGAGGATCGCGCGCAATAGGACGATCGCGACACCGATCGCCGCGAGCACGGCGATCGCGTAGAGGAGGAAGCGGAACGCCTCGTCCTCAGAGCGCAGGGGGTTGAGCAAGCCGACCGCCTAGATCACGTAGACCGTCAGATACACGACGATCCACATGACGTCCACGAAGTGCCAGTAGATGCCCGGTATCTCCACACCACGGTGCTCCTCGGGTGTGAAGTGGCCGCGGAAGGAGCGAATGCAGACGATCAAAAGCAGGGTCAACCCGATGAAGACGTGGGCTCCATGCAGGCCGGTGAGACCGTAGAAGATCGTTCCCTGAGCGTGATCCTGGGGGGCGAAGCCGATGTTGGCGTACTCGTTGATCTGCAGGAACAGGAACGTGCAGCCGAGCAGGAACGTGGTGAGCATGCCCGCCTTCAGCGCGAAGCGGTTGCCGTTCTTGATGCCCGTCTGCGCCCAATGCATCGTAAAAGACGAGGACATCAGGATGAACGTGTTAAAGAGCGTGGGGACGACCGGCAACGTCGTGCCGTGAGCCGGCCACGGGTCGCCGTTGGCCACGCGAATGAAGAAGTAGGCGGTGAAGAACGCCCCGAAGACCATCACCTCGGAGATGATGAAAAGCAGCATCCCCAGTAGCTGCGGCTCCACGCGTGAGCTGCGATTGGCCGCGGGCGGACCGTGGTGATCGTCGTGAGAGTCGCCGGCGTGGGCGATGCTGGCTGCCTCCATGCTCTACTCCTCTAGCCGGCCGCGGCGGTCGCTGCCAGATCGACTTCCACGTGCTCGACGCTCGCCGAGGTCGCATGCCGCACACGCTCGATCAGGTTCGCACGCATCCAGCCGGAGCGCTCGTTCGGCAAGGTCGAGATGACCACCTCGTCAACCGTGAACAGCTCCAGCGCGTTCATCACGGCCGTGTAGGGGTCGGGGTCGCCGATCATGCCCGAGGCCAACAGGCCGCCCGACTGCAGCCGGTCGAGCATCGCAGCCAGGCGACCGCGCGCCTCCGCCGGAGAGGTCCCCCTACCGTCCTGCTGTGGGACGACGGCGATGAACACGTGCTGGATATCGTCGGCCTTCCCCTTGTCGAGCAGACGCCCGATCAACTCGTCGCCACTGGAGGTCTTGTTGGCGATCACCAGGGTGACCTTGAAGGGAAGACCCTCCTCGGCTAGGTCGGTGACGACGTGCGCCACGGGCAGGCCGGATGCGTTTTCGATGCGCTCGATCAAATCGCGGCGCAGCCAGCCCGAGCTGATGACCGGATGGGTGGAGAGGATGATCGACTCCGGTCTGCGCTCGGCGATCGCGTCCATCGTCGCGAGGAATGGGTCGGGGTCGCCGACTTCGCCAGTGGCCTCGATCCCTTCGCTGGCCAGCAGAGACATCGCCAGATCCACCCGGATCTGCGCGGAGTCACGGACCGCCTCATCGTAGATCACCAGGCCCGCCGTGGGCTTGCTCCGCGGCACGACCAGACGGAAGCGGACATCCCCCGCCGCGGCCAGATCGCGCACCGTGTCAAACAGCTTCTTCCCGCCGAGCGTGCGGTTGGCTATGACCAGTATCTCTCTCACCCCTGCTGCCTCCTACTCGACTGGTGCATGGACGACGCCACTGGGAGAGCCCGAGGCTCCTCCGACCGCTGCCGATGTCGGTGCGGGAGCAAGGATGCCGTGCACCGCGCCCGGGACGCCGTACTCGTACGGTCCGCCCACGACAGTCGGAACTTGGTCGAAGTTGAAGATCGGTGGCGGCGAGGTCACCTGCCACTCGAGCGTCAGTGCGCGCCACGGGTTGCCGACCGCGCGTGGGCCTCCGCGCCAGCTGGTGACCATGTTGTAGAGGAACACCAGTGTGCTGAGGCCCAGCAGCCAGGAGCAGATCGAGATGAACAGGTTCAGGTCGGCGAATTGGGCGGGGTAGGTCGCTACCCTGCGAGCCTGACCCTCGAGGCCGAGTATGTGCATCGGCGCAAACGTCAGGTTGAAGAAGATGAACGTGCTCCAGAAATGCCATTTGCCCAAGCGCTCGTCGAACATGCGCCCAGTCATCTTCGGGAACCAGTAGTAGACGCCGGCGAAGATCGTCATCAGCGAGCCGCCGAACAGCACGTAGTGAATGTGGGCCACCACGAAATATGTGGCTGTCACGTGGATGTCGAACGGGATCATCGCGAGCATGATGCCGCTGATCCCGCCGAGCGTGAACGTCGTCAGGAAGCCCAGCGCGAACAGCATCGGGGTGTCCAGGTGCAGCACGCCGCGCCACAGCGTCGCCAGCCAGGAGAAGATCTTGATGCCCGTCGGAACGGCGATGATGACGGTGGTTATCGCCATCGGGATGCGGATCCAGGCGGGCATGCCGGACGTGAACATGTGGTGCGCCCACACGGTGAAGCCGAGCACCACGATCGCCAACAGCGAGAACGCCATCATGCGGTAGCCGAAGATCGGCTTACGGCTCTTGACGGCCAGGATCTCCGAGATGATCCCGAACCCGGGCAGCATCATGATGTAGACGGCCGGGTGCGAGTAGAACCAGAAGACGTGCTGGTACATCAGCACGTTGCCGCCCTTGGCGGCGTTGAAGAAGTTGAACCCGAGCGCCCGGTCGAGCAGGTTGAAGAACTGCGACGCCGCGATGAACGGCGTGGCGATCACGACCAGCAGCGAGGTCGAGAAGTTCGCCCACACCAGCAGCGGCATGCGGAAGAAGCTCATACCGGGCGCGCGCATCGTGATGATCGTGACCAGGAAGTTCAGCGCGGTCGCGATCGATGAGGCGCCCGCGAGCTGGACGCCGATCGAGAAGAAGTTCTGTCCCACCGGGGCCGCGGTGGACAGTGGGGCGTAGGCGGTCCAGCCGTCGGCGAACGCTCCGCCCGGCGCGAGGAAGCTCGCCAGCATGATGATTCCGCCCATCGGCAACAGCCAGAACGACAGGGCGTTCAGGCGCGGGAACGCCATGTCCGGAGCGCCGATCATCAGCGGCAGCACGAAATTGGCGAGACCCGCGAACACCGGGATGATGAAGAAGAAGATCAGGATCGAGGCGTGGACCGAGAACAGGCCGTTGTAGGTGTCCGCCGAGACGAATTGCGCGCCCGGCTGGGCGAGCTCGGCGCGCATCAGCATCGCGATCAACCCGCCGACCAGCAGGAAGAAGAACGATGTGACCGTGTACTGGATGCCGATCACCTTGTGATCGGTGTTGACACGGAAGTAGTCCTTCCAGGTGCGTGCCCCGTGGGTGGAGTGGTCCTCCGCCTTGGTGGGCTTTCCGGCTGCCCAGTAGAACCAGTAGTCGAAGGCCCCGAGGCCGATCACGAAGAAGATCGGGCAGGCGATCAGCGCTACCGTCAGGATCGCTTCGAAGTCGAGGTAGTGATGGAACGTGGTGTGGCCCGTGGACATGCGCACGATCCACGTCACGAAGGTCGCGAACGCGGCCCCTATGGCCGCTCCGAGGAGTGCTCTGTAGAACCCGGGCGCACGCAGTTTCGCGCCGAACGAGGCAGGCTGACCTCCAAACGGGGACGGCGCGGAGGCCGTGCGTGACGGACTGGTCGATTGGACCGTGCTCGCCATCAGCGTGTCTCCCTCCTGACGACCATCTCCGACATTATCCCGTACTCACCGGAGTCGTTGTCGCGGTCCCGCTGGTCTGACCCTTGATCCAGTCGTGGAACTGTTCCTGGGAGATCACGTGCACGGTTGTTCGCATCGTGGAATGCCCGACTCCGCACAGCAGGTTGCACACCACCGGGTAATTGCCGATGCGGTCGGGGGTCGCGCGCCAGTGGGTGGTGATCCCCGGCACCACGTCCTCCTGGATGCGGAACGCGGGAATCCAGAACGCGTGGATCACGTCCTTGGAGCGCATGTCGAACTCCACCGATTCGCCCTCGGGCAGGTACAGCTGGTAGCTCTCGACCGGCTTTCCACCGGTGACCGAGGACGGGTACTTGAAGGACCAGAAGAACTGCTGGCCGGTCACTTCCACCTGGATCTCGCGTGCCGGCTTCTTCTCGTTGTCGTGCAGCACCACGAACGAGTAGGAGACGAGCCCGAGCAGAAGCAGCGCCGGAATCGTCGTCCATATGACCTCTAGACGAGTGTTGCCATGGATCGGCGGCCCGTCCTTGAGCTCCTCGCCGGGCTTCATACGGAACCGCCACACGCAGTACAGGATCACGGTGACCACCAGCACGAAGATCGGAATCGAGGCGATCACGAGCACGTGGTAGAGCGTGTCCGTGTTGTGCGCCTGAGTGGAGGCCTGTACCGGGAACCAGTGGATCACGTAGCTCAGGACGATGCCAATCGCGATCGCGACCAGCGCGGCCAGGGCCGTCCAACTGATGTGGCGCTTAGGCATGGACGAACATGGCTCTAACGGCCGCTGACGGATTGTCTGCGAAGGGCCTCTCCATAGGCAGCCGGGATCCTATTGCCTTCGCCCGATGAACGGAGTTTCACCGTCGGACCGCCGACCGGCCACATGCCCCTTGACTGTTGGGCCAGGAACCAATAGATTGAGGCAATAGTTGCAATCTGCTGTGGGTTTAGTCTGCAGATCGGTCGGGAAAGGAGCCAACGCATGCAGGTACACGAAGGAATGAATCAGACGATTCTGACCGTCGGTCCCGGCCACTCGCTGCGTGAGGTCGCCCGCCAGATGTCGGCCCGGAACGTGGGTGCCGCGGTTGTGATCGACCCCGATTCGCATGGCCCGGGCATCATCACCGAGCGTGACGTGCTGCATTCCATCGCCGGCGGCGAGGATCCCGACTCCGAGATCGTCGCCGACCACCTGACCCAAGATGTTGTGTTTGCCACTCCGGACTGGTCCCTGGAGGAGGCGGCCGCTGCGATGGTCCGTGGCCGCTTTCGCCATCTGATCGTGCTGGACGCCGGGGAGATAGTAGGCATCCTGTCCGTGCGCGACATCGTGCGCTGCTGGACAGACGATGGCGCGATCTGCCCCATCCCGGCCAGCGCGGGGATCGGGTGAGGAGGGGGGAGCGCGCTTTGGGGAGCGCGCTCTGACACAGGAGCCCGCGCGCGGCGGACAGCCGAGCGCGGTGCTCCGGTGTCATCTGCTCAGATCTCCACAACCAACCTGGGCAGGATCGCGCGTGGCGCTGTCCGTAGCGTGTGGGAACGGGCGAATCCGCCCACGACGCTCATCTCATCGCTACCGACAGGCGCGGTCGTGTGAGATCTGTATCAGGCGTCCGCTAGCGCTGCTAGCGTCGTCGCCGCCGGGCATGCAACACGGGCGCGATCGGTGCCCTGAGCGTCACCAGGCCCACGAGCAGCAGGAGGATGCCGAGGACCCTGGGGCCTCCCGCCAGCAGCAACGCCACACCCCCGCCGAACAGCAGCCACGGCGCTAGCACGAGCGTCAGCCCGAGCCGCCGCTCCTCACGGGTGAGCGGCGGTCTAGCCAGCGATCTGCTCAGCTGTCGTGGCGGACATCGAGCGGGAGCTCGTCGATTTCCCGACGTGTGTCTTTGATCCAGCGGATCACGCACCAGAGCGTGAGGATCGCACCGGCGACGGTCAGCTCGATGAACGTCGTAATACCGACAAGCAGGAGGGTGATCCCGACGGCCGTCAGCAGCGGCAGGATACTCGGACCCGGGAGGTGGATCTCCTCGCCGACGCGCGGCGTCTCTGGATCGAGCGAGCTCATGACACGTAGACGGCGGCCACCACGAACGTGATGCCGAACATGAACATGCAGATCCCACAGACGATCAGGCCGGTGCGGATGTTCTTGCGTGCCAGACGACGGGTCATCATCGGATCAGAGGCTACAACTTTACGTCGATGACCATCGCACAGAACAGCAGCGCGAGGTACGCGAGCGAGAAGAGATAGAGCTGCAGGGCGCTGCGCCGGTCAGCACGACGGTACAAACGCACCGCTCCGGCGATGAAGCTCAGGCCGAGCGTCATCGATGCGGCCAGATAGATGTAGCCGAAGCCGCCGGCGCAGAACGGCAGCTGCGTGACCGCGTAGAGCAGCACCGAGTACAGCAGGATCTGTCTGCGGGTCTCGGCCTCACCGCTCACCACCGGGAGCATGGGCACCCCGACCTTCTTGTACTCGTCCTTCATCAACAGGCTTAGTGCCCAGAAGTGCGGCGGGGTCCAGAAGAACACGATGAAGAACAGCAGCACGGCGGTACCGCCGACCGATCCGCGCACCGCCGCCCAGCCGACGAGCGGTGGGATGGCTCCGGCTGCTCCGCCGATCACGATGTTCTGCGGCGTGCGGCGCTTCAGCCACACGGTGTAGACGAACACGTAGCCGAGGAATCCAGCGAACGAAAGGCTCGCCGCCAGCACGTTCACCGTCAGGGAGAGCTCCAGGAAGGAGAGCCCGGCGAGCACGCAGCCGAACGTGAGCGCCGCAGCGGGCGCCACACGCCCGGATGGGATCGGCCGCGTCGCGGTGCGGGCCATGCGCGCGTCGATGTCGCGATCGAACCAGTGGTTGACCGCACCGGCGCCACCGGCCGACAGGTATCCGCCCAGGCAGGTCAGGGCGATCAGCCCGATCGAAGGGTCGCCGGCGACGAGCATCGTCGTGATCGTCGTCAGCAGTAGCAGCGACTGGACCTTCGGCTTGGTCAGCTCCAGATAGTCGCCGAGCAACCCCAGGGCGCGCGACTGCACGCCGACGGACTCGGCTCGCAGCGTCTGGGTCGCCGACAGAGATGCAGGTGAGCTGTCCATCGTCGGTGAGTCTAGGCTCTAGGGGCGCTGAGCACGCTAGACGCCGACCTGGGTGACTCCCGCGGGGACGGTGGCCGACCCCGACGCGGGCGAGCTCGAGGTGCGCCGCTGAACCTCGCGGCGGATGTCTCTCATCGGTTCGACCGAGCGCACGCGCGGGATCACATCGAAGTTGTTGACGGGCGGGGGGGAGGTGGTGAACCACTCCAGCGTGTTTGCCTTCCACGGGTCCGGCCCGGCGATCGCGCCGTGCTTGACGCTGCGGACGACGTTGACGATCGTGGCCAGTACTCCGGCCGCGAGGATGAACGAGCCGATCGTGGAGATCAGGTTGTACAGCGCGAGGTTGCCGATGTTCGGGTACTCATAGACCCGTCTGGGCATACCGTCCAGGCCGATCACGTGCTGGATCAGGAACGTTGCCAGGAAGCCCCAGAACATCAGCCAGAAGCTGAGTTTGCCCAGACCCTCGGAGAGCATTCGTCCAGTGATCTTCGGAAACCAGTAGTAGAGGGCGGCGAAGACCGTGAACACAGCGCCGCCCATCAGCACGAAGTGGATGTGCGCGACCACGAAGTACGTTTCGTTCAGCTGCCAGTCTACGGGGAACACGGCCAGGAACACGCCGGAGATGCCGCCGATGATGAACAGCGAGATGAAGCCCGCGCAGAACAGCAGCGGAGTCTTGAATTCGATCGTGCCGCTCCACAGCGTGGCGATCCAGTTGAAGATCTTCACGCCGGTGGGCACGGCGATCAGGAACGAGCCGAGCATCGCGAAGATCAGGATCACCTCGGGGATCGGCGTCGTGAACATGTGGTGCACCCACACCAAGAAGCCGAGGAACGCAATCGTCACGGTCGAGGCGGCGATCGCCCTGTAGCCGAAGATCGGCTTGCGCGCGAACACCGGCAGGATCTCCGAGACCGCGCCGAACCCGGGGAGGATCATAATGTAGACCTCGGGGTGTCCGAAGAACCAGAAGAGGTTCTGCCACAGCAGCGCCGAGCCGCCCTCGGCGGGGTCGAAGAAGTGCGTGCCGAAGTGCCTGTCGGTCAAGAGCAGCGTGACCGCGCCGGCGATCACGGGCATCGCGAAGATGATCAGCACCGAGTAGGTCAGGATCGCCCAGATGAACAGCGGCAGCCGACCCCAGCTCATACCCGGGGCGCGCATGTTCGCGATCGTCGCGTAGAAGTTGACGGCGCCGAGGATCGAGGAGAGGCCCGTGAGGTGGATCAGGTAGATCCACGCGTCCTGTCCGCCTCCCGGCGAGAAGATGGCGTTTGACAGCGGCACGTAGCTCGTCCAGCCGGCTTCCGGCGGGTTCCAGAAGATCGAGGCGTAGAAGACGATCCCGCCAGCCAAGAGCAGCCAGTAGGAGAGCGCGTTCAGCCGCGGGAAGGCCATGTCGCGGGCGCCGATCATCAACGGCACGAAGTAGTTGGCAAGGCCCGCCCAAACCGGCACGACGAACAGGAAGATCATCGTGGTCCCGTGCATCGTGAACAGCTGGTTGTAGGTCTGCGGGTTGATCAGCGTGTTCTCGGGTGTCCCCAGCTGCAGGCGCATCAGCAGCGCCTCGGTGCCGCCCAGGATGAAGAACACGAATGTCGTGACCAGGTACATGATCCCGATCCGCTTGTGGTCGGTGGTGGTGATCCAGCTGGTCCAGCCCTTCGACTCGCGCTCGACTGTGTGGGTGACTATCTGTGGAACTTGGGCTGCGTAGGTGGCCATGGTGCGCTGGTCTCCTGGGATCTTCGTCTAGGGGTTCTCGACCTGGCCTGGGCCGGTCTGGGAGTTCAGCTTGGCGCGCTCGATCTTCGCTTCGGCGTTGGCTTCGCTGATCAGTTTCTTCTGGTTTGCCAGCCATTCTTCGAACTGGGCTGGCGGCTCGGCCTTGACGGTGGCGATCATGCGCGCGTGTCCGCGCCCACAGATCAGCGCGCACTGGCCGCGATAGATACCGGGCTTTGAGATCTTGAACCACGTGTAGTTGTGGTAGCCGGGCACCGCCTGGAACTTGCCGCCGAGTTCCGGCACCCACCACGAGTGGATCACGTCCGCGGAGACGATGTCCAGCGTGACCGTGGTGTTCGTCGGGACCACCAGTTCCTCGTAGGTGTAGGGAGCCCCCAGCCCGTCGGGTTCGCTGGTACCGGGATACACGAATTGCCAAATGTACTGGCGGCCGATCACTTCGATTTCAAGGGACTTGCCGTTGGCGGGGAGCTTCTTGGTGGCGCTCGCGTACAAGACGCCGGTTTCACCGACGAGTTTCGAGCCGCCGGGCCCGGAGTTGGCGGGATCCTCGATGGCGGCCAGCTTGACGAAAGTGAAGACGGCCAGCACGATCAGGATGACGGCGGCTCCCACGGTCCAACCAACCTCCAGTCGTGTATTACCGTGAATCTGGGCGGGCACGGCGCCCTTGCGCGCACGGAACCGCCACAGCGCGTACCCCAGCGCCCCCTCCACCAGCACGAAGATGACGAGCGCGATGTACAGCGTGATCTTGTACAGGCTGTCGATTTCGTTCGCGTTCGGTGATCCCCCGGACTGCGGCGTGAAGAACGCAAATGCGCCGGGGGCAAGCGCCAGGGTGCCGATCAACGCCAGCCCAAGCACGAGGGCGAGCATGCGAATGCGGCGCCGCGCTCCAGGCGGCGAGCCGCGAAGCGCCGAATCTCTACTGCGAGTGGTGTGCGATGAAGCGCGATAGCCCAAGGCGGGCGGGATTCTATTCAGGCGGGGGCGGAAAGCGCTTCACGATTCCTCCGGCGGGGCCAGCGAGCCCGTGCGGAAACCCCTCGGAGATGCGCGGAAGCGCCGATCCCCATCGCGCAAAGCCCTCATCCACCGCCGCCGGGAGACTCGTAAGCTCAGCCACCGGAGTCGTTCCGGGGAGACTGATCCTATGGTGTAGGGGTGCCGCGTCCAGTGATAGGTATCTGCACCGCCCTGGAGCGCGCCCGCTGGAGTGTCTGGGACCAGCAAGCGGCCCTGCTCCCCAACAACTATCTGCAGGAGATACGCCGCGCCGGTGGATTTGCCGTGATGCTCGCTCCGGACCGCCAGCTTCTCGACGATCCAAGCCAGGCGCTCGATCTGATCGATGGACTCATCCTCGCCGGTGGCGCGGACATCGATCCCGCTGTCTACGGCGCCCAGGTCCACACCGAGACCGTCGGAACCGTTCCCGAGCGCGACGCCTTCGAGGTCGCGCTCACACGCGCGGCGATCGAGCGTGATCTGCCGCTGCTGGGAATCTGCCGCGGCATGCAGTTGATCAACGTGGCGCTCGGCGGAACGCTGCACCAGCATCTACCGGAACACTTCGGCCACGGCGAGCATCGCCGGGTGCTCGGCTCTTTCGACGGTGCCGAGCACGACGTTCAGATCGCGCCGGGCTCTCTGGCGGCGCGCGTGATTGGCCAGGACATCCATGTGAGCATGTCCCACCATCATCAGGGCGTGGACCGCCTGGGGGAGGGACTGGTGGTGAGCGCCACTGCCACTATTGACGGGCTTCCCGAGGCGATCGAGCTGCCGGGCCGCCGCTTTGTGCTCGGCGTGCAATGGCACCCCGAGGCCGACGAGGGCAGCCCTGTCATAGGCGGTCTCGTCACCGAGGCGCGGAAGCTGAGGAGCGAACGCGCCACCGAGAGCGCGGCCGTCTGAGCCGGTCATATACTCACCGCTTCGTGCGGCGGTCCACTGCCATTCGAGTAACCGCCTGGGGGGCTGTGGCTGCTGGTCTCATCACCCCTCTGGTACGCAAGCGCGTGAGAGCTTCACCCGTGGCGCTTCAGACCGTCGCGTTCGCTGCCCCAATCGGCCTGTGCGTCGCGGTTCGTCGCTCACGGACCCGGGATGTCGCCGTCTGTGCCCTGCAGATGTGGGCCTACCTCGCCGCATACAAGACGCCGCACGACGACGAGGCAGCCCAGCGCGAGCGCGTGCGGATCAATTACCCAATCGTCCTGGATCGGATCGTCGGTCTGGGGGATCTGCCCACGTTGCGCCTGCAGCGGGCGCTGGCCAGATGGGACGGCGATCGGGCACGTTGGACGGTGCTGGATCGCATCCTCGTGTGGACGCACTGGATGTGGTTTGCGATGCCGCACGCCTCGCTTGCCTACATCCTCGTCTTCCGCCGCGAGCGCTTCTCGCGCGCCGCCGTGATGACCTACGCCGTCTTTGATATCGGCGCGACCTTCTATTGGCTGGTGCCCACAGCCCCACCCTGGTACGCGGTCACCGGCGCGCGGGAGCCCGGCATCGCGCCGGCCGACGAGCAGCCTCAAAGGAAGGTTGTAAACCTCGCGGTCAGGCGCATGATGGTCGAGTATGGCGAGGACTTCTGGGGAGACAGCTGGGACCCCCTCTACAGTGTGCTTGGAGGCAATCCCCTGGCCGCGATGCCCTCGCTGCATTTCGCAACATCCGTGATGGCCGCCCTGCTGCTTTCGGAGACGGGGCCGCTGGCGGGCGCCGTCGGCTGGACATACGCGGTCACGCTCGGCTTCGCTCTGGTGTATCTGGGTGAGCACTACGCGGTCGATCTCATCGCCGGGGCGGCACTCACAGGCGCAGTTCGCGGTCTTGGTGGGTCCGCCCGTCCGCTGCTTGAATACGTCGGTCGGGGGGTTGCGGCACTGGAGGAGAAGGCGCACGGCCCGTGAGCGCGTGCGGTGTGCGGGTGTGAAATGAGATGACAAGGATTCGGGCGTCGATCAACGCGAACGAGAAACTGGGGGATCCCTACTCCGCGACGGTGTCGATGGCGGCCCCGGGGGGTGCCATCGAGGAAATCGAGTCTCCGCCGTCGCAGACGGAGGAGATGCCCCGCGTTCACATAACGCGCAAGCGGACGCTGCTGTTCGCCGCCTTTGTGCTGGCGGCGCTCGCCTTCCTGTATTTCGTGCTGCCGCAGCTCGGCGGTGTCAAGCACACCTGGGATCGGCTCAACGAGGGCGACTCGTGGTGGATCGCCGTGGCGGTCGTGTTGCAACTGATCTCGATGGCCAGCTACATCGCCATCTTCCAGGGCGTGCACGTTCCCCCGGGATCGCCGATCACCTGGCGGCAGAGCTACCAGATCACGATGGCGGGACTCGCGGCCACACGACTGTTCGCCGCGGGTGGCGCCGGTGGCGTGGCCGTCACCGCCTGGGCTTTGCGCCGCTCGGGCATGGAGCGCCGCGAGGTGGCTGAGCGAATGCTCGCGTTTCTGGTGCTGATCTACGGGGTTTACATGCTCGCGATGATCGTTTGCGGCGTGGGCCTATACGTCGGCCTGTTCCCTGGTGGGCACCCGTTTGCGATCACGATCGGGCCGGCGATCGTCGGAGCGGTAGCGATCGGTGTCTTTCTGGCGATCGCGTTCGTGCCGGAGGATCTCGAGCGGCGACTGAACCGCCTGACTCCCCACGGACACTCCCCGCCGCGGTGGCTCAGTCGCCTGGCCGCCGGTCCCGCATCCCTCTCGGGAGGGATTCACTTCGCCGGGCAGAAGCTGCGCCACCCCGAATGGGCGATGATCGGCACCATCAGCTGGTGGGGATTCAACATCGGGGTGCTCTACGCCGCCTTCCGCGCTTTCGGCCAAGCGCCGCCCGGGGCGGTGTTGGTGCAGGCCTATTTCGTCGGCCTGCTCGCCAACCTACTGCCGTTGCCGGGAGGTATCGGAGGGGTGGACGGCGGCATGATCGGTGCGTTCGTGGCTTTTGGCGTCAGCGGCAGCCTGGCGTTGATCGCCGTGCTCGTGTATCGGCTGCTCGCGTTCTGGCTGCCGAGCATCCCGGGAGCGATCGCCTACCTTCAGCTTCGGCGTACCGTCAGCCGCTGGGAGATCACGACCCAGCAAGGGTCGATCGCACGCGCTATTCCTGACGGATCGGCGTCGGCGTGAGCGATCGGCGAGGATGAGTACGCGCAGCGCAAACGCTATACTTTACTTAGTAAAGTAATGATTGGAGATGAGGATGAGCGACGTTGAGAACGTGATCATCGTCGGCAGCGGGCCTGCCGGATACACCTCCGCGCTGTACACCGCGCGCGCGAACCTGAGACCGCTGGTCATAGAGGGGTTCGCGTGGGGTGGTCTCCTGCAGCAGACCACCGACGTCGAGAACTATCCCGGCTTCCCCGAGGGCGTCGAGGGGCCGGAGATGATGAAGAAGTTTCGTGATCAGGCGGAGCGCTTCGGTGCGCATCTGCTCGGCGATCAGGCCGAGCGCGTCGAGCTGGCATCCGAGCCGGGAGGTGTGCACAGCGTGTGGGTCGGGGACACCGAGCATCAGGCGCGCACGGTCATCCTGGCGATGGGCGCCGAGCACAAGAAGCTGTGCGTTCCGGGTGAGCAGGAGCTCTCCGGCCGGGGCGTCAGCTATTGCGCGACCTGTGACGCGGCGTTCTTCCGCGACGCACAGACGGTGATCGTCGGGGGTGGCGACTCGGCGATGGAGGAGGCGATATTCCTCTCCAAGTTCGCTTCCAAGGTGACCATAGTCAACCGTCGCGGCGAGTTTCGCGCCTCGAAGATCATGCTCGAGCGCGCTAAGGCAGAGGGGAACATCGAGCTGTTGACCCCTTATCTGGTCAAGGAGTTCTCGCCCGGCGAGAACGGCGCGCTGGGACGCGCCGTGCTGAGCAATGTCGAGAGCGGCGAGGAGCGCGAACTGCCCGTATCGGGGGCGTTCATCGCCATCGGGCACGAGCCGCAGTCAGAGCTCGTGCGGGGACAGATAGACATCGACGACGAGGGCTACGTGGTCGTGCAGGGTCGCTCCACTCGCACCAACCGCCCGGGGGTGTTCGCCGCCGGCGACCTGGTTGACCGCACCTACCGCCAGGCGATCACCGCGGCCGGTTCGGGCTGCCAAGCCGCCCTGGACGCCGAGTGGTATCTACGCGATACCCCGGAGGTCCCGACGCCGGAGGGCATGCCCGAGGGTGACTTGGCGGAGGCGCAGTGGGCGCCCGCCGAGGGCGCCGCGTCATAGCGTCTTTGCGGGCAACGCCCGCTCCAACTCCAACAGATACCGCTTGCGGTCTGACCCGCCAGCGTAGCCTCCGAGCGTTCCTCCGCTGCGCAGCACGCGATGGCAGGGGATCACGATCGGGATCGGATTAGATCCCAGGGCGTTGCCGGCAGCGCGCGAAGCGCGCGGGCTGCCCGCCCGGGCCGAGACCTCACCGTAGGTGCTGAAGCCACCATACGGAATCGCCGATGTCACGCTCAGCACCCTGCGCGCAAATCCGCCGATCAGCCTCCGGTCGAGCGAGAAGCCAAAACCTCGCCGGATGCCACCGAAATACTCCTCCAGCTCCCGGCGAACCGGATCGAGCGAGCTCGATGACTCGAGCACCCGAGGGGAGATGCGATCGGAGATCTCCTGCAGAACCCGGCCGTCATCCTCCTCGGAGAAGGCCACGCGCACAAGCCCCCGGGATGTGGCGGCGATCAGCAGGGCTCCGATCGGCGAATCCACGTGCGTGTAGCGCACATCGATCAGGTTGCGCTCCCGAGCACGATCGATGAAGCGCCCCGCCGCGTGGCGAGCGTCCTCGGCCGGGATGGCGCCGAGAGGGTCTCTCAACATGGTCTGGATGTCGTTCATGTTCCCATCGCCTTTCTGAGCTTTGAAAGCCCCTCGTGAAGCGAGCGGCGGGCCGCCTCCTCGCTGCAGCCGATCACACCGGCTATTTCCCTATGTGTCATGTCCGCCGCGAAGCGCAGCAGCACCGCTGAGCGCTGGCGTTTGGGTAGTTCGCCCACCGCTCGCCACACCGTCCCGTCGGGTGTGTCCTGTGGAGGACTCTGCTCAATGGCGAGCGCCTGGATGTCTTCGCTTGGCAGTCCTTGTCGTGCCCTCGAGCGATGATGGTCCAGTGCCTTGCGGTATGCGATCGTCAGCACCCACGCGCGAAGGTTATGCCGAGATCCGCCCGTCCGCAAACGGGGGTAGGCGCGCAGGGCCGCGATGAACGTCTCCTGGAAGCAATCCTCGGCCTCTTGGCGTCCGACGGCCGCGACCAGCAGTCGCCACACGTGCTCGCGGTGCTCATCCAGGAAGAGTTGAAAAGGGGGGAGCGCGTCACTCACGAGGATAAAACGCCACGGTGCCCCCGGACGTGAGATCCCTATGTGTCGTAGGAGAAGAAGCCGGCCCCGGACGCACGCCCGGTGCGCCCGGCCGCGACCAGCTTGCGCAACACCGGGGCGGGACGGTAGCGCTCCTCGCGATACTCGTTGCACAGCCCTTCGAGCACCGCCAGCACACGATCCAGGCCGATCTCATCAGCCCAGGTAAGCGGCCCGCGCGGATGGTTCAAGCCGAGCACCATGCCGGTGTCTATGTCCGGAGCCGAGCCGACGCCTTCACCAAGGGCGAAAGCCGACTCGTTGATCACCTGACAGACGATTCGACCCAGCACGAGACCGGGAGCGTCACCGACCCACTCGACGTGCTTGCCGAGCGCCGCGAAGAAGCGCTCCGCGCGCGCCACCGCGACCGGGGATGAGCTCTCGCCGCGGGTGAGCTCCACCAGCGTGGCCGTCTGCAACGGAGCCAGCGCAAAAAAGCCCACCGCCACTCCGCCGGGGTCCAGTGACGCCAGCGAGCCGCTCTCACAAAGCACCAGGCGGGGCGCACCGCGGGGGGCCTGGTCGCCCTCGATCTCTCCGCACTCAATGATCAACGCCGGCAGCGCCGTCTGGGAATCGCGCGGCGAGAGCACCTCATAGCCGGCCCACTCGGCGGCCTGACGCAACTGGTCGGCCAGGGCGCTGTGGCCGCCGATGACCACCAGCGCCTCGCCGTCGCCGCGGTCGGCAGCCGGTCCGCTCGCCGGTTGGTCGGGGTCATCCGGTCGGTGAGCGCCACCGGAATAGTCGTAGTAGCCGCGGCCGCTCTTGCGCCCATGCAGACCGGCGGCAACCTGACGGGCCTGGATTGGTGAGGGACGCCAGCGCGGCTCGCCGAAGCTCAGCTCATAGAAGCTCTTTGAGACGTCGAAGCCGGTGTCCACACCCACGAGGTCGCTCAGCTCAAACGGCCCCATGCGAAAGCCCCCGCCCATCCGCACGATACGGTCGATCGTCTCGATGTCGGCGATTTGCTCCGCCAGCAGTCTCAGCGCCTCCAGGCCGAATGGCCGGTTGCAGCGATTCACCAAAAAGCCGGGTCCGTCGCTTGCTCGTATGACCTGCTTGCCCATCGCCTCCCCGGCGGCATGGGTGATCTCGAGCGCCGCCTCGCCGGAGAGCAGACCGGCCACCACCTCGAGCAGCTTCATCAACGGGGCGGGATTGAAGAAGTGCATCCCGACGACTCGCTCTGGATGTGTCGCGGCAGCCGCGATCGCGGTTATCGGCAGCGAGGAGGTGTTGCTCGCCAGCACGCAGTCCTCGCTCACGATCTCCGACAGGCGCGCATAGAGCTGATGCTTGACATCCAAGCGCTCAGGGGCCGCCTCGATCACCAGCTCACACCGCTCGAAGGCCGCCAGATCATCAACGGTCTGAACCGACTCGGCGGCTGCCTGTGCCTGCTGCTCGGTCAGGCGACCCTTGGATGCTTCCTTTCCCAATCCCTCCCGGACACGTGCAAGACCCCTCTCGAGCGCCTCGGCGTCGGGGTCATACAGAAGCGTTCTGGCTCCCCCGCGGCAGGCGAGCTGGGCGATCCCGGCGCCCATCGTGCCGGCCCCAACCACCCCGATGATCCCGGGTGCCTTGAGCTTCGGCAGATGGGTCTCGCTGTCGGCGGGCATGGGCGTCTGCTCAGGCGGGAACGAGTGCGTTGATGCCCGTCATTCCACGGCCGATGATCAGCTTCTGGATCTGTGAGGTCCCCTCATACAGGGTGGTGACACGCGCGTCGCGGAAGTAGCGCTCGACCGGGTGGTCGTCAACGTAGCCGGCGCCGCCATGCACCTGGATCGCCATGTTCGCGCACTCCAGCGACGCCTCGGTCGCGTGCAACTTGGCGATCGAGGTCTCCAGCGTGTTTGGCCGGCCCTGGTCCTTGAGGAAGCCCGCGCGCCACACCAGCAGCCGCGAGGCGTCGGTCTTCAGCACCATTTCCGCGATCATCGCCTGCACCAACTGGAAGCTCGCAATCGGCCGCCCGAACTGTTCGCGCTCCGTGGCGTACTTGACCGACTCCTCGACACACCCCTGGCAGATGCCGACGCAGCCCGCCGCCACCGAGTAGCGCCCCGAATCGAGATTGGACATCGCGATTTTGAAGCCGTCCCCGACCTGGCCGAGCATGTCCTCGTCTGAGACCTCGACGTCTTCCAGCGAGATCGATGCGGTATCGGAGGCATGCAGCCCCATCTTGTGCTCGATCGTCTGCGCTTTGTAGCCAGGCTGGTCGGTGTCCACCAAAAAGCACGCGATGCCCTTGTGCCCGAGCTCCGGGTCGGTCTGCGCGAAGATCACCGCGAGCTTCGCATAGTTGCCCATCGAGATCCACATCTTCGCGCCGTTGATCACCCAGCCGGAGTCGGTCTTGCGTGCGCGCGTCTTCTGGTTGGCCGCGTCTGAGCCGGTGTCCGGCTCAGTCAGCCCGAAGCACGCCAGCCACTCGCCCGAGCAGAGCTTGGGCAGGTACTTGTGCTTCTGCTCCTCGGTGCCGAACTTCACGATGCCCGAGCACACGAGCGAGGTCTGAACCGAGATGACCGTGCGGATCGCCGAGTCTCCCCGGCCGATCTCCTCGACGACCAGGCCGTAGCTGAAGTAGTCCAGGCCGGCGCCGCCGTACTCCTGCGGGACGATCGCGCCGAGGTAGCCCTGGGCGGCGACCTTCTTGACCAGCTCGGTGTCGAAGTGGTGGTTGCGGGCGTTTTCGCGCGACTGCACCACGATCTCCTTGTCGGTGAACTCACGGGCGGTGTCCTTGATCAGGCGCTGCTCGTCGGTCAGGTCGAAGTCCATGTGTCTCCTCAGGTCAGAGGCGCGCCGCAGACGTCGCGGCCGCGAAAACGTGTAAGGGCAGGCGGGGACGCTAGCGCGAAATCCCGTGTCGGCGCTTCATGGCTAGAGTCCCTCTTCGTGGATGACAAGGTGAGCATGGACAAGGTCGTGGCGCTGTGCAAGCGCCGAGGCTTCATCTTCCCGTCTTCTGAGATCTACGGCGGAGTCGGCTCCACCTACGACTACGGTCATTACGGAGTGCTGCTGAAGAACAACGTCAAGGGCGAGTGGTGGCGTGCGATGCTGGCCGAGCGCGACGACATCGTGGCTCTGGATTCGGCGATCCTGCAGCACCCCCGCGTATGGGAGGCCTCGGGGCATCTGGCCGGCTTCACCGACCCGTTGGTGGACTGTAAGACCTGCGGGCAGCGCTTCCGTGCCGACCACCTCTCCGATCTGCAGTGCGGGAGCAAACCGTCCAAGCACCCAGGTGAGACCGAGGAGTGCGACCTTACGCAGGCGCGCGACTTCAACCTGATGTTCGAGACGACGATCGGACCGGTGAAGGAGTCCGGCGCCACCGCCTACCTGCGTCCGGAGACCGCGCAGGGGATCTTCATCAATTTCAAGAACGTGCTGCAGTTCTCGCGCAAGAAGCCGCCGTTCGGGATCGCCCAGATCGGCAAGTCCTTCCGCAACGAGATCACACCGGGCAACTTCATCTTCCGCACCCGCGAGTTCGAGCAGATGGAGATGGAGTTCTTTGTGCCGCCGGCCGAGGCGCCCAAGTGGTTCGAGCACTGGCTGTCAGAGCGCGAGCGCTGGTATGTGGAACTCGGCATTCGCCCCGACCACCTGCGTCTGCGCGCTCACGACCCAGACGAGCTCTCGCACTACTCCTCCGGGACCAGCGATGTCGAGTATCTGTTTCCGATCGGCTGGTCGGAGCTGGAGGGGATCGCCAACCGCGGCAACTTCGACCTCACACAGCACGCTGAGTTCTCGGGCGAGAAGCTCGAGTACTTTGACCCGGCCACGGGCGAACGGTTTGTGCCGCACGTGATCGAGCCGGCAGCCGGCGCGGACCGTGCCACGCTCGCATTCCTGGTGGACGCCTACGACGAGGAGGAGGTCGCTGGCGAGCAGCGCACGGTGCTGAGGCTACACCCGCGCATCGCGCCGGTGAAGGTCGCGGTGATGCCGCTGGTCAAGAAGGACGGCCAGCCCGAGCTGGCGCGCGAGGTCTACAAGCAGCTGCGCGGTCGCATGCAGTCCGAGTACGACGAGGGCGGCTCGATCGGCAAGCGCTACCGTCGCCAGGACGAGATCGGCACGCCCTGGGGGGTGACGATCGATCACCAGTCGATCCAGGACGGGACCGTGACATTGCGCGACCGCGACTCTCTGGCCCAGGAGCGCGTCCAGATCGAGAGCCTCGGCGGCGAGCTACAGCGGCGCCTGGACGCGCCGTGGCGCTCACCGAAGCTCGGCTGAGAGCGGTCCTCAGACCGACTCGATGATCGTCGCCAGCCCCATGCCCACGCCGATGCAGAGCGTCGCAAGGCCATAACGGGCTTTGCGTGCCCGCAGCTCGTGGGCGAGCGTTCCGACCAAGCGGGCGCCGCTTGCTCCCAGGGGATGTCCGAGCGCGATCGCGCCACCGTTCACGTTGAGCTTCTCCGGGGGTATTCCCAACTCACGCTGGCAGTAGAGCGCCTGCGAGGCGAACGCCTCGTTGAGCTCGACCAGGTCGATGTCGTCGATCGTCAATCCCGCACGCTCGAGGGCCAGTTCAGACGCCGGCACGGGGCCTATGCCCATGATCGCCGGATCGACACCCGCCACGCCAGTTGCGACGATTCTCGCGAGCGGCTCGCGGTCGAGCCTTGCGGCGGCAGCCTGCGAGCCCACCACCACGCACGCGGCACCGTCGTTGATCTGTGAGGCATTGCCCGCGGTCACGCTTCCCCCCGCTCTAAACGCCGGCTTCAATCGCGCGAGACTCTCGAGGCTGCTATCGGCGCGCGGACCCTCATCGGCGTCCAGGACAACCGGCTCGCCCTTGCGTTGAGGAACGGTGACAGGCTCGATCTCACGGGTGAAAATCCCCGCTTGCTGCGCGGCAGTCGCCCGTTCGTGGGAACGCAGCGCGAAGGCATCCTGATTCTCACGGGCGATCCCGAAGCGCTGCGCAACGTTCTCCGCCGTTTCACCCATGCCCTCGGTGGAATGACTCTCGGCCAGACGCGGGTTGATGAATCGCCAGCCGATCGTCGTGTCAACCAGTTCGGTTCCGCCGCGCGGGAACGCCCTTTCCGACTTCAGTGCAACCAGAGGAGCACGCGTCATCGACTCCACGCCACCGGCCAGGATCAGCTCCGCGTCGCCGACCATGACAGCCCGCGCGGCCTGATTGACAGCCTCGAGGCCAGAGGCGCACAGCCGGTTTACCGTCATGCCCGGCGTGCGGTCGGGAAACCCCGCTAGCAACGCGGCCATTCGCGCGACGTTGCGGTTCTCCTCGCCGGCACCGTTGGCGTTGCCGAGGATCACCTCATCGATCGTTTGAGGGTCTATGTCGTTGCGGGCGACGGCAAGCTCCAGCACATGGGCAGCCAGGTCATCCGGGCGCACGCCTGCCAGCGCTCCGCCGTAGCGTCCGATGGGAGTACGCAGCGCGTCGATGATGAATGCCTGCTCCACGGGTTGCGATGCTACTGAGTCGCCGTTCTGCCCGTAGATGCCACGAAAGTGGCTCGCGTCGAGCACTTGGCCAGAGGCAGCCAACAAAAATTTCGTGGACCCCCGGGGAGTCCAGGTCTAAGATCTAGACGATGCTTGGCCCCGGTGGATTTGTCATCCTCGCGTTTGGCTGCGTGGCGCTCTTGGTGATCGCGCTCATTTTGCTCGGCAGGTTCTATCCCGGCTCTGCCGCAGAAGTTCTGGACTGGAAGCCAACCCGCTCCGCCCAACTGGAAGCCGAGCTCGAGCAGAACGACATAGAACAGATGCTCGCGGCACAAAACGTATGGCGTCGCGCACGGGGAGCCCCCGAACGCACGCTGGAGGACCTCGAACGTGACGTGGCCATCGACCTGCGCGAATACCGCGAAGTGCAACAGAGACTCGGAGGCGCTGGCGCCAAGGACAGTACTTGGCCCGAATCCTGATCGTCGGAGGCGGCATCAGGGGCCTGCGACTCACAGGCGAACTCATACGAGCAGGACATGCCGTAAGAGTGACCACACGCCGGCCCGAGCATCGCGACGGCATAGACCGAGCCGGCGGGGAATGCTGGATCGGCGACCCCAATCGGCTCGCCACACTCAGACAAGCCCTCGACAACGTCACCGTCGCCTGCTGGTTTCTGGCCACCGCAACAGGGCCCGAGGAGCAGATCCACGAGCTTCATACCTCAAGACTCAAGTTCTTCCTCTCACAGGTCATCGACACAACCGTGCGGGGCGTCCTCTACGAGACCGCGGCCGTGTCGGCGGCGAACCAGACGGCCGCCGCTGGCACGGACATCGCCCGCACCATGAGCTCGCGCAACGCGATCCCGCTCCGTCTGATCCAGACGGCCCCAACCGACCAGGACGCATGGGCCATGGAGGTCAACGCAGCCATCGACTCGATCGTCTTCGCTTGATCGAGAGCTCGCTGTCCCTGCGCAAGTAAAGGCATCGTCCGGCCACGCCGATGATCGAGATGCGATGGAGTCAGGCTTTTCCGATACGGACCGCTCTTCGGAGCTCTGGCCAAAGCCTGCTCCACATGTGTGATCGAGATGGCCCGTGACCGCTCTCCATATGGTTTTCTAGCCTGCGCCCTGGGCGCCATCGCGCTTGGGCTCGGTGTGTTTCTGCCCTGGTACGGAGTGGGCTTCACCTCGCAAGGGGTCACCTACGTTCAGCAAACCGACAGCCAGCTGGCCACGCAGTACGGCAACGCCGCTCTGCGCGCCCAGCTCGACGCCGCCCAGTCACAGCTCAGAGACCTGGCGGGCCGCCAGATCGGTTCGGTCAGCGCTCATCAGGTCTTCAAAACCATCAGCCCACTGTTGCTCATCCTTGCCGGGGTAGCGATCCTGATCGTGCTCATCTCGGTGGCCCGCAACGAGAGCGCCGAGTTCGACAACACCGGCCCCTGGGTGGCGCTGCTGGGCGCCATCGCCCTGATCTTCGTGCTCTATCGGATGTTTGTTCGCCCCACAGGTGAAGCTCCGTATCTCAACCTCACGCTGCGTTACGGGGCGTGGCTAGCGCTGACGGGTGCCGGCTCCATGATCGCGGGTGGACTGTGGCCTCGACGGTTGGGAAGGAATACTCCGGCGTCCGGAAGGTTGAACGACGCACTGTCAGAGCTATCCGGCTGGACACCCGAGAGTTGAGCGTTCGCGCGGCCTCTTAAATCGCTGGCTTCCCGGACTGGCCCGATGTCGGTGAGGTCGGGATAGAAGCGCTATCGTGGTTAACTAATCCCACTAAAGCTGATCGGGATTTATGCTCAAGGATGGTTTTCCCTCCCTGAGCCGCGACATACAGCCGTCGAGAAAGGAACACATCAATGGCGCTGCAACTTGGAGACACAGCCCCCGACTTCGAGGCCGACACCACCGAGGGACGCATAAAATTTCACGACTGGATAGGTGACTCCTGGGCCGTCCTGTTCTCGCACCCCAAGGACTTCACTCCGGTCTGCACCACCGAGCTCGGCTACATGGCAAAGGCCAAGCCCGACTTCGACAGCCGCGGCGTGAAGATCATCGGTCTCTCGGTCGACGCTCTGGACAAACACGAAGCCTGGGCCAAGGACATCGAGGAGACCCAGGGCGCCGCCCCCAACTACCCGATCATCAGCGACAGCGACTTCAACGTCTCAAAGCTCTATGGCATGCTGCCCGCCAGCATCTCCGGCGATCCTGGCACACGCACGCCCGCCGACAACCAGACGGTGCGCAACGTGTTCGTGATCGGGCCCGACAAGAAGGTCAAGCTGATCCTTGTCTACCCGATGACGACCGGGCGCAACTTCGACGAGGTTCTGCGCGTGATCGACTCGCTGCAACTCACCGCCAAGCACAAGGTCGCCACACCGGTCAACTGGAAGAACGGCGAGAAGGTGATCATCTCCGGCGCGGTCTCCAACGACGAAGCGAAAGAGA
>CAVQZJ010000005.1:0-54014 GCA_963718425.1 uncultured Solirubrobacterales bacterium
AGCGGGGCTAGCGGGTCCCAGGGCGACCACGCTTTAAGCTGGCGTTCGTGACTGGCTGGCAGCCCGATGTCCTGCCCGGCTACTGGCAACTCACCATCCCGCTGGGTGACGATCCCGACGGGGAGGGCGACATCGATGCGACGCTGCTGCGTCGTGGCGACGCCGCGCCGGCCGCCGATGCGGTCCTGGCAGTGCACGGATACACCGACTACTTCTTCCACACCGAATTGGCTGACATTTCGCCGGTCGCGGGGTCGCGTTCTATGCGCTGGACCTGCGCAAGTGTGGGCGCTCGTCGCGCAGCGGCTTGACCCGCACTTCACCACGGATCTGGCCCGTTACGACCGCGAGCTCGATCGCGCACTGGAGATCATCGGCGAGGAGACAGGTTCGGCCCGCGTGCTGGTATACGGCCACTCTGCCGGCGGGATGATCGTCTCGCTGTGGCTGGACCGGATGCGCCAACACGGCGCGACCACTCGTAAACGTGTGACGGGCTTAGTGCTCAACAGTCCTTTTCTGGATCTGCCCGGCCCGATGCCGCTTCGCTGGCCACCGACGAGAGCGCTGATCGCCGCGATCGCACGCTTCGGTGACAAACGGGTGGCCCGCGGCCCGAGCGAGACCGGCGGCGGCTATGGCGCGAGCCTGCATCGTGACTACCACGGAGAGTTCGACTACGACCTGCAATGGAAACCGTTGGGCGGCTTCCCCATTACCTTCGGCTGGCTGTCCGCGGTGCGGCGTGGCCAGACAAAGCTGCACCGCGGGCTCGATGTCGGCGTACCGAATCTGATTCTGCGCTCGGACCACAGCGTGATCGAGGCCTCGGATGCGATCGCCCTGCAGTGTGGCGACGCGGTGCTCAACGTCAAGCACATCGCCCGCTGGGCAGGCTGCGTCGGCAACCGAAGCACGATCGTCCCGGTGGTCGACGCCAAGCATGATGTGTTCCTGTCGATGCCGCAGCCGCGACAGGTTGCGTACCAGCAGCTGGACACCTGGCTGGACGACTACCTGGCGCGGCCTCCAACGTCGCCTCTCAGAACGGCTGAAGGGCTACCGGATGGAAAGCTACGACCTGGCGATCATCGGAACAGGTTCCGGCAACAGCATTCTCGACGACCGCTACGCCAAGAAGCGGGTCGCGATCTGCGAGCAAGGAACCTTCGGCGGAACGTGTCTCAACGTCGGGTGCATTCCGACCAAGATGTTCGTCTACGCCGCCGAGGTTGCTGAAACCATCCGCTCCGCAGCGCGTTACGGCATCGACGCACACATTGACCGGGTGCGATGGGACGACATCGTGTCGCGCGTATTCGGGCGCATCGACCCGATCGCGATCGGCGGTGAGGACTACCGGCGCGCTCAACCCAACGTCGACGTCTACGACACGCACACCCGCTTCGCTGCGGTGCAGGACGACGGTCGCTATCTCCTGCGCACTGATGACGATGAGGAGTTCACTGCCGAAAAGGTGGTGATCGCCGCGGGCGCGCGAGCGGAGATTCCGCCGGCCATCCTGGACTGCGGGGTGCGCTACTACACCAGTGACGACATCATGCGGATACCGGAACTGCCGAAACATCTGGTGATCGTCGGCGGCGGTTTCGTGGCATGCGAATTCGCCCACATCTTCTCCGCGCTCGGCGTCCGGATCACGATGGTGATCCGCGGCGGCTCGCTGCTGCGGCATCTGGACGACACCCTGTCCAGGCGGTTCACCCGCATCGCGTCGAGCAAGTGGGAAGTGCGCAGCCACCGCAACATTCTCGGCTCGCACGAAAACCGCTCCGGCATCGTGCTGGAACTCGACGACGGTTCGGAGCTACAGGCCGATGCCGTGCTGGTGGCTACCGGACGGCGCTCCAACGGCGATCGGCTGGACGCCGACACAGCCGGAATCGAGATGGACGATCGCCGTATCGTCGTCGACGAATACCAACGGACCTCCGCGCGTAACGTTTTCGCGCTCGGCGATGTGTCGTCGCCGTATGAGCTCAAGCATGTTGCCAACCATGAAGCACGCGTCGTGCAGCGCAACCTGCTGTGCGACTGGGACGACACCAAAGCGATGGTCGCCACCGACCACCGCTATGTTCCCGCCGCGGTGTTCACCGATCCGCAGATCGCCTACGTCGGATTGACCGAGAACGAAGCCGTTGCAAAGGGTTTCGATGTGTCCTGCAAAATCCAGGACTACGCGGACGTCGCCTACGGCTGGGCGACCGAGGACACCGTCGGCATTGTGAAACTCATCTCCGACTCCAAGACCGGTCAACTACTTGGCGCGCACATCATGGGACACCAAGCCTCGTCGATCATCCAGCCGCTGATTCAGGCGATGACGTTCGGCCTGAGCGTGCACGAGATGGCGCGCGGCCAGTACTGGATTCACCCCGCGCTGCCAGAGGTCATCGAGAACGCGCTACTGGGACTGTCGGACTGAGCTGGTCAGGCGGCGCTGGTCGACGATCGATTGCCAGGCTTGCTGTCGATCGACCACAGGTGACCACAGTCAGGGCACTGCAGGTGCAGTAGCCAGCCCTGATTGCTCAGCAGGAACTGCCAATGGGTATCGCAATTGCGGCTGATCGGCAATCAGTACACCCGACGGCGTGCTCGCACTGTGGGCAGCCGAACCAGGCGCGGCGACCCCGATCAGCAGTGGGATCAATCGGTAACACGGCCGGCCACCCGGTTCGGAAGCACTCCGGCGGCCACCAGGTCGTCGTAGATGCGTTGCTGATCGGGGTCAAGATCGGAGTACAGCATCGCCCATGCGCGGTCCTCCTGGGCGAGCACTTCCACCGGGTCCCAGTCGTCGCCGATCGCCTCGAGGACGGCGGCCCGGCGGCGCGCCTCGTCGAGGGTCAGGTCGTATGCGAACGCCAGATGATCAGGCTCAACGCTCATTCAGGTGCTCCCTGTACCAAAATGCCGATTTGAGGTATCAGGGTCGGCGGTACCGGTCGTGGCCAGCAATGGCTTGCGTCACATTCGGCGGTTGAGATTGGTCACAGTTTTCCCGCCGAGTACCGCTGGTTATGGCTCGTCGTAGACGCAGTTCGCGGCGTTGTTCGCGTTCACCACTGGGGCGGTGCGGCGCCTCTGCCGAAGCCCCACGTCGACTGTCCCAGTCTTGGTTTGGGCGAGTCCTCGGTCGATTGACGGCGAAAACGTAGCGCCAGAATTGTCTCGGCGTCGGCTCCCTCGATGAGCGCCATGCACGGGCTGCTGAATTCACACCGCCGACAATGCGGCGCGAACGTCGGATAGGTCGCCGGATTGTTGGTCATGTCGATCGCCTCAGCACCGATCAACGCGGGAACGAGGCTGATTTCGGTGCGACTACGGCGGATGTGGGTCCGGCGCAGTAAGCCCGCGGTGCGTTGCTCGACGCGGTTCGTGTCGTCCGCTCGCGCCGTGCGAGCCAACAACCGTCTGTGCTGTGGGATGGACCGACCACCACCGCTGGGCTCACTTTGACGAACCCGCACCGATGCACCGGTGGCGGCGCGATCGGTGGCGGGCGCATCAAGCGGGCCGCCGATGCGGACCTCGTTGTGGATCGTGCCTGATATCTCCATACCCGGGTATTCCTGCTCCCAGACCCAGCAGGCGGCAACCGCCGCCTCGTCGCGGATCAATGCCTCCGATTCCTGCCAGTCGTCGACCATTTGGTGGCGGACCACCCAGTACTCGTCGGCGGCGTCGATCGCCAGCAGGTCGATCCGGCACGTATAGAGCACCGCGGATCCATCGGGGGTGGTCAACCCGCGTTCGGGGTCCCGCGGGTCGGGGACCAGCGCCTGGACGTCGTGGTCGATCTTCACCGGGGCGAAATCATCGACCGTAGCCCGCCCACCCATGGTAGGAGTCGAGCAGCGCCGTCGCGGCGTCCAGCGCATGCGTCTTGCCACCATCGTCGAGTGCACGTTTGAGGGCCTTGTGCACCAGCGATTGCTTCAGTTCGGGTGCCCAGTCCCAGGTGCCCGGGTAGTAGTAGGCCGCGAGCGCGTCCTTGAGTGGCGCCGTCAAGGCAGCGTCGACCGCGCTGACGGGCGCAAGACCACGGCGACTCGGCGACGCGAAATCCCACTGCCGCCGGCAACGTTTGAATTGGGCACGGTCATCCCCGGTCACCCGATGAAGCATCAGGTGACCGGGCGCTCGGTGGAAACATGGCCAAGGCCCTGGCTGTACATGGTGTCGTCGCTACCTAGGCCATCGCCTCGATCGCCCCGGTGGGTTCAGGATAGTCCCGTCGCCCGGCCAAACCCAGAGCGCGCAGCCGCAGCGACTATCCGTCAGTCCTGTCCGCTTCGCTCCCCCGGCGGCCCGCGCGGTGTAGAACAGTGCCCATGGGCCTCAGGTGCCAGGGCTCGGTGGACGTCGCGGTGAATAGCCGTGCATGAGCTTTCGCTGTGCGAGGCCATCGCCGGCGTGGTCAGACCGTACGCCGACGGTCGCCACGTGGACGTCGTGCGCGTCCGGATCGGCGCGCTTCGTCAGGTGGTTCCCGACTCGTTGTCATTTTGCTGGACACTGCTCCGTGATTACGAGGACATGCCCGACGCCGAGCTGGAGCTCGAGTTCGTCACCGCTGAGGTGCGCTGCCGGTCCTGCGGCAGCGAGTCGGCGATCACTTCGCAGTGGTCATTGCTGTGCCCGCGTTGCGAGAGCGCCGACGTCGAAGCGCCGCGCGGCGACGAATTTTTGGTGACGTCATTGGATGTCTCGTGAAAGGTGTTGACGATGGGTAGATTTCATCGGCACGACGACGGAACCGTGCATACCCACGAGCACGGCGATCACGCCCACGCCCATTCCCTACGACCACGGCGATCACAGCGGCTATCACACCGGCGCTCAGCGTATCGACGCGCTGGAGTCGATCTTCGCCGAGAACGACGTCCGGGCCGGGCTTGTCAATCGCTTCTGTGCGTCGTCGTTGTCGGGCGCGATCCAGGTCGCACACGCGATCAGAAGCGGCGAGCTCGACGTGGGCCTCGCCGCGGGCGTGGAGTCGATGTCGCGCTCTGGATGGGCATTGATGAAGGGTGAAGAGCCATTCATGCCGCGCGGCCCGGTGTTCATGCTCGACACGATGTGGGCTGGCGCCGGCGGACCGCCGAACCCGGCGCTGCTGGCCCGCAACGCATACATCGAGATGATGCAGACAGCGCAGAACGTCGCCGATCGCTACCGGCTCACGCGTGAGGAGATCGACGCGTTCGCGCTGCGCTCCCATCAGCACGCCGCCGCCGCGCGCGACTCGGGACGCCTGGCCGCGGAGATCGATCCGGTGGAGATCCCCGCGACGCGCAAGCAGCCGGCCCGTCTGTTCGAGCACGACGAGAGCATCCGCGCCGACACGACCGCGGAGAAGCTCGCGGCACTCGCACCTCAGCCCAACACCACTCAGATGACGGCGGGCAACTCCTCTCCACTGAACGACGGGGCGAGCGCGGTCGCGCTCGCCAGCGCTGCCGCCGCCGAAGAGCTCGGCGTCGAGCCGCTGGCACGGGTCGTCTCCTCGGCCACGCACGCGCTCGATCCTCAGATCATGGGCATCGCGCCGGCATTCGCGATTCCCAAGGCGCTCGTCCGCGCCGGTCTGGCCGCCGAGGACGTCGGCGTGTGGGAGATCCACGAGGCGTATGCCGCGCAGGCGCTCGGTGTCCTGCGCGAGCTGCCTCGCCAGCTCGACGGTTTCCAGGTCCCCGACGAGCGTCTGAACCCAAATGGCGGGGCCGTCGCCATCGGCCATCCGTTCGGGCCTCAGCCACCCGGTACGTGCTCACGCTCGCGACCGAGCTGCATCTGCGCCAAGTCCGCTATGGAGTGCTGGGTGTGTGCGTCGGTTCAGGACAGGGGGTCGCGCTCGTGCTCGAAAACCCAAAGGTGGCGTAGCGACGAGCGCCATGCCGGGAAACGTCCCGGCGTGGAGATGACTCAAAGGAAAGATTTCAGAGCGCCTCTGGCGTTACCGGGTACTCTTGGTGCATGGACGATCAGTCGATCCTCAGCCGCATCGAGGCGCTGGTCGATGAGGAGCACGCGCTCATCGCTCGCGAGCAGGATGACGCTGTGCGTGAGCAGGCGCTCGAGGCCGATCGTCAGCGCCTAGAGGACGTGTCGGTGGAGCTCGACCGATGCTGGGATTTGCTGCGCCAACGCCGGTCGCGCCGCGACGCCGGTGGAGACCCAGATCAAGCTAGCGCGCGCGAAGCGGACACTGTCGAGAAATATCTGCAGTAGGTGAGCATGATCATCGCGCTCGGAGACATCTACGCGCAGATCCCGCGACGCAGGAGGCGCGTGAGCTGATGCGAGCAACGCAGGCCCGCGTGATCGAGGAGCCGGGGTGCATGTCCTACGTCTTTGCGGAGACGCTCGATGACCCGGGGCATTTCCTGGTCGTGCAGCGCTGGCGCGATCAGGCGGCGCTGGACGACCACTATCGCTCGCGGGTCTTCGCGGACTACCAGACCGCAATCGGGGACCTGCTCGTGCGGACTTCCCAACTGGGTGTGCACGTGGTGGGAGAGACCTACACGCCGGTCGATTCCGTCCCCGACGCACGCAAGGTCCTTTGAGGCGCCGTCTTGGCCGTGCGGCTACGGGCGCTGGGTGATCCGCGCGATGAGTCTCTGCCAGGCGTCCTTGAGCTGCTGCACGCTCATTCCGAGCACTCCGTACTGATGCAGCACCAGGTCGGGGGCCAGTGCGCCGAGCAGGATCTCGGCAAGAACTGGGCTTCCTCGCGGCCGACGATTTCATCTAGCAGCGCCGCCAGATGCGCGCGATAGGCCGCATAGACCGGTCCGTGGTAGCGCTGTCCGCGTATGGAGGGCTCGGCGGCGAGGAGCAGATCACCGCGTGCGTGGGTGAGCTCGAGCAGGGCGTGACCGAAGGCGACTAGACGCTCCGCGGGCGGGGCGCCGGGACCGAGGGGGGCGGGACCGCGGATGAAACTCTCCTGCAGTTGGCGCTCGCTCTCGTCCAGCAGGGCGTGGAACAGTCCCGCTCGGTCGCCGAAGCGCCGAAAGAGCGTGCCCTTGCCCACGCCCGCCGCGCACGCGACAGCGTCCATCGTGATTGCGTCCGCGCCGCGCTCGCGCATCAGACTTTCGACGGCGTTCAGAAGCGCCGAGCGGTTACGCGCGGCATCGGCGCGTTCGCCGCGCTGGGCGGCGATGACGGGCAGCTCGAGCAGGACGGGGCGTCTGGCACCGAGCAAGAGTACTGCGGCTCGGCGAGCGTGTCGGTTGGAGAGAAAATCTTGCGGACCATGGTCCGTTTATGATACATTGTCAATGGAAGCGGACCAAGGTCCGAATAATCTCTCTCAATTTCACTCAAACCTCTGGAGGAAACGTCATGCCCGTCACAGACACCATCCCAGCAACGACGCTGCCAACTGGCACCTGGAAGCTCGACCCGACCCACTCGTCCGCCGCGTTCGCCGTGAAACACATGGTCGTGGCGACCTTCCGCGGGAGCTTTCAGCGGTTCGACGCGACGCTCACCGTCCCCGAGTACGGCGATCCCACATTCCTAGGTACGGTTCAAGCGGATTCGATCGAGGTCAAGGACGAGCAGCTCAAGGGCCATCTCGCCGCGCCTGACTTCTTCGACCTGGAGCGCTATCCGGAGATCCGCTTCCAGTCCACGTCTGTGCGCCGCGCAGGCGAGGAGCTAGTGCTCGACGGGGATCTGACGATCAAGGACCAGACCCACCGCGTCGAGGCACGGGGATCGATCACCGGCCCGGCCGTAACGCTCGGCGACGCGACCAAGATCGGAGTGAGCCTCGAGGCCGTGATCGACCGCACGCAATTCGGCCTGAACTGGAACGCTCCGCTGCCCAAGGGTGGCTTCGCCCTATCCAACGATGTCACGCTGACCGTCGAGCTCGAGCTCGCACTAACGGAGGACTGACACATGCGCGTCCTAGCCATATCCGGCTCCCTGCGGCGCGACTCCCACAACCAGCACCTGCTTCGGGCGGCGGCGGCCCTGCTACCACCCGAAGCGCAGCTGGTCGAGTACGCCGGGCTAAAGACGATCCCGCCGTTCGACGAGGATGACGAGCACGCACCCGCGCCTGCGGTCAACGACTTGCGCGAGGCGATCGAGGCAGCCGACGCGCTGCTGTTCGCAACGCCCGAGTACAACTCCTCGATCCCGGGGCAGCTCAAGAACGCGATCGATTGGGCCTCCCGACCGTTCGATGCCGCCGCGCTACGCAACAAGCCCGCAGCCGTGATCGGCGCCAGCACCGGCATGTTCGGTGCAGTGTGGGCACAGGCAGAGCTACGCAAGAGCCTCGCCGCCGCCGGCGCCAGGGTCATCGACCGCGAGCTACCAGTCGAAGCGCGCACGAAGCCTTCGACGAGAGCGGCTCTCTGAAGGACCGTGAGCTGACGCTCGAGCTCGCGGGCATCCTCACCGATCTGCTCTACAACGCTCAAACCCGTTACACCGCTCAACCGCAAGCCGCGTAACGATCAGCACCGCCACTTGATGCGCCGTCGCCTGACGGAGTGGCTGCGGCGACCACGATGGGAAAGCCAGTGGAAGGCCGACCCGGTGTGGGTCCTGACGACCCCATCCGCGTATCCTGACGGCCTCATGGAGAGGGAATTTGTGCGCGGTGTCTAGCGGGGAGCGGGTTGGGCTGGTTCTGGCCGGCGGCGGTGCGCGCGGGGCGTATGAGCTCGGTGTGCTGTCGGTGCTGTTGCCGTTTCTAGAGGAGCGTGGGGAGCGGCCGAGCATTCTCGTTGGCACGAGCGTTGGCGCGATCAATGCGGCGGGTGTCGCGGCCACGAGTCATTTGCCGGCTGGCGAGTCGTTGTCCCGCGAGCTCGGCCGGTGGCGCGAAGTCGATCGTGGGGCGGTGATCCGCCCGGTCCTCGCCGGTCTCCCGGTGAGGCTGCTTCGCTATGTCGGGGAGGTGCTATCGCTGCCGGGTGTGCGGTTGCCGAGTCTGCTCGACCCCTCGCCGCTAGAGCGCAACCTCGAACGTTGGATCGAGTGGGGTCAGCTGCACGAGAATCTCGCCAGAGGCACGGTGGATCGCCTGGCCGTAGTCGCTACGGCGGCGCGCACCGGGCGCGCGGTTGCGTTCGTCGAGGGCGATCTCGGTGAGGGGTTGCCGATTTCGCATGTCATTGACTACGTGCGGGCGACTGTCGGCCAGCAGCACGTGCGAGCGTCCGCGGCGATCCCGATCTTGTTTCCGGCGGTGCGGATCGAGCATCCCGTCGAGGCGCGGGGCTGGTACATCGACGGCGCCACTCGGTTGAACACGCCGATCAAGCCGGCGCTCGATCTCGGCGCGCAGCGGCTGGTGGTGATCGGTACCGGATCTGTCGTCGCTGAGCCGCCGACTCCCGGGCGTCACGACGCGCCCGCGCCGGATCTTGGTTCTAGTGCGATGCACCTGTTGCAGGGTGCGCTCGCTGACCCGCTGATCGAGGATCTGCGAAAGCTGGCGGAGATCAACACTTTTTACACCGAGCCGGCCGATTCGCCGGCCGCTGCCTCCTACCGGCGCTCGCGCGGCAAGGAGCCCTACCGGCGCGTCCCGTACATGTTCATCGCGCCTCGCACCCCGGGCGCGATCGCACAGCTTGCCAATGAGGTGTTCCATTCCCGCTATGGCGGGTTGAAGAGCGTGCGCTCCCCGGACCTGGCGATACTCGCGCGGCTCATCGGCGGGCAGAATCACGCCCACGGCGAGCTGCTGAGCTACCTGCTGTTCGACCGGGAATTCATCAGCGGGCTGATCGAGATGGGAGAACACGACGCGAACGCCTGGCTGAACGCCCCGCCAGGCCCGAGCGAACCGTGGCAGCTCGACCCGCTAGACGCTTTCACCGAAACCGGGCGACACGTCCCCGACTAGTGGGCGAAAGCGGAGTCGATCCATCGTCAGGCGCGGGACGGCGAGCGCGAGAACCCGACCGACCATCTGATCGTGGCCTCTCGTTTTCAGCACGGTTATGGGAGCCTCCTCAGCGCTCCGGCGCAATCAGAACAGGGCGACCGGCGTGCGCGAGCACTACGTGCGAGACGCTGCCGAGCAGCGCAGACACGACCGCACCAAGCCCACGCCGACCGCACACGATCAGCCGCGCGTCGAGCTCGTCGGCGATCTCGATGATCCTGCGTCCCGCGTCTTCGGTGGCCTCCTCGACGCGAGCGTTGGCGTCATAACCGTGCTCGCGCGCGCGTTGCACCCCCTCCTCAGCCGCCTTGTGGGCAAATTGCGCCTGCTCGGTGTCCACCTGGTCCTCGTTGCTCAGGTATCCGAAGCCCCCGGCCCGCGCCAACAGCATCGCAGCGGGCTGCCAGATCGTCAGTACAACCGCAGACGCCGGATGGGCGACAAGCTCCGCCGCCGCGGCCATCGCCGCCCGCGACCCCTCCGACCCGTCGTAGCAGAACAACACCGGTCCAGGCATGGAGTCTCCTCAGGACAATTGTCTACACGTGCACAGACTCGACATCCTAGGCGCTACGGCCAAGGAGAGAGCGAGGCGGGCACCGTACTCTCGATTCGCCGCTACTGGCTAAACTGCGCCACTCGCCGGAGTAGCTCAGCTGGTTAGAGCAGCGGAATCATAATCCGCGTGTCGGGGGTTCGAGTCCCTCCTCCGGCATCCGCAAAAGCCCTGCAAACACTACAAAAAGCACTACACCGGGGTGAGTGGATGCAGACTACTATTTCCCTAGCGATCTCCCTGGAGGGCTGCGTCGGGAGCGCGCAACCCCGCCACGGTCCTCCCGAGCATGTTCAGCGCCCTTCAAGCGACATTCGCAATCACATAACCAGGCGAAACATGTGACCGTCCCTCTGCGGATTCCGCCACATTCACGCACATGCCAAAGCTACCCCTGCTAGCGGTCCCGAACGTCTCCGAGGGTCGGGCACCGGACACGATCGCCGCGATCGGCAAGGCCTTTGACACGCAGGATGGCGCACGCTTGCTGGATGTTCACTGCGACGCTGATCACCACCGGTCCGTATTCACCCTCGCTGGACATCCCGGCGGGCTGTCGGCGGCCCTGCTCGCCGGAGCCGCCGTGGCGGTGGCGCGGATCGACGTAGGGGCGGGGCGTGATCCGGCCGACGTCGGCCAGCATCCGCATGTCGGGGCTATCGACGTGATGCCGGTGGTCTACGTGGAGCGGGGCGGGCGGGGACCGGCGTGCGCGGAGGCTCTGGTCACCGCCGCGATGATCGGCGAGGATCTGGGCATACCCGTGCTGCTGTATGGGGAGCTCGCGCGGGGCCGCACACGAGCCGAGCTGCGCAGAGGGGGAGTGGACGGCTTGGCCAAGCGCCTGCGGGAGGGGGATCTGCGGCCCGATTTCGGGCCATCCAGACCGCACTCCACGGCCGGCGCGACACTGGTGGCGGCGAGGGAGCCGCTGGTGGCGTTCAACATGCAGCTCCGATCGGGCTGGCGCGTCGGCGACGCGCGCCGCATCGCCGGTCTGATCCGTGAGGGCGGCGAGGAGGGGTTGCCCGGACTGCGAGCGATCGCGATCGAACTGACCGGTGCCGTGGCGCAGGTCTCGGTGAACGTCGAGCGTCCCCTGGAGGTGCCGCTGGCAAGGGTGCTGGAGGGGGTCGCCAGACACGCGGAGGTCGCAAGCTGCGAGCTGGTTGGGCTCGCCCCAGGGGCGGCACTCGAGGGTTTCCCCACAGAGCTCCTACAGCCCGGCTTTGATCCGGACAGACACGTGATCGAGAACGCAATAGGCTTGTAGGGTGGCTCAGACAAAGCGCAAGCGCCAGACCAAGCACCGCGGCAACGCAGCCGGGATGGTCGAGTCGCGCGGGCGCACCGGACGCAAGCCGACCACCGCCGAGAAGACCGGCAAGGCGTCGTCCTCCGAAAAGCGCCTGGCGCGCATGGACAGCCCTCCGACGTGGCGGGCCGCGTTCTACAAGGCGCTCGTCGCGGCCGTTCTGATGGTCGCGATAAGCCTGCTGCTGCTCGGCAAGCGCAACCAGACCGAGGCGTTCGTGCTGTTCCCGGTCGTGCTGCTCTTCTATGTGCCGATCAGCTACTACACGGACATGTGGGTGTTCCGCCGCCGCCAGCGGCAGAAGACGTCGGGGAAGGGGACCAAGTGAGTGAACTGGACGTGCGTTCCTTCACCGTCGGGCCCGTCCAGGAGAACTCCTACATCGTGCGTGCCAGCCCGGGCGCCACTCAGGCGGTGATCGTCGACCCCGGTGAAGAGGCGCAGCGGCTCCTCGACGCCGCCAGCGATCTGGGAGTGCAGCTGGAGGCGATCCTGATCACCCACTGCCACTTCGATCACATCGGGGCGGTTGCGCCCGTCGCCCGTGCCACCGGCGCCCCCGTCTACTGCCCGGTCATCGAGCGGGGAGTGCTCGCGGACGTCATGAGCTGGGTGCCACCCGGGTTCGGGCCGTTCGAGAGCCACGAGGCGGAGCACACCCTGGCGGGCGGTGAGCAGCTCACTCTCGCCGGCCTTGATTTTCAGGTGCTGTTCACCCCGGGGCACAGTCCCGGTCATCTCACCTACGCCGTGGCCGGACACGACGCCCTGTTCAGCGGCGACGTGCTGTTCCAGGGCTCGGTCGGACGCGTCGATCTGCCCGGCGGTGACTGGGGGACACTCGAGCGCTCGATCGGTGGGCTGGTGAGCGCTCACCCCGCCGAGACCGTCGTGTACCCCGGACACATGGGCCTCACCACGCTCGGCGCCGAGCTGCAAAGCAACCCGTTCCTGGTGGAGCTGCGCGACTCGCTGGCGGGCGCGGCGACGCCGGACGACTCCGCGAGTTGAGCTCCGTGAAGATCACGGCGCCGCGCGGCACCTTCGACGTGCTGGGCGAGGACGCCGATCGGCGCCTGGCGCTGGAGACGTGCGCGCGCGGGATCCTGCAGGGCGCGGGCTATGAGCGCATCGAGACCCCGACGTTCGAGGCGACCGAGCTGTTCGCGCGCGGGGTGGGCTCATCCACGGACATCGTGCGCAAGGAGATGTACACCTTCACCGACGGCTCCGGACGCTCGCTGACGCTGCGGCCCGAGGGCACCGCCCCGGTCTGCCGCGCCTACGTGCAGCACGGCATGCACAAGCGTCCCCAGCCGGTGAAGCTGTGGTACCTGTCGAGTTTCTTTCGCTACGAGCGCGCCCAAGCCGGCCGCTACCGTCAGTTCTGGCAAGTTGGCGCCGAGGCGCTCGGCTCCGACGATCCAGCGGTGGACGCCGAGTCGATCACGCTGCTCGAGCGGCTGCTGCGGGAGATGGGGGTCGGCGAGGTCCGCCTGCGGCTCTCGAGCCTCGGCGGCCACGAGGCGCGCCAGCAATACCGTACGGCTCTGCAAGAGCACCTGCGCGCTCACGAGGATCGCCTCTCCCCCGAGGTCGCCGAACGCATCGAGGACAACCCGCTGCGGGCATTCGACTCAGACCACGAGGGCACCCGCTCGGTGATGGCGGGCGCGCCACGGCTGCTGGATCACCTCGACCAGCCAGACGCCGAGCACTTCGCCAGCGTGCGCGAGCTGCTCGACCTCGCCGGCGTCGCCTACGAGATCGACTCCACGCTCGTGCGCGGCCTGGACTATTACACCCGCACCGTGTTCGAGTTCACCTCCGAGGCGCTCGGCGCACAGAGCGGCGTGGGCGGCGGGGGCCGCTACGACGGGCTCGTCTCCCAGCTCGGCGGGCCGGCGACCCCGGGAATGGGCTGGGCCGCCGGGGTGGAGCGGATCCTGCTCGCGGGCCAGCAGCCACAACCCGTCCACGAGGACCTGGAGCTGTTCATCGCCGCCGCACCCGACAGCCAAGCCGCCCGGGCGAAGGCGTTCGGCATGCTGGCGGCCGCCCGCCGGGCGGGGCTCACCGCCCAGACGGAGCTCGCGGGACGGTCGCTGAAGGGCCAGCTCAAGCAGGCCGAGCGCCTGCGGGCGAGATACGTTGCCGTCGTGCAAGAGGACCACAGCACCCTCACCGACACCGGCGAGAACTCACAGCGGACGCTCGACTCCGACGTTGTCGTTGACAGCGTGCTGCGCGCGGCGGGTGAAGGCCGGTGAAGCACCCACCCGCCCCCAACACCTACCGCGACCACTGGGCCGGAGAACTCGACCGCACGCACACCTCGAGCGGCGTGCGCGTCGCCGGCTGGGTTCATCGCCGCCGCGACCACGGCGGCGTGGTGTTCATCGACCTGCGCGACCGCTCCGGCATCGTGCAGCTGGTCTTTCACCCCGAGCGCGTGGACGCCCACCGGATGGCGCACACGCTGCGCTCCGAGTATGTGCTGAGCGCCCACGGAACGGTGCTCGCCCGCGACCCGCAGAACATCAACCCGAACATCCCAACCGGCGAGATCGAGATCGACGTGACCGAGCTCGAGGTGCTCGCCCAGGCCCAGACGCCGCAGTTCCCGATCGACGAGGAGACACCCGTCGATGAGCTGATCCGCCTGCGCCACCGCCCGCTCGATCTGCGACGGCAATCGATGCGGGACGCGCTGGTGCTGCGCCACGAGCTCACCGCGGAGATCAGGCGCACCCTGCAGGATCAGGACTTCCTGGAGATCGAGACGCCGATCCTCACACGCTCCACCCCCGAGGGGGCACGCGACTTTCTGGTGCCGAGCAGGCTGACCCCCGGGTCCTGGTATGCGCTGCCGCAATCCCCGCAGCTGTTCAAGCAGCTGCTGATGATCGGCGGCTACGAGCGCTACTTCCAGATCGCCCGCTGCTTCCGCGACGAGGACCTGCGCGCCGACCGCCAGCCCGAGTTCACCCAGCTTGACCTGGAGATGTCCTTTGTCTGCGAGACCGACGTGATGAGCGTCACCGAGAACGTGATGGCCTGCGTGTTCAAGCGCGCGGGACTGGCGCTGCCCGACCCTCCGTGGAAACGCCTCTCCTACCCTGAGGCGATGCTGCGCTTCGGCTCGGACAAGCCCGACACGCGCTTTGGCCTGCACATCAGCGACGTCTCAGGAGCCCTGCAGGGCTCACAGTTCAAGGTCTTTCAGTCGGTGCTCGACGACGGCGGGGTGATCCGCGCCCTCAACGCTGGGGAACTCGAGCTCTCCCGCTCAGAACTGGAGTCGCTCAACGAGGTCGTCAGGCGTCACGGCGCCAAGGCGGTCGCCCCGATGCCAGTCGGGCCCGACGGCGCGTGGGGATCGAACCTGGCGAAGTTCTTCACCACAGCACACAGCGAGGCGGTAAACGAGCTTCTGGGAGCCAGCGAGGGGGACCTGCTGCTGTTCCTCGCTGACAGCGAGCGGGTCGCGCCGGCGGCGATCGGCGCGCTGCGGCTGCATCTGGCAGAGCGCTTTGACCTGATCGAGAAGACCTCCCACGAGATCCTCTGGGTCGTTGACTTTCCGATGTTCGACTGGAACGAGAACGAGGGGCGCTGGGACGCCCTGCACCACCCGTTCACCGCGCCGGCGCAGAGCACGGACGGCCCCGATTCGCTGAAGGACCCGGGCCGGCTGCTGTCCCGCGCCTACGATCTGGTGCTCGACGGGGTGGAGATCGGCGGAGGATCGATCCGCATCCACCAGCGGGAGCTCCAGCTCCAGGTGCTGCAGGCGCTCGGGATCGACGCCGAGGAGGCGCAGCAGCGCTTCGGGTTCCTGCTCGACGCGCTCGACTACGGCGCGCCGCCGCACGGCGGGATCGCGCTCGGAATAGACCGCATCACCGCGCTGTGCGCGTCACGAGAATCGATTCGTGACGTGATCGCGTTCCCCAAGACGGCCAGCGGCCTGGACCCTCTCACGGGCGCGCCGGCACCGGTCAGCGAAGCCCAGCTGACCGAGCTGGCGGTCCGCTCCACCGCGCAAACCGGCGACTGAATGAATCCGCCCGGATCGTCCACGGGCTAAAGACGCGTTCAACTTTGCCGGCGCAGATGCCGAAATAGGGGTCGATGGCACAGATCTCCCGTCCCTATCAGGTCGCTCTCGTCGCGCTCCTCGGCCTCGTCATGGTGTGGTTCGTGGCGCTGCGCCCCCACGGCGAAAGCTCGCCTGGCTCGAGCTCCAGCGCACCCGCCGCACCCGCGAAAAGCGTCGCCTCCTCACCGGCGACCCCCACACCCGTCTACCACGGCTCCGCGCCCGGCGTGCAAGGGCTCACGCGCGACATCCGCAAGGCCCACGAAACGGTCGCGAGCTCCCAGCAGAGCGCCAAACAGGTAGAAGGCGAGTCGGCCGAAGCCGGATCCACTCAGACCTCGAGCGCAAGCGCCTCGCCGCCGATTACCAGCACACAACCTTCGAGCAAGCCCAGCGTCTCGACCGGCGCTGCCTCAGACCCCGCCACCACACCGAAGAGCAGCGCCCTCAGCGGTGTCTCCGGCAGAGTCGAAGCGGAGCTCAAACGGGGACAGACGGTGCTGCTGCTGTTCTGGAACCCCAAGTCGGTTGACGATCTCGCCGTACGCAAGCAACTGATGCAGGCGGCACATCAGCTCGGGTCAAAGGTCGCGATCCACCAGGCCAGCGCCAACCAGATCGGCGAGTTCGGCCCGATAACCCAGAACGTGCACGTCTATCAGACACCGACGATCCTGATCATCAACCGGCACGAGCAGGTCAGCACATTGACGGGCTTCACCGACTCCTTCGTGATCAAGCAGGCCGTCAGCGAAGCCCAGCGGCAAACCGGCTAGAGCGCCCATACATCCTCCGACCCCGTCCCTCTACACTCGGACGGGCATGAGCTCCCAGGCGCTTTCAGACCACCTGGAACACCCCACCGGCAGGGGGCACACCCCCGCCGGCGCGTTCACCGGCGCGGCGGGAGGCGCCGCCTGCGGCGATCTGATCCGCATCTCCGTCGCGGTCGATCCCGGCGACCCGCTGGGCGCGATCACCGACGTCGGATACGACGCCAGCGGCTGCGGCGCGGCGCTCGCCGCCGGCAGCGCGGCGCTCACGCTGATCCAGGATCGGAGCCTACTGAGCGCCGCCCGCGTCGACGCGGGGGAGATCGCCCAAGAGCTCGGCGGGCTGAGCCCCCCCAAGCGCCACGCCGCGGAGCTGGCCGCCGACGCGCTGCACAGGGCACTCGGCCAGGCCGCCCGCCACGGCGTGAACCTGCCTGGATCCGAGCGCCGCACCCTCGTCGCGATGAGCGGCGGGGTGGACTCCGCGGTCGCGGCTCTGCTGGCGGCGCAGACGGGCCAGGAGGCCCTCGGCGTGACGCTCGAGCTGTGGTCTGACCCAGAGAACGACGGGGATCTCAGCTGCTGCTCCGCGCAGGCGGTGCGCTCGGCGCGCGAGGTCGCGCACAGCCTCGGGATGGCGCACATATCGATCGACCTGCGCGAGGAGTTTCGCGCCGGCGTGGTGAACCCGTGGCTTGCAGATCACGCGGCCGGGCTTACACCCAACCCCTGCGTTCGCTGCAACGGCAGCGTGCGCCTGGACGCGATGCTCGAACTGGCCGACCGCCTCGGCTGCGCCACCCTCACGACCGGCCACTACGCCCGCACCCACACCGAACAGGCTGACTCCTTCCCGCTGCTGAGGATCGCGGTGCAGGAGGCGAAGGACCAGAGCTATGTGCTGGCGGCGCTGCACAGCTCCTCCCTCGCACGGCTGCGCTTCCCGCTGGGCGGCATGCACAAGCCCCAGGTGCGCGAGCTGGCCGCCCACGCCGGACTGGCGGTCGCCGCCAAGCGCGACTCCCAGGATCTGTGCTTCCTGGCCGGGGTGGGGCAGCGCGCGTTCCTGGCCCGCCACGGAGCCCGCGAGAACCGCCCCGGGCTGATCCTCGACAGCGACGGCGAGCGGCTGGGGGAGCACGACGGCCGGCACGCCTTCACAGTCGGTCAGCGCCGCGGCCTGCAGCTGAACGGGCGAGCCCCGATGTATGTGCTCGCGACCGACACCCACGCCAACACCGTCACCGTCGGCACCCGCGAGCAGCTGCTGACCGACACGGTCGCGATCCGGGGGGTGACGCTGCACCGCCCCGGCGCACGGATAGACGCGGTCAAGGTTCGCTCCCGCGGAGGACGGCTCGCCTGCCACCCGATCGACGGGCTCCCGGCCGGCGCCCACGAACGTGTGACACTCGAGCTGATCCAGCCGCGCGAGCGCACAGCCCCCGGACAGCACGCGTGCCTGTACTCGGGCGAGCTGATCATCGGCCACGGAACGATCGCCTGAGAGACCCTAAGATCATCCGAGCATGACAACGGATGAGATTCGCGAGCGCTACCTGGCGTTCTTCGCCGAGCGCGACCACACACGCATACCGTCCGCCTCGCTGATACCTCCCGCGAGCGACCGCAGCGTGCTGCTGACGACCGCCGGCATGCAGCCCTTCAAGCCCTACTTCCTCGGCGTCGAATCGCCGCCGGCGAGCAGACTGACCAGCTGCCAGAAGTGCTTTCGCGCGGTGGACATCGAAAATGTCGGCAACACGGCCCGCCACCTCACGTTCTTTGAGATGCTTGGCAATTTCTCGATCGGCGACTACTTCAAGCAGGGCGCGATCGAGCTTGCCTGGCAGCTCTCCCGCGAAGTGTTCGGCTTCGCGGAGTCGGACATCTGGGTGACCGTGTTCGCCGGGGACGAGCGGCTCGGGCTCGGCCCCGACGAGGAGGCGATCGAGCTGTGGCGGTCGGTCGGGGTGCCCGGCGAGCGGATCGTGCCATGCCCCCGCTCGGAGAACTTCTGGGAAGCGGGGGCCGTCGGGCCCGCCGGCCCCTGCTCGGAGCTGTATGTGGACCGGGGCGTGCAGTTCGGGGCGCCCGAGGATCTGCCCGGCGGCGAGAACGAGCGGTTCCTGGAGTACTGGAACCTCGTATTCATGCAATACAACCAGGATCCACACGATCAGCTGAGGGCGCTGCCGTCCAGGAACATAGACACCGGCATGGGACTGAACCGGATGGCGGCGATCCTGCAGGAGAAGCCCTCGGTATTCGAGACCGACCAGTTCCAGCCGCTGATCGAGCTCGGCGAGGAGCTCTCCGGTGTCCGCTACGGCGAGGACCTCCAGGTCGATCGGGCGCTGCGGATCCTCGCCGACCACGCCCGCGGCGCCACGTTCATCATCGCCGACGGGGTGGTGCCCTCCAACGAGGAGCGCGGGTATGTGCTGCGGCGTCTGATGCGCCGCGCCATCCAGCAGGGCCGCAAGCTCCACATGCCGGCGGGGTTCCTCGTCCGCTACGGCGAGCTCGTGGAGGAGCTGATGGGCGAGGTCTACCACGAACTGATCGAGCAGCGGGCGGCGATCGCGACGTGGCTCGGCTCGGAGGAGGAGAGCTTCAGGCGCACCCTGGAGCAGGGCTCAAAGCTGTTGGAGGAGCTGATCGAAGGGGCACTCGAGCACAAGCTGGGGGCGATCGCCGCGCGTGACGCGTTCACGCTGCACGACACCTACGGATTCCCGTTCGAGCTCACCAGAGAGCTCGCGGCAGAGCACGGCCTACAGGTCGAGCAGGAGGGCTTCAGCGCACTGATGGACGCGCAGCGAACCCGTGCACGCGCCGCCGCCTCGAGCGCTCCGCACGCCGGCGAGGAGGGCCGCGAGCGGGCGCAGCGACTGACCGCCGGCCCCGGGCAGCCCAGCCGCTTCCTCGGCTATGAGACAGAGCGGCTGCGCACCACGGTGCAGGCGGTGCAACCCGACGGGGAGCGGCTGTTGGTGAAGCTCGCCGAGTCGCCGTTCTACCCACCGGGGGGCGGCCAGGTCTCCGACGTCGGCGTGATCGAATGCGAGGACGAGCAATGCCTGTTCGACGTGAGAGAGGTGTACCGCCTGGACGACGATCAGGTGCTCTCGGTGATCCCCAGGCACGGGGAGCTGAAGGCGGATCAGCCGGTCATCGCCCGTGTCGATCAGCGCGCCAGGCACGCCACCGAGGCAAACCACACAGCCACCCATCTGCTGCACGCCGCGCTGCGCGCCCGCCTGGGCGATCACGTGCGCCAGGCAGGCTCCTACGTCGGCCCGGACAAGCTGCGCTTTGACTTCAGCCACGGACAGCCGCTCAGCGAGCAGGAGCTCGCCGACGTCGTGGACCAGGTCAACGAGTGGATCCTCGTCAACGACCCGGTCGAGGCGATAACCACCACGCTTCAAGAGGCCAGGCGACTCGGTGCGATGGCGCTGTTCGGGGAGAAGTACGGAGAGGTAGTCAGAATGGTGCAGATCGGTGACGGCCACTACTCGCGCGAGCTGTGCGGCGGCACGCACGTGAGGCGGACCGCCGAGATCGGGTTGATGAGGGTGCTGAGCGAGTCCTCCAGCGCCGCCAACGTCAGGCGCATCGAGGCTCTCACCGGCCCTGCCGCGGTCGATTTGGTGCGCCGGCACGACACGCTGCTCGGACGGGTCGCCGTCACGCTTCGCACCCAGCCAGAGAATGTTCTCCAGCTGCTGGAGCAGCGCGAGTCCGAGCGCAGGCAGCTGCTCAAGCAGCAGCGCTCGGAAGGCTCGAGCCAGACGACGGGCGACATCGCGGCGCTCGCGCAGCAGGCGGTCAGACTCGACGGCGCGCAGGTCCTGACGGCCACCGTGCCGGCATCGGATGCCAAGGCGCTGCTGGACATAGCCGACCACGTCAAGGGTCGGCTCGAGGACGCCGCGATCGTGCTTGGCGGGAGCGCCGAGGGACGGGTGTTCCTCGTGGCGAGCGTCGCGCCGGCCCTCGTGGAGCGCGGCGTGAAGGCCGGTGAGATCGTCAAGGCCGCCGCCGAGATCACGGGGGGCGGGGGCGGGGGCAGGGACACGATGGCCCAGGCCGGAGGACGCCATCCGGAGAAGCTCCCAGAGGCGCTGCGCGCCGCGCACGACATGATCGCGGCGGCGCTCTCGGACTGATGCGGGTACTCGCCCTGGACTACGGGAGTGCCCGTTGCGGATGTGCGCTCAGCGACCCCACCGGGACGATCGCCGGACCACTGCAGGCGGTCGCGAACCCAGCCAGCCGACGGGGCATGGCGACCCTGCAGCGACTCATCAGCGAACGCGAAGTGCAGCGGGTGATCGTCGGCCTGCCGCTCTCGCTGTCGGGCGCCGACACCGAGCAGACGCGTGAGACACGCGAGTGGGCGCAGCGACTGGCACAACGCCTCGGCGACGTGCCGGTCGAGATGCACGACGAGCGCTTCACGACACGCATCGCTCAGCGGATCGGCGACGCGCAGGCCAGCGAGGACTCGTTGGCCGCCGCCGTGCTGCTGGAAAGCTGGCTGGCCTCGAGGGCTAAGGCCAACTAGGGTGACACCGCCCGGCAACAGGGGCCGCCAGGGGTCCTCCGACACACCCCGCACCGCCGCCGAGCGCGAAGAGGCACGACTGCAACGCGAACGCCGCCGCCGCGAGCGAGAAGGCGCCGGTGAGCAGCCCAGCTCCCCGCAGCCGCCACAGACAGAGCCAGAGCCGATCCCCGACCCTCCGCAAACGCAGACCGCCGTGCCCGAAAGCTCCCCTTCAACGCCGGAGGAGCCCCCCTCCCAGGCGGATCCAGACATCGGCGAAGAGGAGGTCCACTGGCACGCCGAGGAGCACCCGCGCGAGGAGGCCCACGAGCCGTTTGAAGACCCCGAGCCGCCCGCGACGCAGCCGCCGCGGGACGATCATGCCCCACTGGTCCGCAGGACAGCGCCGCGGCCCAGGCAGGTCGGCCGCGGGGTGCTCGAGCACCGCCGCGGGCAGCACGGCGGCACACGCGGCCCGAGACGCCTGCGGGCGCGCGCGGGGGCGCTCACCGGCCTCGCGCTGGCGCTCGCGCTCGTATGGTTTCTGGTCTCGCTGATCCAGCCGTTTCACGGCTCCGGGCACGGCAAGGTGATCGTGGAGATCCCCAAGGGCTCGAGCTCCGCCAAGGTCGGCTCGATCCTGCAAGCCGACGGGGTGATCTCATCGGGCTTCTTCTTTCAGCTGCGCGCCCTGATCGGGGGGAAGCGCTCGGATCTTCACTCCGGACGCTTCCAGCTGAAGCTCGACATGAGCTACTCCGCGGCCATCTCCGCTCTGAGCAAGCCCCCGCCGGCGGTGATCCCCGTGAAGGTGGTGATCCCCGAGGGCGAGAACCGCCGTCAGATCGCCGAAATAGCGCATGCGGAGGGCCTCAGCGGCGACTACCTGGCTGCCTCTGCCCGCTCGCGCCTGCTGGACACCAGACGCTACGGGGTGCCGCGCGCGAGCACCGACCTGGAAGGGTTCCTGTTCCCCGCCACCTACGAACTGAACGCCGGCGCACCGGTCAGCCGCCTGGTGTCCGAGCAGCTGCAGGCGTTCACCGAACGCTTCGGACCGCACGAGATCGCCCGCGCGCACGCGCTGCACGAGACGCCATACCAGCTGCTGACGGTCGCCTCGATGGTCGAGCGCGAGGCGCAGGTCCCCGCCGACCGGCCGAAGATCGCCGCGGTCATCTACAACCGCATCAAAGACGGGATGCCGCTCGGGATCGACGCGAGCATCTACTACGCGGTCGAGCAGCAGAAGGGGATCGCCACGTACACCGGCGAACTGACCGAAAGCGACCTGCACATCGACTCCCCATACAACACGCGCACCCACACCGGCCTGCCGCCGACTCCGATCTCAAACCCCGGGATAGCCTCGATCGAAGCGGCCGCTCACCCGGCGCGCGTCCCCTACCTGTACTACGTCGCAGCCGCGGACGGATGCGGCGAGCAGGTGTTCTCGCAAACCGCCGCGCAGTTCGAAACCGATGTCGCCGCCTACCGCGCGGCCGTCTCCCACAACGGCGGCAAGCCACCGGTCTGCAAACACAAATGACCCGTCTGGGCGTGCTCGGCTGGCCCGTCGCTCACAGCCGCTCCCCGGCTATGCACAACGCGGCGCTCGCCGAGCTGGGCATGCGTGACTGGCACTACCAGCTGCTGCCGGTGCCCCCGGAGCTGTTCGCGGAGACGGTCCGCTCGCTCGCGCCGGCGGGCGTCGTGGGGGCCAACGCGACGATCCCGCACAAGCACGAGGCGCTCGCGCTGGCCGATCGGGCGAGCGCCCCAGCTCGGGCGATCGGGGCGGCCAACACCCTGACGTTCACCGCCGCGGGAGAGATCGAGGCCCACAACACCGACGGCCCCGCTCTGATCGCGGCGCTCGAGCGGCTGACCGACCTGCCCGCACACCCCAGCGCGATGGTGCTCGGCGCCGGCGGGGTCGCCAGAGCGGCGGTGTGGGCCCTCAGGGAGGCCGGCGCGAGCGAGATATACCTGCACAACCGCACCGCCGAGCGCGCCCGAGCGCTCGCCGAGGAGTTTGGGGTGAGCGCGGTGCCGAGGCCGCTGGCCGCCGATCTGCTGATCAACTGCACCCCCGTCGGGCTAGAACTCTCGGCCACTGAGAGCGAGGCGCTCAACCAACTCGGCCTGACGTTCGATGCCGTCGGTGAGTACTCCCATGTCGTGGACTTCGTATACAGCGCCGCGGCGGAAACCCCGCTGCTTGAAATCGCCCGCAAGGCAGGCGCCCGGACGCTCGGGGGCCTCGAGCTGCTCGTCGCCCAGGGGGCACTCAGCTTCGAACACTGGACCGGACGCGTCGCGCCACTCGACACGATGCGCGCGGCCGTGCTCTCTCAGGGCGGCTAGCCACACCCATTCACTCGGGGAGCCCCACGGTGAGCGACCTCGAGCATGACCCAAGCCCCGACCTGCACGCGATCTTCGGGTTGCACGAGGAGCCCGAGCTGGCGCTCGAGGAGACCTCGCCTGTGATCCAGCGGGATCCCGAATCGGCGGACGAGCGGCACACCGCGGAGGACCACCCCAGCCGGCGGGCGAGCGACATGACCTCAAACCAGCAGGTGCAGAGCCACCTCGCCATGGGCGGATCGACCGAAAGTCCCAGCGGCCTGACCTCGCCGACCCGTCGTGGCTCCTCCGCCCGCTTCTTGACCGATGTGATCGTGGACATGGGCCTGATCTCCCGCAGCCGGGTCGATGAGGCGATCGAGTCCTCCCGCAACTCGGGCACCACCCCCGAGCGAGTGCTGCTCGACAGCGGCGAGCTGAGCGGCGACTCGCTGGCGCGTGCGCTCGCTGAGCGCTATGGCCTCGATCACCTGGACCTCAGCGTCTTCCAGGTCGACATGAGCGCCGCGAACCTGGTCAGCATCGCGGCCGCCAAGCGCTACCAGGCGGTGCCGGTCTCGTTCATCGACAAGCGCACCCTGCTGGTGGTCATGACCGACCCCTCCAACGTGCTGGCCGTCGATGACATCGCGATCATGACCGGCTACGAGGTGCGGGTCGCGGTCGCCGCCGCCCAGGACATCTCCGATCTGATCGGGCGCATGGATCGCCTGGAAGACGTGGTCTCCGAGTCCGATGAATCAGCCGAGCAGAACGCGGACCAGGCCGCGGAGATAGTCAACCTGCACGAGACCGCCGACGACGCGCCCGTCGTCAAGCTCGTCAACCAGATCGTGGCCCAAGCGGTCGAGCGCGGCGCCTCCGACATACATCTGGCACCCGACGGCCACGAGCTGCGCGTCCGCTACCGGGTGGACGGGGTGCTGCACGACGTGACCACGGTGGCGCGACGGATGGCGGCGGGTGTCATCTCGCGCGTGAAGATCATGGCCGAGCTGAACATCGCCGAGAAGCGCCTACCCCAGGATGGGCGCGTCGGGCTCGTCGTTGACGGCCGCCACGTTGACCTGCGCGTGGTCACGCTGCCGAGCGTGCATGGCGAGTCGGTCGTGATGCGCGTGCTCGACAAGGACTCCGTCGTGATGCAGCTGGAGAAGCTCGGCCTGGCCGACGAGGAGCGCGAGCGCTTCGAGCACGCCTGCCACGAAACGCACGGCTCGGTGCTCGTCACCGGGCCCACCGGCTCGGGCAAGTCAACGACGCTGTATGCGGCGCTGCAGGAGCTGAACACACCGGAGAAGAACATCATCACCGTCGAGGATCCCGTCGAGTACCAGCTGGAGGGGATCACCCAGGTGCAGGTCTCAGCGAAGGTGGGGCTGACGTTCGCCGCCGGGCTGCGCGCGATGGTCAGAGCCGACCCCGACGTGATCATGGTCGGGGAGATCCGCGACCACGAGACCGCCCAGATCGCGATCGAGTCCGCGCTCACCGGGCACCTGGTGCTCTCCACCCTGCACACCAACGACGCGCCGTCGGCGATCACCCGTCTGATCGAGATGGGCATCGAGCCGTTCCTGGTCGCCTCGGCGCTCGACTGTGTGCTGGCCCAGCGCCTGGCCCGCATGCTGTGCTCGGCGTGCAAGAAGCGCGCGATCGTCCCGGCGGAGGTGCTGAGCAAGAGCGGCTACAAGGCGATCGTGGACCTGGAGGCCTACGAGCCGAAGGGCTGCCGCCGCTGCGGCCAGACCGGCTACCGGGGGCGGATCGGTCTGTATGAGGTGATGAGCGTCTCACCGGAGATCCGCAAACTGACGCTGGAGCGCCGGCCCTCCGAGGAGATCCGTGAAGTCGCCGTGCGCGAGGGGATGCGGCGCCTCCGCGACGACGGCCTGGAGAAGGTCAAGCAGGGGCGCACCTCGATCGCCGAGGTGATCCGCGTGATCGGTGCCGGTTCGAGGCATGCCCCGCACGCTGCGCGCACGGCGCTCAAACATTTGTCCACCGGGCTTGCATTCCACGCGATGCGCCCCACCGCGGGGTCGATGGGCCACGCGATGAGCATCGACTTCGCAGAGCTACTGATGGAGGTTGTCTCCCGCCGCGCCTCGGATCTGCATCTGAGCGCCGGAGCCAGCCCGACCGTGAGGGTCCGGGGCCGCCTGATGGCGCTGCGCGACTATCCGGTGCTGTCGGCCACCGACACGCGGGAGATCGTCTACTCGATCCTCTCAAACGCCCAGCGTCAGCGGCTTGAGACCGACTGGCAGCTGGACTTCGCCTACTCGATCCCAGGCCACGCTCGCTTCCGTGTCAACGCCTACTACCAGCGCGGTGCGATCGGCGCCGCTTTCCGTCTGATCCCCTACGGGTTGACCTCGATCGACGAGCTCGGGCTGCCGCAGACCGTGCACGAGTTCGCACGCAAGCCGCGCGGCTTCGTGCTGGTGACCGGCCCCACCGGCTCGGGCAAGTCCACATCGCTGGCCGCGATGATCGACGAGATCAACGAGACCCGTGAGGAGCACATCATGACGATCGAGGATCCGATCGAGTTCCTGCACGGACACAAGCGCTGCCTGGTGAATCAGCGCGAGCTCGGCTCCGACGCCCAGAGCTTCGGCGACGCGCTGAAGGCCGCGCTGCGCCAGGACCCCGATGTGATCCTGGTCGGCGAGATGCGCGACCTGGAGACGATCTCCACCGCCCTGACGGCTGCCGAGACCGGCCACCTGGTGTTCGCCACCCTGCACACCCAGGACACAGCGCAGACGATCGACCGTGTGATCGACGTGTTCCCCCCGCATCAGCAGGGCCAAGTGCGCGTCCAGCTGTCGGTCGCGCTGCAGGGAATCGTCACCCAGCAGCTGCTGCCGACCGCCGACGGCTCCGGGCGCGTGGCGGCGTGTGAGGTGCTCGTGCCCACACCGGCGATCCGCAACCTGATCCGCGAGGGCAAGACACACCAGATCTACTCGGTGCTGCAGACCAGCTCATCGGTCGGGATGCAGACGATGGACTCCGCCCTCGCCGGCCTGGTGCGGTCTGGCAAGGTCAGTCAGCAGACAGCCGAATCGCGCTCCTCCACACCCGAGGAGCTGCGGCGGCTGCTTGGATCAAGCTCCTTGGCCGCCTAGGGGATCTGGGCGATGAGCACCTACGTCTTCAAGGCTATCGACGTGGCGGGGGTGAAGGCCCGCGGCGAAGTCGAAGCCGACTCCAGGCAGGCGGTATCCGATCAGCTAAAGCAGCGCGGTCTGATCGTCCTTGACATAGCCGACAAGCACGCCTCCAAGGAGCTCAACATCACGCTCTTTGAACGTGTGAAGGCGGGTGACTTGGCGGTCTTCTCGCGTCAGCTGGCGACGATGGTCACATCCGGCATGAGCATCCTGCGGGCCCTGTATGTGCTCGAGGAACAAACCGACCAGAAGCTGCTCAAGGACACGATCGTGCAGGTACGCAAGGACGTCGAGGCGGGCATGTCCCTGAGCGACTCCATGGAGCGTCACCCCAAGGTCTTCAACCAGCTGTTCGTGGCGATGACCAGGGCGGGAGAGACCGGCGGCATGCTCGAGGGCGCGCTGATGCGGGTCGCCGACCAGTTGGAGAAGGACGCCTCGCTGCGCCGCCAGATCAAGTCCGCGATGATCTACCCGGTGCTGGTGATCACCTTCGCCATGCTGGTGATGATCGCCCTGGTGGCGTTCCTGGTGCCGGTCTTCGAGGGTGTCTTCAAGCAGTTCGGCGGCTCACTGCCGTTCATCACACAGATCGCGGTGGACCTGTCCAAGGCTGTCACCAGCTACGGGTACCTGCTGGTCATCGGCGTGGTGGCCGCGGTGTTCTCGTTTTTGAAGTGGAAGAGCTCGGTGCGCGGACGCGCGCAGTGGGACCGCTTCCGGCTGCGCGTGCCGATGAAGATCGGCTCGATCGTCCAGCAGGTGGCGATCGCGCGCTGGTCGCGCACCCTCTCCTCGCTGGTCGGCGCGGGCGTTCCGCTGCTGCTGGCGCTCGATATCACCGGCAAGACCGCGGGCAACACAGTCGTTGAGGAGTCGATGGCCGGCGTCATTGCCTCCGTCAAGCAGGGTGGCACGATCGCAAGGCCCCTGGCTCAAGCCGACATCTTCCCTCGCATGGTCACCCAGATGGTCGGGGTGGGCGAGGAGACCGGTGCTCTGGATGAGATGCTCGGCAAGATCGCCGACTTCTACGAGGACCAGGTCGAAGCGTCGGTGAAGGCGCTCACCTCGATCCTAGAGCCGATCATGATCATCGTGATCGGCTCGATCGTCGGCTTCATCGTGATCGCGATGTACATGCCGCTGTTCACGATCTACAACCACATCGAATAACACGGCCTGGTTGTTCGGGTCCTCATCCGGTGGCAAGCAAGTCCTATCGCGTCCCACGCGGCAGGACCTCAAACGCGATCCTCTCGTTTAGGCGATACACGTAGAAGTCGGCATCGAGGCTGAAGATGCGATTGAGGTTCCGTTCCTCCGCCAGCGCGACGAGCGTTGCGTCGGCCAGGTCCATCGGTCGATCGGCGTAACACTCCATCAGCTGCGCCGATCGCTGGATCGAGGGTGTGGCGAGTACCAGATCGCCGCGTAACACCAGTTCCCAAAGCGCCTTCTGCCCTGGCCAGCCACTCGCGCTGCCGAGCAGGTAGATCGCCTCGGTGAACGTGGGCCAGGTTGTGAGCAGGGGCATGCTCAACTGGCGAAGGGTATTGACGCAGCGATCGTGGTCAGCCTCGCCGGCGTCGATCAGCGCGACGAGCGGTCCCGCGTCTGTGAGCGTCATCCGTGGCGGTGGCGCTTGCTCAGAAGCTTCGCAAACTCAGTACCCGTCTGGCGGGCACGTTGGCCGCTAGTGTGGACCACTCCAATGACGTCCGCTAGCCGTTGCTCTGCTCCGTCGGCAAGGGTGCGGTCGGCACGCTCAGCGATCGCTTTGCGCATGAACTCCGATACGGAGGATCCCTCAGTCGCCGCTGCTTGGCGCACCCGCTTGTCCAACTCGTCATTCAACCGTACGCTGCGCACTCACAGAGTGTATCACGCATCACCTGGACCGTAATACAGACTGGTCATGTCAACGGTCCGCGAGCGGTAAAACGGGCGCAATATGGAGATCGCCAGACCGTCTAGGGATCTATCTGGAGGGTGCTGCCGCTGACCGACAGCGACACTTCTCCGTCGAGCAGACGCAGGAGCTCCTCGCCCACCAGTTCACGCCGCCAGCCTCTGAGGGCTCGCGCGTCGGCTTCGCTGCTGGTGCGGTGTGCGGCGACGATCGCCTGCAGCTCGGCGCGGGTCGCGATCAGCTCGTAGGCCAGTCCCGCCTGGCGTGCTCTCGCGCGCAGCAGCGCCTCGCTCAACGCCACCAGCGCAGCGTCGGTGGGCTTGGGTGCGGGTGGGCGCTGCAGCGCCGGCACCGACTCCGCGGGGCATTCCTGCCCGAGATGAACCGCCTCGAGGATCTCCTGTGCGAGTGATCCGTTGACGTTCACCCCGCGGATCCGCTCGAGTTGTGTCTGGGAGGCTGGCATTCGCTTTGCGATCTCCATCAGTGTGGCGTCCCCCAGCACGCTCTGAACGGGGCGGTTCTGGCGCTCGGCGGTGCGCTCGCGCCATCGCACCAGTTCGCGTGCGACCGGTCGTGCGGTGGCATTCAGGCTCGCCGCGCGAGGCAGGCGGGCGAAGATCGACTCCGGGTCGCGCTCGTCGCTGACCTGCTCGAGGAATTCGCACTCCTCTCTGGCCCACCCCAGACGGCCCACCTCCTGCAGGCGCATCTGCAGCTCGCTCGCCAGATCGAGCAGGTTCGCCACGTCCTCGCGGGCGTAGCGAAGCTGCTCCTCCGACAGCGGGCGCGTGTTCCAGCGAGTGAAGCTGGCGCTCTTGCTCAGGTGCACGTGCAGGATCTCGGCCAGCAGTCCTGGATATGAGCTCTGGGCGGGCATACCCACAAACCCGGCCGCTATCTGGGTGTCGAAGATGTTGCGCACTTCGGTGGCGAATCGCCGGCGCAGCAGAGCGATGTCCTGGCGGCCGGCGTGTACGACGACCTCGATATCGGGGTCGGCGAGCAGTTCGGCGAGCGGTCCGTATTCCAGCTCGTCGGGCAGCGGATCGATGACCTCGATGTGCGTGCTCTCGCCGTCGGCCACGGCGACCTGCACCAGACACAGCAGGGTGCGGTAGCGCCCCTCGCCCATGAACTCGGTGTCGATCGCGATGCGTCCGTCCGCCGCCGCTAGTGCCGCCAGCTCTCGCAGCGGCATCTGCAGACCGCTCGAGCTCAAGTCTCGCTCCGGCCGGTCGTTGCCTCCTCGTTCATGACGGCCACCGGTAGACGCAGCGCAAAGCACGCTCCGGGGGGGCTTGCGGCTTCGTCGAGCAGCCGCAGGGTTCCGCCCATGCGTGTGGCCAGCTCGCGTCCGATCGCCAGCCCGAGCCCGAACCCCGCGTTTTCCCCGGTGTTCGAGCCGCGACTGAAACGCTCGAAGATCAGCTCGCGCTCCGCCACGGGCACACCCGGTCCGTGGTCGCGGACTTGTATCTGCGGCCAGTGCTGATCGGGGAGCGTCTTGACCTCTATGTTCGAGCCGGATTGTGTCACTCGCAGGGCATTATCCAGGAGTATGCGCACGATCTGGGCGACCGCGCCCGGGTCGGCGTTGGCCCAGCAAGGTTCCGGGGCCGGTTTGGTCTGTAGGTGGACGTGCTGCTCGGCTGCCCTCAGCTCGAACTCGGCGATCACCGCGCGCGCCAGCTCGCTTAGCTCCAGTGGCTCTGAGCGCAGCTCTATCTCGGCGTCGAGTCGGCTGAGGTCCAGCAGATCGGTGGCCAGTCGCGACAGTCGGCGTGACTGCTGGCGGGCTTGGATCGTGCGCTGGCGGGCGTCGGAGAGATCCAGGCTGTCGCTGTCGAGATCGTCCTCTAGCAGCTCGAGCATCGCGTCCAGTGAGGCGAGCGGGGTCCGCAGCTCGTGGGAGGCGGTCGCCACAAAGGAACGGCGGGCGGCCTCCTGGCGTCGCAGTTGGGCTTGCATGGAGGCGAAGGATCGCGAGAGCTCGCCGATCTCATCGCGGCCGGTGTCCGTGGGTGGCGGCGCCTCCAGGCCCTTCTGCTCAAGCTCGCGGGCGGCGTTGCGCAGGCGCTCCAGGCGACGCAGCAGGGTGGTCGTCAGACCAATGCCGAGCAGCAGCGCCGTGGCCAGCCCGACGGCGGCTGCCTCGATGAACGCGGTCTGGACGGCGTGCACCGCGGAGGACACGTACTGCAGGCGCTTGAGCAGCACCAGCGCGTAGTGGTGCTCGCCGATGTGCACGGGCAAGACGACAACAAGCAGGTCTCCGCTCAGGACGTGAATGATTTTGTGGGTGGCGAGCGCCCTGCGTATCTGCACGTAGTAGTCGGGCACGTCGAAGTCGCTCAAGATGGGGGAGTAGACGACGTTCAGCTGCTCGTCGAAGATGGTCACCTGCGCTCCCGAGCGCCGGCGCAGCAGGCTTGTGGTTGTCTGCACTTCCTCGGCGTCCGGTTCTCCGGTGCGCGGGTCCACGCGCAGCTCCTGGAACTCTCCCCGGGAGGTGGAGGCGGCGGCCAGCACAGTGGATTCCCCGTTGACCCGCAGGCGGTGCTCGAGCGGCGAGAGCAGCGCCAGTGCCGCCACGGCGAGCGTCACTGCGCTGGTCAGCAGCAGGGCCGCCAGGAGGCGTGGGCGAAGACCGAACGCCCTCATTCCCCGAGTCCACGAGCGGACTGTCCGGTTGAAGGGCGCACCGCGGCCTAGGGCTCTTGGAAGCGGTAGCCGGCGCCTCGAACTGTGAGGATCAGCTTTGGCTCGTCTGGCTTCTCCTCGAGCTTTTCGCGGAGATGACGGATGTGCACGTCGATCGCGCGGGGGTCGCGGTAGGCGGAGTCGCCCCAGATGGCGCGCAGCAGCTCCTGGCGATTGAACAGGCGCCCGGGTTCTGAGAGCAGATGGGCGAGCAGCTCGAACTCCGAGAAGGTCAGGCGCACCAGCTGGCCGTGGGCGGTCACCTCGCGATGGCTGCGATCGACCGTCAGCGGCCCGACGGTGAGGATCTCGCGGCCCATCGCGCGTGGCCCGGTTCGCCTCAGTACCGCCCGCACCCGGCTGCGCAGCTCGGCCAGGCCGAACGGCTTGGTCACGTAGTCATCGGCGCCGGCCTCGAGTCCCTGCACGGCGTCTGCCTCGGTGTCCAGGGCGGTGAGCATGATGATCGGCACGACGTTGCGCCGCTCGCGCAGCACGCGGCAGACCTCGTATCCGTTGGGTCCCGCTCCCAGCGCCACGTCCAGCAGGATCACGTCGTAGCTCTCGCCGCTGGCCTTCTCGATCGCTTCCTCGCCGCCGGCCACGGCGGTCACGGTGTGCCCCTCTCGGGAGAACGAGCGGGTGAGGGTCTCCCGCAGCGTGGACTCGTCGTTGACGACGAGGATGTTCAGCGACACGGTCGTTTGCACGGTGTTCAAGCTACACCTCCGGGTAGTCGCCAGAGCATGCCAGCACGTGGCAGGCCAGCTTCACGTGAGACGTCGGTGCCATGTTCACGCACCCAGCGAGCCGGGGCGGAGCAATCGGGGTTGGTGGAGGGCGAGTTGGCCCCACAGACTCCGTCGATGAACGCGTAGCGGACCTTTCCGGTCGCGGCGAGCGCGCGCAGGCGAGCGACGGGTGTGAAGACGCGCCCGTTGAGCGTCGTCAGGACGAGGATCGGGCGGGCGTCGCGCACTACTAGTTCACCCATCTTGGTGCCCGAGTCAAACGCGGCCTCGTAGTAGGCCGAGCCCTGATGGGCGCGCAGAAAGGAGCTCAGGGGTTGTAGCTCACCGGGGTGCAGCACGCCCAGTCGGTTGGTGTCCGAGACGTTCTCGCGCACAGCCCGCAACGAGGCCCACAGCGGGATCGCCAGCAGGCACAACAGCGCGAGCGCCAGCACGGCATTGGCGCTGTGCCGGCGTGCCACCCCGGTCCAGGCGAGCGCCAGCGCACCCACACCCGCGGCGGCGGTGATCCACCACACGGCAGGTGTCCCGAACAGCAGCGACTCGCTGTAGATGACGACCGCGAGCAGCGTCGTGGACAGCGCGAGCAGGGTGCCTCGGCTGCGTCGCTCGGTGGCCCACGCGAGGCCGATCCCGAGGGTGGCGGCGACCGCGGGGGTGAAGCCCTCGGTGTAGCGGGGATGCAGGCGTCCCATCCCGCTGAACAGGACGATGCCGGCGAGCAGCCACAGCATCAGGCCGGCGGCGGTCGCGAGGCGAACACGTCGCTGCGCGTCCAGTCGCTCTCGGGCCGTGAAGAGTTCCCGCAGCAGCGCCCCGCAGGCCATCGCGCCCAGCAGCAGCCCGGCCAGCACCTCCAGGCCCAGACGCTCGCCCGAGAGCGGGCCGATGCGCGCGAGCAGGCGGGTGGGGGAGGGGGGCACGATCGGGATCGCGTCGCGCTGTGCCTGGGTGCGCTCGGGGTAGTGGTGGCCAGGCTGAAAGCTCGTCTGGGGGCCTTCGACCGCCTTGCCCTCCAGGCGATCCAGGCCGTTGAAGACAAACGCGGCGTTCCATGCGCTGCCGTTGGTCGAACCGTAGGCCCACGGCCGCTCGTGGGCTGAAAACAGCAGCGTCGCGCACAGCCAGGAGAGCGCGACGGCGACGAACACCGCGGCGGCGAGCCCAAGCTGCTTGGCACGCCGACGCCAGGTGCCCGGCAGGCCGAGGCATGCCAGCAGCGCCAGGCCCGGCAATGCCACCAGAGACTCGAGCAGCTTGACGTCGAACGCCACCCCGAGCGCCGCCGCGGCACCCAGCAGCCAGACGGTTCGACCGGTCTGCGCGGCGCGAACCGCGAGCGCCAGAGCCAGCACCATCAGCGCCATCATCACCGCGTCCATCGTGTCGCTGCGCGCGGTGATCACCTCGATCGGCAGCACCGCCAGCGCGAGCGCCGCCGCGATTCCGGCGCGCACGCCGAAGACCGGCCGTGTGGACAGGAATAGCAGGGGCACGGCGAGCGTTCCCGCGAGCGCTTGGGGCAACTTCAGCGAGGCGGAGGAGAAGCCGAACAGCTTCGTGCTCACGACCTGAAGCCACAGGTCCACGGGCGGCTTGTCGATCGCGACCGCCCCGGAGGGCTCGACAGCGCCGAAGAAGAAGTTGTGCCAGGAGAGCCCCATGCTCCTGATCGCGCCGTCGTAGAAGGGGTCGCTGACGACCTGCCCGAGATGCGCCAAACGCAGCGCGGCCGCGAGCGCGCTGATCAGGACAGCCGCGAGCCAGCCGATCTTCACGGCGCTGCGGGTAGGCTGTGCGGTGGGCTGCTCAGCGGCTGCTTGGAATACGGACGAAGGCATGATCTAGGGGTGACCTCAGGCTTCTCGAGCGATCTGCTCTGAGTGTCGTCGTGGCCGATTATCGCGTTCGACGCAGGGACCCTGATGTCCTCGACTGTTAGGGATCGCTAATCTCGCCGGCCACACATGAGCACTGAAGAGCAGAACCCAGAGCCCGCCACCTCCGAATCCTGTATGCCATGCCGCGGCAGCGGCAAGGTGATCTCAAACCTCGGGGGCAGTCCTTCCGTCGTGACCTGCCCCTGGTGCAACGGGACGGGAATGCGGGTCTTCGGATTTGACGCGCAGACCCACTGGGCCTCCTCCCAGGGCGAGCCGGCAACCAACGGTCAGGGCGACGACGCGGACTGACCGGTCCTCGGCTCTTAACCGTGGGCTCGCAATAAGTCCACCGGATGTGGACATTCGCTAAAGCTCACCTTTCGACGGGTCGATGCAAGCGCAGAAAAAGCCAGCGCCGAGGTACCGAGGCATCACCTCTGGGTGTGTAGCAAAGCCTGACGGTCCTCAAGCTGATCTCTTATAAGGGGGTTGGCCTAGGGGCCGGATCGTCGATAGGGGCGAAGGGCCGCAGCACTGGCGTCCAGCAAATCGAATCCTAGGAGGATTCATGTTGAATCGACTACGTCAGCGCTCGAGTGATGAGGGTGGTTTTACTCTTATCGAGCTCCTGGTCGTCATCCTGATCATCGGCATTCTTGCCGCGATCGCAATCCCGGCGTTCCTGAACCAGAAGAGCAAGGCTTACGACGCTTCGGCGAAGGAGCTTGCTCGTACGGCTCAGACCACCGCGGAAACGTATGCCACTGATCATGGCGGGGAATACAAAGAAATCGACAGGCCGCGCAACCTGAGAAATATGAAACGGGTCTGAAGTCCTGCCCGCCCGCTGGTAACGCATGCCTGGTCGAATCGAAGGAAGAAGAAAGCGGCAAAGGTTACCTGGTCAAGACAAGGCCGACAACACCGGAGACGAATTCACGATCAAGCGGGAAGCTAACGGAGAAGTCACCCGCACGTGTAAAAGCGGGCCCAGTAACACCGGTTGCTCCGGTAGCGCGACCGGTACTTGGTAGTCGTAAGGGGCTCTTGAGCTCCAGGCTACTGTCCGAACAAGAGGGGCGGCCCACGGGCCGCCCTTTTTGCTTTCCGGACTCAAGCGCACTCTGGTCACTGTCGATGATCAAGGCATGGAGCTCGCCTTCACAGGCCTGATGGGAGCCATGTTCGGCTCGTTCCTGAACGTCGTTGCCTACCGCTTGCCAAGACACGAGTCGATCGTGTGGGGCGCCTCGCACTGCACCTCCTGCGCCACCCCGGTCAAGCCCTACGACAACATCCCGATCATCTCCTGGCTGCTGTTGCGAGGACGCTGTCGCAATTGCTCGGCGGTGATCTCCCCGCGCTATCCGCTCGTCGAGGCGGCCACCGCAGCGCTCTGCGTAGGTGCTGTGCTGGCGGGTGGCTCGGTCGCCTCCATCGCCTTGAACGTGACTTTGATCCTGATCGTTCTCCCCGCGGCTCTTATAGACCTCGAGTATCGGATCATCCCCAACAAGCTGACCGCCCTGGGCGCTATCGCTGCGATCGCGATCGGCACCGCGTTGGATCCAGGTGGTGAGCCCGTCCATCTGATCGCCGGGGCTGCAGCTGGAGGTTTCCTGCTCCTCGCCGCGCTCGCATACAACGGCGGCATGGGCATGGGCGATGTCAAGCTCGCCGCGGTGATCGGGCTGATGCTCGGCAAGAGCGTGATACCGGCGATCCTGATCGCCCTTTTCGCCGGAGTGCTCCTGGGTATTTTCGTGATCGCTCGCAAGGGGACCAGTGAGGGCCGCAAGACAGCAGTTCCCTTCGGTCCGTTCCTCGCGCTCGGAGCGATCGTCGCGATATTCGCCGGGGCTCCGCTGCTCGACTGGTACACGACGAACTTCATCCACTGAGCCTCCGATCGAGCGTTTCAAAGAGCACACCGCAAAGTTTGGTCATCCAACGTTCAAGTAACTCGCGAAATCAGTCGATGTGCCCCTAGAGCAGCTCTCCTAAACCACCGAAAACTTCCTCTCACATGTCACTAACCAGCAGATTGAGTTTCGACCGCCGCAAGTCAGGCGCCCTGGTTGGGTTGGACATCCAACCCGGTTATGTGAGTGCGGTGCAGGCTCGCGTGAACGGCTCGATCGAGGTACAGAAGGCCGCGGGCGCCCCGTTGCCGGCCGACACCGTGCGGGAGGGTGAGATCCTGAACCCCGAAGCTCTCAGTGACACCCTGCAAGCGCTGTTCAACGACAGCCAACTGGATCGTCACGTTCGGATCGGCGTGGCCAACCAGCGCACGGTTCTGCGAATGCTCGAACTGCCGCCGGTCACCGACCGCAAGGAGCTCGCCGCCGCCGTGCGTTTCCAGGCCGAGGACCAGGTGCCGATGCCGCTCTCAAACGCGGTGCTCGACTTCCATTCACTCGGGGTCGTCGAGACACCCGGCGGGCCCCGCCAGCGAGTTGTGCTGGTAGCGGCACAACGCGACATGGTCGAGCGTTTGCTGATGGCCGTCCAAGAGGCCGGTCTGCGGCCTGAGGGAGTGGATCTCTCCGCGTTCGCGCTGATCCGCTCGCTATATCGCCCAGAGCGCTCAGCGGAAGGACGCGTTCTGTACCTCAATGTCGGGGGCCTCACCAACATGGCGATCGCCGAGGGAACTATCTGTCAGTTCACGCGCGTGGTCTCGGGCGGCCTGGAGGCGATGGCGATAGAGGTCGCCGAGCGCCGTCAGATGTCACTGGAACAGGCTCGTGAACTGCTGCGCTCGACAGGGCTCATCGGTCAGGGTCCCTACCAGCCGCTCGAGCAGCCACCCGAGCCGATCACCGAAGTGAACGAGCCCATCGCCGAGGTAGTGGAGCAGCCTGTGTTCGAGGCTCAGCCGGAAACGGATCTCGGACGGCCCGTCGAGGCAGTGGAGTGGACGCCCCAAATGGCGCCCGCAGTGCCCCAAGAGCAGGCGGACTACGAGCAGTACCAGCCCGCAACCGAGATCACCACTCCGCATATGCCTTCCCCCGTTGCAGCCGAACAGGCCAATGACGATCGCGCCGACATAAGGATCGTGCTCGAAAACGGTGTGCGCGAGATCGCCGGAGAGGTTCGCAATTCGCTTGATTTCCATCGCTCCCAGGAAGGAGGAGGCATGGTCTCCTCCGTGGTCCTGAGCGGAGCGGCCCTTGAGATCGACGGTTTCGCTGAGACGCTGCAAAACGACCTCGGGCTGCAGGTTCACTGCGAGACCGTGCACACTGCGGATCGCGCCGCGATAGCGGGAGTGTCACCCCAGCGTCTGGCGATCGCCGCTGGACTGGCCACCGATGAGGTGCACTCATGAGAGCGGTAAACTTGATCCCCGCCGGGCAACGCCCGGGCGCGTCGAAGATCACCGGCGACTCCGATGGCGCCGCGTTCATCGTGATTGGCGTGATCGTGGGTCTGGCGATCCTGATGTTCCTGTACGGCAAAGCCAACAAGGAGGTCTCAAGCCGCCAGAGCGAAGCGGCGAGCCTCGCCGCTCGAGCGCAGAGCGCCCAGGAACAGGCCAACAAGCTGACCCCCTACACGAGCTTCATAGGTCTCCAGACCGAACGCGTCAACGCGGTCTCTCAGCTCATCGGCACACGCTTTGACTGGGCTCATGCGTTCCACGAACTGGGCAGAGTGCTGCCCACAAATGTGTCGCTGTCCTCGGTCCAGGGAACGATTGGCGGTGGTTCCTCCTCGTCCACACCGGCTAGCGCCAGCTCGTCGTCGAGCGGGTCGGTGAGCTCGGCCACACCGCCGGGCAGCACACCCACCATGACCTTGACTGGCTGCACCGACAGCCAGTCAGATGTGGCTGTTGCTCTCGCTCGTCTGCGTCTGATCAACGGGGTGACCGAAGTCTCTCTTCAGGGCTCGACAAAGAGTGGTGCAGAAGGAGGTGCCTGCGGCGCCAATTCTCCGGCCTTCACGGCCCAGGTCACGTTCGCGGGGCTGCCGTCTCCTGCCGCGCCTAGCACTGGCTCCGGCAGTACTACGCCCGCCGCGACATCGACGCCGTCGAGCACCACGACGACCACGACAACTCAGTCCACCGTGTCCACACCGGCATCTCCGGCACCGACTACGGCATCGACCGCGTCGTCCCACGCATCTCCGACACCAACCACGGCATCGACCGCGTCACCCCATGCGTCGCTGGCGCCGACCACGGTATCCACCCATTCAACTTCAGCGAACGGAAACTCATGACCACCCGTGATCGTCTCGTCGCAATGGGGCTCATCGCCGCCGGAATTCTCGCCGGCGTATGGTTCCTGCTCGTCGTTCCCGAGCAGAAGAAGGCTGCGAGCCTCGGCGAACAGGTGACCACGGCTCAGCAGTCCGTGAGCTCCGCCGAGGAAAAGCTGTCCACCGCCCGGTCTGCCCGCGCGCGCTACACCGCCGCCTACGCCACGGTCGTGCGCCTAGGCGAAGCTGTGCCCCCGAGCGCCCAGGTCCCCTCACTGGTGTACGAGATCGACCAGCTGTCTAACTCAAAGCACGTGGACTTCCAGTCGATAACGGGCTCTAGCTCGTCTTCGAGTGCCAGCGCTAGCTCTACCTCGACCACCGCCAGTGCTTCGGGAGGATTCAGCCAGATGCCGTTCAACTTCACCTTCAGCGGAGGCTTCTTTGACCTCTACAACCTGTTCAACCGGCTCGACGGGCTGGCCGTTCAGACACAAGCCGGTGACCTTCAGGTATCGGGACGTCTGCTGACGATCCAAGGCATAAGTCTCACCGCTGCCTCCCAAGAATCAAAGGGCCCTGAAGGATCGAAGAAGCCAAAGGAAACCCAGCTCACCGGGACGGTGACCGCCACTGCCTATGTGCTTCCGGCGAGCCAGGGTTTGACCGCGGGAGCGACAGCCTCAGGGCCCGCTTCGACAGCCTCGGCGGCCCAGCCAGCGTCCAGTTCAAGCTCAGGTGGCGCTTCCACTCCCGCCGCCGTAACTCGGGTGACCCCATGAACGTTCTGAAGTCGATTCGCTCAGATCTATTCTCAAAGCGGCTCGCGCCGTTGCTGATACTGGCCGTCGCCGGTCTTGCCGCTGCGATCGCCTTCGGGGGCGGAGGCTCGGGTGCCGGACCGGTAAACCAGCCTGCCGGTCCGGGGCCCTCCGCCGCCAACACTCCACAGAGCGCGTTGAGTTCTGTCGCCGAAGTCACCACCAATCCAAATCAGGCGAGCGCAGAGACGACCAGTGGAACCCGCTACCAGAACCAGGGTCACGCACACGACCCCTTCAACTCGCAGCCGCAGACCAAGACCACCACTACAACCACCACGACGCCATCGAGCTCGGGCAAATCTTCATCGGGCTCCAGCTCGACCACTCCCTCCACCACCACACCCAAGAGCGCGCCGCCCACCACGCCGCCGGTGTCAAAGCCCAAGCCGCCACAGATCACCTACACGGTGAACCTCGAATTTGGCCCCGCCCCAACCGTTCCAGGTGAACCGATAAAGGTGACCACCTACAAGAAGGTCAAGGTGGGTGACCCCATCCCGAGCAAGACCGATCCGGTCGTCGTGCTGCACAGCGCGAGCGTCGGCACCAAGCAGCTCGCTGAAGGCAAACTCGACGGGAGCGCCGTGTTCTCGTTGGCGAGCGCGCCGATCCTCAAAGGCCCGGGTGTCTGTCTGCCAAGCACCACCAAATGCGAATCGATCAGGCTCTCCCTCGGGCAGGTCGAGGAACTGCAGGTCCTCCAGCCGGGCGGCGAAACCCTCACCTACCTGCTGCGACTCACATTCGTCTTCAAGCAGACCGCCTGATCACCGCGTACACGTCCAGGCGCATCAGGGCGTACGGCCCGCAGCCAATAAGCTAGAGCGCAAATGGCGTTCAGGCTGATAACCGCCGGGGAGTCCCACGGCCCCGGTCTCACATGCATCCTTGAGGGGATGCCGGCCGGGTTGCCCGTGAACGAGGACGACCTCAACCGGGACATGGCACGCAGGCAACTCGGGCACGGCCGCGGAGGACGCATGAAGATAGAGCGCGACTCCGCGCAGGCCACCGGCGGCATCCGCCACGGCCGCACGCTCGGCGGCCCAATCGCGCTGCAGGTGACAAACCGCGACTATTCAAACTGGGAAGAGCGCATGAACCCCTGGCCCGTGGACGCGGACGTCGGGAAGGTCCATCTCCCCAGACCGGGACACGCCGACCTCGTCGGGGTGCAGAAGTACAACTTCACCGACGTTCGCAACGTGCTGGAGCGTGCCTCAGCGCGAGAGACCGCCGCAAGGGTCGCCGGCGGAGGGATCTGCAAGGCGTTCCTCGCCGCGGTGGGCGTGCAGGTTCTCTCCCACGTCACACAGATCGGCACCGTCCATGCCCCCGACTATCACGAGCCGCTGTCCCCGGAGGACTTCGACGGCGTGGATAACTCGCCCGTGCGCTGCCTGGACGCCACGGCGAGCCAGGAGATGGTCGCCCACATAAACACCCAGCGCAAGGCAAACGAGTCGCTCGGCGGCGTCTTTGAGGTGCGCGCCTTCGGCCTGGTCCCGGGCCTGGGATCCCACATCTCCTGGGAGGAGCGTCTCGATGGCCGCCTGGCGATGGCGATCCTCTCGATCCAGGCGATGAAGGGAGTCTCGATCGGCGACGCATTTCAGATCGCGGGCACGCCCGGCTCCCAGGCGCACGACGAGATCTTCTACTCCTCCGAGCAGGGCTACTACCGCCAGACCAACCGCTCTGGTGGCCTGGAGGGCGGGATGAGCACCGGTGAGCCGCTGGTGATCAGGGGCGCGATGAAGCCGCTGCCGACGCTGACCAAGCCGCTTCGCTCGGTGGATATTCAGACCCACGAGCCGGCCGAGGCGCTGCGTGAGCGCACCGACTCCTGCACGGTGCCGGCGGCCGGGGTGGTGGGGGAGGCGATGATCGCGTTCGTGCTCGCCGGCGCCTACCGCGAGAAGTTCGGCGGCGACCACATCGACGATGTCCTGCAGGCCATCGACAGCTACAAGGCACGGATCGGATGGGGCAGATAGCCGAGGGCGTAGCGACGCCCGCACACGACGCGAGCTCGCAGCGGCGGGCGCTCGTGTTCATCGGCTTCATGGGCGCCGGAAAGTCAACGGCGGCGCGGCTGGCCGCGGAGGCTCTAGGAGCGAGAGCGATCGACTCCGACGCACTGCTGGAAGAGCGCTTCGGCCACTCGGTGGCGCGGGAGTTCGCGACCGCCGGGGAGTCGTCCTTCCGGGCCGCGGAGGAGGAGGTCGTGTGCGAGCTGCTGGCGTGCGCGAGCTCTTCTTCGGTGATCGCGCTGGGAGGCGGCAGCATCCTCTCGGAGAAGGTGCGCGAAGAGACCGAGCGGCACACCACCGTGCTGCTGGACATCGACTCGCAGACCGCCTGGACACGGGCTCGCAAACACCAAGAGGGGGAGGAGCCCCAGCGTCCCCTGGCGAGCGACCCGGCCGCGTTTGAGATGCTCCACCGCGAGCGGGCAGGGCTCTACCGCCAGCTGGCGGACGCGATACTTCCCTCCAATCCCCGCGAGACCCTCGCACAGGCGATTCCGGCGCTCTTGAGGCTCACCTCCGCGCCCGCCGCCACCAAGCTGCTGTGGGCCAGCGCCGCATCGGGATCCTACCCGGTGTTCCTCGGTGCAGGGCTCCTGCGGAGCGGCTTCTGGCCGGTGGAGAAGACCGGACGCTTCGCCGTCAGCGACGAGCACGTCGCCCCCCTGTACTTGGGTGACCTCGGGGAGCTCGCCGGCAGCGTCAGGATCCCCGCCGGCGAGCGGCACAAGACGCTTCAGAGCGCCGAGCTGATCTGGGGGGAGATGGTGCGGGCGGGCATGACGCGCGCCGATCAGCTCATCGCCCTCGGTGGTGGGGTCGTGGGAGACCTCGCCGGGTTCTGCGCCGCCACATACCAGCGCGGTGTGCCCGTGGTGCAGGTTCCCACGTCACTGGTTGCCCAAGTCAACTCCGCCTATGGCGGCAAGACCGGAGTCGATCTGCCCGAGGCGAAGAACTACGTGGGCGCCTATCACCAGCCCGCCGGTGTGCTGGTCGACCCCTCGCTGCTCGACACACTCCCCGTGGCCGAGCACAACGCGGGCTACGCGGAGGTGTTGAAGACCGGGCTGCTCGCAGGCGGGGGTCTGTGGGAGCGCATCGCCGCCGGGCAGGCCGTCGATCAGCGGATGATCCTCGAGTGCGCACACACCAAGCTGGCGATCGTCGCCGCCGACGAGCGCGACACGGGTGCCCGCCAAGCGCTCAACCTCGGCCACACTGTCGCTCACGCGATCGAGGCGGTCACCGGCTATCGGCGTCTGCGCCACGGCGAGGCGGTCGCGTTGGGCCTGCTGGCCGCCCTGAGGCTGTCGGGGCTCGAGGATCTGCGCGCCCAGGTCAAGGAGCTCCTGGACGGCCACCACCTGCCCGTGACGATCGACGGCATCGACCCCCGCGAGGTGATCGACAAGATTCGCCTGGACAAGAAGCGCACCGGACAGCACGTGCCGTTCGTGCTGCTGCAAGGCCCCGGCGAGGTGCGCGTCGGCTGTGAGGTGGGACCACAGGAGCTGCAGGCGGCCGTGGGCGAGCTGATCGACGGATGAGCGCCCAGACCCACATAGCGGTCGTGCACGGCGTCAACCTGAACATGCTGGGGCGGCGCGACCCCGCGCAATACGGCACGCTGACCCTCTCAGAGCTCCAGCAGCAGATCGCCGCCTACGCGGGCGACCTCGACCTTCAGGTGAGCTTCTTTCAAACCAACCACGAAGGTGAGCTGATCGAGCATCTGCACGGCCTCAGGGAACAGGCCGCCGGACTGATCATCAACCCCGGCGCCTGGACGCACTACTGCTGGGCGATTCGTGACGCGTTGGAGATCGCAGCGCTGGCGACCGTGGAGGTGCATCTCTCAGACGTCAAGGCACGCGAGTCCTGGCGGCGCGTCTCGGTGATCGAGGATGTGTGCGTGGCCAGCATCTGCGGCAAGGGACCGGACGGCTACCGGCTGGCGCTCGAAAAGCTCGCCCAACTGCTCGAGGGAAGCGACGCGTGAGCGCGCGCGCTGCACGGCTGGCCACCGAGCTTCGTGAGCGGGAGCTCGACGCGCTGCTCATCACCACGCCTGTGAACGTGCGCTACATGACCGGCTACACCGGCTCAAACGGCCTGGCTCTGGTCGCAGTCGATGAGGATCCCCAGCGACCCGCCAACCGCTTCTACACCGACTTTCGCTACGCAACCCAATCAGCCGAGCAGGTTCCGCAGGACTTTCAGCGGGAGATCGTGGACTCCGGTGACCTCTTGGCGGCAGCGGCGGCCACGCTCGCCGAGCAGCTCGCCGGGCAGAAGGTGGGCTTTGAGGCAAGCCACCTGACCGTCGAGCGGCACACCCGTCTGCGCGGGCTGGCCGGCGAGAACGTGTCCCTGATCGAATGCGTCGGCGCCGTGGAGAACCTGCGCGCGATCAAGGACACCGATGAGATCGCTCGCATCCGAGCCGCCAGCGAGCTCGCCGACGACGCACTGAGAAGGGTGCTCGAGCGTGGCCTGCTCGGACGCACCGAGCAGGAGGTGGCGATCGATCTGGAGACGCAAATGCGCGGGCTCGGCGCAGCCGGCCCGAGTTTCCCGTCGATAGTCGCCTCCGGAGCGCATGGCGCGCTGCCCCACGCCGAGCCCCGCGCAGAGCCGATCGCGCGCGACGTGCTCGTCACCATCGACTGGGGCGCCTACCACGACGGCTACTGCTCTGACTGCACTCGCACCTTCGCTACGGGAGAGAATCTCTCCGGAGGTGACCGCGAGATCTATGAGCTCGTGCGCTCAGCCCAAGCCGAGGCTGTTGAGGCCGTGCGCGCCGGGGAGACCGGCCGTGAGCTCGACGCTGTCGCGCGCGCCATCATCGACGCCGCCGGCTACGAGGAGCACTTCGGACACGGGCTCGGTCACGGTGTCGGCATGGAGATCCACGAGGGTCCTCGTCTGTCGCGCACCGCCGGCGATGATCCGCTGCGCGCGGGCAACGTCGTCACCGTCGAGCCGGGGGTCTATCTGCCCGGACAGTGCGGTGTGCGCATCGAGGATCTGCTGCTCGTCACACCCGAGGGTCACGAGGTTCTGACAGGGCTGCCCAGGGAGTTGACAGTCGTCTCCTGAGCCTGTCCCCAGGCACCGGCTCCCGGACCCTTCTGCCCGGTGAGCGCTCCCCATCTACCCGAGAGTGAACGAAGCGCCCGCGGCGCATAGAGCGCTCCCGCCAGCACCGCCGCCAGGAGCAGCGTCCACACCAAGAACAGCGCCGCTTGCAGATCCGGTGAGGCGCCGTTTGCGGACAGGTGCGCCAAACCGAACCACGGAGCCACGATGCCCAAGAGCGCCGCGACAGGCGGGCGGTGAAGATCGCCCATCGCCTCCCAGGCGAGCAGGGCGATGAGACAGGGCAGCATGTAGTAGCCGGTGTCCCAGGTGTCGAGCAGGCAGCGCAACAGCATCACCAACGCGAGCAGCAACAGCGCGTCGCGCTTGCTCAGCGCGTCCGTCTTGCACCTGCGACTTCGCTTGAGCCACAGCGCTCCCGCCAGACCCAACCCGACGATCACGACCAGCGGATGACTGACGCTCTGCACCCAGCCAGGCCCGATGCGATAACCGTACAGCGGCACACCGGACCGGTGGACCAGCGCACCGTGCCAGCCGAAGAACCACCACATCTGCCACGGCTGAAACAGTGATCCCGACGTGACCGCCGTCGCTCTGGCGGCGAGGGCAAACCCGCCCCGGGAGGCGAGCACCAGTGGCGCGAGCACCAGCGCTGTGGCCAGGACACCGCTCGCAACGCAGAGGATGTGTCGCCGACCGGCACTGGCCAACACATGCACACGTGACCTTCCACGATCCCCCGGGTCGGTGATCGGCGCAGGCAGCGCCAGCAGCACCGGTCCCGCGGCCACGATCGCCCACTCCTTGTTTGCGATCGCCACGCCCAGCAGCACGCCCGCCCACATCGGTTTGTCGCGGCCTGCCGCCAGTACCGCCGCTACGCATAGACATGCGCCAAGAAGCTCCTCGGGATGTCCCAGTTCAAGCGCTTGCAGGGTCAACGGATTGGCGACACAGACCCCGAGGACCAACGCACGCGCGAGCAGCGACCCCGAGCGCCTGCGCATATCGGCGAGCAGGTAGACACCGAGCGCCGCCCCGGCGAGCAGACACGGCAACGCGACCATCCGGTAGACGGCCAGTTCGCCGCCACCCCACAAACCGGGCAACAGCGCGAAGGGAGCCCGCAGCACGAGTGATCCGCCATAGGCGGGCGCCAGCTGTAGGAAGCTCAGTACATGACCGTGGACGAGCGCCGCGAAAGCCGGTTGTGCCTCGGTTTCATAGTCGTTCCATGCAAATCCGTAGAGCCCAAGCCAACCAATGACGCCGCTCACACCGGCGGCTGCCAGCGCGCACACGGCGTTCTCGCGCACGAGTCGCCTCATACCTCTGCATCGGCTCTCGGCACCAACGGCTTGAGCTGCTCAGCTCGACGAGCCGGCTCGGTGGATAGGGATCTTTCTCCAGGGGCGACACCAGTGAAATCAGCAGCTCGTGGGTGGGCGGTGATCTGATGGCTAGGGGAAGGCTCTGAATAAAGCATTTGGAAGGCTGAGGGGGCGCCTGCGACGGTGTCCTCGATACTCTGCGGATACATGATCACGACCAACCAATTCAAGAATGGCAACCACATCGACGTCGAGGGGACCGTCTTCAAGATCCTCGAGTTCCAGCACGTCAAGCCGGGAAAGGGCGGAGCGTTCGTGCGCACCAAGCTGCGCCGCGCCTCCGACGGGGCTGTGATCGACCGCACGTTTCGCGCTGGGGAGAAGTTCCGCGACGTCCGAACCGAAGCGCGCAAGATGCAGTTCCTCTACGCGGACGGAACCGACGCGCACTTCATGGACTGCGAGTCCTATGAGCAGATCGCGGTCCCCGAGCCTTCGGTCGCGGAGGCGCTGCGCTTCACCAAGCCAAGCAGCGAGGTGGACGTGCTGTTCATCGACGATGAGCCATCCGACGTTCAGCTGCCGAGTTCGGTGGATCTGGAAGTGACCGAGACAGAGCCCGGGATGCGCGGCGACACCGCATCCGGTGGAGGCACAAAGCCCGCGACCCTGGAGACCGGCGCCACGATCCACGTGCCACTGTTCGTCAATGTTGGCGAGAAGATTCGCGTGGACACTCGCAGCGGCGAATACGTCTCTCGTGCGTAGATCGGATCAGCGCAGGGCCGCGGTTGTGGCCCTCTACCAGCACGATCTGACCGGACAATCCCTCGAGGACGCTCTCGGCCGTAACGCGTCGTTGCTGTCCAGGGCGCTCGCGGGCGGGGTCGCCGAGCGCTCGCAGGAGCTCGACCAGCTCATAGAACGCCACTCAAACGGCTGGTCGGTGAGCCGCATACACCCCCTGGAGCGCAGTATCCTGCGGGTGGCGCTGCTGGAGATGCTGCACCCGGAGATGGCCCCGGGCGATGCGCCGATACCCCCCGAGGGGGCGATCGAGGAGGCGATCGAGAGCGCGAAGACGTTTTGTGGAAGCGACGCCCCGGCATTCATCAACGGGGTGCTGGCGGCGATATTGCGCGAGGTACGAGAGAATGCACCACAGCCATGGACACACCAGTAAACGACGCGCTTGACGATCTGATCGGGCGCCTGGAGGCGGCCGCCGAGCAGCTGCGCTCGGGTGAGCTCTCGGCCGATGTCGCCGCGACGCTGGTCGAGGACTGCGCGGCGCTTGCCACACAGGCCAGCGCGGAGCTCGAGCGGCGCTCGAGAACAGATCTCTCGTTCCCACCGCCCGGTCAGGACTCACTGCTCTAGGAGCGTCACTTGCAGGTTCTGAGCGTCTCCTATCCCGATCATCTGCGTGAGGAGGTGGAGAGCTATCTGGAGACTCTGCATTTCTCCGAAGAGTCCATCACGGGGGGCCTCGAGGAAGCGATGCGCTACTCGCTGCTGGCGGGAGGCAAGCGCATCCGCCCGGTGCTGGCGCTAGCAACAGCGCGGGCGATCGGCGTCGAGCAGCGGGAGATGCTGCCGTTGGCCGCTGCGCTCGAGTTGATCCACACCTACTCGCTGATCCACGACGACCTGCCCGCGATGGACGACGACGAGCTCAGGCGCGGGCGCCCCACCTGCCACCGGGTCTACGGGGAGGACGTCGCGATCCTCGCCGGCGACGGGCTCTACGCGGAGGCATTCAGGCATCTGCTGACTCACCAGCGTGCCGTACCCGACCGTGTGCTGGCCGCCGCCGCGGAACTCGCGACCGCCACCGGCGTAAACGGGATGGTGGGAGGCCAGTACGTTGACGTAAGCGAGAACTCCCCAGGCGGTCCAGCGGGCCTGCGAAGACTGCACGAGCTGAAGACCGGGCGGCTGATCGGCGCGTCGGTCATCTGTGTGCTGCTGTTGGGAGGAATCGGCGAACCTGCGACAATGACGTTTCGCCGTTTTGCGGCTGAGCTCGGTGTGCTCTTTCAGATCGTCAGACGACATACTGGATGTCACCGGCACGGATGACGCGCTCGGCAAGCCGCGAGGCAGCGATGAGCGTCACGGCAAGCACACCTACGTGAGTGAGTTTGGAATCCAACGGGCAAAAGAGCTAGCGGCGGAATCACATCGCACCGCCAGGGAGACGCTCAGCCAGATAGCTCACGTGGAAGGCGACCGCGTCTATGCGCCAACCGAGCTAGAGCAGGTCACAGACTTCATCTACACCCGCACTTCATGAGCTCCGATAGAAAAAATCCACCGCAGCCGCCGGAATCGATCCTCGCGGGCGTCGATGGACCCAGCGATCTGACCTCGCTGACCGACGAGCATCTACAGCAGCTCGCCCAAGAGGTGCGCGAGCACATCATCGACACCGTCGGGGAGATCGGCGGACACTTCGGGGCGAACCTCGGCACGTGCGAGTTGGCGGTCGCGCTGCACTCGCTGCTGGATTCCCCGCGGGACAAGATCCTGTGGGACGTCGGGCACCAGGCCTACCCGCACAAGGTCCTGACGGGCCGGCGCGATGGGCTGGAACGATCCGCCAATACGGCGGCCTGGCGCCGTTCTGCTCGATCGAGGAGTCAGAGCACGACATCATGGGCGCCGGTCACGCCTCCACGTCGGTTGGTTACGCGGTGGGGATCAAGGAGGGGATGCGCAAAAGCGGGGAGGACGGCAAGGTCGTGGCGGTGATCGGCGATGGCGCGATGACCGGCGGGGTCGCCTTCGAGGCGATCGGCCAGGCCGGTGGGTTGGGCACCCCGATCGTGGTTGTGCTCAACGACAACGGCATGTCGATCTCCCCCAACGTTGGTGCGCTGTCCCGCTACTTCAACCGCGTGCGGCTCAACCCGAAACTGTGGCACGCCAGGGAGGAGGTTGAGGGAGGCCTGGCCCGTCTGCCGGGCGGCATAGGCGCCGCGTTCGAACGGCTCGGACCGCAGCTGAAGGAGTCGATCAAGGCGTTCTGGGCTCCGGGCCTGTGGTGGGAGGAGCTCGACTGGGCCTACATGGGCGTGATCGACGGTCACGACGTGCGAGCCCTGCGCGAGGCTCTGCGCGAGGCTCTGGCCGCGCAGCGCCCGGTGGTCGTCCACATCGCCACCGTCAAGGGCAAGGGCTTCGCGCCGGCCGAGGACGGTGGCCTCGAGGGCATGGAGAAGTGGCACGCGGCCAAGCCGAAGTCGATATTGAACGGGATGCCAGCTCATCCGGTCTCCTCACCACATGTGGCCGAGAAGAAGCCGGCACCCCAATACACGCAGGTGTTCGGCGAGGCGCTGGTACGCGAATGCGAACGCGACGAGCGCGTCGTGGGCATCACGGCGGCGATGAACTCGGGCACCGGGCTGAACATCCTGCAGAAGGCTTGCCGGAGCGCTACTTCGACGTCGGCATCGCCGAGCAGCAGGCGATCCTGTTCGCGGCCGGTCTGGCCCTGCAGGGTGTCAAGCCGGTCGCGGCGATCTATTCCACGTTCCTGCAGCGCGCCTACGACCAGATCGTCCACGACGTCTGCCTGCAGAAGCTGAACGTCGTGTTCGCGATGGACCGCGCCGGTCTTGTGGGCGACGACGGCCCCACCCACCACGGGGCCTTCGACATCGCCTATCTGCGGTGCCTGCCGAACATCGTGCTGATGGCGCCCCGCGACGAGGCGATGCTCGTGCACATGCTGCGCACCGCGCTGCTCTACGACGACGGCCCGGTCGCCCTGCGCTACCCCCGCGGGGAAGGATTGGGCGTCGAGCTGCCGACATCACCCTCCCGGATCGATGTCGGGACCGGGGAGATCCTCCGCGAGGGAGGATCCACGGGCAACGCCGGCAGGCGCGTCGCGTTGATCGGATATGGCAGCGGTGTCCAGAAGGCCGTGAGTGCCGCCGAGCTGCTCGCCGACGACGACATCCTCGCCACGGTGGCCGACGCGCGCTTCGCGAAGCCGATCGACGCGGGCTTGATGGCCCAGCTCGCGGCCGAGCACGATCTGCTCGTCACCGTCGAGGAGGGCGTGTTGGCCGGCGGCTTCGGAACGGCCGTGTGGGAGACCTTGAACGACGCTGGGATACCCGCCCGCATCATGCGTGTAGGGCTACCCGACCGCTATGTGACGCACGGCAAGCCCGCACTGCTGCACGAGGAGATCGGCTTCACACCCGAGCGCATAGCCGAGCGTGTGCGGGCCACGATCCTCGATCCTCACTCCACGCCAGTCGGCGCCTGACCGGTCTCTCCCTTAAAAAGAAGCGGCCCGCCTTGGGGGAGCGGGCCGCTTCGGGGGAGGAGGGATGCTGCTTTGCTTCGGGTCAACCACAATGATGCACCTGCCGCGTCCGCATTTGTGTGACGTTGAACACACTTGCGGGGTGCCGGGCGGTCTCTACTCGCCGTCGCCCTTGAGGATCGACTGTTCGGCGGCTCGCAGCAGCCCGACGATCCGGTAACCGTCGCCGGCGTTGTCGAAGCGCATGCGCACATCGGAGGAGACGATCTCGTCCCCCTCGCGTCTGATCACCTCGACGATCGTGAGCACGGCACCGAGCTCGACGTTCTCGTCCTCGCCGTAGATGTGCTCGAGTGCCTCCATCTGCTCGGCGACGGCGTTGCCGAGCTTGGTTCGGTCCAGAGGCATGCCACTAGGATAACTCCCGGATAACTCACAACGCTGCCGATGAGACCGAATCGACGTGCTCGCAACCTCCGCCAGCGTGACTGCACGGCTTCGCGAGGCAGTGGTTGTGTGCAAGGGTTTCCGAAGATGCCCAAGCAACGTCTGGACACCCTGCTGGCCGATCGTGGCCTGTATCCGTCGCGCAGCCGCGCAGCGGCGTCGGTGATGGCCGGCGAGGTGTGTGTGGGCGAGGGCCGTCGCCGCGCCGAAAAGCCGGGGGAACTCGTTAACACCGAGGCGTCCCTCAGTGTCGATCGCCCGCCGGCGTTCGTCTCACGCGGAGGGATCAAGCTCGCAAATGCCTTGGACGCGAGCGGCTTGCCGGTCCAGGGCCGCGTGGCGCTGGACATCGGAGCCTCCACCGGGGGGTTCACTGACTGTCTGCTCCAGCACGGTGCGCTCTCGGTGACTGCCGTGGACGTCGGCTACGGAGAGCTCGCCTACTCCCTGCGCACCGATCCCCGAGTCACGATCTTGGAGCGCACCAATGCGCGTCATCTGACCCCTGAGTTGCTGTACTCACACGGTCCCGAGGCGCAGCGGGCTGATCTGGCCGTGATCGACGTCTCGTTCATCTCGGTGCTGAAGGTCCTGCCGGCGCTGCTGGGCTGCCTCACCGAGACCTACGACGTGATGGCCCTGATAAAGCCACAATTCGAGGTGGGGCGCGAGCGCGTCGGGAAGGGCGGTGTGGTGCGCGACGCGGCGCAGCGGCGAGCAGCATTGATCGAGGTGGCTCTCGCCGCCGTGCAGATGGGCACGAGACACTCGGTTTTTACAGCTCCGAGCTGCCGGGCCCCAAGGGCAACCGTAACGTTCATCTGGCTCTCCGAGACTGGTCGCGAGGGATCAACCGGGTCCACCGGTGAGATCGAGCAGATGGCGCAGGCGCTCGAGCCATGAGGGAAATGACCGTCCTGACCCACCGGCGGCCCGCACAGACTGGACCGGCACTGCACTCGCTCATACGCCAGGCCTGCGCCGCGGGTGTGACCCTGCGATTCGACCCTGATGAGACCAGCAAGCATCGCCTGCAGGCCGGGGAGGGGATCGCCGTGGACGCCCCGATCAAGGATCAGGTGGAGCTGTGCTTTGTGCTCGGCGGCGATGGAACGATATTGCGGGCCCTGCATGCTACGCCGGCACCGGGGTGCCTGTGTTCGCCGTGAACTTCGGCGAAATCGGTTTCCTGGCGACGATCGAACCGGAGGACCTCGACGACGGCATCCGCCGCGCCCTAAGTGGTGAGTTCGAGCTACTGAAGCTGCCGGCAATACAGCTCCAGATGCCGTCCGGAGTCGAGCGGGCGATCAACGACGTGGCGATCCACCGAAAGGCGGGAGAGCGCGTTGCCGAGCTCGCTTACGCACTCGACGGTGAGGAGGTCGGCAGCGTCCGCTGCGACGGGCTGGTCGTGGCCACCCCGGCTGGCTCCACCGGCTACAACCTCGCCAACGGAGGGCCCGTGATGGCGTGGGGAGTGGAGGGGCTCGTCGTGTCCTTCATCGCCCCGCACTCGCTCACCGCACGGACGCTGGTCGTCGCGCCAACCGACCCGCTGACGGTCCACAACCGCTCACGCGAGCCATTGGATGTTTCGGTTGACGGCAGACCCGTCTGCGAGATACCGCCAGGCGGCACGATCATCACCCGCTTCGAAGATGACGTGGGGACAATCGCCCAGCTGCCGGAGTCCTCCTTCTACCGCAGGCTGCGAGAGAAGTTCGGGCGTCTAGCGCGCTGAAGGCTGCTCTGTCTACGCCGCGCTGGCGTGGTGCAGAGACGCCGTGAAGCTATCCAGCTGCTCACGCGAGAAACGACGCTGCCCACCGGGGGTGCGGTAGCAATCCAGATGGCCCGCGTCGGCCCAACGGCGGACCGTCGCCAGGGAGACGCCTAGATAACGGGCGGCCTGTGAGCTCGTGAACACGAGCTGGCTGTCGTGTGCGGTCGTTATGGGGGAGATCGACATGGGTGGCACTCGTCTCTTGCGTGGATGGACCTGACTAGGACGAGAATCGCCCAGTTGTGCGCGGAAGTTGAGCGCCGCGCAGGTTTGTGGACGTTTGATCGAGGAAGTCCGCAAAAAGTCTGCAGTCTGGCCGCTGGCCGGCGCGCGAGAAGACTCCTCTAGATGCAAGCGATCCTGCATAAAGATGCACAAGTTTTGATATTTCGGTCTATCTCGCTACTATCATGCGCAAACCTACTCAACTCTCGTTCAAGTTTCATGAGGATGGAGCCGCCGCGAGGGTGCGTTGCCAAGAGGCCTTCGCGGCCCGGAGATGGAGATCGCATGCATTGGAAGACCTGAGTCTCTAGTTGGTTGATTACAGGCCGTGCAGACGGTCGAGGGAGAGCGCCATGTTGATCGTGGCGCTTTCCGCTTTAGAAGGTCAGCCAGGGCGAGTCCCTCAGGCTCACGCCAGTTAGTTGGATACCGCCGTTGTTACCGGAGCGATAGAGCCGCGTGGCGGTCGCGGTCAGGTTGGGCGATCTTGCGCGCTCGACGCTCGAACGCGAGCTCGGCCTCGAAGTTGGCATCATCGCCGTGGGCGAATGTGACGGGACCTGTGCGCTCAAGCATCGCGATAAAACTCTCCACGAGCTCTGCGTCCAGCTGTCGCCCAGAGACCTTGCGCAACTCGCTCATTGCGTCCTGAGGTGTCATCGGTGAGCGATAGCTTTCCCGAGCGGTCAGGGTGTCATATGTCGAACAGATCGCCAGGATTCGTGAGGTAAGCGGAATCTCGTTGCCGATCAGTCCGGCTGGATAGCCGCTCCCGTCAACCTTCTCGTGATGGTAAAGGATGGCGTCCGCAACCGGGCCATAGCCATCAAGTCTTCCCACAAGCGTTGCCCCGTCCTGCGGGTGGCGGCGGATCACAGCCCAATCCTCATCGGAGAGGATCTCGGCTCTCAGGATGCGGTCTGGCAGCGCGAACTTCCCGATGTCGTGGGCAGCCAGCGGTGTGTACAATCCTGTGTCTACTACCGCTATAGCCTATTACCATCTCTGGGCACCTCGCCGGATTTGGGCGCCACTGGGGGGGCGTGGCGGGCAGTTGAGCGGTCGCGGAGGGCCAGTGTCTCCACGAGCGTAGTAAGCACTCCGAGCTGCAGCGATGCGAAATGCACAGAGCGTGCTTCGAGCTGGTCTGCGCGGTCCTCCGAGCGCAGGAGTGCGATCGCGAGGTATTGGAAGATCAAGAGGACCAACACCATTCCCAGGAGGACCGGATAGCCGAGATTGGTGTACGCAACGCCCAGGATTGCAGCGAGCGCTGCGGCTGCGATCTGTCCGGGCAGCAGAGGGAGGAAGACCTCACGTGCTGCCCTGATAGGTGACCGGCCCTCGAAGACGGCATGGTAAAGAGGCGACCAGGGCGAAGTTCGCCGCATTGGTCGCCATGAACAGTCCGAAGATCAGCAGTCCGAAAGTGACACTTTGTATTTCCGCATGATTGGTGAGCGCGTGCGGATCACCGATGAGCACGCGAACGAACAGTCCTCCTCCGGCCAGAAACGTCACCGTGCTGGTGAGGTCGCCCAGCACGCGCAGCGGAGGAAGGCGCCGGCGAACGACATCTACGAGCCAGACGACCACACCGAAGGCCACTGCGGGAGCGGGACCCAGTAGAGCCATAGTCAGCACCTCGGCAATGAATGCCGCCGTCAGATGCTGGTTGCGAATAGTGAGGATCACGTCGTCG
>CAVQZJ010000006.1:0-22759 GCA_963718425.1 uncultured Solirubrobacterales bacterium
ACTGTGATCGCTGGAACCGAGTCCGGAAAACCAGCAGCCAGCGCCGCCCAGCGCGCTATATCTCCCATCCCCTCGTGCGCCGGGTTCACACACCCCGCAACGATGTCCTGAACACGCTCGAGCGCGACGCCCACTCGCCCGCACGCGGCGACCATCGTCCGGCCGAGCAGATCGTCTGTGCGGATGTGAGACAGCGAACCCCCGTACTTACCGACTGGCGTGCGCACGCCGCCGAGAACAAACGCATCAGTCATCGAGATCGCTCACCTTTCGTTGGGGTGTATCGACAAGCAGCGGTAGGACCTCGCCCGCAAAGAGCTCGACTTGACCTGGCGAGGGATCGATCGGCCAGAAAATGAATGTGTCAAAGCCGTCCCTGACGAAGCCGCCGAGCGTCTCGGCCCACCACTCCGGAGGCCCGGCGAGCGGTTCTCCCGCCAGATAGCCGACCGGCAGCCGTCCGCCGGGCGCGGTGCGGCTCTCGCCGATGACGCCCTGCAGGTTGAGAACCCGCCGGATCTGCGACGGGTCACGGCCGGCGGCCTCGGCGGTCGCGTCGATCATCTGGTTGGCGTCTCTGAGCTCCTGGGCACTGAGGACACCCAACGACGGAAGCCAGCCGTCGGCCTTACGAGCGGTGAGTCGCAGCATGCGTGGCTTGAAGGCACCCAGCCAGATGCCGATCGGGTGCGTAGGCGGCGGCCCAGGGTGCGCGTCCTCGAGCCGGTAGTGACTGCCCTGAAACGACACGGGGCTCTCGCCGGACCACATCAGCCTGATCACCTCGATCGCCTCCTGTAGCGCCTGCACGGACTCCCCGGGGGTTCGGCGAGGTCCGCCCATCCCAGCGATCTGGTCCTGGAAGCCGCCCGCCCCGAGGCCGAGCTCGAAGCGCCCGCCGCTCAACACGTCCAGAGACGCGGCCGCCTTCGCCATCACCGCGGGCGGACGCAGCGGCAGGTTCGCGACGTCTGTGAAGAACGTGAGGCGGCTCGTCTCGGCCATCAGGGTCGCGATCAACGCAAAGGTGTCGAGGAAGCGACCCTGATAGGGGTGGTCCTGGATGCCCACGAGCCCGAGCCCGGCTTCATCGGCGACTCGCACCAACTCGCGGTTTGAGTCAAGCCAATCCGCGCGGGGAACGATCGAGATCCCGGCCTGGGGCGTTCTAGCGGTCATGGCGCGGTCCGCGGGGACTGGAGCGCTCCGGTTCGCCAAAGCAAGTAAGGGCAGCGTGCGTGAGCTTCACCTCAACCCTATTACTAGCAGTCTCATGCTGACGGTACTCCTCAGGCGAGAGGACGTCGATACGCGGCCGCTCATCCAGTGCCGCGGCAGGCGGGTTCTCACCAGGAGCGGCAGATCGGCATCAGATCTTCGCCCGGCCGCCAGTCTAGGAGACTGCCCATGGGGATCTCACACCCGGTCCGATCGACCCGCTGGCCGACGAGCCAACCCGACGGTAGCCCGACGACACGAAAAGCGGTTGCTCTGACTGAGGCTAGGCAGACAGGTGGTGCGCCTGAAACGCGCACCACCATCCGGCTATGAATTACGCGAGCGCCCCGGCTGCGGCGCTATTTCTTTTTCACCGTCGTTTTGACGGTGGGAGCCGCGGCTTTCGCCGTCGCGGTGCTGCTCGGCTGGACCGTGGTTGGCAGCGCGGGCGTCTTGGGGGGCTTGTAGCCCTTGCAGCCTTCCACCGAGAATTCCTTGCGGCATTCGGTTCTGGCCTTCCACTTGGTCTTGAATTCTTTGGCGAACTTGGTCAGCACCGTCTGCTGCTTGGTGGAGACGATCGTCTGTGAGATCGTGGAGGACACCTGGGAGAGCTTCTGCTGGCTGCCCGGGATCGTCTTGGTGACTTCAAAGACGTAGTAGCCGATGGAGGTCTTCAGCGGGCCCGTCAGGACTTTCGTCTTCGCGCTGAAGGCGGCTTCCCCGAATGGCTTGGCCTCGTCTTCCTTGGTTATTCCCGACAGCGCCCCTCCGGCGGACTTGCTGACGGGGTCGATCGAGACCTTCTTGGCGATCGAGGCGAAGCTCTTGCCGCCTTCGATTTCTTTCTTGGCCGTCTTGGCCTGCGCTTCGGTCTTTGTCAGCACGACCAGCAGGTTGCGCTTTTCCGGCTGCCCGTAAAGCGACTTGTGGTCGTTGTAGTACTTTTCGATTTCGGCCTTTGTGGGCTTCTTGGCGGCTTCCTGGTTGATCTTCTGCTCGATCTTCTGCTGCACCAGGGTCTGCTTTGTGCGCAGCAGCAGGTCGGAGACCGTGTAGCCCGAGCTGGCCAGGAATTTTTCAAACGAGCCGGGTTCTTTGAACTGCGCGGCCTTGGCCTGAGTGATCTCCGTGTTCAATTGCTTCTTGACTTCCTTGTCGGAGACCTTGACGCCCAGCTTTTCGCCTTCGCCCAGCAGCCAGTTGAGCTGCACCAGATAGCCCACCACCTCCTGCTTCAGCGAGGTGTACTGCTGTTCGCACTGGCTCTTCAGCTGTGCGGCGGTCAGCTTGGGCTGGCCCTTGACGGGCTTGGCGGAGGTCGCTTCCAGGTGTGCGATGCAGGCGGTGTAGGCGGGCGGCACGGGAATCACCGGCTTGGGAGCCGTTTGACCCGGGGCCGTCGCGGCGGCGGCGCTCGAACCGGCGGCTACGCCCATCCAGTGGTTGAACGTGGCCTTGGTGACCGCTTTGCCGTCAACCTGCACGATGGCGTCACCGGGGATGCCACCGCCGCACGCCGACAGTCCGACAGCGACGGACAGTGTGGCGCCGAGCGTCGCTATTTGAGCTACATGCCTTGTCATCGAGTGATTCTCCGTTTCAACTAAAAGATTGGCGACTAGACGCCCAGCAGATCTACGACGAATACGAGTGGTGCGTTCGGTGGGATCGTCGTGGGCTGGCCGGCCTTGCCGTAGGCCAGTTCGGAGGGGATGATCAGCTCACGCCGTTCGCCGACCTTCATGCCGAGGACGCCCTGGTCCCAACCTTTGATGACCTGCCCCTTGCCGAGCGTGAACGTAAACGGTTCCGAGCGCTTCCAGGAGGCGTCGAACTCCTTGCCGTTCTTGTAGAGAACGCCGACGTAGTTGACCGTCACCGAGTCACCGGCCTTCGCCACGGGACCGGTCCCAGCAATCAGTTGTTTGGTCTGGAGCGTCTTGGGCGCCGGGCCCTTGGGCACCGTTACCTTCGGCTGTTTGGAGAGCGGGCCACTGGTCGGAGTCTTGGCCGGAGCTGTGGAGGCGGGTGTGCTGGGGGTTTTGCTTTCGCTGGACTTGATCAGCGCGTTGTCGGCCGGATTCTCGTTTCCGACGGTGATTGTGCTCGAGCTGCCACTGGAGCCGCAGCCGGCTATAGCGACCACGGCGAGCACCGGCACAGACCAACCCATCCTCGCTACGAACCGATACAAACCATCCTCCATATTCCTCAAATTGATCTCTACCAGCCAAAGTCCACTACGGCGACACCAGCGGATGAAGCTGGACGGCCGGATCGAGCACACCATGGCTTCCGCTTCATACGGCGCGGGTGGACTGGATCCTAACCGGTGTGCGAGGGTAAAGGCGGCGTCTAAAGCAAACCTAACGATCTACGCCGTTTCTCACGTTCGAGAAATCGACGTCGCGATCCGTGGTCAGGCGGCTTTTTGCGGGGGTTTTCCGGACCGCGGGGATCCCCGTGTCTCTCAGCGACGGGGGAGCCTCGCCCTGCGCGGGCGGGCCATGCATCCGACCTCAAAGCAGCGCCTCTTGAAATGCACGGAGTCCGTTCGGGCGCGTGCCGTGGGGGCCCTCGAGGGCGACGGGACCGTCCCGGTCTGTGTGGCGGCAGAGGTCAGTTCGTATTCGCAGGCCGCCGGCAGGTTCGCGTCGGTCAGCAGTGGGTATCTGATGTCCGTCGAGGGGTAGGAGGTGGAGTCCGCGTACCCCTCGAAATGACCGAACTCGTGGACGATCATCTCGCAGAACTGCGGATATGCCTCCACCTCCGTGGTGTAGCTCGGCCACAGGATCGAGCTGATGTTCACGACGCAGCTTGAGTATGTGGAGGGCGGTTCGGCGAAGTCCAATGGCCCGGCGGGCGTCTGGAAGGTCACCCACGCCTCCACTTCCGTTCCGGGCAGCGCCGGCGGGGGGGTGAGCGTCTGCCACTGCACCGTCACCTGGCCGGCGCACGGCACGTTGCCCCAGTAGCTGTCCGCCGTCTGCTCGGCGATCCCCAGCGGATCCGGCTGGGCGCGCGCCACCGCGGTCGGCAAGGCGAGCATCATCGCGGCGAGCGCGAACACGCGTGCGGCTCTCAGCAACGGTCGAACGGACGGACGATTAGCGATCATCTGCGGATAGGACTCGACCGTCACTTCAAGCAGTCTGCACACGCCCTCGGACAGTTCGACAGCTTTCCTAGAGTGCGGCGTGGCGGGCGCCGCCCAGCTCTTTATAGGCCGGCCGGTCTGACGCGGAAATCAGCCCAAAAGGCGGTAGTCTGTGTTTGACGGGCTCACCGTCGCCGATGACCGTTTTCTGACGGTCGAGGCAGGTGCCCGGACTCCAGAGCCGAACTGACTGCAAGTCGGTCCGTCACGACGGACATAAAGGCAAGCCGAACATGCCAAGCGCACGAGAACACAGGAACGACATCCTCTAGCGACCCCGGGCTGGTCGCTTCGCGTCTTCTCGTGCGGCGCCTCTGAATCTAGGTAAGGCTTCCATCAGCGAGGACTCTCACATCGGGCCCGCTGATCTGCAGTGAATGTCCAGCGCGAGCCAGCCGACGCGAGCGAGCGTGCCCCTCTGGGCCGTGGACTTACATCACCTACACACGATGTACACGTCAACCCCAGGCGATACCTCTATACACCGACAGCCATGACCAATGAGACCAACAGCGATCCGAGCGGCTATCAGCCGCAACTGATCGAGCGCCGCCGCCAGAGCGCCTGGCGCGAGCAGAACGCGTTCGCCACCCCCACGCCACGGGAGGGCACGCCGCGCCGGTACATAAAGCCCTCCGCCCCGTTCACCTCGGGGAACATCCACATCGGACACGTCCGCAGCTACTCGATCGGGGACGCGTACGCCCGCTTCTGGCGCGCCCGGGGAGAGGATGTGCTGTTTGCGTTCGGGTTCGACGCGTTCGGGCTGCCGGCGGAGCTCGGGGCCATCTCAAACCGGGAGTCCCCCAGCGCCTGGGTGAATCGCTGCGCCGCGCACATGACCGGCCAGCTGCAGCGCCTCGGCTTCTCCTTTGACTGGGAGCGAGCGTTCATGAGCTCCGAGGCGGTGATGTACCGCTGGTCACAGTGGCTGTTCCTGGTGCTGCTCGAGGCGGGTCTCGTGTACCGCGGCAGCGGCAACGTGGACTGGTGCGATCACTGCCAGACGACGCTCGCGACGATCCAGGTCGAGGACGGGGAGTGCTGGCGCTGCCACAACCCCGTGCGGCTGATCGAGCTGCCCCAATGGAATCTGCGGGTGAGCGCCTACCTGGCCGAGAACGACGAGCGACTGGCGGAGCTCCAAGACGGCGGCCTGTGGGACGAGAACGCGCTTGCCTCCCAGCGGTTCGTGCTGGGACGAGTGGACGGTGTGGAGCTCGACCTGAGCTCACCGCAGGGCGATTCGCTGACTGTCTTCACGCCGCACACCGACGGTCTGGACGGCGCTCGTTTCGTGCTGCTCTCCCCCAGGCATCCGGAGATCGACCGGTGGGCGAGAGCCCCCGGCGTGCAGGAGCGCCTGGAGGAGCTGCGCTCGGGGGGACTCGACCGCTCATCCCGCGACGCCGAGGCGGTCGCCGTGATCGACACCGCCATGGCGCTCACCGGTCCCGGCGGCTGGCCGCTGCCGGTGCTGATCTCCCCGCTCGTGGACGGGCGGTTCGGAGCGACCGCCGTGCTCGGCATCCCCGAGCACGACCGCACCGACGCCGTGATCGCCGAGCGTTTCTTTCAGACACCCATCGACGGGCCCGGACCGGACGGCGCCCCGACAGCAGCCTCGCCGTCGGCTCGCGCCGCGGTGCGCTACAGGGCCAACGACTTCTCGATCTCCCGCCAGCGCTCGTGGGGCACCCCGATCCCGATCGTCTACTGCCAGACCTGCGGGACGGTGCCGGTGCCCAAGGAGCAGCTGCCGGTGATCCTGCCACTCGACGTGAAGCCGACCGGGACGGGCAACCCGCTGGCCGAGCGCGAGGACTTCGTCAACACCACGTGCCCAACTTGCGCCGGTCCCGCCAAGCGTGAGACCGACACCCTCGACTGCCACTTCGACGCGCTGTGGCTGTGGGTGCCGGTGTGCGTGCCGCCGGGCGAGCGCGAGCAGACCTTGGAGCACATCCTGGCGCTCGAGGATCTGCGCGCTTGGCTGCCATCCGAGCGGGTGGTGGCGGGCTCTGACAGCGGCAACTTCGTGTTCGACCAACGGATCGTCACCAAGGCGCTGCGCGACATCGGGCCGCTGGCGTTCCTGTCCGACGGCGAGCCGTTCGCCGGCTGCCTGTTCCACGAGATGGTGATCCGTGACGGACGCAAGATGTCAAAGCACCTGGGCAACGTGGTCGACCCCGACGAGCTGGTGGAGCGCTACGGGGCGGACACGATCCGCCTGGCGGTGCTGTACGCGGCCAGACCGCAGCGGTCGCTGAACTGGTCGGACAGCGCCGTGGCGCACTGCCACAGGTTCCTGGGAGGGCTGTGGCGCTACTGCCAGCCGCGCTTTGCCGCCGATCCGGCGCAGCTGTCGAGCGACTCCGCCAGCACCGAGCATCTGCGTGCCCGCCTGGGCAAGTGGTGCGCCGCCGGCAAGCAGCGGATCACGCAGGACATGGAGAGCCTCGAGATGCACACCGCCGTGCGCGACGTGATGCGCCTGTTCGAGCGGATCAAGGGCTTCGAGTCGCGTGTCCTGGCAAAGCGCGGCGAGCTCTCCGAGGATGATCACCGCGCACTGATCGACGCGCTGGCGTTGCTGATCACGATGCTGGCGCCGCTGGCGCCGCACATCGCCGAGGAGCTGTGGCTCCTGCACACAAACGCAAACGGTGAGACCGGGCCGGTCGAGATGTCGTGGCCCGCGGAGGAGCTGCTTTCACAATGACCACACGCACCACTACCATCGAAATCGGCAACGACAAAGGTGAGCTCTAAATGGGCAACCAGGAGGTCGCGCGGTAATGGATGAGAAAACGCGCTCGTGCGCGACTGGCCTTGCCTGCCATCGCTGTCAGCGCCACTACCCCCTGACGGAAAGGGTGTTCCGCTGTCCGGACTGCGGCAAGGGGCTGGACGTCGTCTACGACTACGAGCTGGCGGCCCGTCGCTTCCAGGAGGTCCCGGCCTCCGCCAGACCACACAACATCTGGCATTTCGAGGAGCTCCTGCCGATCGTCGAGCGCTCCGCCCAGGCATGTGTGGGCCAGCACTCCGGCTACACCCCGCTGATCCGCGCCGACCGTCTTGGGGCGGAGCTGGGGCTCGCAAACCTCTATCTGAAGGACGACTCCTCCAACCGGCCGAGCCTCTCCTACAAGGACAGGGTCGTGTCGATGTCGGTCGCCCGCCTGCTGGAGCTCGGCGAGCGGGAGATGGGATGCGTCTCAACCGGCAACGTCGGCACCGCGGTCGCGTCGCTGGCGGCGAAGGCCGGGGTGGCGGCCTACGTGTTCTACCCCGATCAGCTGGAGGACACCAAGGCCCGGGCCTGCCGCGCGCTGGGGGCGAAGGTCTGCCAGGTCGCCGGCAACTACGACCAGGCGAACAAAGTCTGCCGTGAACTCGCCGAAGAGACCGGCCTTCAGTTCGCGAACATCACGCTACGTCCGTTCTACGCCGAGGGCGCCAAGACCGCGGCGTTTGAGATCGTCGAGCAGCTCGACTGGAGCTCACCGCAGCACATCATCACCGCCGCCGCCGGCGGGACGCTCTCCTCGCGGCTGCACAAGGGCCTTCAGGAGCTCGCGCTGCTGGGGCTGGCGCAGACCGACCCCACCAAGATCCACATCGCTCAGCCGAGCGGCTGCAACCCGATCACCAGTGCGATCCTCGCCGAGGAGGCGGAGATCCATCCCGTGACACCCGAGACGGCCGCTCACTCGCTGGCGATCGGCGCGCCCGGCGACGGCTATCTGGTGATCGATGCCGTGCGCAAACGCGGCGGCACCGGGGGCTTCGCATCGGACCCCGAGATCTTCGCCGGCATCGATCTGCTGGCGCGTACCGAGGGACTCTTGACCGAGCCCGCGGGCGGCACCACGGTCGCGGTGCTCGAGAAACTCGCGGCGCAGGGGGTCTTCTCTGCCCAGGAGAACGTGGTGGCGATCATCACCGGCAACGGGCTGAAGACGCTCGATGAGCACCCGCAGAAGCCGTGGCCCGCGAAGATCGAGTGCCACGTCGAGGCGATGCTCGGCGAGCTCGAGAGCTTCCGCCGCGCGAGCGATCTGTCGCTTGGCACGCCGAGCCCAGAGTACGCGTAGCCGGCATCCCCGGTCTTTGGCGTGGGCGGGTTGGTCGGCGCGACCTGATACACCCCGGCGATGGACTCTCGGCGCGTCATTCCCGCCCGCCGGGCCGGCGGTGTCGCGGTGCTGCTGGCGCTGGTCGCTGGACTGCTCGCCTTCGCGCTGACGCAGACCCATCTGCACAGGGTGGCGCACGCGTTGTTGACGGCGAGCCCGGGCTGGGTGCTGCTGGCCGTGGGGCTGATGGCGATCTCGCTGGTGATGCGCTCCGTCTCCTGGCGGTTTGTGCTTCAGGCCGCGCTGGCGGACACCCACATTCCGTGGATGGCGGTCGCGCGGGCGAGCATGATCGGTGTGATGGTCTCGGCGCTTTTGCCGGAAGGGCCGGGGAGCCGGCCCGTGTGATCGTGCTCACCCGCCGCCTGGAGGGGAGCAACAGGAGGCTCTTGGCGGTGCTGGCCGGCACCGTGTTCAGCCAGACGCTGATCAACCTGGCGGCGCTCGCGGTGCTCGCCGCGGTGACGCTGACCGCCGTGCCGCTGCTGCAGGGACGCGGCGGTGCGCTCGTGGCGGTGCTGGTCGTGCCGTTTGCCATCTGTCTTGTGATACTCGTGGGACCGGGCGTCGCGAGCCTGGCCAGACGCTCCCGTCACCGGCGTCTGGCGCGTGGCGCGGAGAGGCTCTCCGCGCTGCTCGCGCTGGCACGCACCGGGCTTTCGGTGTTCACCCGACCGCGGCACGGGACGGCGGCCGTCGGCTTTCAGATGCTCGCCTGGGCGCTGCAGTGGCTTGCCTGTTACGTGCTGCTGCTGTCGCTGGGACTGCAGCATCAAACGGATCTCAGCACCGCGGCGGCGATCCTGCTGGCCGTGAACCTCAGCGCCGTGCTGCCCGCGACCCCCTCGAATGTCGGGGTCTTCCAGGCGGCGTGCCTGGTCGTGCTGGCCGCCTACGGCGTCGGTGCCGGCCCGGCGCTGGCTTACGGCATCATCCTGCAGGCGGTGGAGGTGCTCACGGCGCTGGGGCTGGGCGTGCCCGCGCTGCTCGGCGAGGGCGTGTCCTTCGGGGAGATTCGCCGCGCCGCCTCGGAGGCGGGCACCGCTGACCCTGAGCTGCGCGCCGACCCGTGACTAGTTGACGAGCGCGCGCAGCGACTGGCGCAGCGAATGCGTCGTCTGCAGGACGGCCGTGGGCTCATAGCCGCAGTGGGCCATACAGTTTTCGCAGCGGGGGTCCTTGCCGCGCCCGTACTTCTCCCATTCGGTCGTCTCGATCAGCTCCTTGTAGGTCTTCGCGTACCCGTCTGCCATCAGGTAGCAGGGACGCTGCCAGCCGAACAGCGAGTAGCTGGGTATTCCCCAGGCGGTGCAGTCGAATTCGGCCTTGCCTTCCAGGAAGTCCAGGAACAGGGGGCTGTGGTTCAGCCGCCAGCGCTTGCGCCGCCCGTCCGCGAACGCCTCCCCAAACAGCTCGCGGGTCTGCTTGACGCCGAGGAAGTGCTCCTGGTCGGGCGCCTTCTCATACGCGTAGGCCGGTGAGATCATCATGTCGTCGACCTGCAGCTCGTCGTTGAGGAAGTCGAGCACCTCCCGCACCGTCTTGGCCGAGTCGTGGGTGAAGAACGTGGTGTTGGTGGTGACACGAAATCCGGCGGCCTTGGCCGCCTTGATCGCGGCGACCGCCTTGTCGAAGGTGCCCTCCCGCTCGACCGATTCGTCGTGGCGCTCGCGCAGCCCGTCGATGTGGATCGCCCACGCGAAATAGGGGCTCGGCTCGAAGTTCTCGAGCTTGCGCTCCAGCAGGATCGCGTTCGTGCACAGGTAAACGAACCGCTTGCGCTTGATCAGCTCCGCGGCGATCACGTGGATCTCCGGGTGGATCAGCGGCTCGCCGCCGGCGATCGACACCATCGGCGCCCCGGACTCCTCGATCGCGCCGACGGCCTGCTCCACGGTCATGCGCCGGCGCAGCACGTGCTCGGGGTGCTGGATCTTGCCGCAGCCCGAGCAGGCGAGGTTGCACTGAAACAGCGGCTCGAGCTCCACGATCAGCGGGAACTTCTCGCGGCGCGCCAAGCGCTGGCGCATCAGGTACCAGCCCATGCGCGCGCTCTGTCTCATCGCAACCGACATCTGATTGGTACCTTAGCCGCCCGTGACCCACTCATGAAGTGCAGCGGCCGCCCTGCGCAGCACGAGCGCCGCCCGCAGACCTCCCGATACGGTGACCCACGGCTCACGCAGCGAGAGCTCACGGGCGGGTGTGTCCACGATTACACGCATCACCACGGGCCGCTGGCGGCCCACGTCTTGGACAAGCCAGGCGGACTCCATGTCCACGGCGGCCGCCCCGGTCGCCGCGAGGCTCGCTCTGAGCTGGCCACGGGCGGCCGACCCGACGGACACGACCGTCCCGGTGTGGGCTGTCAATCCGCGTGCCCGCAGCGCGTCGATCAGCCCGGGGGGCGTGGCGCACGGGGTGCTCTCACCGGTCTGTACCCTGACCTCCTTCGCGAGCAGCAGGTCCCCGGGCTCGAGCTCGTGGCTGAGCGCTCCGGCGAAGCCCATCACGACGAGCGTCCCGGGGTCGCGCGCGCGCAGGCGCGCCGCCGAGCGACGGGAGCGGGCGGGACCCATCCCCGTGCGCCAGACCGTGGCCCCGCGGGCTCCCAGACCGACCAGCAGCGCCTCGATCGACAGTGGCGCGGCGATCACGATGTCGTTCATGCGCCCGCCGTCTCGCGTGCGGCCGCGTGGCCGCTGCGGACCGCTCCCTCGAGCGTCGCGGGCCAGCCGGTGGCGGTCCATGCTCCGGCGAGCAGCAGGCCGGGCACGCTCGTGCGCGCCGGCGGGCGGTTTGCGTCCACGCCGGGGGTCGCCTTGAACGTGGCGGCGTGCTCGCGGCTGACGTATACGGCCCGCACCTGCGCCGAGCGCGCCGTCGGAAATAGGTCGCCGAGGGCTGACAGGTAGCGCTCGCGCAGACGCTGAGAGTCGAGGCTCATCTCCCGCTCGGCGCCCGACAGGGAGACGGCCAGGCACTGCCCCTCTCGCAGGCCGGCGGCCCGGGTGCGGTCGAACACGTACTGCACCGGCGTGCCGACTCCCGCGGCGAACGGCAGATCGCACACGCTACGGTCGTATACGACGTGCACGTTGACGATCGGCGACTCGCCGAGTCTGGCCCAGCGCGAGGTCTCCCGCTCCCCCAGCAGCGGCGCCAGCAGGCTCGCCGCGCGGGTGTGCGGGATGGCGCAGATAACGGTGGCGGCCGCCAGTTCGCGTCCGTCAGCCTGCACGCCGAAGCCGTCGTCATCGCGCGCGACGCGTTCGGCGCGTGTGCCGAGCAGCACCCTCACACCCGCCCGCTCCAGGGCGTCGCGGGCGGGCCCGTCCAGCGTCTCGCTGAACGGACGCTCGTGAAAGCCGATGTCTCCCGCGTCGGTGTGGCTGAGCAGGCCCGTGCGCATCGTGAACGCCGCGAGCGCGAGCGAGCCCTGCATCGCGGGGACGTTCAGCGCGGGCAGCGCGATCAGATCCCACAGCATCTGGAGGGACCGCTCGTCCTGGCCGTGCTCTGTGAGCCAGGATCCGAAGCTGATCCCCTCGGTCCGCTCGCGCTCCCGCGCCGCGCGTGGGTCGAGGCGCGCGAGCGCGAGCGCTGCGCGGGCGGCGCGGGCGCGCTGGCCGAGCGACAGAAACGAATAGCGCGCCAGTGCCCCGGCCAGGTGCAGCGGCGCCGGCAGGCCGCTGCGACGCAGCACCACACGTCTGCCGTCGGGGTGCAGCACCGGGATCTCAAAGCGCGGCTGGATTGCCACCCGCTCGCCGCTGCCGAGCCGCTCGAGCAGATCGCGGTAGGCGGTGTAGCAGCGCAGGAACACGTGCTGGCCGTTGTCGAGCCACAGGCCGTCGCGCTGGAAGGAGTAGGCGGCCCCGCCGAGTCGCGGCCTGACCTCCACCATCGTCACCTCCGCGCCGGCCGCGGCGCAGTCGAGCGCCGCCGTGATCCCCGCGACCCCGCCGCCGACGATCAGCACGTCGCTGGCGCTCAAACGCCCGCCCCCAGCAGGGAGCGCGCGGCCACCAGCGCCTTCTCGTGCGCAGGCAGTGTGGTCCTGTGGCGCAGCGCCCCGGCGGGGTCCTCGTCGATCCGCTCGAGCACCCGGCGGTAGATGCCGCTCATCGCGAGCACGCACGCCGCGCTGCGGCGATCCAACAGCTCGACGAGCGCCCCTCCACGCTTGAACCACTCCCTCGCTCGGCGTGTCTGAAAGCGCATCAGCGCCTGCAGCTGCGGTGAGATCGAGTGCTCGGTGAGCTGCTCGGCGAGCCGTGCGGCGGGGTTCCCGTCCTCGCCCGGGACCAGCACCCCGAAGCGTTCGAGCTCCTCCAGCGGCAGGTAGACACGGCCGGCCTCGGCGTCCTCGCGGATGTCCCGCAGTACGTTCGTCAGTTGCAGCGCCACCCCCAGCTCCTCCGCGAGCGGGAACGCCCGCTGCGGTTCGCGGCTGCCGAACACGGCGAGCGAGAGCCTGCCGATGCCGCCCGCGACCCGCCGGCAGTACACGAGCAGATCCTCGAAACGCTCGTAACGTGTCCCCTGCAGATCCATCCGCACCCCCTCGATCAGCTCGGTGAGTGCGTCGGCGGGCAGCTCGAAGCGGCCGATCGAGTCGGCCAGCGCGACGCTCACCGGATCCGCCGGCGGAGCCTGCCCCGCCGCGATCAGCTCGAGTGTCTGTGACTGCTCCTGAAGGAGCGTGCGCTTGAGCTCGGCCGCCAACTCGCCGTCGCCGATGTCGTCAACGCGTCGCGCGAACGCGTAGATCGCGCACATGCCCTGGCGCTTCTCGCGGGGCAGCAGCCTGATGCCCCAGTAGAAGTTGCCGGCCGCCGCACGGGTGATCGACTCGCAGTGGGCGTACGCCGGCGCGGTATTCACAGGCCGCTTCCCAGCAGCACGGTGAGCGTCGCAAGGGCGGTGCGCGCACGCCCCGGGCGGGGGGCGGCGCCGAGCACGTCATAGCCGGCCCGTTCGATCGCGCCGAGCGCGGTCCGTCCTCCGGTGAGGAACCCGGCGACGGCGATCTTCGCGGGGCCGTGCAACGTCCCGATCAGCGGCGCTCCCCGGTCGAGCAGCTCGTGGGCACGGGCGCTCTGCAGGGCGATCAGCGCCGCCAGCGTCCGCGAGGTTCGCCTGGCGGCGAGGTTCTCGTCGGTGACTGCGAAGCGGCGCATGTCCCGCGCCGGGATGTAGACACGTCCGTTGGCGTAGTCCTCGCCGATGTCCTGCAAATGCTCGATCAGCTGCAGCGCGCTGCAGATCTCATCGGAGAGCTCGATCCGCGCCGGGGTCGCCGCCCCGAACGCGTGCAGCACGAGCTCCCCCACCGGGTCGGCGGACAGGTGGCAGTAGCCGCGCAGCTCCTCGAACGTGTCGTAGCGGCTGACGCGCTGGTCGGCACGGTTGGCTTCGATCAGCCGCACCAGCGCCGGGCGTGGCAGCTCGCAGCGCTCGAGCGTGGCCTGCAGGCGCACGAGCACCGGATGCTCAGCGCGGGCGGTGTAGGCGGCGTCCAGTTCCCCCTGCACCCAGTCGAGGTTCGCCAGGCGCCGGGCGGGCGGGGTCTCGGTGTCATCGCCGATTTCGTCGACCAGGCGCGCGAAGCCGTAGATCGCCAGCAGCCGCTCGCGCGTCTGGGCGGGCAACAGGCGGCTGGCGACGGGGAAGTTCTCCCCGGAGGCGCGTGCCATGATCGTCTCTGGGTCCCCGTGCGGCCAGCGCGTTTGCTCGCCCTCCCGCATGGGGTGCGTCAGCTGAGTGGGTCTGCCAGACACCGTCCCAGCGCCATGATCGGGAACGTCAGACGGTAGAGGTGATAGTTGATGTAGTAGTCGCGGGGGAAGCCGGTGCCGGTGTACTGCGGCTCATCCCAGCCGCCGTCGGACCGCTGGGAGTCGAGCAGCCAGCGCACCCCCCTGCCGACGGCCTCGGAGCGCTCTCCGGCGGCGTGCAGCGCCAGCAGCGCCCACGCGGTCTGCGAGGCGCTGCTGCTCCCGCGGCCGATCCACTGCTCATCCTCATAAGAGCGAGGGTCCTCTCCCCATCCCCCGTCCTCGTTCTGGTGGACCTCCAGCCACGTCACCGCGCGGCGGACGCTGGGGTGTGAGCGCTGCACGCCGCAGGCGATCAGCGCGGGGAGGGCCGCGCCGGTGCCGTAGATGTGGTTGACGCCCCAGCGCCCGTACCACGATCCCCCGCTCTCCTGCTGGTCGATGAGCCATCGCAGGCCGGCCTGCGCCAGCGGCGTGTCGGCGAGCCCAAGCGCGGCGAGCATCTCCAGGGTGTGGGCGGTGACGTCCGCGCTCGGCTCGTCGATCACCTCCCCGAAGTCCAGGAACGGCAGCTCGCGCACCAGCGAGCGGGTGTTGTCGGCGTCGAACGCCCCCCAGCCGCCGCCGGAGCTCTGCATCCCTTCCACCCAGCGCACGGCGCGGGTGATCGCTTCCCGCCCATGCTGCGGGTCCGCGGGGGCGACCCTGCCCAGCGCGAGCACCACCTCGGCGGTGTCGTCAACATCCGGGTAGTTGTCGTTTTGGAACTCGAACGCCCAGCCTCCCGGCGCGAGGCCTTTCCGCGCGACCGTCCAGTCGCCGGGGAAGCCGACCTCCTCCGAGAGCAGCCAGTCGCTGGCCCGCACGAGCGCCTCGTGGTCGGCTGGCATGCCGGCGTCGGCCAGCGCGACGATCGCCAGCGCCGTGTCCCACACGGGTGATTGGCAGGCCTCAAGGCGCCGGCTCTCACCGGGTGGGGCGCCCACACCGACGGCGTCGTCGCGGTCCTCGACCATGAACGCGTCGATTCCCGCGAGACCCCTGCGCATCACCGGATGGTCGATCGGGTAGCCGCCGAGGTGCAGCGCCATCAGCGAATACACCCATGGCGGCTGGATTCCACCCCACGATCCGTCGGCCTCCTGGCGACGGACGATCCACCGCTCGGCGCGTCCCAGCGCCAGTCTGCGCAGCAGTCGGATGGGGTGGCGCTCGTATGCCTTCAGCAGGCGATCCAAGCGCGCCAGCCACCGTCCGCGGGAGGAGCGCGGCGCGTTCGGCGCCCACGGCCGCGGCCCGTGCAGCTCCTGTAGGTCGAACCCGATCGTGGCGTTGGGGCGGTGGGCGATCACGATCGCCAGCGCGACGATCGTCTGGCGCGCCCAGCACGCGAAGTCGTAGATGTTCAGCGGCACCCAGCTGGGGAGCAGCACGATCTCCGGCGGCAGCGCCGGCACGTGCTCCCACGGCCACAGCCCGAACAGCGCCAGCCAGACGTGGGTGAACACGCGCGCCTGCTCGATTCCCCCCTGCTCGCGGATGAAGGCGGCGGCCGCCAGCATGTGCGGCTGCTGCGGGGAGTCCCCGGCGAGCTTCAGCGCCCAGTAGGCCTCGACCGTGGTGGACAGGTCGCCGGGGCCGCCGTGGAAGTTCGCCCACGTGCCGTCCTGGCGCTGCTGGGAGCGGATCCACGCGGCGCTGCGCTCGGTCTCATCGGCCCGGCGGATCCCCAGGAACTCGCGCAGCAGCATGTCCTCGGCGTCCATCGTGACGTTCGTCTGCAGCTCCCCCTTCCACCATCCCTGCTCATCCTGCAGGGAGAGCAACAGCTCGCAGGCCCGCTGCAGCGCGACGTGCGCCTGGTTGGGGGCCTGCGTTGTTGATGCCATGGCCGACAAGCTAGTTCTTTTCGTCACTGAATGGCATTCACATGCCCGCGGGGGCGAGCACCTCCGGGCGCGCTTCGGTGATGACGTGCAGGCGCAGCGTCCGCTCGGAGACGCTGCGCGGCGTGGGCGAGCGGAAACGGTAGAGAATCAGGCCGTGCACGTCGCTTGTGCTGAGGAGGTGAAAGCCGGGGGCGGGCGGCTGCTCGGCGTCGGCCCGCAGCGGCGCGTAGCCGGTCTCGTCGATCTCCGACACCCGCACGCTCGAGCCGGTGGCGAGGTTGTGCAGTCCGGGCAGGTAGTACTCGAGCGGCGCTCCGCCCAGCTCGACGGTGGAGATGACACGGTCCGATGGAGCGCCTCGCAGCAGGCGCGCCACGCCACGCCAGTCACCGCGCTGCAGCCGGGGGCTGAGATTCACGTCGATCGTGATCGCCAGGAACGCGAGCACGAGCATTCCGCCGAGCACCAGGCCGCTCGAGCCGGTCCGCTCCGCGGCGATGACGACCGCCAGCAGCGCGGTCAGCGGGATCATCGCGGCGACGAGGTTGCGCGGCGCCAGGTAGTTGACCCCGAACGCGACCAGCACGAGCGGGATCAGCACGCCGCAGCAGCTCAGTGCCAGCGCCAGGAGCGCGGCCCGCTCCTCGCGGCGCTGCAGGGTCCGCCACAGCCCGCACAGCACGCCGGCGAAGGCGATCGCGGCGATGCCAAACTCGATGGCGTGCCCCAGCGGCGCGCCCGAGTAGCCGGTCAGGTAGTACTGGGGGATGGCCTGCAGGCGACTGGATAGCGCCCACTGGCCGATCCACTGGGTGCCGTGCCCGCCCTGCGCTGAGATCAGCGGGATCAGCGCGGCGCCGGTGAGCGCGATCACGCCGACGGCCGGGGCCGCCGCACGCCGTGTTCGGCGAGGGTAGAGCAGCCAGATCGCCATTCCCATCAGCAGGAACACCGCGAAGTAGTGGGTGAGCAGCGCCAGCGATCCGCTGAGGGCGAACAGCGCCATCCGCTTGGGTGTCGGCTGCTGGCGGGCGCGCAGGAAGCACAGCATCGATAGCGCCCCCATCAGCACGAACAGCCCGTAGACCCGCGCCTCCTGCGAGTACCACACGAACAGCGGGTTGACCGCCACCAGCGCGGCGCACACGATCGCCACGCGAGGACCGCTCAGTTCGCGCCCGATCGCCCAGGCCACGGGCACACACAGCACCCCGGCGATCGCCGAGAGCAGCCTCAGCGCGATCGCGCCGGTGCCCAGCACGCGGGATATCCCCCACTCCAGCAGATACCACAGGGGCGGCGAGTTTTCGGTGTGGGAGACCGCGCTCAGCGTCGCCGAGAGACTCGCGTGCAGCGTGTGGACGGGGGTGAACGCCTCGTCGTACCAGAGGCTCTGCAGGTCGATCGTGGACAGGCGAAGGATCGCCGCAGCCAGCGTCAGCGCCGCCAGCACCCACCAGGCTCCCAGCCCCGGCACGATCTTCGCGGGCTGAGGCGCGGCCGGCTCAGAGACCTCGCGGACGGCCACTCATCCCTCTTTCAGCGGCAGGGCGTGCACCGCCCCGGGCGGGGTCTTCAGACCGCACAGTTCTTCGCTTTGTGCCCGCGCGAAGCAGCCGTAGCGGTTGTTGCGCAGATCCTGCAGGTGAGGCGGCAGGTAGTAGCCGCCGTCCAGGTGGCGCAGACCGTTGTGGGCCGCACCGGTGAGGATCAGGCAGATCTGGGGGAGCGTGCCGGGCGGCCCCGGGGCGGTGTTGCCGCACAGCACGTCGCGCGTGGTGTGCCCGTTGAGGTCCTGCTCGATCGAGATGTTGCGATAGTCGTGACCGGTTACCGTGCGCCAGGTGCGCTGGTCGGCGACCAGACGGTGGTTTGTGTGTGTCTGCAGAACCACGTCGTTGATCGTGGCGACCGCGAACAGGATCCCCACGAGCACGAGGACCGTCGTCTCGATCAGCCGCAACTCCCCGCGGCCGCGGCGCTCGGACTCGCGTGCTCGCGCCCACTCGGGCAGCCGCGAGCGGTCCTCGGCGGGTGTTTTGACGGCCGGTTCGCTCATGACACAGGTGCCAGCAGCGGCGCGGTTTGGTGGACGATGAACAGCGCCTGCACGATCAGCGTGGCGTACAGCAGACGCCGGTCGCGGCTGATGACCGCCAGCGGCAGCGGCCACAGCACATACCAGGCCAACAGCCAGGTGCTCGTGACCGAGATCGCAAGCAGCGTCCAGCCGGAGGCGGCGACCCAGTCATAGCCGCGCCAGGTGCGCCACAGCAGGTGCACGACGATGATCACCAGGCCCGCCTTCAGCAGGTCGTGATCGATCGGGAACACCCCCGGCTTGCCGAGCAGATGCGCGATCTCGGTGGGGAAGCTGTCGGTCGAGACGAACGCGGCGTCCCGGTTGAGCGCCGCGACCAGATCGACGCCGTGAATCCCGAACGCCGCATAGCCGGCCAGCGCGCACAGCCCGATCGCCACTAGCGCCCCGACGATCGGCGCCGTCCGTCGGCGGCTGAGGATCATGAACGGCAGCAGCGCGGCTAGCGTCGCCTTGATGAACGCGCCGGCGATGACCGCGGCGGACGCGGACGCTTCCCGCTGCGAGAGGGTCAGGGCGACGGCGCCCATCATGAACGCCATCATGATCAGGTCGTTGTGGGCGCCGCCGAGGGCGTAGATCACATACAGGGGGTTGGCGCCCACTAGGTACACGGCGAGCTTGGGGTCAAGGCCCCTGCGCGCGGCGCAGCGCCAGGTCAGGGCGAGCGTGACCAGGCTGGCGCTCAGCGCCTGCAGCTTCATCGCCCACACCGCCCCGGCGACGCCGAGCAGCGCCGTCGGGTAGCTCAGCAGGGTGTAGATCGGGCCGTAGGCGGTCGCCACGTGCGTCCAGTCGGAGCCCACGTATTTGTAGACGGGATCCCCGTGGATCGCGAAGGGCCCGTGCAGGTAGGGGTTGATGCCGTGTTCGACGCCCATGCGGGCGTAGGCGATGTAGCTGAACACGTCGGTGGAGATCAGGATCGGCCCGGCGAACACGATCAGGTTCAGCGCCGCCACCAGCGCCACCGTCCAGCGGGCCGGCATGCGTGCGATCCGCAGGGCCAACAGCACGTAGACGCCCGAGAAGCTCAGCAGCGCGATCAGAAAGACCCGGAAGCCGAGCCGCTCGCCGACACCGCTCAGCCAGCCGGCGATCGACGGCGACTTGGGGATCAGCGGCGAGTGACCGACAGCCCCGTCGAGCACGATCTCGAGCGTCGCGGCGAGCAGCACCAGCGAGCAGATCCCCACCAGCGCCAGGTCGCGGCGGCGCGGGCTCTGTGCCGCCACCGCTGGCGCGTCCTCGCTGGCCGCCTCGGCCAGGGCAACTGAACCGGCGCTCGTGCCGGTGTGGCTTAGAGAGTTCATCGGCTTGCTCGGGACGCAGAGCCTAGAGGCAAGCGCCCTTGCTCAGCGGCGCTGGCCTTCACTTGCGAGCCGACGCCGCGGGGGCAAGCCCTACCCCTCAGAGGGCTCCTCGACCTCGGCGGTCTCCTCGAAGCTCAGCACGTCGAGCGCCCCGGTGATCTCGAAGACCCGCTGTACGGACGCTTCGCCGGGACGCAGCAGGAATTCATAGCCGCCCTCGCGAGCCTGCGCGTCGGCTTGCAGCAGCAGCCGCAGCCCGGTTGAGTCGATGAACGCCAGGCGGCCGAGATCCATGATCACGCGTGCGGGCCGGTCCTGAACGGCCTCCCGCAGGCTCTCCTGGACAGTCGCGGCGCCCGCCAGGTCGAGCTCCCCCTCGAGCATGATCTGGACGGTGCCGGCGTCCCGCACACTGGATATGGACAGACTGCCGGGCACCGGTCTTCCTCCGCTCATGCAGATGACTTTAGTGCACCGGCGGGCGCGTCTACAACGCGGTCCACACAGTCTTGGTCTCCAGATAGGCGCCGAGGCCCTCGTGGCCGTGCTCGCGGCCGACACCGGATGCCTTCACTCCGCCGAACGGGGCGGCCGGATCGCTCGCCGACCAGGTGTTCACATACACCGACCCGGCGTGCAGCAGATCCGCCAGACGGTGGGCGTTTGACACGTCGCGCGTCCAGACCCCGGCCGCGAGACCATAGTCGCCGGCGTTCGCACGGTCGGCGACCTCCTCGAGCGTCTCGTACGGCTGTGCGACGAGCACCGGGCCGAAGATCTCCTCGCGCACGATCTTGGCGTCGTCCGCGGTGCTGACGAACAGTGTCGGTGAGACGAAGTAGCCGCCGGGATGGTCCTGCAGCGGGTCGGTGGAGCCGCCGGCTATGAGCTCCGCTTCAGAGCGCCCCGCGTCGATGTAGCCGGCGACCCGGGCGTGCTGCTCGGCGGAGACGAGCGGCCCGACGAACGTCTGGGGGTCGAGTCCCGGGCCGGGCACGGTCGCCCGTGCCTGCTCGGCCAGCGCCCCGATCACCTCGTCGAACTGGTCCTTGTGCACGAACAGGCGCGACGCGGCGTTGCATGCCTGACCGGAGTTGAAGTAGATGCCGGTGAAGGATCCCTGGATCGCCGTTTGCAGGTCAGCGTCGGGCAGGATCACGTTCGCGGACTTGCCGCCGAGCTCGAGCGTCACGCGCTTGAGCGCCCGGCCGGCCTTGGCGCCGATCTCCCGGCCAACGGCCGTGGAGCCGGTGAACGCGATCTTGTCGACCCCGGGGTGATCGACGAGCGCCGCCCCGGTCTGGCCGTCCCCGGTGATCACGTTCAGCACGCCGGGTGGGATGTCCGCCTGCAGCGCCAGTTCGCCCAGGCGCAGAGCGCTCAGCGGTGTCTGCTCGGCGGGCTTCAGGACGATCGTGCAGCCGGCGGCGAGCGCCGGCGCGATCTTCCAGGCGCTCATCAGCAGCGGGAAGTTCCAGGGGACGATCTGGGCGCACACCCCGATCGGTTCGCGGCGGGTGTAGCAGAGCATGTTGGGGGCGCTCACCGGCAGCACGGCGCCCTCGATCTTGGTCGGCCAGCCCGCGAAGTAGTGCAGGTGGGCGATCGTGCCGACGAGATCCACGTGGCGGGCGAACTTGACGGGCTTGCCGTTGTCCAGCGATTCGATCTGCGCGAGTTCGTCGGCGTGAGCCTCGACGAGCTCGGCGAGCTTGGCGATCCGTCGCCCCCGGTCAAGCGCGGACATCGTGCGCCACGGCGACCCCTGCGCGAACGCCTCGCGCGCCACTGTGACGGCCCGGTCAACGTCGGCGTCGCCTGCGTGCGCGACCGTCGCGATCACCTCGCCGCTCGAGGGATCGAGCGTGTCGAGCGTCCTCGCGTCGGCGGCCTGCGGCCGCTCTGAGCCGATCAGCAGACCATGCTGGGCGGAGATGAACTCGCGCGCTTGGGGCGAGAGTGCGTCCGGTAGGGCGACGGTGCTCATGGCAGCTGCTCCTTGCTCTCTTATGAAAGTTTCCAGGCCGGGATCGCTCCCGACGATCCGCTCGTCCCTAAAGGATACGGCCGCGGGCCAGGATCACACCCGCGAGGCGGGCGGGCGGGAATACACCCCGCCAGCCACACCCCGTATGCTGCGCGCATGTCTGAGCCCTCGAAGGCCGTGCTTCTCACGGGCTGCTCATCGGGTATCGGCCGGGCGACCGCGCTGCGACTGGCACGCTCCGGCTGGAAGGTGTACGCGTCGGCGCGGCGCCCGGAGACGATCTCCGACCTGCGCGAGGCGGGCTGTCAGACGCTCACGCTCGACGTTACCGACGAGTCCTCGATGCAGGCGGCGGTGCAGGAGATCGAGCGCGCCGAGGGGGCGGTGGGCGTGTTGATCAACAACGCCGGCTACAGCCAGAGCGGGGCGATCGAGACGGTCCCGCTGCAGGCCGTCCGCCGCCAGTTCGAGACCAACGTGTTCGGTCTTGTGCGCCTGACACAGCTGGTGCTGCCGCAGATGCGCGCCCAAAGATGGGGCAAGATCGTCAACATCGGCTCGATGGGCGGGCGGCTGTCGTTTCCCGGCGGCGGGCACTATCACGCGACCAAGCACGCGCTGGAGGCCATCTCCGACGCGATGCGCTTTGAGCTGCGCGGCTTCGGCATCGACGTGATCCTGCTCGAGCCCGGCCTGATCACGACCGAGTTCGGCGAGGCGGCGACGGCCAGCATGGCCGATACGACGATCGCCGGAGAGGACCCCTATGCGACGTTCAACACGACCGTAGGCGCCGTTACCAAAGGCGCCTACGAAGGTCCGATGAAGCTGCTCGGCGGCGGCCCCGACCGTGTCGCCAAGACGATCGAGCGCGCGCTGGGGCGCCGCCGTCCGCCGGCGCGCATCACGATCACGCCCTCGGCGAAGCTGACGATCGCCATGCGCCGCCTGATGCCGGATCGCGCCTGGGACGCCATGATGCGCCAACAGTTCCCGCAGCCGCGCTGAGCGGCCCTCTACGCGGCGCGAGCGAACGTCTCGAGCGCTCCCCGGGGTTGGCCAAGGTGGTAGCCCTGGGCGAAGTCCACGCCATAGCCGCGCAGCATGCTCATCGTGCGCTCGTCCCCGACGTACTCGGCGATCGTGCGCTTGCCCATCCCCCG
>CAVQZJ010000007.1:0-7936 GCA_963718425.1 uncultured Solirubrobacterales bacterium
CTCGGCGAGTGTCATTGGCCGCAGACGCACATGTACGATCCTGCCTGCCCCGGAATGGGTCGGTGGCTCCGTTGGAGATGCCGAGCCAGTGAGCAGGAAGCTTCCCGCTTGAGCGCCGGCATCGACCGCGCGGCGTACGCGGTCGAAGGCCTCGGGGAGGCGCTGCCACTCATCGATCAACACAGGCCGCTCGCCCTCCAGAAGGCGTGACGAGTCAGCCTGGGCGATAGAGCGCTCAGCCTCATTGTCGAGGCGGTACACGGTCGCCGCGCGTCGTAGCGCAGTAGCGGTCTTGCCGACAGCCTTCGGACCCACGAGCGCTATCGCGGGCAGGCCGGCGATCAGCTCGTCGAGTTCGTCGTCAACGATACGACGCCGGTAGCGTCTGGCAGGGGCGTCTAGGTTCTGCTTCGCGCCATCGAGCATCACCGTACTATACCATTACGCAGATCTCTATAGAACAGTTTCGCAACCGTCTACGGTACATATTCGCGATCGGGGGGCGCGATGATCTCAGGGCAGCCTGCGAACGTCCGTGATCCGATACATCGACTCCCCGCGCCGAACGGGATATCCGTACGAAACGCATCAGCCTGGGGCAAGCCAAAGGATCTCTTCAGCTGCGCCACCACCACATAGAACCTGCTCCACCCATATCACCGAGTCGCTCATGGGTCCATATCACCGAGTCGCTCATGGGTCCATATCACCGAGTCGCTCATGGGTCCATATCACCGAGTCGCTCATGGGTCCATATCACTCCCCCGCTATTGCCGCTGACGGGGACCTTCATAGTCACCTAATGCGTTGACGAGAGAAATTTCCGCTAGACGGCCCAGCTCGTTAAGCCCCGAGGTGCTTGTCAGTCGCCCTTGGAGTCGGCGTGCTTCTTTGCTTGCCCGGGCGGTTCACCGCCGTGGCCGGGCGGCCCGCCATGGCCCGGCGGCGCCTGGGCTGGGCCGGGTGGCACTTCTTGCGCTTGCGGTGATGTGGCGGGTGCGGATCGGGCGAGCGCGACGGCCAGGTTGGTGAGGGCGGCGTTGAGCGTCGTGGCGGCTGGTGGGCTGATGTCCGTATGGCTTTCGAGCATCGTGATGGCGTGTGAGAGGTCGGCGACCTTGTGCTGAGCGTCGGTCGCATTGCCCATCTCATAGGAGCCGAGGATGTCGCTCAGCCGGCTGGTGATCTGCTGTGCAGCCTGCTGGTCGATCTTGCCGGATTCGACGGCCTGGGTGACCAGGGTGGTGATACCGCCGGCGATCGCGGCGATGCTGGGGGCCCGCGGCTGGTTGCTCGCCGCCGCGGGCGTGGTGGTGGCCGTCGTCGCTGGGTGTGACGCGTTCGCGCTCGTCTGGGTCTGCGTTTTGTGAGACGCCGAGAGCCGATTGAGAACCTTTGACGGGGGGCGGCTCGAGGAGCCGCGGTTTGCGAGCGCGAGGATGACGGCGATCAGCAGCGCGAGGCCGAGGCCGGCCGCCGCGGCGATCGTGCGCCGGTGCGGTGAGCGAGCAGCAGTGTTCAGTACGCGCGTGACCGCGGTCGTCTCGGGCGGAGTTGGCGCCGTGGCGCCTGCCGCGGCTGGCGGCGGGGTGGCCAGCCGGTCGCGAACCTCCGCGGCGGTCTGGGGCCGCGAGAGCGGAGACTTGGCCAGCATTTCGATCGTCAACTCCTCGAGCGCGGGCCAAACACCCGGGTTGGTTTCGCTGGGTGGGCGTGGGTCGGCGTTGATGTGCTGGTGCAGCAGCGCGGCCACGGCGTCGCCGCCGAACGGCGGTCGGCCGGTGAGCATCGCGTAGAGCAGGCAGCCCAGCGAGTAGATGTCAGAGCGCTCGTCGGCGCGCTCTCCGAGCGCCTGCTCGGGTGCCATGTAGGCGGCGCTGCCCAGCACGGTCGCCTCGCGTGTGAGCGTGGTGCTGTCCAGAGCCCGCGCGATCCCGAAGTCGAGGACCTTGACCGACCCGTCTGCGGCGAGCATCACGTTGCCCGGCTTGACGTCGCGGTGGATCAGACCGGCGTCGTGCGCCGCCGCCAGCGCGTCCGCGACACGCTCGGCGATACTCACCGCGCGGGTGGGGTCGAGCGGGTCGCGGTCTTGAAGGACCGTGGCCAGGCTGTGGCCGCTCACGTACTCCATCACGATGAAGCGGGTCCCTTCCTGCGCACCCGTGTCATACACGGCGACGACACTGGGATGGCTCAGAGAAGCGGCCGCCCGCGCCTCCCGCTCAAAGCGCGCGACGTGGATTGGCTGCTCCTCGGCGAGCGCGGCCGGCAGCACCTTTACCGCCACAGTCCGGTGCAAAACCAGGTCGGTGGCGCGGTAGACCACGCCCATCCCGCCCCTGCCGAGCACCTCGGCAAGCTCGTAGCGCTCGCCCAGCGTCCTGCGCGCTGCATCCATACCCCGACATTTAAGCGCCTACGCATGCCGCGACGTTGATGTCCATAGCCCGATGATCTATCGGGTATGCCCTAACCTGATGTCGTTAGCGGCGTTGTGGATGTGTGGTGTATGAGCGATCTTGCGCTTCCTATCCGAGGCCAGCCCGACTTCACGTTTGGGCGGGGGCTCTCGAGCGACGAGCGGCTCGCGCGGCTGGTCTCGCGCGGCAGCACCCCAGCGTTCGCGTCGCTGTATCAGCGCCATCATCAGGCGCTGTACAGGTATTGCCGCTCGGTCGTGTGCGACGAGCAGGACGCCCAGGACGCGTTGCAGAGCACGATGGCAAACGCCTTCCTGGCGCTGCGATCGGGCGAGCGGGATCTGGCCGTGCGACCGTGGCTGTTTGCGATCGCGCACAACGAGTCGGTGTCGATCTTGCGCAAGCGCCGGGCAAACGATCCTCTGGCACAGGAGCACGAGCCATCGGGTGCGAGCGTGGAGCAGACGGTGGAGGGGCGCGAGCGGCTGCGGATGTTGGTGAGAGACCTGGGCGCTTTGCCCGAGCGCCAGCGGGCCGCGCTCTTGATGCGCGAGCTCTCCGGCCTTGGGATCGGGGAGATCGCCCAGGCGCTGTCGGTTTCGCCGGGGGCGGCGAAGCAGACGATCTTCCAGGCGCGCAGCTCGCTGCACGAGTTCGCGGAGGGTCGTGCGATGGAGTGTGAGAGGGTGCGCCGGGCGATCTCCGACGGAGACCGTCGTGCGCTGCGCGCTCGCAAGCTCGACAGCCACCTGCGCGCCTGCGCGGGCTGCCGCGATTTCCGTGTGCTGATCGACACTCGCACAGCCGATCTGCGCGCGCTCGCGCCACCGCTGCCGGCGACCGCGGCGAGCGCGATGCTGGCAGGGGTGCTCGCCCACGGCACCGGCCCCGGATACGCCTCAGGGGCAGCCGCTGGCGCCGCTGGCGGACTCGCCAACCACGCTGCCGCGTCGCTGGTGGCCAAGGGGCTCGTCGGTGCCGCTGTCATAGCCGCCGCGACCGCCGGGACGCTGCACCTCGCCAGGGGCCCGGCAAAACACGGGCACACCCCGACCCACGCCACTGCCCGGGCACAACGCGCCCTCTCTGCCAGTCCAGCGAGGTCAATATCCGCGAGTGACACCCCAGCGGCTCGCGCCGCTACCCACGGTGGCGCTCGACTGGCGCACGGTCACACAGCCGGCGCTCAGCGGGCCGGCGCACCCACCGTCGTTGGCTCCTCCACGGCCGCCGGTGCGCTCACGCCCGCGCAGACACAGCCCGCCGTCGGCCCCGGAGAGCAAAGCCGCGAACACCTCCACGGGAGCACGGGGGGCCGCACCCACCCCGCCTCCGGCCCCGGGAGTCGCGGGTCACACAAAGGCCAAGGCGCGCCGCTGCAACCAACGCGCCACCGTCACTCGAGCAGTCCGGCGACGCCGACCAGCCCAGCCGGCCCCGCACGGCCACGCAATCCCTCGCACAACGAAAAAGCTCGAGAACAACAGCACGAAGGCAATCCTCACCAGGGGTCCGGGGCCGCTCACGCCCCAGCGGCCCAGCAGGCACCCACCGGTGAGCAGCCGGCCCATGTGGAAGCCGGCAGCGAAGCGGGCTCCTCGACACAACCGGGCAAGCCGGAAAAACAGCACGGCAACAGCGGCAAGTAGCGGTTTCGCCGCGCTCGGGCGATAGCGCCTGACTTCCCCGGCGCTGGCGCGTTACAGCAGAGACCAAGGCACCGCGAGGTCTCCTCCCGGGGATCTCGCAGCGCTCATGCAAAGCAATACTGAAGGAGGCATAGATGATCCTCAGAAAGACTCTGCTGGCCGTGTCGGCGGTTGTCCTGTTGAGCACGCCAGCCTGGGCGCTGGCAAACCAGCCCTCCGACCATTCCGGCAAGCACGCGCCGAGCACCACACCCGTCGGGCCACCAGCCACGACACCCAACAACACCGACAACCCGGGCGTCGGGAACGGTTCGCAGAACGGCGACCAGGGCACGGGCAACCCCGCCCACCCCGAACATCCCAGCCACCCCCGTCATCCCGGACATCCCGAAACTCCCAAGCGCCCTGGTAAGCCCGAACCCTCCGAGCATCCCGCTCACCCAGGCAAGCCGCACAAGTGCATGGCACACAACGTGGCGTACATCGTCTCGGGGACGCTCGTCAGTCAAGCCCTGAGCAAGAACGCTGACGGCACCTACAGCGGCACGGTGACCGTCAGTGTCGCCCACACCAACCGGCACGCCGCGGCCGCCAAGGGCATGACCGAAACCTACACGCTGACCGACGCGCACCCGACGCTCGCTCTGCGCGACACCAACAACGACGGCAGCGTCGGACTGGACGATCTGGCGGCCGGTGACCGGGTCAAGGCGATCGGGAAGATCACGACGCTCTCCAAGAAGTGCGACCAGAGCAAATTCACATCCCAGACCACGATCCGAGAGGTCATCTTTCACGTGCCTCGCTAACACAGGGGCAGAGCACATAGATCGACTCACGGTCCGGCCGGGCGCTTGCCTTGGCCGGACCGCGGTCGTTGTGGGCGACGGCAGCAGACCATGCTCGACCCCGGCGAGCCTTCGATGCCTTCCAGGGGAGCAGAGTCCACGTCGGGCTCGCGGTCTTGCTCATGCGTGGGGACTCGCGACGCGCTTGCCGGCAAGTTCATAGCCGGCGAGCAGACGCTCCCGTTCGGCGACCGACTACGAGCTGTGAGCGGGCTTTGGGCTACACGTCTCCTATCTATCGCCCGTGATCTCCACGAACTAACCCAGCCACGGGCCCTCGGCGTGTCGGCGAGCGAAGCTAGGTTTGCAATGAGTAGTTGATCTGTATATATTGTCTCCATGGGTATACGTGCGATGCAGGAGGCGACGTTCCTGATCCTGACGGCGCTGGCTGGAGGCAGCCAGCATGGTTACGGGATCATCACTGACGTCGGGCAGATCTCGGATGGGCGTGTGCGACTGCGCGCCGGGACCCTGTACACGGCTCTGGATCGGCTTCGCGCGGACAGGCTGATCGACGTGGACCGTGAGGAGATCGTCGATAACCGGCTGCGCCGCTACTACCGGCTCACGTCCCTGGGCGAGAAGCGACTCGCCGAGGAGGCGGCCCGCCTGCAAGCGAACGCGGTCGTCGCGATGTCGCGGCTGCGCCCGGCTGGGGTGATGCGATGACCGACGCGGCCGACCTGGAGCGCCGCTACCGACGCCTGCTGAAGTGCTTTCCGGCACGGTACCGCCGCGAGCACGAGGAGGAGATCGTCTCGGTGCTCATGGCCGGGGCCAAGGAAGGGCAGCGGCGGCCCGGGCTGGCGGACTCCGCGGACCTCGTGGTCAGCGCGATCTTCATGCGGTGGCGCGAAGTGACACGTCAACCTCGATGGCGATGGGAACGCAGGCACTGGCGTCTCATCGTCCGCATGCGCGTCGCGATCGGCATCTGGCTGCTGGTGGTCGGCGGCCTGTTGTTGAGCGATGGCTACTGGTGGGGAGCGCTGATTTTCGTGGCGGCGGCTCTGCACTTCTACTTTGCCTACCGTCTGCGGCACACCGTCCAAAGCTAGAGGCCGTCGACGGCGAGACGGGCGGCTCGCGCTCGATCGACAGCGCACTCACGAGCCGACGGCTGCTCGTGAATGATGCCCTCTCGCCGCGGTGAGGAGGGTCGGTCGCCTCAGTGAAGCCGCGACCTCGGAGTCGTTCCGCAAGTCCGTAGTACTCGGGAGCGCGTCGTGATCGCGCTGATCACATCGAGATCGTTGGTGTACCCCCGAGAGCCAACGCGATGTGATTCCAGGACCGCGGCCGCGTGTCAGAGCGAGGAGGACGGCCTCCCGCAGGCGGGCATCTAGGTGCACCGCCTCAGAGGCGGTTGCGGTCTCGCGGAGGTCGTCGGTGCCTTCGGCCCGGCCGTGTCTGGGTCTAGCGAATCGGCGGCCCGGTCGGCTCGATCAGCGCGGGGACATCAACAAGAGTGCTCAAAGTGCACCCACCAGCTGGTGGCTATGCCACACGAGGCGGCCCGAACCAGGTGGTCAGTGCCTCAAGGAGTCCCAGCTGGGCGCCCTCTCCGACCCAGGCAACATATCCGTCGGGTCGGATCAACACGGCAGTGGGAGCGGTGACCGCGCCGAGCACCGGAAGCTCCCAGGGCCCGTCATACCCACCGTCGATCAGCTGGACCCGGTCTCCCCACGGCGCGATGTCAAACCCGCCCGGCTCACCGAGGTTGAGGAGCACCGGCTTTGCTGCGTGCAACAGCTCGTAGATCCGCAGGCCGCCGTCGGCAGTAACGAGGTCCAGATCGGGCATACGGCGTCCGAGCAGCGGATGGCCCTCGCCGAGGTCGTAGTGAATGTCCAGCCCGGAGATGAGCCCGACGAGCCGTTTGCGAGGCTCGTCCGTGATCACCAGCTCCGACAGCACATCCGTCAGGGCCTTCGTCCGCTCGTCCTGGCGCTGCAGCGCGGTCTGAGCCATCGTGTACCGAAGCGCGCGCGCCGTGACCGGGTGGCGCTCGTCCTGATAGGTATCGAGCAGGTTCTCCGGTGAGGTTCCGTCTAGAACCTGGGCAAGCTTCCAGCCCAGGTTCACCGCATCCTGAACGCCGAGGCTGAGCCCCTGTCCGCCCGCCGGGTAGTGCACGTGCGCCGAGTCGCCGGCGAGCAGGACTCGTCCCGCGCGGTAGGAGGCCGCCTGACGTGTCATATCGGTGAACCTCGAGATCGACGTGGGGCTGTGGATCCCGAAGTCGGTGCCGTACACGGTCACGAGCGCCTCGCTCAGTTCACGCAGGGTGGGCTCGCCCGTGGGCGCGGGCTGGCGCTCTGTGACCATCACCCGCAGCGGCCCCACATCCTTGTAGACGACCTCGCCGTCGCGGATCTCATACTCCAACCTGCCGATGCCATGGATGCCCCTCTCGTCGTGGCGGACGCCCAGCTGTGGCTCCTCGGTCATCTGCACCTCGGCGATCAGGTTGCTCCTCGTCGCGTCCCATCCGGGGAACTCGATCCCGGCTGCTTTGCGGATGACGCTGCGCCCTCCGTCGCACCCGAGGAGATACCGCGCCCGCAGCGACTGTCCGTCGGCGAGCTCGACGTTGACGCCGGTGTCGTCCTGCGCGAAGCCGCTGACCTCGCTTGCGTAGTGAACCTGGACGGGGAGTTCGGCGATCCACGCGGCCATGATCCGCTCGATGTGGCTCTGCCAGATCCCGAGCGTGTACGGATGGCGCGTCGGGAAGTCGCTCATATCCAACACGGTCGTGCCGAACGTCGCGACCTGCGCCACCTGGCCCTCCTCGAGGAAGCGATCGGCGACTCCACGCTGATCGAACACCTCGACCGTGCGAGAGTGAAACCCGCCGGCCCTCGAGCCCACGAGCACGTGGTCGGGACGCCGCTCTACGATCGCGACGTCGACCTTCGCCAAGGCCAACTCAGCCGCCAGCATCATCCCCGTCGGCCCTCCTCCGGCAATCACCACCGCGTGCTCACTCATAGCTGTCCTCCCATCG
>CAVQZJ010000008.1:0-28913 GCA_963718425.1 uncultured Solirubrobacterales bacterium
ATGATGAAGAGTTCGGCGGCGAACAAGAACGCGAGCAATCTCAGCGGCGCTTTCAAGAACAACCCTTACCAGGCAGGCCAGGGAAACCTAACCAATAGCGCCAGCCAGAGCTCACTGGCCGGCCAGATCTGGGGAGCCTCCGGCGTGAAAAAATCGGTCGGCGATCCCTATAACTCTGCCTACGAGGTGCAAAGCGGTTACTATAATCGGTATAGCCAGGCGGTAAAACAAGACAATGCCGCAGGCCAAACGCAAGCCGCGGCGGTCGCTCAGGAGCTGATGGATAAAGCGCAGGCCAATGAGAAGAAGCTCACCAAACTCGCGACATCCACGGCGAACCAGGACGGCGAGTCCTTCGCCGCCGCGACCGCTGCCGAGCAGAGAAACGTCGCTCAGGAGGCCAGCACCGGCGGCCTCATGTCGATTATCGCAGCGGGGCAACAGCTCTCGCAGGGCGCTTTCAATTTAGCCGGCGCTAAACAGCTCAAAGACGCCGCACTTACGCTAGCCAACACCAACAACGGCGCGGCGACGCTGACGCCACCGACCTCCGACAGCTTTCCGAGCGGCGCGACGGGCGCACTCGGAGCGACGACGATTACCGGAAACGGCGTAGCCGCCGATACTTCGGCCGCCACTGCTCGAGCGGAAGCACGAACCCCGGCGGCGATCTCGGCCCACCGGTACCGACTTCGCCAACCGGTGGCGGACCCGGTTTGGGTGTCGCACCCGCACCATTCACTCCGGGCACGGCTGATTCAGGCGGAGCGGGTGGCGGCGGCGCAGCCGGCGTAAGCGGCGCGACCACGCCCGCGGCGGCGCCCGACAACACACCGACGAACCCGACGGCGGCGCCAATAATTCGCGCACCGAATATGCGGGAACGGATTCGCGCCCGAGCGGCAACGGCAATGGATATAGCGGCGCCCCGACTTCGGGCATCGATCTCGATAAGATCGCCGGCATGTTTAAGAAGAAGAAGGCGATAAAACGCCGACCAACGCGGCTTTCCGCGGAGGTCAGGACGGCTTTCGCGAAATCGCGAGCGACAACTCGGTGCTCGGGCCGGACGCCAACCTCTTCCGTAACGTGCACGAACAGCATACGAAACCATTCAAAGCGAATGGAAGTGATCGCTATGCCGGCTTCTCGCTTCACTGCAATCCTACTTGCCGTGATCGCCGGGGCGCTGCCTTCGCTCGCGCTCGCTCAGTCGGACTCCGTCCTCATCGAGCGGAGAATTTGCGCCGCCGATCACCGGAGTGCCGACTTCGGGCACGTCCGCGCCCGGGGGCAACAACAACCTGAACGCGATCTGCGAAGCGACCTTCAGCAACCGCCAACCCCACGGCCGCCGAGCAGGGCTCGTCGACTTTCACTCAGTTGGTCACGTACTGCCAGGCCGCGCAGCAAGCGGATAAGGCCGCCAAAGACGACGGCCTCCTCTGGAAGACCTGGGCCGGCGTGGCGGGATTTGCACCGCTGCGTGCGTGACGTCCTTCATGGGCAACGAGCACATGGGCATGGTTTGCAAAGGAGCAGACGTTGGCGCTTCGATTACGAGCGGGATCTTGACCAAGAATTTTGCCTCATCTCTGATCGGCCTGGCTCCGGTGGGCCTCAGCTTCACGAGCGTCGGTAAAACATCGTCCGCCGCGAACGCTTCCGGAACCGCCGGGAAAGCGGCCGAAAAGAAGGACCTCGTCGCATGCCTCTCCGCCGCGACCGCGACGATTCAAGTTTTCACCACTAAGAAGGACCAAACTTCGCAGGAGCAGACAGAGGCCTCGATCTCCAGGCCGCGAGCCAGCTCAGTAACGCTTCTGCCACGAGCAGTGGAACCACCGGCGCCACGCCGATTTCTCCGATCGCCACCGGAGATGCGACCGCTCAGGCGGCGACCGCGGGCGCGGCTCCCCTCACCGTGGAAAAGGGGACCCTCGCCCAAAGCGGGAGCGGAAACGGCGTTTGCAATACACGCGGTTTTGCCTGCGCTCTGGCGATGGATTCCAGCTGCCGCCGCTTCGTAGGAACCCCGGGCTTTGGCAGTGAGCTACAGGGAAACTCCGGCCAAGATCCCAACCAATTTTTAAACGGCGAGCAAACCCCTGCCCAGGCAATTCTGGGCGCCGAAGGCGGAGCCGGCCTCAATGGCACCGGCTTGCAAAACTATGCGAGCCTACTAGGGGATACCGCCGCGCAGTTTCAAGGGGGCGAACCCCCCGGATCCGTCTACGCAGGCGGAGGAGGTGGCGCTGGCGCCGCGGCCGGAGCCCCGGACGATACCGCCGCCCTCAGCTCAGCCATGGCCGGCCTCATGAAAACGCTCAATCCCGGCGCGGAAAAAGAAAAAATCGAAGCCCAGTCCCTAAACGTCATTTTCCAAAAACAGGCCGGTCGCGCGCCCTCTTCATTAAATCCGGACGACCCCACCGTCAGCATTTTCGACCGGGTTTCGTCCCGTTACCGGTTCGTCTCCGACCAGCTCGATCGCTCTGCCTTAGGCTATAGCCCTCCAACATAAAAAAAACTTCAGAGACGGAAACTGTTACACCTGAAACAGCGACTTATGCATATTGTCCGATCTCCATCCTATTCCATCGCCACATCCTCCAGAATGACCGGGCCGGAAGAGTCACCATGTCGTATCCTGGTCATGGCCTCTGGCTTTGGCTCGAACTTCCAGGCTCTCATAGATGCTAAAACTACAGGTCAGCTTCGAAATAGCCGCTTCGGGTGCGCGCACACGTAGACGACCATGTCGCCGAGCTGACGGTCAAGGACAACGGAATCGGATTCGACGAGCAATACGCGACCCGCATCTTTCGGGCCTTCGAGCGGCTGCACGGAGCGCGCGCGTACCCCGGGACGGGCATTGGCCTGGCGCTGTGCCGCAAGATCGTCGAGCGCCATCACGGCACGATCACCGCCGAGGGCGAGCTCGAGCACGGTGCGACCTTCACGATCAGGCTTCCTCTCGAGCAGCCCACCGAAGGCGCTGCCGTGACTTCGCTGTTCCCCGAGCCGACCGACAACGGGGTCTCCCATGCTCTCGTCTGATCCGCCCGTCGAGCGTAGCTCGATCACGATCCTGCTCGCCGAGGACGATGAGGACGACCGCATACTGACCTCGGGTGCGCTGAAGCGCTCGCGCTTGATCAACGACATCCGTTTCGTCGTCAACGGCGAGGATCTCATGAACTACCTCCACGGCCGGGGGCCGTATGCGCCGGGCGGTATTTCCGCGCCACGTCCGGGGCTGATCCTGCTCGACCTGAACATGCCCAAGAAGGACGGACGCGAGGCGCTGGCGGAGATCAAGAGCGACCCGGATCTGCGGCGTATCCCGGTTGTGGTGCTCACGACCTCCAAGGCGGAGGAGGACATATTCCGCACCTATGACCTGGGCGTGAACTCGTTCGTGAGCAAGCCGGTCACCTTCGAAGGGCTGGCCACGGTGATGCAGACGCTGGCCTGCTACTGGTTCGACCTGGTCGAGCTCCCGCAGGATGACGGTGATGGCGGTCGCTGACGCCCTACGGATCCTCCTGGTGGAGGATGACGAGGACGATTTCGTACTCACGCAGAGCATGCTCAGAGCGCAGGGACAGGACAAGTTCCAGCTTGCGTGGGAGCAGAGCTACGCTCCCGCGCTGAACGCGATCCGTTCCCAGCGCCACGATCTGTACCTGGTCAACTACCGCCTGGGAGAGCGCACTGGGCTCGAACTGGTGCGTGAGGCGTGGATGGGTGACCTGTCGGCGCCGGTGATCATGCTGACCGGCCAGGACGACTACGAGGTCAACCTCGAGGCCACCGAGCTGGGCGTCACCGACTATCTGGTGAAGGGCACGCTCGACGCCCCCAGCCTCGAGCGCACGATCCGCTACGCGGTCCGCCACCACCAGGCGATGGTCGATCTCCGCCGCAGCGAGGAGCGTTACGCCGTCGCCGTGCGAGCGACCAACGACGGGATCTGGGATTGGGATCTGACGACGCACAGCATGCTCTTCTCCGAGCGTTGGAAGACACTGTTGGGGTATGAGGACCTTGGTTGGGACGGGCCGGACGCGTGGTTCGAGCTGGTCCATCCAGAAGATGTCGAGCGGCTGCGCCGCGAGATCGATCAACATCTGGCCGGCGGGAGCGCCCACTTCGAGAGTGAGCATCGCATCCGCCACGCCGACGGAAACTGGCGCTGGGTTCTGACCCGTGGACTAACCACACGCGACGAGCAGGACGAGCCGATCCGCATCACCGGTTCGTTGTCTGACATCACCGAGCGGCGCAAGGCCCAGGAGCGGCTCGTCCACGACGCCCTGCACGACAGCCTGACGGGACTGCCGAACCGCGCCCTGTTCATGGATCGCCTCGCTCAATGCCTCAACCACCTCGCACGCGACCCGGCCTACGGCTGCGCGGTGCTGTTCATCGACGTCAACCGTTTCAAGCTCGTCAACGACAGCCTCAACCACGCTGCCGGGGATCGGCTGCTGGTGGAGCTGGCGCGCCGTGTGCGAGGCGTTCTGCGCGCCGGAGATACCCTCGCGCGTTTGGGAGGTGACGAGTTCACAATTCTCCTCGACGGGATCACCGAGCCCGCCCAGGCGCTCGAGGTCGCCACCCGTACCGGCGAAGCGATCGCGGAGCCGATCAGCTTCGACCGGCACGAGCTGTCGATCCTCGCAAGCATCGGGATCGCGCACAACCTCGACGGCGTCGTTCATCCCGAGGATCTGCTGCGCAACGCCGACATCGCGATGTATGACGCCAAGGGGCACGGCGGCGGGTGCTGCAAGATGTTCGACACGAGCATGCACCAGCGCGTCCTCGACCGGGTATCGCTCGAGACCGAATTGCGCCACGCGATCGACAACCGACGCCTACGTACGTTCTTTCAGCCGATCGTGAATCTCCGCGGCGGGGCGCTCCACGGCTTCGAGACGCTGGCCCGCTGGCCCGCTGGGGACCGTGAGGTGTCCCCGGGCGAGTTCATCCCGGTGGCTGAGGAAGCCGGGCTGATCGGTCCTCTCGGCACCCTGGTCCTGCGCAGCGCTTGCCAGACACTCAGTCAGTGGCGCCAGCTGGGCCTCGTCGACGCGAGCGTCACGATCAGCGTCAACGTATCGATCTGCCAGATCACCGATGCCAGCCTGGTCGATCACGTCCGAGACGCGCTCGCCGACGCGGCGCTTCCAGCCGCCAACCTCGTCCTCGAGATCACCGAGAGCACCCTGATCGAGAATCCGCATCTCGTCAGCAGCGTCCTGTCAGAGCTCATAAACCTCGGCGTGACCGTCCAGCTCGACGACTTCGGTACCGGCTACTCCTCGCTGAGGGTGCTGCACGACTTCCCGGGGGATACGCTCAAGATCGACCGCACGTTCGTAGACACCATGATCGACCGGCCCGAGAGCCACACGATCATCAGATCGATCGTGGTCCTCGCCCACAACCTGGGATTGCGGGTCATAGCCGAGGGCATCGAGAACGCCGATCAGGTACAAGCGCTGACCGCGCTCGACTGTGAATACGGCCAGGGCTATCACTTCGCTCATCCGCTTCCGAGCTATGAGGTAGAAAGCCTGCTGGCAAGCGGTCATCTGCTCTCTGGCGCAGACGCATGCGTGCCGCTCTACACATCTCCATAGGCCGCCACCTGCTCCTCGGTTCACCGGCCGTGTGACCGAGGGCCAGTCAACTTCACACCGTGCTGGCAGCTCCGTCTTTTCTCGCCGGCACCCTCATCGTTGTGTCTGTACGTAGACGAGCTGTCCGCTGCTGAGGCGATAGACGGTGCCGACGCGTCGCCCGTGGCCACTCGCGGTAGGCGCGGTGGGTGACGGTGAGGGCAGTGTCTGGGTGTGCGGTGTTGTCGCTGTGTGCTGTTGCTTGCGGTGGGCGTGCTGGTCGAGCGTGAGGCCGAGACCCGCGATCAGGAACGCGACCGCCAGGACGATGCCGATGTCGAACAGGTTGACGAGCCCGTCGAGCGGATCCCCCGCCGTGTCCTGGACGTGTGCGCGGCGGCCGAGCCCGGTGCGGCGTGTCATGCGTTGACCTCCGACACGGCCCCCGTTGCCAGCTCCAGAGCTGTCAGGTCTTCGGTGTACATCCTGCTGCGGGTGAGCGTCAGCGCGTAGGCGACGGTGCCCACGAGCAGACCGATGGTGGTGGCCGCGAACGCGGTGCGCAGGTCTGTCGCGAGGGTCGCGATGTCGCCGTGGCCGAGAGCGGCGAGTCCGGGGGCGAGAGGGATGAGGGTTCCCATCAATCCGAGCGCTGGTCCGGCGCGGACGAGGATGCGGGTGCGCTCGAGGCGGCGCTGGACCGCGAGCTCGTAGTCGGCGAGCGCGTGCTCCACACCGGCGCCCTCGCCGCCGAGCATCGCACGCGCGATCTGCAGGAGCGCCTCTGCGGCCAAGGAGCTGGGCGCGCGGCGGCAGAGCGCGGCGGCCCTACCCGGGTCGGCAACGACTTGGCGAACGAGGCCCCGCAACGCGCCGCGTCCGGCGCGTGCGCGGCACCACAGCTCGGTGGCGAACCGGCCGGCCTCGAGCGCGCACAAGAGCAGCGCCAGCAGCGCGAGGACCAGGACGGGGGTACGCAGCGCGGACGCGATCCTGGCGAGTGCTCGGCGATGGCGCCCGCCGTGGCAAGGGTGCTCATTGGATCACCTGCGGTCGGCGGCGCTCGAGCTGTGACCCGACCAGGCAGAGAAGCAGCGCCGTGCCACCTATGCCGATCGCGGGCCACGGTGTCTGGTTGCCGCCCGCCCCCGCGCCGTGCAGACCGGGAGCGCCCGGTTCCAGCACGGCCGGTCCTGCCTCCCTGCGGAGGCTGCGATCAGCACGCCTTTGACCTCGGGACCGTTGGTCTGCTCGCCGGGCGTCGTTGCCGCCGCTGCATGGGTAGGGGTGGCCTGTGTGGGGTGGGGAGCCGGATGGCGGCGGTGCTTGCTCTCGCGCCTGGCGCGGGTGGTGTTGAGCTGCCTCGCGCCACCGGGTGTTCTTCCTTGGCTTTGCGGCTGTGGGCGGCTGAACAGTGCAGCGCCGCGACCGCCACCGCCGGCGATCACTCCGCCGCCGGGCCGAGAGGACTCTCCCCCTTGACCGGGTTCGGCCATACCTTGCGTAGCGGGGACCGCGGAACTCTCCTCGGACGGCGCCGGTTTGCTCTGAGTAGCTCGGGGAACGGCGCGGAATCGGCAGGGCCCGACCGGCGAACGCGGGAGCGACGTAGGCGGTCATCCAGACGGGGTTGGAGTCGCTGCTCGCCTTCCAGCGGATGCTGCCGTCGGCCTGTTGCAGGGAAGCCATGTAGCCGAACGGTTCGTCCGTTGGTTCGCTCGGGTCCTTGATCCACAGTTCGGGGTTCTCACCCGCCGCCCACATGCCCTGTACAGCCCAGGCGGTCGAGGCGACATTCGATTCTTCGTGTCTGCCGGGGTACTCGGGGAAGCCTCCGTCGGGGTTCTGGGCTTCGTGAAGGAACTCGAGCGCTTTCTGCTGAGCGGTGCTGTCCGTTCTCCCGGCGGCGCTCAGCGCCTGGATCGCGGCGCCGGTCATGTCAACCTCACTAGATTCTGGGCCAGCCGCGGCGCATGTCCCGACGGCTGTCTTGGGACAGAGCGTGGGCCAGCCGCCTCCGGGGTTCTGCTCGTCTTCCAGCCATGTCGCCGCGCGCTGGAGCGTTTCCCGCACGTCCGGTTCGGGGATTGAGCTGAGCGCGAGGATCGTGAAGATCGTGTCGTTTACCCCAGCGGTCTTCTCACCGACATAGTGCGGGAAGGACCCTTCGGGCAGCTGGCGGGCGAGGATCGCCGCCGTGAGGTCAACCCCGCCGAAGTCGTGCGGGTCGGTGCCGGCGGCGTCCACGACCAGCAGGACACGGTCGAGTTCGGTCGTGCATGAGCTGGTGGGGCATTCGGCGTTGGGGCCGGCCAGTTCGTGGGAGTGCTCGACCAGATATGTGTAGGCGTCGGTACCGGCGGGGCGCGCCTGGTCCTGAGGGTTGATTCCGGCGGCGGCCAGCGCGAACGCGACCCAGGCGCTGAAGTCGGGGCTGGATTCGGTTCCGGGCGCACCGCCAAAGCCGCCGTCGGGGTTCTGCACGTCCTGCAGGTAGCGCACGGTGCTGTCGAGCCTCGCCTGGTTGGTCTGATTGGGCGCGGCCGCGAGCGCGGGGCACACAGCGCAGACCGACAACGCCGCGCATGCGACCAGGAGAGCCGCCAGCGCCCCCTGAGCGGCGATCACATGTGCCTGAGCGGGTGTCATTTCCCTCGCACGATCAGGGTTCTCACCACGCTCGGAGTGCCCGCGAGATTGACGCTCACGCGGTAGCGTCCGGCCAGCAGCCGCGGCAGCTCTACCTTGACCTGCCCTGCCTTGCTCGCCCGCACAGCGATTGTCCTCACGGTCTGCCAGTGACGGTGGCGTCCGCTGCCACGCGGGCGGGCGATCCTCACCGTGGCCTGGCCGGCGGCGGTGAACTTCAACAGCAGCCGTCTGGGGCTGACGCTCTCCAGCGACAGCCGAGCAGTCGGACTGCCGGTATGCCCAGTCGTCGTCGCGCTGTCCCCGGTGGGGCTGGGCTGCTCACCTCCAGAGTTGCCGGCGCCCGTGCCCGTTGGTTTGGTTTGTTCACGGGTTTCTGTGACTTTTTCGGAATGTGGCGGCGGTGTGCGCACAAGGTCTTCGGCCGGTGGTTCTCCGCAGCCGGTCGTGTCCTGGGCCGGGACGCAAACATCCAGGCGATTTGAGCGGATCGCGTCTTCTTCTCCGCCGGCGTTCACGGCGGTGGCCTTGATCCTGTGCCAGCCTGGCATGGTGAAGGTGATGCTCGCCTTGCCTTCGGTGTCGGTCTTGACCGTTTCGGCGCTGGCGGTGTGCACCCGCTCGAATCCCCTGGCGGTGCTCTGTACCGGTGAGACGTCGGCGCCCTGGTATGGGGAGGAACCGGCGCGTTCGGGGGTGGCGGGCGGTCTGGCTTCTCCATGGTTTGAGTAGGCGAGGACTTCGACCAAGAACGGTTTGCCCAGTTCGGCCGTCGCCGTGGAGGGACGTGTGCCGGAGGTGTAGCCGGCGGCCGCGGGCAGGAGCGCCAGGAGCGGGCGGGCGGCAAACGCGTCATACACCCAGAGCACTTCATCGCCCGTGCTCAGCTGGTACTGGCAGCCGCCGACGCTCGTGTAGAGGTTGTTGACGATGATGCCCCACGACATGCCTTCCGCTTCGGAGTCCGGGCCCCAGCGGGTGATGAAGTAGTCCTCGTACCCCGGGTACCAGCGGCCGTCGAACGTTTCCCCGATCAGGCTCATCGCATCGACCGAGGCGGCCGTGGCGGTCGGGCTAGGTGTCGCGTTCTGCGGGTCGTTTGGGTTGATCCCGTCACACGCGCGTTCGTGGGTGTCCGAGGAGGCCTCGATCTCGTGCCCTTCGGTCAGGATCGGCCCCTCGAACAGCGTTTCGGTGCGGCCCTCGATCCGCACGCCCACCTCCGTCGGCGACCCCTGCGCAACAGACACGATGAGTGTCAGGGAAGCGACGAGCGCCGCGACGAAGGCGCGCACGTGCAGACCCCTTTTCAAGCGTGGTTTGGTCATTGGCGGGATCTGCCGCTCCGCCCGTTGAGCCGGACGGAGCGACAGCCACTCGTCCTTGCTAGCAGTGCCCGCCCGAGACGTGTACGCAGACCGCGACGCTCGCGGTCGGCGCGAACCCGGTCTTGGTCCCTCTCAGATGAGCGGTACCGACGGTGTTGAATTTGACGGTCGCCTGACCGGAGGCGTTGGTGGTCACCGTCGCTTCGCCGCCTTTCACCGAAACACCGCTCGCGGCGCTTGAGACACCCGCGGTGCTGTACTTGTCGACCGTCACTGTCGCCGATTCGCCCTGCGTGATTTCCTTGGGCGCTCCGCTCAGCTCGAGCGGGAAGACCGTCGGGGTGTATTCAGGAGCAGTGGCTTTATCGACAAGGAACAGCAGCCTGTCACCTTCGTGCATCTGCAGGGTGCAGGCGCCTTCTTCTGAGTATTTGTCGTTGATCCAGATCGCCCAATAGCGAGGGTCGCTCATCGTCCATTCGTGCGTCTCGCCGAGGATTGTCTGAATGTATTCCTCGTGATCCCAGTTGCCTTCGGTGGCGAGCTGCAGGGCACCGGCGGCGGTTGTGCCCGGGCAGTCACCGGGCGGCGGCGTGGGTGTGGTGTTCGTCGTGACGGTCGTCTGTGGCAGCAGCGTCGAGGTGGCTCCCTCGACCCGCACGCTGACGGTGGCGGGTGTGCCGGCCACCGCCGGGGCGCTGATACTCAGCAGAGCGAGTATTGCGGCCGCGGCGAGGGTCGCGATGTGTCTTCTTTGCATGACTGGCTCCTTTGGATTGTTTTGTCGATCGAATTGGTGAACGAGCCAGGGAGCGCTCGCGCGATGCTGAGGCGACCTCTCCCGTGACGGTTGCGAGCGCCGGCTCCCGACCTGGCGCTTTCAGCGCAGGACAGTGGATGCGCTCGCGCTGGTGCTGGCGCCAGAGCCCGGGTCGCGCATGGCCGCCACGATCCAAGCCCCGCGGTCATCGCGCGTACGTAGCGCCTGCAACGCCGAGGTGCTGAGGTTGATCGTCACCGTGCCCGCGGCGCCCGCGACGAGATGCACCTCGCCTTCGCCCACGACACGTTGGCGCACCGGTCCTCCGCGCCGTGCTCGCAACGCGATACGCACACGCACCACACCGGCGCAGCCTGTGCTCCCCGCCTTCGGTAGGCACCTCAGCTCGAGAGTCAGATGCCCGTGGCGCACTCGTGTAAGCGGCCCGACCCGCACCTGCAGATGGGGCGGCGCGGGGACCTGTGTCGCCTCCGCCGTCGTCGTGGTGCTCGTCGTGGCTGTGCTTGTCGTGGACGAGGACGACGATGAGACCGGTGTTTTGGGGGTTTCGCTGTTGGGGACGAGTTGCACCTGCACCAGCGCACCGAGTCCGACCGTCCCGGTGGCTTGCAGTTCGTTCGCTCCGCCTTCCCTGCGGATCTCCCACGCCGATTTGCCGGGTTCGGCGCTTACCCCGTTGACCCGCGCGATCCGTCCATCCTGGAGCGAGAGGTCTGAGAGGCAGTAGGTGGGCAACGACGCTTCGCTTGCGTCGGTGAGCATCTGCGCGACGGTCACTCCAACCGGAGCGATGACCTTGCACATGCGAAGCGAGCTTCCACCAGTGACATGCCCGGCGCTGTCGATCACGAGCGTCATCGGAACAGGGGTGCCGGCCGCCATCTTGGGGGCCGCGCGCACCGCAGGCTCTCCGACTTCCTTACGCGATGGCGGTGGCGCGATGAACCCTGTACCGCTCAGGGCACGCACAGCGTCCTGGGTCGCGTAGAAGTCCTCTTCTTCGTCGTGCGCGTGTCGTTGGAAGCTGCCGTCTTCGTTCTGCTGAGCTATCAGGAAGTCGATCGGCGTCTTGCTTGCCGTGGTCGTCCATTCGGCTCCCTGCGGGTCGATCTTGCAGGCATCCAGGCCACTCACGACCCAGGCCGTCGAGTCGGTGTTGGCCGTCGGATTGATGAACCCGCCCGTGGCGGTGTCCTGGACGGTATGCAGATAGCTCTCGGCCTTCGTGATCGCCGGGTCCGTGCCCGGCACCCCAGCCGTGCAAAGCGCCGCCAGTGCGGCACCCGTCAGGTCCGCTTCGGATTTTTTCGCGCCCGCAGCGTAGTTCCAGCCACCGTCGGCGTCCTGCTGTTCGCGGACGCTCTGCACGAGCGTGTCGATCACGTCGCTCGGTGCCCCAACCGCCGAGAGCGCGAGCACCCCGAAGACATCGGCGTTGGTCGCGCCCTTCTCGCCGAGTTCGCGCCCATTGAACTGGGCGGCGAGGTCGGCGACGAGGTTCGTCTGAGCATCCAGACGCGCAGGTTCCAGGCCCCCGGAGTAGCCCGTGAGGATCGCCCGCTCAAAATCGGTCGCCGAGAACAGGGCCGGGGGTTCGCCAGTCCACAGCGAGAGGTAGAAGTCCTGGGCGCTCGGTTCAGTCGGCGAGACGCGCACGTCCGCCGCGTTGATACCTACCGACGCCAAACTGATCATCGACCAGTCCCCGCCGAAGCCACCCAGTTCGCCACTGGGTTCCTGTAGCGAGGTGATCCATTCCGCGCCATGCTTGGCGGCGGCCATCTCTTCGGCTTCGGTGACCGCCGCGGCGGCTGGGGACGTAGCCTGGCTGAGCGATGCCAGGCCAAAGAGTAGGACTGCCGCTGCCGCGAGCGCTCTGGCTCTGAGGGGGTGCTTCATGTCGCCATCTCCTTGATTAGGGGGCGGCGACACGCACGCATTCATAGGCGGCGCACCGGCCGCCTATACGCGAGGCTTACCATCGGGGCACTGAATGCGGCGCGTATTCGGGCTCGGGATCGACCTCCCGGATCTCCTTCCCAAGCCCTTTTGGGGGCTCAGTGGAACAACGATCCGTTCGTCACCCATACCGCTGCGCGTCAGCCCCGGAATCACACCGGAGTTCCGCCACCGCAAGCCTGCGCAACATAGCGCAGATCGCTCTCGCACGCCTGACACCGAGCCGATCCGCTGAGGCTTGCCTCCGACCAATACCATGAGCGGCCGTGAGACATGCGCTCTCTTGGAGCGGTGGCAAGGACTCGGCTTTGACGCTCTGGACCCTGCGCGATCAGGGGATCGAGCCGCTGGCGCTGATCACCACCGTCACTGACGAGTACGACCGCATCAGCATGCACGGCGTTCGCCGTGAGCTGCTCTGCAGACAGGCGAAGGCGACAGGCATACCGCTTGTGGAAGTTCGTATTCCGCCCGGGTGCGTGAACGAGGTCTATGAGACACGCATGGCGCAGGCGTTCGCCTCACCGCCACTGTCTAATGTCCAGGAGGTCGCGTTCGGGGATCTCTTTCTGGAGGACGTCCGTGCGTATCGCCAGACACGACTCGCCGCCAACGACATGCGTGGCCTGTTCCCGCTGTGGGGGCGAGACACGGGCGTCCTCGCGCGGGAGTTCATCGCCGCCGGCTTTCAGGCGTACATCGTCTGCCTGGACCCCCGAGCGCTCGACGCCTCCTTTGCCGGACGCGCGTATGACGAGCGGTTGCTCGCCGATCTACCCGCCAGCGTGGACCCCTGTGGCGAGAACGGCGAGTTTCACACCTTCGTCCATGCCGGCCCGATCTTCGCCGAGCCGATCGCGTGCCAAACAGGTGAGGTCGTCGAACGCGAGGGCTTCCTCTTTTGCGATCTGAAGCCGGTGTGACGCCCGTGGACCCGATGGACGACATCGACAGACGAAGCCGAAACGCGGTGGAGGTGCCGCTTCTGCGCTTCCTGGGCGCTTCACTCCTGGATCGCAGCGACGGGTATTGGAGCATTGGCCTGACGCCGAGTCCCGAGGCACTCAACGCGCTCGCCGCGCTCCACGGCGGTGTCATCGCAACCGTCCTCGACGTCGCGGCATATCTCGCTGTCGTGCCTCATCTCACAACGGAGGAAGAGGCGATCACGATCGCCTTCTCGGCCTCCTACATCGCGGCGGCGCCACCCGACCAACAGCTGCGCGCGAGCGGCCGCCTGATCCGTCGCACACGTGCACTCGCGTTCGCCGCCGCCGAGCTGCGCAGCGACGGCGAGGTGCTCGCTCTGGCCAGCGTGACGAAGGCAGTCCGCGTCTCTTCCTGATCTTCGGCCGAGGCCGATGGGCCGCTTGCTGATACGTTCGGTCTATGAGACATGGCGCCGGGATCGCGGCTCTCCTCGCCCTCTGGCTGAGCTTGGCGATCTGCCCCTCCGCGGCGAGCGCGGCGAAGACCTACGAGTGCCAGAAACCGGTGATCACGGGCGTTGAAGTCTTTGGCCTACACGACATCACCGCAGCCAAGGCATGCCCGCCGGCGCTGGCGCTGTTTGCCTGGGAGAACAGCCGCGCCTCGCACGCCAACGAGCTGTATGGCTGCCACCGCAAGTCCCCCGACCAGGCCGGATATCCCTACCTGAAGCTCCGCCACTTCGACGGCTATGAGCTCTCGCTGGTCGGCAAGCCCTATGGGATCTTCACGATGTCGCGTGGCTCGAGCTCCTTCCACGTTGGCGGCACGGACTTTCCGCTCAACTGCACCTGACACCGGACCCACGCTCGAATCGACCGAAGCCGGGACGCTCACGAGAAAGAGTGTGTGGGGTGAGCCGGGAACCTCGAGAGGAACGCGCACCCAGCTGCGCAAGTGAAGTGGCGGCCAGAGCGTCCTCACCGCTGGCGCGAGCTTGCGCAGCGATACAGCTTCGGGGCGGTGCCCGGGCCGAGTCTCTGGGTGTGTTCGAGGCTGGCGCCGTTTTCTGCCGAGAGCCCCTGAAGCAGACCAGCCACTTCGACGGCGGCACAGTGCGCGATGACCCACCCGTCACGTCGGCTGGAAGCCGGTGAGCTCGCAAGTGGCGTCAGAAGCACATAGTGCAGCTCCCCGGAGTCCACGAGCGATTCGAGCTGGGCGACGGTTGGTGACGGATCTTCGCCGCCAAAGCCCCCGAGGGTGATGATCGCGGCCTGGCTGGCGAGCCCGATCGGCGCCGCGTAATCCGATCCGCTGACGGCGAGCAGGTAACGCGCCCCACCGCGATAGCGCTTCAGGTAGGTAACGAGTCGGCGGTCGAAGGAGCCGTCTCTGGCCCTATCCCAGGCGGGGGTGAGGCTCTGCGGCCCAGCGGTTGGGCTGGCGCCAGTTCGGCCAAAGCCGACGGTGGCGATCGAGTAGGCGGCAGGGCCGCCGAGTAGTGCCAGCATCGCCGCGCCGACGGCAAGCGCTGCGGGCAGCGGACGGGCCGGTGAGCTCCCGATGCCCATGCGGATTACAGCGATCGCGGCGAGCACGCCGCTTGCCAGCACCACCCAGCGCAGCCACGGCACAAAGCCCGGAACCTCGCCGAGGATCGCCCAGCTCAGGACACTGCTCCCCAGCAGCGCACCCGCCAGCACCAGCGCGCTGATCACGCTTCTGGCCAGGCGCTCGGCGAGCATCACGACCGTCGCGGCCGCGAGTGCGGCGATCGGCGGGGCGATCGCGCTGGTGTAGTAGGAGTGGAACGTGCCGCGGGAGAAGCTGAGCGCTATATAGCCACAGACCAGCCAGGACCCGAACACGACCAATGCCGCCAGGCGGCGGTCGGTGCGCGGCCAGCGACGCGAAAGCCACACTGTGAGGATCACGCCGAGCAGCGCCAGCGGCAACAGCCAGGTCGCCTGGGCGATCGAGGACGCACCGAACAGCCGCAGCGGACCCGATGAGCCATACCCGGCGGCCGGGGCGCCGGTGATGCGCTTTAGGCCGTTCGCGCTGAAGATCATCTGAAACCACGAGTCGTTGCTCGATTCGGCCACATAGGGACGGTCGGCCGCCCCGATCAGCATCATCGTCCCGTACCACCCCACGCTCACGGCGAGCATCGCCCCGCCACCAGCGAGCAGCTGGCCGATCCGCCTGCGCACAGTGCCGGGAGCGGCGAGCAGAAACGCGCCCGCCAGGCCCGGCAGGATCAGGTATGCCTCGAGCATCTTGGTGTTGAACGCCAAGCCCACCAGCACCCCGCACAGCACGATGTGACGCTGGCGCCCGGACTCGAGCGCGCGGACGAGCGCCCAGGCGCTGGCGAGGAGCAGCAGCGCGAGCAGCGCGTCAGGGTTGTCGTAGCGTCCCATCACGACGCTGACAGGACAGAGCGCCAGCATCAGGGCGGCGAGCAGCGCGACACGGGGACCGAGCGTGCGCCGCACGGTATCGTGCAAGACCGCGACCGCCGCCACCGCGCACAGCGCGTTGGGTAGTAGCACGCTCAGCGAGCTGAAGCCGAAGGCACGGCCAGAGAGGCCCAGAATCCAGTCCGGCAGCGGCCCCTTGTCGAGGCTCACGAGCCCGCTCGGGTCTGCGGCGTTGGTCAGCAGCGCCGTCCAGCTACGACTCGCCGCGAGCGCCGCCTCGGCGTAGTAGCCGTTCCCGTAGCCGTTGACCGTCAGCGCGTAGGTCACCAACACGCCGGCGAGCGCGAGAACCACGATCAGGCCAAGACGCAGGACGGCCTGCTCGTCTATCGATCTGCCACGCACGGCGTGAACGTATAGGGCGGCGCCGGCACTGGCGCCGGGAGCAGAGCAGCCCTGGAGTCATCCTCCACGGGCCCGGCCGCCTACTCCCTGAAGGTGGGCTGTCCCTACGCGTCGCGGCGCGAGAGCAGCACCGGGGCGGCGAGCCCCACGACGCCGATGATGATCAGCGCAAGCGGCCAGCCGACGACGCTGTAGGTGGGGGACTTGCCGAACTCAAACCGTGTGATCTGTGCTCCCGCGCTGATCAAGAAGGCGAGCAGACCGACCGCCCCGGCATAGCCCAGTCCTCGCAGGCCCAGGCGAGCCGCCCCCCACAGCAACGCCACGGACACCACCAGCAGATACAGGTCCCAGCCAAAGTGCTGCAGATCGCCGGCATGCGCCAGAGGAGTTCGATGCACGCGTCTTGTGATGTCGTGCGGCGCGAGCGCGGGAGCGGGACGCAGAGCTCGGGGCAGCGGTTTGGCGTGGCTGTCTAGCGACCCGCTCACCGAGGTGTGAAGTCGTGGCCGGATAACCCCGCTGGCGGAGGTCAGAAGAGTCCCAGCGGGCGGACCCCCGGCCCCTTTCACGGTGTGCGCAAGGATTCCTGACCGTGCTTCGCCGATGACCTGACCGGAGCTGGATGATTCTTCGGTAAGCGTCGCGATGCCCGCGAACGCTCCGACGAAGCCGCCCACGACCACGCCGATCGTACCCGCCGCGATCGCGGCTATGGCACCCGCGGTGGCTAGATCGCCCGCGCCGATCGCGTGCGCGCGAGCGAGCCTCACCGATGCCGCGAGCAGCAGCACCGCCGCGGCGATCAGCAACCAGCGGTAGGTGTTGGCCGACGGATGATCGAGGATCTTCTCCCACGCAAACAACCACGCGATGAGCAGCGACAGGCCTGCCAGCAGCATCGCGTAGGACACTCGCGTGCGGAGCGCTGCGTGGATTGCGAACAGCCCGGTGACGGTGAAGACAGCCACGCCGTAGAGGGGATGGTTGGTGTTGGCGCCAACCGTGTGCAGAAATTCCAGCAGCACCGGGGGACCGAGCAGGATCGCCGTGAGGGTCAGCAGCGAGCGCGACGGACCCACGCTCTGATCCGACTGCCCACTTGGTGACCTGAGCGCCAGCGCGTATAGAAGCACCGCCGGGACCAGAACCACCAGCAGACGCGCGAAGTGACTCCACTGGCTGTGTTCTGACTTGCGAATCAGCAGAATCACCGCGCCGGCGCCGAGCAGCAGGCCGCCCACACCACGACAGAGTTCGGCGGTATCGCGTTTTGAGAATGTCACCGGTGACTACCTTAACCGTCGAGGGGACGGCCTGGGCGGTGTGAACCTCACGATCGGCGCATGCGCCGCAGCGATTCGTGAAACAGCCGGGGAAGCGCCCGGCGCTGTTTGTCAATGCAGGGCGACGCCCTGCAGCCACCCCACCTCTAGAACATTCCTCTAGAATAATGTTCTAGAAATGGCCATCTCCCAGCAGCGCGAGCAGAGAGCCGAGGAGATCCTCGCCGCGGCGCTCGAGTGCTTCTCAGAACGCGGGTTCACCGCCACCTCCATCGAGGACATTCGCGTGCGCTCGGGTGCGAGCATCGGCTCGATCTACCATCACTTCGGGAGCAAGGAGGAGCTCGCGGCCGTGCTGTATGTCGAGGGCCTCGACGACTATCAGCAGGGTTTTCTAGCAGCGCTCGAGCGTTCCAGACACGCCCAGGCGGCGATCGGCGCAATCGTCCGCCACCACCTGTGGTGGGTGCGAAGTAACCCGCGCCTTGCCCAGTTCATCACGAACCGGCGCGAGACCGAGCTGCGGGCGGTGACCGATGAGCGCGTCCGCGAGCTCAACCGTCACTTCGTTCCCCGGGTCTCGGCGTGGATCGAGCAGCAGGTGCGCGCCGGGGCCCTGCGATCGCTTCCGCTCGATCTGTGGGAGCCCGTGCTGCTCGGCCCGTGCCACGAGTTCGCGCGGCTGTGGCTCACGGGACGCACACGGATCGGCCTCGCGCGAGCCGAGCGTGAACTGACGAGCACAATCTGGGCCGCGGTGAAAGGAGCAGAGACATGAGTGCATACAGCTACGCGGAGGTCGTGGAGAGCGTCCTCTCAGACGAACGCACGCTCATCGATGTGAAGCTGACAGAGACTCACGCCCTGATCAGGCTCAACGACCCGGAGAAGCTCAACCCGCTGAGCGCTCCCCTGACGGTCCAGCTGCACCGCGCGCTGGAGCGGCTGTGTGGAGACCCAGCTGTCCGCACGGTCGTCCTCACCGGCTCAGACCCGGCGTTCAGCGCCGGCGGCGATCTGCGGCTGATGCGCGAGGTCGCCCACCCGATGGTCGATCGCGGGCCTGACGGGGCCAGCGGCGCCTGGGAGTGGATCCGCAACGAGTTCGGCGCGATCGCAAAGCTGATCACGCGCACCGACAAGACGTTCATCGCCGCGGTCAATGGAGCGGCCGCCGGCGTGGGGCTCTCGTTCGCGCTCGCGTGCGATCTGATCCTCGTCTCAGAGCAGGCCCGGCTGGTGCCGGCCTTCGGGCGCATCGGACTCGTGCCGGAGGTGGGTCAGAGCTGGCTCCTGACCCGCAGACTCGGCTACCAGGGAGCGTTTGAGCTGTTCGCCACCGGACGTCATCTGAGCGGACGGGAAGCCTACGAGCGCGGCCTGGCAAACGCCGTCGTCCCGCACCAGGAGCTCATGCGGACCGCGCGGGAGTGGTGTGAGCAGCTGACCGAGGTGCCCCGCCACGTGCTGAAGATGATGAAGCCGCTTCTGCGTAACGCCGCCGAGATGACCTGGGAGCAGGCGATCGCGATGGAGGAGTTCGCCGAGCCGATGTGCTTCACCACACAGGCCCACCGCGCGGCCGTCACCGAGCTGCTCGCCGAGCGGCCTTCGACGTAGAGAGGGCAAGCGTTGACCCTCAAAGCGGGCGAGTTGGATGTCATGAGCCTCGGCAGCGGGCCCGCTGTGCTGCTCCTGCACGGGAGCATCGTCGATCGCGCTCGCACCTGGGCAGAGCAGCTCGTGCTCGCCGAGCACTGGACGCTGCGACTGCCCAACCGCCCGGGCTTCGGCTCCAGCCCAAAGCTGACCGGCGGAGGGGACTTCCAGGCCGAGGCTGCGCTGATCGCGCAGCTGCTCGGGGAGGGCTCGCATCTGGTCGGGCATTCCTACGGAGCCGTGATCGCGCTGTATGCCGCGGCACTGCGACCGGCAGCGGTGCGTTCACTGACCGTCTCGGAGCCCGGCTGTCTGCGGGTGGCGGCGGGCGACCCACACGTAGATCGGCAGATCGCAAATGGGGAACTGCTCTACGAGCACGCCGACACGCTCTCACCGATCGACTTCCTGCGCGCCTTTCGCGGCGGCGTGGGCTCTACGCACCGCACCCCCGAGCATCTGGAGGAGGAGCTGCTTGAAGGCGCGCGGCTGCTGATGCGCGAGCGCCCTCCGTGGGAGGCAGAACCTCCCCTGGAGTCCCTCCGAGCGGCCGCGTTCTCAAAGCTCGTGATCTCCGGCGGGCACTCCCCCGTGTTCGAGAGAGTGTGCGACACGCTCGCTGACAGACTCGACGCTCAGCGCGTGGTGATCAGCGGGCGCGGCCACACGATTCCCGCCACCGGCTCCCCCTACAACACTCATCTGCACATGTTTCTCACGGAGTGCGAGCGCAGCCTTCGAGAGGCACCGTGATCGCAGCAGCCGGGGAGTCAGAGCCCGACTGGCTGGCCGGCTCGTCTGACCGGCGCCCGGGTGGCGCGGCTCAACCGCTCGCGCCGGCCTCCATCGTCTGCTTGACCGTGTCGATCCCACGTTGCATGATCTCGCTCGTGGGCCCAGCGAGCTCGTTGGGGAGGAGGTCGGCGACCCACACGAATCTCGTACGATCCTCGACGTCGGCGAAGACTTGAGCCGACCCGTTGTGATGGCGGTAGGGCCCGCCGACGATCGACCACACCAGCCGTCGAGCCTGCTCGTCGAGGTCGATGAGCACCTCGCGCACCACGGTCCCGTTGAAGAAGGTGACGATCCTGTCCTCGCCGTCGAGCTTGGTGTCGGTGACGAAGCCGGGGACGAGCCGCTCGTGCAGAGCACCCCAATCGCGCAGTGCCGCCCAGACCTGATCGGGGCGAGCATCGATAAGCGTTTCCTTGTGTACGGAGGCCATTGGCCAGCTCCCTTTCGTTGGATGGGCTCATGGAGCTGCCGGCAAACTATCCGGCGCGCCGCCGGGACTCTTGGACATTTGTGCTCGGCTTGGGAGAATGGGCACTGTGCTGGACGCCCGGGAGATCCTCAGTCGCGACGGTGTTCAGATCACCGATGTGGCTTGCCGGCACGGACGCGGTCGCGGCAAGGTCATCGAGCGCGCGGACGGCCACGCGCTCGTGTTCGTGCGCCGCGGGTGTTTCGTTCGCAATGTCGAGGGGGTCCGCAGCTTTCTTGACCCGACGGTCGCCTACTGCGTCAATCCGGGCGAGCACCAGCGCTTTGATCATCCGCACGAGCATGGCGACGACTGCACGTGCGTGTTCCTCGATGGTGAGCTGGTGAGCTCGCTGTGGGGCGGTGAGAGCACCCTTCCCGGCGACCCGTTGTTCACCTCCCCCGACATCTACCTGGAGCATCGTCTGCTGCTGAGCCAGGCGCGACGCGGCGAGAACCCCCACGACCTCGTGGAGCGTGTCATCTGCCTGACCGCCGATGTGCTGGAGAGATCCCACCCTGGGCGGGTCGCTTCCGGCCGGCCGGCGACCGAGCGTGCACGCCGTGTGATCGCCGATGAAACACGCCAGGCGCTCGCCTCCGACACCGAGCTTCCGCTGCCCGTGCTGGCACGTCATCTGGCGGTCTCTCCCCATCACCTGAGCCGGATCTTTCGCGCCCTGACCGGCCACACGGTGTCCCGTCACCGCATGCGTCTGAGGGTCCGTTACGCACTCGAGCGTTTGGCGGGCGGGGAGCGTGAGCTCGCGCGCCTGGCGGCCGAGCTCGGCTTCGCCGACCAGAGCCATCTCTGCCGTGTCCTCAGGGCGGAGACCCGCCACACCCCGTCGGGGCTGCGCGAGCTGCTCAGCTGACGCCCGGTCGTGTTCCACGCCGAAGCTCTCCTTTTCAGAGTCCGCGGGCCTGGCCTTCCTGCGAGCGGCACCGCACCTGGGCGGCCTGACACTCCCGGAGCGGCGGAGAAAAGGGAGTCCCGAGCAAAATAGATTTTCGGAGAATGCGGGAACATAGACGCAGGGGTCTTGCAATCGACCGCGGGCCCCGCATAGGGTGTAGCCAGACGCGGAACCGAGCCGCAAAGAGCGAGGCCATGAGGTGTAAGGCCCTGCCACCGGAGCTGTAACGCTGAAAGGCATAACAGCAAAGGTTCCTCAAGCGGCCCGGGACCGCGTCGCTTTTGTTTGTAGGGGCCGATCCAGCAGGTGGCCAGGTCAGCGATCGACGATGACCGCGGTCCCGGCGAGCTTGTCCGCCAGCCCCTGATTCATCGGCGAGAACAGGGCCGGCGCGTCGATCAGAGCGCCCAGCGGGAGCCGGATCAGCACGGGAGCGAGCGTCTTCAGACACGAGACCCGCACGGCGTGATCACGGTAGTAGACCATCAGCGCTTGGTTGAGTCCCTCGGGGTCGTCCTCGTGCTCGCTTCTGAGAGCCTCGATGTCGGCCTGCATGTCCTCCGACTGCCAGGGCGCCGGCCGCTTGAGGGGAGCGGCGAGCCTCCTCGTCAAGAGTCGCCAAGCCATCCGCACGGTCGCCCGGATGATCGCCTGGCGCATGTTCACCGGCTCGCCCGTGTTGGCGTCGGCGAGCCGTATCCCGGTGATCTTCGATCCCGGAGTCCGCCAGTTTCTGGTGAGAACCTCGAGCACCAGCGAGAACGCGTTCAGCGAGAGCATCATCGATCTGGATTCGGCGAAATTCGATTGAGCGCGCCTCGCCCGGAAGAAGCGCGGTTTTGGACCGCGATCGCCAATTACCTTCACGGCCCCCACCGCCGCCGCGATCAAGCCAATGAGCGCGCCGATGACCAGGAACGCGTCGATCAGCGAGGCAACGAAGCGTCGCGACATCGACGCCGCCGGCGAGCCGGTCCCGCGTCTACCCAGACCGACGGTGTTCATCTCGTCCTCTTAGAGCAGACCTCGAGTGCCGGGGCATCGAGCGTTGAGCCTACACCGCCTCAGATCCACGGTCACATCCAGATGGGCCCGCAAACCGGCTCATCGTAGGAGCAGAGGGCGACTCTTCGCTAGGGTTTGCCTTGATGAGGAGGGTCTGTTCATCACGTTTGCTGGATGCGTCCTCTGTGCCGTCTTCGGATTCGATGGCGGCCAGAGGCCGTAGCGTAGCTACGGCTCTCTCTCTCTCTCTCTCTCTCTCTCAGCTAGCCCGCCACGGTCCAGCTCACGAGGGCCTCGACGTGGGGCTAGAGCGACGAGAGGGGCATCCCGCAGCACCCGATGGATGCTCGAAGGCGAGCGCAGGAGCAAGACGGAGCAGACCCCGCGCGCGCCGCATGAGCCCGGCGCAGCCTGCAAGATCGAGGAGGAGCTGATGGCGGCCCCTGCCGAACGCGGGGAGGCACCGCGATGAGCGAGGGCCGTCCAACCTTCATCACCCTCGGACCGTCTGGTACGTGCCACGAGAACGCGCTGCTTCACTACCTCGAGTTCCAGGGCATCGACGACTTCGACCTCATCCTCACGACGGACCTCCTCGAGGCGGTCGTCAAAGTACGCGACGAGCCGTTCGCGTTCCTCGTGCAGTGCAGCGCCCACCTGCAGGTTCATCTCGTCACCGAGCGCTACCACGGCGAAGTGTTCGTGGTCAACACGTTCCTGTACCCCACCAAGGAGCTGTCGCTGCTGATCCGCCGCGACCGGCCGCAGCCGCGCAGCCTCGGCATCGTCAACGCCACCCGCGGCTACACCGACATCACGCGCTTTGAGCGGATAGTCGATGAGCCCTCAAAGCCCATCGTCGGGCGCCACCTGCTGGCCGGCGACTACGACGCCGGGCTCACGCACCTGCACTACGCCCACGAACACCCCGACGTGCTCCGCGTCGAGGAGGTCTACGGCGCGGTTAACACCACGTGGGTCGTCTACGGAGCGCGTAAACGCTTCCACGGGGAGGTCATCGGCCAGCGCAACCCATGGCTGTTCACCGGCGAGATGGAGACTCGCCTGCCGGCCGCGCCCGATACCGCCGCCGCTTGACGAGCGTGCGCCGAGAGCCACCGCGGACATGACCCAGGTCCAGATTCCCGATGATTGGTACCGCTTCGCCTACCCACCGGAGATGGTGAAGCTCCCGTGGGCGGCCAAGACCACCTCTGAAGTCGATCGGCTGATCAAGATGCTCAGGCCTTTCGGCGGCGAGCGGATTCTCGACCTCGGCTGCGGCACCGGCAGGCATTCGCTGGAGCTGGCGCGCCGGGGCTTCTCGGTGTTGGGGGTCGAGTTGCTGGAGTCGAACGTTCTGGTCGCCACAGAAGCCGCGCGGGCACAGTCGCTGGACGTCGAGTTCGTGCAAGGCGACCTGCGGGACCTCGAGTTCGACGAAGAGTTCGATCTCGTGCTCAGCCTCAACGACGGCGGAATCGGCTATTTCGAGTCTGACGCCGAGAACCTGCGCACATTCGATGTGATCGCCCGCGCGTTGAAGCTCGGCAGCCGGCATCTGGCGCAGACGCCGAACGTTCTGTTCGCGGAAGCGTTCCTGCCGGAGAAGACCTGGATCGAAGGGTCGGAGTCGGTCGAACTCACCGACCACCGCTGGAACGAGGGGACACGTCGCCTGGAAGGCACCGCCGCCTCCATTCACCTCGGCGAGGTGTTCGCAAAGCTCGACCCGATCCCCTACAGCTCGCGCCTCTACACGGTGCAGGAGCTGGGTGACATCTACCGCTCGCTCGGCATGACCCTCACCAACACGTTCCGGGGCAGCGGGAAACCGGGACGGCCACGCAACACGCAGTATGAGATCTTCTGGGAGGCCCGCAAGGACCGTGAGACCGCCGACCGGCCGTGACTCGATCGTCCCGCCTCAAATAGCTCCGAGCAAATAGGCATTTCGTTCGGTGCCCGCGCGTCTCCGCCGCGACCTCTCACGGACAGGCGGATCGATGGCGGGGGTTTATGTGACGTCGATCGCGGGTATCAAGGATTCGAATAACCCGCATCATCGGCAAGGACGCAGAGAAAAGAGTCACGGATGTGCCCACCCCACCCCACCCGGCTTCTCGGGCGCGCGCAAGGACCAGATCGGCCCGCCGGCATGGCGCTGGTGAGACGAGGGCCGGCGGGCCTCACCCGCCAGCCGCCAGCCTCGGAATGCGATGGGCAATCCTGGTATGAGGACTTCAACGCGGATGACGTCGCGCTCGCGCTGGCGATCCTTGCGCTTGACTCAGAACGCCAGCTGGCGCTGTCCGCAGCCAATGCTCCGGCCCGTCAAACCATTGAGGTCGCGCTGGTTGCGAGGATGACCGGCGCGGAGGTATTCCGGGCACAAGCCGCTGCGTGACTTGAGATTCCAGGAGCCCTCCTCGCGCGGCGGGCTAGGATTACTCACTGTCCGATGCCCGAGCAGTTGTATTTCACTGAGTCTGACGAGGCGAACGCGCTGATCGCCTCAGACCCGATGGCGCTCTTGATCGGCTTCGCGCTCGACCAGCAGGTCACCGTGCAGAAGGCGTTCATGGGGCCGCTGGAACTCAAGAAGCGGCTGGGCACGCTCGACTCAAAGACACTGGCCGGCATGGATCTCGAGCCGGTGTTTCGCGAGAAGCCGGCGATCCATCGGTTTCCCGGCTCGATGGCAAAGCGGGTTCACGATCTGGCGCTGCATGTGCTGGAGCGCTACGACGGTGACGCGGCGCGCGTGTGGACCGACGCGGCCGACGCCAAGCAGCTGCGGGCCAACATCGCCGGCCTGCCCGGCTTCGGCGAGATGAAGGTCAAGTCGCTCGGTGCCGTGCTCGCCAACCGGTTCGGCGTGAAGGCCGCACAGGAGCTCGTACCCCCGCATCCGACTCTCGGCGTCGTGGACTCTCCGCAGGCTCTGGCCGACTACCAGGCAGCCAAGCGCATCCACAAGGCGCAGTGGTCAAAGCTCTAAAGCGTCCGACGGCTGGCTCTCTGGCAGGTTCCAGACACGGCGTCTGTGGATGAGTCGCGCGATCGAGCAGTCCAATCGCAGCATGCTGAGGGCGCGCGACGCCATGGACCGCGAATACGCAAGGCCGCTTGACGTGCCGAGCCTCGCACGGGTCGCCCACGTCTCGGAGTCGCACTTCATCCGCACGTTCCGTGCCACGTTCGGGGAGACGCCGCACCGCTACCTGCAGCGCCGCCGGGTGGAGCGCTCGATGGAGCTGCTGCGCGAGACCGACCGTTCGGTGACCGAGATCTGCTTCGAGGTGGGCTTCAACAGCCTGGGCACGTTCAGTCGCACGTTCGCTGAGATCGTGGGCGAGCCTCCCTCCTCCTACCGCGCCCGCTTCAGCGGCCGGGACGCTCACGCGCGCATCCCCGCGTGCTGGGCGATGGCGTGGACGCGCCCGGCGGGATAGAGCAGATTTGGAGAAGCGCAAGGCGGGCGACCCGTCTAACGTGGCGCCCATGCTAAAGCGAATAACTCACACCTTCATATATGTCCTCGACCAGGACCAGGCGCTGGACTTCTACGTCGGCAAGCTCGGGATGGTCATACACACCGATGCCGATCTCGGACCGATGCGCTTTCTCACAGTCAACTTCCCCGATCAGCCAGATGTCGAGCTCGGCCTGATGCTGCCCGGACCGCCCGCGTACGACGAGACGACCGCCGCCGAGGTTCGCGAATTGGTGACCAAGGGGGCCGCGTCAGCGGGCCTCATCTTCCAGACCGACGATTGCTGTGGCACCTTCGAGTTGCTCCGGGAGCAAGGCGTCGAGTTCACGCAGGAGCCGATCGAGCGCTTCTACGGGACCGACTGCGCGCTGCGCGATCCGTTCGGCAACTCGATCCGCTTCACTCAGCCACCTGACGGCCCGATCGTGGTGCCCGATCCTTCGACATTCGCCGAGGGCTAAGCGAGCCGCAGTCGTCACCTCGCGACCGATCATCGCATCGGGGATGGAGGACGATCAGCCGGGAAGAGCTCACAATGCGACCTTTATCACTCATCGTGAGAGGCTTTATTACGGAAAACGTAATATCGAACTTGCGCCTATCAGGCTACGGAACTCTTCTCGTCCAGCGCATTCCCCGCCACAGCCTGGTCCAGAACCACAAGTATCGATGATCTGTTGGTCGCTCGTCAGCGAACTCGTGCTGACCGGCAATAGATCTGCGCTCGCCCGGGTTGGAAGAGGAGGTTCCTGTCGAGCACGGACGGCCACAGCACCAGCGCATCGTCCAGGCCTCCCGCAGGCCCTGAACGGCTTTCGGTCGGCGTTTTCAGCTTTCTTTCACATTGACCAGTCAGCATGGGCGTATGCGTCTGTTGGTCGTTGACGATGAGGCGTCCGTGCGCGAGGCGCTCGCGCTGGTGCTCGATCTGAGTGGGTTCGAGGTGAGGACGGCATCGGACGGACGTGAGGCGATTCGCACACTTGCGAGCGACTGGCCCGATGCGGTGATCCTCGACGTGCTGATGCCCGGCCTCGACGGGCTGGAGGTCTGCCGGCGCATGCGCGCCACCGGCAATCGCACACCCGTGCTGATGCTGACCGCGCGCACGGAGGTGTCAGAGCGTGTCGAGGGCCTGGAGGCCGGCGCGGACGACTACCTGGCCAAGCCGTTCGCGCGTGAGGAGCTGATCGCGCGTCTGCGCGCTCTTTTGCGCCGCACCGGCTGGGAGGGCCAGGAGCAGGTTCTGCGCTTCGAGGACCTCGAGCTCGACCCGGTGGCCCACGAGGTTCGCCGCGACGGCCGCGCGCTCGAGCTCACCCGCACCGAGTTTCTGCTGCTGGAGCTGCTGATGCGCCATCCCCGACAGGTGCTGACGCGCGCGAGCATCTTCGACCGTGTGTGGGGCTATGACTTCGGCCCTTCCTCGAACTCGCTGGAGGTCTACATCGGCTACTTGCGCCGCAAGACCGAGGCCGCCGGCGAGCCGCGACTGCTGCACACTGTTCGCGGTGTGGGCTACGTGCTGAGGTCATCGCCGCGATGAGCTTTCGCCGGCGCATGGTCCTGTTGGCGGCGGGCGCGGTCGCGGCGGCGATCGTGATCGCGTCGGTCGTCGTCTACGTGGTGACGCGCGACGAGCTGCGTGGCCAGATCGACGCGAGCCTGCGAGCGACTGTCACCCCTGGTCTGCCGCAGGCGGTGCGGTTCCAGCCCCGTTTCAGCGCGGCCGAACTCGCGAAGCTGAAGGGCAGCCAGCAGCCGGACGTGAAGCTCGCGCAACTCGAACGCGGCGCGCTGCTGCCCGGCGCGGTGGCGGGCAGCTCAGCCGTCGAATCCGGAGGCTTCTCGAGCGGATCCACGCACCTCTCAGGCGGCGAGGTTCATGTGAAAACGAGCCATGGCGCGCACGGCGAAGTGATCACGGTCGAACGCAGGACCGTAACCGTGCCGAGCGGCTCGAGCGTCAAGCGGCTATCGGCAGGCTCAGAAGCAGGCCAGGGCGTGCAGCTCGTGCTGCCCGCGCCGAAGCTCGGCGGCCCCACGGGTTATGTGCAGCTCTCCGAATCCAACGGGAACGTGCTCAGGGCGGGCAAGGGACCGCTGCTCCCCGTGACTGCCGCGGCGCGCGCGGTCGCCTCGGGCAAACGCAATGCCTTCTTCAGCGACGCGACGGTCGCCGGTACGCCGGCGCGCGTGTTGACCGAGCGTGCGCCGCACGGCGCGGTGTGGCTGGTCGCCATGCCGTTGAGCGACATCAACAGCACGCTCACGCACCTGAAGCTCGTGCTGGCGATCGTGTGCCTGTGCGGCATCGCGCTCGCGGCCGCGCTCGGGCTGCTCGTCTCGCGGGCGGCGCTCGTGCCCGTACGCCGATTGACCGGCGCCGCGGAACGCGTCGCGCGCACACAGGACCTCGGCCATCGCATCCAGACGGGTGAGGAGGACGAGCTCGGGCGGCTGGCCACGAGCTTCAACACGATGCTCGCCGCGCTGGAGCGCTCGCGGCTGGCGCAGCGCCAGCTGGTCTCCCCAACTTTTGCGTCCCCGACTGCCCGTCACCGTCACCTTAATCAATGCCCCGCATTCGCAACAAGGCGGTGGAATCCAGGTTCTTGGCGAATTACGATGCCCATTCCGTCTCCCGAATAAGACTAAGCCGACGGCGGCATTCGCAATGACAAACCAGGACTGCTTCGACCGATCGATCGCAATCCGGCGCAACAACCCGGCTTGCTCAAATTGGCGTAGCGCGTTGCAAACAGCGGCCTCGAAACAGGGCAACGTGCTTCTCGCGCTTCATCGTAGAGGATTTCAGCATTGACGCGTCGATTCGCGTCCCTGAGCAGCAGCCTGGCAACAGCGACCCGCTGTGGTCGAACACAGCCCAGCTCTTTTCGCAGGAAGCACCGGGTATATCGCTGCCTTTGCTCTTGGTCCAGCAGGCAATATCGAGCGACAGATCTGCCTGAACCCTACTCCAACCAGTGGAGGACATTCTAATGCAGTATCTCCGTGTGATTGGAGTGATGAATGGGTTGCTCTGACAGATGATCAGGAAGGGTGGTTGGAGATTTATAGATGGAAGGAGGAGTTTCTCCATCGGGTTGCACATTGTGATGTCAAGGAGCCTGGGTTTGGCATGAATGCTATTTGGTATGACTAGCCGAATGCGT
>CAVQZJ010000009.1:0-46764 GCA_963718425.1 uncultured Solirubrobacterales bacterium
GTCCGTGGTCGCGGAACAGGCGCGGGCTTATCAGGCAGCGCTCACCACGGCCCAGAAGCGCTCCTTGGCCTCCCAGCAACAGCTGAAAGCGTACGAAGGCCACCTGGGCAAGGCTGCCCACCTGAGCCGCTCACAGAGCCGGGAACTGCAACACCTGCAGCATCTGGCCGCCCGTGTACCGCGTGTGCCGGTGCCGCCGCTGCCGCGGTCCGCCCACAGCGTGCGGGCGCTCTTCGATCGTCTCGCTTCCGTGATCCGGCTCTCCCCACGCACGATCGACGAACGGGTCGTGCAGGGAATGACCGCCACCCCCTACGCAAACGTCACAGTCAAGACGGACGCCGGCCAGGCGGCGCTGACCGTGCTGGCCGAGCGCCAGAACGAGTTCCCCGGTGTGGTGCAGGAACCGGTGACGATCCGTCACTACCCTGGCGGGGCGCTCGCCGCGCAGCTGCTCGGCTACGTAGGGCAGATCAGCCCGAAGGAGCTGAAGCTGAGCGCGTTCCGCGGCGTCAAACAGGGAACGATGGTCGGCAAGGGCGGGGTGGAGTACTACTACGACCACTATCTGCGCGGCGAACCGGGCACACAACAAGTGGAGGTCAACGCCGCCGGCGAACCGCAGGCGGCGAGGCTGCCCAGCTACAAGCCGAAGGCCGGCTACAACCTGAAGCTGACACTCGACCTGGGACTGCAGAAGGAGGGCGAAAAGGCATTGCAGCAGGGGATGGAACTCGCTCACTCATTCAACAACCCAGGCGACGCGGGCGCGTTTTTGGCGATCGACCCACGCAACGGCCAGATCTTCGCGATGGGCTCCTACCCGACGTTCGATCCCAACGAACTGGTCAAGCCGCTGACCCCCCAGCAATATGCGAATCTGATCGGCAGCAACGGCGGAGCTCCCGCGCGATTGGAGAACCGCGCGGTCGAAGGCGCTTACCCGACAGGCTCGACGTTCAAGCCGATCACCGCGATCGCCAGCCTGGAAGCCGGGGTCATCAGTCCGGGTGAAGCGTTTGGTGCGGGTAGATGCATCGAAGCGCAGGGCGGCGGCGGCGAGAAGTTCTGCAACGCCGGCAAAACGGAATATGGGGCTGTTGGTCTGGTCGAAGCGCTGAAGGTGTCATCCGACACCTACTTCTTCGAAACCGGCGAGCGCGACTTTCATCACGGTGGCAACGTGATTCAAGATATGGCTCGCAAGCTCGGCGTCGGCCGGGAAACCGGGATCGACCTGCCGGCTGATCCCACCGGGATAGTGCCCGAAGCCAAGTGGCGTGAAGAACGCAACAAGCTCCAGGAAAAGTGCCTGCACGAAAAACACCGCAAGCCATGCGAAATCGTGGCGGAAATCGCGCCCTGGAGGGTCGGTGACAACATGCACCTCGCCGTCGGGCAGGGCGACCTGGTGACCTCGCCGCTGCAGATGGCCGTTGCCTACTCCACACTCGCCAACGCCTACGAAAAAGGCGGGGAAGGCACCGTGATCACACCGCACCTGGGGTTGGAAGTCCAGGAACCGACCGGCGGGCTGTTCGAAAGTTTGAAATTCCCCGCCCGTCGGCACGTGCACTTGAACTACTCAAACCTCCACGATGTGATGGAAGGCATCCACGACGCGACCTCACAACCCGGTGGAACCTCGCAGGACGTGTGGAACGGCTGGAACCAGGCCGAACATCCGGTGTACGGGAAGACCGGCACCGCCGAACGCACCGGCCAGGTCGAACAGGCCTGGTATATGTGCTACATCGCCGACCCCAAGCGGCCGATCGTGATCGCCGTCACGGTAGAGCAGGGCGGCTTCGGTGACCAGGCGGCCGCGCCGGTGGCGCGCCTGATGGCGTCGCAGTGGTTCGGAAAGCAAGAGAAGCTAGTCTCGGGCTCGAACCCCGACAAGTAATCCAGATGTCGCCACTGAGTCCCATCCATCCCACAGACCAGCCGCCGGTTGCGCCCCCGCGAACACCGCGCCTGCCGCTCGACCCGCTGTTGACCCTGGCGATCATCGGCCTTTCCGTCTGCTCGATCCTCACGTTGCGGACGGCGACGGAGAACCTGATACGCGGCGATCCCCACTACTACGTGGACCGCCAGACCGTGTATCTGATCGTCGGGATGATCGGGATGCTGATCCTCTCCCGTGTTGACTATTCGCTGTTGCGGCGGGCGCGAAATCCGATCTATGTCGCGCTCATCCTGAGCATCCTCGCGGTGCTCGGCCTCGGTCACTCGGCCAATGGGGCCCAGCGGGCGATCAACTTCCCGCTGTTCTCCTTCCAGGCGTCCGAGCTCGGCAAGGTGCTGCTGATCCTGGCGCTATCCGCGTTCGTGGTCGACCATTCCCGGGCGCTCGCCCAGCGCGAGACGACGATACGGGTGATGCTCGTCGCGCTGGTCCCAGCGATGTTCGTGATCGCGCAGCCCGATCTGGGCTCCGGCCTGGTGTACATGGTGATCGCCTTCACCCTGCTGTTCGTCGCCGGCGCCACCTGGCGTCACCTGGCGGGCCTCGTGGCGCTCGTCGCGGTCGCGGCGACGTTCGTGCTGGCGGTTGCCCCGGCGGTCGGCGTGCACGTTCTGAGGCCCTACCAGGTGCAGCGCCTGACGGCGTTCATACATCCCTCCGCGAACATCAAGGAAATCAGGGAAAGCGAAGCCAAGACAGGCGAACCGAATCCCCTTTACCAGCTGGAGGAGTCGAAGATCGCGATCGGCTCCGGGGAGAAGACCGGTCGCGGCAGCAGCGGTGGGTCGCAGGTGCCGCTCGGCTACGTGCCCGAGAGCCACACCGATTTCGTATTCGCGGCCGTCGGCGAGTCCTACGGTTTTCTCGGCGCCGCGCTAGTGCTGTCTCTATACGCGCTGCTGATCTGGCGCACGCTGCGCATCCTCACTATGGCAAAGGATCTCTTTGGCTCGCTGGTCGCCGGGGGGGTTGTGGCCATGATCATGTTTCAAGTGTTCGTTAACGTGGGCATGACTATTGGGATCATGCCGATCACAGGTGTAACGCTGCCGCTCATGAGCTACGGCGGATCGTCGGTTATAGCGACGCTCCTGGCCGTGGGACTCTTGCAGTCGGTTTATCTACAGGCACGCGCCTCCGAAGCCATGAAGGGGCGAGTGCCGAGGACACCCGAAAGGGTTAGCTACTAGCCATGCACGCCGAGTACACCCAACCGCTAACGGTGGCATCAGCGATGGCCTTCACGGTCACGCTCCCGACTACCACGGGCTCGGCGCCAATCGATACCGAAAGACTGGACAACATTGAAAAAGCAAGTACTTGTAAGCGTTGACCGTGGCGAGACACGCGTCGCGCTGCTGGAGGCCAAGGCATCCGCCGGCGCCTCCGCCAACCGCTCACAAAAAACCAAGCAGGGACGTGGAGCCCCAGGCTCGGGATACCGCATCGCCGAGCTCTACATCGAGCGACGCGGCGCCCGCTCGATCGTCGGCAACATCTACAAGGGCAAGGTGGACAATGTGCTCCCCGGCCTGGAGGCCGCGTTCGTTGACATAGGCCTTGAGAAGAACGGGTTCCTGCACGTTGACGAGATAGTGCTGCCCGGCGTGCACACCGGCAAACGGGGTCGCGGCAGCGCACAGCGAATAACCGAGCTGCTCAAGCCCGGGCAGGAGATCGTCGTGCAGGTCGTCAAGGACCCCCTGAAGACCAAGGGGGCGCGTCTGTCGATGGAGCTGACGATCGCCGGCCGCTACATGGTGTACGCGCCCAGCGGCGAAGGGGTCGGCGTCTCGCGCCGCCTGGAGGACGCCGAGCGCGAGCGTCTGCGCCGCCAGAGCGTAAAGCTCGATCTCGGCGGCGGTGGCGTGATCATCCGCACGGCCGCGCACGGCGCCAAACGCGAGGACTTCCAGCGCGAGCTTCTGTACCTGCACAAGCTGCATGAGGTGCTGATGGGGCGCGTGGAGGAAACCCAGGCACCGGCGCTGGTGTTCCAGGAAGCCGACCTGTCGGTGCGGGTCGTACGCGACATCTTTTCCGAGCACTTCGAGCGGGCGATCGTTGACGATGAGCAGCAGCACCACCGTCTGCGGTCGTTCTTCATGCGCACCGCGCCGGAGCTCGCCGACCGCGTCGAGCTGTGGCAGGAGAAGACGCGTCTGTTCGACGCCTACGGGGTCAACGACGCGATCGACGGGGTGCTCTCCCGCCGCGTGGACCTGCCCTCCGGCGGCTATCTGATGATCGACTACGCCGAGGCGCTGACGGTGATCGACGTCAACTCCGGCAGCTTCACCGGGCACGGCAAGAGCTCGGGCCTCGAGGACACGATCACCAAGACCAATCTGGAGGCCGCCGAGGAGGTCGTCAACCAGCTGCGGCTGCGGGATATCGGCGGGATCATCGTCATCGACTTCATCGACATGGCCCGCGCCCGCAACCGCGACACGGTCATGAAGACGTTGCGCAAGGCTCTGGATGAAGACCGCACCAAGACGTTCACCGCCGAGATCTCAAAGCTCGGCCTGGTCGAGATGACCCGCCAGAACGTGACCGAGGGGGTGCGGGAGATCATGAGCAAGCCCTGCCCCACCTGTGACGGTGAGGGAGTCATCCGCTCGGAGGAAACGATCGCGCTGGAATTCGAGCGGCGCCTGACTGAGATCGCCACCGAAAATCCCGACGCTGAGGCGTTCCTGGTGCAGATCAACCCGCGTGTCTCCACCCAGTTCACGGGCCAGGGCTCCCGTACACTGCACGTCCTGGAGGCCCAGACCGGCAAGTTCTTTCACTTCGAGGGCTCTGAAGGGCTTGCCCTGGATCACTTCGCGATCACCTTCAAGGGGACACGCGCGGAAGTCGAGGAGCGTGCCCTGCCGTTCCGTGAGGGAGACGAGGTGCTGGTGACGATCGTCGAGCCGCACATGTATGACGTGGACGACGCGGTCGCGAAGATCGACGGCTACATCATCTCGATCGCGGGCGCCGCCACGCACGTCGGCGAAAAGCGGATGGTGCGCATCGAGCAGGTCGGTCGCACCGCCGCCACCGCGCTACTGCTGGACGAGAACGGGGAGGTCATTCACCCGCCGACCCGCGGTGCGGGCCGCTCCCGCCGACGTACACAGACCGCCGGTGGCTCACAGCGCAAGTCACAGAGTCGCCGCCACCGCGCCCCCGCCGACGCGGAGGACGCCGAGACCCGTAGGGAGGCCGGTCTGGGAGACGCCCCGACGGCAAGCGACCCCGAGCCCGAGCAGGAGCCCTCCCCGCAGGAGCCCGACCCCGTCGATCAGCCGCAGGAGGAGCCCCAGGCAGACGAGGCCGAGCAGGATGACCTACAATCAAAAGGCAGGCGTCGCGGCCGCAGAGGCGGGCGGCGCCGTTTGACCGCCAGGGCGCGGAGCACCCCAGAGTAGTAGGCGCCCGGCAACCAGACCATCCTTCTCAAAGAAAACCAGGCACCAGCATGTATGCGATCGTCAAGACCGGCGGCAAGCAGTACCGCGTCGAACGCGGCCAGAAGCTGCTGGTCGAGCGCCTCGGCGTCGATGAGGGCTCGAGCGTGACGCTCGAGCCGATCCTCTATCGCTCGGATGAGACGATCCACGACGCGGCCGGCCTGCAGAAGGTGAAGGTGACCGCCAAGGTGCTCACGCACGAGCGCGGCGAGAAGCTGCGTGTGTTCAAGTTCAAGCCCAAGCGCGGCTACAAGCGCCGCACCGGCCACCGTCAGAACCTCACCCGAATAGAGGTGACCGACATCTCGATGAGCGCGGCCGCCAAGGCGCCCGCCGCCAAGAGCTCGGCAAAGCCGACCGCAGCGGCAACGGAGCCCTCGGCGGCCAAGAAGCCCGCTGCGACTAAAGCCAAGGAGGCCGAGAATGGCTCATAAGAAGGGGCTTGGCTCAAGCCGCAACGGACGCGACTCAAACGCCCAGCGTCTCGGCGTCAAGACTTTCGCCGGGCAGGTCGTCACCGGCGGGGAGATCATCGTCCGCCAGCGTGGCACCAAATTCAAGCCGGGGGAGGGCGTCGGCATCGGCAAGGACGACACCCTGTACGCCCGTGCCGCCGGGACCGTGCAGTTCACCGCCGGCAGACGCGGGCGCGTCGTCTCGGTAGCGCCACCAGAGCAGCCGTGAACCCAAGGACAGGCGCCCGCACGCTCGCCGCGGGACGCGTCCTGATCGGTCTGGGTCTGCTGTTGGCGCCCCGCAGACTCGGAAAATTGTGGGTTTCAGAGCACGCGCGGGGACCCGCCGTACAGATGCTGCTGCGTGCCGTCGGCGCCCGCGACGCCGATCTCGGGATGATCGCCCTGCACACCCTCGACCATCCCGAGATCGGACCGCGCTGGCAGCGCACCGCCGCGGCCCTGGACGCGATCGACGCGGGCGTGACGATCGCCGCGCGCTCCGAGCTGCCGTCCGCCGCGGTCGCGGGCACAGTACTGCTCGTCGGGGGCTCCGCAGTGGCGGGAGCCCGCTTCGCAAGCGCCCTCGCCGGCTAGCGTCAACCCTCCTGGGCGGTGGGACGGATCAGGATCTCGTTCACGCTCACATGCGGGGGCTGTGAGACCACGTACATCACAGCCCGGGCGATGTCATCCGCCTGCAGCGGATCGGCTGGCCGGTTATCGAAGAACGGCGTGTCCGTCATCCCCGGCTCGATCAGCGTCACCCGCACACCGCTGCCCGCCAGTTCGAGGCGCGCGGCCTCGCCCATCGCGGTGACGGCGTGCTTGGTCACCGAATACAGCGAGCCGGGCAGCACACGCCGCCCCGCGACACTGGAGGTCAAGAGCAGATGGCCGCGGGACCCCCTCAGCGCTGGGATGCACGCGCGCAACGTCAGCGCCGCGCCATACACGTTGGTCAACACCATCTCCCGCCAATGCTCGGGAGTGTCGTTCAAGAACCCGCGCGGCGCCCCGAACCCGGCGTTGGCGAACACCCCGTCCAGACGCCCGTAGGTGTCCAGGGCGGCGGCCACCATCCGCTGCTGCTCGTCCCAGTCGGTGACGTCGCAGAGCACGGCGAGCGCCCGCCCGGGACCGCCGAGCTCATCTGCGAGCTCCTCCAAACGCTCCCGCGAGCGGGCCGCCAGCACGACCCGCCAGCCCGCGGCGGCGAGGTGACGGGCGCTTGCCGCGCCGATCCCGGAGGAGGCGCCTGTGATCAGAAAGACACGGTCGGTCAGCCCATCGTCATCGCTATTCATACCTGGTCCTTGCGCTTGAAATATCGGAGTCTGACCGGTATCTACCCACATCGGGGATCGCCGTGACTCGCGGGACTGTCACGATGGGGCCGCGATGTTGCAAGACCACGCGAAGATCCACGTCCAGGCCGGACGCGGAGGGAACGGATCGGCTGGCTTTCGCCGCGAAGCGCACGTTCCGCGCGGCGGCCCGGACGGCGGCGACGGCGGCCGCGGCGGGGCGGTGGTCCTGGTGTGCGACGCCTCGCTTCGCGATCTGCGGAGCTTTCGCCGACGCGCCCACTATCGGGCCGGTGACGGCGGGCCCGGCGGCGGTTCGCTGCGGCACGGGGCTGACGGTGAGAGCCTCGAGCTGGCGGTGCCGCCGGGAACCGAAGTGCATGGCACCGAGGGCGGGCTGCTCGGACGTCGCTGGGAGCTGATGAGAGACGGCCAGCGCATCGAGCTGGTACGCGGCGGCTCGGGCGGCCGCGGCAATAAGCGCTTTGCCACGCCGACCAGGCAGGCGCCGCGATTCGCCGAGCGGGGCCTGGAGGGCGAGGAGGGCTGGCTCGAGCTTCGGCTGAAGCTGCTGGCCGACATAGGGCTCGTCGGCCTGCCCAACGCCGGCAAGTCCTCGCTGCTGAGCCGGCTCACCCGCGCCGCGCCGAAGGTCGCCGACTACCCCTTCACCACCCTGGAACCGGTGCTCGGGGTACTCGAAGCCGAGGAACGACAGCTGGTGATCGCTGACATCCCCGGCCTGATCGAAGGAGCAAGCGACGGCGCCGGACTGGGACACGAATTCCTCGCCCACATAGAGCGAACCAGGCTGCTCGTGCACGTCCTCGACATCGCCCCGGAGCTGTCGGGCGACCCGGACGCGGATGAGCTCTCAAACCACCAAGTGATCGAGCGGGAGCTGGCCGCGCACGACGAGCGACTCGCCGGCTTGCCACGTATCCTCGCCCTCTCCAAGGCCGACCTCGTGAGCGCCGAGCGCCAGCGCGAGGCGATCGTGAGCTGGCGCGAGCGGCTGGACGGCGTAACGCCCGTGATCGCGACCTCGAGCGCCACCGGAGAGGGACTGAAGGAGCTGGTGGGTGAGCTGCTGCGACGCGTCCCGGCGAGCGGCGGCCAAGAGGAGGATCTCCCCGACCGCGGCCGTGAGGAGGAGCAGCCCCTGGCAGAGCACATGGTTTTCCGCCCTGCGGGACAGACCAGATTCAACGTCGAGGCACTGTCACCCGGTCGCTTTGCCGTCAGAGGAGAGGGCGTCGAGCGTCTCTTCGCACGCTTTGACATCGACAACGAGGACGCTTTGTCATACCTCGAGGGTCGGCTGCGACGGATAGGTGTGCTCGCGGCGCTCGACGCCAAGGGCTTTCAGCCGGGGGATGAGATCGAGATCGCGGGTGTCGTCTTCGACCTCGATCCGGGCGGGGCAGCATAAGCTTTCTGGTGGATGAGACGATTTGTGATCAAGCTTGGCTCGAGTGTCGTCGCCGACCCGGCCGGGGAGCTGCGCGAAGAGACGCTGGCGCGCATCTGCGACGCGGTTGCCGACCTGCACCGCGGCGGCGGCGAGGCGATCGTCGTGACCAGCGGGGCGATCGCCCGCGGCATGCGCATCATGCGGCTCGGGCAGCGTCCCAGCTCCGTCGGTGAGCTGCAGGCCGCCAGCGCCGTCGGGCAGGGAAAGCTCTACCGGGTATATGACGAGCTGCTGCGCGAACGCGGCCTGCAGAGCGCGCAGGTGCTGCTCACGTTCTTCGACATGAGCGCCCGCACCCACTACCTGAACGCCCGCGAGACGCTCACCCGGCTGCTCGACTGGCGGGTGGTGCCCGTCATCAACGAGAACGACACCACCGCCACGGACGAGATCTCTTTCGGCGACAACGACTTCCTGGCCGCGCAGGTCGCCGTCCTGACCGGCGCCTCGCAGTTGGTGCTGCTGACCGACATCGACGGCCTCTACACCGCCGACCCGCGTGTGGACCCGGATGCCCGGCTGGTCGGCGAAGTGCAGGACTTCTCCGCACTCGAGGATTTGCAGGTTGGGCACACCACCTCCCCGCTCGGATCTGGCGGCATGCGCTCCAAGGTGCTGGCGGCCGACATGGCGACCGCTGCCGGCATCCCCACCGTGATCGGCAACGGCCTGCTCGCGGGAGCGCTCGAGTCGATCCTCGCCGGAGAAGGGGAGGAAGGGCGGGCCGGCACCTACTTCCCCGCGCGCCAGTCACGCTACAACTCCTTCAAGCTGTGGCTGAAGTACGCCAAGCCCTCTCGCGGGACGCTGGTCGTGGACGCCGGCGCGGCACGGGCGCTGCGCGACGGCGCCGCGAGCCTGTTGCCGGTCGGCATAGTCGAAGTCAACGGGATGTTCGACGCGGGCGACGCGGTTAACATCAGCGAGCGTGACGGCTCCTCTAGCGCAGGGTCACGCCCACTGGCCAAGGGGATCTGCAGCTACTCCTCATCCGAGCTTGCCAGCGTGATGGGGATGAAGTCAGAGCAGGTGCGCTCAGTGCTGCCCAGGGCCAGCGACGAGGCCGTGCACCGAGACTATCTGGTGTTCGATTGAACGAAGTCCCTACCCTTTAGGGATGGCGGCCACCGCGACATCTCCGCTGCAGACATGCACGCTCGCCAAGCGTGCCTCACGGACTCTCGCCCAGACAGACAGCGCCACGCGCGACCGCGCGCTCCTGGCGATCGCCAGGGCGCTGATCGACAACACCGGTGAGATCCTGCACGCCAATGAGCTCGACATGCAGGCAGGCCGCCAAAGCGGCCTATCCGACGCGCTGCTCGACAGGCTGGCGCTCGACCCCTCACGGATCGCCGCGATAGCCGACGCCGTCGAGCGGATCGTCACGCTGCCGGACCCGGTCGGGGAGGTGATCGAAGGCCGGCGCCTACCCAACGGCCTGGATCTGCGCAAGGTGCGCGTGCCGCTCGGTGTGATCGCGGTCGTGTACGAGGCACGGCCGAACGTCACGATCGACGCGACCGCGCTGTGCCTGAAGTCCGCCAACGCGATCGTGTTGCGCGGCTCCTCCACGGCAAGCCACTCAAACGCGGTGCTGGCGGCGCTGGCCGCGGAAGCCGCAGAGGGCTCGGGGCTGCCACAGGGCTCCGTCAGCCTGATAGCCGGTGGCGGTCGGGAGGAGCTCACCGAGCTGGCCACCCAGAGGCAGAACATCGATCTGATCATCCCCCGCGGCGGCGAGGGTCTGAAGGAAGCGCTACAGGCGGTCGCCACGGTGCCGGTGATCTACGCGGCCTCCGGCAACTGCCACGTGTACGTGGACGAGCACGCCGACCTACAGGACGCCCAGGCGATAACGATCAACGCGAAGGTTCAGCGGCCCGGGGTCTGCAACGCGGCGGAGACCCTGCTCGTACACAGGGCGGTGGCCGCACAGTTCCTGCCCGGAACCATCATCGCGCTGGACCAGGCGGGGGTGAAGATCAGCGCCGATCGGCGGGTCCAGGAACTCGCCTCCAATACCGGGGTCCAGATGCTCCCCGCCGGCGAGGAGGACTGGACCAGCGAGTATCTGGCACCACAGATCGCGGTCGGGGTAGTGGACTCGCTCGACGACGCGATCGAGCACATCGCCCGCTACGGATCCGGGCACTCCGAGGCGATCGTCACCGGCGACGTCCGGGCCGCGCGAGCGTTTCAGCTCGGTGTCGACGCGGCCTGCGTGTATGTGAACGCCTCCACCCGATTCACCGACGGCGGCGAGTTCGGGATGGGCGCGGAGATCGGCAACTCCACCCAGAAGCTTCACGCGCGCGGGCCGATCGGGCTGCGCGAGCTGTGCACCTTCAAGTATTTGGTGCAGGGCGAGGGCCACATTCGCGCGTGAGCGCCACCGACAGCCGACAGGGCATGGCCGTCGGGATCCTCGGCGGTACGTTCAACCCACCACATCTCGGGCATCTGGCGCTCGCGAGCAACGCGCTGAGCCAGCTTCATCTGAGCCGCGTCGTGCTGATGCCCGCCGCCCTCGCCCCCCACAAGACAGATGGTGGGGGTGGGCGGGACCCGGGTCCCGGGCATCGCCTGGAGATGTGCAGACTGGCGATCAAAGAAACCCGGGAGCTGTCGGTGTGCACTCTCGAGCTCCAGCGAGGCGGACCGTCATACACGGTCGATACTCTCAGAGACATTCAGGCAAAGCACCCCGATGTGCCCCTGACGTTCATCATGGGAGCCGACATGGCTCGCAGCCTGCCGAGTTGGCGCGAACCGGAGGCGCTGCTCGAGCTCGCGGAGCTGGCGGTCGCCGAGCGCGACGGAGCGGAGCGCCAGCGGCTGAGTGAGACGCTCGGCCTGCGCTATCCTCGGGCGCGAGTGCACTTTCTGGACATGGCGCCGGTAAACCTCTCCTCGTCAATGGTGCGCGAGCACGCCGCCGTCGGCGAGCAGGTCGATCGATTCGTCGGGCCGTCCGTCGCCTCCTACATCTCTCAGCACGCCCTCTACCTGAAACCGCTCAGCGAATGAAGCCCGATCATCTAGCCGATCTCGTCGCGGGCTACGCGACCGACAAGAAGGCGATCGACCTCGTCGAGCTGGACCTACGCGGCGTCCTCGGCTACACCGACTACTTCGTCATCTGCTCGGGCAACACCGACCGCCAGGTGAAGGCGATTCACGACGCCATCCTTCAGGGATGCAAGCACGAGCACGACATCACACCACGGCGCGTAGAGGGCCTCTCACAGGCCCGCTGGGTCCTGATGGACTATCTGGACGTCATCGTGCACATCTTCACCCCCGAGGCCCGCGAGTACTATCGCCTTGAGCGCCTCTGGGGCGAGGTTCCCGCCAGGGCGCTCGGGCAGAGCGCCTGACCCACACGGTGGCCGACGGCGCGGGACGGCGCGTCCCATCTCACGGCTGAAGGCCGTTCGCGGCGCATCGCTGCGAGAATGCCCGCCAGAGAAAATTGGACTAGAAGGGTGTTTATGGCTTCTGACCTGCTGAGCAAGATAAGTAGCGAACTGGACGCGCGCCTAGGCGAGCTGCGTCCGCTGGTGGCCGAGTATGAGCGCCTGCTCGTCGCGGCGCGCTCCCTGGAGAACACGGATGGATCGACGGGCACACCGGCGCGGGCATCCTCCGCCAAGAGGAGCCCGGCGGGACGCTCCTCCGGGCGGCGCGGCTCGGCGGCCGGGGCTGTCAAGCGGGCGGCCAGCAAACCGGCGCGCAAACGTCAGTCAGCTTCGCTTAGCACCGTGGGACGGGCGGTACTCGACGCGCTCGAGCACGGCTCGCACACCATCAGCGAGCTCGTGATGGTCACGGCGATGGGCGCCGGTGAGATCCGGGCCAACATCCGTCGTCTACTCGCGCAGGACAAGATCGCGAAGATCGACCGGGAGGGCAAGACCGCCTACGCGCTGCCGGGGAAGAAGTGACCTTTCCCCGTTTGTGGGCAGATCCGCCAGAGCCGGCTTGCCGGCGCTGAACACGCGGGAGTGAGCGGGCCGCCAGCCCACTATCGTCTGGGCTCGTGCGCGAGATCGCCATCAAGGGAGAGTCGATACGGCTCGGTCAGCTGTTGAAGCTCGCGGGGGTCATCTCATCCGGTGCCGAGGCAAAGGTGCTGCTCGCGCAGGCCACCGTTCAGGTCAACGCGCAGATCGAGAGCCGCCGCGGGCGCCAGCTGCGTGCGGGCGACGTAGTGACGGTGCAGCAGATGTCTGTGCGGATCGTCAGCGCACCAGGCGCGCCCTGATCGTGGCTTTTGCGCCTAGACCTCAGCGGACTGACTGGCTGTTCGGGAGCTCAGGAACCGCTCCACCGCCGCGGGATCCAACGGTCTTGCAAACAGGAATCCCTGGCCGAGATCGCAGTTCTCTTGGCGGAGCGTCTCGAGCTGGGCGGGCTCCTCGATCCCCTCCGCGAGTGTCTGCAAACCGAGCGCCTTGCCCAGCTGTATGAGTGTGTGGGCAAGCGCCCGTGAGTCGGCTGAACGCGTCAAGCCCGTTATGAACGCCCGATCGATCTTCAACTCATCGACGGGGAACTGGCGCAGATAGGCCAGCGAGCTGTAGCCGGTGCCGAAATCGTCGATGGCGATCCTCACACCCAGCTCCTTGATCCTCTCGAGCAGCCGGGCGGTCGCCTCGGCGTCACGCATCAGCGCCGTCTCGGTTATCTCGAGCGTCAAGCTCGACGGATCGAGCTCGCTCTCCGCGAGCGCCGCCTGAACGTCGTCGACCAGATCCTCGCGTTCGAGCTGGCGGGCCGACACGTTGATCGAGAGCGCCACCGGGTGACCTCGGCGGCGCCAGCTGGCCGCCTGGCGACAGGCCTCTCCGAGCACCCAGCGGCCGATCGAAACGATCACGCCGCTTTCCTCCGCCAGCCCGATGAACAGCCCCGGTGCCACCACGCCACGACTCGGATGGCGCCAGCGGATCAGCGCCTCCAGGCCCGTGACCCGTTCGCTTTGCAGATCGAACGTGGGCTGGTAGAGCAGGAAGAACTCGTCGCGCTCCAGCGCCTCACGCAAATCCATCGTCAAGAGCAGGCGGTCCTGCGCGGTGGCCTGCATCGCCGAGTCAAACCGCACATATCGATCTCGACCCGTTCGCTTGGCCTCATACAGCGCCACATCGGCGTCGCGCAGCAGCTTCTCCGCCGACTCGCGCTGGCCGTCGGCGATGCCGATGCTCGCGGTCAGCGAGACGGTCGTCTGCTTGTTGGGTCCCAGCGCCATCGGCTGGCGCAGCACATCGAGGATCCGCTCGGCCACCAGCTCGGGGGTCACGTCCAACGCGCCGGGCTCCACCAGGACGATGAACTCGTCTCCACCGATGCGCCCGACGGTGTCGCTGTCTCGCAGCACCGTGGTCAGGCGCGCCGCGACGGTCTGCAGCAGATCGTCCCCCGCGTGATGACCAAATCGGTCGTTGATCGCCTTGAAGCCGTCCAGATCCACGAACAGCGCGGCGGCAGTGCTCTGCGTCCGCTTGACGCGGCTGAGCAGCTGTTCGGCGCGATCGATCACGAGCGCGCGGTTGGGCAGGCCGGTGAGCACGTCGTGCAGGGTCTGATAGTGCAGCTGGTCGGTCTTCTGGGCAACGAGCTTCAACGCCCGCGCGCGAGCACGGCTCAACACCAGGTACAGCAGGAAGACCAGGCCGGTGATCAACAGACCGCACCCGAGTACCAGCAGGCCTTCCTGGTTGGCGGTGAACATCGTCACGCCCGCGCTGCCCGACACCTTGACCAGCCACGATCCGTCGGCCTGCAGCTGTCGGGTGTAGCTGAGCGGGTTGGACCCGGCCCGGCCGGCGCTGCTCAGCAACTGCAGCGGGTCGCCCGCGTTCTGGTGAAAGAGAGCCACGGCGAGCGATTTGCGCCCAGCGATCACGCCGTCGATCACCGAAGCGCCGTCGAAGGAGCTGCCGACCCAGCCGATCACTGCCGCCCGCCGGTCGGCGATAGTCGCGAGATCCGCGTCGCTGCGGTAGACGGCGTCTCCGGTCACGATCTCCGACGTCTTCACAGCGGGCTCCGGTACGGCCCGCATCGTGCCGGTGTCGGTCATGGCCTGCAACAGGGCCGGATAGGGGGAGCGCCCGACACCGGGGAATGTGGGGGCGCACAGATCGACGAGCAGCGGCAGGGAGCTGTGGGTGTTGCCGGTGTCGAGAAAGCCCTGCACCAGGCAGTAGCGCGGACGGTCGCCTGCGGGCACGATCTGGGACTGGCCGGCAAGGATCTGACTAAACACGGGATCTCTCGCCGCCGCCCGCAGGTAGGAGGCCAGATCCTTCCGGGGAACCTGCCTGATGAAGAAGATCAGCAGCCCTCCGTCGGCCCGGCTGCCCAGCTGAAGCTGTTCAGACCACTTGACGAAGGCGCTCTCCCCGATGTTCGGGTTCATCGTGGCGATCGCGCGTATCGTGCGCGTCAGGTCGAAGTTGCGCTGCAGCAGGGTGCTCAGCGTCGCCGTGACGTTCGCGGCGGCTGAGCGGAACGCCTGGGCTTCGTGCTTGCGGGCGCTGGCCCGCCACACAACGGCCAGGCACAGCGAGGCCACGATCCCCAGGATGAGGATCGAGCCGCCCGCGGAGAGCACCCGGATGTGGCCGGTCAACCATCCCCGCGCTCTTTCGACCCAGGCGGGGCCTCACGACAGCGGGCATCAGCCGAGCCACCCGCCCCGAACGCCTTGCGATGATCTGCCAATCTGAACTTGGGCCCGCATGTCAGAATTTCCTTACCCATTTCATCGGTTTGGATCACTACTTCTGTCGTCAAAAGGCGAATTCTCAACAACTATTGGAATTATCCATGCGCCTTCCGAGGTCGTCACCCAGGCCCGTGCGCCCTCATCGTCGGCATTCCCAGCCGTGATCCACAAGCTCGAGGACGGAGTCCGATCGCTGCTCGCGACACGCCTGGATCAGAGCCCAAAGACGAGAGCCACGCGCCGGGAAGGTCCGCTGAGCGTGACGGTCACAGCGAGCCGGCCGAACAGCCGCGGGTAGATTCGTGTCGGGCTGCTGGGAGCGTCGGGGTAGACGTGAGATGTGGCGGCTTGACCGTGCGGCGCAATCGAGTGATTCAGGCCCGACCGAGCGATCTCCAAGGTCTATGTCGAGAATCGCGGGGCGGCTCCGACACATCATTGAACGCGTCGATTGGGCGCAACCAACAAAGAGGAGAAGCGAGATGAAGTTCATGCTGATACAGAACTACGCAGGCGGAGAGAATTGCGACGTGCCGATGGGGCATTGGACACCGCAGGAGATCCAGGCGCACATCCAGTACCAGCTGGACATGAACCGGGAGCTCACGGAGCGCGGCGAGCTCGTCGATGCGCAGGGTCTCGCCGCGCCGTCGCAGGCCAAGTTCGTGGTCCACGACGGCGGCAGCGGCGCCCCAGTCGTGACCGACGGCCCGTTCCCAGAGTCCAAGGAGCTGCTCGCGGGCTACCGGATCGTGGACGTCGAATCGCCGGAGCGAGCGATCGAGATCGCGGCCCAGGCCTCGGCGGCACCGGCGCGCAACGGCGAGCCGATCAAGCAGCCGATCGAGGTGCGCGAGGTGATGGGCGCCCCCAGCTCGGAGGTGTGAGGCCGTGAGTCGTCCGCCGGGGATAGAGGGCCTGCTGCGCGACTGCGCGCCGCGGGTCCTCGGCGCGGTGGTACGGCGGTTCGGTGACTTCGCCGACTCCGAGGACGCGGTCCAGGAGGCGCTGATCGCGGCCGCCACACAGTGGCCGGGGCAGGGAACACCCGAAAATCCGGTGGGCTGGTCGATTCACGTAGCCTCGCGACGGATGACCGATCGGCTGCGCGGCGAGCAGGCGCGCCGGCGGCGCCGAGGGCCTTGCGGCGACACTGGAGATTCCCCCGGCGGACACGGCCGCCGTGACCGACACAACTGACGCGCCCGCGCACGACGATACGTTCGACGCTGATGTTCATGTGCTGTCACCCGGCGCTGACACCCGCGTCGGCGATCGCGTTGACGTTGCGCGCCGTCGGGGGCCTGCAGACCGGCGCGATCGCCACCGCGTTCCTGGTTCCCGAGACGACGATGGCCCAACGGGTCAGCCCAGAGCCAAGCAGAGCATCCGTGTCTCGGCCGTCCCGTTCGCGATGCCCGAGCGCCGACGAATGGACGACACGTATGCGCTCGGTGCTGCATGTCCTGTACCTGATCTTCAACGAGGGCTATCTCTCCAGCAGCGGCCCCGAGCTTGCGCGCGGCGAGCTTCGACGGAGGCGATCAGGCTGGCAAGGATCGCCCACTCGACGCTTCCCGATGACCCTGAGCTGACTGGTCTGCTCGCGTTGATGCTGCTCACCGAGGCCCGCCGTCCCGCTCGCACAGACGATCGGGCGAGCTGATACCGCTTGCCGAGCAGGACCGGACGCTGTGGGATCGCGAGCTGATCGCCGAGGGCGCCGCACTGATCGCCGATGCCTGGAGCCACGGCGCGGTAGGCGAGTATCAGGTGCAGGCCGCTGTCGCCGCCGTGCACGATCAGGCCAGCCGGGCGCAGGCCACCGATTGGAGGGAGATCCTCGGGCTCTACGGACTGCTCGAGAGGATGACGCCGAATCCCATGGTCACGCTCAATCGCGCGATCGCCGCCGCGATGGCCGACGGGCCGGCGGTGGGGTTGGAGCTGCTGGGCTCACTCGACGAGCGCCTGGCGGGCCACCATCGCCTGCACGCGGCCCGCGCCCACCTGCTGGAGATGGCCGGCGACACCGCCGCTGCGATCGCCGACTATCGTGCCGCCGCGGCGCTGACCGCCAGCACGCCCGAGCAGCACTACCTGCTGAGGCGGGCTGCGAGCCTGAGCGAGCGTGCGCGTCCTGGCTGCTAGAGACCGAGCGCTTTGCGTGCAAGGCGCTCGTCGGAGAAAACCTGGATGTGTGAGACGAGCCCGTCTTTGAACTTGAAAATCCACGTTGTGGGCGCGGCGTCGAGTGAGCCCGCGGCACCCCTGCCGCTCACCTGGCCGAGGGCGACGACGGCCTCACCGGCGGCACGCACATGCACCGGATTGACGGTCAGCTCCCGCCAGTGCTCATGCATATCGCTGAAGTAACGGCGAATGCCCTCCTCCCCGCAGTAGGGTCTGCCGCCGTTCAGGACAGCCCCAGAGACGGGTTCAAAGACGATCTCCGGATGGAGCAGCGACAGGGCTCCTTGCAGATCACGGGCGTTGAAAGCGTCAAACAGGCGCTGGGCGATCTCTGCGCTGCCGGGCACTATCCGATCTACCTCGACTACGTTTCGCACTGAATCCTATTACCCGCGGCGACGAACCTAAAAACCAGTCCCATGAACCCGTTGGCCGCCGACTAGCTTTGATCGACCAGCCGCAACGAGAGCATTTTGAGGGGGCCCGCCACGACCTCCTCGTGCTCGTCGATCAGTCGCTCGATGACGCGGCCCACCCCGTCGATCGCGGAATCGAGAATGATCTGATCGGCGCCACCTGATCGCAGCGGCCCAACCTGAAGTTTCAGATCGCGCGGACTGATGTCGGCATGAATGCTCAGACACCCCCCCGACAGCCAGGAGGGGGCGTGTGCGGCCAGGGCATCGGCCAGCAGTTGCATATCGGCGATGCGGCCGATCGAGAAATGCGCCTGGGCCGCCAGTGTGCTGAGCAGCCGAGGAAGCACCGTCTCCGACAGAGCTGCGGGCGCCAGGGCAACGGTCGTCTCCCCGGGAACTCACCGTCCATGTGATTATGCCCGTTTCGCCCTACCGCCGGCAGCACACGCGTGGGGTGCATTGCGAATCGCATGCGGATCGCGGTGCCGTGATCCTCGACGTCGTTGAACTCGACGCGCTGGGCCAACGCATGGATCACGTGCAATCCGATCCGTAGAGGGTTCTCCTCGACGTCGCTGATCCGTGGCGCGATCCCAACCCCGAGATCTCGGACGAGTACTTCGATCGCCGCCGGCAGCACGTAGAGCTCGACCTCCAGCGGCCCCTCATCGCCCTCATACGCATGCAGCACGACGTTGTTGCAGGCCTCGGTGACCGCCGTATGCAGATCGTTCAGACCTGAGTCTTCCAGGCCGATGTTCTCGCACATGCCGGTCAGGATCTCCCGCACAAGCAGGACATTCTCGGGCCGGTTGGGGAGACTCACGCAAACGTTGGGCAGCTCATCCATGGTGGCGCGCCCGTCGAAAATCAGAACGTCGAAACTGGCAGGTGCCGGGCATCGCTAGTGTCCTGCGCCCGTCAGGTCGCTTTAGAGGTTGTGCAATGGAGTTGAGGATTTGCTCTGCGGTCTTGACCCAGACGAACGCGCTTGGGTTCTCGTTGCGTGCGTTGCCCGGACACTAGCCGCCCTCCTTGGCGGTCACTGGTTCAGCGGATATCGAAGGGACTTGCGCCGCTTGCGCAAGCGGCGTCGCCCGCCCTTCACATCCACCGAATCGTAATAACCGTCATGGGTCTAGTTGGTGTTTGAAAATAGGCTCTATCCGTCGATACCCGTACCGGCGGGAAATATGCAGCCATCGGGCATGGGTGTCATCCCGCGTCCGAGGGGGCCGGTGTTCAGCTTCCCGGCGGTGGCGGGACTGAAAGCTGCTCGGATGGCGCGATTACCCGCAGATGATCGTCGATGCGTGTCAGGCGCAGCAGGCGCTTTACCTGCCCTACCCCGGGTGTCACAGCCAACTTCTGGCCGCGGTCCCTAGCGGTGGTGTGCGCCGAGAGGATGGCTCTGAGTCCCGTCGAGTCGATGAACCGCAGATCATCGAGATCGAGCACCACCGTCGCCGCACCGCTGACCTCCGGGCTCGAGATTTTGTTGAGCAACAGCGGCGCATTGACCAGGTCCAATTCGCCATGGAGACTCACCACCGCCGTATCGCGCTCCACACGGATGTCTATCTGCAGATGCTCCCCGGCAGACACCAGCTCATGTTATCCGCACGACGCGACTTTGGTCCGTGCGCAGAAGGTCACCGACGCTGAGCGGAAGGCTAGCCGAGGGTGGTCTTCTCGACCACCGAGGCCGATCCCAGACGCAGCGCCAGCAGGGCCATGTCATCCGACAGCGTGCCCCCCGTGTGCTCCAGCACCGCTTGCTCGATCTCGGTGAGCAGCTCCACAAGCGGAAGCTGCGGAGTCTGCCCGCATAGCTCGAGCAGTTTCTGCTCGCCGAATCGCTCGCCCTGGCGACTGGCCTCCGGCACGCCGTCCGTGTACATCAGAAGGGTCTGCCGCTCTTCGATCTGCGCTTCGGTTTCCGAGACCTGGATCGAGTCGGTGACGCCGAGCAACGTTCCCGGCTGCCCAACCGGCGTGATCTTTCCGTCTGTGTCTATGAGCAGCGGCGGCTGATGCCCGGCGAGCGTAACGGTGACCCTGCCGGCGAGTGTCAGAGTGACCAGGCACACGGTACATAGGTCGGCGCCGGGAGGCTGATGACGCAGAGCGCTGTGCAGCGTGCCGATCATCTGTGCCGGTGACTGGCCACTCAGCGCCGCGGCTCGCAAGGTGTGACGTGCCAGCGCTGTCACTCCCGCCGCGCGAGGTCCCTTGCCGCAGACATCCCCCACGAGCAGCAGCCAGTGGTCGCGCTCGTATTCGAACACGTCGTAAAAGTCGCCGCCGACCTCGTTCAACTCGCCGGCCGCTGAATAGAGTGCTCTCACCTCGGCGCCGGGAATGTCGGGCAGCGATTCCGGCAGCAGGGCGCGCTCCAGGATGTGCGCGATCCGTGAGCGCTCGGTGAACAGACGGGCACGTTCCACCGCGGTGCCGGCACGCCGACCGAGTCTCACGGCGAGCCCGAGGTCCGCGTCGGAGAGACGCCTGTCCGACTCTGAGCAGACAAGCGTTATGGCCCCGATGGCCGAGTCTGTCGCTCCCGCCATCGGGACGATGATCACCGAGGTCGCACCGATCGCCGAAAGCAGTCGCAGGTGCTCCTCGTCACGGGCGTAAGAGGCGAGGGACTCCTGCTGGATGTCGGTGAAGATGCGACCCTGTCCCGTCCTGATCACCTCGGGAACCCCTGCCGGTTCATCGAGGGTCGGGCGGTAGCTGGCGTCCAGTCGTCTGGCCAGCTCCAGGCGCACAGGGTCCGGATGGTAGACCGCGACCCGTTCGATCTCGTTGCGCTCGCTGAGCACATCAACGGCACACCAGTCGGCGATCTGGGGTACGGCGAGCTGCGCCACGCGCTGCAGCGTCTCCTTGTAATCCATCGAGGAGGACAGCACCCGGCTGGCCTCGGCCATAAAACTCTCCGTCAGCTGTGCCCGCTTCATCGCGGTGATGTCCTCGAAGACGTTGACCGCATATGCGACGCGCCCGGTCTCCGGATCCAACAGCGGCGAGCAACGAACGTTGAGCCAGCGCTCTTGGCCGGTGGCGCGCACCACGTTTTTCACAAGTAGCGGCTCGACTGTCTCTCCGCGGAACAGCCTGCGGGACGGCATCGCGTCCAGGTCGAGCTCACGCCCGTGCTCGTCACTCACCAGAAACCGCGGCATTGTCGTCCCGGGCTCGGCGTCCGTCAGGTCGGTGGGCGTCGCGACTTCCAGGAGGTCGGCGGCGGCCCGGTTGGCAAAAACCGTCCGCCCGTGCTCGTCCACGACGGTGATCGCCTCCGCGAGATTGGCGAGGATCGCTTGCAGACGCTGGTCGACGATCCGCAGCTCACTGAACAGGCGCGCGTTGTCGATCGCCAGCGCCGCGCGTCGTGCCAACTCGAAGACGAGGTCCAGGTCGGAGGTGTCGTAGGGCTCGCCGGCGCCGAGTCGCAGCACGGACAGAGCTCCCAGTGTGCGCTCGCGCGCCAATAGCGGGACGACGACAGCCGAGCGGTAGTCGTGCTCGAGCATGAATCTCGCATGTGCCGATCCTTGCGCGAACGAACGCAGCTGGCTGGATGTCATCTGCGGCAGCAACTCGGGCTGTCCACTGCCGATCACGCGGGCAACGGGGTGATTCCCGTCCCGGTCAAGTGGGTGTTCGGCTCGAAGGGCTTCCAGGTCGTGGGCTATTTGTTCGTCGTCGGCGACGACCGCCACGTCCCTGATGGAGCCATCCTCATCGAGCAGATCGATCACGCAGACATCGGCCAACATCGGGACGGTCAATCCAGCCACCTGGCCCATCGTGGTGACTGGGTCAAGCGACGTGGCCAGCACAGATCCGGCCTCCAACAGGAGATCGACGGCGCTGACCCTCTGGGTATCGGGGATGATCGGTTGCCTTCGTGGACCCGACATGACGTTGGACTGGCCGATCATTGACATCGCTTGGTCGTTGCCGCCGATCCTGGATCGAGCGAATATCCTAGCGCCGCGTCCACTTTGTAATTTTAGTTGTGGGTCTCAACCAACGTGGCTTCTCGCGAGAACGCTTCGAGCGGGATCCAGCTTCACGAGAGCCGGGGTTGGGCGGTTGTCCACGCAAAGACGGGACCCGTGCCATGGCGGGTGGGAGCGGTCGCCTCGGCTAGATGCCCGGAGAATTGGGATCGGGCGGTGCCGGTGGCAGATCGGGCCCGGGCTTGGGGGGAACCGGATCCGGTCGCGGGGGGAAGGGAGGACCGGGCTGCGGCGAGGGCGCGGGGGGTGTCGGTCCTGGCGGGATCGCCCCGGCGGGCCACGACTGGAGGTCTGAGTGTGGGGTCGAGAGCATCGATCGGAGCCCTTTGATGCCATCCGGGAGACCGGAGGGTCAGGGGGTGGGCTACCCGTGGGCCCGATGCTCAAACATCACGGGCGGTGAGCGGACGCACGGCCGTGGATCGTCGAACGCACGTGAGTTCCGCTCCCCTCACACATTGCCTTCCGCTTGGAAGAGTTCAGGTTTACGCCGAGCCGGTATCCGGGTAGGTGTGCTCGCAGAGCTGAAAGCCATCTACCGGGCCAGGGGGTGCTCGAGGTAAAGAGATAGTCGCGGTTGTTCTTTGATTTCCCTGGTGGTCTGGGGAGGCACAGCGCAAGGCTTGGCTCGTCTCAGGGGCTTGGCTCTCACCTCCAGAGAGCCCTGCCACACGGCTCAAGTAAGAGACTCAACGAGCACAGGAGGCAGGCAATGCAGGCAGGAATGATCAGATTCCAAAGGGCCCGGGTATTCAGATCGGCTCGGGACTTCACATCCGGGTTGCCGGTCCACGCAGACGCCACCGATGTTCACACGACGGGGCTCGCGCGATGACCCCCGGCCAGAGCAGATCGTCCACGCTTACTCCAACGACCGCGGGAGCGGATGCGCACGGCACGCTTGTTACGGGCGCGCCGAGCTTGAAGATCTCTCCTCGTCGTCCGTCCGGCCCGCGAATGCGGGGAGTGTCCCAGACAGAGCTGTTCCGCCAGTGCCAAAGCGAGCGGGATCGCCTCGCCAGGAGGCGCTGGTTGAACGCTACCTGCCGCTCGCTCGTAAGCTGGCACGACGGTACGCGCGCTCCTCGGAGCCGTTGGAGGATCTCGTGCAGGTCGCCAGCGTAGCGCTGCTCAAGGCGGTCAACCGCTTCGATCCCAGCCTCGGGAACAGCTTCCCCGCGTTCGCCACGCCCACCATCCTCGGAGAGCTGAGACGTTATTTCAGGGACTGCGGTTGGTCCGTGCATGTGCCGCGCGGCACCCAGGAGCGGGTCTACGCGATCGAGCAGGCGACCGAACGACTGACCGATCTGGGCGGCCGCCCACCGACCGTCAACCAGATCGCCGAGGATCTGCACTTCACGATCGAGGAGGTGCTCGACGGACTACAGGCCGCTCAGGCCTATCAGACGGGGACGCTCGACCAGCCCGCTCGCATGGCAGACCAAGATCTCGGATGGACCTTGGGCGACACCATCGGCGCCGAGGACGAACGCTACGAGCTGATCGAGCTCGACATCTCCCTGTCCAGCGCCGTCCATCGTTTGCCGGAGCTGCAGCGACGAGTTCTGCACCTGCGTTTCATGCGCGAAATGTCCCAGACGGAAATAGCCGTTGCGGTCGGCGTGTCCCAGATGCAGGTGTCGCGGATCTTGCGCAGCTCGATAGCGCGGCTGCGGCAAATCGCGGATGACACCGTCGAGGATTAGCCGAAGGCCAACCCGCGCCCGGTTTACCGATCATCGTGATTGTGGAAGTTTGATCGAGCCGCGCTTGACCGAGGGGGCGGAGGGGGGTGGCACAACGGGCCCGATGTCCCCATCCGGCGCCTCGTCCAGATCGACGATCACAGGGGCGTGATCGCTTGGCCCGGTGCCCTTGCGAGCATGCCGATCTACCCACGCCGCCCTGGTTCTGCCGGCGACCGCGGCACCGGCCAACACCAGGTCGATTCGCATCCCGAGGTCCTGATGGAACATGCCGGCCCGGTAGTCCCAGTAGGTGAACACGCGCTCGGTCGGCCAGCGGTCGCGCACGACATCACGCAGACCCACCGCCTGCAGCTCGGCCAGGGCCGCCCGCTCTGGCGGCGTGACGTGGGTCTGACCTACATACGCGTCCGGGTCGAACACGTCGATGTCGGCGGGCGCGATGTTCATGTCCCCGCACACCACCGTGTTCTGCGGATCGGCACCGACCATGTCTCTCAGAGCGGCCAGCCACGCGAGCTTGTACATGTAGTGCTCTGAATCCGGCTCCCGGCCGTTGGGGACATACACTGAGTGCATCCTGATCCCGCCACAGGTCGCGGACACGGCCCGCGCCTCCGCGTGCGGAAAGCCCGGCGCCCCGGGGATCCCCACCACGATGTCCTCGACCCCCACTCGAGAGAGGATCGCCACACCGTTCCACTGCACCTCGCCATGGAGGGCGAAGGCGTAGCCGCGACCGGCGAGCTCCTCCCCGAGTAGCTGCTCGAACGCGTCGTCGGCGAGCTTGGTCTCCTGCAGGCACACGATGTCGGGCTGGCGCTCCTGCAGCCAGTCCAGCAGCCTCGGCAGCCGCTGCTTGACCGAGTTGACGTTCCAGGTCGCTATACGCACGTCGCGTACGGTAGCGGTGCCGCTGGCGTCATCGGTTTTCCCGGTTGGGCGAGGATGTGATGCGGCGGTGTTTTAGCTGCCCCAGCCGGGGAGTTGCGCGGGTCAACAGTCGAGCTCGTACTCGCGCTCTCGCTTGAGGGCTGCGAAGGCGAGGCTGCCCGCCAGCGCCGGGATCCACAGAGCGAGCGTCCGGTAGGCCAGAACCGCTGCCGTCGCCGCCGCGAGCGGCAAGCCGTAGAGGGCGAGCATCCCCACCAGACCGATATCGACCCCGCCGATCCCGCCGGGCACCGGAATCAGTCCGCCCAGCTCGCCGATCAGATAGGCGATCCACACGATCGCGAGATGCGGAGAGGAGCCGAAGGCGTGAAAACAAGCCCAGACCATCATGATGTCGAAGCTGAGGTAGCCGATCGAGCCCACCATCAGCCACGCGTCGTGTTCGCGCAGCAACGTCACGGACTCGTTCACGCCATCGGCCAGGACCGCCAGCAGACGGGCGCGCCTGCTCTCGCCGCGGCCGCTGTGTTCCAGGCGCTTGCGCCAAGCGATCATCATCATCGGGCTTGCCAGCACGAGGACGAGCGCGAGCGCCGCCACACCGGCCGGCACGGCCGCCCCGAGCAAGCTCGTGCTACCGGGGAGCAGCCCACTGGCCAGGCCCGCGCCCACGAATATCAACGCGCAAACGTTCGCTGCGCTGGTGAGCAGAAAGAACGCCACCGTGCGGCGAGCGATGCGGCTCGCGGGCATCCCGACCCGTGAGAGCGCCCACGCACCGAGCGCGAGTCCACCGGCCCCACCGGTCGGCAGCAGCGCGTTCGCGCCGAGCTCCGCCGTCCCGATCTCGCCGCTCAGCCGCCAGGACATACGCCGGCAGAAGACGGCACGGAAGATCGCGATGTAGCTGAGCCCGGAGAGCACCTTCAGGGCGCCCGCCAGCACAAGCCAGGAAGGCCGTGCGTGGTCGAAGCGGTGGCGCAGGCCGGCCAGGCCCGGGAGCAGCACGACGACAACGACGATCCCAACGCCAAGGCCGGCGGCCAGCAGCAGCCGCTTGCCCAGGCGCCGACCCTGCAACTCGGCGGGGATCGGCGGGCCGGGGGTGCCCCATCCGGTGGACGGGTGGTGCTCAGGGCTCCAAGACAGCCGGCTCACGCCTGGGCACCGTCGGAGGCGACACTCGTCATCTCACCGTGAACGCCGTCTGTCGCGGCCGGCGCCGTCGGTCCCTTGGGGATGGCCGCGCCCGCGAGCAGACACACGATCAGAAAGCCGGTGGCCATCACGAAGGTCTCGGTGGATCCGGTGACCGTCGGCAGTCCATGGGCCCGGTGATGAAGGTCGCCGATATCTGCCCCCCGAGCGCACTGCCGAGCGCGAGTACGGCGAGTGTGACGTTCGGGTGGGTGCGGTCGGCGGTAGTCGATGTCATGTCGAGAGGCGCCCGTCGCAACAGCGGAATGAGCGTTCCGCGAGGGCTGCCAAGTAGAGTATCGGAATGAGCATTCCGTCCCCGATTGGCTGCTGGTCGGGTCTATGCGCCGAGGACAAGCGAGCCCGATTGCTACGCGTCGCCGGTGAAGTCTTCGCGCGCGATGGCCTCGACGCGCCGATGCCCGCCATCGCGGCCGCCGCCGGCTCGGGTATCGGCAGTGTCTACCGACAGTTCCCCTCCAAGCACGACCTGATCGCCGCGCTCGTCGTCGAGCGGCTCGAAGACACCCAGCACGGCGCGGAAATCGCGCTGACGAGCACCGAGGGCCCGTGGTCGGCGCTCATCGAGTTGCTGTGGACGCTGGCCGATAGCCAGGTTGCCGACGATGTGCTCGGAGAGGCGATGGTGACCGTCTCAGAGCACCCGAGCGTGCAGCGAGCGCTGGCGAGCACAATCGCCACCCTGGATCGCCTCCTCGACGCCGCGCGGGCGGAGGGACGGCTGCGCTCGGACGCAACGACGCTCGATCTGCGGCTGATCCTCGCCGCCACGCGCGCGGCCACGCAACTCCAGCCAGGGGCTTGGCGGCGAATGCTCGAGCTCGGCATCCACGCGCTGGAAGCTCAAGCCGTACCCACCGCCACTCCTCGCCGTGGACGAATCCGGCGGATGGGCTCAGGAGTCGGCTAGACGCCTCAGCAGCGGTACAACCCGGGCGACCTCCTGCTGCTCCCGCTCTGAGAGGCCCTCGGTGATCGCCTGTATCAACCAGCCCTCGCGCTCCTGGCGATCGGCTTCGAGGACCTGGTGCCCCTTGTCCGTGAGCTCGAGGAGGACCCGGCGTCCGTCGGCGGGATCGGGGCGGCGGCTGATCAGCCCCTCGGTTTCCAGTTCGCTGACCGTCTGTGCCATCGACTGCGGGCGCACGCGCTCAGCTGCGGCAAGGTCGCTCGTGCTGCTGGCGCCTTCACGGTCCAGGCGTCCGAGCACGGAGCCGTGCGCGAGCGAGAAGCGATGCTCGGCGCGAAGTCGTCGCACCAGCTGGCCGAGCACGACACGCAGTTCGCTGGCGACGAGGGAGGCATCCATGGGTGCTTCCACAGGAAGACTATACCGAGATATACAGGCAAACTGTACAGTTTGCCTGTATAATGGGCTGTATGGGCGCAAGCGCTGATACAAACCAGACAGTAGCGGCAAAGAGCGGCGGCCCATCTACCACCGATCGCTACAAGTGGATTGCGCTGTCGAACGTCACGCTGGGGGTGCTGCTCGCGACGCTGGACGGCTCGATCACGCTGATCGCGATGCCGGACATCTTCCGCGGCATCCACCTCGATCCGCTCGTGCCCGCCAACAGCTTCTACCTGCTGTGGATGATCCTCGGCTTCCTCGTCGTCACGAGCGTGCTGATCGTCAGCCTCGGGCGCCTGGGGGACATGTACGGGCGCGTGCGGATGTACAACCTCGGCTTCGTCATCTACACGCTCGCCTCGCTCGTGCTGACCGTGGACTGGCTGGACGGGCGCGCGGGCGCCATGTACCTGATCGTCTTCCGCATCGTCCAGGGCATCGGTGCGGCGTTCCTGCTCGCGAACTCGGCGGCGATCCTCACCGACGCGTTCCCCGCCAACCAGCGCGGCATGGCGCTCGGCATCAACAACATCGTGGGCGTCAGCGGTATGTTCGTCGGGCTCGTGCTCGGCGGCCTACTGGCGCCGATCGAATGGCGGCTCGTGTTCTTGATCTCTGTGCCGATCGGGCTGTTTGGCACCGTATGGGCGTACCTGAAGCTCGAGGAGCGAAGCACCCCCAAACGCGCGCGCGTGGACTGGTGGGGCAACGTCACGTTCGCGCTCGGGCTGATCCTGATCATGGTCTCTGTCACGTACGGCATACGCCCCTACGGCGGCGACGCGACCGGCTGGGCCAGCCCGCGGGTGCTCGGGCTGCTGGGCGCAGGCCTCGCGTCGCTGATCGCCTTCGCGGTCGTCGAGAGCCGCGTCGCCGAGCCGATGTTCCGCCTGCCGCTGTTTCGCATCCGCGCGTTCACGTTCGGGACGCTCTCGACGTTCCTCTCGGCGATCGCGCGGGGCGGGCTGATGTTCATGCTGATCATCTGGCTGCAGGGCATCTGGCTGCCCCTGCACGGCGTCAACTTCGCCGACACGCCGCTGCGGGCGGGCATCTACATGCTGCCGCTGACGCTGGGGATGCTCGTCGCCGGGCCGACCTCCGGATACCTCTCCGACCGCTTCGGCGCGCGCTGGTTCGCGACGGGCGGGATGCTCGGCTCGGCGCTGAGCTTCTTCCTGCTGACGCTGCTGCCGATCGACTTCTCCTTCTGGCTGTTCGCGCTCGTGCTGGCGATGATCGGCGTCTCGATGGGCATGTTCGCCTCGCCGAACAGGGCCGCGGTCATGAACAGCCTGCCGCCGCAGCACCGTGGCGCGGGTGGCGGCATGAACCAGACCTTCCAGAACTCCGCGCAGGTGCTCTCGATCGGCGTGTTCTTCACGCTGATGATCCTCGGCCTGGCCTCCGACCTGCCGCATACGCTGTCCGCGGGCCTCGAGGCTCACGGCGTCTCGGCGGCCGCGGCGAGCGGCGCCGCGCACACGCCGCCGGTGTCGGTGCTGTTCGCGGCGTTCCTCGGCTACAACCCGATCGAACATCTCGTCGGCACACACGTGCTCGCCTCGCTCTCGGCCGCCAACCACGCGGCGCTCGCCGGGCGCTCATTCTTTCCACACCTGATCTCCGGGCCGTTTCGCACGGGTCTGCACGAGGCGTTCCTGTTCGCGATCCTCGCCTGCCTGGTCGCGGCCGGCGCCTCGCTGCTGCGCGGCGGCACCTACCACTACGCCGAGCCGGCGCAGCCCGCCGCCGACAGGCCGCCGCATGTCATAGGCGCGAGCGAGACGAGTGGCGCGAGCGTCGCCGACGGTTTCGACAACGGCGCGAGCGATCTCGCGGGAACTACGACAGCAGAGGAGCAGCATGCGCGTTGAGTGGTACGGGCAGTCCGCGTTTCACCTGAGCACGGCCGAGCATTCGGTCGCGATCGACCCGTTCGTGGACATGTCGGAGATGGCGGCGAGCCGCGGCATGCAGTTCGACTACCCGCCGATCGCGGGCGTCGAGGCGGAGCTCCTGCTCGTGACGCACGAGCACGGCGACCACAACGGCGTCGAGGCGATCGCCGGAGAGCCGACGATCCTGCGCTCGACGGCGGGGACGCTCGAGTCGCCGCTCGGCGCGGTCACCGCGATCGCCTCCGAGCACGACGAGCAGGCCGGCACCGCGCGCGGGCCGAACACGATCTTCGTGTTCGAGCTCGACGGCCTGCGCGTGAGCCACTTCGGCGACTTCGGCCAGAGCGAGCTGCGCCCGGAGCAGGCCGCGGCGATCGGCGCGGTCAACCTCCTGATCCTCCCCGTCGGCGGCGGGCCCACGATCGGCGCCGAGGGCGCCGCGGCGATCGTCGAGCGCCTGGCGCCGCGCTGGGTCGTGCCGATGCACTACCGCACGGCGCGCGTCAACTTCCTCGAGACGGCCGACGAGTTCCTCGAGCGCTCAGGCCACGTCGAGCGACTCGAGCAGAGCACGTTCGAGACGGGCGAGCTGCCGCAGGCGGACGGCCCGCTCGTGGTCGTGCCGGCGGCGCCCTAGCGTAGGGCCGAGGCGTATAAAACGTGAGCAACCGAGAAAGGGCTCTGAAATGAAGATCGGACGACTGCTGCTGCGACTTTCGGTAGGAGGGTTCTTCGTCGGGCACGGGACCCAGAAGCTGTTCGGCTGGTTCGACGGCAACGGCCTGGAGGCGACCGCCGCGGGCTTCGACGCGCTCGGCCTGCGTCCCGGCAAGGCCAACGCGATCGCGGCCGGCGCGGCCGAGGCCGGCGGCGGCGCGCTGCTCGCGCTCGGCCTCGAGACGCCGCTTGCCGCATCGGTGCTGACGGCGACGATGATCACGGCGATCGAGACCGTGCACGCCAAGAACGGGCCGTGGTCGACGAAAGGCGGCTACGAGTATAACGTCGTGCTGATCGCCGCCGTGCTGACGCTCGTCAACGCGGGACCGGGGGCGCTCGCGCTCGACCGCGCGCGCGGTCGCGAACGCTCCGGCACCGGCTGGACGCTCGCGGCGCTCGCCACCGGCATCCTCGGCGCGTTCGGAGCACGGATGGCCCGCGCCTCGGCGCCGCCGCCGCCCGTCTCGAGTCCGGAGCAGGAGAGCAGCGAGCAGGAGCCGCTGACGGCATAGTCCAGGCGGCTCGAAGACGCTCAGGTTGGACCTCAAACCCGGCACCTACAAGTTCTTCTGCTCCGTCCCCGGGCACCGCATGGCGGGAATGGAAGGCACGCTGATCGTCAAGTAGGTCCTCCTGCGAAGCGCTCGGCGCTCGGCGGCTCAGCCCCTGACCTCGACGATGTCGCCGATGGCGAGCATCCCGAAGACTGGCTGGCGCTTCGTTTCCGGCGACGCGTATCAGCCGCTGGCGTCTTGGCAGGCAGATCTCGCTTGACGAGCGAACGATGTCGCTTAACGAGACGAGCTAGAGGTCGAGCCGGGCAGTCGTTGTGGACGACTGTGCGGCAACGAGTGTTTGGTCAAGTAGGACGGCGATCGTCATTGGCCCAACACCGCCTGGTACAGGTGAGCCGGACCGGTTTTGACGGAGAGCGTGGTTAGTAGGTTTTCTTTCTCATGATGTGGTGGTCAGGGCTGTGCTTTTCACAGCGTAGAGTTCTTCGATCTCGCGGGGTGGACGGTCGTCGAGGTTTTCGTGTAGGCGGGTGTTGTTGAACCAGGCGATGTACTCGACGATCGCGAGCTCCAGCTGGCTTCGGGTGCGCCACACGCGGTCGGCGATGAGCTCCGTCTTGAAGCTGTCGAGGAAGCTCTCAGCCATCGAATTGTCGTAGGCGTCGCCGGTACTCCCGACCGACGCGAGGACGTCGTGGTCGGTGAGCGTCTGCGTGTAGTCCCCGGACAGATATTGCGACCCGCGGTCCGAATGGTGAACGAGGCGTACCTCCTCGACACGCTCCCGCGTTGAGAGCGCCATCCGGAGCGCGTCGAGCACCAGCGTGGTGCGCATATGGCTCGCGAACTGCCAGCCGACGACCATGCGGCTGTAGACGTCGATCACGAAGACGGAGAACACAACGCCCTCCCAGCAGCGCAGATACGAGAAGTCCGCCACCCACAACTCGTTCGGGCTCGAGGCCGTGAAGTCCCGTTTGACCAAGTCGGGCCGCCGGCGGGCATCGAGATCTGGCGTGGTCGTCCGCCACGGCTTGCCGCGGCGCTTGGCGCCCTGGATGCCGTTCGCGCGCATCAGCCGCTGCACCTGACACCGCGGCGCGTGCTCCCCGGCGCGCGTGAGCGCCTTCCACGTTCGTCGGTAACCGTAGGCGCAGTAGTTCGCCTCGTGCACCTCACGGATCCGCGCGAGCAGCCGCTCATCCTCGACCTCGCGGGCCGAGCGCTCGCCCGTCTTTCGCTGGTAGTAAGCGGACGCCGACACGCCCAAGGTGCTGCAGATCGGCTCGACCCCGAAGCGCTCGCGGTGCTCCTCGATATACGCGCTCACTTCGTTCGGTCTGGGTCGAGCTCCTTCGCGAAAAACACGCTCGCCGACTTCAGGATCTCGTTCGCGCGACGCAGCTCGAAGTTCTCGCGGCGCAGCTTGCGGATCTCCTCGCGCTCCCCATCACTCAGCGTGTCCTTGCGCCGGCCCTCGTTCGCTTCGACTCGACGCACGTACACCCTGAGCGTCTCAGACGGGAGACCCAGATCACGCGCGACATGCGCGATCGGGCGCCCCGACTCGAACACCAGCCGCATCGCGCGCTCCAACAACTCCTCGGGGTACTTCCTCGAATGTGCCATACCAGAAGGCTCTCCTCTCCCGCGGACGAAACCACGGAATCAAGCCTCCGTCAAAACCGGCCTGGCTCAAGGTGTCAGCAGGCTCGCGATACCCACGGCCTCGTCGAAGTCGACGTCTCCGATGTTGCCGTCATAGCCGGCGTCGATCACAACAGCGCCCGGTTTCAGCCAGTCGCCCCGCACGAAGCGCCGGCGACCGACAGCGGCTATCACGATGTCGGCGTCGCGGACGATGCTCGGCAGGTCCTCTGTGCGCGAGTGGCAGTAGGTGACCGTGGCGTCGCAGGCGAGCAAGAGCATCCCGATGGGCTTGCCGAGTATCGGGCTGCGACCGATGACCACCGCGTGCTTGCCGGCCAACTCGACTCCGTAGGCATCGAGCAGGCGCATGATCCCGCCGGGTGTGCACGATACGAACCCAGGAAGCCCGAAGGCCATAGTGGCAAATGACCGCATCGTGACGCCATCTACGTCCTTCCTCGGAGCGATGGCCTCAAAAACCGCACGCTCATCGACGTGCGACGGGACCGGATGCTGTACGAGGATGCCATCGACCGTTGGATCTTCAGATAGATCTCTCACGGCCTCCACGGCTTCTGCCGTGCTCGCAGTCGCGGGCAGTGAGATCAGCCTCGGCTCGATACCCACGCGTTCGCACCTGAGGCGCTTCATCTTCACATAGGTCACAGAGGCGGGATCCTCGCCAACCAATACAGCCGCCAGACATGGGCGCCGCCCTACACCGCGCAGGAAGCCGCGTGCCTTTTCAGTCGTCTCGGCGAGAAGCTCCTGAGAGAGAGCGGTGCCGTCCATCAGTTGGGCATGAGCCGGTGCTTGCATGGGCGCTCCTTACGCTCGATTGATCGCCCAGGCGTTCGGCTCGTTTCCTGACCACTGAAGTCAGCAAGGCCGCTCCCCGGTGGTTCTCCACCTCAGCGCCAGTCACGGCCATCGCCAAGGATAGTCCCACTCGGGACGCCTCAGCTCGATCGCCTAGCCCTGCGCCAAAACACTACGCGAGCCGCCTCCGGGATACCCGCAGTGATCATTGATCGCGGTCATGGGATCTATGTGAAGTTGACGCGAACCATTTGCGTCGGTTTCCGGCGGAGAAATGTCATTTGCCGAGGGGGACCGCCGGTGGGTATGGCACCTGTTCTACTCGATGGCTGTCGATCCCCAGCACCCCAGCAACGGCACGGGCGGCCAGGAGCTCGTCGTGAGGTACATGCCCGGCGAGCGCGATCACGGCTCCCTCTAGCGCGCCTAGCAATGCCGACGCCACCGCCTTGGCGGGCGGTCCTGGCGGAATCGAGCCGGTTCTCCGCCCGGCGTTGATGACCCTGATGCAGCGCTTGACCCCGGCCTCCCATATCCGCTCGGTCATGCGCGCCACCGGATGATCCTGGCCGGCGAACTCCAAGCGCAGCGCCATCACGACGCGGGCGACGTCGCGCCGGCAGAAGATGGCGTGGCCTCGTGCCAGCACCAGCAGCTCGGCGACCGGATCGGTCTGTTGCGCGGCCGGCTCGCTGACCTCACGCATCCAGTTTTCGTTGACCCACTCGATCACCGCCAGCGCTAGATCCTCCTTGTCCTTGAACTGGTGATACAGAGCGCCGCGCGTATAACCGGCCTCGCGCGCCACCTCCTCGAGCACGAGGTTGCCGTAGCCGTTGCGCGAGAGACCGCGCGCGGCGGATTCGAGCAGCGCGCTGCGCGAGCGGGCGCGGCGCTCAGCCTGGGTTGAGCGCTCGCGTGCTTGCGTCGTCGTCACGGGACTCATGAGGGTCCAGGCTAGAGGATGCAGTTGCTCCTTTGCATACATGCACGTATGTATGCTACATTGACTGACAGCCGATGCCCGCCGCCTCCTCCCAGCACTACGACTCTCGCTCCGCGCGTCCCGACGGACCCACAGGCGCCTCGACCGTCCGCTGGCGGCGCGAGGTTCCCGAGTCGATCCGCTCTCTCGGCGCGCTCGCGGACAGTGACTACGCCGACATCGTCACCGCGACTGTTGACCAGACGCCAACGGACCCCGAGCAGGTGGTCCACACCACGGTGAACGGCCTGCCGCGCTGGTTGCCCTTGTTGATCGCGTTCGTCCAGCGTGTCTTCCTCGGACTGCGCCTGAAGCTGCGACCGTCACCGGATCGCATACTCGGATGGCAGATCGCCGACCGCGAAGAGAACTGGATACGGATCGAGGCTGCCTCGTGGTTCTTGACCGGCCACGTGGTCATGCACGTCGATGAGGGTCAGGTGTCCCTTGCGTCGTTCATCCGCTACGACCGCCGGCTCGCGGCGTTCGTCTGGCCGCCGGTGTCCCTCATCCATCGCCAAGTGGCGCTCGCCCTGATTCGCCGTGGGATACGGGGGTTGTGACCCAGCGTCACATGTATGAACGGACAAGCGAGACTCCCGAATAGCGAGCACACGTCACGGCCCTGGCGGATCCACGAGATAGCGCCTGATTTCAAGCTCGAGGACGTGTGGGAGCTGCCGGGGCGAGGCGCACCGAGCGAATTCCCTCGGCTCGTGCAGATGATCACATCCCTCGACCCGGCGCAGGGCTCCTCTCGCGTCATGCGCGCGCTCTGGGCCACCCGATGGACGGTCGGGAGGCTTTTCGGCTGGGATGACCCCGACAGCGGCTTGGGCTCCAGGGTCGCGACGCTGCGCGACCGGCTACCCCCCGATCTGGTTCGCCACGGATACGGCCCCGACTTCACTGCGCTCCCGTTCACGCCGCTCTATCTGACCGACTACGAGTACGCCGCGGAGATCGCAAACGAGACGATGCACGGTGTCATGCACCTCGGCGGGGTTGAGGAGGAGGATGGTTTCTTCCGCACCCAGATGGCGGTCTTGGTGAAGACGAACGGGCGCTTCGGCGACATCTACATGGCCGCGATCAGGCCCTTTCGCCATCTGATCGTCTACCCGGTGATGATGCGAGAAGGGCGGGAAAAGTGGGAGCGCATCGGCGGCGGCGGTGCGGCGCGCGACGGCGGGGGTTCGGATTGAGCCGCGTTCATGGACGAACCTTCCGGCGCAAACCACGTATTGCTGGCGGCGCCTGCCGTAGTGGCCTGAAGCGGGACGGCAGAGATTACGTAGCATGCTTTGTGCTACGTTGGCTGGTATGGGCCGTTCTCTCCACGTCCGTTTGGACGACAGCTCTGTTGCTGCGCTGAACGTGATCCGCAACGACGGGCTGAGTGACTCCGAGGCGGTACGGACGGCGCTGCGCGAGGCTGCCGCCAGGCGCCGGGCTCGTTCCTCGATCGCCGCGGAGGTGCGAAGGCTCGTAGCCGATGAGGGCGATCGCGAGGAGATGCGGATCGTCCGCGAACAGATGACGGAACTGGCACCAGAGCCCATCGACTGAGGTGGTCCGCGGCGAGATATTTCGTTTGCCGGCTCCGAGTGCGAGACGCGGCAGAGAGCAGCGAGGCGCGCGCTATGCGGTGGTGGTTCAAGCTGACGAGTTTCTGGCGCTGAGCACCGTGCTTGTTTCGCCGACCTCCGCCAGCGCACGAGCAGCGAGCTTTCGCCCCGCAATCACGCTAGACGGTACTCGTACGTGCATTCTTGTCGAGCAGGCGACTGTCGTTGATCCTGAGCGCCTGGGACGCTCAGCAGGGCGTCTCGACGCAGGCGAGTTGCAGTCCGTCGATGAAGCCCTCGCGCTCATCTTCGGCATTTAGCTTGCGAACAGAGACGAAGATGGAGCTAACCCAGAGCTAACCGACTCAATGCGAACCACTTTGCGCGGTATCTGAGCGTCAAGGGCCGCGAGTTGCTGGTTGACCGTGTCGATGATACTCGATAGTCGGTGATGGAGGCCGCCGAGACGCGGAAGCACCGAGCGCCTGCCTATAATTGGCTGGGCCGCTACCGGGCGGAGGGAGCCTGCGGGTGCGGATCGCTCCTCCGCGCCTTGCGGGTCGCTACGTACTGAGAAGCGGTGTACGAGGCGATCGCCGCACGCGACGCCTGCGGATGACCGGTGCGCAGATCAGCGAGACTCGGGATGGTCTCTCGACGGTCTCTGGGATCTTGACTCAGATCGGGATGGGCAAGCTCGGCCGACGGGCCTCGAGCCGCTGTGCGCTACGAACGCAGGTCCGGGCGAGCTGATCCATATCGATGTCAAGAAGCTCGGCAGGATCCACGACGGTGCTGGGCATCGTGTGCACGGCAAACGCGGCCGCTATAACCCGCAGCGCACCGACGCTAGGGGAGGGTCCGCAAGACAGTGGGCTGGGAGTTTGTGCACATCGCGATCGACGACGCGACACGCCTGGCCTATGTCGAGGTACTCACAGACGAGAAAGCACTCACCGCGATCGCTCCTTGCCCGAGCCGTCGCGCACTACGTAAGCTATGGCATGACCGTGCAGCAGCTGATCACCGATAACGGCGGCGCATACCGCTCAGGCGTGCACGCGATCGCCTGCCGCGCTCTGGGTATCCGCCACCTACGCACACGCCCCTACCGCCCCCAGACCAACGGGAAGGCAGAGAGATTCATCCGGACCATGCTCGGCGGCTGGGCATACGGCGCGATCTACCGCGACAGCAACGAGCGCACCGCAGCCCTACGCGGCTGGATCGACTTCTACAATCACCGAAGACCCCACGGCGCCCTCAGCCACAAGCCGCCAAACGCTCGCCTCAACGAGCTGAACAACCTCTCAGGCCTTACAGCTAGCGGACGGACGGATGTCGCTTGATGGAGCTCGATAGTGCGCCTGGTGAGCCAGGTTTTGTACTGGTGACGGGCTGGTCCGTTGCCAGTGATGCAATGAGACTATCAGTCTAGCGCTAGATGAAGCTATGATATTATCATTGCATCATGAGCAAGTTTCCCGTGTACCACACTCCAACCCTAGACCCGGTGGAGACCGAGGTACTTCGGCTCATCGACAGCCTTCGCGAAGATCTACGACACCGGGTGGCAACACCTCGGCGCTGGTTTGGAACCCTTCGGCGTATGACTTTCGCCCGTGCGGTTCAGGGCTCCAACAGCATCGAGGGCTATAACGCGAGTCTCGACGACGTAGCCGCGGCGGTCGAGGGCGAGCCTACGCTGGACGCCAGTCTAGAAACCCAACTCGCCCTTGCCGGCTACAGGGACGCAATGACTTACGTCCTGCAAATGGCTGAGGACGATTACGCCGTGGTCGACGAGGGTGTGATCAAGGCCCTGCATTTCATGATGTTGAAGCACGATCTCTCCAAGAGCCCTGGACGTTGGCGTGGTGGCTATATAGGTGTCAGAAACGACGCGACCGGCCAGATCGTCTACGAGGGGCCAGACGCTGAGCTGATAGGTGAGCTAATCAACTCCATGCTAGGTGCGCTGCGCCAGGACGACTGTCCTACATTGATCCGAGCGGCGATGGCGCATCTCAATCTCGTGATGATCCATCCCTTTCGCGACGGGAATGGACGGATGGCTAGATGCCTACAAACGCTCGTGATCGCTCACGATCGAATCAACGCACCAGTATTCTCGAGTGTCGAGGAGTATCTCGGACGCAACACCCAGGCCTACTACGATATTCTCGCCAAGGTTGGGCAAGCCAGCTGGCATCCGGAGAACGACGCTCGCCCCTGGATTAGATTCATGCTGACCGCGCACTACCGGCAGGCAAAGACCCATCTGCGCCGTATCGAGGAGATCGAGCGGCTTTACTCTGAGTGTTCTGAACTGGCGGCTGCACACCGACTACCGGATCGATGTGCAGCTGGACTTTCGGACATCGCGCTCGGGCTCCGGCTACGCAGAAACTCATACCTGTCGGTCGTTGAGTCCTCTACGGGCGAGGAGATATCCGACTTGACGGCGACGCGGGACCTTCAAGCCATGGTGAGGGCAGGCCTTCTAATACCACGAGGAGAGACCCGAGGCCGCTACTACGTAGGTTCGCCGTTGATCCTCGAGATGCGCGACGTGATTCGAGCCGGTAGGCCACCGCGAGATGCGTATGACCCATTTGTCGTGGCCAAACAGAAACTTCAACTCTCGTTTGATGCAGGCTAACTCGTGGAGAAGTCCCGGCAGCTCGGTTCGGATTGACTTCGCGTAGTGGAGCTAACCGGGCTCGAACCGGTGACCTTCTGGCTGCCAGCCAGACGCTCTCCCAACTGAGCTATAGCCCCTCCATGATCTTCTATTAGCTTAGCCCAGCGCGGCTTGGTGGGTATAGGCCGACTGCATTGCGGCTAGCTCCTATCAGCGGAGTTTAATCACACCAGGCCCACGAAACTTCGTGTCTCATCAGCACGGGTATGCGTCAGAACGCCACATCCATCCGACCGGTGTTCGGATCAGCCCATCGCTAACGACGAGGCATGAACTCCGGTATGTCCAGATCTCCCGTGTCCTCTTCACCGCGAGGGAGATCGCCTTTGGCTCTCTCTCGGGGCGACCGTTCGGCCGCTACCTGATCCAAACGCGCTGTCATGCTCCCGTGGGTCAAATGGACGTCCCGTAGAAGACGCTCGGCGTTGTTGCGCAGCGAGGTCGATAGCTCGCGGAGGTTGCGTGAGACAACGTTTCCCTCCTGCAACACCTCGCGGGCGACAGTGTGTGCTTCGGCGATGATCTCGCGCGCGTCGGCCCGGGCCTTGCTGCGCACATCGCGGGCGTCCTGCTGGGCGTCTCCCTGGTCGCGATTGGCCTGCTCGCGGATTCCCTCCAGCAGCCGCTCGCTCTCCTGCTTTGCGCTGGCCAGGATTGCCTCGGCTTGTTCATGACTCTCGGCCACCAGTCGTTGGATCTTCTCGTTTGCGCTCGAGAGCAGTTGATCGGCCTGCTGCTTTGCCTCGGTGAGCACCTGCTGTGACTGCAGCTGCGCGTCTGCCTGAATACGTTCGGCCTGCGAACGGCCTGCCTGGATGGTGCGCTCCGCTTCCTCGATCGCGCTGAGGCGGATCTGCTGAGCCTCATCGTGAATTGCGCCGACGGCTGCCAACGCCTCGTTGCGTGTAGTTTCCACCTGCTCGCGGGCTCCACGCAAGATTTCCTGAGCTTCCTCCTCGGCGGCGCTTACCCTGTTGGCGGCCGCACGGTCAGCCTCGGCGATTCGCTCTCGTGCCCGATCCTCGGCTTGCGCGCGCAGCTCTCCGGCTGTCCGCTCGGCGGCTTCCACGATGGCCGATACTTGTTTTGGAGTGCTGTCCATATAGAGGTAAGGCCTTCGCGGTCTCAAAACGGGCGCACTTGATCGGCCTATCACCACGCGTACAGGCCAAACACCGATGTGGCGAATCTAACAATCTCGTTGGGTGCGCGCAAACGCAGCCGGTGCGGCGACCTCAACGGGCGGCTGTGGGCTCGCCGTCCGTAGTGTCAATGCGCGAGGAGTGCCGGATCGTTGCATGGCAGAGATTGTGGGGAAATTGTCCTTGCGGACAAACCGTGGTTCGAGGATCATCGACCGATGAGTCAAAGTCCTCGCGAGATCGTCATCCTCGCTTTCCCCGCCGTACAGAGCCTGGACATCACCGGTCCGCTCGAGGTGTTCACCGGTGCGCAGACGCTGATCGAGTCCTCCGAAGACACCAAGCGCGGCTATCGCGTTCGCGTCCTTGCCCGCGACGGCGCTCCGATACAAACGTCGAGTGGGCTCACGATCGTCCCCGATGGCGACTTCGCTGCCACGCCCGCCCGACCCGACACGCTGATCCTCGCCGGCGGCTACGGCTCTCGCGAGGCTGCTAAGGATCCCGCCACACTCGAATGGATCACCCGCACATCCGCTCGGTCGCGTCGCACCGCCTCGGTCTGCACAGGCGCGTTCCTACTCGCCGCCGCGGGGCTGCTTCACGGACGTAACGCCACCACCCACTGGGCCTCGGCCAACGAGCTCGCCCGCCGCTATCCCACGGTTCGCGTCAATCCTCAGCCAATCTTCCTACGCGACGGGGACATCTGGACTTCGGCGGGCGTCACGGCCGGGATGGACCTCGCGCTTGCACTCGTCGAAGAAGATCTCGACCGCGACACCGCGCTCACCATTGCCCGTCATCTAGTTCTTTTCCTGCGCCGTCCCGGCAATCAGGCACAGTTCAGCGCCACGCTAGCCGCCCAAGAGCCGGCGTCTGAGCCGTTGCGGGACATCCGCCGTCACATCGTGGAGGGTCTGGCCGGCGATCTCTCGGTGGAGGCGCTTGCCGGGCAAGTCCACATGAGCCCGCGCCACTTCGCTCGCTCATTTCGTGCGGAGACAGGCGTCACGCCCGCCCGCTATGTCGAGAGCGTTCGTCTGGAGGCCGCCCGTCGCGCACTGGAGGACACCGCCCAGCCTGTGGCGGAGGTAGCCCGCGCCTGCGGCTTCGGCACCCCCGAGACGCTGCGCCGCTCCTTTCTACGCGCGCTCGGTGTCGGCCCGGCGGAGTACCGCCGCCGCTTTCATCCCGCCGGATCGGCCGCGGGCGAGCCGGCGGCGGCCTGACCGAGCAGACGCGCCCCACCGACAGAACGACTCCCGATCCCAACCCCACCTAGAGAGGCACCATGGACATCGCGATACTCATCTACGATCGGTTCACCGCGCTCGACGCGATCGGACCCTATGAGGTGCTCAGCCGTCTGCCGGGCGCCGAGCTGAAATTTCTGGCAGCAGAACCGGGTCCCGTGCGCACGGACAATGGGATCCTCACGCTGCTGGCTGAACACTCGATCGAGGATATGCAGCGACCCGATGTACTGGTCGTTCCCGGCGGGCCCGGCCAGGTCGCCGCGCGTGCCGGGGAACCGATGCTCGAATGGCTGCGCACGGCACACCAAACAAGCACCTGGACGACCTCCGTCTGCACCGGCTCGCTGATCCTCGCCGCCGCCGGGCTGCTGAGTGGCAGACGCGCGACTTCGCACTGGCTGGCGATGGACGAGCTACGCCGCCTGGGGGCCGAGGCGGTCTCCGAGCGGGTCGTGTTCGACGGCAAGCTCGTCACCGCGGCCGGTGTCTCGGCGGGGATCGACATGGCGCTGTCGCTCGCCGCGAGGATCGCCGGCGAGGAGGTGGCTCAGGTGATCCAGCTCGGCATCGAGTACGACCCCCAACCGCCGTTCGACGCCGGCTCCCCGGCGAAGGCGCCAGCCGAGATCGTCGAGCTGCTGAGGGCGCGCCGCTCACGCAGCGACGAGCGGCAGGCCGGCGCGCCGGCGAGCTCCGCTTGAGCAGTCGCCTGCGCGAGCGCTCCCCGCTAACCTGAGAAGACCATGGGACTCACCGATCGACTGAAGGACGCGGCGAAGAAGGCGGAAGACGCCGCGGCCGAACACAAGGACCAGATCCGGGAAGCCGTGCACAAGGCGCATGACGTCGCCGATCAGCGCACGGGTGGCCGATACAGCGAGAAGATCCAGAAGGCGGCCGCGAAGGCCGATGCGGTCGTCGATCGCCTCGAGGATCCTCCCGGCGAACCGGACGCCAAGGACACTCAGGCACCGGACCAAGCCGGAGACCAGCCGGCCAAAGACTGAGTTGAACAAAGGTCGGATCTCGTCTTCCGGTGGGTGGCACCACCGCACGCTCGCACGGCAAACGCTGCCCTTGCGAAGGCGCTGAGCATCTGAGCGTTCCACACGCACGGTCCTCGCTAACCTGCCTGCGGAGAGACCAATGACAGAGCTACGCTTCCAACCCCAGGAGATCGAGTCCCGCTGGCAGCAAGTGTGGGCACAGGAGCACACCTGGGAGGTGTCCAACCACTCCCAGCAACCGGGGGACGAGCACGAGGAGGCGCCTGGCGCCTACTACGTCCTGGAGATGCTGCCCTATCCCAGCGGCGAGCCGCACATCGGCCATCTGAAGTGCTATGCGGTGGGGGATGCGATCGCTCACTTCCACCGCCGCCTGGGACGTCGTGTGCTGCACCCGATGGGCTATGACTCCTTCGGGCTGCCGGCCGAGAACCACGCGATCAAGACCGGTGTTCACCCGCGCGACTCGACCGCCGCCTCGATCGCCTCCTTCCAGCGGCAGTTTCGCTCCTGGGGCATCTCGATCGACTGGTCACGCGAGTTCGCTACCCACGAACCGCGCTACTACCGCTGGACACAGTGGATCTTCCTCGTGCTGCTGCAGGCGGGCCTGGCTTACCGCAAGGAGGCCGCCGTCAAGTGGTGCCCACACGACCAGACGGTGCTCGCCAACGAGCAGGTGGTGGACGGCCATTGCGAGCGCTGCGGCGCCGAAGTCGAAGTGCGCCAGCTCGAGCAGTGGTTCCTGCGTATCACCGACTACGCGGAGCGGCTGCTGAGCGACCTAGAGGAGATCGACTGGCCCGAGCATGTGAAGACCATGCAGCGCAACTGGATCGGGCGCTCAGAGGGCGCCGAGGTGATCTTCCGCTGCGAGGAGTTCCAGATCGACTATCCGGTGTTCACCACCCGCCCCGACACCCTGTTCGGAGCGACATTCTTCGTGATGGCCCCAGAGCATCCCGACGTGCTGCGTCTAGCACAGGGCACATCCCAGGAGCAGGCGGTACGCGACTACATAAACCACGCGCTGACCGAGTCAAACGAGGAGCGCTCCTCGGCCGATAAGCCCAAGACCGGGGTGCCGCTCGGACGGACCGTCACCAACCCTGTCAACGGGGCGGAGATCCCGATGTACGTGGCCGACTACGTGCTGATGGAGTACGGCACCGGCGCGATCATGGCGGTCCCCGGACACGACGAGCGCGACTACGCTTTCGCGAAGGCCCACGACCTGCCGATCAAGCGGGTCATCGAAGGCAGGCCCGAGGACGGTGGGGACGACCACGGTCTGCCATACAGCGGCGACGGTGAGCTGGTGAACTCCCATCCGGACTTCGATGGCATGAACAACCGCCAGGCGCTCGCCGCGATCGTGCAGTGGCTCGACCGCGAAGGCAAGGGCCACGCCTCGGTCAACTACCGGCTGCGTGACTGGCTGATCTCCCGCCAGCGCTACTGGGGCTGCCCGATCCCGATCGTCTACTGCGAGCGCTGCGGCATGGTGCCCGTGCCTCCCGAGAAACTGCCCGTGCCCCTGCCGGACATCGAGGACTACGCGCCACGAGGGCACTCCCCGCTCGCCGGCGCCGAGGACTGGGTCAACACCACCTGTCCCGAATGCGGCGGCCCCGCCCGCCGAGAGACCGACACGATGGACACGTTCGTGGACTCCTCCTGGTATTTCCTGCGCTACTGCTACTGCTTAAACGAAGAGGCTGCTCGGGACCACGAAGCGCTCGAGGAGTGGATGCCCGTCGATCAATACATCGGCGGGGTCGAGCACGCGATCCTGCACCTGATGTATGCGCGGTTCTTCTGCAAGGCGCTGGCGGACACCGACCACCTGGATTTCCAGGAGCCATTCAAGGCACTGTTCACCCAAGGGATGGTCACCAAGGACGGCGCCAAGATGAGCAAGTCCAAGGGCAACGTCGTCCCGCCCTCCTCGATCGTCGAGCGCTACGGTGCGGACACCGCCCGCTGCTACATCCTGTTCGTCGGTCCACCAGACCAGGATGCGGACTGGTCGGATGAGGGGGTGGAGGGCGTGCACCGCTTCCTGGCGCGGTTGTGGCGGCTGGCGGTGAGCGTTAGCGACTCTCTGCGACCGGGCAGGACCAAACCGGTGACCCCCAGGCCGATCTGCAATTGCAGCGCAAGACCCACTGGGCGATCGAGAAGGTCTCGGCCGATCTGCGCCGCTTCGCGTTCAACACGGCGATCGCGGCGGTGATGGAGCTGCTCGGCGAGTGCTCGCGTCTACGCGAGCAGGCCGGAACCGCGACGCTGCGTCTGGCGCTGGGGCAGTCGGCCTCGCTGCTGTTTCCGTTCGCGCCGCACGTATCGGCCGAGGTGTATGAGCTGCTGCACTCCGAGCGAGTCTGGGAAGAGCCATGGCCGCAGGCCGACCCCGCGCTGCTGGAACGGGAGGTCTACGAAGCCGCGTGCCCAGATCAACGGCAAGCTGCGCGACCGCGTGCAAGCGCCGAAGTGACGCCGGCTCAGAGGAACTCAAGGAACTGTGCCTGGCGGCACCGAACGTTTTTTTTATATATATAAAAAAAAAAAAAAAAAAAAAAAAAAAAAAAAAAAAAAAAAAAAAAAAAAAAAAAAAAAAAAAAAAAAAAAAAAAAAAAAAAAAAAAAAAAAAAAAAACGATCATCGGCTCAAGCGAAGCAAGCGAGGCGAAGCTCAAGCAGGCACGCGCGGTGGGACTCGCCCGGCAAAGGCGGGAGCCGTGCTCATCTGCGGCGGGCTGGGCGGCGTGATGCTGGAGCCTGCGAAGGGGCTCGCACCGGCGGCGGGACCACTGTCGCGATCCTGCCCGGCGGCGACCGCTCGAGTGCCAACCAATACGTGGATGTGGCTATCGCAACCGGCATGGGGGAGCTGCGCAACGGACTGATCGTGCGAGCCGCGGACGCGCTGATCGCGATCGGCGGAGGGTGGGGCACCCTCTCAGAGATCGCGTTTGCGATGCGCACCGGCAGGCCTCTGGTTGCGCTCGAGGACCACGGGGCGTCCGCCGCTCACGGCCACACCATCGAGGTTTTCCCGGATCCACAGCGGGCGGTCGATCGCGCTCTCTCGCTGGCCGGCGTTCGATGATCGGCCTCGTCGAGAGTCCGTCGCCGACGGTTCAGAGGGAAAGCTCGCCCCGGCCACCGGGGTGTCGTGTGCCCCGCCTACACTCCAGCTGGATGACAATACTGCGGCCGGCGTATCTGATTCACGGCGACGACCATGGTGCAGTGGCCGAGCGGCGCGCCGGTCTGCACGCGCTGGCTGACAGCGAAGGGGATGCGGCCAGCGTCGAATGCCTGGAGGGGGAGACGGGCACTCCGCAGGCGGTCGCGCAGGCGCTGCTCGTGATGACCTTCGCGATTGGGCAGCGTGTGATCATCGTTGACGGGGTCGAGCGCTGGAAGGACAAGGAGGTCGCCGAGCATCTGGTGCACGCGATGGCCGAGATGCCCCCCGACACAACACTCGCGCTGTTCGCTCGCGAGGAGGGCAGGTCAAAGGCGCCCACCGCCGTTCACCAGGCCGTCAAGCGGGCGGGCGGGCAGATAAGTCGCGCAGATGAACGTCAAGCCCTGGGAGCTGCCGAAGTGGGTGCGCGCACAGGCAACCGGTATCGGATTGGCGCTCGACACTGAGGCGGCCAAGGCGCTCGTCGCGCAGGTCGGTGAGCGCCAGCAACGGCTGCTGCGCGAGCTCGAGAAGCTCGCCCTGGAAAGAGGGGGGCAGGAGGGCCAGCCACGGGTCGGCGTGGAGGATGTCGAACGTCTCGCCGCTCACTCAAGCCAGTCACGCGTGTGGGCTCTGACAGACGCCCTGATCGCTGGTGACGTGAAGGCGGCAACCCGTCAATACCTGTGCCTGCGCGAGCAGGGGGAGCGCCTGACCGGATGCCGGGATCCGATCAGCCAGTCGCTTCGTGACGCGTTGGGCGTCGCGGTTCGACTTGGAGCGGGGGAGTCACAGGCTGAGATCAAGCTACCCGGCGGATGTCCCCGCGCAACGCGGAACGGTTCATCGCCAACGTCAAGACGATCGAGCCCCTAGCGTCTCCGCAGGGCGCTTGCGACGCTCGCCGACCTGGAACTGCACTCGCGTGGCGGGGCGATCGTCTCCGCCTCGCGGTCTGGGGGGACGGCGCTGTCCGAAGACACGGCGGCGCTGCGCACGCTCCCATCGATCGTGGCCTAGCCCGAGGGCCGGCACCGGCGGCGACCACTGATGAGGCGCTCTAGGAGGAGGAGCCGGCGCGCACGCGAGCCGCACGGCTCTTCTTGCGTGCCCCGGTGTTGCGGTGCAGCGCCCCGCGCTTTGACGGCCTTGTCGATCGTGCTGACGAGGCGGCGATGCTCAGAATCCGCGGTTGCGTCCTCGCCACCCTGCACAGCCGATTCCAGACGCCGAAAATAGGTCTTGATCGTCGAGGTGTAGCGGAGGTTCTCCAAGCGCTCACGCTCGGTGCGCAGGATCCTCTTCTTCTGTGAGTGAATGTTGGCCATCGTGAATGTGAACGGCGCAGGCCGGAACTACCAGCTCGCGCCGGGCAGGATCGTACTATAGCGGCCCTTGACCGCCACGCCAGAGCCAGCCGTGGAGGACCCCGCCGGCCCGGCGCCGCCGGGTGGCGGACGCGTCGCCCGCAACACGGCGATCTTCTCCGTGTTCACCGGTTTCTCGCGCGTCGGCCGGACTCGTGCGCGAGGTCGTCGCCGCTCGCTATTTCGGCACCGGGGGGCCGTTCTCGGCCTTCACCATCGCTTTCCAGGTCCCCAACCTGGTCAGTGCCTTGTTCGCCAACGCCGCCCTCTCGGCTGCATTAGTGCCCGTATTCACCGAACTGCTCCATCAGAACCGCCGCAAGGAGGCGCTGCGGCTCGCCTCGACGCTGTTCTGGATCATGCTCATCGTCCTCGGGCTGATCATCACCTTCTTCATCCTCGGCGCGGGCGTCATCATGCCACTGTTCACCGGCGCCAAGTTCAGCTCGGGGCTGAACCAGCTCAGCGGTGAGCCTCTCCCAGTTCCTCTTCCCTGTGGGTCCTGATCCTCGGCCTCAACGGCCTACTGGTGGGCGTCCTTCAGTCCTACAACCGCTTCTCAATACCCGCCGTCTCACCCGCTGTCTGGAACATCGTGATCATCGTCCTGCTGATCGTTCTACGCCCCCACTTCCGCGGCGGCGTCGAAGACGGCGATCAGCTGCACGCCTACGCGATCGCGAATCCTCGTCGCCACCTTCGT
>CAVQZJ010000010.1:0-43546 GCA_963718425.1 uncultured Solirubrobacterales bacterium
GCAGGCCCCAGGGTGACGCTCGCCGCGGTGCGCGGCAGACCGGCGCTGGTCGTCTTCTGGGCGAGCTGGTGCGGCCCCTGCCAACACGAGGCGCCGACGCTCGAGCGCTTCTCGGAAGGCCTGCGTGGAAAGGCCGCCCTGATCGGCGTGGACTGGAGCGACCCCGTCCTCACGAGCGCCCGCGCGTTCGTCCAGCGCTATGGCTGGACGTTCCCCAACCTGCGCGACACCGAAGGGACGGTCGGCAACAGCTACGGCATCAGCGGTCTGCCGACCACATTCGTGATCGACTCGGGCGGGCACATCCATCAGGTGCTGAACGGACCCCAGAGCCTCGCCTCGCTACGCGGCGCGCTGGCGAGCCTGTAGGCGGGCGGCCTCGATTCCGCCGCGGCGATCGAGCTGAGCGCCGCCGCTGCCGTACCCTGCCCGGGATGCCGCGGGCGGTGCTATTCGACCTCGACGGGACGCTGATGGACCACGACGCGGCCCGCCTCGCGGGTCTCGCGGCGCATGCCGCGCAGTGGCTTCTCGGCATCGACGCGGGCGAGTCCGATCGGCTTCACCGGGAATGGAGGCGGCTCGAGGCGCTGCACTACGACGAGTACACAAGCGGGCAGTGCTCCTTTGCAGAGCAGAGACGCCGACGTGTGCGCGGCGTGCATGCCGCGTTCGGGCGTGCGCTGGACTGCGACGCCGCGGCCGACGCCTGGTTCGCCGGGTACCTCGGTCACTACCGCGCAGCGTGGCGTGCCTTCGAGGATGTGCTGCCCGCCCTGGCGTCGCTCGCGTCGGCGCGTCCGGACACGAAGCTGGGCATCGTGACCAACGGCGAGGGCGAGCCCCAGCGCGCGAAGCTCGCCGCGATCGGCCTCGCAGACCGCTTTCCGGTAGTCGTCGCATCCGGCGAGGTCGGCGTGGCCAAGCCCGACCCCGCGATCTTCTCGCTCGCCTGCGAGCGTCTGGGAGTACAGCCCGAGCACGCGGCGCACGTCGGCGACCGGCTCGACCTCGACGCGCACGCGGCAGCCTCTGCCGGCCTGCGCGGCATCTGGCTTGACCGGCTCGGCGTTGAAAGCGCCGCGCCGGGTGTCCTCACCATCGCGACACTCCACGAGCTGCCGGCGGCACTCGACGCTTGAGCGCTCCGGATGTGTGCGGCCGGAGATCCCGCCCCAGAGGTCGATGACCCATCCCTCGAGCATCCGCGCAAAGAGGGGATCGCGCGTCAAGGTCAAGCCAATTTGAGCCGATAGAGCAGGGTGTCGGCATCACCCGGCCATCGGAGTAGTCCCCTGATCGAAAGCGACGTGGCGCTGTCGGCGCTACGCATGCTCCCCGGAGGCGTGGTGCTCGCCTTCGACGCCGACCTGCGGATCATTCTCGCCGCCGGCACCGGGCTGGCCCACCACGGCCTGGAACCCGACGCGCTGGAAGGCCAACTCGCCGCCAGCGTTCTCGAGCCCGACCGCTGGGCGATCTTCGAGCCACTGTATCGAGCCGCCTTGAGCGGGCGCTCCGAGACTGTCGAAGTCTGGTCCGGGGACGAGACGCGCTGCTACTCGGTGCAGGTCGGTCCGCTGCGCCTCGGCCCACGGACCGCCGGGGGGCTGCTGATCGCCGAGGATATAACCCAACGCAAGCACTCCGACGAAGCCCGCCGCCACGCCCAGGAGCGCTTCGAGCTGGTTTTCGAGCGCTCCCCGATCGGAATGGCGCTGCTGACCGCCGACGGGCGCCCTGTCAGGGTCAACGAGGCGCTGCTGCAGATCACCGGATACACCGCGCAGGAGCTTCTCGGCAAGACGCTCGACGAGCTCGCTCACCCCGATGAGCCGAGCACAGACCAGGAGCAGCTGCGGCGCCTGAGGGCCGGCGAGCTGGACAGCTACCTGGTCGATCGCAGCTATCTGCACGCGCGTGGACACCAGATCTCGGCGAGGCTGTCCGTCGCGCTGGTACGCGATCGCCAGGGAAAGCCGTTGCACTTCATAGCCCAGATCCAGGACATCACCGAGTATCGCCAGATCGAGCGGCGCCTCGGTCAGCTGACAGAACGTGACCAGTTGACCGGGCTGCTGTCCCGCAAGCGTCTGGAGCAGGAGGTCGCGCTGCTCGCGGCCGATGTGTACGGGGGCCGGGAGAACGCCACGCTGATCACGGTCGATCTGAACGATTTCCGGCGAGTCAACGACACCTACGGCCACCGGGTGGGCGACGATCTGCTGAAGCTGATCGCCGCGGAGCTGCGGCGCCGACTGCGAGGAGGCGATCTGATCGCCCGGCTTGGGAACGACGAGTTCGCGATCCTGCTGCCCGACACACCGCCGCAGGCGGCGGGCGTCGTGGCCCGCGATCTGCAGCGTGTGATCGCCGGCTGTGCGCTGGAGGTGGCCGATGGTCAGGTCGCGTGCACCGCGACGATAGGCATGGCGGGGATCGCGGAGGACAGCGAGGGCAGCGGCGCCGCGTTGCTGGCCGCCGAACGCGCGATGCGCTCCGGCCTGAGCTTGGCCGATCTCCCGCCCGCGAACGGCTGAGATCCCGCGCCAGCGGGGTGACGGATCAGGTGGGCGCGGATGTCCCGCGGCAGATCCTTCCAGGACGGTGTGAAGGTGAGCAGCAGACCGTCGCGGCGCACGCCGCTGCCGTTGGGGTGCGTGCCGTGCAGCAGCCGATAGTCGAGGACCGCCGCGTCGCCCGGTCTCCCATGCGCCGCTCGCAGCCAAGGACACGGTCGAGCAGGGGCTCGCTCCAGCGCAGAGGGACGAGCGTGTTGTGCGGGCGCTCGCAGCCGGCCGGCAGCGGTTCGGCCAGCGCCGCCTGAACCCTCTTGCGTGCGAATAGCGCCTTCGACTGATCGAGGAATCCGGGAAGCGGGAGGTAGCCCTCACGGGCGAACACGGCCTGATCTACCGGGGCTGTGGAGGTTTGGGTGCTCACTTCAGTCGCTGTAGGTCATTTGGTGAATCGGGGCTGTCCCGATGGTAGGGCCAGCGGGACCTCCAACAAGCCCGGACAAAGCCAGCGCAGGGTCCCAAGCTCGGGGTAGCATCACATGGGTGCTGACCGCTGCTGGGATGTCAACTGGACGCTCGGTCGCCTCGATTCACAGCGTGCTCGCACGGCGCTCTAACCCTCGTTGGAGATCGGCCAACCAAGGGCCTGGCGGCCATCGAGGCGCGTTCTGCGCTCGCGTTGGTTACAGGCGTGACAGAGGACGCGGAGATTCGAGTTCCCGTTCGTTCCACCTTCGGACAGCGGAAGGATGTGATCGAGGGTGAGTTCCTCGCCGGTCCCGCAGAGTACACACAGGTAGTTGTCGCGTTCCATGATTTGGCGTCTCTTGCCGGCGGTCATCTTGCGCTTTTTCTGGTTGCGAGAGAGACGCACATACGGCTGCAGCGGCGGATCGAGCTCACTCATTTGGCCATCTTCTCAAACCGTGGAAGCACCCAGACGTGGCTCTGAGATGTGATCCGTTGATGCAACGAGCAAGGGCTGATGGGCAGTGTTCGGCTCTCCCTCCCGGAGCAGCGGCCGTGTGCAGTTCTGGAGGTCGCTGGGACCCTGAGGAGCCTCGCGGGCCAGCGACTGTAGGTGGGTTGGCTACTCTGTGAGTGGGATGTTGAGAGGTCTGGCTGTTGCAGCAGTGGCGCTTGCCTTCGGGCAGGCTCCTGCTGGGGCGCTGGCGGCGCCCGAGGATGTCGCCTCGACACACGCCTATGTCGTGGCCGCCTATACCGCGCTGCACGCCGTGGTGAGCAAATGGTTGACCATCGAAGCGGGCATACACAAGCTCGACCAGCGGTTTGAAGCCGAATGCCCCAAGGTGGGAGCCGGGTCGCCCCAGAGCGAAGAAGAGCAGAAGCTGTCCAGCGAGGTCGCGGGTGCGCTGTGGGCCACCGGCTACCGCACCGACGCGGGGATAGTGAGGAAGTTCGTGAAGGCCGTGGGGCGGCTGCGATGGAGCAACCCGGCGATCAATCGCAGCGCGCATAAGTTCACCACAGGCCTGCTCGAAATGACGCAACTGTCGATCCCCGATCTGTGTGCCGACGTGCGTACGTGGGCGGCGTCCGGCTACAAGGCGGTGCCGACCGACGTGGTCAGCTACGACCAGCACGTAGAGGCGATAGAAGTGAAGGAAATCCCGCGAAAGCTGCTGCGACCGTACGTGCAGCCCGGCGACCGCCAACTGGTCTCCCGGGTCGAACGGCTCGATAAACGCTTTGAAGAACTCGAATTCGAACGAGGCCAGATCGACTGGAACGCGCTGCTGGAAGTACTCGCGCTGAATCAGTGAGCCTCATCGAGAAAGGCGAGCAGCCTATCTCTGGATGAACAAGACAGGCGGTCGCAGGACTTGGTCGAGCGCAGCGGAGGCACGCTTGGAAATAGCAGCCGACAAAGCATCCCGTGGTCAGGCGGGCGTGACGAGTATGACGCCGGATCGCTCGGTAGATTCGTCTACCCCCGGATAGGCGGGAGGCCGCATCGCCTGCTGTGCGCCAATGACGCTCCGCTTTGCGGCCGCTACGCTCTGAACACGGCCGGCTCGGTCGAGTCGATGAACTCGATGAGGACGTCTAGGAAGCGCTCGGGCTCGTCGAGCTGCGGGAAGTGACCTGAGCGCGGGAACACCTCCAGACGGCTGTTGGGCATCCGCTCGTGGGTCGCGTGTCCGTGGGAGACGGGGATGATCGAATCGCGCTTGCCCCAGATCAGCAGGAACGGGAGATGTTCGGCCAGATACAGCCGGTTTGAGGCGTCCACCCGCTGGCCGCCGGGCTCGACGACTGAGCGGAGCGTGTGGACGAAGGCGGCACGGGCGGCACTGTCGGACAGCGTTGAGTGCCCGCGCGCCATCTCCTGGAGATCGGTGGAGAGACCCAGTCCCAGGCCGTTGAGCAGGCCGCCCACGCGTGCTCCGGTGTCGAGCAGGCGGGTTGCGGCGAGAAAGGGCAGAACGAGCTCGGAGCCGGGAAGCGTTGCGGCCCGAAGCAGCCAGCTGACGTCGCGTCCAAGGCCGCCGCTGTCGACCAGGACGAGTCGCTCGCAGCGCTCGGGGAACTGGTAGGAGAACTGCATCGCGATCCCTCCGCCGAGTGAGTGCCCCACAAGGGTTGCGCGCTCGTGTCCGAGGGCGAGCAGTAGATCTCGCAGGCTGCTCGCGTGAGCACCGAGTGAGTAATCGCCCCTGGGCTTGGCCGACTCGCCGTGACCCGCCAGGTCGGGGGCTATCACGGTAAAGCGCTCGGCGAGATTAGGCATCACCCGCTTCCAGGTCGCCGAGTTGGATGTGATCCCATGGACGAGCACCACGACGGGGCCGCTCCCGGCTTGACGGTAGGCCATGCCGTGACCGTGCAAGGTTGTGTGCCTGACGCCTTCGTGGCTACGTTTTGTTCGAGGCGGCATCCAAAAGCTCCAATCTCTCTCGTCGCTCGAAGGGGCAGGGCTCGCATTGGAGGGTATCTGTGAACGCTCGTCGGTTTCGATGGATCGACTGTCCAGACCACGAGGCGCTGGATTTGGGACCGCGTGCCGGTGCGCGCGAGGATCATTTGCTATGAGACGACCGCGACGGGCGAGTCGACTTCCGACTACCTCGTTGACACCCTGTAGAGGCCGTCGCCCGGTCGGAGACCTGACGGCGATGACACCTTAGAGAGCCGCGCACGCACTGCCGGTTTCATACGAGGCACGGCCGCATGGGCTAAGAAACTTGACCAACTTGGCCAAGTTGCTATGTTGATCACATGTCCACCTATGGCATCGGCGAAGCCAAGACCCAGCTGTCGAAGCTAGTCCACATGGCCGAGGAGGGCGAGGAGGTCGTGCTCAGTCGTGGGCGTCGTCCGGTGGTACGTCTGGTCGCCATCACCTCGGAGGATATTGGCGCGAAACGCAAGCCCGGACGGATGCGCGGTCGTGTGCGCGTGCCCGATGACTTCGACGAGTGGCCCGAGGACGTCGCGCAGGCGCTTGGCATCGTCGACTGATGCGCCTGCTCGTGGACGCGCACGCTCTGCTGTGGTGGCTGGGCGCGGACGGGCGTCTGTCCACGACCGCGCGCAAGGCCATCGAGGCAGCCGAGAGCCCTCTGCTCGGCACCGGCACGCTCGTCGAGATCGCCATCAAGCGCTCGTTGGGCAAGGTGGACGTTGACGAGGACTGGCCCGAGCAGGTCCAAGCAGACGGCTTCGGCCTGCTCGCAATCAACTGGGCACATGCGACACGACTCCAAGAGCTCCCATTTCCTCGGCTGGCCGGTAAGCCACACCGGGACCCCTTCGATCGGCTGCTCGCGGCGCAGGCGCTCAGCGAGCGGGCGCCGATCGTCACACGCGATCCGGTGTTCGCGGCCTACGGCGTAGCGACGATCTGGTAAGGATGCGCTGACCGCGATCCCCCGGCATCGCGTTCACCGACGCCAGGTTCGCTTGACGCGAGCATTGTGCTGGCTTCGATCGGAAGAGATCGGGTGTGCGCATCCCGGTTGGTAGTCGTAGAACTCGCGTGGATAGTCCGCGAATCCTGCGGCTTGTGCGGTGCGCGCACGGGGTCTCGATTGCCCCTCTTTGCACAATCGAGCATTGCCGCGATCGGCGGAAAGACCCTGATCATCAGACTCACGTGCGCACTCACCCGGCCAGCCATGTAGCCGCCGAAGCAGTAGATCGGGCCATCAATCCATGCCGAGAATCGGATGGGGCCTTGCGCATGGCGTAGAGTGACTGGTCTACGAGGAGGCAGTATGGATAAGCAACAAGAGCGCAGAGATCACATCGCCAAGGCCGCTCAATCGCGTAGCCAGGCCCAGGAGCGTCGAGACGAGCGCACCGCCGAGATAGCTGGAAAGCAAGCCCAGCTCAAGCGCGAGGCACAAGAGCGGCACGAGCAGAAGCAAAAAGCTGGCTAACGAACGAATCTGACGCGGTTCTGGGCGTATGAGGAGCAGCAGTCCTTGCAACTAGGCGTCTGATATGACGCCTAGCGTTGGTGTCTGTGGCCGATAAGGACCCCAGAGCAACAGAGATCCTGACGGGGTATTGTCGTTTCGACGCAGGCTCGCATTTGCATCTCGTGCTTGGTCGGCCTCGGTACTACGAGCCTGGACGGGCATTCCTCACTGGGACTCGGACTGCCGGAGATACTCGCGATCCTTGGGTCGATTGGCCTGGCGCTTTGACTCGTGTACATCGTCGAGCGCTGCGACCGACACGACAATGGTCGTTCCTGCCGCAGGTCTGAGGGTCGCTCGAGGCGCCAGATCTCGGTAGCCACCGGGGAAACCGGCTGGAATGAAGGTGATGTCCAGCTGTCCGTGGCGGGTTGCAAGGTTCCACACGCTCGCGGCAAGCAAGATCCGAGATGTGAAGTAGTCAGCTGGCAGCGTTACCCAACTGGCGACGTCGGCCGGGTCCGTGATGAGCTGGCAGTCGAGTTCGTTGAGCGCAGCAGCGAGCCGCGAGAGGTTCTCGTGGTCAGTACTCGGGGTCAGGTCGATATCCAGTGTGTCGTAGCGCCGACCGTGAGACTGGATCGCCGCGCCGCCGATCAGCACGAACACAACCAGGTGCTGGGCGAGCACGCCGAGCAACGCCTCGCGCTTGGGATCTACGCTACCGGTGTCTGATCGCTGAGCCATGCCTCGACCCTTTCCTCGCTGCTAAGTTCACGAGCCGGTCGCGTTCGGTGCTGTGCGTACTGGACATCGAGCACGGCGTGGAGGGCCAGCGCGTGACGCCGCGCGTCCGGGCCTGACGAGGCATCGGCTATCCGCAGCAGGTCGCGCAGGCCAGCAACTCGCACTGTGCCACCATCAACCTCGACCGTTTCTGCGCTACGCGCCAGATCACTGATGCCCGACGTGCCCGGTGGAGCGTCCGTATTGATCAGCCGTCCACCGGAGGGCAACTCATGGACATTCTCAGCGATCTCGCGGGCCTTCAGCCGCGTGACCACGGTGTTCATCCCATCCTGGTCTGCTTTGGCGCAGATCTCGACTACCTCGCCGCTGAGGGCGAGTGGCCAGCCATGAAGGGCGCCTGCGACTTCTCCAATCACGATTGCCGGCAAGCGTGTATCAGCCAGAACCTGAAGCACTGGTGCCGCATCGAAGCCACCGGGCGGTGTCAGCTCGCGTACACGTTGGGCCGGTTCACGGTCGAGCTGTACAGCTACCTGCGGCCACCACGAGCGATCCTCGCGTGCGAGGTGGACATCGAGCGCCAGCCCGCACGCAGCGGCGGCGTTCTGCACATCTTCGTAAGAGGCCAAGCGGTCACCACGCTCCCAGCGCGCGATCGTCGCTTGCTGGCAACCGATCAGCTGAGCCAACTCACGCTGCGTTAGATGAGCGCGCCGACGCGCCATCAGAATCAGATCACCACCGATCATACCGCTATGGTATCAGTTGATTTCGATGTTTCGTTGCGGCTACAAGGCACTTCCTCTTGCGAGCAAGGCTTGGCAAACGGTCACGGGCGCATATCTGGCAACCACACCTGCGAGAAGCCGTCGAATATCCCCTCATCGACCGGACAGATCGAGCGGATCTAACTGCCACCGAGGATTGGCCCAACGGCTCCAGTCGGTTGAGCCAAAACCGCGTCCGTACTACGCAGAGTACCACCGGCAGTATCAATCTGCGGATTTGCAGGCACTTTGCTAATGGGCGATACTGGGCTCGAACCAGTGACCTCCGCCTTGTCGAGGCGGCGCTCTCCCAGCTGAGCTAATCGCCCTGGGATCGCTGAAGGCTATCAACGAGCTGGTTCCGGTCGAGCTTCCGCTTCGCCGCTTGGCGGGACAGATCTCTCTCCGTGCTTCGCTCCGATGCGGTCAGGGCACAACAATGATCTGGCTCCCACTGGCTGATTCTGCGCCGTAAGCACGACCGGCGTAGCCTTCGTGGCTGCCGGGATCGGTATTCGCTTCGGGCGTAGCGCTCCCTTCGTTTTCTTCTTGTGAGCCATTGGCGGAGCGGGGGGCGTATGGCGAACTCTCTCCGTAACCGGCTTCGGTTTCGGCAGCACTATGAGTCGCCGAGGTATAGGGCATCCTCGTGCCAGCTTCGATCTTCTTGATGGCTTCCATCACGGTGCCGGTGGATATCGCGAAGCCGACGCCAGTGCTTCCCGGCTGGGAGCCCGCGACCTCGGCCTGGTCGCTTGCGATCTGCGAGTTGACGCCGACTACTTCACCCTGTTCGTTGAGTAGCGGGCCGCCCGAATTGCCTGGGTTGAGCGCCGCGTCGGTTTGGATCGCTCCTTTGATTGTGGCGCCGTCGGGTGCGGCGATTTCGCGTTCCAGTGCAGAGACGATGCCCTTTGTGAGAGTCTCGTCGAGACCGTAGGGGTTGCCGATCGCGTAGACCAGGTCACCGACCTGCAGCGCGCTCGAGCTCACCAACTTCAGGGGCGTCAGCCCGAGCCCCGACGGATCGATCTTGATCAAGGCGAGGTCGCTGCTGGCGTCCGCGCCTACGACGGTCGCCGGGCGGCTGACATTCGAGGACTTGCCGGCGCTCACGGTGATGCTCGCGCCTTCGGCGATCACGTGATTGTTGGTGAGAATGAGCCCACTGCCGTTGAGCACGATCCCGGTGCCGGTGTCCTCGCCCGTGGCCGTGACTGTCTTTATCGAGACCACTCCCGTCGAGTCGCGCCGATAGACCTGGGCGGCGGTTGGCGTGGATGAGGAGATCTCCCGCCTACTGCCGGATGCCGAACCGCTCGCTTTGGAGGTGACTTCGCTGGAGGTCGTGTTGTGGCCACTCGGACGGCCGGACGCGAGGAAGAACGCGCTGGCTGTGACCGCTCCCGCCAGCGCCGCGAGCATGATGGGAATAAAGAGACGCTTCACGGACCACCTCCGAGTTCTTGTCGATGTGACCATGATGCGGCCGCCTGCTGTGCGTGCGCTAACGGTCTTCAAAAGCCTCGATAAGGAGCTCGCAAATGGTTGATAACCAAACCCGAAGGGCCTTATAAGAGGTGGCGTGCTCCTTCCACCGGGCACTCGGCGTCCAAGCGGTGTTGACCGCTAGGCTAAGAGGTCATCTGGCGACGTGGCGGAGTGGCTACGCAGCGGCCTGCAAAGCCGTCTACACCGGTTCGATTCCGGTCGTCGCCTCTGGAGTTCGACCAGCCGCCAACGACACGGCGGCCGGGCAGCGATGCACAGGCATCTGACTGCACTGTCAATCTAGACTCGCCTCTTCGGTCATCGTGCGAGGGTCTTAGCAATCGCCCTCTGGTGGGGTGTAATCGTCAATCGTCTGCCGGCCATAGTGGGATTGTGAGCAGCGATCAGCTAGAGGCGGTCAGTCGCCTGTATGAGCGACACGCCACGGCCGTGCACGCCTACGCGCTGCGCCGCTCCGATCGCGAGACCGCCGACGAGGTCACAGCCCAGGTCTTCCTGGTGGCTTGGCGCCGTCGTTCCTCGGTGCCCGACGAAGCGCTCCCCTGGCTCTACGGAGTGGCACGGCGCGTGCTGGCCGACCAGCGGCGCGGAGCCTCTAGACGCCGCCGGCTGGGGGAGCGACTGCGCGGGGTCACCGTCGAGGACAGCCACGAGCTGACGCTGCCCGACAGAGGTCTCACGAGTGCTCTGCGACGTCTTTCGGAGACCGATCGCGAAGCGCTGCTGCTGTGCTACTGGGAGGGGCTCGAGCATGCGCAGATGGCCCAGGTGATGGGCTGCTCACGGGCGGCCATGACGGTGCGTCTGCATCGCGCGCGCCGACGGCTCAGAAGAGAGCTCAAGAACGAAGACCACGAGCCATCGTGTGTTGTGGAGGCCCATTCAGGATGAGCACGAAGATGGACATCGAGCACCGTCTACGCGCGGCCTGTCCCGTATCCGAGGACTCCCCGCCGACGTTGAGCAGCGTGCTCGCTCGCATAGAGCGGGCCGAGCAGGAACCCCCGACGCGCGAGTGGCGACGTGGCATCGCGCTGCCTCTGATTCTCGCCGCGATCGTGCTCGTGGGGGCCGGTGGGGGGGCGCTGCTTCTGCGGTCCGGGGGACCGCTCCCACCGGCGTTTGTGCTGCCGGCGAACCCCAACGAGGGACTGGGCCGCACGCTCGCCCCGAGCTTGAAGCTCTTGCCCATGCGTGTCGCCGATCCCGCCGGCGGACCGCCCTGGGCGATGCGCGTGATCCGCACCACACGCGGGCTGGCGTGCCTGCAGGCAGGCCGGGTCGTCGATGGGCGGCTCGGGGGCGTGGGGAACCGCTACGCGTTCAAGAACGACGGACGCTTTCACCCCTTCCTTCCCGCCGACTCGGTCGCTATCGACTCGTGCGCGACGGTCGATGCCGGTGGGCACGCCTTTCAACCCAACGCTCCGGCGATCGTCACAGCCGACGGCCTGTCGCTCGCCGGCGAAAACCTGTGGCCGGGCGAGCGAGTTCACTGTGACCTCCCTGGCCAGCAAGACTGGGGCGTGCGCTGCCCGCAGGCCGATCTGCGCCAAGTCGCCATGGGCCTGTTGGGCGCGGATGCCGCGAGCATCCGTGTGAGTGCGCCCGGCCGGAATTTCACCGTCGCCCCCTACGGCCCCGACGGTGCCTACCTGATCGTGCTGCCCGCACCGGCAAACAGCAACAGTGGTGCCGCAGGCGGCCTATACGCATACCTCCATCACCGACATCCGCGCACCCCGGCCTTGGCGGTGCTGACGGTCACCTACCGTGACGGCTCACACTGCCAGATACCCGCCACCCGCGCCGGGCAGCAGTGCTCCCCCAAGGGCCTCACCGGCTCCTCGGGCGCGCCTGTAACTCGGGCGCAGGTGAGGGCGGTGCTGCACGTCAGCTACCGGGCCCTGGTGAAGCACCCCACGCCGCCGCTGATGATGACCGGCCATGGCGGCCGCTCGTTCCAGGGGAGGATGAGAACCGGGCCGCGGGGTATCGGCGAAGAGCTGCCCGGGCCGGCGCTAGTGATCAGCTTCGATGCTCCGGTGCCCGCGCCCAACATCCAAAGCGCCTACGACGTGGAGCTCGAGCCCCGCCAGGTCGCCGGCTGCCCGACGCCGGTGACGATCATCGCCCAGCCCACGAGTCACACGATCGTCACGGGCCAGCCCGTACAGATCACGGTGCCTCTGGAAAGCACCTGCCACACCAGCTACTCCGGTCGTGTCTTCTTCGCCAGCTCCTCCGGCAGCTACAGCGAAGCCAGATCGTCAGACAACGCGGGCGAAGGCCCTCTGTATGAGGTCATCGCCTCCGGATTCGGACCGGGACCGCATTCGACGAGCTTCCCCACGGTCGGCCGCTTTCAGATCTCGGTCCCGTAGATCACCGACGGCCGAGGCTGCGGGTTGCCTAATGAAAACAACAGCGGCCCACTCGATTCGAGCGGGCCGCTGAAGGGGGGAGGAGTGGATGCTGCGTTGGCTTCAGGACGAATTATGCCCGTACCCGTTACATAATCAAAAGACGGAAGTGGCATGGTACTTATCATGTAAACTGATAAGTCGAGATGGACCTGCACCAGCTGCGGTCATTTGCCGCGGTCGCCCGCCACAGCCACTTCACGCGCGCCGCCGAGGAACTGCACATCGGGCAGCCGGCGGTCTCGCAGCACGTTCGCCGGCTGGAGGCCGAGCTCGGGGTGAGCCTGTTGAACCGCACGACCCGTGCTGTCGCGCTCACCGAGGCCGGCCGCCTGCTGCTGGGACGAGCGGAACGCGCTCTGGCCGAGCTCGACTCCGGGCTTGCCGAATTGGAGGAGATCAAGGGTCTGCTGCGCGGCCGGCTGACGATCGGAGCCATGCAGTGGCTCGAGCCCTACGACCTCGCAGGCGAGCTGGCGGCGTTCCACGAGATTCACCCGGGGATCGACATCCGCGTGGTCGAGGAGACGGCCCAGGCGATGCTGCACTCCGTGCTGGGTGACGAGCTGGATGTCGCGTTCGTCTCGCTGGAGAGCGGCCTCGCCGACGGCCTGGGCTGCCATCTGCTGTTCGAGGACGAGCTGGTGCTGGTGGTCGCTCCCGGCCACCATCTCTCGCGCAGATCGCAAGTGAACCTGAAGGACCTGCGCGAGGAGCCTTTCGTGTTCCTGCGCGAAGGGGCCGGTCTGCGTCGCGCCGTGGAGATCGCGGCCGCGGAGGTGGGTTACCGTCCACAGGCACGCTTTGAGACCAACGAGGTTTCACGTGTGCTGGCGCTGGTCGCCCGGGGCCTGGGCGTGTCGGCTGTCTCACGATCGGTCGCTCAGGCGGCCGCTGATCGGGTGATATCGGTGCCGCTGCGCCCCATCATTCGCCGCCAAGTGGCTCTGGTGTGGCGCATCTCGCGGCATCGATCCCCGGCCGCGGGCGCCTTTCTGGATCACGTGCGCGAGAACTGGACCTCACCGGCAGAGCCGGCGTGAGCCTCGCTCTGTAGCTCAGGCGCCGGCCGGAGTGAGCGCTCGCTCGAGCCATCCTCTCAACTCGGCGATGAAGGCTTCGTCGATGCCGTGAGCGATCGGCGACTCGCGGAAGTTGACCGCGATGCCCGCGGCGGTCAACCGCTCGCACGCCAGGTGCGCGAACGCCACCGGGATGATCGGGTCGAGAGTGCCGTGCCCGATCACGACCTCGAGGCCTGTGCGGGTGTCCAGCTCGATCTCGAAACCGGGGACGGTGGGGATGAAGCCGCTCAGGGCGATGATCGCGGCTGGGGAGGGCCTTGCGGGACCGAGCCCCAGCGCGTAGGCCATCACCGCGCCCTGGGAGAAGCCGCCGATGACTGTCTGGCGCCACGTCACGCCCGTCACCTGCGGCAGTCGCGTGAGCCACTCATCGAGGGTGTCGTAGGTGGCTTTGAACGTCTGCGGGTCCGGGTATCCGACGCGCTGAACCGCGTACCAGTGGCGCCCTCCCGGAGGCAGGCTGAGCGGTCCCCGAGGGGTTACCGCGACGAGGCGGTGGTCTGGGTCCAGCCGCTCGGCGAGCCCCAGCAGGTCATATTGGTCGGTGCCGCGCCCATGCAGGAGAACGAGGGCGCCGTCGGGCTCGCCGGCGGGGAGACGCAGCCGGAAAGCGAGATCCCGGTGTGCGGTCAAGTCCTCAGCGGCTGCCCGGCGCGAGGATTGGGGAGCGCCGTCAACGTTCCCTCCAAACGCTCGCGCAGAGGCTCGAATCTGGGCGGCAGCGACAGACGCTCGCCGAGATGATCGGGGTCCTCGTCGGCCGCGAAGCCGGGACCGATCGTCGCGATCTCGAACAGCACCCCGCTTGGCTCGCGGAAGTAGATCGAGCGAAAGTAGAAACGGTCGATCACCGGGGTCGGATGGGCGCCGGCCTGTTGAACGCGCTCCCGCCAGCTCTCGTGATCTGCCATCGGTGAGGCGAAGGCGACGTGGTGGACGCTGCCGGCGCCCTGCACGGGGGCCTGCGCCGGGGGCGGGTCATAGACGTAGAGGCCGCCACGGTGCTCGCCGCGGACCTCAAAGCGACCGTCCTGTCCGCCCTGGAATCCCATGCCGCCGGTCAGCAGATCTGTGCTGGCGTCGGGGTCCGAGGCGTAGGCACGGACGCCCTCGAAGCCCTGCAGGGCAAACTCGGCGGGCACGTCTGCCGCCTGGGCGATCAGGGGCTCATCGGCGCTGGAGCTGACGAGCAGTTCGTGCTCCAGTCCCTCGGGGTCAGAGAACTTCAGGCCATCGCCCTCGCGCGTGCTTTGGGTCCCGCGCGCGCTCAGGCGCCCCTGCCAGAAGTCCAGCGACTGGGTGCTCGCGACGCGCCAGAGAATGCGATGCACCATCCCGGCGCCGGCGCGAGCAGGCACCGCGCCCGGATACTCAAAGAACGTCAGGTCGGCCCCCGGCGAGCCCCGCTCGTCGGCATAGAACAGGTGGTAGACGGTTGGGTCGTCCTGGTTGACCGTCTTCTTGACCAGCCGCAGACCGAGCACCCCAGCGTAGAACGCGACGTTCTGAGGGGCGTCGCCGGTGATCGCTGTGATGTGGTGTATGCCCTCTAGCCGCATCGACTCGACCGGAGCGATCCGGTCCCCGCCCAGGCTAGCAGCGCCCGGGCAGACACAACGGGGAAATCGGGAGCTAGGGGCCGGGGGGCCGTTCGGCGCCGGTTTTGGTGGTCATGACGGCGGCGGCGCCGCTGCTCAATGCGCGTCTCACCAGCCACGGCGCCAGTGTTCGCAGCGCGCCCGTGAGCGCGTACGGTCGCGGCACGTACCGCTCGGGGCGGCGGCCGATGCCGGCCTGATGGATCGCCTCGGCGGCCTTCTCGGGGGTGGAGACCGCCCAGCGCGTCCACAGCTTGCCGGTCAGCTCGGCCTGCGGAAAGCCCTCCGTTGAGATGAACCCGGGCAGGACGAGCCCGACATGCACGCCGTGGGGGCGCTCCTCCGCGGCGAGCGCGTCCGACCAGCCCGCCAGCGCGAACTTGGACGCGCTGTAGGCGCCGCTTCCCGCACGCGCGACTCGCCCGGCGGTGCTCGCGACGTTGACGATCGCGCTGGGCGCCGAGGATCGCAGCAGCGGCAGGAGCGCCTCGGTCAGCCGCAGCTGGGCATCGAAGTTGATCTCCATTGTGCGCCTGACGTTCTCATAGCCGCCGTCGGCGAACGCCGCCCGCCACGCCGCACCGGCGTTGTTGACGAGCAGGTCGAGCCGTCCGTGGTTTGAGGTGAGGTGCTCGAGCACGCGGCTCGGGGCGTCGGGCTCGGTGAGGTCGGCCGCCACGTATGTGGCGGGGGCGGGCAGGCTCTCGGCGAGATCCCGTAGGCGCTCCTCGCGTCGTGCCACCAGTACCACTGTCGTGTTCGGATCACGCGCCAGACGGCGGGCGCTCGCTTCGCCGATGCCGCTGGAGGCTCCGGTCACTAGCACCACCTTCGGAGCGGGCCGGGCGTCTTGAGAGTGGTTGTCTGTCATGGGCGGATTTGTGGGAGATCAAATCACGCTCGCGCTCATCTCGCGCGGAGCACTTGACATGAGTGAGTACTCACTTACAATATTGCCCCGTGTTCTCCCTCACCGCCCGAACCCGTAGCACAGCCGACGTCCGCCGCGTCGAGTTGCTGGCGGCGGCCAGCAGCGAGTTTGCGATCACCGGCCTGCACGGAACCTCCACGGAGGCGATCGCTCGCCGCGCCGGCATCTCACACGCCTACCTGTTCCGGCTGTTCGGGACCAAGAAGCATCTGTTCATCGCCTGCGCGCAGCTGTGCTTCGAGCGGGTGCTGGCGACGTTCGCCGAGAACGTCGTGGGGGACACCCCCCAGGAGCGTCTGCACTCGATGGGCGCCGCCTACATGGAGATGCTCTCCGACCGCGAGATCCTGCTCGCCCAGATGCAGCTGTACGCGGCCTGCTCGGATCCCGCCATCTGCGAGGTCGCGCGCGAAGGCTTTCTGCGTCTGCGCGACGCGGTGGCCGAGCTCGCGGGCGCCAGCGGCGAGGAAGTGCACTGGCTGTTCGCCAAGGGGATGCTGGTCAACGTCGTGGCCGCGATCGACATGCCGGAGCTCGGCGACCCGGAGGCGTGGTGATCGACTGCCTCGCCCAACTGGCCGGTGAGCGCTCGCGGCGTGTGCTGATGATCGCCGGCGTGGTGTTCCTGCTGGCCGCGGCGCTCGGCGCCCCGGTCGTCAAGATCCTCAAGAGCGAAAACTCGGAATTCCAGGCGCACAACGCGCAGAACCAGCAGGTGCTGCGCGCCGTGGAACACGCCACCGGACAGTCCGCCGAATACGGTGTCGCGGCGCTCGTGCCGAGCAGTGGCGACGTGCGCAGAGATCCCGCGGCGACCGGGCAGGCCGCCAGGGTGGCGGCGCTGCTTACCACCCAGCCCGGCTTTGAGCGTGTGCTCGACTATCCCGCCACGCACCTGCCCGCGCTCGTCTCGCGAGACGGCCGCCAGACGCTGGTGCTCGCCGCCTTCGCCAATCAGTCACGCTCCGCCGACGCGGTCAACCACCTGCGAGCCCAGATGGCCGGCAAGGGCGTGCGCTTCGGCGGCAACGACGTCACCTTCCAGGAAGTCAACGAACGCACCAGCTCAGATTTGCAGCGCGCCGAGACGCTCGCGCTGCCGATCCTGCTGCTGCTCTCCTTCTGGGTCTTCCGCGGATTGATCGCCGCCGCGCTGCCGCTGCTGGTGGGCGGCTTTGCGATCGTGATCACGTTCCTGCTGCTGCGCCTTATCGACCAGTTCCTGGGATTGTCGATCTTCGCGGTGAACCTCGTGACCGGCATGGGGCTGGGGCTCGGGATCGACTACAGCCTGTTCGTGCTCTCGCGCTACCGCGAGGAGCTGGCGGGCGGCCTGGATACACGTGCCGCGATCGCCCGCACGCTGCAGACCGCCGGGCGCACCGTTCTCTACAGCTCGCTGGCCGTCGCCGGCGCCGCCGCCTCGATGCTCGTGATGCCACTGCGCTTTCTGTACTCGATGGGTGTCGGCGGGGCGCTCGTGTCGCTGGCGGCCGGCGCAGTGTCGCTGATCGTGCTGCCCGCGTTGCTGGTCGCGCTCGGCCCGCGCATCAACGCCCTGGCGCCCGCGCGTCTGCAGCGAAACGCCGCACGCTCCGCTCGGCCCGCCGAGCGCGGTCCCTGGTACCGGCTGGCGCACGGGGTGATGCGTCGCCCCGGCGCCGTGGCGCTCGGCACCGCCGCGGTGCTGATCGTCCTTGCGCTGCCGGCCCTGCACCTGGCGCTGGCGCCCGCCGACGCGCACGTGCTGCCCGCCTCCTCCCAGCCGCGGCAGGTGGCCGACACGATCACCCGCGACTTCGCGGTCAACGGCGCACAGACGATCTCGATGGTGGTCCACGCGCCGCCCAGCGACGGACACGGCGTGCAGGCGCTGGCGCTGCATGCCGAGAGGATCGCCGCCGGACAGGCCACGCCCGTGGCCCCGTCCCGCTACCTGGGGCGTGACACCTGGGAGTTCGAGCTGCTGCCGCGCGGCGGCGTCGGCTCGAGCGCCAATCAGCGCCTGGTGGCCGATCTGCGCGCACTCGCGCCGGCACCGACCCTGCTGGTCGGCGGAGGCACCGCCTGGTTCGTCGATCAGAAGGCCGCGATCGCCGCGCACACACCGCTGACGCTCGCGATCCTCGCGATCGTCACCGGCGGCTTTTTGTTCATGATGACCGGTTCGCTGCTGGTACCGCTGCTGGCGCTGGCGATGAACCTGCTGACCGTCGCCGTCGGCGCCGGCCTGCTGGTGGTGGTCTTCCAGGACGGCCACATCTCGAGCCTTCTGGGGTTCAGCCCGATCGGCGGCCTGGAGGAGTCCAACCTCGTGCTGCTGTTCATCATCGCCTTCGCGCTGTCCACCGACTATGGCGTGTTCCTGTTCGCCCGCATCAAGGAGGCGCACGACGGCGGCCTGCCGGCGCGCGAGGCGATCGCGCACGGCCTCGAGCGCACCGGACGTCTGGTGACAGCCGCCGCGCTGTTGTTCTGCGTGGCGATCGGCGCGTTCGTCACCTCCAAGATCTTCTTCATCAAGCAGCTCGGCTTCGGCTCCGCCCTGGCGGTGGCGATCGACGCGACAGTTGTGCGCGCGCTGTTGGTCCCGGCGCTGATGGGTCTGCTCGGCGAGCGCGCCTGGTGGGCGCCGCGTCCCCTGCGCCGGATCTACGCTCGTGTCGGCCTGCGCGAGTCCTCGCTGCCGGAGGCCGGCACGTGAGCGCCGGCGATCAGTTCAAGAGCGCGGTCGAACGCAGGGACCTGGCCGGTGCGAGCGCGCTGCTGGCGAAGGACATCGTCTTTCACAGCCCCGTCACGTTCCATCCATTCATCGGGAGAGACACGGTGAGCGCGCTGCTCGAGCTCGTCAGCGAAACGTTCGAGAACTTCCACTACACCGACGAGCTGCGCTCACCGGATACCCACGCGCTGCTGTTCAGGGCACAGGTGGCCGGCCGGGAGCTCGAGGGCATGGATCTGCTGCGCTTTGACACTGACGGCCTGATCGCCGACTTCACCGTGATGCTGCGCCCACTCTCGGGGCTGATCCCATTCGCCGAGGCGATGGGCGCGAAGGTCGCGGCCGCCGGGCTAACCACACGCGCATAGGCCGCTCGCCCGCCGGGGACGGTCTATCTGGCGCTGCGCGGAGGGCGCACCCGCGAGGGTCTGACTCGTTCGCGTGGACGGCGCGTCCAGGAGGCGGCGGAGACGCTGGCCGCGGCATGCCGCAGCGGCTCGCTCCACTCGTCGATCAGGCGCTGCGCGGTGTAAGCGCTCGCCGGCATGCTCAGCTCGAGCGCCGCCAGAGCCTCCTCCTCGAGTGTGTGGATGGGCACGGCGATCGACCGCACGCCGTCCAGCAGCTCCCGGTCCGCGAGCGCGATCGCGCTCCTGCGGATCTCCTCGAGCTCGGCGCGCAGGACCCTGCGGCTGGTGATCGTCTGCGCGGTCAGCTTCTGCAGCTCGATCGCGCCGAGCAGCCGTCCTCGCTCGCCGGGTTCGAGCAGGGCCACGAGCAGCTTTCCCATGGCGCTCGCGTGAACCGGTATCCGTGAGCCCGCGCCGAGCGGAGTGGCTGTGTCGCCGGCGGCGCGCAGGCGTCCCGGCAGCCGGTCAAGGCACACGATCGCCTCACCGTCCAGCACGGCCAGGCTGACCGTGCCCGAGCTCCTGTCGCGCAGCTCCTGCAGGCAGGGTCGCGCCTGGCGGCGCAGATCGACCGCGGCGATCGCGGATATGCCGAGGTCCGCGGCCCGCAGCCCGAGCCTGTAGCGGCGCTTGGTGTCCTGCTCCAGGTAGCCGAGGTGAACCATCGTGCAGGCGTAACGGTGGGTGGTCGAGCGGCTCATGCCGAGCTGATCGGCGATTTCGGCGATCCCCAGCACAGGGGTCGCCCCAGTGAAGCACTCGAGGATCGCCAGGCCCTTGATCAGCGACTTGGCCATACCGTCGCCCGGGGCCGCCGGCTGCCCCTTGATCATCTGGCCGCGTTCGGTCATCGCGGCACGGCAGGTCCAAGTATCGATATCTCGCGTCGCGTGCAGTGATTCGCCATCAGAGCGCGAACCCTAACCAGTTTTGAACCCTTATAGTTGGTAGACAGACCAGGCGCCCGTGTCAGAAGGTGCGCGCATGTCCGCGCTCAGTCCACGCCACGCCGCGTTCGGCGCCGCTCTGCGGATGCTGCGCACCGAGCGGGGTCTCTCTCAGGAGGCGCTCGGCGAGCTGGCGGGGATCAGCGGAAACTACGTCGGGGACACCGAGCGCGGGGAACGCAACGTCAGCCTGCGCATCATCTGGGATCTCGCCGACGCGCTGGGTCTGCCCGCCCACGAGGTGTTGCGGCTCACCGAGGCGCCAGCGTCCTCGGGGGGCTTCTCCTAGCCGCCGACGCTCGAGCGTGTTCGCGAAGAGGACCTCAGGCACGGGTCGATCTCGTGCGCATCACCTTCAGGACCCTGGAGAGCACCCGCAGATCGTCGTAGTTGTAGGCGATGAGTTCGTCCTTGCGCTGGGCCTTGCGAACCGGGTCGCGTAGGCCTTCGTAGATCTCGTACTGCGCCTGTGCCTCCAGGCCGTTTCTGATCGGGCTCGTTTTGGGCACCCGCAGATAGGAGGCGAACGGCCCCAGCGACAGCTCCGGCACCGGCAGGCGCATCGAGACACGCGCGTACTGGAACAGATCGATGTGCCTGGAGTTCAGCGCGGCGAGGGTCTGCAGCGCGTCGTGGCGCTCGGCAGCGCCCTGGAGCTGGGGTATGTCGGCGCTCGTGCCGGCCCAGGTGACGACGGGCAGATCGGAGTGGGCCGCCAGCACCCTGGCAAGCCAGTAGAGGTTCGCGTGTTCCTGGCGATGATCGTCGGCCCACAGCGAGATGTGCTCCTCGTTTTCGGCGCGCGTCACGAGCAGCCCGATCAGCCAGATGTGCGGTTTGTAGGAGTTGTACTCGAGATCGAGCGCGATGAACGAGTCGCCGACCGGCGGCGGGTCGCCGAAGAAGACCGCTCGTTTGGTGGTCAGGCTCTCGGCGTGCGAGCACCACTGACTGATCTGGTTGACCGAGGTGGTCAAGTTGTGCTCCCGCAGCGCTGTCGCCAGAGCCTGGGGATCGCAGGTCATCAGCGTCTTGCAATCGAGTATGCCGATGCTCTCGAGCGCCTTGGCGTGCCTGGCGCCGAGCCCCCAGATCGAGGTCAGGTTCTGCGGGTTGCGCCTGCGTCAACGCTGCCGGTAGGCCGGCGAATTGGTTAGAGCGACTGTCCCCATCGAACAGTCTCCAACATAATCCGCGCTGCGGTTGCTTTGGCTGGCCCGTCTTCTCACCCGCACCCGACCGTCGGGACGGCGGCTGATAGCCGCGTGAGCGCTCTGAGATCGCGGGCCGCAAGCCCGGTTTTCAGACTCGCTCTAGCACCACCACAGGGATCTCACGGCTGGTCTTCTGCTGATAGTCCTCGTATGCGGGCCACGCTCTGACCATCGTCTCCCACATCGCCGGCTTCTCCTGTGCGTCGGCCGTGCGCGCCCGCGCGGTGAAGCGGTCTGCCTTGACCTGCACCTGTACCTCGGGGTTGGCCTGTAGGTTCAGAAACCAGGCGGGAGGGTCATCGGCGCCGCCCTTTGACGCGACCACCAGGTAGTCATCTCCGTGACCCTGATAGATCAGGGGAGTGTGGCGCGTCTGCCCGCTGCGCCGACCAACGGTCGTGAGGATCAGCGCCGTCGTGCCCTGCCAGTCGTGGCCCTCACCTCCGTCGGTCTGCATGTAGCGCTCCACGTGCTCTGCTCCAAACAGCATCCGGTTCCTCCTCGCTCGGTGTCGGCTGACTTGCGACTACCCACGGTAGCCGCCAACACCAGACCTCCCAGGCGGTGAGGATGGCACTGCCGAGCGGGCCGCCCCCCGACGCCGGGGAGCCGCCCGCCGAAAGCCGCTACTTGACCGTCAGCGTTCCTTCCATCCCGGCCTGGCGGTGTCCGGGAACCGAGCAGAAGAACTTGTAGGTGCCCGGCTTGAGTTTCACCGACAGCGTCTTTGAGCCACCCTGGAACGTGGGCGTGGCGCCGACCTGCGTACCGGAGGCCGATTCGATCGTGACGTTGTGACCAACCGGCGACATGTTCTTCATCGTGATCGTCACATTGCCCGCCTTGGCGGTCAACTGGCTGGTGTTGTACTTGAGCTGGCCTTCGGGATTGGCTTCCAGGCTCAGCGCGGAGGAACCCGATTCGCCGGAGGCCGGCGCGGTACTGCTCGCCGTGCTGCTGGTGCTCTGCGCGGGCGTCGACTGCGATGTGGTTACTTGACTGCTGGTCGTCGGTTCTTTGCTTGAGCTGCCACACCCCGCGACGAGCGCCGCGAGAGCGAGGGGTGTGAACACTGACACGAGCGCACGCTTCATCTTGACCTCCGCGTCGTTGAAGAGCAATTGACCCTACCGGTTTACCGCCAGCCCCTAAAGACCCCGTCCGGACCGGATCCTTCCGTGCCCCCGAACCCCCTCGGCCCGCCGGGACGCTCGACAGCTAGCTTTTGACCCAGACGATGTCTCCTGTCTGGAGCATTTCGTAGACGGTGTGGGCTGTTTCGATTGGTAGCTCGACGCAGCCGTTTGATTGTGGTGTTCCGTATGAGCCTCGTGGGAAGCCGTGTACGGCGTCTCCGCCGTTGAAGTAGTTGACCCATGGGACGCCGGGGTCTGAGTATTTGCTGCCGTCGGGGTTCGTGCCGCTCATCGTGGTGGAGGTGAGACGGCTGTAGATGGGAAACAGCCCCGTCTGGGTTTCGGCGCCCGCCACGCCGGTGTTGGCCGGGGTTGACAGCGCGATGTGGCTTCCGCGGTGGACCTCAAGGGTCTCGGGAATCGACTCCGACACGGACACCCACGTGTAGGGGACGGGGTTGTGACGATCGAGCGCCAGCGCCGCCAAAAGAGCCGCCCAGGTGCGACTTTCCGGTTCAGTCGGGGTGATCCCGTGGTCCTCCTGAAAAACGGTCAGCGACCCGCGGGTGCTCGTGTCCAGTCGGCCCCCTTCGATGGGAGGCGCGGTCGAGGGGTCGGGAGCAAGCCGGCCGTGCGGTGGGTCATAGGCACGGTGAGCCGCCTGGCCGCGGGTCTCTTTTCCCACATTGATGCGCGCGCCGTACCGGGAGTGAAAGCTCGCTCCCATATAGCCAAGCTGAGTGAGGCCCTGCTGCAGCGCGGTGATGGACGGGCAGGCCACGTGGAATGTGATCGTGCGGCGTTTGCCCAGTGGCGAGTGCCCGACGGCGGTGGTATTGGCCCACACCGTCAGTTCATAGGTCGTGCACGGCTCGAGCGTCGAGGCCGGCTTGAAGTACTCGGAGTCTTCGACTGTGCTCCAGCTGCCCGCGACCCTGGGTTTCAGTTCCGGCCACGGGGACCCCTGGGCCGGCGCTCCGGAGAGCCTGATCCGCAGGGGCGCGGTTCCGTCGCTCACGGTTGCGTGGGGAAGCGCCGTCAGCGTCGTGCCGGACAGCTTCTGTTTGGGTGATTCTTCGTGGGTGGGGGTGCCCGTTTGGCTGCCTGGAGTCGTTGGAGTGGTGCTCGCAGGTGTCGTGCTCGTCGTTGGGGTGGCGGGGACGGCAGCCATCGCCGGGCTGGCTGGGAGCGCGCACAGGCAGGCCAGGATCAGCGAGCGGCCGAGCAGCCGTATCGAGGTGGTTTTGCTCGGCGATCTAGGGGTGCTCATGGGGCGCAGTAGCCTAGCGGGCCGTGAGGCTCACACGAGGCGCTGACAGCTTTCCTGCAGGTGCCAAAACGCCTGCACTCACGCCATAGAACCCCGCTGGTCAGAGTCGCCGCGGTCGAGGTGTCAAGCGCCCAGAAGCACGCGCAATCAACCGAGGCGATGGACAGCTAACGCCCTGTCTGGCCTGGCGGGCACAACCGCGCGTCTGGGGCTGAGAGACACCGCGTTCGCGCCGCGGAATACCCTTTGCCGGCAAACGTCGATCGAGGGGAAGGCGCCATGGCCGAGTGGGGCGGAATAGCCGACAAGCAGCTGCTGATCACCGGGGCCACCGGTGGGATCGGCCTGGCCGCGGCCGAAGAGCTCGCCCGGCGCAAGGCGAAGGTCGCGATCGTCGCCCGCTCGCCGCAGCGGGGCGAGCAGGCGGCGCAGCGCATCCGTGCGGCCGCCGGCGCGCAGGCGCAGGTCGATGTGCTGATCTGCGATTTGGCCTCGCAAGCCTCGATCAGGGGGCTCGCCGAGCAGGTCCTCGAGCGCTACCCCCGTCTGGATGTGCTGATCAACAACGCCGGCGCCCTGTACAGGACACGACAGCTCTCCGAGGACGGGATCGAGCTGACCTGGGCGGTGAACCACCTGGCGCCGTTCCTGCTCACCACGCTGTTGCTGGACCGTCTGAAGCAAAGCGCTCCCGCGCGTGTCATCACGACCGCCTCCGACGCCCACAGGGGCGCGCGCATCCCATTCGACGACGTGGATGGCGAGCGCTCCTACAAGACATTCGGCTTCGGCCGCTACGGCGAGACCAAGCTCGCGAACATCCTGTTCACCGCCGAGCTGGCGCGGCGCCTGCAGGGAAGCGGCGTGAGCGCCAACAGCTTTCACCCCGGCGTCGTCGCCAGCGGCTTCAACCGCAACAACGGCCCGGTGATGCGGCTGGTGATGGTCGCGATCAAACCGTTCTCGCGAAGCGTCCAGAAGGGCGCTGAGACGATGGTGTGGCTGGCCGACTCGCCCGCCGTCCCCGAGGAGAGCGGCGGCTACTTCGAAGACATGCACCCCGGCAAGCTCACCCGCCCGGCGAAGGACCCAGACAGCGCCCGGCGCCTGTGGGAACTCAGCGAATCACAGACGGGCCTGGCGGCCGCAAGCGCCGCCTGAAACGGTTCTGAGGGGAGACCGACAGACCGACGCGGCGTGCTCGTCGCGCATAAGCCAGGGAAGCTTGCGCGAGCAACTATATTGTCGGTTGTGGTCCTGTCGCTGACCCTCTACACCGACCCCGGCTGTCCCTGGGCGTACTCGGCGATACCGGCCCAAACCGTGCTGCGCTGGCGCTACGGCTCGCAGCTGCAATGGCGCCTCGTGACGATCGGCCTGTCCGAGGATCCCAAGCGCTACATCGACGCCGGCTACACCCCGACACGCTCCACGGTCGGGCAGCTGTACTACCGCAAGACCTACGGGATGCCGTTCTCGCTGGTGCCTCGCGAGCGGATCACGGCGACCTCACGGGCCTGCCGGGCGCTCGTGGCCACGCGCATGCTCCAACCGGGCAGGGAGTTCGATGCGCTGCGGGCCCTGCAGCTGGCGTGGTTCACGACACCGCTGCTGCTCGACCAGGACGCGGACATCGCAGCGGCGCTACAGAACATCCCGGGACTGGACGCCGTCGAGATCCTCGCGGCGATCGACGACCCGCAGATCATCGAGGCCTACGAGGCCGACAAGCGCCAGTCGCGCCAAGCCGAGGGCGGTCCCACCCACTTTCAGGGCAAGGCCCGCCAGACCGACGGGCCGGTCCGCTACTCGGCTCCCTCGATCATCTTCGAGCAAGATGGGCGGCGACTGGAGGCGGGCGGCTTTCAGAGCATCGACGCCTACGACGTGCTCGTCGCCAATCTCGACCCCGCCCTCGAGCGCCAGGCGCCGCCGGAGGGCCCGCTCGCGGCTCTGCAGAGCTTCGCGCACGGCCTGACGACGCAGGAGGTGGCGGCGATCATGGCCCACAACAACCAGGCCCCCGATCGCCAGGCGAGCGAGGCCGCCCTGATCGAGCTGGTCGGCGCCGGCGAGGCCCGCCGCACGGCGCTCGGCGACGACGCTATCTGGCAAGCCGCCTAGCGCGAGCACACCGGCCGCTCGTGCGCACCGAGCCCCATCGGGTCGCCCATCAGCGATTTCACAACCCGATATGTGCCGCAGGCTACGCTGTGACATCCGTTCTCAACTCGCGCACAGGCTAAGGAGCAGACATGGCAAACCCGGTCATTCATTTTGAGGTGCTGGGCAAGGACGCAAAGGCGCTACAGACCTTCTACGGAGAGGTGTTCGACTGGCAGCTTGACCCCGTCATGGAGACCTATGCGATGGTCTCGACAGGGGGCGAGAACCCGGTCGCCGGAGGCGTGGGCGCGACACCCGACGGCGGCGCCGGACACGTGACCTTCTATGTGCAGGTGGACGATCTCGCCGCCGCGCTTGCGCAGATCGAGGCCGCGGGTGGCAGCACCATCCAGCCACCGATGGACGTCCCCAACGGCCCCAGCATCGCCCTGTTCGCCGACCCCGAGGGGCACGTCGTAGGACTCGTCAAGCAGTAGCCGGGATCAGGCTCTGTCGGGCGCCGAGCTCAACAACCGCGAGACGCGAGGAGATCGAAGAACGCCGTCAGGATCGAGCGACCGGCAGCCTCGATTCTGGTTCGGTCATCCTCGTCGATCAGCACCCCGGCGGGCAGGTGCGCCCGCCAGCCCTCCGCCAGCTCGCGGTTGACCTCGACGTGGAACTGAAAGCCGTAGGCGCACCCACCGAACCGAAACGCCTGGTTTTGATAGATCTCGCTGCGTGCCAGCCAGACCGCCCCGTCGGGCAGATCGAATGTTTCCCCGTGCCAGTGAAACACCGGTACGGGGTCGCTGCCGGAAGAACCGATCACCGCGTCAGTAACGCCGTCGGGCGTCAATGCAATCTCACCCGAGCCGATCTCCTGGGAGGGGCCGCGATAAACCCTCCCGCCGAGCGCGGCCGCGAGCAGCTGGGCGCCCAGACACACACCCAGAACCGGTATCCGATCCGCCACCGCGCATGCGATCAACTCGAGCTCACCGGCCAGATGGGGATGCTCGGCCGTGTCGCTGACACTCATCGGACCGCCCATCACGATCAAACCCTGCAGCTGCGACGCCGATGGCAGCGGCTCGCCCAGATAGGGATGGCAGACCTCGAGGGCGAGTCCTCGCTCGTCGGCCAGCTCGCCGATCAAACCCGGCCCCTCGAAGGGGACGTGCTGAATCGCCACCCATGCGCGCTCCGCTATCACCGGCCGGAGGGTAGCCTCCAGCCTCGCGACATGTCGATCACTGTCACCCTCCCAGACGGAAAGACACTAGAGCTGCCGGACGGCGCCAGCGGCGCGGATGCGGCAGCCGCGATCGGGCCCGGCCTGGCGCGCGCCGCGCTGGCGATCGAGGTCACCCTCGACGGCGGGTCCTCGGAGATGCTCGACCTCGCTCGCCCCCTGCCCGATGGCGCTGTGATCTCGATCATCACCGCCAAGAGTGGCGATCAGGCACTGGAGCTGATCCGCCACGACGCCGCGCACGTGCTGGCGGCGGCTGTCATGGAGCTGTACCCGGGCGTGAAGATCTCGATCGGCCCACCGATCGCCGAGGGCTTCTACTACGACTTCGAGTTCCCGGCCGGGACCAGCGTGTCCGAGGCCGACTTCTCGCAGATCGAAGAGCACATGCGCGCACACGTCAAGGCGGATGAGACCTTCGAGCGCGAGGACGTACCGGTGGCGGCGGCGCGCGAGCGCTTCCTCGGCGAAGGCCAGGACTACAAGGTCGAGCTGATCGACGACCTCGTAAAGAACGAAGAGGTACAGACAGTTTCGCTGTACACCAATGGCCCCTTCACCGACCTCTGCCGCGGGCCGCACGCCCCGAGCACAGCGACCGTCAAGGCCTTCAGACTGAACTCGGTCGCCGGCGCCTACTGGCGGGGGGACTCAAACCGCACGATGCTCACCCGCATCTACGGGACCGCGTTCTTCTCCAACGCCGACCTCGAGGCCCACCTGGAGCGGATCGAGCAGGCCAAGGCGCGCGACCACCGCAAGCTCGGGCGCGAGCTGGGCCTGTTCATGTTCTCCGAACTCTCGCCCGGCAGCCCGTTCTGGAAGCCGCCCGGGATGACCGTCTGGAACACGCTCACCCAGCTCTGGCGCGAGCAGAATCGCAGCCGTGGCTACCGCGAGGTGAAAACGCCGATCCTGTATGACGTCGATCTGTTCAAGCAGTCCGGGCACTGGGACACCTACCGCGAGAACATGTATTTCACGGACGTCGAGGACCGTCCGATGGGGCTGAAGCCGATGAACTGCCCGGCGCACATCCAGATCTACAAGGACGAGCGCCGCTCCTACCGTGACCTGCCGATCCGCTACTCCGAGCAGGGGCTCGTCCACCGCCACGAGCCGAGCGGAACCCTGCACGGCCTGATGCGGGTCCGCCACATCACCCAGGACGACGCCCACATCTTCTGCACCGACGAGCAGGTGCAGGAGGAGGTCGTGCAGTGCCTGCGCTTCGGGTTCTTCCTGTATGAGCTGTTCGGCTTCGAGCCGCGCCTCGAGCTCTCGACCCGGCCCGAGAAGCGGATCGGCAGCGAAGAGATGTGGGACATGGCCGAGGCGGCGCTCGAGGGTGCGCTGGAGGCCGAGGGTCTCTCCTACGAGCTGAACGAGGGCGACGGCGCGTTCTATGGGCCGAAGATCGACCTGCACATGACCGACTCGATCGGGCGCTCCTGGCAGCTCGGAACCGTGCAGCTGGACTACTCGATGCCCGAGCGCTTCGAGCTCGCCTACACCGGCGCCGACAACGAGGAGCACCGGCCGGTGATGATCCATCGCGCGCTGCTCGGCTCATTCGAGCGATTTATCGGCATCCTGATCGAGCACTATGCCGGTGAGCTGCCTGTCTGGATCGCGCCCGTGCAGGCGATCGTGCTGCCCGTCTCCGACCGTTTCAACGACTACGCCGAGCAGATCGGCGTCACGCTGCGCGCCGCTGGCTTGCGGGTGGAGCTCGACGAGCGCAGCGAGTCGATCGGGCGCAAGATCCGCGACGCCGAGCTGCGCAAGATCCCGTACATGCTCGTCGTGGGGGAGCGCGAGGCTGACAGCGAAACCGTCTCGGTGCGGGCGCACGGCGGCGGCGACGAGGGCCAGGCCCCTGTGGCGCAGCTCGCGGGACGGCTGGCGGCGCAAGCCTCACCGCCGGTTGCCGACAGCCGCTAGAGCGCCCGTGAGCGCCTTGAATTTTTGTTTTCCAATCGGCGCGAGCACCGCTATACTCGGTCGCGTTGACCGACTCGCATACCTCAAGCCGCGGCGCGTAGCCTCACTTGCCACGCAGCCATAACAGCTAGTGCCGGTTCCCCGTAGGTTCGACCGGCGCCCGCCCGAGCGGGACACGACAAGGATCAACGAGCGCATCCGTGTGCCCGAGGTGCGCCTGATCGACGATCAGGGCAACCAGGTCGGCGTCCTGAAGACGCCCGACGCGCTCGCGTTCGCCCAGGAACGGGAACTCGACCTCGTCGAGGTCGCCCCCGAGGCTCGCCCCCCGGTGTGCCGGGTGCTGGACTACTCCAAGTACAAGTACGAGCAGGCCCAGAAGCTCAAGCAGGCGCGCAAGCACCAGCAGCAGATCACGGTGCGTGAGATCAAGTTCCGCCCCAAGATCGCCCAGCACGACTACGACACCAAGAAGCACCACGTCGAGCGATTCCTCAAGCACAAGGACAAGGTCAAGATCACGATCATGTTCCGCGGCCGCGAGGTCACCCACCCCGACCGTGGCGTGGCGATCCTCGACCGCCTCGCCGAGGAGCTCTCCGAGCTGGCGGTCGTCGAGCAGCGCCCGATGCAGGACGGACGCAACATGACGATGATGCTCGCGCCCTCAAAGGCGGTGCTCTCCGGTCAGCTGCAGGGACGCGACAGCAGCGACCCGGCCGCCACCACCGACCAGCCCGACACCACCGAGCAGGCTGCGACCAACGCTGCCGCTACCGAGCAGGCCGCGACCGATACTGCCGCTACCGAGCAGGCTGCGACCGGTGCTGCCGCTACCGAGCAGGCCGCGACCGATACTGCCGCTACCGAGCAGGCTGCGACCGGTGCTGCCGCTACCGAGCAGGCCGCTACGACTGAGCACCCCGCCGCCGATCCGGCCACCACCGAGCAGAACGGCTCGGCCGAGCAGCAGGCCGTCAGCGAGGTTTCCTAGCACGGCCGCTCAAGCGGCGCTGCGCGACTTCATCGCGAACATCGCCGTGTCGGCGTGACTCAGCAGCTGCTCGGCGGTGCGCCCGTCGTGCGGAAAGACACTCGAACCGAAGCTCGCGCTCACCGTGATCGAGTGCTCCTCAATCTGCACGGCCTCGGTGATCGTCTCGAGCATCCGCGCCGTGAACGACGCGATCGCCGGCTGCGGCTGACGGAGCATGCTGAGCAACGCCACGAACTCGTCGCCGCCATAGCGAGAGATCAGCTCGTCCTCGCGCATAGCGGCCGCCAGACGCCCCGCGACCGTGCACAGCACCAAGTCGCCGGTGTGATGGCCGAGCGAGTCGTTGATCTGCTTGAAGCCATTGAGATCCATGTACACGACCGCGACCGCGCACCCGTTGCGCCGCGACCGGGAGATGGCACGCCCGAGCTCCAGATGAAACAGGCGCCGGTTGGCGAGGTTGGTCAGCTGATCGTGGTGGGCCTGGTGCTCCAGACGCTCCAGGATGTTCTTGCGCTCGGTGATGTCGGTGAACGTCACGACCACACTGTCGATGAAGCCCTGTTCGTCGGGCACCGCGCGTGAGCTGACCGAGATCCAGGTGACCGTATCGCCGGGCTTGGGGATGCCCATCGTCACGTTGCGAGAGGTCCTGCCGGTCTGCAGCGTCGCGATCGCCGGATGCGCTCTGGCGGGCAGCCTCGAGCCGTCGGACGTGATGAACCGCCAGCGGCTGTCGCGGGCGTGCCGGGCGATCAGCTGATCGAAGCTGACGCTCAGGATCCGCGAGGCCGCGTTGTTCGCATACACCACACGGCCCATCCGGTCGAACACCAGCACACCCTCGGTGAGCATCTCCATCGTTACCTGGTTGCGCGTCTCGGCCCGCTGCAGCTCGGCCTGCAGGTCGGAAATCTCAAGGCTCACCCCGCCCCGCCCCACGGCGAAGGGCTCCCCGCCGAGAGTATCGGCGGGTGGGTTGTTCTGACGCCCAATGCTCATCGGCTGACTCATCGGTCGTCGGCCGTCGTTGCATGACGTTGAAGGTCCCCGAATGGACGTTCTGAAAAACAGAGGAGGCGATCGGCGATGCCCGCCGGGCGACGGGACCTCCCGCGGGGCTCAGCGGTCTCCGAGAGCCACCTGCGATAGTCTTTCCCTTCCGCCCATGCCCAAGATGAAGACCCACTCAGGCGCCAAGAAGCGCTTCAAGGTGACCGCCACCGGCAAGGTGCGCGCCCGCCACGCCTTCTCCAGCCACATCCTCGAGAAGAAGTCACCCAAGCGCAAGCGCACTCTCGCCGCGCCCGTGATCCTCTCCGATCACGACGCTCCGCGCGTCAAGCGGATGCTGGGGGTCGGCAAATGAGAGTCAAGCGCTCGGTACACGCGCGCAAGAAGCGCAAGGCGACACTCGAGCTGACCAAGGGCTTCCGCGGCGAGGCGAACTCCGGCTACAAGCGCGCCAAGGAGGCGCTGATGAAGGCCGACGCCTACGCGTACCGCGACCGGCGCAACCGCAAGCGCGACTTCCGCAGGCTGTGGATCACCCGCATCAACGCCGCCGCGCGCATCAACGGAATGAGCTACTCCCAGCTGATGCATGGCCTAAAGCTGGCCGGCGTGGAGCTGGACCGCAAGATACTCGCCGACATCGCCGTGCGCGACGCCGACACGTTCCGACGTTTTGCCGAGATAGCCCGCGAGGCGTCGGCTGCCTGACTTCATCAAACAGCCGACAGAAGCTTCACGGGCGTCGCATCCCTGACCGGGACGGCGCCTTTTTCTTTACCCGAACACTCAACCCAGCGATAGACACCGATGACGATCACCTCCCCACAGAACCCCCACCTGAAGAGCCTGCGCCGCCTGCAGCGCCGCCGCGAGCGCGACCACAGCGGACAGTTCTTCGCCGAGGGAGAGGACCTGATCGCGGCCGCCAACCTCGCCGGCAGGACCGCGCTCGCGGGATACCGCGCGCCCGGCACCCAGCTCGGCGGCGAGAGCTTCCAGGACGTGGACCTCGACCTGCTCGCGAGCGTATCGACCCTCGGGTCCGGCACCCGGGTGATCGGCGTGTATGAGCAACGCTGGCTGCCCCAACCCCGGGGTCCGCTGTGCGTGTATCTGCACGGTCTCTCAGACCCGGGGAACCTGGGGACCGTGCTGCGCTCCGCGAGGGCGTTCGGCGCCGGCTGCGTCGCGCTCGGGGAGGGCTGCGCTGACCCACACTCGCCCAAGGCGGTCAGGGCCAGCATGGGCGCGATCTTCCAGATGCCGCTAGCGCGCGTGAGCGACATTCGTGGGTTGCCCGGGGAGCGTGTGGCGCTCGTGCCACACGCCGGGGTCCCATTCGAGCGAACTGCAACAGACCGGGGAGTTGACGCTGCTGATCGGCTCCGAGCGCCAGGGCCTGCCCGAGAGCATCCTGCACGAATGCGAGCACGTGGCGAACATCCCGATTCAGAGCGAGTCGCTGAACGCGGCGATGGCCACGACCGTGGCGCTGTATGAGCTGACGCGGGGATCGGTGAGGGTGGGGCGGCGATGATCGAAGAGATCGCACAGCTGCGCCAGCAGGCCGAACAGGCGATCTCCGCCGCGTCCAGCAGCGAGGAGCTCGAGCAGTTGCGCGTGCGCTACCTCGGACGCAAGGCGCAGCTGCCGCAGATGCTGCGCGGCGTCGCCCAGCTGGCGCCCGAGCAGCGCGGAGCCGTCGGCAAGACCGCCAACGCCGCGCGCCAGGCGCTCGAGGAGCTGATCGGCGACCGCGACCGGGAGCTCTCGCAGGCCAAGCTCCAGGCCAGCCTCAGCCACGACGCGGTCAACGTGACGCTGCCCGGCGCACCGCCGCAGCCGCTCGGGCGCCTGCACGTCCTGACCGCCACTCGCCGGGAGCTGGAAGACATCTTCCTCGGCCTCGGCTTCACGGTCATGGAGGGACCCGAGGTCGAGACCGTCCACTACAACTTCGACGCACTCAACCACAGCCCCACCCACCCGGCCAGGGCCCGCACGGACACCTTCTACGTGTCCGAGGAGCTGGTGCTGCGCACCCACACCTCGCCGATGCAGGTCAGGGCGATGGAGGCCCATCCGCCGCCGCTGTATGTCGTGATCCCCGGGCGCGTGTACCGGCCGGACTCCGACGCCACCCACACACCGCAGTTTCACCAGATCGAGGGCCTGGCCGTGGACGAGGACATCACCCTGGCCGACTTGAAGGGCACGCTGCTGGAGTTCGCCCGCGCCGTGTTCGGCGAACAGCGCGACGTGCGGCTGCGCCCGCACTTCTTCCCGTTCACCGAGCCCTCCGTGGAGGTCAACGTGTCCTGCTTTCACTGCGCCGGCAAGGGGTTCCTCGCCGACGGCGCCCGCTGCTACCTGTGCAAGGGAGAGGGGTGGTTGGAGATCCTCGGCGCCGGGGAGGTCAACCCCAACGTCTACTCCTACGTTCAAACGACCGAGGCCAACGCCCCCGGCTATGACCCCGAGCGGGTACAGGGATTCGCGTGGGGAATGGGGATCGAGCGGATCGCGATGCTCAAGCACGGCATCCCCGACCTGCGGATCTACTACGAAAACGACCTGCGGTTCCTGGAGCAGTTCTGATGAGAGTCCCGCTGAACTGGTTGAGGGAATACTGCGCTCCCGAGCTCGATACGCACGCCATCGAGGAGCGCCTGACGATGACCGGCACGAAGGTCGAGGCGATCCACCATCACGGCGTGCCATCCACCGAGGGATTCGTGGTGGGAGCGGTGCTCACCGCCGAGCCCCACCCCGACGCCGACCGGTTGAAGGTCTGCACGGTCGATCTGGGCGAGGAGTCACCGGCCACGATCGTGTGCGGCGCGCCGAACGTCGCCGCCGGACAGACCGTCGCCGTGGCCAGACCCGGCGCCGTGATGCCCGATGGCACGAAGCTGGGGCGGGCCAAGCTCAGAGGTGTCCTCTCCGAAGGGATGATCCTCGCCGCGTCAGAGCTAGACCTGGAGCCGGAGGGATCGAAGGGGATCATGGTGCTCGACGAGCTGGCCACGAAGGCGGGGCTCGGCGGCGCTGACCCGGTTGCCCCCGGCACGCCGCTCGAGCGGCTGCTGCCGATCGCAAGCGATGTGCTCGAGCTCGAGATCACCCCCAACCGCCCGGACTGTCTGGGTGTCTACGGCGTCGCACGGGAGCTGCACGCCGCCACCGGCGCGGCACTCGCCGCCCCGCCCTGGGACGAGGACCCCGCCACGCCTGGTGAGTTGACGGCCGCGCACGTGCGGGTCGAGTGCCCCGACCTCTGTCCGCGCTTCACCGCCCGCGTGTTCGAGGACGTGACGATCGGGCCTTCCCCGCTGTGGCTGAAGGCGCGCCTGATGGCCGCCGGCCAGCGGCCCATCAACAACGTCGTGGACATCACCAACTACGTGATGCTGCTCACCTCCCAGCCACTGCACGCGTTCGACCTGGACCGCGTCGCCGGTCGGCGCCTCACGGTCAGGCGCGCCACCGACGGCGAGCAGGTGCAGACACTCGATGGGCAGACACGCACGCTCGACGGCGAGATGATCCTGATCGAGGACGCCGAGGGCCCCACCTCGATCGCCGGGGTGATGGGCGGCGAGCGCTCGGAGGTCCGTCCGGACACCACCCGCGTGCTGCTCGAGGTCGCGACGTGGTCGGGCCCCAACATCCATCGCACCTCCTGGAAGCTCGGGCTGCGCAGCGAGGCATCCGGGCGTTTTGAGAAGCAACTGCAGCCGGAGCAGTGCATGCACGCCCAGGCCCTCGCCGCCCAGCTGATGATCGAGTGCGCCGGCGCGACGCTCGAGCCCGGGACGATCGACATCGGCGGAGAGCCCGAGGCCGCCGACCCGATCCACCTGCGTGAGCACAGACTGCGCGACATACTCGGCCTGCCGATCGCCGTCGAGCGTCAAGCGGAGATCCTCAGCGCCCTGGATTTCGCGAACACGCGCGTACAGGACGGACTGCACGTGAGCGTGCCGGCGCTACGCCGCGACGACGTGACCCGCGAGATCGACCTGATCGAGGAGGTCTCCCGCATAGACGGCATCGAGCGGCTGCCGGCGACGCTACCCGCGCGCCGGGGCGCCGCCGGCAAGCTGACGCACGCACAGCGCATCCGCCGGGCCGCCGAGGACGCGCTCACCGGACGCGGATGCTACGAGATCGTCGGATGGAGCTTCGCCGAACCGCAGCTGCTGAACCGGCTGCGCCTGCCCGCCGAGCACCCCATGCGACGGGTCATCACCGTTGAAAACCCACTGTCGGAGGATCAGTCGATGATGCGCCCGACGCTGCTCGGGTCGCTGCTGGACGCCGCTCGCCACAACGTCTCCCACAACGGCCCGGACGTCGCGATCTTCGAGTCCGGCACCGTCTACCGCGCCGCCGACGCGGACACCGAGAACCCCGGGCCGCTCCCCGAGGAGCACCACGCCCTGGCGGCGCTGATCAGCGGCTCGCTGACGGCACGCGCCTGGCGGGGAGAGAGCGGGCAGGCGGACTTCTTCGCCGCCAAGGCACTGCTGGAAGGCATGCTCGATCACTTCCACATCGACTGGACGGTGGCGCCCACCGAGCACTGGCCGTTCCTGCACCCCGGTGCCAGCGCCGAGGTGATCGCCCACAGCGACTGCGGCGAGCCGATCCGCCTGGGCTTCCTCGGTGAGATCCACCCGCTCGTCGCCGCCGAATGGGACCTGCAGCGCACAGCCACATTCGCGATCGACCTCGGCAAGCTCTCCGCCCTCGCGCCGGCGGTCCCCGCCTTCCAGGCTTTCGGCTCGCTCCCGTCGCTGCGCCAGGACCTCGCTGTCACGCTGCCGCTGACCGTGACCGCCGCCGAGCTGCTCGCGCGTGTGCGCTCCGCGGCGGGACCCACCCTCCACGACGTCCATGTATTCGACGTCTACACCGGCGAGCAGGTCGGCTCCGACCGGCGCTCCCTGGCGCTCGCCCTGACGTTCCGTGCCGCCGAGCGCACACTCACCGACGAGGACGTCGCGCCGCTGCGCAAGCGGATTCTCGCTTCGGTCGGCGAACTAGGAGGTGAGCTACGTGGCTGAAACCCCCAAACAGACCTTCGACCCGGCCGCGCCGAGGGTGCTCGTCGCCGGCGCCACGGGCTTCGCTGGGGCGCTCGCCGCGCACCTGCTGTGGCGTCATCCGCGCTTTCACCTGGTCTCCCTCACCGGCCGCTCGGAGGTGGGGCGCACCCTCGATGAGCTGTATCCCCGCTACCGCGTGCCGCTACCGATAGGGGAGCTCGAGATCGACGCGCTCGAGCCGATCGACGCCGCGATCGTCGCCTACCCGCACGCCGCGGCCGCGCCAACCGTCGCCGAACTGCACGCCAAGGGTGTGCGGGTGATCGACCTGAGCGCCGACTTTCGCCTGTCGGACCCGGCCACCTACGAAGCCTGGTATGGCAAGCATCCCCGCCCGGAGCTGCTCGAGCAGGCTGTCTACGGTCTCACGGAGCTCCATCGCGAGAAGATTGCGCAGGCCGCGATCGTCGCCAACCCAGGCTGCTACCCGACGGCCAGCGTGCTCGGCCTGGCGCCGCTCGCCCGCGCCGGGCTGATCGCCGACGTGGTGATCGACGCCAAGCAGGGGGTCTCCGGCGCGGGACGCACCGCCCCGATCGAGACCACCCACCTCTCCTACAGCGGCGAGAACATCATCCCCTACAACGTCGCCTCGCACCGCCACACACCCGAGATCGAGCAGCAGCTCGCGTTGCTCGGAGCCGACTTGCCGGTCCAGTTCCAGGCGCATCTGGTGTCGCTCGACCAGGGGGAGCTGGCCAGCTGCTACGTGACACCCACCAGGGATCTCGCCGAGGACGAGCTGACCGAGCTCTACAGCGACGCCTACGCCGAGGAGCCGTTCGTCGAGCTCGCCGACGGCCCGCCCGGCGTGCGCGAGGTGCGGGAGACCAACTATTGCCGCCTGTTCGTGGCACCCGACCGCCACACCGGGAAGCTGCTGGTCTTCTCGGTGATCGACAACCTCTGGAAGGGAACCTCCTCGCAGGCGGTGCAGAACCTCAATCTCATGTTCGGCTTCGATGAAACGGAGGGCCTATCGTGAGCAGCCACACCCCACCCGCTGTCGGCGACCCACACGGGGCGAGCACCGGCGGGGCGCTCCAACCGTTCTTTCGCTCGCGCTGGGTGCCCTTGCCGCCGCACGTGTCCGACCTCGGCCCCGGGGCCGGCCTGCCGGCGGGCTTCAGGGCCGCCGGCGGGGCATGCGGCATCAAGCCCAGCGGACGCCCGGATCTCGGACTGCTCGTGTGCGACTCCGAGCGCCCGGTCAGCGCGGCGCGCTTCACCAGAACCGCCACCCCGGCGGCGCCGGTGCTGATCAGCCAGCAGCGCTGCCACCTGACCGCCCTGCGGGCGGTGCTCGCCAACTCCGGCTGCGCCAACGCCTCCACCGGACGCCCCGGCGAGGAAGCGGCCAGCAAGACCCAGGGCGCCGCCGCGATCGCGCTCGGGGTGGGGGAGGCCGAGGTCGCGCTCGCCTCCACCGGCGCGATCAGCCAGGACCTGCCGGTCGATCGGATGCTGAAGGGGATCGCCGACGTGAGCCGGCGGCTGGCGCGCGAGGGCGACGAGCAGTTCCAGCTGGCGATTCAGACAACCGACGCGTTCCAGAAGCGCGCGAACCTGCAGGTGCAGCTCTCCGGCGGCCCGGTGCGCCTGTCCGCCCAATGCAAGGGCGCGGGCATGATCTCACCCAGCTTCGCCACGATGCTCTGCTTCGTGCAGACCGACGCGGCAATCGGCCTGGAAACGGCCGACCTGCTGCTCGACGTGTGCGTCAAGCGCTCCTTCGACCGCTGCTCGGTGGACGGCCAGCTGTCCACCAACGACACGGCGATCCTGATGTGCTCCGGTCAAAGCGGCGTGCAGATCGCGCCCGAAAGCGAAGACGAGCTGCGCTTCGGCGAGGCGCTCGACGCGCTGCTGCGACAGCTGGCGATCATGATGGTCGCCGACGGGGAGGGCGCCAAGCGAATGGCGCGCGTGGTCGCCAGCGGCGGGGAGGCACACGCCGTCGAGACAGCCGCCCGGGCCGTCGCCAACTCCCCGCTGGTGAAGACCGCGCTGCACGGCGGCGACCCCAACTGGGGGCGCATCGTGCAGGCTGTCGGCGGCGCGCTCCCCGACCAGGCTCCGCTCGCGCTGGACATCTTCATCGAGGGAATCCAGGTGTGCTCGGCCGGCGTCGCGGTCCCCGCCGATCAGGCGCAGCTGGCACGGGCGACTAGTGGGCAGGAGGTGGAGTACCTGATCAGGCTCCCCGGCGATGGGGTGGAGACCGAGGTGTTCTTCTCGGACCTCTCGCACGAGTACGTGAGCATCAACGCCGATTACACGACATGAGGAAACGGCAATGCGCGACGTAGGCACGCTGCTGGAGGCGCTCCCCTACATCAGGGAGTTCCACGGCAAGACGGTCGTCATCAAGTACGGCGGCGCGGCGATGGTGGACCCGCAGCTGCGCGAGGAGTTCGCCCGCGACGTCGTGCTGCTCAAGTACGTGGGGCTGAACCCGATCGTCGTCCACGGCGGCGGCCCGGAGATAACCGGCTACATGCAGCGGCTGGGGCTACCCGTCGAGTTCGTCGGAGGTCTGCGCGTATCGAACCCCGACACCGTCGAGGTCGCCAAGATGGTGCTGGTCGGCAAGGTCAACAAGGAGATCGTGCTGCGCGTCCAGCGCCACGGACAGCCGGCGGTCGGCCTGTGCGGCGACGACGGATCGCTGTTTCGCGTGTCGCGCCGCACGGCCCCGGACGGGCAGGACATCGGCTTCGTCGGGCGCATCGAGCGCGTCAACGTGGGGATCATCGAACACATCGCAAGCGACTACATCCCGGTCATCGCCTCCGTCGGAGCCGACTGGGAGGGGCAGTCCTACAACGTCAACGCGGACGAGGCGGCGGGCGCGGTCGCCTCGGAACTCGGCGCCCACAAGATCGTCTTTCTCACCGACGTATCGGGCTGGCTGGCAGATCCCGCCGACCAGTCGAGCCTGATCGCCCAGGCCACCACCGAGCAGGTGCAGGAGGCCCTCGCGGGCACCGAGGGGGGCATGCGCCCCAAGCTCGAGGCGTGCGTCGAGGCGATCAACAACGGCGTCAGCGCGGCGCACATCCTCGACGGGCGCATCGCGCACTCGCTGCTGTTGGAGCTGTTCACCGATGCCGGTGTCGGCACGAAGATCCAAGCCGCCCCATGAGCACGGCCGCGGGCCAGGGCACGAGCCTCGCCGAGCTGCAGCGGCTCGAGCGCGAGAACGTCGTCGGCTCCTACGCGCGCATGCCCGTGGACTTCGTGCGCGGTCAGGGCTCGCGGCTGTGGGACGGGGAGGGCAACGAGTACCTGGACTTCCTGTGCGGCATCTCCGTCACGAGCCTCGGTCACTGCCACCCGCAGATAGTGCAGGCGGTGCGCGAGCAGGCCGGAGAACTGATGCACGCCTCCAACCTCTTTTACACAGAGCCGGCGATGCGCCTGGCCGAGCGTCTGTCGGCGTCGAGCCTCGGCGGCAAGGTGTTCTTCTGCAATTCGGGCACCGAGGCCAACGAGGCGGCGATCAAGCTCGCGCGCAAGGCCAAGCACGCGGGCGACATCGTGGTCGTGCACGGCGCCTTCCACGGGCGCACATACGGAGCTCTCTCGGCCACCCCACAGGAGTCAAAGCAGGCGCCGTTCGCGCCGCTCGTGCCCGGCTTTCGCGCTGTCGCGCCCGAGCCGCGGGCGCTCACAGAAGCCGTCGATGAGCGCACCGCCGCGGTGCTGCTCGAGCCGATCCAGGGGGAGACGGGTGTGCACGTGCTTGGCGAGGAGACCCTGAAAGCCGCGCGCGCGGCCTGCGACGAACACGGCGCCGCGCTCATCTTCGACGAGATCCAGACCGGCATGGGGCGGACCGGCACGCTGTGGGCCTACGAGCAGACGGGCGTCGTGCCCGACGCGCTGACGAGCGCCAAGGCGCTCGGCGGTGGGCTGCCGATCGGCGCGCTCGTGACGGGCGAGCGCCTCGCTGACGTGCTGGCGCCGGGCGATCACGGATCGACGTTCGCCGGCGGCCCGCTCGTCGCGACGGCCGCCCTGCGCGCCCTACAGCTGACCGACGACCCGGCGCTGCTGCGGCGGGTCCTCGAGCTCGGCGGCGAGCTCGCGGCGGGCCTCAGTGTCTGCCACACGTCGCGGAGGTACGGGGCCGCGGGCTGATGCTCGCCTGCGAGCTGGACATCTCGGCCGTCGAGGTCGTGCGCAGAGCGCTGCTCGAGCAGCGGCTGATCCTCAACGCCACCGGCCCGAGCACCGTCAGGCTGCTGCCGCCACTGACGATCGACCGCGAGGACGTCGCCCAGGCCCTGCGACGGCTCGGCGACGCCCTGGAGAGCTGAGCGCCATGCGCCGCGAACTGTCGGGAGGATTCGAGCTCGACGACGACCCCGGGCGGGTCGACATCGATGCCGTGCACGCCTTCATCAGCGGCGAGTCCTACTGGGGCACAGGGCCGCTCACGCGAACTCGTGGTCCGCTCGGTCGAAGGCTCCCAGCGCGTCATGGGCCTCTATCACGGGGAGCGCCAGGTCGGATTCGCGCGCGCCGTCAGCGACGGGATCATCCTCGCCTACCTCGCCGACGTGTACGTGCTGGAGCCCTACCGGGGCATGGGGCTCGGACTCGAGCTCGTGCGCGAGATCATCCATGGGGCGCCGGGCCCGCCCGCCCGCTGGCTGTTGCACACCGCCGACGCGCAGGGCCTGTACGCAAAGCTCGGCTTCAGCGGCGGCCCCCGGCCCTATCAGCTGATGGAACTCGGCCTGCGTGCGAGCAACGATCCTCCGCAGTAGCCTTCGCGAGCCGATGAGCGACCAGCACGAGCACCCACCCACCGCCAGCTACGAGGCCGACCCCTCGCAGGTACACCGTGTCCTGCTGCTGTACTCCGGGGGCCTCGACACAAGCGTGATGCTCAAGTGGATCCAGGACCGCTACGAAGCGGAGGTCGTCACGCTGACCGTCAACCTCGGCCAGCCCGGCGAGGACTACGAGGTGATCGAGGGCAAGGCCCGCAGACTCGGTGCGATCGAGTGCCACGTGCTCGACGCCCGCGAGGAGTTCACGCGCGAGTACATCGCCCCGGCGATCAAGGCCAACGCGCTGTATGGCGGCGGCTACCCACTGTTCACCGCCCTGGGGCGACCTCGATCGCCAAGCTGGCCGTCCAGTACGCGAGATCCACCGGGTGCGACACGATCGCCCACGGCTGCACCGGCAAGGGCAACGACCAGGTGCGGATCGAGGCGACGATCGCCACGCTGGCACCGGAGCTGAAGGTGATCGCCCCGGTGCGCAGCTGGCAGATGGGCCGCGAGGAGGAGATCGCCTACGCGCGCGAGCACGGCATCCCCGTCAAGGGGGGCACCGAGACCGCCCCCTACTCGATCGACGACAACCTGTGGGGACGCTCATCGGAGGGACGCTGGATCGAGGACCTCTCCCACGCGCCCGAGGACGATGTCTTCCAGCTCGTCACCCGGCCCGAGGACGCCCCCGATGAGCCGCAGACCATCGAGGTCACCTTCCAGCACGGAGAACCCGTCGCCCTGGACGGCAAGGCGATGGGGCTCGTGCACCTGCTGGAAGAGGTCGCCGCGATCGGCGCTCGTCACGGCGTCGGCATCGTCAACCACATCGAGGACCGCATCGTCGGCCTGAAGGTCCGCGACATCTACGAGGTTCCCGCGGCCGCGATCATCCTGCCCGCCCACCAGGAGCTCGAGAAGCTCGTCTGCACGATCCACCAGAACCAGTTCAAGGGCCAGCTCGACCGCCAGTGGGCCTATCTCGTGTACGCGGGTCTGTGGTGGGAGCCGCTGCGCGGCGACCTCGACGCGTACATGAACGCCGTCAACGAGCGCGTCACCGGCACGATCGGCCTGAAGCTCTCCTCTACGTGAAAGCAATCTTGACCAAGTCCCATGTTTCCTGGCGGCGTCGCTGGTCGGTGCGGCACGTCCTGACCGGGTACGACGGTGCGATTGTCGGGGGGATTGATGCGCCTGATCACGCAGACAATGTCGTTGATCGCTCCGCCTTGTGGCGGCGGATGGCTGATTTGCCTCGTCAGCAACGTGCGGTGCTGGTGTTGCGCTATTACGAGCAGCTCACCGACGCCGAGATCGCCGATGTTCTGGGCTGCAGTGCTGGGACGGTGCGCGGCTACGTCTCGCGAGCGCTGAGCACTCTTCGACTACACGCCGATGATTTTGAACTCGCACTCGAACGTGAATCTGCCCGTGCTGCTTGCCGGCGGCGGCTTCAAGCACGGGCGACCATTCCGCGATTCCGACCGCGAGAACAACTACCCGCTCAGCAACCTCTACCTCTCGATGCTGCAGCGCCTGGGAATCGAGGCGGAACGCATACTCCACGTCGAAGGGCACGATGACCGGCCTGGAGATGAGCTGAGCCCAGTGACTCACGGCGAGATCCTCCCCGGGCACAAACCCCGATATCCTACGCCTCGCCCCGTCGGCGCTGTCGCTCGCCTCGCTGATGATCGCCGTTCCGCCTGCGCGGGGACGACGTCCCCCGGCGCCTTTCTTCCAGACGCACTGCGTACGAGTGTCACGAGCGGGAACGCACAAGGGCGGGCTCGACCTGGAGGTGCTGAATACCGCCGGGCGCCGACGCCGAGCAGCTTCCCCGCTGGATGAAGGTCCACGACCGGATCGAGGCGGGCGAGATGCCTCCGAAAAAGCGGGAACGGCCCGAGGCGGGCGCGCGGGCCGAAGCGTGAAGTCGCTCGCGACGACGCTCGTCGCGACGGAGCCGGCGCGCGTCGGCGGCGGGGCGGCACCCGGCTCCGGCGCCTACCCGCGGCGAGTACGAGAACACCGTCCGCGACCTCTTCGACATGCCCGGGACGTCCTGCAGGCAACCTCCCCGCCGACGGCGCAGGGGTTCGACAAGAACGCCGACGCGCTCGACATCTCGCACGTGAATATGGCCAAGTACGTCGAGGCGGCCGACCACGTCCTGGACCTGGCGATCGCCACCCGCCCCCATCCTCCCACGGTCCAAAAGCGGCGGATCTCGCTGGCGAAAACGGCGGCTTCGTCGCGAGTCATCTTGAACGGCGACGCCGTGCTGCTGAAGAACGGGAAGCCGGACCCGGACTTCCGCCGGCCGGAGAATAGGCCCACATGGACGAAGGGGCCCATGCCCGCATGGGGCTGTTCGCCACGCAGCGAGCGTGGGCGCTATTTCGTCACGAAGACGAGTCGTTCAGCCCTTACCTCGTCGAGCATGTCACGATCTATCCCGGCCTGTATACCGCGTCCACACGTCGCTCTGGAGCTTCGGTGGGACAAGGGCGCGGTCCCCCCGTCGCGCGGCGTCGAGGCGGCCCGGTTGTCGGTCGTGCAATTGACGGGCGACGGGCGGGGCGGACAGCATCCGAGTTATGTGCTGGGCTATTCGACGCCCCGCCGCAGACGCCGAAGGTGCATGAGCT
>CAVQZJ010000011.1:0-20824 GCA_963718425.1 uncultured Solirubrobacterales bacterium
GCCTTCTCGCGGTTGATGCGCGACCAGCGGCTGCGCGAGCGTCTGGGGGTGAACATCTGCAGGAAGCGCTCGTCGTCCAGGCGTTCGCGGCGCCCGTCGATCCAGCCGAAGCAGATCGCGACCTCGAGCACCTCCGGGTAGCGGACGCTCGCGATGTCGCTGCCCTTCTTGGCGATCGCGATCCAGATCCCGCTGTCGCTGTCGTGGTGGCGCGCGAGCCACCGCTCCCACTCGCGCTGTGAGGCAAACTCGATTACGGGCAGTCCCTTGTGATCCATGATCGGGCGTGGACGGTCGGATGTGCGACTCGGTGAGAACCGACGATCGCGTGCTTTCAATGCACGCGTCCCACGGGCGCACCGTGCCGTCCCAAGCAGACCCTAGCTTCAGGCGCCAAGGCTCACAACGGCGACACGGAGAAAGTTATGCTTGCTCGGGCACATACATTCACCATCGAAGGTCTGGAGGCGCGGTTTGTCACCGTCGAGGTGGATATTCGTGTGGGCCTCCCGAGCTTCACGATCGTCGGGTTGGCGGACGCGGCCGTGCGCGAGGCGCGCGACCGTGTGCGTGCGGCGATCCTGAACTCCGGGTTTGACTTTCCGGCGCGGCGGATAACCGCGAACCTCGCGCCGGGCGATGTTCGCAAGGTCGGCGCCGGACTGGACCTGGCGCTCGCGTGCGCGGTGCTGGCCGCCAGCGATCAGATCTCCCGCGAGCAGCTCGAAGGTTTTGCGTTCTTCGGCGAACTGTCGCTGGACGGCGAGGTGCGCGCCTGTCAGGGCACGCTCGCGGTCGCCCAGGCGACGCTCGCCGCCGGGTTGCACACGTTGATCCTCGGCCCCGAACGGGCGTGCGAGGCGACCCTCGTCAACGGTCTGACCGTCGGTGTCTCTGAGCGGCTGTCGAGCGCCGTGCGAATCATGACCGACGGCAACGGCGACCCGATACCCGACAGCGCTCCGGGCGCCAGCAGTACCGAGGCCCGCGAACCGGATCTGAGCGACGTGCGCGGTCAGCATCAGGCCGTGAAGGCAATGATCATCGCCGCCGCCGGCGGCCACAACAGCCTGCTCAGCGGCCCGCCGGGCACCGGCAAGACGATGCTCGCGCAGCGCATGCCCTCGATCCTGCCCCCGCTGACCCGCTCGGAGGCGATCGAAGTGACGCGCATCCACAGCATCACCGGCAAGCTCGAACACACAAGCTTGATCACGCGCCGCCCGTTCCGGGCGCCCCACCACACGGCGACGACCGCCGGGCTGGTAGGTGGCGCCGGCACCGGCTGGGTCGGCGAGATAGTCCTTGCCCACAACGGTGTGCTGTTCCTGGACGAGCTCTCGGAGTTTGCGCGCCAGACCCTGGAGGCGCTGCGTCAGCCGCTGGAGGACGGTCGCGTGGCGATCGTCAGGGCCGGGCACGCAGCCGTCTATCCGGCGCGCTTCATGCTGATCGCCGCGACCAACCCTTGCCCCTGCGGTTTCGCGGGTGTCGCCGAGCGATGCCATTGCAGCGAGGCGGAGCTCGCCCGCCACCGGCGGCGCCTGAGCGGACCGCTGCTGGACCGCATCGATCTGCTGACTCACCTGGAACGACAGAAGACCCACGATCTACTCAAAGAGGAGCCCCTGACCACCTCCGAGCAGGCTCGCGAAGCGGTGCAGCTCGCGCGCGAACGGCAGATGGCCCGCTTCGCGGAGGACGGGATCGTCGCCAACACGCACATGGAACCGCGTCTTTTGCGCCGCCACGTCAAGCTCGACGAGAAGAGCGACGCGATGCTACGGGCCGCCCACGAGCGTGGGCTGCTCAGCGCACGCGGCCAGCACCGGACGCTGCGGGTCGCACGCACGGTGGCGGACCTCGCCGGCAGCGACCACGTGGCGCCTCAGCACGTCGCCATGGCTCTCTCGCTACGCCCGGAGGCCAGCCTCGCGGGCACCAGGGCGGCGTGATCGTAGATGAACGCCACCACAACCAGGGAGCTGGCAGCCGAACGTTTCGCCGCGCTGATCACAACTAACGAAGACGCGCAGGAGATTCTGGAGCGACCGTCCTATGGTGTGAGCGCCTGCCGTGAGTGTCTGCGCCGCAGCTGGCTGTTGACGGTCGTGACCGGCTATCTGGACAGCCGGCGACACGATCTACGGAGGCTGACCCGATTGCTGCGTTTGTCGGACACCGAACTGATCAGCGCGATCGGAGGAAACCGCGGGGCGAGCATCCTCAGCGAATACGAACAGTTCGACGAGAAAGCCGTGGACCTCGAGGCCTGCACTGCAGCCGTGTGCCGGCACGATCCGTATTTCCCGTACTCGCTGAACCAGGCTCAGGCGCTGGGCACACCCGCGGTGCTGCACGTGCTGGGCAACATCGAGGCTTTCAAGAACATGTTCGATGAGCCCGCCGTGGCGATCGTCGGGGTGCGCAAGGCAACCGACTACGGGATCGAGGTGGCACGCGGGCTGGCACGTGACCTGACCGCAGCCGGCGTGCCGGTCATCAGCGGTCTGTCCGAAGGGATCGCCGCCGCCGCTCATCTCGGCGCGCTGGACGCCGGGGGACCGACCCTGACCGTGATGCCGGGTGGCGTGGACATCTGCTACCCGGTGACAAAGCGCTCGCTGTACATGAGCATGCAGAAGTCCGGGTGCGTCGTCTCAGAGCTCCCGTGCGGCTTTCGCATGCGCCGCTGGTGCTACGCCGCCCGCAACCGCGTCGTCACTGGACTCGTTCGCATGGTGATCGTGGTGGAGGCCGAGCGCAATCCGGGCGATCTGATGGTGGCCAACTTCGCCAAGACGATGGGCAAGACGGTCGCCGCGATCCCCGGGCGTGTCACATCCCCAACATCGCGGGGAACCCACGCGCTGCTGGGCCAAGGCGCACGGCTCGTGGAAGGCGCCCAGGACGTTCTCGACCTGCTGTACGGCTATGGAGTCAAGCGGGTGCCGCCCCCGGGACCGGAACTCGAGCCGCGGCTGCAGGACGTGTGCGACAAGGTGGACGCCGGCTATGACACGATCGCCAAGCTGGTAACCACCGGCATGGAGTCGCAAGAGACGCTGATGGCACTGACCGAGCTGGAACTGATGGGCAAGGTCACCCGTGGAGACGGCGGACGCTACGTGCTGTCATCGGGCTTTATGAGCGCCCAAGCCTGACGGCTGAACAGATCACGAGTGTGTCCGGGATGGCCCGACACACAACGACAAGCGGATGAAGGGACTCGAACCCTCGACCTTCTGCATGGCAAGCAGACGCTCTAGCCAACTGAGCTACATCCGCACCGGCGAACATTCTAAACCGCGGGCGCCGGCGACGTGGGCAGCTCCCGCCAGCGGCTGGACGAGACGCTCTCTAGAAGGGGATTTCCGCCTCCCCGCCGGCGGCTGGTTCGGGGTCGCGAGTTCGCTTGGCCAGGAAGGAATCCTCGTCGAGAGGGATGTCCTCGGCCGCGCCGTTTGAGGTGGGCTCGCCCGTGGACGGCGCGACGATGTTGAACTCGGGCAGGTTGTTTCCCTGCTCGATCTCCGTCAGCTCGCCCTCGCGTTCTGTGAGGTATCCGCGCAGAGCCCGCTCCAGGCCCTTGCCGCGGCGGAAGCCCTCGAACATCTCGTGCACCGAGATGTCCTCGTCGCTGAGGCGTGCCACGAGGCTCTTGAGCTCCTCATAGCCCTCCTCGAAGGTGATGTTCTCGCTTGGGTCGGCGTGCGCTTGGCTCATCTACTGCTCCTCTCCTACTCTTGCTCTGAAGATCTTGTCCGCTGGACGATCGCGTCGGCCGTGCCGTCGGCGAACCACAGCCCCACCGGCGATCCGGCCCGCAGCCCGCTGACGCTGCCGACACTGAATCCGTCCGGGTCCGTGACCAGCACCCAGCCGCGCTGGCGGAAGTCCTTGGCGCCGATGACCGCGCCGAGGTGTGTGACCCGCTCTCGCGCACGGTCGAGCAGACGCTCGGCGGCGGGGCGCAGAGCACCTGCCTGCTCATCGAGCGCGCGCGTGTCCGTCGCGCGACGGCGGCGCAGCTCGCGCCCGGCGTCGCTCAGCAGGCGGTCGAACGCGCGATCGTAGTCGCGCCGGCGCTCTCGCACGCGGGTGCCGGTGCTCTGCAGGTGAGCCGCGAACGCGTCGAGCGTGCTCGCCCTGGGTATCCGCCTGCCACCCCGCTGCAGGCCGGCCCCGTACTCATCGATGTTGCGCAGGTGTGTGGCCGTGAACCGGGTGGCGGCGGCGCTCAGCCGGTCGCGTGCGTCATCCAGGCCATCCGGTCGTGGCAGGCTGCGTCTTGAACTCTCAAGCTCCCGGGCGGCGGCGAGGATCGTTCGTTCGCGCCTGTGGTAGGAGGCCTGCGAGCGTGAGTGAAGCAGCTCACCGATCGCCTGCAGATTCCCGGCCAGCGAAGCGGTTCGCTGGCGGGGGCGCAGTTGTGCCCAGCACTCCGCCAGACGCTCGCGACGGGCGCGCAGGGTGCTCAGCACGGCCTGCAGCTGATGGGAGTGACGGTCGAGCTCCTCTGCTAGTTCGGCCGCCGAGCGCGCGATTGCGTACTCGGCGGCCTTCGCTGGTACGGGAGCGAAAGCGGACGCGACGTAGTCGCAGTTCGGCCGGTCCTTGGTGTGGCCGATGCTGGTTATCACCGGCAGCGAGCAGGCGAAGATCGCGCGGCACAGCCGCTCGTCGTCGAACGCGATGAGATCAGCCACCGACCCCCCGCCGCGGGCGATGATGATCACGTCCACGTCGTCGATCTCCTGCAGCACGGCGAGCGCGTCGATCACCGAGCCCACCGCCTGCACCCCCTGGACGGTGGCGGGCGCGAACACGATGTCCTGTGAGGGCAGTCGCTGCTGCAGGTGGCGGATCACGTCCACCTTGGCGTCCGAACCCTGTGCGGCGATCACACCGACACGGCGGGGGAAAGCCCGCAGCGGCTTGCGGCGATCCTCGTCACACAGGCCGTCGGCACGCAGCCGCGCCAGTGTCTCCGCACGGCGGCGCAGCAGCTCCCCTTCGCCGGTCGGCTTGATCTGGTCGATCACGAGCTTCGTGGCCCCGCGGGCGGCGTAGAAGTCGATCCGCTCGTAGTGGGCCTGTACCAGGTCGCCGCGCTTGGGCAGCGGCAGGCAGCGCTTGACCCGTCCCTTCCAGATGCACGCGTCGAGATTTGAGTCCTCGTCCGCGAGCGTCAGGTACACGTGACCGGAGCTGTGCTGGGTGATGGCGCGCACCTCCCCCTCGATCCAGCCGTCGCCGAGGTCCCGCAACGCGCCGTCGATGCGATTGGCGAGTTGCGTTACCGACAGCGCCTGTGGGCGCGTGGACGTTTGGCTGGCGGTCGAGACCATCCTCACAAGCTAGAGACGCCGCCGGATGTAGCGAAACGCGCTCCGTGCCAGCCGCGCGTCTGGCCGGTGATCACTCCTGTTGTGCGGGCAGCGCGAACGCGGTGGCGGGCGGCAGTTGCGCGGCGAGCATGAGCGCCAGCGGAGCGCCGCTGAAGAACACGCACGCCATCGCGATGAACGCCGCCAGCGGGTGGTGGACGAGCGCCTGCACGAGCAGCGCCACTACGAGCCCGCCGAGGTTCCCCGCCAGCCACACGATCGCGCCGGCGGTGCCGGCCAGCGTCAGCCCCACGAGCTGCTCGGCCGCCGTCAGGATCACCGGTAGCGCGGGCAGCAGCACGCTGCCCATGATCAGCAGGATCACTAGGCGCGAGCCGGTGCCCGTGATCAGCCCGAGCGCCAGGCAGCCCACCCCACCGACCGCGACCACGGTGAGCATGAAACCGCGCTCGGCGCCGCGACGGGTTATCGGCGCCGGCAGCACGGCACAGCCGATGACCCCCGTGAGGATCATCCCCACCAGCAGCGCCCCGGCGGTCGTTTCCGAGACCCCGTCCGGGTGCAGCAGAGTCTGCAGCCAGGTCGCGAGCGCCACGAACACTCCAAAGCCCAGGAACGCCAGTCCGCAGAGGAGGCGTATGGCCGGCATATGCCAGAGGCGGCTGACGGTGCCGCGTCTGACCGTCAGCTCCTCCCCCGCCTGCGAGGGCCGCTGACGCAGGGCGAGCGCGAGCGCGAGCGCGCACAGCACACCGATCGCCCCCTGGATCTCGAGCAGCAGCGCGAGCTTCCCGCCGCCGAGCAGCGGGCCGAGCAGCAGCGCGAGCGGCATGCCGGCGAAACCTCCGGCCGAGCCGAGGGCGATGCCCGCGGCCCGCTGGTCCTGGGGCAGGTAGGCGCTTGCCACCTTGCTGACCGCGCTCATCACCACGGGCTGGGCCACGGCGATCAGGGCCTGCCCGGCCATCGCCCACGCGAACGTGTCACCCAGACGCACCAGCCCACCGGCGGCCACCAGCAGCCCACCGCCCGCCAGCACACCGCGAAAGTGGCGGTCCAGCATGATCCCGGCGGGGATCGCCAGCACGACATACAGAAGCGGGAAGATCTCCGAGAGCCAACCGACCGCGGCTACCGAGACGCCATAGCGTTTGGCGGTGTCGGTCGTGATCGCCGCGAAGGTGAGCCACAGCATCTGGGTGACGCCCGCCAGGATGCCGTAGGCGGCTACGACCGTCCAGTTACTGGTCCTCTTCCGATCCTGCCCAACCGACATCACGAGCCCTTTCGCCGCTACAGGCCGCGTATCCTCGCAGGTGCGAGTCCCGTCGAGCAGCGGTGGAGACTAGGGCTTAGGTCCCAGCGGACGGTCCGCCATGCAGAGGCCGTTGACCTGCAGCCAGTGGCGCTCTTCCTCGTCGTCTGAGACTTGAAAGAGACGGGTCAGACCGACCATCAAGATCACCTGCACACCGGACTGCAGACGCCACCGCACGTCTTCGACCACGTCCTGCTTGATCGTCTGGTGGTCTTCCTCGACGAAGCGGATGTCGGTCACCGGCAGGTCGGCCTCCCCGGAGTTGTCGTTGAGCCTCAGCCGGAGCTTGCCGAAACGGTTGTGGACGAGTTCCACTTTCTGTTTTGGACGAAGCACCCCCAGCGAGGTCGTTCCCTGCCCGCGATCGACGGCGAAGGTCTGCTTGCGGCGCTTGAGGTCCGGGCCGAAGATCGATTGCAGGTCCTCGTGCGCGACCCGCTCGAGCACCCGGAAGTACTCCTCGCCGGCCAGGCGCTTCAGGCGTCTGGTGTTCGTCACCGAGAACTCGTGATCCTCGGTGGCGGGAGCGCAGGGTGTGGCCGACACCTCTCCGAGGTCGAGGATCACGCCGATCTCGAACGGTCCCCCCCGCTCGCTGAGCATCGTGCGCGTCAGCTTGTGCGTGGTGGAGGTGACCGGGCGCACGTGGCGGCCGGTGGGATCAGTCCCGCCACGCATATGCGTGGGCCGCGCATCCTGGTTAGGTGATTGAGGACTATCTTCATCAGAGGTGCTCGGTTTGTAGTGGGCCCCAGTATTCGGACAGGTACTCGCAGACCAGCCGGCGGTGGCAGCACTCGGGGGTCGGCTCGCTGCAGAGCAACACCGCGCGCTCCTGAAAATCGTCGGGCGCCATCTGATCCTGCACTTGCCTGTCGGTGAGCAGCGTGAGGAACCTGTCCGCGTAGGCCTCCCACGCCAGCTCGCGTTTGCGATATTCGGCGAGCAGCTCCTCGCTGGGCGCCAGCAGCGGCTCGTGCTGGTAGGCGATGCCGGCGACCTGCTGCAGGAAGAACGGCAGATCCCCCGCCTTCGCGAAACCAGCCAGGTGCGAGGTGTTCTTCAAACGAACGTCCAGCAGGCGCGTCGCCGAAGCCTGCTTCAGTCGATCAAAGAAATGTTCTGCTGTCGTCTGCGTAAAACCGATTGTGTAGATCTCCATCGCTGCTCCTGCGCTCCAAAGAGCGTCTGTTGGTTTGTGTAAGGGGGGAGCGTCACTGACTTCTCGGTGACCACGGAGGCGTCCGCCATGATTCATGCAGCAGCACCCCCTGATCGGCGAGGACCTTGCCGACCAGCAGACGCCGGTGGCAGTACTCGGGATCGGCCTCGCTACAAGCAGCGCCAGACGCTGCTGGGAGGCGCGGTTGCAGACCTCCTCGATCGCCTCGCAGAACTCTGGCTCCTTGTACATCGGCCGTACAGAGCGCGGCCCTCTTCGTCGTAGTGCTCGACGTCGGGGGGGCGCCCGCCGAGCGCCATGCCGATGAACATGTAGTTGACGCCGAGGTCGTCAGGGCGCTGGGCAGCTCCTCGGATCCGAAGTGCGGGGCGAACTTCTAGTAGGGGTGAGAACGGACGTCGGCGATGAGCTGCACCTGGTGCAGCAACAGCAGCTGGGCGAACGTTCCCAGCGGACGGTCTGAGCGGCCGACTGTCCATACAGCGAGTGGTCGCACTACGAGGCACACAGTAGGAGGTGACTGCGATGGGACGATCCGGCCGCTGAGAGGGTACGATCACTATAGAGCTGACCGCGGTGGACAGCTAGCCTTCGATCGGCGGCCCGGCGTGGACCGGCCGGGGGCCGCCGCAGGACGAACCGGTGCAGCCCTTGCTCTAAAGGGACCGACCCGCCAGGGGGATAGCGGGCCGGTCGAGGGGAAGTTACGAGGGGGAGGAGCAGATCCTCAACCGTTGTTTTCCCGACCCACCGATTTCGAAACCGGTGGTCGGCGATTCGCGCGGCGAGGACGCGGACCTAGATCGAGCTGACTAGCGAGACCGGGCGAGCGGCCTGCGGATGCTGCGGGCGGGACCGCGGCGACTGCTTAACCGATAGAGTATCTGTTGGCGCGCGCCAGGCAGTCATCGAGGGTTCCCCGGCGAGCGACTCGCTGACACCGGCGACCAATTCATGCCGATGTTCGCCGCGCGATCCGGTCGAGCAACTGATCTGCTGCGGGCGGTGGGCGCCGGAGCAGTAGCATGAACTCGTGGCCGCCATGGCGTGCGAGGCGTCCCCGGCGCGGAGATGCTCCCGCCAGGCGTGCGCGAGGCTCTCGGCAGGCGGTCGGGCCGGTGACGGCCGCCGTCGTCGTTCCTCGAAGTCGTCCAGGTCATGACGGCGACCGACAGCGGTGCGCCGCGACGGCGGCGAACGCCCGCTCGCGCGTGCCGGCGGAGAGAAAGCCGCCGCGGTTGAGCAAGGCCGTGAGAGAGTCGGCGTCGGCCTGGCGATGCAGACGCTCGTGAGCTTGCCGAGCACGTACCGCTCGGCGAACACGGTGAGTGACATGAGCAGCCACTCGAAAACCCCGCCCGGGAGCCCGTCGAGCGACAGGGCGACAGCGAAGTGACCGAGAAGGCACGCCATGGTGAGGGTCATCCGGCGCGAGAAGAAGTGGCGGCGTAGACGATGACCCAGGGGTAGGTGAAGGCGGCGAGCACCACCTATGGCCGGTGGTCGCGTTGGCGACGAGCAGGCTGACAAGCAGTGTCCGACGGCCATCAGAATCGGTAGGGTTATTGTCGGGACACGCCAGGCGAAGATCCAGAGCACGACCGAGACCAAGCAGCGAGCAAGCCGATGGCGGCGAGCAGACCTATGGGCTGGGTGGGGCTGATCGGGAACGTGATGAGGAACAGGCGCACGAGGCCGGACAGGTACAGCATGGGCCGTCCGCAGGCGGGAGGCGAGAGGAAAGTGAAGCGGCGAGACGATGGCGTCGTAGTGTGCTCTCACGCATATTGATCGCACTATTGCTTCGACGAGGGGCGCCGAGCTGGAGTTGCTCGAGACTCCGGCAACAAATCTTCAGGGTCCCGGCGATCTCCAACAGGCAGCGCGGGTGTGTTGGACAGCCGCGGGCCGGCGGGGGGCGGCGCGATCCAAGCCGCCCCTCGCGATCGGGACGACATGTCGCCGCGGACGTTTTGCCCGCCTGTTAAGACCGTCGCGCTCAAGCGTACATCGGCTAGTCTGAAAGCGGGATGTTTCTCCGGCAAGCACAACCTGAGCATGTGGATGAAATCTCGGCGCTTGCCGGACGCGCGCAACGATCCGTCCCGAGCGCCACGAGGTGTTCGGCAGGCCGCTGAAGGGCCCCGTTCCCGGAGGGGGTGGAGACCGCGGTGTTCGGGATGGGCTGCTTCTGGGGAGCCGAGCGGAACTTCTGGCAGGCCCCGGGTCTACACGACGGCCGTTGGCTACGCGGGCGGCGTCACCCGAACCCGACCTACGAGGAGGTGTGCGCGGGCGACCGGCCACACCGAGGTGGTGCTCGTCGTGTTCGACACCGCGGAGACCAGCTACGAGGAGATGCTGAGGCTCTTCTGGGAGGGCCACGACCCGACCCAGGGCATGCGCCAGGGCAACGACGTGGGCACGCAGTACCGCTCGGCGATCTACTGGCTGAGCGACGCCCAGCGCGGGCCGGCCGAGGCCTCGCGGGACGCCTACCAGCGGATGCTGAAGCGCGGCGGGCACGGGGAGATCACCACCGAGATCGCCCGGCCGGCCCCTTCTACTACGCCGAGGCCTACCACCAGCAGTACCTGGCCAAGAACCCCGACGGTTACTGCGGCCTCGGCGGGACGGGCGTCTCCTGTCCCGTCGGCATCGCTCCTCGCGGGCTGGGCGATACTTCTGGCTGATGTGCCGATGCGCGTGCGCTCATAGTTCCTTGCCGCGAGGGCGAGAGCATGGTCGCGACTGGGTGGCTGGTCAGCAGTGGGGACCTGCGGCGCGTGATCAGCTGGCGGGCCGCTCGGAACTGTCAGTGAACTGCTTGCGCGCGCGCTCTCGTTCGACGTCTCGGTCATCTGCACACACGAGGTCTTCGCGGTCGGGCACGCGGGCGACGAGGAAGAGGCACGGAAGTGTCGTTCGCTTGCAATGTCCCGCGCCGCTTCGAGCAAGGATCTCCTGGAGCTGGTGCCGCCGACCGGACGGCGCGGCGAGGCCGATGCGGATGCCGTAGGCGGCGTCAATTGCCTCAGTCTCGGAGCCGAAGCGCCGACAGAGACCGTGGCCCCGCCGGAGCGGGGCGACAGGTGTGCTTTCCCTTCGCCGTGCGGCTGGATCCAGGAGCGAGATACAGCGCAGGGGCCTTCGACGAGGCGCTCAGAGCCGGCGCGTAAGGGCCCGTGAGCGTCGGCACGTCGGAGGGATAGACCCTGCGCCGCCGTGCATATCGCGTGATCGCCGATCTCCAGCTCCTCGTCGCTAAGTCGCAACGGGAGGAAGATCCCGACAATCTTCAGCAGGATGAACGTCATCACACCGCTGAACACGATCACCCACAGTCCGGCCAGCGCCTGCCACTTCAACAGCGTGCCAGCTGCCGCCGTTGAAGACGCTTTCCTTGCCAGGCAGGCTCGAGGCGCCGTGCACGCCGATGTACTCGATCAGATGCGGATCGGCGAACAAGCCCACCATCAGGCCTCCGCACAACCCGGCTATCCCGTGGGTGTAGATCACCCCCAGCGTGTCGTCGACATGTCGGAACACGGGCGCTCGACTGAGGAAGCGGATCGCCATCCACACGATCGTCGAGGCGATCACCCCGACCGACGATCGCGCCCCAGCCGTTGACGAACCCGGCCGCATGGCGTGATCGCCACCAGACCGGTGATCATGCCGTTGACCGAGCCGATCAGCGAAGGCTTGTCGCGGAAGATGTAGTCCCAGGCGATCCACACCAGCATCGCCACGGCGGTGCACAGGTTGGTGTTGAGCACGGCCGCCGAGGCGTTGGCGCCCGGCGTAGTAGGAGTCCCCGCCGTTGAAGCCGTTCCAGCCGAGCCACAGCAGACCGGCTCCGACCGCCACCATCAACAGGTTGTTCGGCGCGTCGACCTCTCGATCTCGTCTGCAAGCGCGGACCGATCACCGCACGCCGCCACGAATCCGGAAATCCCGGCCGCGAGGTGGATCACGTATCCACCGGAGTAGTCCAGCGCGCCGTGTGAACGCGAAGTAGCCGCCGCCCCAGATCAGGAACGCGTTGACCGTGTAGACGAACGTGATCCACAAGAGCACGAACGGGATCCATGCCTTGAAGTTGATCCGTCCCAGCACCGAACCGAGCATCAGGATCGGCGTGATCGCTGCGAACACGAACTGGAAGTAGACCAGCGAGGCCTCCGGGAAGTGGAACGGCGGGCCTTCGCTGATCGACGGGATGATCGCCTGGCCCTCCTCGGCGCCAGTCGACAAGACGGTCCCCGACTTGCCCCGAGAACGCTGTCGAAGAAGCCGTGGATGCCCGAGCCGCTTGCCGATCGGTGTGCCGAAGCCCATCTTGAAGGCCCACAGGCACCAGGCCACCAGCACCAGGCAGAACGCGACGAACGTGAGCATCATGCTGTTCACAGACCAGCGCTTCTGCATGACGCCGCCGTACAGCACCGCGAGGCCCGGCAGGCTCATCAGCCCGACGAACGTCGCTGCGGTCATCTGCCACGCGTTATCTCCTGCGTTCAGCCAGCTTGGGTATGCGAGCCAGGTCATGTGCCTCCATTTCCGATGTTTGAGCAGGCGCGCGACCGCTGAGGTCGCCGCACGCGCCAATAACAGCCCTTATGAAATCCAGTGGGCGAGGGTGGGGGTAGGGCCACCGTGGCCAAGACTCCGGCCATCGCTTTCGACATTTGTCTAAGGCCATCGCCGAGCGTCGTGACGCTCAGCCAAAGGGAAATCCGGCTCGACGGCATGCGCTTGCCAGTTCTTGCTTGATCGAGTGAAACTGCGACCCGCCCGCGCAAATCCTCCGTGCCTGAGCACCACAGCCCTTCAGTTCGGCTCCACCCAGCGTGCTGGCGAAGTTCACGGCGATACAGTCGGCACGCGCCGGCGGGCCGCCGCTGAGGCCATAGGCGACCAATCCGCCGATCGCCACCACCAGCACGCTCAGCAGCAGCGCCACGGTCGTCCTCTCCCGCCGCCCCCAGCGCAGCGGTTCAGAGAGCCGCTTGGACTGATCGACCATGATCACGGCGCTTGACTCTCCTCACCAGCCCCGGCCGGCTTGAAGTCCAGCGCCGCCGAGTTGATGCAGTAGCGCTGGCCGGTCGGTCCGGGACCGTCGTCGAATACGTGTCCGAGGTGTCCGCCGCAGGCGCGGCACACGCACCTCGGTGCGGCGCATGAACAGGCTGTTGTCGGGACGCAGCTCGACGGCCTCGGCAACGGCGGGCTCGGTGAAGCTCGGCCACCCCGTGCCGGAGTCGAACTTGGTGTCCGAGCCGAACAGCTCGGCGCCGCAGCCGGCGCAGCGGTATGCGCCGGCTGTCCTTGTTGTAGACGTAGGCGCCGCTGAACGGCGCCTCCGTCCCCGCCTTGCGCAGCACCTCGTACTGCTCGGGGGTCAGCTCCTCGCGCCACTGCCCGTCTGTCTTTTCCAGCGGTGTATCGCTCATGTCCAGATCCTTTCGCCGAGGTCTCATTTCTAGCAGGGTCGCCCACACGCCAGCACGACCCTCCGCCTCCAGGTCGGAGAACTTTCAGCTGCTATCCTGATCTTTACGTTCACGTCAAATTTCGTGGATGGGTTCACGATGACAGGCACAGACCAGATCTCCACACAGCGATCCACGCCCCGCATCGGGGTGTCCGGCGCACACCACCACTACAAGTGGTGGGCGCTGTCCTGCACCAGCCTGGGGATGCTGCTCGCGGCGACCAACTCCGGCACGCTGATCATCGCGCTGCCGGACCTGGAGCGTTCGCTGCACGCGAGCCTCCTCGCGCTCGTGTGGGTGATCCTCGCCTATCTGATCGCCGCGACCGTGCTCGTGCTGATGGCCGGGCGCCTGTCGGACCTGTTCGGACGCAAGCGCGCCTACATAGGTGGTTTTCTGCTGTTCTCGTTCGCCTCGCTGGGCGCCGGCTTCGCCTCCGGCGCGACCGTGCTGATCGTCTGGCGTGTGCTGCAGGGCATCGGCTCAGCGTTTCTGTTCGCCAACGCCGCCGCCCTGGTCACGGACGCCTTCCCGCGCGAGGAGCTGGGATTGGCGATGGGCACCAACACGATGGTCGCGGCGATCGGCCTGGCGATCGGGCCGGTGCTCGGCGGCGCGCTGGTGGGCATCTCCTGGCACTGGGTGTTCTGGTTCAACGTGCCACTCGGTCTCGCCGGCGCCGCCTGGGGCGGACTGATCCTGCGCGAGCTGGCGAAACCCGACGAGGTGCGCGGCTACGACGTGCTCGGCAATCTCACGTTCGTCGTGGGTCTCACGGGCCTCGTGCTCGGCGTCTCCCGCGGCGGGCTCTCGGGCTGGAACGATCCGCTCGTGATCACCGGGTTGATCGCCGCGGTGCTGCTGCTGCCCCTGTGGGGGCTGATCGAGAGCCGCTCGCGCGCGCCGATGCTCGACCTCTCGCTGTTTCGCAGTCGGCTGTTCGCCGCCGCCACCGCGGCCGCGTTCATCAACGGCCTGGCGCGCTTCGCCCTGATGTTCATCTTCGTCTTCTACTTCCAAGGCGCCCAGGGCGACTCGCCGATCACCGCCGGGGTGAAGCTGATCCCGCTGGCGCTCGGAATGCTCGTCTCCTCCCCCCTGGCCGGGATCTACGCCGACCGTCACGGCTCCCGCGGTCTGGCGGCCCTCGGGATGCTGTTCAGCGCCGCCGGGCTGGCCGCGATGACGACACTGCAGGTCCACAGCCCCTACTGGCAGAGCACACTGTGGCTGGCGATCGTGGGTGTCGGCTCGGGCATGTTCAACAGCCCCAACACGGCAGCCATGATGGGCAGCGTGCCCGCCCATCGCCGCGGCGTTGCGGCCGGCGCGCGCACGCTGCTGCAGAACACCGGCGCGGTGCTGTCGATCGCGTTCGTGCTGGCGATAGTCACCTCCGCGGTGCCGAAGTCCACCCTGTTCGCCGTCTTCTCGGGCTTGGCGAAGGGCCTCTCCGCCCAGCGACTAGCTCCGTTCATAGACAACATGCACGTGGCCCTCTGGGTGCTGGCCGCCACGTCGCTGGTGGGAGCCGGCGTGTGCCTGCTGCGACCCGCCCACAGTGACTCGCAGACCCCCGGGCCCGAGGCTCTGGAGCACCCAGCGCGTCCGCGGATCCCCCGCCGCCAGGCGCTGGCACACGCGCGCGAGAGCAAGCCGGTCACCCGTGTCCGTTAGAGGAGAGCAATCGCATGACCGCTGAGCCCCCCCAGTCCAAGCGCGACGCGAGTATGCGCATCGGCGACGTGGCCCGTCTGGTCGGCACCACACCACGCACGATCCGCTACTACGAGGAGATCGGGCTGCTCGCGCAGGCACCCGCGCGACCCTCCGGCCAGCACCGCCTCTACAGCGAGGACGAGGTAGAGCGCCTGCGCGAGGTGATGCGACTGAAGGATCTGCTCGGGGTTTCGCTGGAGGAGCTAAAGACGCTCCTGGCCGCCGAGGAGGCGCGCGCCGAGGTGCGCGCCCAGCTACGCCGCGAGGACGTCCAGCCCGAGCGCCGTCGCGAGCTGCTGCTGGAGGCTCTGGGTCACATCGAGCGCCAGCTCGAACTGGTCCGCCACAGGGCCAGTGAGCTCGACAAACTCCAGAGCGAACTGGGCGACACCCAGAAGCGGGTGCGTCGCAAGATCCGCGAGCTGGACGCCCGTGAGCACGGAGCGTTTCCGCCGCCGCCCACGCTTGCCAACGGCACGGCACGCACGCCGTGAGCCACTCCTCCACATCGGCGCGACTGATCGATGACCCGGTCGTGCGCTGCGGCGAGCTGAAAGCTCCCGGCGGGGTGTCCTTCGCCATCACCCCCAGCACCGCGAGCGCGGGTCACGCGCTCTTCGCCGACTACCGCCCCTCATACCGTCCCGAGCCCGCCGCGTTACCGTGGGAGCGGATCGTCCCGTTCCTGGCGGCGCACCTGCGGGACGCCTGATCGGGGCCCGCGTGGGAACGCCCTGGGACGCACGCACCTACGACGTCTCCAGCGCGCCTCAGCAGAGCTGGGCATCGGAGGTGCTGGAGCGCCTGGAACCGATCGCGCCCGACGCGCGCGTGATCGACCTCGGCTGCGGGACCGGCCTCGTGACCGAGCGGCTGCTCGACCTGGTCCCCCGCGGGCGGGTGTTCGCGGTGGACGCCTCGGCGGAGATGGTCACGCTGGCCCGGGAACGCCTGGGCGGGCGCGCGACAGTGCTCTGTCAGGACGCGCTCACGCTCGACGTCGGCGAACCGGTGGACGCGCTGTTCTCCACGGCCACGCTGCATTGGGTCCCCAACCACGACCGGCTGTGGACGGTGCTCGCTGGTGCGCTGCGCGTAGGCGGCGCGGTCGAGGTGCAGTGCGGCGGCGTCGGGAACATAGCGCGCGTGCGCGAGGCGATCGACGCGGCCGCGGCGCAGCACGCGCCCGAGCTCGTGGGATGGTCGCCGTGGGTTTTCGCAACGCCCACCGAGACCGAGGCGCGCCTGCGCGCGGCTGGTTTCCGGCAGGTTCGCTGCTGGCTAGAAGAGCGGCCCACGCATCCCGCGGACGTGGGCGCGTTCGTGCGCACCTCGATCCTGGCGGCCCACTTCGAGCGCTTGGCGCGGGAGCGGCGCGAGCGATTCGCGGCGGCTGTGCTGGAGCGTGTGCGTGTGCCGCTGGACTATGTGCGCCTGAACATCTCCGCGGTGCGCGCCTGACGCCCCAGCCGAGAAACAGAGCAGCGGTTCCTATAGTGCGGGGGCAGGCTCGAATACGGCGTCGGCAGTGAGGAGGCGAACTTGGAGCGCAAGTGGTGGACGCTGATCGCGGTGGCAGTGGCAATCTTCATGCTGCTGCTGGACATCACGGTGGTGAATGTCGCGCTGCCCGACATTCAGAGTTCGCTGCACTCCAGCTTCAGCGACCTGCAATGGGTCGTGAACGCGTACTCGCTGACGCTCGCGGCGTTCCTGCTGACCGCGGGGGCGGTGGCGGACAAGATCGGGCGCAGGCGGGTGTTCACGACAGGTCTGATCGTGTTCACGCTGTCCTCGGCGGCGTGCGGCCTGTCGGGCAGCCCGCTGGTGCTCAACCTCGCGCGCGCGGTGCAGGGCACGGGCGGCGCGATGATGTTCGCGACCTCGCTCGCGCTGATCGCCTCAGCCTTCCAAGGCAAGGAGCGAGGCGTTGCGTTCGGCATCTACGGGGGCGTGATCGGCGCCGCGGTGGCGGTCGGGCCGGTGGTGGGCGGTCTGATCACCTCGGGCATCGGCTGGGAATGGATCTTCTTCGTGAACGTGCCGATCGGGATCGCCGCGGTGTTCCTCACGCTCAGCCAGGTTGAGGAGTCACGCGACCCGGGCGCCCGCGGCGTGGACTGGGCGGGCCTGGTGACCTTCTCCGGCTCGCTGTTCCTGCTCGTGTTCGCGCTCGTACAGGGCAACGAAAAGGGCTGGGGCTCCACACAGATCGTGTCGTTCTTGATCGGCTCGGCCGTGCTGCTCACGGCGTTCCTGCTGATCGAGCGACGCCAGGAGCGCCCAATGCTCGACCTGTCGCTGTTTCGCCGACCCGCGTTCGCGGGCGCGAACATCGTGGCGTTCGCGGTGTCCTCCTCGATGTTCTCGATGTTCCTGTACCTGACCCTCTACATCCAGGACGTGCTCGGCTACAAGCCGCTGCCCGCGGGCCTGCGCTTCCTGCCGATCACGCTGCTGTCGTTCGTTGTTGCGCCGCTGTCGGGCCGCCTGTCCGTGCGCATACCGGTGCGGCTGCTGCTCGGCGCGGGCCTGATGCTCGTCGGCGCGGGCCTGATCACGATGACCGCCGTGGACGCTTCCTCGCACTGGACCACGCTGATCCCCGGCTTCGCGCTCGCGGGCATCGGAATCGGGATGATCAACCCGCCGCTCGCCTCAACCGCGGTGGGCGTCGTCCATCACTCGCGCAGCGGCATGGCCTCCGGTATCAACAACACGTTCCGCCAGGTCGGGATCGCGACCGGCATCGCCGGGCTCGGAGCGATCTTCCAGCACGACGTGGTTGGCAAGACGACCGCGGCGCTGGCCCCGAGCGCGGCCGGCCGCCAGGTGCTGGCGCGCACCCACGACACCCTCGGCGCCGCGCTGGTCTCCGGCGAAGTGCACCACGTCGCTCAGCGCCTGGCGCCGGCGTCGCGCACAGCCCTGCTGCACGCCTATCGCGTGGGATTCACCGGCGCGTTCACCACCATCCTGACGATCGCCTCGCTGATCGCTTTCGCCGGCGCCGTGGCGGCGCTCGCCCTGGTGCGCAGCAGCGACTTCGTGACCGTCGCGCCGGCGCCCGGGGATCAACCGGTCGGCGTGGCGGCCTGAGCCCACGCCTCACACGCCGTGCGATCGGCCCGGAGGACCGGCCCTCCAACGAGCCCGACGGGGCTCTTGAGCAAACGGGCTGCCCCAGCCAAGTGGTGGAAGGCCGTTCACACGCGGGGCACTGGAAACCGCGATCAGGATAGGTACTCTCTGAGGATGGGGCAGTTTCCGGATCGCTGCAGCGCGCGCAAGTGAAACCCGAGCAGTCAAGCGACAATCTGGCCAGAGAATGGCGGCGGCTGAGCCGCGCGGCGACATTCGTCGCGCTGCTCACGAGCCCCGTGCTGTTCTCGCTGCTCTACTACGCCGACGGCTGGAGCCTCATCGGCTCGCTGGTCGTGACGCTGCTCGGCGTGATGCTCTTTCGCGGCCTGATCGACATACTCGCGCATCGTCTGATTCCGCGCCCCAGTCTGTATGGAGCCGACAAGGCCGAACTGGCCGAAGACGCCAGGGCACGCAGACGAGTCTGGTACTGGCGCAAGAAGCTTCGCCACACACTGTGGCTGGCGGGAACGCTCTTCACGCTGCTGCTGGGGCTGAACATCATCCAGAACCTCACCGGCCACCCCCACGACCTGGCCGGCTCGATCAACAGCATCGGCGGTGTCTTCGGCGGTCAGAACAGTCAGAACGGGCCGGCGCTACTAATCCTGCTGCTGCAGCTGCCGCTCTTGTTCTTCATCAACTTCGGGATCCTGTTCGGCCCGATGATGCTGATGGCGGTCAGGCAGATGAAGGGATACGAGCCGGGCGACGCCGACTGGGGAGTGCGCCTGTCCGATGTGCGCGGACAGACCGAGCCCAAGGAGGAGGTGACTCGCGTCATCACCCTCTGGCAATCCGGTGAGGAGTTCCGCAAGGCCGGCGGCAAGCCCGAGCGCGGCCTGCTCTTCATCGGCGCCCCCGGCACCGGCAAGACGATGCTCTCCAAGGGCATCGCCACCAGCTTCAACTCACCGATCGTGACGATGCCCGGCTCGGGGTTCGCCCAGATGTTCATAGGCATGGACGTGCTGGTCGTCTCGCTGATGATCGCCAAGGCACGGCGTCTGGCCCGCAAGTGGGGCGGCCAGTGCATCATCTTCATCGACGAGATCGACGCCGTCGGACTGCGCCGCCAGGCACTCGGCACGGGCGCAGGCACGATGACGGGGATGGGTGAGCCGCTAAACGCGGGCATCGAATCCTTCAACGACCTGGCTTTCTACGGGCCGCACGGTGCCTTGAACTCAAGCGGTGATCTGATCCTGGAGTCCAGGGCCTGGCGCGAGCGGCTGTTCGCGTCCCGCGCAGAGTCCCCACGGACGATTTATCCGCCGCTCTTCAGTCGTCTCGGCAACGGCATCGCCGGCATCATGTTCCCCGGTGGCATGGGCGGAATGATGGGTGGCGGAATGGCCCTAAACCAATTGCTCGTGCAGATGGACGGCGTCGATGAGCCGCCGTTCGTTCGCAAGTTCTTCACCAACAGAATCAACACGCTGCTGGATGCCACCTACTTCGTTCCAGCACGGATCGGTAGCGCTTCCCTGCGCTTGCGCCCACCCAAGCCGCGCTCGGAGCAGCTCTACTTCATCGGCGCGACCAACGTTCCCATAGACCGCCTGGATCCGGCGCTGATCCGCCCCGGGCGCATGGGCCGCCACATCTGGTTTCGCACGCCCACCAAGGACGACCGCAAGGACATCTTCGATCTCTACCTGGCGAAGGTCGACCACGACGAGGACCTCGACAGCGACAAGCGCCGCGACGAGCTGGCGCGCATCACCAACGGCTACTCCCCGGCGATGATCGAGCAGGTCTGCTCGATGGCTCTGACGCTCGCCCACTCTGACGCCCGCGCCAGATTCCAGTGGCACGACATCGTGGAGGCCATGACGACAATCGAGTCCGGGACAGCTCAGGGCGTCAACTACGTGCCCCAAGAGACCCGGGCGGTGGCGATTCACGAGGCGGGTCACGCGGTCGCCAGCCACGTCTACATGCAGGATGTGCTCTCCACGCGCCTGTCGATCCGCAAGCGCGGCGGCTCGCTCGGACATCACCAGGCGATCGAGAAGGAGGAGCGCTTCTCCTCCTGGCGCCACGAGGAGGTCGGCAAGCTCGTGTGGACACTCGGGGCGATGGCCGCCGAGCACGTCTTCTACGGCGAGAACTCCACCGGTGTCGGCGGGGACGTGCAGAGCGCCACCGCGCGCGCCGCGTGGATGGTCGGGATGTGCGGCATGGGGCCCGAGCCGATCAACCTCAACGGGCGCCACTTTGACACAGAGCAAGAGCGCGAAGAAGCCGAAGAGATCTACATGAAGCGCTTCGAGCAGATCGGATCGCAGATAATGAACCGCGCCGCCGGGATGCGCGAGTCCGGGGATCCGATCGCCTCGGTGCTGGGCGACCCCGGCAAGCGCAAGACGGCCGCCCAGATCCTCGGGCAGGCATACATCACGGCCGCCTGCCTGATCCGCCACAACCGCGACCAGACGCTGCAGATCGCCGAGACCCTCGTTCAGCGCCGCGAGCTGCACGGCGACGAGGTCGTCGAAGTGCTCGACGCCGCACAATTGCAAGCGCCCGTCATCGACGTAAACGATGAGTCGATCTGGCCGAAGCTGTGAGCCTGGAAAACGAGCAGATCGGATCGCACGCGACC
>CAVQZJ010000012.1:0-7267 GCA_963718425.1 uncultured Solirubrobacterales bacterium
TTATCTCAGAGACAAAGGGCCGCCTGCGGGCGGCCCGGAGTCGTTAAGCGCACTGAGCTCAGGTGCTGCTGAGCTTGACGTTTCCGGCCTCGTCCAGTGCCCAATGTGGGTTGTGAGCGACCTCCCATGGGTAGCCACCTGGATCGACGAAGACTCCCGAATAGCCGCCCCAGAAGGTTTCACCGGGCTCGCGGCTGATCGTGGCCCCGGCTTGGCGTGCCTGCTCGATGACGTCGTCTACCTCGCCTGGTGAGCCGACGTTGTAGGCGAGAGTGATGCCGCCATAGCCGCTGCCCAAGCCAACGCCACTATCCTCGGCGTTCTTCTCGCGATCCCAGAGGGCTAGCACCATCCCGCCGCACTGGAAGAAGACGACATCGAGCTCGGGTGAGGTGTCGCTGTGCCAGCCGAGCTGCTCGTAGAACCGACGAGCTTGCTCGAGGTCATCTACACCGAGGGTGATTACGCTTACGCGCTGATCCATGAATCTCTGGCTGCTCGGGATGAGTAGATGATGGTTGAGGATCCGCTACCGAAAAACGCCCGGCCTGCGGCACGGTCCCCTTCGGGTTGGCAAGGGTTCGGCGATAGGGGATGGGCAGCGGTGTTCAACACTGACCGCGCCGGGACGACGGATCGGCATTTCTAGTTGTAGGGCGTGAGGATGTGACTGACGCTGATGTCTGGTGGAGTTGGATCGCTCGGCCGGATGACCGTCATCGCCGTCGTCGTATACGTAACAGCGGATCTCGTACTCGTCTTGAAGCGTCAGGACGGCTCTTGTGAGCGCCAAAGCGTTGTGTGCCTTGATAGCGAGGACCATCTTCAAGTGGTCTCTGTGGCTGCGTGAAATATCGGAATAAGAGAACATATGTTCGTAGAGTAGGCGGCGTGTCGGACAGCTCCGACGGATCTGTTCAGCCCCGTCGTCGAGAAATATCGAAATGGCTTGATAGAGCCATTATGACAGGCTTGTGTCTGCAATTTGAGTTGCAGCGGAACTCTTTGTCATCGGTGCCTCTAGAGGATTTTCCGTGCTATGTCACCTGGGCTGGCTAGAGGCTTCGGCCTGAGCAGGGCGATCCAGGGATCCCTCTCACCTTTGTGCCTCGCTCGAGGAGGGTCCCCGGGCTGTTAGGCGAACCTAGATCCTAGAGATGGCTGTTACCCTTGCCAGACAGCGAATCACCGCCAGTCGCGGCAGGGGCCGCAACCCCAAACAGCTCATGGAGAAGTTTGTAATCGAAGGCGGCGTTCCCCTCTCCGGCACCCTCACACCGGCCGGAAACAAGAACGCCGCCCTACCAATACTCGCCGCGTGTTTGCTCACGCAGGACGAAGTCATCGTCAGCAATGTGCCACGCATCCGCGACGTCAACGCGATGCTCGACATCCTCGGCGCGATCGGCGTGCAGATCAGTTGGCGTGGGCAAAACGAAGTCGCTCTATGTGCCGCCCACGTCCACGACGTCGAGATCGACAGGGATCTGGCCGAGCAGATCAGAGCTTCGTTCCTGCTCGCCGGGCCGCTGCTCGCGCGCTTCCGCCGCGCTGTGATGCCGCCGCCCGGAGGCGATGTTATCGGCCGCCGCCGTCTTGACCCGCACCTCGATGCCTTCCGCGCGATGGGTGCCGTCGCCGAATGCGGTCGGGAGATAGTGCTGAGCGCGCCGCGCGGCTTGGAACCGAGCGACGTGTTCATGGACGAGCCCTCCGTGATGGCGACCGAGAACGCGCTGATGGCCGCCGCGCTGACGCCAGGGCAGACCGTGATCGGCAACGCCGCCTCAGAGCCGCACGTCCAGGACCTAGCCCGGATGCTCGTGAAGATGGGCGCCGACATCCAGGGAATCGGCTCGAACCTCCTCACAGTCAACGGCGCCGAGCAGCTGCACGGCTGCGAACATCACGTTGCGCCCGACCACATCGAGATCGGCAGCTTCATGGCGCTCGCCGGCGTCACCGGCGGAGAGCTGCGCATCAAGGACACCGTCCCAGGCGACCTGCGCATGGTGCGCCTCGTGTTCGAACGGCTCGGGCTGCGCTCAGAACTCGACGAGAACGATGTGATCGTCCCCGGCGATCAGAAGCTCGTCGTCCAGTCCGATGTTGGGGAGTACAAGAGCAAGATCCAGGACGGCCCGTGGCCCGCGTTCCCCGCCGATCTGACCTCGATCGCCGTCGCGCTCGCCACCCAGGCGGAGGGATCGATCCTCGTGCACGAGTGGATGTTCGAGAACCGCCTGATCTTCACCGACAAGCTGATCCTGATGGGTGCCGACATCGTCATGTGCGATCCCCATCGGGCGATCGTCACCGGGCCCCGGCGCCTGCGTGGAGAGCGTGTGGAGTCTCCGGACATCCGGGCCGGAATGGCGATGCTGCTGGCGGCTCTGTGCGCCGATGGGCGCAGCGAGATCGGCAACATCCGTCAGATCGATCGCGGCTACGAGCGCATCGACGAGCGTTTGCGCGAACTCGGGGCACGCATCGAGCGCATCGCCACGGAGCCCGTCCACGCCTGAACGGGCGAGACGGATCGCTGTCTCTGCGCCATCATTCCTTCCCATGATCTATCCGATCCCAAGCGGCACCCGCGATGTGCTGCCGCAGGAGACCGGCGAGGTGCGCCGCATCACCGACACCCTGCGCCAGGTTTTCGACGCCCACAGCTATGGGGAGATCTACACCCCCGCGCTCGAGTACGAGTCCGTGCTCGCGCGCGCAGACATGGCCGAAGCCCGCCCCGCCTACCGCGTCTTTGACGAGTCTGGCGCCGTGCTCGTGCTGCGCTCGGACATGACGGCGCCGATCGCCCGCGTCGTCGCGACCCGCTACGCCGACAGCGAGCCTCCCTTGCGCTTCTGCTACTTCGCCCACACCTACAGGGGCGTGCGACCACAGCGGGGTCAGCCGCGCGAGATGCTGCAGGCCGGGATCGAGTTGATCGGATCTCCAGCCCCCGAGGGGACCGCCGAGGCGCTGACCGTGCTCTGTGCCTCGCTGGACGCCGTCGGGCTGAAGGACTACCGGGTCGGGGTCGGCGACGCCGCGCTGTTCCCCGCCTTGATGGAGAGCCTGCGCGTGCCCGAGTCAGCCCGCGAGGAGCTCCTGCACACGCTCGTCAGGCGCGACTTCGTCGAGCTCGAGCATCTGCTCGGCCAGGCCGGCGTCTCCGGCGAGGCGGCGGAGCTGCTGCTGGAGGTGCCCCAGCGCCGCGGCGGGCCCGAGCTGCTCACCGACGCCCCCGAGCCCGCGGTAGAGGCCGTCACGGGCATGCGCCGCGTCTATGAGCTGCTCGCCCCCGCAGGTCGCCGAGCGCGTGACTCGACCTCGGCCTGGATCCGCAACATCGGCTACTACACCGGCGCCGTCTTCGAGGTCTACGACCCAGCGTCGGCGAGCCCATCGGCGGCGGCGGTCGCTACGACGAGCTGCTCGGGCGCTTCGGCCGAAGCCTACCCGCCGTCGGCTTCGCCCTGGTACGTCGATTCGCTGCACCAGGCGCTCGCCGGGGAGGAGCGTGGCACCGGCGCCCTGCTCACCGGCGGTCTCGCCGGAGAGGGAGAGGGGAGCGGGTCGTGAGCTTCCCCGCAGGGCTCACCATCGCCGTCCCGCGCGGCGCCCTGTTCACGGGTACCGTCGACCTGCTCGCCTCACTCGGCATCGACACCGCCGAGCTGCGCTCCAACGACCGCAAGCTGCTGTTCGAGGACATCGGTGTCGTCACCATGCGCCCCTCCGACGTGCCCACCTACGTGGAGGCCGGCGCGGCGGACATCGGCGTCACCGGCAAGGACGTACTGCTCGAGCAGCTCGCCCACACGCCGGGCGAGCGCGGGCGCCACGTCTACGAGCTGCTCGACCTCGGCTTTGGGCGCTGCACCATGGTGCTCGCCAGCAAGTCAGGTCCCGACCCCGCGATCGAGCGATTGCGCCGCCTGGGCGTGATGCGCGTCGCCACCAAGTACCCGCGCATCGCCGCACGCTATCTGGAGGAAACCGGCCGCCAGGGCGAGATCGTCGAGGTCAAGGGCTCAGTCGAGCTCGCCCCGCTCACCGGAATGGTTGACGCGATCGTCGATCTGACCGCGACCGGCACCACGCTGCGCGAGAACAACCTCGAGGTGCGCGAGGAAATCGTCGTCTGCACAGCCCGGCTGATCGCCAACCCCGTGGCCCACAAGCTGAAGGCGCGGGAGATCGACGAGCTGCTGGAGCGCCTGCGTGCGAATTGAGCGGCTGAGCGCGGACGCCGTGGCGCAGCTGGGGGACCCGCCGGCGCCGCGGCTCACCTGCGCTCGCTCGTGCCGCCCGGAGAGTCTGTCTCCCAAACGGTCCGGGAGATCATCGCCGACGTACGCCAGCGCGGCGATCGGGCAATACTCGACCACACCGCGCGTCTGGACACGGGCGGCACCACCCCCAAGCCGCTGCTGGTGGCCGAGGAAGAACTCGACAGCGCGATCAAGCAGCTGCCGCTGGATGTGGTCGCTGGGTTGCAGGTCGCGATCGCAAACGTGGCGCAGGTCGCCGACGCCGGGGTCGAGGGTCCAATATCGATCGAACTGCCCCAGGGACACACGATCGTGCTGCGCGAGATGCCGGTCGTCCGCGCCGCCGTCTACGTACCCGGCGGCAGAGCCCCCTACCCGAGCACCGTCGTGATGGGTGTGGTCACCGCCCGAGCCGCCGGGGTGCTCGACGTCGCGGTCTGCTCCCCGCCCGGCCCCGACGGCGAGATCCACCCCGCCACGCTGGGCGCCTGCCGGCTGTGCGGCGTGCAGCGCGTCTACCGCATGGGCGGCGCCCAGGCGATCGCCGCCCTGGCCTTCGGCACCGACGGGGTGCAGCGCGTCGATGTGATCGTCGGGCCCGGAAACCTGTATGTGCAGGAGGCCAAGCACCAGCTGTCGCACCTCGTCGGCATCGACTCGTTCGCCGGCCCCTCGGACCTGCTGGCGCTCTTTGGCGCGGACGCCAATCTCGAGAAGCTCGCACTGGATCTGCTCGCGCAGGCCGAGCACGGCCCGGGCAGCCTCGTGGCGGCGGTCTCGAGCTCGGCACAGGCCCTGGATCGGCTCGCGGAGATCCTCGAGCGCCACGACCACAGCGATCTGGCGCCCGCCGGGTGTGTGCTCGTGCAGGTCACAGACCCGCGCAGCGGAATCGAGTTGGCCAACGCGTTCGCCCCCGAGCACCTGCAGCTGGTGGGAGCGGCCGAGGAGGAGCTCGCTCCCCTGGTCCAGTCCGCGGGCTGCCTGTTCGTGGGTGCCGGCGCGGCCACCGCTTTCGGTGACTACGTCGCCGGCTCCAACCACATCCTGCCGACGGGCGGAGCCGCCCGTTTCTCCTCCGGCCTCTCCCCGCGTCAGTTCCGCAGACGGATGCCGGAGGTGCGGATCGGCCCGGACGCGGCCGGGAAGCTGGCGCGCGCGGGCGCCCCGATCGCGCGGACCGAGGGCTTTGCGCTGCACGCGGAGTCGATGCAGGCACGGATCGGGGAGAATGAGTGAGATGACGCGCCAGGCGAGCATCGAGCGCAAGACAGGCGAGACGGAGATCCGTCTGCGTCTGATGCTGGACGGCAGCGGCGCGGGCACGCGCGAGACGGGCGTGGGCTTTTTGGACCACATGCTCGACCTGCTCGCGCGCCACGCCCGCATCGACCTCGACGTGCAGGTCTCGGGCGATTTGCAGACAGGCGCGCACCACACCACCGAGGACACCGCGATCGTACTCGGCCAGGCGCTCGATCAGGCGCTCTGCGACCGCGCCGGCATCACCCGCTACGGCTCGGCTGTCGTGCCCATGGACGAGGCGCGCGCCGCCTGCGCGATCGACATCTCCGGGCGCCCCTTCGTCTCCTTCCAAGCCGATCTTCCACCCGGTTCCACCGGCGGCTTCGAGCACGAGCTGACCGAGGAGTTCTTCAGGGCACTGGCAAACCAGGCGAAGATCACCCTGCACCTCGAGGTCCAGGCGGGCACCAACGCTCACCACATGATCGAGGCCGCCTTCAAGGCATTCGCCCGCACGCTGCGCCAGGCCGTGGCGATCGACCCCACAGAGACGGGTGTGCCCAGCACGAAGGGGACACTGACCGCGTGAGCAGCATCGCAAAGCCGGTCACGGTCGCCGTGGTCAACTATGGCATGGGCAACCGCCGCTCGGTCGAGAAGGCGCTGGAGCGCGTAGGCGCACGGGCGGTGATCAGCCGTGACCACGCACAGCTGCGAGCGGCCGACGGCCTTCTGTTGCCCGGGGTCGGGGCCTTTCCCGCCGCGATGGCGGTGATCGGGGAGCTCGGCCTGGACGAGCTGCTGCGCGAGCGGGCGGCGGCGGGCGTGCCGATCTTCGGATCGTGCATGGGCATGCAGCTGCTGTTCGAGTACTCCCACGAGCACGGCGGCTGCGAGGGTCTGGGACTGCTCGCCGGAGAGGTCCGCCAGCTACAGGCGCCCGGCCTGAAGCTCCCGCACATCGGCTGGAGCGAGGTCCGCTTCGAGCGGGACTGCCAGCTGAGCGAGGGCCTCGGTGACTCGATCTACCTGTATCACGTGCACAGCTTCGTGGCGCATCCCGGTGACCCATCGGTGGTCGTGGGCAGCGCCGAGTACGGGCAGCGCTTTCCGGCGATCGTCGCCCACGCCAACGTCTACGGCGCCCAGTCGCACCCGGAGAAGTCCTCCGCGGCCGGTCTCGCGCTGCTCGCCAACTTCGCGAGGGTCTGCGCGACGCGCGACGGCGCGGCGCTGTACTCATGATCCTCTACCCGGCGATCGACATCCTCGACGGCAAGGCGGTGCGCCTGACCAAGGGCGACTTCGACGCCAGGAAGGTCTACGACGAGGATCCGCTTGCCGCGGCGCGCGGCTGGGTGCAGGAGGGAGCCAGGTGGCTGCACGTGGTGGATCTCGACGGCGCCAGGCGCGGCGAGCCGGTCAACCTCGAGCAGCTGCGGCGGATCGTCGATGAGCTCGATGTGCCCGTGCAGTTTGGGGGTGGGCTGCGCAGCAGCGAGGCGATCACGGCCGCGTTCGACGCCGGCGCGAGCCGCGTGATTCTCGGCACGGCGGCCTTCACCGAACCGGAGCTGCCGTTTCGGGCGATCCAGACCTACGGCGTGGACCGTGTGCTCGTCTCGATCGACGCGCGCGAGGGGCATGTGGCGACACACGGCTGGGTGGAGGCGACCGAGGTGCCGGTCGGTGAGGCGATCGAACGCCTGAACCGAGACGGTGGCGGCGTAAAGCACTTCGTGTTC
>CAVQZJ010000013.1:0-11418 GCA_963718425.1 uncultured Solirubrobacterales bacterium
GAAACTCTCTCTATCTTCTCTCTCTCTCTCTCTCTCTCTCTGAAACAACCTGCCAAACTTTTTGCCACTTGTCAGACCATCCGACCTTCGGTCGTCCGTATATGCCTGAGTGCACAAGTGGCCTCCGATCGTTGGTCCCACGAATTCGTAATACCGAATTCGCTGTAACTGATATTCAGGTTGACGGGCACCTGATACTCAGGTGCCAGTGAAAGATGAATGGCGTGCCCTCGAGCACGCATACTGGGTGGTACTTCAAGCTCCGTATAACAGAGGGGGGGTGAGAGATCAACGTCACCACGAGCGCACCCACCAGGATGCGCTCCCCTACCCAACCATGACGCAAACAGGCCCTTCGGGCCGCTCGCTACAACCCCACAACCAAAAGCCGCGACCACCAACGCGGCTCACACCCCGCAAAAACCATTTTACGCGCAGCCTGAGACGAGACGCTCCCGCCAGCGCGCGACACCGCTTACGCTCTTCTACACGCGCGAGGGGTGAGCGAGCGCGACCAACCGATGTCGAGCACGCCGACATCGGTTGTACTGCTTCGGGCTCAAATCCGGGTCGCGCTCGCCGGCCATCCCAAGGGCGGCCTACAGTCGCGACCGATGAAGCGCGCGAGCTCTTGCGCAAAAAGCAGGTGCGGCCACGGACGCATCGCCGGGCCTCCCCATGTACATGAGTGGGACCCACGCGACCGTTCACCATCCGGCGGGCCACGTAGCCCGTCCTGGATTCCCCGGTCTCCCAACTTGTGCGCCTCCCCGGCTGCACAAACCCACTTGCTCTCACGAGCTCTACCTCTCCTCGCCACCCGTCTTTCCTTCGCTGACCCCCGCGAAGTAAACAGTACCGGGATCAAAGCAGATCGTCATCGGCCGTGTCAACCCTTGTACCGGCAGATTGGTCGCTAGTGCTCTATAGCGAGCACTTTCAGGGCGCTCTTGCGGCCCAGACACGCCCCGACCATCGTCGTCCTGCCTTCACATTTGTACAGCAGCGTGTCTGAAATTTGCTGCCGGCGCACCATTGTCGCTCGATTCGACTTCCCGGTCTCGGTGCCTAGCATCCGGCCGCAGACCTGCATCTATCCCGACGTTTCAGGCGATATGCCTCCCTCCAGTCGGCTACCGTCCCGGTCAGGATGACCGCCGTATCACGAGCAGACCAGTTGTCGAGCAAAGATTCGAAGTCCCCTCAGCGCGAGCGTCTACTTGCCGCCTTCACCGAGCTCTGCGCGGCCGCGGGCTACCGCGACACCACGATCGCGGAGGTGATCGCAAACGCGGGGGTCTCACGCGCCACCTTCTATGAGTGCTTCTCCGACAAGGACGACTGCCTGCTAGCCGCCCAGACTAGCCACGCGACAGCCCTGACCGCACACCTCGAGCGCACCGTCACCGCTACCGATAGCGACGGGGCGCTCCCGGCAGCCGTGACCGCGCTGCTGCGCTTCGCTGGCGACCACGCCGGTGCGACGCAGCTATTGACCCGCGGCTGTCTGGCGGCCGGCGCCACGGCGGCGAGCCGCTACGACGCGATGCTCGCCGAGCTCGGAACCGTCATTGAACGAGCCACGCCCGACCACGGATATCTGGTCCCTCTCCCAGTCCTGCTCGCCGGCATGTATCGCGCTCTCTGGCCCCACCTGCATACGGGCGAGACAGAGGTATCGCGATTCGAAGAAGACCTGACGACTTGGATGGCCAGCTACCGGCTCCCAAGCGGCATCGAGGTCCCATCAACCCTTGATCCAGACCGCGCGCCGAGGTCGCTGTTCCTACCGGACCCGCCGCTAAGCGCACCCAAGCCACTGCCGCCGGGGCGCCGGGTCCTGCCGGTCGGCGAGGTGACCCGCAATCGCCGCGAACGAATCCTGTACGCGACGGCTGACGCCGCCACTGATGTCGGCTATCTCGCGATCACCGTTGATGACATCGTCGCGCGGGCGCAGATCGCCCGCCGCGCCTTCTATCAGCACTTCGCCGACATAGACGACGCATTCCTCGGCGTGCTCGAGTTTTTCGCGCAGCCATTGCTCGCGAGCGCCGCGACAGCGTTCTTCGCCACCAGCCCCTGGCCCCGGCGAGTATGGGACGCGGCCCTCGCGTTGCTTGACTTCCTCAGAAGCTATCCATCGATCGCCCATGCCATGTGGGTCAACAGCAACGCCGGGCCGGCTTTTGCGACTCGCTCGATCCAGGCCACCGAACGGGCGTTGACGCTGCTGCTGGCGGAGGGCTATCGACAGGATTCGCAAGAGCCACCCTCGCGGCTCACCTCAGATCTGGTGATCGCGACGTTCAGCGAGCTTGCCAACCGCAGGCTGCGCGACGGCGAAGGCGAACTACTGGTGCGCGATCTTCCACAGTTCGGCGGTGTGATCCTCACGCCATTCCTCGGCGTCGCCGCCACAGTCGACTTCCTCGAGGCTCAAGCCGGCGCCTAGCGACACGGCCGGCAAGCCACGATCGGTGCGGCCACAGCGACCCCCGAGAGCAACTATCGCCTGACGATCGATCCACCCGCCTCACAGGCCTGCGCAAACCCTCAAATATCTCCCCGACCACAGCATCGGCTGGCGGATGCTGTCTGGGCAAAGAATCCGCATGGATACTGGACAAACTGGTCTCTTTGAGGCCTAATGGCACTCCATAATCTAGGGCGAGAGTAGCCCCTTTGAGTTGTCGGTTTGCCTGCTCACTGCCACCCAGACCCGTACGATCACGGACACACCATGCCCGATTCGATCCCGCCTGTGTCCACAGCTAGTCACGACGACCCAGACGCCTCCCAGACATCCGCCCCGGCACGCATCCGGATCTTGCAAGCCATGACCCGCCTCACCGTCGAAGCGGGATACGAGCAGACGACGATTCGTCGTTTGCTGACAGAGTCTCACGTCGCCCGGGCAACCTTCTACCGCCAGTTCGCCGACAAGCGCGAGTGTCTGCTCCGCGCCCAGCGCGATGGCGCACAGCGGCTGCTGCAAGCGGTGCGCGAGCATCCCGACGGTCCGTGGGTAGCGCTGGTGGCGTTCACCGCCGAGCATCCCCACACGGTTGCCCTGCTCGCGGACGTCCCCGAGCTCGGCGACCAGCGGGTGCTCGACGAGCACCATCGGTGCCGCGGTGAGCTCGCGGGGCTGATCGGTGCGCTCGATGATTCGCTGAGCGGTCCGCTGGCAGGGGTGCTTGGCGCGGCGGCCATGCGTGTCCTCAGCGAGCAGGCGACCCAACCGCAGTCAAACCCTGCATGGCTCACGCAGCGGATAGCGGAGTGGGCGGGCGCCCACCGGACTGTCGAGCTGCCGACGGCGCCACAACCGTCGAGCCCGGCTGTGACAGGACTGGTGGCCGACTCGGCGCTGAGCAGCTCCACACTCGAACGAGGCGGGCCCCTTGCGGGCGTCGGACCTCAGATCCTGCGCGCCCTGCTGCACCAGACCTCCGATGGCGACGCGACGCTCACGGTGGGGGATCTGGCCGCGTCAGCCGGTGTCTCACGAGAGGCGTTCTACGGCCACTTCGCCCACCGGGCGGCCGCTGTGCATCGGCTTCGCCAGGTCATCTTCGGCGATGTGATCGCGCTGTGTATGCGTGCGTTCGCCGGCGAGGAGTCCTGGCCAGAGCAGGTCTTGAACGTCGCTCACGCACTCACAGGCTTCTTCGACGAGCATCCGCGGATCGCGCGCTTTGCGCTGCTCGGTCCACTGCATCCCCGGCCGGGCGAGTCGGGAGACTGTCTGGAGGCGTTCACGATGCTCATCGAGCCCGGCCTCCTTGAGCTGCCCACACCCGATCGTCGTCTGACTGTTCGGCTGATAGCCGCGGCTGTCTTTGAGCTGCTCTACCAAAGCGTTCAGGAGGGATGCCCCTGTCAAGCGCGGGTTGGCTGCTTGACATTCCTGGTGCTGGCACCATCACTGGGGGCCTCGCAGGCAGGCCAGTTCCTCGATCGAGGGTGAGACCGGCGGGATAGGCGCGAATCGTTTGCGGGTGTGGGCGCCCTAGGATCGCTCGGATGGTGCTGTCAGCGAGACGGCGTTTTCGGCCCAGTTCTGCAGGAACGTTTCGGTGCTCTGCACGTCCAGCGGCTTTGAGAACAGGAAGCCCTGGCCGCTGTCGCAGCGCTCATCTCTGAGCACAGAGAGCTCCTGCGCCTGCTCGATGCCCTCCGCAAAGGTCTCGATCGACAGGGCCTTGCCGAGCTGCACGAGGCTGTGGATCAGCGTCTCCCCCTCCTGATTGTTTCTGAGCCCGGCGATGAACGAGCGGTCGATCTTCAGGGCGTCGACTGGGAAGCGTTGTAGGTGGGCGAGTGAGGAGTAGCCGGTGCCGAAGTCGTCGATCGCTATCCGCACACCGAGCTTCTTGACCTCGATCAACCGCCGCGCGGTCTCCTCGACATTCCGCATCAATGTCGTCTCTGTGATCTCGATCGTCAACGCCTGCGGATCCAGGCCGCTCTCGCTCAGGGCGCCTTTCACATCGGCTATGAACTTGTCGGTGTCGAGCTGGCGCCCGGAAACATTGACGGCAACCCCGATCGCGTAGCCCGACTGGCGCCATTGCTTGCACTGAAGGCATGCTTGGTCCAGCACCCACTTGCCGATCTCCGTTATCAGCCCGGTCTCCTCCAGCAGCGGGATGAACTCATCGGGTTGAACGGTCCCGCGCACGGGATGCTCCCAACGGATCAGCGCCTCAACCCCGGTGGGGCTCATGTCCTGCAGATCGAACGTCGGCTGGTAGACGAGGAAGAACTCGTCGTTGGCAAGCGCGTCGCGCAGGTCCATCTCCAGTTCCATGCGGTTTTGGATGGTGTCCTGCATGCCGCTCTCGAACACGGCGTAGCGGTTCTTGCCGTCCCACTTGGCCCTGTACATCGCGATGTCGGCGTCACGCAGCAGGTCTTCGGCGGTGGTCCGCTTGCCGATCGCGATCCCGATGCTCGCCGTCACCGTCAGGCGAGTCTCCTTTTCTACTCCGAGCTTGAATGGGTGCTCGAGCGCCTCCAGCAGCCGCTCGGCGATCAACTCGGGGCCCGCGGCAAGCGACAGTTCCTCGGATATCACGACGAACTCGTCCCCGCCGAGACGGCCCAGCGCGTCGGCTTCCCGGATCACGCCGCTGAGCCTGGCGGCAACGGCACGCAGCAGCTGGTCGCCGACGCCGTGACCGAGCGAGTCGTTGACGTCCTTGAAGTTGTCCAGGTCGATGAACAGCGCCGCCACCGGTGACTGGTTGCGGGCGGAGCGTGCGAGCATCTGCTCGACGCGGTCGAGGATCAGCGTGCGGTTCGGCAGACCGGTGAGCGCGTCGTGTGTGGCCAGGAACGCGAGCTCCTCCTCGCGTCGCGAGAGCTCATCATCGGTGCGCTGGCGCTCAGACTCAAAGCACTCGCACATCCGGACGAGGCTGAACTCGAGGCTCAGCTGCAGCAGGTTCAATGCTTGCGTGAGCACTTCGGAGGGGACCCCGAGCTCCTTGGCGATCTCTCGCAGCACCTCGGCCATCGAGTCCCGCCAACACAGACAGCGCCTCGTGACCTCGTTCAGCGACGCGGCTCTGTGCGCGGCCAGCTCGCCGAAGATCTGCCAGGTTTCCTGGCCCGCCTCGCGTGCCGCCTCCATGTCCGCTCCGGCGATCAATCCGGCCACCGCGACGGTGGAGCTCCTGGAGATCCGCTCGAAGCTGTCCTGAACGAGAGCCTCGACTGTGTGACCTGGCCCATCGGTGCGCGCGACCGTCAAGCCGAGTACGTCCTCGCCGCGCGCCGTCAGCATCTCCCCGAGGCGACGGAGGTCCTCGCTCGCCTGCTCCACCGCGATCAGCGGGGGCATGGGCGTGCGCACATCATCGATGCTCTCATCAGATCCTGCCATACGCCCACAATCGGCTGCTGAGCGCGATTGCATGAGCCTTGATTCTCGAGTGTTCGCTACGCAAGCCGATCGCGATGCTTTCTTTCCCGTGCGGGCTGGGCTCGCCACCCACGTTCCAGCCCCACCGCGGCATCTGCGGCGAGTGGACGATCGATGCCGATCCGGTGGCTTTCGGACCACCCCGAGAACGCAGCCGGAGAGCCAAAAAGACCGGTTGCAGGCGCTCGACGCCTAATGGGGGATCGGGGCCCCGAGCAGCGCGGCCACGGCGCCGGTCACGCCGGCCAGGAGCAGCGTCGGCACGACCTTGCGACCCAGCGCCAGCAGAGCGACCGCCGCGGCGGCCAGCACCACGTATTGCCAGGACTCGCTGAGGGCCGCGGCGAGTGGGATCGCCGAGCCGATGATCGCCCCGGCCGTGGCCGCTGTCGCCCCGGCGAGGAACGCGGCGACTCGCTCGTTGAGCAGCAGCCGCTCAAAGCGTGCCGCGCCGAGCAGGATGAAAGCGAAGGACGGCGCGAACGCGACCGTGGCGGCCAGCAGAGCTGAGGGGATGCCGCCTGCCGCGTAGCCGACGGCCGCGACGGTTTGCGTGACGGGCCCGGGGGTTATCTGCCCGAGCGCAACGGCATCCAGAAACTGGCCGTGTGTCATCCAGTGGTAGGTGCTGACCGCGTCGGACTGCATCAACGGGATGATCACGAACCCTCCGCCGAACGCGAGCGCACCGACCTTCGCGGCGGTCCACACGAGCGCACCTGTGCCCCCGGGGTCGATAGCCGCCGCGAGCAGCGGCCACAGGTGCACGCCAGCGAAGTCGCGGATGGCGCTCCACCGCAGCGCGAGCTCGACCGCGCCGCACCCCAGCAGGACGAGTACTAGCCAGGGGCCCGCCGTGGCGGCTGCTACCGCTCCGAGGAGCATGTAGGCGAGTACCCGCGCTCGGGCTGCCCGCCTGTAGATCGGGGCGGCCACACCGACCCCGGCACGTACCGCGACGGCGGCGACGGCCGCACCGGCCCCCATGCCCGCTCCCCGTATCCACGACGGCGGCGATCCTCCCAGGAACAGAACCGACAGCGCGAGGATCACGATCAGTCCCGGGAGGATGAACCCCAGCCCGCCGATGAGCGCTCCCGACCGGCCGCGCAGCCGCCACGCGCAGTAGATCGCAAGCTGCGTGGAGGCGGGCCCGGGCAACAGGCTGGTGGCCGCGATCGCTCGCTGGAACTGCTCGGAGGTCAGCCACCCCCGCCGCCTCACGCACAGGTCCTCCAGCAGGACTATGTGAGCCGGCGGCCCACCGAATCCGATGCAGCCGATTCGGCCCCACTCCCGCGCTATCTCGGCAAGCGACGGCTTTGGCAAACGTGTGGTCCGCTCACTTGGCCAACGAGGCCTCTGGCCTGGTTGGCTGGAACAGCTCGATCGGGTTGCCGCTCGGATCGTCCAGCAGGATCTGCATTCCGCCGACACCCGTGACGATGTCATTGCGAAACCGCACGCCCGCCTGGCGCAGCTGCGCCACTTTCGTCTCGAGGTCTGCGATCTCCAGCTGGAATCTGTTCCAGCCGCCGGGCTTCGGGACGGTGCCGTCGGGCATCGCCTGGCCGCCACCGCCGGCCGCGCTCGGTGCGCTCAGCACAAGACGCAGATCCTCGCGGGAGAGCATGGCGAACGTCGGCGCGGGATGCATGACCTCGTGGAAGCCTAGATGCTGGGTGTAGAAAGCGATTGCGGCGTCAACGTCGTCGACGATGTAGCGGACGCTGACCGTGGCCATGGGGGTTCTCCCTCCTTCGTTTATGTGTACAGCTCGCGGTCGCGCTCGTCGATCTGGACGACCGTCCCGTCGGGTGCCTTCACCTGAAGGGCCCGGCCCCACTCGTGGTCGACGATTGTTCCCTCGGGCACGAAGCCGGCCGCGAGCAGCCTCTGCTCGATGTCCTGCAGAGGCTCCTCGGCGATGAAGTTCAGCGCCAGTCCCCGCCGTCCCTGCCCGTCGGCGGCGATCGCGGAGTCGTGCAGGCCCAGCTCTCCCCCGTCCGCCTCCAGCTCGATCCAGTGCCCCGACCGTGAGCTCGCTGACGTCCGCAGACCGAGTACGCGATAGAAGCGCACAGCCTCCTGCACATCCGCGACGAAATGTATGGGCCTGACCTTCACCTCGGCGCGTCCTGCTCCAGATGGGCGAGATGACCGATCAGCGCGTCCTCGACCAGCCGCGAAAGCGATGTGCCCTGATCGACGGCCGCGTGCTTGACCCTGCGGATGAGTCGCGGCGGCAGGTACACGTTGAACTGCTGCTTCTCCGATGGATGCTCCTCCGGCATTGCTTGCATGCTAGCAAGCTAGTAGTCGATTTGACACCGACATCCAGGAACGCACCGACGTGATGTGATCGCCAGCTCGTGGCGGGCCAGTCGAGCATGGGTCTGGTGCTCCTACCAATATGTCAAGCGAACCCAGACAGGCCAGAGCACTGGCGGCGATCGGGACCCGTCGTGCTCGCACCCCTGCGGAAAGTCCGCTGAGATTCGGTCCCTGCTAGGGTCAGCAGCCCGGACGGCCGCCCCACGAACAGTGGTGTAGCGGGCATTTCTGCCCGCGGACCAGTTGTAAGATCGAGGATCGTGGGCTACGCCAGGGGGACTGGTGTAGTGGTAACACGTGGGTCTCCAAAACCCGAGCTCGAGGTTCGATTCCTCGGTCCCCCGTCTCCCTCCCCCACGGCCGATTTCTCGGGCTCTTTGCCGCCCGCCGCTGAGTTCCGGGCGCTTGCGCAGTCCAACTGGTAGTGGGAGCACCAGAGCAGAGCCCTATCACCCTTTCCCTCGGCGGCCCCATCGCGCGCGCTGAGCTGCCCGCGATCCATGATTTGCTGCGCCAGCGGCTTGAGGGCAGCGCCGGCTCCCCGGTGATCTGCGACATCGGCCAATTGGCCGCTGACGCGCAGAGCGTCGATGCCCTCGCGCGACTTCATCTCACCGCCCGTCGGTGTGGCTGTGAGCTGACGCTGTGTAACGCGTCGCTGGAGCTGGCGCGGCTGCTCGAGTTCGTTGGCCTCGAGTTCTGCTCAGGAGAAGCTAGCCCGCGAGCCGCGCCGGCAGACCAAAGAGCTCAAACAGACGGCCCGTGTCCAGGAAGAACGTGAACTCCCCGATCCCGTCGTCGGAGAGCTCGAGAACCTGCAGCGCCCAGGGCTCGTACCCCTCGCCGGACTCGCTCGGCTTGTATTGGCCAAACGCGACTGAGCCGTTTGCCGCCACGGTCGGAAGCAGCTTTGAGCCAGCGCATCCGATGCCCGGCCCAAACCACCAGGCCAGGATGTCCTCCCGGCCGCTGAGCCACATGTCATAGGGTGGCATCGACTGGCTGGCGTCCTCCTTGATCAGCGAGGTGAGCGCCTGCATGTCGTAGGCTTCGAACGCCTTGACGTAGCGTTCCAGCAGCTCGCGCTTTGAGTCGTCGTCCATGGTGGCGGTCTGCTCTGTGCAATCCGGGGCGGTGGATTGGAGTGTCGCGCGGGCACGCTGCAGCGCGCTGTTCACCGACGCGACACTGCTGTCCAGCAGCTCCGCCACCTCGCTTGCCTGCCAGCGCAGCACCTCACACAGGATCAGCACGGCCCGCTGCCGGGGCGCCAGGTGCTGGAGCGCCGCGACGAACGCCAGCTTGACCGTCTCCCGTTTGACCGCCAGCTCCGCTGGATCGTCCCCCCCTTCGACCATCTCGGCGGGAGCGGGCCCGATCCACCAGTCCTCCGGCGGCATGTTCAGGTTGGCCGCGTCCGGCGCCTTGGCGGGTCCGAGATCCATCGCCCTGACGCGCTTCTTGCGGGCGCCCAGCATGTCCAGGCACACATTCGTGGCTATCCGGTACAGCCAGGAGCGCAGCGCCGCACGGCCCTCGAAGCTCTCAAAACTCTTCCACGCCCTCAGGAACGTCTCCTGCACCGCGTCTTCGGCTTCGAAGGGCGAGCCGAGCATGCGGTAGCAGTACCCGGTCAGCTCACGGCGATGAGACTCGATCCGCTGCTCGATGGCACCGGGCGCCGCGGTGAGAGGTGACTGTTGTGTGGAGCTCACTATCGGCGATGGTACCCGCTCGAGGCTAGCTATCACAATCGCTCCGTTTCCGTGAGATGGCTTTGCAGGTGAGACCCGCCCGGCGCCCGGAACTCATCGATGAACAGAAATCAAATTTCACCGATAGCTTTCCGGTCGATCCACCGTCTTAGGAGCAAACGACAACGAAGGAGTTGGAGATGAGCAGAATCGTGGCAACCGAGTTCGTATCCCTAGACGGTGTCATAGAGGCCCCCGGCGGCGGCGAGGGCTACCGGCACGCCGGGTGGACGTTCAAGATCGACCGGGGCCCGGAGGGCGATGAGTTCAAGCTCGAGGAGACCCTGAAGGCCGAGGCCCTGCTTCTGGGACGCGTGACCTATGAAGGGTTCGCGGCGGCCTGGCCCACCATGGAGGGCGACTTCGCCGACAAGTTCAACAACATGCCCAAGTATGTGGTGTCCTCGACGTTGACCGACCCGTCGTGGAACAACTCGACGGTGTTGGGAGGCGATGTCGCCACCGCGGTCGCCGAACTGAAGAAGTCACACGACGGGGACATCTATGTCCACGGCAGCGCACAGCTCGTGCAGGCGCTGCTCGAGCACGATCTCCTCGACGAGCTGCGGTTGATGGTCTTCCCGGTGATCCTCGGCGAGGGAAAGCGCCTGTTCGGCCCGACGAGCGACAAGAAGAGCCTGAAACTGACCGACTCAAAGACGGTCGGTGACGGCGTCGCGATCCTCATCTACGAGGCCGCGTAGAGGCAGATCCCCACCGGCAGAGCCCTAACCGCGGGCTCTAGGAAGCCTCAGCGAGGAACTCCCGCAGGCCGGTGCGGGCCTCGCGCTGCACCCTGGCCCGCAGGAGCGGCGTCCACCCGAGAGCGAGCCCCACCGGGCCAAGCGCCTGGCGCGCCCAGACAAAGAACGAAAAGGAATCGTGATGCTCGACGATCAGACCGTCCTTGAACCGAAAGCTCGCGTGCACGTCGTTGTGCACCTTGCGGCCTGTTCTGAACGTGTAGTCGGCTAGCCAGTGCGCGCTTCCGCGCTCCCCGGCGGCCTCGTGCTCGAGCAGCGTTATCCGCAGATCCTTGGCACGCCCGGTGAGCATCCGCCACATCGCCCCCGGCTCCTCGCCCTGCAGGGCCGTGAACACGGGGTCTGAGAAGCGCGCGTCCGGCGCATAGCACGCGGCCATCGCATCACCGTCCAGGGCGGCGAAGGCATCGTAGAAGCGCGTGATCAGCTCATCCTCGGAATTTGCCATTCGCGGCATGCTAACCGCTCAGTCGATCGCGCCTTTCAAAAACACCGAGGTGCCGACGTGTCAAATCATCGGTGGCGGCCCTGAACCTGTCCGAAACTCCTGTTAGCAGTACACCATGGCAAGTGGCGATCGACCGGTGAGCGAAGCTTTCAGATGCTGGTCGAATTCGCTCGGATGACGGGGCTG
>CAVQZJ010000014.1:0-254228 GCA_963718425.1 uncultured Solirubrobacterales bacterium
CTGTCTCTAGTGAACTCATGGATCTGATTTATGATGCCAATGAGTGCTGGGATTTTGTCATCTGGTTTCGTCAAGGAGCATTGAGTGTAGAGCCAGACGAGCACATACCAGTCACGATAGACTTTAGCTGAAATCTTTTTCATTTCCTCATCCGGGATGTTGCCTCGTGAAAGATCTTTCTCGATCATGGATCGTATTCCTCCGGCTTCTAGTGGTGTCGCGTCCTTTGCTCCATCTAGAGACATCATCTCCGACGTGGATTCGAGGTAAACAATACCATCGTTTGCAAAATGGATCGTGCTCTTTGAAAGTATTCGCTCTTGCACAACCTAACCCCGGCTGGATAGCTCGCTCTCCACGATTTGGCGTCTTTGCAGCCCAGTCTGAGACACCCAAAAGGAGTTCTCGGCATCCAGACCATTGCCACCCAGCCGAATTGCCTGTGGTTGTTTCATGGACTCCTCCAAGAATCCGTGGTTGGCATGATTTGCTGAATGCGCAGCAATAGTACAAGTGGCATTCATGTAGATCGCTCCCATGTTTCTGGCTTCCTGCTTCCAATCTGCTGGACTGTTCTGAATGATGCACATAGCATCAATCTACAAATAGCGAATGTTAAGTTTTCGTGTGACAGCGACAGAATCTTGAATGGTTTTAGGCATGTCCACCAGCCTCATGCCTTCTTTGCGGTCTCCAAGGTTTTCCAAGGTTGTCATCAAGTGATTATTCTCGGGTGATCCCCACCGGTAACTCAACGCCATGTATGGTTCGTACTGAGAACTCAAGTCGATGGTTTCTACAAGCTGTATTTCCCCTCGGGTGGGACCAAGGTCTAACACCCTGGTCGGCATAGTGGGCTGGAGGTAAGAGTTGTGCATGCGCTGAGAATCTAGCCACTGTGCCATCGCATTAAACTTTTGACTGTCGTCAAAGGATTGTTTTGGTCGAATTCCGTACTCGGCGGCTTTAGCACCTTGATCGTACCTTTAGTTGCAGGTCTCCATGAGATAAGTAAACTTTTGAAGACTTACCAGATGCCATGACCATAGATAGCAATCCTGGACGGACAAAGTTCAGCATCCAGTTCCTATTCATAATTTCTACCTCCAGGTTATTCATCTGTTGTCGTCGTTCCTTGGGAACGGCATGGACACGGACCCAACGGTTATTCTGGTATGGATTTTCCAACGTGAGTCCATACTCGAAACCTTCGCCCCTGGGCCCGCTCAGCGTGTTGACCATCATTACACACATTGGGCATTTGGAAATCTTCGCCGATGCCAAGAGTGCCCAATAACAGAGCGAATGTATGTAGCCTTCTGTCGAGCACACTTTCCCCAGAGTCATGCTCTGACATCGCTCGCAGAGAGACGTGCCTGGTTCTGCAAGCATGGGCGTTCTCGATTCCCACTCGATAACAACTTGAGCAGCATACAAGCCTAAGTCCATAGGATTATCTCGATCACCTTGAAAATCGAGATGAAAGCAAATGTTGCACGTCTGCCCCGCCTCCGAGACTTCGTGAACGCAGAACGCCTCGGTCTCATCCATGATCACGGCTTGGGATGAGATAGGATCTGGGAGAAAGTAAGGAGCTGTGTGAATAGGAAGCATGAGGAACGCCGAGGCTACTCACTAGCTTCTGCGGTGTTTGGTTTCGCTGGATCAGATTTCCTCTCCCCATCAGGAGGGAGTGGTTCTTGTTGCTTGGCTGGTCGGAAGGTTCTAGACAGGCATTCCCGGAATTTTGCGAGTTTGGACATTTTGCATGACAACCATGGGGAGGTCTCTCATAGATACAGATGTTGGGATAGAACGGCGGAAGAGATCTAAGAAGCCCCAAGCAGGAAATTGAGGCTGAAGCTGAAGCTGAAGACACGTCAATGCGAGGCGCAGCTCAGATTGATCATGGCTGAAAATGATGAATAACACCCAGGCAACAGTTTTCTTTGCCCAATGCTTACATAAGCGAGCTCAAAGCGTAAATACTGTGGGGTGTATGGGGCTGCTCCCCACCAAGATCGTCAAATGCTTCGATCCGAGGTACCGACCCACGTGGCGATCTTGTATGAATCTACACGCCACAGCCGCCACAACGCTGTTGACAATCTCCCGTATAGTAGGGAGGCCTAAGAACTCGGCTAAGACCCTTCTCTAAGTTTTAGAGGTGGTACAAGCTCGGTGGTGCAGCTGTAAGAGAGGAAGTCTGTTACGCTATAAAAGGAGACTCTTTGCAAATCAGGCGTGAGGACGACGACGCGAATGTGTTTTTTTAGTCGGAGGCAACTAGGGTGTTCGGGAGTGGCCATAGAGTATAAATTACAAAAAATAATAAGAGATATTGCAGTGTGTATAGATTTAAAGATACTTGAAGTCGAAGTACCAATCATTTTTTCCGGCACGTAGGGTTTTCCGCCACGCTGGGATGCACGTTACAACAACAAATGCCGATGTGGACGCATTGCAGTGCCGAGCTGAGTAAGCAGGAAAGGAAAAAATCTAATTGGAGCATTACCACTGCCACTACCACTACCACTTCCACTGCCGCCCTAGCTACTAGTCGCTTGGTAGAACTAGAAACACAATGAAATAAATCTATGTAGTAGACCTTGTCCACTACCTAATCTCCTAAGTCCTAACTATTCCCTATCATCATCTTCATCGTCACTGATGACCACTGCCTGCTCCACATCTCCATCCATGCTTATGTCTTTGTCGTCACTAATGACCACTGCCTGGCCTACGCCACCTACATCTCCATCCGTCTCTATGTCTTCTTCGTCATCACTAATGGCCACTACCTAGCCTATGCCTTCTTCACCATCCTCATTGCCGATGGCCACTGCCTGGCCTAGGGCTCCTACATCTCTACCAGTGCCTTCATCCTCAACAGCAATTGCATTGTCATGTGATGCGCTAATAGCATAGGGGTTCTAGTCATGCTGTGGTGGTTGCTGAAGGAATTCTAGGTTGACGGGAGCCTAGCTGGCAAGGGCGTTGCGGCTGTGGAGAGGGTAGAACATTGCAGTGGTAGTAGCGGCAGTCGGGTCCTAGGACATAGTATGATTGGACTACCACTTCATTACTGTATGCTTAAGTGTTGCTAGGGGATTAGCTGATAGGTGTCTATAGGCTTCCATGACCTTGCCTAGGTGGGGGAAGAGGCGGTCTTTGGAGGGACTGCGACTGTTAGCTCGACAAGCTCGCAAGGCGCAATCATAGGCAGTGCGCAGCTCCTCTAGGGAGTGGTTGGGGTGGTAGTCCAAGCCGAGAGCGTCAAAGGGATCAAATGAGATATTGGCAGAAGCCATGATGTTGAGGAGATAAGTGTGAGATTGTATGGAAGACTTCTCCTAAGGCGTAACGGAGGTGTGAATGAGTGGTAGGCAGTGAGACAGACCGAGGACGGACTTACCCAAAGCAGTGGTGCAGAGCTAAGGTTGAGGTGTAGATCAAGCGATGAGCAAGGAGCAAGTGAGATCAGCCGTGAGGTTAGCTCTAGCAGTGGCAAAGGAGTGAGCGAGTGGTAGGTGGTGTGAGACGGGATTGACGATGGACTTACCTTAAGCAGTGGTTCTAAGGCTGAGATACAGACCAAGCAAGGACTGCAGAGCGACTTAGATTGGCCGTGACGCTCCTTTAAGTAGTGGTAGTGAAGTGAGCGAGTGGCAGGCAGGCAGTTGAGGACAGACGTACTTTCGGCGACTGAAGTGAGCTGAGAGGTAGATCGCACGTGAATCCCAAAGCTGTCAAGAAACTGGATGGTTGGAGGGGGTGGTTGCGTGGTGTGTTGTGTTGTGTTGTGCTATGAGGAGAGCTTCTAATAGGAAAGAGTGCAAGCTTAGCACGCGCAATGCTTAAGTGAGCTTGACGCGCAATACTTGGACTAAGTGAGTGGAGATCATGGCAGTGGCTGGATTAAATCAAGAGCAGTGGAATCAATGCAAGACAAATGGATGCAAAGGTCTGCTCTAGATAGCTAGCTGTTGCCAATCGTAAGAGGGGTGGTAGTGGCAGTGGCAATGACAATTGATGAAGATGCACTGCTTTTGTAAGTAGCTTTAAATACTTGCCTATGAGGCCTTATGCCACTACCTTGGTGTAGAGCGTTTGCATTAGCTCTTCCAACTCCTTGAGAGTCTTGCCTTGAATCTGCCGAAGGATCTAGAGTCGAGGTGGGTAGCCTGACTGCCATGCAGGTTCAAACCCACGCTAAGACCCATGCTCACTAGGTTGCCTCCCAAGCACCCAGTACTGCTAATGGGCTAGTGTTGTTAATCCTTGCCTAGCACATGTCAAGAGCAAGTCCTCTGTGGTCCACTAACGCCTTTGAATGGGATCCTGGCCGTCCTAGGGTCTCATTTGGGCCTGGGTAGACTCCTAGGCCTCTTGTACCTCGCGAGCTGTTCTCTCACCAAGCCACTACCTCCCTACAACATCTACGCCATTGCGCTCTTCTCTATGTTGTTGTGCATCTTGCATGACCTTGGTGAAGGACAAAGTAATGCCAATCCGCTTGGGCTCTTCGTAGACTATTGACATCCAACTCATACGGCCTTTCATGTCCCTATTCTTGTTGGTCTTGCTCAGGCTGAAGAAGGCAGTGGCAGTGGCATATGGCAGTACCCAGTGCGTAAGCTGTATAATCAAGAGCAAGTCTCTCTTCCACTGCTACGCATGTTCTAGACCAATGTGGCGCTCAACCATTTTAAAGGTCTGTCGAAATACAAGCCTATATGGCTTTTCGCTCCACCTGCTCCTGGCTAGATTGTCATCTCAGCCCCACAAGAAGCGGATCAATTCAGACCCGCGTGTTATATGGGTCTTGTTCCCTATGATGGCGTGTGGCGCGCACTGCCTCCCCTCCACAGTAAACATTCTTTTCATGCCTTGGTAATAGAAATCCCTTGTGAGTAGCTGTTGTAAGTCTTCAGGCTTAGCTTCAGGACGGGCCTTGTTGCTCTTCACTGCCGCCCTAGCTATGTCGATGTGAAACTGCTCAATGTTTAAGCCATGGAGATACTCGAACCACTGCCTCCACTTGCGCTCGTCGTCTAGCATGTTGTGCTTTACAAACCAGGCATTGGCCTAGTTGAGGCGCACCCATACGTCCTGTAGATCCCGTACTGCTCGCCACTGCCTTTTGTATTCGTCATGGACGTGAAGGTTCCTAGTGAGCATGTTGTCATTGTGGGGTGGTAGTAGCCGCCACGTGCCCCAGTCGATCTTTGGAAGAAACCAGCCAATGCCACAGCTTTGTATGGACTTTTTCATGCCCATGCCTTCTTTGACAACGTCTCCTTGAGCATTGTCTCCTCGAGCATTGTCTCCTTGAGCCTCATTCTTCTTCTTCTTCTTCTTCTTCTTCTTGGTCCACTTGTCATTGTACAAGAGGGACTCGGCCGGAAGGAGTGACGAGCCGTAACAGAAGCGCAGTGCTCGGAGTCCAAGCACCATCATCACGAACTCAGGCAGGGAATGCGTCTTGGCAGTGGCAGCTAAAGTATGCTCAAACAAAAAGCAGTACTTGTTGATTTGTGCGCGGAGGAATTGCAAGGTGTCGGCTGTGGGTATGATGTAGTAGGGCAGTGGCAGTGGCAGTGGTCCGCCCTGATCGTTATCATCTTCGCCATACAGCTCCAATTGCTCCCACTCGGCTTCCATGACCTCCAAGAGCTGGAGGGACACCCGGTGCTCTTCTCGGATGCCATATGATTTGTTTGCATTGTCTCTCAAGTTGACCTTGGCCCTGTTCTTGCTGTACAGGTAGCTACGCCGACACACCTTCTCGGAGAAGGCCACTGCCCCTCCCTCCTGTTGGAGTGATCGTACGTAAGCAGGGTCGCATACAACAATGGGGTCAGAAGGTCATGTGATGAAAAGGGTATAACGGGAAATGTGTTTGAGCAGGGTTCGAAATGGAGGACCTGAAATCGGACGTAAAACTGCCTTATAAGGCTAGGCGGTTTCCTATAGCTAGCTCCTGAAAGAGAGTTGGGGTGTCTTTCGACTATCGCGCATTTATTTTCTTCTATATACAGTACATATCTCAACATACACGAAGGAGAAGTATGAGTTTCTTAAACGATCAGACAATGGTATAATTAGAAATAGCTGATTATATCTAAAGCTTTCTACAGGGTTCATAATCTACGGTAAACTTACTTATAGCCCCTAGATTAAATCATAATGCAAAGAAAATTCCCCAACCCAGCGCTTCCATGTTGAAGTGAGAGAAGAGCTTGGATTTCATGTCTATCTGAAGCTACCTAGGTATCTATTTATGCAAGTGAGGTTGCAAGTGCAAAGCATGCAAACCAATGAAAAGCGTGCAAACTGATAATTCACTATGTGAGAAGGCCTGAGCCTCGAACCTTCAACATTCCAGCACCAACATCTATCATCATCATACCATCGCGGACGTCTCAAAACCTCACACACTCGCCTCTCTACCTATATACTCCCTAAAACTCCTCCCCATGACCTTTCTCGGCATCATATCCCTCTTCATATTCGCCGGCACCATAGCCTCCGTCTCATTCATGATCCAATTCCCCAGCTGCGAATCGATTCTCCCAAAGACAGCTATTCAGCAACACCAAGTCAGCCTAGCCCCTTTCTCTCGCTCAACATTTAAGGGGAACTCATATGCTGGGAGCTAACATACCATAAGCGTCACTCCGAACTGGCCTCACAGCTTTACTCAGACTCGCCGCCACGTTCCCCACGAAATTCGCCTGTTGTCCCGGCGTCAGCCCCAAAGTCGCCCAAGTGGCTCTCGGCTGCACGAAATCCGCATCCACCAGCTGGCTTTCGAAATCCGTGACTGTGCCAGCCCATCGTTCGTGCGCGGCTTGCTGTTCATATTGAGCAGCTGGGATGATCTTGGGCCCGTTGTAGGCGGGGATGTAGTTGGGCAAGGAACCGTAGTTCATGATGTTATTGGCGCCATCACGCTTCGTCGGGTTGTAGCTGTACCCGGGCCGGTTGACGGGGAGTTGGTTGAAATTCACGCCCAGGCGGTAGCGTTGGGTGTCGCCGTAGGCAAAGAGACGGACTTGGAGAACTGGGTTGGTCGTTGTTAGCAGGTTTGTTGATGAAGGGGGAGCAGAGGGCGAAATGGAGGACTTGCTTGGGTCGGGGCTGACTTGCCAGCCTGGAATGATGGCTGCGGGGCTGAACGCGGCTTGTTCTACTTCAGAGAAGAAGTTGACGGGGTTCTGGTTGAGTGTGATTTTTCCGAATGGGATGAGGGGATAGTCTGTTTGTGAGATGGTTTTTGTTGCATCAAAGATGTTTGTGGTGTAGTTCTCTGCTGCTTGTGGGTCGATGATCTGGGCGTACACGGTCCATGATGGGTAGTCTCCATTGGCGATTGAATCAAATAAATCGCGAGAGGAGCTGTCGGGATCAGTGCCTGTGAGGTTCACTGCTTCGGCAAACGTGAGGTTTTTAACTCCTTGATTCGTTTTTAGGTGTATTTTCACATAATGAAATGATCCATCCTAACGATACAAAGTTAGTCCCGGGCGTACTGCTGATTTTGCTTATGTTGTTGCATACAGGTTGGGTAAATTTGTACGTATTGATGCCAAAGATGTCCGCATATCGGTATGACCAAGGCGTGCCCTTGTCGCTAAAAAGCGTCATCAAGGCATTGTATCCCTCTGCATTATTGTTGAAGTAGCTACATCAAATCAGTGCTATACCTATTCAGATAATCGAGCATAAACGGGAGCAACATACTCCCAAAACTGTACTCAATTAGCAGGGTTGTCTATCAGCCGAGAGGATTGCTAACTTACCATTGATGGATCTTTCAGATTGGTCTGAGGGTTCCGCTTTTGAGCGTGAACAAGCGATGGGAACTTGGCAGGGTCCCTGATGAAGAAGACAGGCTAAGGGATATGTCAGCAAACGCCTCCGGTTCATAACCCTTGACTTACAAGGTTGAAGAAGAGCCAATCCAGGTTGCCTTCCTCCGTATAAAACTTGAAGGCGAATCCTCGACCATCTCGAACACTGTCCGCTGACCCTTTCTCTCCCCCAACTGTGGAAAAGCGAGCAAACAACTTCGTCTTTTTACCAACAGTGTTGAGAAACGCCGCGCTCGTATAGTTGGTGATATCATGAGTGACTTCGAATTCCCCATACGCTCCAGCCCCTTTGGCATGGACAAGCCTAGACATAGTAAATAAGTGCAAAGTTTTGTAGATGAATTAAGAAGTGTACCTCTCGGGTGTTCTTTCATGAGTAATGTGAGAAATAACCTCCAGCAAGTTGATATCTTGCAAAAGAAGTGTAGAGCGAAGCTGGTTTCCAATTCGTAAAGATGCTTGCGGATTTGTGATTGGACATCCTAAAGAAGTTAACCCATTGCGCAATACGATAGGATTTTCCGAAAATTACCATTTGACAATGTATAGTAATCTTCTCCCATGGGAGGCTCCCCTCCTGAACCGTTGAAGTATCTGAAAGCAACAGCAGGAGCGGTTAGGAGAATGTTAGCCAGCAGACTAACTTGGACAGCGGCCTTGAGAAACATGTTGAAATGATTCAATCAGTCCCGTTACGACGTTGTTTAGGATGAGATAATAGTGTAGACTACGAGGCAATGCTCGTATATGAAGCGACTGAGATGAGAACTTATAAAAATGCCATCAACTTTATATTTCAACCCCATTTTCTTGGCGGCCAGTCATCTTGTGAGACCTTTTGACCAAATGTTACAATACGTCAAACGATGCATCCAGCATCTTCAGCTTCAAGCCCATAGGATTTCGTGCGGCAGTCTCCGGTCTGCTTCGCCATTTTGAATTGTATTGAGGGCTGTGTAGATCCTCTGAAAACTCTATTTCACCTGAGATAATCGACAACGCAATAGCGCCTGCAATCATACACAGCCTAAGCAGGGCTAAATACTGGTATATCAATCAGAGAATTCCCGCAAAGAAATGGACTTTCTGAAACACGCCGTAAAATGAGGCTGACTCTAGAGATGGATGGAGGCGATGAGACGAACGTGGCTGAGTCTTTCCGTACGCGTTACAACCTTGCGGCGATTGAAGCAGCCTAGAGGCGCAATGTCAGCCCTCACCGCGGCATTTGGGGACAAATGTATGCCTTCGAGAGTAAAAATAGAAGGATGCACACCAGTCAAATACGCCGTACATTGTTGCGTGGCATCACTACGAGGAAGGATTGAAAGGTATTTTAGGCTCAGGCCTTTCAGCGATATTAGGTTAGGGCCAATATTTTAGGCTCCCAATACTGTACAAAGACTCCTTAGGGTTGTACTCTCGGCATAATGTTAAACCTGCTACTCGCCACGTAGGGCTTTCTCTTACAGTTAACCCTGACAGTCATTGGCTATCGGCTCGTGTTCTATATTGAGCAATACATCACAACCAAATCTGCACTCACTACCGGCGATTTCATTCCTCTCTGCCTTACACCTGCATGGTAATTCCCGGTCAAATATACCAATATTAGTGTGCAAAGGCTGTGGAAATCTCGACTTTAGTAACGGTCCGAGTATCGGGAATGCTTATTATCACCTCGCATTGTATATTTTTACAAAAAAACTGCAAGTCGTGGTATTTCGGCCACCAGATCCGGTGGGATCCAGCGCCGCAGCCTCAACGTCGCAATGTGACCACGTGGAAAGCTGGCCCCAGCGGCTAATCATCGGATGAACCTACTTCTATAACCTATCATTGGCTCAATCTAATAGCCCGGTTCCCCTCCTACTTCGCTTCCCTCGTAGTCGGCCAAAGCAAGTGTCATGGTTCGCGAAACACTCTCAGAACACTAAAAATTCTCATACTTGCGCAATATATAACAATTCGAATATTGGTTTTCGACTAAACTTTTCGACTATAAAGTTTTAGAGAAGAAGCTAATTAATTATTACAATAATTTCTATGCAATTTAAAGAGCGTTGCGGTTGTTATATGTACATTTTCTAAATTATCCCTTTGCGTGTGAATTTTGGAGATTGGGGCGCCCCCCTGTCAAAACTAAACTACTTTCAGTAAAGTTTGAGCTTGGACCATAGCAGACATGCTGGAAGTTTAGCGACATTTAGCGATCCTTCATCACTAAATGCTCTGAAGCGATCCACTACAGAATGTAAAGTTCCAGCACACTAGGTCGCTAAAGCGCAAAATTTACACTCAAAGGGATAGTTTTGGTGTTCTGAATTTGGTGGGATTTCAAGGCCGCCCGCCTTCATACAAATTGCGTTTTCCATTTCCTTTTCATCTCTTACTCTTTTTTTTCTCCTCAGCAACACTAACCTTTACCCTACCGCACTTATGGATACTCAAACGTGAAGAGGTCTTCATTTTTAGTTCCTCATGTAATTTGGTTTGTAAAGACTAGTGATTGTGACTCATTAAGTGCAGCTATCTAAAAAGTTTCGCGAACCATGACACTTGCTTTCGCCGACTACGAGCGAAGCGAAGTAGGAGGGGAACCGGCTATTAACTTTAAGGCGGTTCCTTCACCATCTATGGTCCGAGATAGATTATAATTTCCACGAAGTGGCTTCAAGTTTCTAAGGGTGGTGACATCGTGCCTCTCCGATCACGCAAGGAACTCGTTGCTCTGTATGATCCTAATTATTTACATCGTACCGAACCAATGCGTCCATCATTACTCCGCTTCTATTGTGGAGGGATAGGGTGTGTGCCGTCGAAGTGCACGATTGTCAGGACAGTGGGTAGGTCAGCGTAGGCTCTGCGGGGAGTACATGGCCGGAATAGAGGCAAAACCCAAAACACCAAACAATAAGAGCGGCCATCGCTGTAGAAACTCCGGTAGAACTGTATCCTGTGTTCGTAAAAGTGCCCTCTAGACGTCTAGCAATCCTTATAGCGATCTCTCATCCTGTCTGCGTCCGTAAATCCGTGAATTCTGCTCTTCCTGTCTATCAATCCGTCCTTCAACACTCGCAAAGTTCCTGGTTTTTCGTCTGTAAAATGCTTGATTTCTAAGAATGGTTGACAAACTACCTAAAATACAGGAGGGGTATCAGTACAGGAAGATCTATGCCCCAAAATCAGGTGCTCCTGAAGGGAGTGACCACGCTACCCCACCACACTATCTACTATCACAATGGATGCATTGCGGTGATTGATACATATGCTCTTCTACAGAACCAATACCATAGAACCAATACCATTCAACATTCGAGGTTGTTGCATCGCGAAAATTTTGCTGATCGTAAGAAGCATGCGAACGCCTTGTACGGGTCTTGCAGTGACTGATTACTTCCCAGGATTTACTCCCCATGGGGCTGTTGTGTTTGAGCTTGTTGGGCATGTATCACCTGGACCAGGCTAAGAATGACCTGCATAACACTCAATGCAATGCTCGTAACACCAAAAATGGCAACAAGCCAGAACGTCCAGTATTGCAGACTAGCTCGCCGATCACGAAGCAGGTCTCTCCATGACCTGGGTTTTGTGCATCTTAACTCTGCAGCAAGGAGTTCCACCCGCTCGCCCAAAACAAGAAAGTCCCGAGATGTAACGTAAACAAGGCGGTCTGCGGGAACAAGAGTATCAGCAAAATATTGATCAAGACATAACGAGCGCAGTAACGGATCTGGATTTTGAGATAAAACAGCTTCGCGGCTTAGCATGTTCCGAAAGAATCTTCTAGCAGGCTTTGATTGTCCGAAGAGTAGTCGGTACGACGAAAGTGTCTCCTGGAGGAAAAATGCAATTTCTTCTTTTGTGGCCCTTGGGTCCACTGGATTCGACTCCATGCTAGCAAAGACGTAAAGAGCACCTTTGGACCGAAGCATTGCAATGCAAAATGATGGGTAACGGAAGAGAGAAAGTGTTCTGCTTGACTTGTCGTAGTCGAGATGGAGAGCAAGAGTATCTACCCAACGGATTTCCACTCGTAATAATGTGTGTAGCAGATATGCGTTTGTATCAAATGGCCTTAATGATGTCCATGAATAAACCGTCTTTGCAAACTCACAAACTACTGTTCTGGATGAACGACATCAAGCAGGTAGCAGGTTTCCGTATGCCTTCAATAAAATCGCCAATGGACGATCAGCTAAATCCTCGGAGACACTATATGTATCAAATAGAAGACTGGAATTTGGTATGTCAGGAGCTTTTCGGACAGCGAGCTCGCGATGGGTGTTGTCCTCAAAGGAAGGAAGAAAGAGCATTGAGTCTTCTCGGTGGCTGTCGAATTGTTGGAGGAATCAATGAGCAAGTTGTAATTGCCGCGTTTGCAGAGTCTCGACAGCTATTTGCAGAAGGAAAGGGAGAGCAATCCAACGACGACGGCGATGATAAACCTCTACAGCTCCGCCAGCCTGCGAAAAGACCCAACCACACACAGGAGAAGAAGATTTGGGTTATCTTGTATTTAGAGGAGACATATATGCCACCAACAGCAGACGGAGCACCTAGAAAGCTGATATTACACAGCTGCAGAGAACGAGGAGGTGGAAGATGACGGAGGCAATTGCGACGATAATGGTCTGACCATTAGTACAGTAGCGACGTTGACTCTAATCAAAGCTTTGATAGTGATAGCGCAGGGGACGAGGACTTTAATGAGGCTACAGATGGTGATATTGATCAAAGGGATGAAAATATATAGCTGTAGATTAATTTTAATAGCTGTACAATTTGAGTCCCAGCCGGGATTTTGCCCTATAAGATCATGGTCTTATAAAAAAAAAAGTTTCCACAATTGATAAAAAAACCTGGTCTTATATTTGAGGGGGGTCTTGTATTCCAGTAAATACGGTATTACCTCTTCCTATGGTCGCTTCAGAGGAATAACCCATCTATAGCTTGTATTGTACAGCATCCTCTATGAAAACTGGTATAGGAAAGCTGCTGACTTTGGCCATCGGCTTTCCACTTCAATAACATCTCCTCCTTGGATGCTGAGCTATAAATAATAGATAGTATTAGCGGAAATGCCAGGTTTCATAATGGATATATGATCAATTTCAGTAAGTTCTCATCAGAAGCGCAGCAGAAGCGTACAGACGCTGACTACACATTCTCTAATAGCACCATCACAACAAAAGCCAAGTCCATCATCTACAATACCCTTCCGAGGCGATTCTGAATTTGTAGATTGCGATATGCTTGTTTAGATGCATTTCTAAGCCAGCTTGGGTGACGCTTGTTGGCCTTGGTGATATCGGGTATACATCCAAGAGATGAAGCCATACACCTCGAGCTAACGCTCTAAAAGAAAGTCTCAGTTTGCTATCGAGTACTCATACTGAGCCAGGGATGCACTTTCAGAGACCTGGATCTTCTGAGTTTATGCGAGCAGCTAAGCCTGATATGAGGAAGGCTATTGCAAGATTGCCGCAGTACCGATCACCCAGCCTTGTTTCGCCTTTTGGGGCCGTAGCTCAGTCCTTAAGCCTAGGCTGTTGTGATCTTCCTCGTTCATAGATGAGACACAGTAAGCCCGGATGGTCCCGCCTTCCCCCCTCGTAATAATTTCTGGAGGACCACGATACTCTTCCCTCATAATAAGCCGTCGGATCGACACGGATACCACAAGTCCACCAATATTCAATTGTCACATTACGTGGATCTCGGCCCTCGTGTCTTGGGCAGAAGATGCTGTGACCGCATGCTAAGCTTCATCCCACAGACGGATTCCTTTGGATTTCACTAGCGCCGCCAACTTGTGAGATAGGTGGCGGCGCAGCAAGGCAGAATCCATTCTCGTCGCTGTGAGGTATTTTTCTATTGGTCTCTCCTATATAGGCAGATGCTTTGGGCTCGTAAATCTTCTGCCGTTTCAATCTCTGAGGCATTGTCGAAGATAACGCGTTCCCCGGCCGCAAAGGGTTAGGGTTGCGCTGGGAGATGGGCGCTCGAACACGACGAGATAGGATCCGAGCGGTCGAGAGATCCCGACGAGAAGGGGAATGGCTGGGGCCATGAGTTAGGCCGAGCGGGAAATCATGGAACGGATGTGCACAAGAGACACATCGAAAAGAAAGGAAGCAGTGAGAGGAGGAGTGATTTAGGGGAGGAGGCATGGTATTTATTGACGTTGGGAAAGCGGCGACTTGGACAGCGCAGGGCCTTACCCCATCGGGGGCCTGTTAAACCCAGGGTGTGCGACACCGTGACAGAGGTTACAATTCAGACCTGCTTTGGGATTGTAAGTCTTCCGTGAAATTTGAGTGCGGGATATCGAAAGTGAAAACTCTATGCGATTACTTAGCTGGCCTTAGAAGGCTGACTTACCGAGAGGCCTATGACACAATATAGGAGATCGGGGGTAAAACCAACAACAATATGTAGCTCCCTTCTCGTCCCGGGCATCCCTGCAGTCTAAAGTCTACTATAGCGGGTATTATGCTGGCTTTCACGCCGATCCACGCCTGAGCATTCTTATTGTTTGCTGGTCAATTCCTGGACTCAATTCATATGGCCAAGTTGCGAGTGCGGTACTCAACCTGCTGCCTAACGCCAGTTTCTTTGAGGCTACGGAAAGTCCCAGGCCAAACGGATTTCCTTTTCAAACCGGCGCTGTTATTCTAAGGAGTGGTTCCAATATGAGAATTTCCAAGGCAGGGCTGATATCGTATTGTTCCCGTTTTACCCAGACTACCCACAGAGACTATGTATTCTGGATTGTTCGGCCTCGAATTGTGACCCAAGTAGCCTAATATTTTTGTTTTTCGACCAGTACGTGCCAGAATATGAAGGCGAATTCCAACAGAGTGTGTGCATCTGTTCTTGAGCAATCAGACTCAGAGATCAGAGCTTACTACCGTGTCGGTCTTATTGAAGCCATGGATGGCGGATGGCTTAGACTAGATAGCTAAATGGTAGCAACCGTTAAGGTAGTTTAACACAATACCTGACTTCTTCAATAAAAAAAACATATTGCTCTGTAGTTGGAATAGGACGGAATAGCTGCCGCGGTCGCGGAACTTTATCAACAGGAATTCGAATATCAGTTCAATTCATATTTAGACCCTGGGTCAAACGATCCATAACTCTGACACAAGCTTTCTCTAGAGAGAGCAAGCAGGATTCCCTTCTCTTCTTCCATGTCTTGCAAGTTCTGCAACAGCTTTGACCCTCGCGGTTATGAGGAGGGTTTCCTGGTAAACCTTTCGGATTTGCAAGAGAGATGCAAATTTTGTTCATTATTACGCAGTCTCGTCCGTCACTTCGCGCCATACAAGGAAGACGGTCTACTAAAACCATTCCTGCGTATTGACCGACAAGAAGGCAATGTTGTAAATATGGAATTGGCAGCCGAAGACCCTGCCAATGGGCCTGGGTCGTTCGAGACATTAGCAAATTTCTACGTTTACAACCCCTCCCGTATGTAGTCAAGCTCCTATAAACCCACTGCCATGTGTAAACTCTAGTAAAATAAGTACTGAGATGAATAGGTCTTCCGATCGCTGATCTGCCGGCACTGGGAACGCTCGGTCTCTATTCCTTGCGCTCGGATTCCGATGAATGCTTCCGATTCATCGAAGAACGGATCCAGCATTGTGTTCAGTCCCACCAGGAATGCATCCAATCACAATCAACACTCTTGCCGAAACGGGTGCTAGACATCGGAGTCAGCGAGCACGATGTGATCCAGTTAGTTGAGCCTTGTCGGTTCCAGGCTAAATATGCCGCTCTGAGCCATTGTTGGGGAACTCATCAGCCTATAAAGACTACATCTTCGACACACGCGCAAATGAAAGCCAGCATCAGTTGGGATGAGCTTTCCAAAGTCTTTCAAGATGCCATTAAAGTGGCTCGACGATTAGGACTTCAATGGATATGGATAGACTCCTTGTGCATCATTCAAGACAGCAAAGCTGACTGGGAAATCGAGTCTTCCAAAATGTGCGATTACTACGAAAACGCTTATATAACCATCTCAGCTTCTTCGGCTGAAAATGGAACTGCTCCATTCTTACGAGAGCGCGAGCGCTACTGGTGGCCTGAGAGGCTCATGTTCGTCTGCGATGATGGTACAGAATCAGAAGTCATGGCTCGCCGGCACCAAGGAAGCTCGATGGCACAACTTCTCGAGGACTTAGGGCCCTTAGCGTCTCGGGGCTGGGTCTGGCAAGAAAATGTCCTGTCAAGTCGCATATTACATTATACACAGGCTGAGCTCATCTGGGAATGCAAATCGGAAATACAATCTGAAGATGGCGCAAAACCGCGTGGATTTTATTCCATGGGATTGTCTCAAAAACTGCTGTACGCCAAAAAGGACCCATATTATACCTGGCATTACTTAATAGAATCATATTCCGTGCGCCAACTTACATTTGAGAGTGATAGATTACCGGCTGTGAGTGGTGTTGCGTCGAGAATTCATGGAATAGTAGGCTCGGAGTATCTCGCGGGCTTATGGAAAGCAAACATGCCGATGGAGCTTTGCTGGTCCGTGGATTACATATCTTCGCTTTCCTCAACGACTCAGCTACCCCCGAACAGCTTCATAGCTCCGTCTTGGTCATGGGCATCTGTAAATGGGGCACTGAGCTTTGTCGACCGGGATCCCAAGACCCGGTTCGATTCCCTTCTCACTATTGTGGATGTAAAGTGCTCCGTCCCGGGACTAAACCAATACGGAGAGGTCACAGACGGCTTCTTGGTGCTACAGGGATTGGTTGTGCCAATGACAGTCAACTGCGGAAACCCTCATGACTGCTGGACCTACACTGTCGGTGAAGATCCGGATTCGAGAGAACCTATAACCCCAGACTGCATACTTATTCAATGCCAGATTGATACAGGGACCCATCTTGAGAAGGAAACTGTGAGAAGGGCGCGGGAAGGCGACATCCATGCACCTTTCTCCACCCAGGTGTATTGTATTCGACTTGGCAATGAAGAGGGGGAAGACTTCTCATTTATGTACGGGATGATTCTAGGACTGTCTGAAACTACTGAAGATGCGTACATGCGCCTTGGTCTGGTTACACTAGAGAGTGAGGACTGGTTTGAAGGAGCGGTTGAAAGAACTATAAAGATTATCTAGGCTTTTCTCGAGATAACTAGATGCCTGTAAGCTGCATTCGGGCATGTAATTCGTGACAACCATCTCCCAGTGCAGATAAGATATCGAAATTAAGGGAAAGGAGACTGCGGTGGAGAGTCAAACAAGCGGTGTATATCGAGACAAAATTCCATGATCATCCAGGCCGATTTGTTTCCAATGTCCCAATTATCAATTTCAGGAAAGGCTATGTTAATATTGAGTGCTTTAGGTGAGCTTGAGGTAAATGCAATGAGATTGGAGATTGGAATGATCGATCATGCCTTTGGGCTCAAGATAGCGTTTTCTTGTGAAACCTGTTTTCCCATCTGTACCGACAATGAACTTTGACCGTAACTTCTTCGTTTCCCCCTCCTTATCTGTGTATATGACATAAACCCAGTCCCCATCCTCTGATATTGCTTGCACGGTGGATCCTGACCGAAGTTCGCCGTATGGATTTTGGTATATGACATTTCGGATATTCTTCTCGAGGACTGGTTGCTTGTGGCACATAGCCCAGGATGGCCGGTACCGCCTTCGATCTATGCTTGATAGTATTAGTATTTATCAAGCTATATCATATATATTTATGCACTCTGCGGAATGCGTAACCACATGTGAGATTTCAAAACAACGACTTATACGGAAAATGTGGTCACGCGTACCGTATTGTAGTTGAATTTTAGGAAGAGTGTAACATGGAGGCTGCCTCCTCCGGATATAAAATTAAAATAACCCATCTCTATGACAAAATAGTCCGCATGAAGTCCTAATAGTTTAGTACCGTGTAAACATACTTTGCCCAATTTCCGTAAATATCTTGTCATATATGCCCAATCCTTGCACATGTCGAATCCCATCTTCGTTCAGAGCAATTCCTCGAGGATCTTGCGTAATATCCAGCTCCTTCTTCAAGACGATATTCTGGACAGATAACCGGCCCAAGTATCCCGAGAGCATTGCGTCGGTTGGGCCGCAGCCACAAATAATGACATCTGTGGTCGCAGTTTCCGTTTTCTGTAACACGACGATTGATATATGCCAATGCTGTCTATGGTCGTAGCCCCGCAATAGAAAAATGTATGCAATAACGAAAGAAAAGTGAGGAAGTCTTATCTTATGAAAGCTTAAAGTCCTGGGCCATTAAGCTGACTACTGTCAGGACTTTAAAGATCATGATCTCGTTGCACCTGATTTGGAGCTCCTCACCAATTCAGAAGTTGACAGTGGTGCCGGGTTGCGATAAAGTGGGGCAGCAGATTTGGGACACTATCAACCGCATGGAACATGGGTTGCTGTCCCGCAGCGACCACAATTCTCCACCGTGGCAACCACATTTCTCCACGCTGCGGTCCCACATTGCCCCTCCCGAGTAGACCTTGCCACGGTTGCAGTGCCCAGAATACACAACATCCAGGACCTCTCTTGCCTGTACTATACTCTAGATACCCTCAATTGCGGCTGGCAATGGAACGGAAAGCTATCTCGGAAGTTTCATCTGTTATTATGTCATTGTGGTGGATTTCCACAAACCTTGTACGAGGGTTTACTTACTGTGGCAGGTCCTCGAAATAACCTTACCCGCACTTCATCAATTGCCAAAGTCCCTACAGACACCATGAGAAATTCAGCCTAGTTACTAATTAAGTCTAAATAATTTCAGAATGCCTTCTTGGACCTATCTAATCCGTTTCAATGCCAAAGAAGGTCACCAGATCTACATTGGCCAACTAACAATCGAAATTCAACTAAGGCCGTCAGCCGAAAATGGAAACTCGCACCCGGCGTGATTGTAACATGAGGCTGCCTTGCGGCCGTCGCTGAACCAAAAGCATTTTGAGCCAAAACACCATGATAGGTTACAAATTTCAGGGCCGAAACTTCCCAATCACAGCTAGTCCTCCGCCGTCAGCTGATAGATGTCATCCAACAAATTGTCCTTGATAACCATCAGTGGCTGGGATGGAATTAACCATCTTGAGGTTGCAAATGCGACCTGGAGGCTTTGACCATGCAACATTTGACAATTTTGGCCACCCACACCAACCCTCATCTCCAGAAGTGAGTGTGATTTTAAATCTTTATCGATAGATCCACAGCTATTAATGATGAAATTGTACGCAAGTAAATGGGCCCCAACCAAGGGAAGATGACGACACAGATGAAGAGCCGCAGTCAGATTGCCCCCACCCCAATGATACCGAGGAAGATGTTTAAAGGGCGAACCATAGGAATTAAAGCCTTATGGTAAATATGTGGCTTGGTGGCTTCTTGTAGCTGGAAAGCAGGTTTTCACCCGTACTGTTGCCGACCATCTTCTCCATCTCTATCTATTCCTCGGTATTACTTCTCTTTCTCTAAATATCTTGGCACAAAACTGACATCTTCCATATCTTTCTTGACTTTCCGAGGAAGTCGTTGTAGGCAATGTATTGCCATGATCAACGTCCGAAGACTCTTCTCTATGGACTCCTCCTCTACCTCACCCTCACACGAGCCCAAGAAACCCTCCCGCAGACAATCTTTAGCCTCGACATCTTTTCCTCCCAGAAACCATGTGCACAAGCTTGTTTCACAACCGGCATCATAGGCGGCTGTTTTGGAGACATCGTTGGCGACGCTCTCGGGTGCGTAAACGACGACTCGTGCGGTCAAGGATCGCGTGGCCTTGCTCCTAATGACTGCTATTGCCGGACCGACTTGCAGTCAGTCGCTGAATCTTTTCTTACGTCTTGTGTGAAAAACGCTTGTACAGTCGGAGACTCATCGATCGATATCTCGAGCGCGGGAAGCATCTACGACCTTTACTGTTCGTCCCAAGGTTTCCCTACCAACGGGGCTGCCACTACCACCGAGGAGAGCTCGCAAGCTACAACAACTGTGTACGTGACTGTGTATCGCTCCAGTGCGACCTCCTCCGATGGCATAGCCCCTTCCACAGCGGCAAAGTTTTGGGGGCTACTTTCCTTCATTTTGGTACATATATCTGACGTGTCTTGCTTATATTCTCTCAAAATTCGATTGTTTATCCGAGTGGTTCGTGCTAATGCCTTTCCTCCACAGAGCCTCACCCTCTCCACACGATACCTCATCGCCTGCTAATAGTGTTGGGGTGTCATCTCCTGATACTGCAGGTACTTCTTCGACGTCGACTAATTCGGGATCTGCGACTACTACTGTTTCCAATTTACCAAGTCAGGAAGGAGGGGGAGGAGGTTATAGCACAAGTGATAAGATTGCACTAGGCACCGGGATTGGCATAGGCTTACCTGGAGCACTTGCGGCTATAATCGGGGTTTGTATTATGTGTCGGAGACGTTACGGTGACTAGGCGCTGACGAGCAATCAGCCAAGGCGGACAGGCTGTAAGACCTTTTAGGGGGGTTAGTGGGGCTGAGGTGAATGGTCACTAAGAGTGAACGGACACTGATAGCGAATAGTCGTCCGTGGTCCTCGATGAGGTAGGGATCATAACTAAAATTAGAATCGCGACAATATCAGGCACTGAACCTTAAATTGGGAAGTTCCCTACTCGACATCCCGCTTACTTTCCCACCCCGGCTAAATTCCCACAATTTACCCATCAACATCACCACTTACGAGGCCCACAAAATGCTCGACGAACGCGCTATGGAGGCGGCTCTTGCTGAGATGAATGCGGCTTTAGTTCCAAATGCTTCTGCGATAGCCAAAAAATACGGCCTGGAGCGTACAACGCTCAAAAAGCGGTTTCTTGGTCAAACTACCTCAAGGGCAACTTATTTCTCAGAGCGACGACAATGCCTTACGACAGTGCAAGAGTGTCAATTAGTCGATCAGATAAATAGGCTGACAGACCGAGGGATGCCGCCAACAAGTCAAATGGTCAAAAACTTCGCTGAAGAGATAATTGGACGCCCTATAGGAAAGAACTGGACCTCCCAATTTGTCCGACGCCATACACACGAGCTTAAAAGCCTCTATTTACGCAATATCGACAATTTAAGAGTTAAGGGTGAATACCCTCCTACCTATAAGCTGTTCTTTGAGCTGGTTAGTTATATTTGTTCCTACATTCCTACTGTTGCACTATAGCTATTATGATTCTAACACGCGTCTTACTAGTTATGTCGTGCGATCGAAAAGTACAATTTAACTGCCGAAAACATCTATAATTGGGATGAGAAAGGCTTCTTAATTGGCTTAATTAAAGCCTTGAAACGAATTATGAGCCGTGAGGCTTATGAATTAGGACGTGTTAGACAGGCAGTTCAAGATGGGAGTCGCGAATTCATCACTCTTATAGCATGTGTTTCAGCGATTGGAAGACGATTACCTCCTACCCTAATATATGCTGGCGAATCACACAACTTATTAGACACTTGGGTAGTAGATTTAGAGGTTGGCGATGAGGCCTACTTTGGTACATCATCAAATGGGTGGAGTAACAACGCGTTTGGCCTTCAATGGCTTGTTTAGGTTTTCAACCGCCATACTAGACGACTTGCAGGAAATAGGAGACGGCTCTTAATTGTCGATGGACACTCATCTCATGTTAATATGGCCTTCTTAAATAAATGCGACGAATTAAGGATTCTAGTGTTGATTTTGCCTCCTCATTCAACACATCGATTACAGCCTCTCGATGTTGGAGTCTTCCAGCCATTATCAACAGCATATTCGAAAGAAGTAAACAACCTCCTTATAAAGGGCCTAGACTTTGTATCAATGAAAAAACGTCACTTCTAGACGCTCTTTAAGCCTGCTTACAATGCTAGCTTTACTAAAGCCAACATCCAAGGAGCTTTTGTAAAAGTAGGCATATGGCCTCTTAAGCCAAACATTGTGCTTGACATTATCACGCGACGCCCTACTACCCCTCCTGAATGTCAGATTGATACTTCAAGTCGAATTCCAACACCTTTAACTTCGAAATCAATTCGCGCTCTTACTTTGGCTGCTATGAAGAACCCCTCACCTCGCAAGATTAATGCTTTGTCACGTGGCTGCATCAAGCTCTCCACACAACATGCAATTGACGAACATACAAAGCAGGGGTTATTTGAGGCTCTTAATGTAGAAAAGAAGTCGCATGCACGTGGTAGGAAGCTTAATTTGTTAGGTGAGGAGGATAATGATCCTCAACTGTATAGTCCTACCCGCATTTGTGCTGCTAGGGACTTTCAGGCTGAGAAGGACGCCCAAGAGCAAGCAGAAAAGGACTGGAAAGCCACTAAAAGAGCTGTATCATCAGCGAAGAAGAAGGAGCAGGAGGCCTAGAAGGCAGAGAAGGCTTTACAGCGTCAGATGGCAAAGGAGGCTTAGGAGCAAATCCAGGCCGAAAAAAAGGCTGCAAAAGAGGCTGCAAAAGAGGCTGCAAAACAGATGAAACTGTCTCTAAAGACCTTAGAAAAGAGAGCTACGCCTACTCCAAAGCCTACAAAGGCTGCTACTCCTCGAAAGAAGACAGTTCGATTTGTTAAGGTCCCTCAGGAAGGTGGGGTCCCAGCATCGGTCGTAAAACTCACTACCTCAGGGCGCACTATCAAAACACCACAACGCTTCATTGAATAGATATAATTTCCTTATATTTTACTATATATAGCATTAATATAGACCTCTGCAACATTGCTCTTAAATTGATGAAGTGGTGGTGCTAAAATTCAATGTTTTGTGGAGTGGTGATTTCGGTATCGATGCGGGAAAGTGGCCGGGGTGGGAAAATAAGCGGGAAATCGAGTACGAAATAGCCGAGCCGCTTGAATCAACGTCGCCTTAAGACCGTTGCTCCCTTCAGCAGTGTCCACCACGTATGATGCAGCTACATGGACTTTCAAGATACTGCTCCCAAAGATCTTCTTCAGACTTAGGCTCAAATAACCCGAACTCTTGTATCCGTCGGACATGCTGTAGACTTGTAGTAGGCGCTGAATAGAGCCTGTGGAAATAGCCATGAGGATCCAACCCAGGACCAATGTGGAAGATTCTCCAACTGCCTCGTGTTGCGAGGAACAGTTCCAATGCCCCGTCGTCAGCTGACTTCAGCCTCGATTACCAGGTCACGACAGTTGATCGTGATATTGGTAGTTGATCGTCATATTGGTAATTTGGTAGATGATCGTCATATTGATAGTTGATCCTTTATTGATAAAAGGATCCACTATAGGTAGTAGGACGAATCCTTCCGGAGCAATAACTCCGTCTTGGGGGATCGGGATACTACTCAATTTGTCTATAAGTAGAGGCCTTATGCCCACCCTTTTTCGTAGGACAATCCATAAACAATGCTACAGAATATACAGAACGCACAGACAACATTGCAACACCTCGAGGGCCTACCCTAGCATTCTGGGGCCCTAGCAGCTGCATACGAATGTACCGCGGAAGCTGGCGAAGATGGCCTTGAGCGAATGCTCCAAAGCCTCCTAGCCTCAGGAGGAAGACTAGGGTAAGAAAAAGCGTCCGCAGCGGTGCATGAGCAGAGCTTGATGATGGATAGAAGAACATAAAGAGAAGTCAGGTCTCGGCGTCCTTGTGCAGGAGTCATGATAAGCTAGCTCCTGTGGGTGATATTGGTTCGGCCGTTCCCGTGCTATCCCCTAGGAAGGTAAAAGTCGACGAGACATTACCCCACCTCCTCGGTGACCTTTGCTTTCGCTCACTGAACTATGCACCCACCTCATCAGTGGCCTCGATTCTCGACCACCTCCTCGATAACCTCGATTCTTACCTACCTTTTTAGTGACCTCGACATTCGCTCACTCAAGTCTGGCCCACCAACAAGCCCCACTTAATAATAGCGAAGCGTGTGTGCAACAAGTCCGCACCAACAAAGATGAAGCCAAGCGAAGCAAGAACCTTCCCCATCAACTCTGTGCTCTTACCCGCCTTGTTCTGTTCCCCGTATATACAATAAACGTCCATAAGTAAGTGTTGGTTGCACGGGGGGTCGGTTTCAATGGTTCTTGTTCGTCTCTCTCTTCAGGAGTTCTGCGCTACGTGTTCTACATTACAGGCTGTGCACGTGACCCGATGACTCATTATTCCGACACTGGCAGCAACTAAGGAATAAGGAAATGCCTATGTCGCTCCTTCTCTTGCGAGTTCAGCCCAAAATGCCTCCACCTCAGGGTCACTGTGATAGCTAGAACAGGGTTCTATATCAAAATAGAAGTTAGAAGCCTCCTGATTATCATCACTATTATTGCCCTCAAAATCAGAGATGTATTGACGTATTCTTCGGTCCTTCTCATCCTTTGTGTGGTTTGTAGACCAACATCCAGATTTGCCACATACAAAACACTTTTTGCCCTTATTATGGTTGAAGGAGTTGTGGTTAGAGGAGCGGTATCGTCGGTCGGTGTAAAATGATTCAATCTCTTACTTACCGTACGTTGCAATTGAGGATTTGATGTCGCTAATAAGGCCGGCAAAGGTGGTAGCAGGTCGAAAGCAAGCTGGTTTACAGGCAGACACATCTTGGCAAGCTGTAAGGAGCTTGCTATAGAATGTTGTATCATTTTGGAGGTCCTTTGCTAGCCCACGCTGTAGTTGCCACATCTCATCAATCAGTTTCTGAAATGCTTGGCTGGTGTCAAGTCCTCCTTGAGTAGCAACTTGTTTGAGTGTAATTGCGTTCCATTTTGACAAGATATCGCGTTTGTATTCGTCGCCTTCGAAGTATGATTTGAGACCTGCGCATACGTTTTCAAGAAGAGTGAGGTCCTTAAGGTGGGCGAAGTAGTATTTGAGAGCAAGCCCACAGAGCATTGTTGGAATAGCAATAGTATATGCCTGCTTAGGAACACCGGCTCGAAGGCAGTAGTTTTGGAAGATCTCAAACTTAAAGTCGAAGTTATCTTGTTCGCCAGAGTATTTGACTTCATCTGTATAGAGTCTAGTCAAGTTGGTGATTTCCCTTCCGAAGCTTCCTTGTAGTGTGAGCTGATCTATAGCTTGGGTAATTTGAGCTGGAGTTGAGGTTGCTTAAATTAGGTCGTTAGGGGTAGAGTCGTCGAGATTAGGGTCGTTAGGAGTAGGGTTGTCGGGAGTAGTGTTGTCGAGAGTAGAGTCGGCGGTAGGCCATTTCGAGGGAATTGGCTCATGAATAGTTCCTAGAAGGCCCTCTGCAATTGACTTCCTTGCCTCCTTCTGTACGTATACACCATTGTCGCGGAGGTAATCCCTGATCCTTTTCAATCGATCTTTGCCAAGATCATCAAGTATATTCCTTGTGAAAGTCTCAAAGTCGTCGACAAAGCTCTCCTACAAGTCGAATCCCTTCCATCTATTCTCCTTGTATATAACTAAGCGCCAATCAACGAATGCCTTGATTTCCTTGATATCAGTCGCGGTTGCGTCAATGCCAGTCTCCCACTTTTCAGTGTCAATCGTGGAAGCCATCGTTCTGGAGGTGTGATGGACGCAGGTGCGTGATGGATGTAGGTACGTGATGGACGTAGGTGCGTGATGGATGTAGGTGCGTGATGGACGTAGGTGCGTGATAGACGTAGGTGCGTGATGGACGTAGGTGTGTGATGGACGTAGGTGCGACAGTCGGACTAGAAGCGCGGAAATACCCACAAACTAGTCGTTCTGAAGGCGTGATGGACGCAGGTCAGAAGCGCGAGTAACCTCACAAACTGGCCTTTGGGCTTAGCAGGCGATACCTTAATTCTTAGCCTTCGACAAGAGGTCTAGAGAATCAGACAGTGCCTCTCTTCGATGTACCTTGCCGATCTGCGCGCGGCACTGATCAGTGTTGGTTGCACGGGGGGTCGGTTTCAATGGTTCTTGTTCGTCTCTCCTCTTCAGGAGTTCTGCGCTACGTGTTCTACATTACAGGCTGTGCACGTGACCCGATGACTCATTATTCCGACAATTAGTGACAGTGCACCAATCGACAGGTAGTTCAAATGCATTTAAACGTTCTAGGCTTTTAATGGTAAAGGTAACGCTCCTATCAAGCTCCTAACAATCAATAAAGAAGATACCTCTTTACAACAAGGAATGGATATATTGAATGAGTTCTGCATAGTAAATTATATAAACTAGACTTACTATATTTCCCCTCAATAATTTCATTTACGGTACGTGTATTGATTACTTCAGCCGGAGGTATAACTGACAGGACTTCTTTGGCACAAGCAGCTGCAGCGGCGGCGGCATAAGGCTAACATTGAGACTTGCAGAGCGACCAGGTTCACTCAAAAGGACACTTCGTTCTCCGGACCTTCTGCGGTACAGAAACGGACAACGGACCATCAGTCTTCGGCTTTGACAGATCCTGAACCATCTAGAGGGGAAGTATCGAAACGGGGAAAGGCTAAACGAACATGAAGGTGTACTGTAATTAAAGGATACGGATGAAGATTACGGACGAGAAGAAGAATAATGGCGATTTTTCATTGAGTTTTTGAGATTCAAGTTTTATACTACAGAAGGTAATGATAGTATTCTTCCGGAGCTACCTACACGGTACGAGCACCAAATATTAGATCCGGGGGAAGAGCCAGTTCTAGTTTTCGTGCGTGGAGGAGATTCGACGAGAAAGTATCCGGCCTTTCAGACAAACTCTCAAGCCGAGGCTGGTGTTTCCAGGAGCGCCTCCTGGCCACTCGGGATCCTGCAATGCGAGTGCGGACACCCCAGGGCCCGCACAAGGGGACCGGCCTAATTGGTTCATTGAGGAAGAAAATATGAACATTTTATTTCCAGCATTTTGGGGACGCGTCCTCCTCTACGTCAGAGAGTCCCCGTAGCAATTTGAAGACCGGGACTGAAACCAACGCAATATGTGTTCTTCCGCCGAAGGGTGAGAGTACTATGCTTTATGCCTTTTGGATAAACCCTTTACATGCAAACAGCACCTAATCCTCCTACCCTATCATCATAACCTCCGACCATGCACCTTATCCTGATGCTGCAGCATCTTGTCTCTCCTCGGAAACCCATTTGCGCCCTTGCGCCCACAGTCTGGCCATGGGCAGGGGGACAATTTCGTCCTGGACGAGTAGTGCTGTGAGTGCCGGGTTGCCAGGTGACGTTCGAGATCGGCTTTTCGCGCGAATGTCCTCTGGTGATTACAGGGGCGGATGTTGCAATAGAGGTTCGACGCTCGGGATTTGGGCTTGGTGACGGGTCGGGATCGCGAAGGGGCAGTGCGATTGGGCTGCTGGGTGAGGTTTTCACCGCTGTTCCCAAGATTGCGTGAGTAATGAAGGAAGTGGTGTCAGGAATGAGTTGGTGGGACATACAGGAAATTGTTATAAAGCAGATTCTCTCCGCTCTCATCGTCTAGTTGTGGCCCAAAACCCTGCTGACTTGCATAACCGAGAGGCTCCAGACGTTCGTTACACGGCAGTTGAAATGTGATTGACGAAGGAGAAGTTATCTCTGGAGATTGGACATTATGCAATGACACAAATACTGTGGTCCCTGAGGATTTAGCTATCTGATCACCGTTATTGATATGCTGGCGAAAATTTGTATCTACTGCAAAGGAATTGGAAGTTGGTAGCCAATTGTGGGATTCTGTTTCTTCGTGTGGTACCCAAGTTGAATTGAAATGGTCGTTTCCTATATAGTTGAAAACAGTGTGAGAGCTCGATTGGGAACTGGAAAATTCCGTCCTGAAACTCAATTGAGTGCTGCTATTTTCAGGTTCAAATACAGAGGCAGGTTGGAAATGGCTATCATTCAGGCCTTCGTAGCGCAAACTTTCAAAATTCCAGCCTTCGGCTACACCGTCGCCAGTCAATCCGTCATAAACTGAACCATTTTGAGCCGGGTTGTGGTCGATAAAATGGCTGTAATCGTGGAAGTTGGAATGACTCTCCATTTAGAAGCTTGAAATAGTCTTAATACAAGCGCCTGATGTGTACAGTACAAAACCCTTATAAATTGGCAAAGCTAAAGCTGACGATCGAGAAAACCGGTCCTCATTTCCAATTAAGTATTGCTGCCTCACCTTCTGTGACACAAGATGCCCTAAGTACCCCCATTCATTAACATATAATTGAAGCTTAGGTTCTGCGACATCACAAACCGGTGAGATAACTCGCTGCCGCTAGAATGTGGCGTTCAAATTGTAGTTGCCCTTCTGCAGGATTTAGCTAAGGGCGGAGTAGGCAAGGGCAAGCTATAGGTCTTCGTGCCATCCTTACTCCACCTAGCGATGTTAAGACAACCATTGGTCATAATGTTAAAGAGATGTTTTGGGTGTTCATGCCTTCCTCTCTAGCCTGCTCTAATCTAGTCTTACTGCTTGAGGAACAAGCCATAAACGAGTGAGGAGAAAAGAAAGATGTATGGCCCAGTGAACCGACTTTGTTGAGGCGAACGGGATAGGTGATAGCAGAGGGTGAAAAAGGAATAATTGGCCTAATGTCGAGTGGTGGGGGTGAATGCTAATGCATTAGAAAATTTGGGGGACGACAGAAGGCTGTTAGACAGCGGTGTCTATTTCCAATTAAAGCCAGCCACGTCACCAAGTCGAAATTTCGCAGCCAAAAACAAGCGGGGATGACAGTAGTACAGCTTGCAGATGCGCCAGGAGATAATATCGCCAAAGATACCAGGGTCAGGGCATGTGGATTCTGATCCCAAAATGGCGGCCACTCGATATTCCCTATAGTTCAAATCAATTGATTGTAAAAGATGACATACTTGGAGGTGACCGAGGGACACGCGTTCATGCCGTCTGCGGTGAGGGCGTACATACTCAAAATGCACGTGTAGAGGTAGGTTGGTGTGCATGCAGTAGCTGGCTCATATTCCGAGAGCGTATGCATCGGGGCGTATGAATTGGGGCGTATGCATGCGGGCGTATGCATGAGGGCGTATGCATCAGGGCGTATGCGTCGAGGGCGCGTGCATTCAGGACGTGTGCATTCAGGACTTGTCCATCACGATCCGTGTCTGGAGGAGTAACGTGATCCAATATTGTCGGAGAGTTTCTACCGTGAGTTACCGGGTGCCGGATCCCGTGACTGATCATTCGCCGGGATCCAGTGACCCGAAAGAAGGCCGGGTTGACTAATCGCAGTATTGTGATGCCTCAGGCGGCAAAACTCGACAATGAGGATTGGTGAAAGCAGGTATCGCAGCGTCCGTCAAAGAGGAGAGCGCCATCGCGGACGGACAAGACCAAGGAAGGAATGGACAAAATAGAGATACAAGAGGGGTAATTATAAAGACAAAAGTTTTATGCGCAAGTGAGAGGATTTGCGTGTAGGCAAGGTGAAAGGAGAGATGACTTGTTGCGAACAGGTGTCTGGGAAGCTCCTCCTTTTAAATTGCGACAATGGGACTGAAAGGCTTGGGCAGGCTTGGGCAGAGAGGCCTCTTTATATCAGAGACTGAGAAGAAAGATGTGAGAGACAGCCAATGGGGTCGGCAACGCTCCCCTCACAAACCTGCTTGCATTGAATTAAGAAAACGTAGTATCCAGTGCCCAGTGTATATTCAATCAGATTTTGGATTCCTCCAATGAGCGATTCCGGCCCTCGCCCTCGCCCTGAAATAAATTACAGGTGTGCGCATATGTCAAAATCCCCGTTGAGCAGCTACAACTATGTCATTTTAGGGATTCTATGACGAACGCATTCTCTGAAATTATTAAACGCATCACGATCTACATCGCTAGCCTAACTTGCTGTCCGCAACAACGCTTGCCTCGACTCAATTATCGCAGCTGTCCGCTCTTATTCTAGCAGACAGTCTTCAGCAATACGCCAAGATTAGAGTGCGAGACTATTTCTATGATGGTGTGGGGCGGGAAGGAGAATGCGAACTGAAATTCAATAGGCAGCCGTTTCCCAAAGCGTGAAGCAAAAGCCACGGGCGGTTAATTTCTGCACACTACATTTTGGATAGTTCAAGTGCCCGAAGTCAAATAGGAATGTTCAGCTCTGCAAGATATAATGTCAGTGCGAAAAGAATTATGCAGGTGCAATTTAAATGCTCAGCTGGCCTGCTCTCTGCAAGCGTGGTAGAATAGGGACATATGTTCGTTCGCTATTGACAGAGTCCACCCAGAAGTGGAAAAGACGTAAGGCGTCGAAAAGCAACCCCGCATGAATGGGCTCCAAACCAAAGCCTCGGGTATCAATAACATGTCAAGCCAAACCCCTGCACTTCGCTCAACCCTTTTCTACCTGCGATCGTCTTCATTGGCCAAAATAGCTGATGTCGCTGAACTTGTGGGTTTCATTGGCTGATAATCTAACCCGCCACTCACTAGCCTTCGCCACCGCTAGATTGGCAGGCGGTCGAACCCGCATCGATGACAGCCGAGCCATTATCCCGCGGATGGTCAATGCTTCGGTGATACGCGTGAAATCTCAGAATAAGACTTTTAAAAATTCATGAACGCCGATCTGTCCGGATAGAAGTCGATACATGCACTTTGTACTCTTTGAGCCGCAAATGCGGCTCAATAGGAAAGTGGCTATAACTTGCCCCGTCTCCCCCCAATTCAAAAGGCAAATGTTTGTGCTAACTTTTGATTGATGACAACCCTGGCACGACTGGCGGGACTAGAGACCAGGCCTTGCATTCGTGGCTTTGGGTTTGCCGAATCAGGAGATCAAAGACGCTAAAGTTACACCGAAAGCACAGCCCCGCCATGGCCTACCACAACCCGAATAGAAATTTCACATGAATGCAAGTTCCTACGCGTCACTACTACGGGTATCATAGTTATCAAACGCGCCACCGTAGGTATGAGCAGGTATTAGGCTTACGAGTAAGCCACCCTAGGCGCACACGAACAAGCCATCCGCAGGAGCAGATTGGCGCTACTGTATCAAAATGTGTAAGACAGTCACGGTTCGTCTTATGGATATAGAATGCATTGATTGATGTCACTGAGTTCTAAGAATCTGTCGGTCTCTGCGCAGCAGAGATCCATCTATAATGGAAAAGATAACTAGCTATCGCTCAGCATTGCTAAGCATTGCTAAGCTTGATTTCCAAGCATGTTTACTGATCATGATTTCCAAGCATGATGTTTTCGGTGGCGGTAAGCTTGCTGAGTGGCAAGTTGAAGTCAGGGGCAAAGTCAGCACGTGACCTCTGTTCAACAAAATGCAATATAATGTAATGCAGATACGCCAAGCTACGGCCACGGCATAGGTCCATGCAACAAGGTGAAGCCATACGCGACAAGGTGCAGCATGTTATATCAACATGTACTAATAGACTTGACATGATCTGGAGAGGCCCTTTGTTACTTTCATTATCCTCTTTATCTCCTTGTGAGTCCTCGGTGAGCTTAGCGAGGTACAGTAAGTTATCCAGATCAACCAAAATTATTGGCGCACGTGCCACCGTAGTCAGCCCCGCCATTATTATACTATAAGCAGCTAGGAGATTTATACCTACTTTGAATCTGCAACAAGTTAACGATAAAGCATATAATTAATACAATTAAAATTGTCGGACACGGTGGGAATATTATTGATGCATTGAAAATAAGGTGCCCGAACATCGGACATTGAAATCGGCGGTGTGGTTTTGCCGAAAATAATTTTGAGCCTTCGTGCCCTTAATGGCCAACCGTACGTTTCGCATTTTGATGAGGCGGAATCTTGGTTTTTGAGCCTTCGGCTCCATATCGTCAACCGTAGATGTCGCTAAATTCGCGTCACGTGAAATGCCGCGATCGACCTTAAATCAAAGCTCGCAAGCACAATTTTACCGCCACAAATATTCCCTTCACAGCCTAATAACGCACTCCAGTATAGAAAAGCAGATGATCAATATGGCTGGAATAGTACTCGCGACACTCCGATGCTGCGCTAACTGCCTCCAAGCCAGTCCCTCTGAGATATGGAATGGATCGATGGAAGTGTTATCTAAGAACTGGCACCTAGGCTTCACAGCGTTCGGCGGCCCACCTGTGCATTTCCAAATTGTAAGGAAGGCTAGGCTGATGCGTGTCTAGCTGATTGACAAATCGCATAGCTGCACAAGAAATTCGTAGAAAAGAATAAGTGGATTGACGAGCAATTAGTAAGTGTGAAACGTCTAAGCTGACGGAGTATGTGCTAATTGTACCATTACTTTAGTATCAGGAGATATTTGCGCTTAGCCAGGCGCTTCCCGGCCCAGCTAGCACCAAAATGCTCTTTTGTTTTAATTATATTCATGGAGGCTTCATTGCAGGGGTTTGTGCGTTTTTGATATGGTGGTATGGGGGCCCTGAGTTCTCCCACCTTATTTTCGAGCGTTTCTAATGTTACAATTTACTGATTTGATGACTACCTCCTCAGCCTTCCTGGTGCCGTCGGCATGTACGGTCTGTCTTTAGGTGTTTCACGTATCGGCGATAACTTGCCCGCACCTGTCTACGCCCTTCTATCAGGCTTAAATGGAGCCACTGTCGGTATCATTGCTCTTGCTGCTGTTCAGTTGGCCCAAAGGGCTATAACAGACAAACTCACCCGTGCGTTGGTGTTTCTTTCTGGAGTTGTCGGGGTGCTCTACACTGCTCTATGGTTCTTCCCCATTTTGATGCTTGCGGCGGGAATTGCAACGATGATATGGGATTTTCGCTGGATACAACGCATCTTCAAGCCCTTCTGGAGACGACTTCCAGCATCTATACAAGTGAATAGAGAAGGACCTGCAGCCGGGCGTGGACCTAGTAATGAGGCGCCTATGGATTTAAGTGGTGTTCCTGCCCAGACTGATGACGATGAGGAAAGATCTATACATCGTCGACGCGTTATAAGCACACCTAATCGCAATGTGGATTTAGCAATACTAGAAGCTCCTCCTCTTACCTCGGGGACCAATGACCCTGTAGAGGAGTCGCGGTCTTTGGGCAGTATCATCCCGGCCGCTATTCAGCTCAAAGTGCTGACCTGGAAGATGGGGACATGTATCATTATATGTTTCTTAGTTTCTTTTGTCGTAGTCATAACTACCCGAGCCCTGATCAATACTCCACCCCGAGGTGTTTCCTTATTCGCAAATCTTTACCTTGCAGGGACAATCATATTCGGTGGTGGACCTGTGGTAATCCCACTTCTTCGTGAGTACATTGTAGCCGAAGGGTGGGTTTCACCGCGTGACTTCCTCCTTGGCCTCGCCATCATTCAGTCCTTCCCCGGTCCGAATTTCAACTTTGCCGTATACCTTGGCTCGCTCGCGACAGCTCGCACTTCTCTTCCATCATTTGCTGGTGCACTAATTGGATTTTTTGGGATTTATATTCCTGGTCTCACCATCGTTACAGGAGTTATAGGATTGTGGAAAGTTTTGCGATCGAAGCGTTGGTTGTTGTCGTTCTTGCGTGGAGTTAATGCTGGCGCTGTGGGCTTGGTCTTTACTGCTGTGTACAAACTGTGGCAGATCGGCTATGTGGATGAAGATAATCAGAGTGGGAGTCCTCTAGGAAGGGATCCTTGGTGGGTTGCAATAACAGCGACGAGTTTCGTTGGAGGCGCATGGTTCGGTTTCAATGCGCCCTTTGCAATTTTGCTTGGTGGTGTAATGGGCATGACTTGGTATGCGGTTGTGAAACCTGAGTAAATTTAGTCCACCTTCCTTCTATTCCCTATCCGTGATGCGCTAGAAATTTTGCTCCATACAACAGCGACGAAACCCCAACACGTTCTCATGGCGCAGCGCAGCGAGGACACCTCAGATGTTAAATTGATAACAGGCAAGAGTTAGAATAGCCTCCCGTGGAACCGACGTGGGGAAGCGCTAGCGCAAAGCTAGTAAGTTCCCTTCGCACTAAGGCACAGCAAATCTGGGCGTTGGAAGCTAGAAGCCGACACTAATGACACAATCAAGCCGTCCCCTTAATGTTGCTTATAATGTTGCTGCCACCGTCACAACGTTGCAACAGAAAGAGTTGCCGCCCACTCGGTAGTTGCACCAATGTGTGACAACCGGATTCTAGATAAATTGCGTCACCCAAAAGGTAAACAAGCTGCCCAGGTTAGCAACCGAATGTCTAGAACCGGCAGCCCGTATCAGAACCGGCAGCCTCTTTCAGAACCGGCAGCTTCCTTTGCTATCCGTACTTACAGGCTATGCACACTCATGCTAACCCTGCGAGGTTGTCCGCATACACAGGTTATGCGCATATGCTGTCTTTGCGCACATGTGGGCTGTTTGTATGAAGGCTGGGAAAATGCACGAGGCTGTTAGGCTGGCGGTTCGCACATGCGGGACATGCGCATATTCTTCATATTCTCTATCTGTGATATTCTAATCCATAGACCTCTGGAGCCGCCTTTCTATCTCGTGAAGAAGCATGTTCTTAGGAATAGGGGTATGAAACTTGCTGATTTTGAACCTTAGCATGTAGAGGTAGGTATATTTAAAAAGGACGATATAGTCTTACTATCTCCTTCATAGACGAGGTCCAAGATTCAAGAGGAACCGACACATTATGACGGAGAATCAGGGCCACGTCAACGCTACACGGTGTCGTTCATGGCAGTAGGACCCAGCCATAGCAAATTACCTTTAAGCGCAGCATAAGGCACTAAAATAACTTAGATTACGGAGATTGAATGGAGCCCCTGATACCTCCCTCCTTGGCACACTGCATCCACGGTTATATCAGACAACCCCGTTTGCACGACGGACAAGCGCCAGCGAAAGAGGTGAAATTGAGTGCGAGTTGACTACAGCAGACATGCCAGCAACTGCATAAGAGATTCAAGCTTTGCGAGAAGAAGATGATGACGATGAGGGAGCTTTATCACAGGCTGTTGAAACCATTCTGGTAACTACAAGAGCTGGATGAAAGCGCAAATTGTAGAAATCACAAGTAGAATAGTAATTGTGTGCTGCGCATACAATAGAGTTGAACTTAAAAGATGATATAGAACATAGTGGAACTATGATCCCTTATATAACCTCTGTTCTCTTAGTAGCAACTGCCTATTGAGTAGGCTACACCATATAGATGGATAGACAGATGGAGGCCACGTAGTGCCTACGTAGTAGATAGGCAGCTACTATTCGAGTATCGTAGCTCTAATTCCAACACAAGTCAACATCAAAGGCAAAGGATGTAGAGGCGGAGAAGGCATTGGGAAAAGCAAAGACAAACGCTGTGGTGGTCGAAAAATGTAGATATTGTGGTGGGGTTCAGTGGCACCCCCTGAACTATCACCTGACTTGGGCTGTAATTGTTCCAGTCCCGGGGACTCGGTACAGCTCTTAAGCTCCGGAGCTTACGGGAGGGGCATCATTATCATGATCACTAGAAGAGACGACGACTAGCTAGCACGACAGAGAGAGATAGCGACTAAGAGATGACTTTTCATTGAGCTCTATGACTATACTACGTTCGTTGCAGTGCTGGCCACTTCTACAGAACGCTACGCTCATTAATTTTGTGTGTTTTGTCCTCATTCCTGCCGACCGAACATTCCTAGAGCCCTGAGCCGTACGCCGACCTACCCTACTGTCCTGACGATCGTGCACTCTGACGGCACATCCATTCTATCCGTCCACAATATATTCATGGTTTAATTCACAGAGCATTGCACCAAATCATCAAGGCAATAAAGTGTGAATACCACGGGCAGTGGTGGATCAACTTAATCCGGTTAGACCGTCTCGATATATCCCTTTGCAAGGGAATTTTGGGAATTGCGGTCCAGTGGCGTAATTTAAACCTATTCTGGTAAAGCGCTGACAGAGATACGCTGGAAGACTCGCTACAGAATCTGTGTTCCAGCGTCTCTTCGCTGAAAGAATACCCGAATAGGCATAGGTTACGCCACTGGACCGCAATTCCCAAAATTCCCCTGCAAAGGGATAATTGTTGCATGAGGAGGAAAGGGAGAAACAGGTGGTCAACGTGACGACATCTGCAAGACAAATGAGGAACAGTCGGGACATGGGACAACAACCCTGCAAGGCTGATACGCAAGGCTGATGCGCAGTCTACCTTGTGATCTCGCTTCGAGTCAGAAGAAGAAGAGATTGGCGAATTAGTACAGACCCATGTCTCATGCGATAGGACGCTTATCGCGGAAGGATCCTGACCCAAAACACCGTCTCCACACGTTCGTCGACCGCGACGCTTGCGCTGCTCTTAATGGCTTCCGACCCACGAGGCATCTAGTCGCCTTCCCATCCTAACGCCTAATTATGGGCGTCAATGAGAACCCTCTGGCCGCCATTCCCACCGAGCAGCTTGTGTTGACTCTGTTGCGCGAGCTTGCTGCAAGGGTGGAGAGGCTAGAAACGAAGGCTGGTGTTCGCGAACGGGGCGAACAAGAGACTCGTGAGTGTCCGCTTCGGAAAGTGCCGAAGGAGGAAATCGAGGCGAAAGATGGATCATTTGCTTCCCAGGATGATGCCGAGGAGTTGCCATTTGACTACAAACCTAACCATGGAGTTGCGGAGAGTCTACAGGTGCCATATGGCTACCTGTTAGATGGCGAGGGTGCCAGTGGTGTTCCAAGGATACCGAGTGAGAGACTGGAAGACATATCTGTTGCGAATCCAGAAATTGGAGAGCTTCTTCGGCGGTTGGGCGCCATTGTGCAAGTCCCAGCTGATTTCCGGTATGAACTTACTAACTTCTGGAACCTCGATGGCGTCGTCCAAAAAGGATTATTGCATGGCGCTATCGAGTTTCTTGACGCCCTTGAACGGAATGGCGGGAACTACTGGATCACGGACTATGACTTGAAGTCCAACATGGTACTCTACGAGTATGGATTTACACCCAAGCACGCCCTTGAGGTTCCAGCAGTAAGTAGAAGTCGTTGGGACCACCTAGAGAAATCTGCGCCATGGCGACGAGTCATGTAGGTTGAATTGAGGACTTTGATAATCTTAGCCTTTGGCTTACACTTTGATACCAGTCTCATGCAAGGTCTCTCTGAAATGAGCAATCACATGCGATTTGGCTACTTGAGACGATATGGAGAGCTATCGTTGACATATCGTAATCCATTCTTCTCAGCTGTTTCGCCAACTGATGCTATCAACATGCACCTGGGGAAGAGCTTTGGACAGGCTACGCTCCTTGGCGGTGGATACCGCTTCCATTTATCATGGTATCGCGCAAGACGCCTTGAGCTCCACCGGGTCAGGTCAAGACAGGGGGCGGAGGAGTTGAAAGTTGGTCAACTCTATGGCTCTAGCGAACAATTCTTATGCCAAGAAGCTTACACTGTAGTTTTCCTCAACCTTATTTCAACTTAAGCTAATAGTCGAACAGATTCATGCAATACCCGGCACTCACAAACACGATTCATTACTGGATGAACTTGCTGAAGATGGCTGCGCCGACTTTCAAAAATACTGGACAATTCTCCTCTTAGCACCCTCAGGATTCTATCGACTTGGGTTACTCAAAGTCCCTCGTGTAGTATCGGACCTTGAGGCATCGCCTTTACAGATTAACATGGTTGTTCTCATCGAAGATGCGCTTGGAGCCGCACGTCGGGCCTGGCGTGGCCTTCACCAATATGTCGAGGAACTTTTGGGAACTGGAGCGGAGATCTTTGATCCAGAGCTGCACGACAGCCTTTTATCTGATGATGAACTCTTCTCGGGATCGCGCAAGTACTTTTGGTTGATTAACAGTCTACAAACCTTCGATAACATCTTGCGCCAAAACACGGAAGCCTGGACCTCGTATCGTGACAAATTCCTTCTCCCTCTAAGCCACGCTTTGCTGAATGAGTCGGGTATCACTTGGAAGAAGGAGCTTGACGAGAGTGTTGGGATTTGCGACAGGTTGGTTGAGGATCTTGAACGTGTTCAAAAGCTTTTCAGAGACCAGCGAGAGCGGACTCTGGCACTTAGAGAGGGGGTACTACGACTTTTTCGAATTCGTTACGCAGCTTTGCTGATCCTTCCTAGTTGTTCTCTGCAAGCGCTGTTATTGAATCCCGTGCTTCTACACGCCTGGGCGAAAATGTCAAGCTCTTGACTTACGTCAGCATATTCTACCTACCTCTCGCATTCTGCAGTGTATGCTGAGTCTGCTCTTACTTGTCGTGCTTGTACACCACTGACGCGCTCACAGTCTCTATGGAGCACCACCGATACGTATTTCAGCTTTGGTAGTTTGGCCTACGTCTCAGTCGTCGTCGCTCTAGCCACATACATCCTCGTATTCAACCTCAACAACCTGGTCAAAGGCGCTCAGGCCAGCTATCTCCGTTTCAAAGGAAACATTGTGGACCAGATGATGCGTGAGACACACCTCGCGTGGATGGAGACCGGCCTCAAATTCAACCGCTACAAGCCGCGAAACACTCCCAAAGAAGCACACCCTTCAGAATGGTGGATATTCGTATATCAAACACGAAAAACCCTCCAGTTCCTCAGGTTGTGGAGAAGGAGCGAGTACAGCGAAGAAGGGAGCATATCCGAGAAGCCCAACGACGGAAATTCCAGCCGGCGGCGGAGCGAGCTTGGCGATAATGGATCCTTGGGAAGAAAGTGGTCCTGGCGATTCTTCAGGAGCCCAGAGAGTAGAAAGGCTGCTGAAGTGTGAAAGCTACCCCAATGAGACTTACGGCGCCAAATATCACTAGGCTCCACCCACGAGCACACCTGAACAAACGAGGCATGTCAGTGACAAGCAGCCTTCCAATTTCCGTAGCACATTTGGCGACTGTAGGCCGCTACACTCTACTCCATAATCCAGTAGCATTCTAACTGTAAGAGTCGTCTCCACGTCTATATTCCGTCCCATGCGTGATATCAGATCCTTCTGGGCCTGCTCGCGTGCCTACGACATAAGTAGTATGTGCACTAATCAGACTTTGAAACCAAGAAAGTAAGTGCGTGTGAGAGACATGTTTCTGAGGTAGACTGGGATAAGCTCTCCTTAAACTTTACTCAAGTGTGGGTGGACCAAACTTTCGTGCTTTAAGTCCTTTGAATGTGGTCACAGTTCCCTTTGCAACGAAAGTATATCCACGTTCTTACCGAGTTCTCTTGATTTAGGCCTAGCTGTGTAATTGTACGCATAGCCGCCGCCGCTACTTGTCGCGAGGCTTCGCCGCATTGCTGAGCCACGTCAAGTCGCTCAACCGTGTCGTAGGCCTTGTTTTCGTGCACAGATGCCACGAGCTCGTTGAGAATCTCCAAGAATCTTTGCATACGAGAGGTTTCCTCTTGTTCGCTCGATTCCTCCAAAACGGCCCCAAATGTATCCTACTTTGCGTATCCTGTCCACCCGCACACCCATGAGCGACAGTATTCCGTTAGCGCCAGCGGTATTGCCGAACTCTTGAGGCGGTGTGTCGTCTGAAGCGGCGTACAGTCGTGTGTGCCCGCTGATAGAACCCTGGAGCGGACTGTTCACCGCTCGAGTCCAGTCCGGTACCCAGGACGGTATTTTCAACTGTTCAGCGGTATCGGGCAATTGACAATACGACAGGATCTCTAATCCTTCTTCTTTTAATAGAACCAGAGCAACTTCGGTATAGAGGTCTTCTCACTTTTCGAATAGTCGGCTCGCAATCCTGTGTTTCGTTTAGAATCTTCGCTGAGGAGAGACAATAAAGCAAAAATGAAATCCCGAGGATCAGTAGCCTCCATGCCTGAGGATCGATAGAACATATCAAGGAGATCCACCAGCGATGTATTATTCTCATGATCACCTCTAAGCCTCCAGATGTCGCATCGAGTGCGTAAAATGCACAATGATAGTAACCAGATTGTTGCGAATTTCGTAATGGTCACTAGTCCTCCGCCCCATGTAGAAATCCACGGACAGCCAAGTGAGGAGCACAAGGGCTACTTCAAAGACAATAAAAGGAACTACTTTCTTGTCGCAGTGCACAAGTGCGCGCTGTGCCAGGGCGACTTCCTGTTGGATCCAGACTCGCCGCCAGTAAGGGCGTTCAACGAGTCTCAGAATGTGCTGAAGCAGACGAGCAGTGTCCGCGTCTCGCTCAGGAGCAAATAAGGAGGAGAGCAGCTCTATTACTTGCGTGTTATCGGACCCGGACTCTGCGGTTCCTTCATTAGCCCAGTCGGCTATGTCTCTCGCGAAGATGTCGCATTCTCTCGCCTGTTCGCCCATGAGCTGAACAACCGTCAAAGTGAGATCACTTTGGATATCTTCGGGTCCCAACCACGTTAGCACCTGTTCCTCCTTTCGAAAGATTTGACCCATTTTCTGTATTTGATCGCTCTTCTCTTGCAGATCCGCTTGGTTGATGCAAAGAGTATCAACCCAAAATGTCAGGAGCTCTCTCTTATCAGCCCGGGCCATTTGTAAGCCCCTAAGGGCAACATCAAGGTTCCTTGTGATCTCTAGCGATTTTCCATCCACATTGATGAGCCGTTTATCGTTTTGATCTCCCCAGACGTACGAGAGGGCTTCATAGGGTTGGCAACTGTCGAGAGCTTCGTGTGCAGACGTAGGTGCCTTTGCTGATTTGCTAATTGGTCCACGCGATGTATTGCTAATTTCTCAGAATAATTGTTTTGTATCGTCTGTTTTGAGCTTGGCATCTTCACTTCCTGGAAGATCTCCTTATGGAAAGATTCTTCTAATATCCTGCGGTCTATTTCGTCCCGAGGGAGCTCTTCGCCTCACGTTCCTACTATTTCTGGTGAGACGAAGGCTATGGATGGGAGACAGGCCGTGGATGGGAGGCAGGTCAGGAAATCGAAAGGGATGTCCTCACCCAGATGACGTGGAGGAGGTCCTTGTATGTCTTGAGGGAGAAAATATGTGGACGAATTCGTGTGGATAGGAGGATCAGACAGGAATTCGGCGCCTGGATAGATATTAGTTATGACAATAAATGACGACGACAAGAATCAAACTCACGACGGAAGCGTCTCGCTGGCATCAACTATTGCATTGCTACCCACAACACAAAGCACATAGCTTTGTTCCTGTTTCTCCCAAATGCTGAATGCTGCCTCACATACTATGCACTATCTCACTTCTAAGGTGAACGATTGTTTTGTTTTGGTCACGTATTCTATTCATAAATTTACATCGATATATACCTTCCGATGTCCTCCCCACATTAAACCAACCCGCTAAAACCTCGTCATCCTCAACATATCTCCACTATCCCATTTGGATCCGGCTCTCCCTTCCCCTCGTCTTCCCCTTCCACCACCACATGTGGCTCCCCTCCACTATGCCCATGATGAATCAAAGGCTGCACAATCCCCCTCCAGACATCTCTCTCCTTGCCCACCCTTATCATTCCCCCAATCTCAAACTGCAACACAACCCTACACACCACAGCGGCAGCCGCAAATCTTAAAATGAGCGATATCGCGTCCGTGTTCCCAATATAGAGTAAAGAAGAGAACATCGCTGTCCCGAAGATTAAGTGTACGAGGGCAGCAAGGGCGCCAATGTATTGGAAAATGACAGCGAGAGGGCCCAGGTGGACATCGTAGTGGTCGCGGACTTGGGTGGCAGAGTTGGCGGTGGGTGTAAACTCTCTACACAGGAAATAGAAGGCCTTGTTCAAGAAGCCCCTAACCTTGGGTCTAGGTTCTGGAGACCCGGAATCTGCGGGGGAATGCTTGCGCCGGATAGCGACGCGCAAGGCAAGGATAGCCATGGTGTGAATCACGACCGACAGAACGACCCACAAGAGAGGCCAGTACGTAGAATCGCAAAACCAAACAAGCACGGCCCTCACGCCCATATTCCATGCGTTTTGGACACTGACGGTTATAGCACCCAACGCAAGGATGTATTCCACGACAGAAACCACGACCGCCCAGCGCGTAGGAAGGCGATGGACGACCCACGCGCCCGTCTGCGGCTCATTAGCGCGCAACGGGTCCTCCCAGACCAGAAACCGCCCGGGATACACGGCCGGGGCGCCGAGGGAAAGGAGCAACGAGAGGAGTGGGCGGTGCATTGAGAGCAATGCCATTTCAGCCACTGACGGGCCGAGGACAGAGAGGATCGTAGGCGTCAGGCCGAGCAAGATACTAGCGCCTGCAATGCTCTGCGTGATATCCTCCGTAATCGTCTGAAGTATACAATTGCTGTGCGTCCAGCAATAGTCACGGACCGGGCCAAGCGTCTCGCGCGCAGTGGCGTTGCCGCGGTAGGCGTCGAGGCTGAGGTTGCAGACACCTTCGGAGATGATGGTGAGTTGGGGTCGCCAGGCGCCGTACCAGTAAGTGTATTTCTGCGGAGAGGGCGCGACGTAGGACATGCTCTGGTTGCCGGGGCTGGCGCCCGTGGGCTCGAATTCTTCCGAGTAGTCGAAGGGGGGGTAGCCGGCGCGGGTGAGGACGGCGGAGGAGAGGAGGGAGAGCAGGGTGGTTGTGAGTAGGGGTCGCATTTTGGCTATGTGCTCGGGAGACGTGGTGTCTGCTTTTTGAGAGCGAGATACAAGTGGAGGGATAGAGGAAAGTCGTCAAAGGTGGATGCGCGGCATCTTCAGGTGTTTGAAGGCTGGGTGAGGCTTAAAAATAGGAGCGGAGCAGGGATAGGCGACAGGCAGGCGCTCAGACGATGATCTCCTGCGTGGAACGTCTCCCACCCCTAGACCTATTGCCGAGGTTCGCCGATAAGCATAATCTGCATGATCGTAGATTAGAGAAGGATTGCATGTACAGTAGGATGAAGAATAATTGCAGGGCATGTTTGGTTTGGTGATAGCACTATTGCCCGCCGCTATCCCTTAGATGTTAAACGTGATTAGCCGTGCTTAGCTTATTAGACTACCCTGGCGGTCGGCGAAAAGCAAGTGCATCGCGAAAAATAGCCGAACTACGAAGGCCCCATTCAAAAGTCTGGGAATATAGCGCATCCGAGCCTATAGGAGCCTGTAGAGCCCTGTAGGCACACTAAGTATAACAATGTCAGTGCGCTATACTTTAGTGGAGACACCTAATATTTTAGTGAGTGACCCACTATAATTACAGGTCCTTAGCTGCTGAAACTACCGTACCAGCCGGTCGGAGCCCCGCACCCCGCAGCCCTTACACAGCTTATTAGTGGCTTACAGGGAACGTACGCTATAACTACAGGGACCCCTAGGCTCCTACAGGGGGCCCCCAGGCACCTACAGGGCCGAATGCGCTATTACCCAGACTTTTGAACGCGGCCTTCGTACCCAAAACGCGTCAACGTGTCGCTATCCCCTCCCCCGCTACGATGGTGCATTTTAGAGCCTTGGCATTTTCGTAGCGAGTCAAAATTTAACATTTAGCGTAGTAACATCACTAAAGTGGTATCCTTAGGAAATGCAATCGCTAAAAACTTAGGGATTTGATCACTAAACTATAGCGCTCACTCGCTATGGATTATACTAAGCTACAGCGGCCGATCGCTAAAACTGCCGAGGCGCTGAAATGCACCATCGTATCGGGGGAGGGAATACTATACTATACTATATACAATTAGTTTAGAATAGCCCGGGGTCTGCATCATCGTCAGCATCAAGGTAATTCCACTCCATATCACTAGCATCAAGTGGTATATAATCAGCCTGCAACGCTAGACGGTCCTCTGTAGCCTCTGTAGCACAGAACGAATCATCTAAACTAGGATCTATCGCAGCTATTGTTAAAACAAGGACCTCTTGTAGTTGTGCCTCAATGTAAGCTTCTGTAGTTGTCCTTTCAGGGTTGGGAATAGCCTCAAGCATCTTGATTGGTATGAATTCCTTGGCCTTTTCTAATGCTTCTACTGCCTTCTTTCGCTCTCCCTCTTGCCTTCGCGCAACAACTCCACGAGCCTTAAGATCGTTCTTAATCCTATTCCTTGTAATTCGTATGAGTGCTGCTTTCTTCTTGTTGAGAATAGCCTTTCGTTTTGCGTCATTTGCCTCTTTCTTTGCCCAAGCTTCTTCTGCGGTTAGAACACCATTCTTTTAGAGCACATTGCGGTTCCAATACTTTAACTTCTGCTGGTTTCGAACCTTTTGTAGCAAGAGCAGTGTGCTGTAGCATAGTAAGTTCTCCACTACCCAGAAGTCTCTCTGTACCACGAGCCCATGAATTAAAAGACTCTTAGGATGGGCTTGTCGGACCTTATGGTCCATATAAGACACTCCTTTTCTCTCAACCACGTGGATAGCCTCATGAGCAGCGTCCAAGCTACTCTGTAGCGAACTCTGTAGCGAACAGAGTAATGAAATCACAGGAATAGTAGTGGTTACTGTATGCGCAGCATAGAATTGAATGAATTGCTTGATCTATTTCAACTAAGTGTCAACTTGAAGAGAGAAGATGCAGATCCAAAATCTCAAAGCCTGTCCTCAGCCACTAACGAGCACGGGTTAGATACTGATATATAATCTGAAAGTGATTTGATCCAAAATCTGGACCAAAAGATGCTATCAGGTACCCTTTCGTCTCTTGGAACTTCCACTCTATCATAACGCGCGGCTACTTCTCCCCCCTTCCGGGCTAGGAAGCGAGGTGACTGCCACATGTTTAAACCGAAGTTTAGGCAGAGCTTTCGGCCGATTCCTTGTGATCCCAGCGAGCTGCATGATCAACGCCAACCCCAGCCGGTGCGCCTCCATGCCAAACATCATTCAGGCGACACCCACAATGTCTTGAGGTTCTCAAATTTACCCTCTGCCTCATGGTCGGCTTTTCTTTTAGTTCGGTTCTCAAGCCGAATTCATCGATTAGCTGTTGTCTTACCTGCAGCTGCGTAAGCACACTAACATCTTTTATAAGTATCAGAACTCTCTTGCGAGATTCAAGCACAGCAGGTTTCAAGTCACAATTGAGACACTTTCTCCCACTTCGATTGGCTATCCTTCTGCTGGGTAGCGGTGGGGCTACTATTCTTGTTATTATAGGCTGCGAGCGAACGCTGGGCCTGAAACAAACAAAAGACATGGTCTTCATCCCGCTCTTAAGTAGGGTTTCCTTGATTGTAATCTTACAGAAGTACTACATAGCTAGCTAGCTAATTAGTGGGAAGAATAATAATATGCTTTATCTTTTTAGCTAACTCTAAAGACTTTTGCGTTTATTTAACGTTTACCGATTATTAATGTAAGGCGAGCAAAACCCAGATCATACCCGTAATATGCATTTATTGCGAGCCACTTACCAAAAAAAAAAGCTTAGAACCTCCCCCAAAAAATTGCCACAAAAAACTACGCTCATTCACAAAAGAATTGCGAACCGAAAAAAAAAGAAGTAAAAAAGTATTGACATGAGTGAGGTTTGAACTCACGCCTCTTGCGAGAGCGGTGTATTTCATTTAGAAAATGACTTAAAACCGCCTGGGAACCTAATTAGCTACGGTCGTAATAACTTTAGGCTAGCAGTACTCACCGCCTTAGACCACTCGGCCATCATGCCTTAGTTCTGAAATTTTTACTTATCTTATCTAATAAATCCGAATCTTATGTGCTCAAATAGGGCCTCGCGTAGCCTCGCGTAGCATCGCGCTCTGGAACCGAAAACTGCGATTGGCGGCACTAATTGAGGGAAGCGAACAGGCGACTAAAGGGATATGATGTCGAATGGCAGAGTGCGAACAATAATTGCATAGAAGACATCACAAGATGTATATGTAGGTTCCGTCTGATCTTCAAGCCCTTCAACACCAAGCAATACAGCACGAAGCAAAGCTGTTGAACTGTGGGGGTAGTCAAGCTTCGGGGGTTTTGGATTGTAATGTGTGTCTTGATGCTTTATAGGTCCACCTAGGGGATCCTTTAGCAGAGACTTCTTCCAAATACACTAAGTCAAGCGGCAAGAGAAAAGGACCCACACCGAGAACATGAGGCCCACACGGCCCACATAGTTCAATAAATGCCATTATATCAGCCATGGAGAATGCCACTGCTTCTCAGAAGTCTCCTTCCTATCTGGACCGCCCTCCCAATCTCGCTCTAGAGAGAGGGTATAAGTGATGGCTTGCGCAACCTCGAAACCATGGTCGATGTGTCTACTTCGGTGCGTGGCCTCGAGTCTGTCCCTGAAAGCTTCAATAATGACACCAATATTGGCATTTGACGTGATAATATCGGTCGCACGATCGTCGCAGCGGACTATACATGCTCTTATGATTGCGAGTCGCGATCTTTCATGCGCTCTGGGACATCTGTAATGAGGTCCGTGTCGTCAACCTCCTTTTCTATAACAGCTGAAAGACCAAGCCTTGTAAAATGGTGCCTCAAAGAAGTCGGAGTAGAAGACAGTACTCCCGGCCTATGATTGCGTTGATCTTCAGCGTGTCTGGGTCAACGATGATGTTCTGCTGGGAAAGATCGTTGTGGCAGAAGACGCATTCACCGATTTCTGACGGTTGCAATGCCCAATTGTCGTTCTCCGGCCGTAAGGTCACTCGGTATGGGAGATTTACGATCCCAGAGGGTCCGCCGACATTTCTGGATTTCACGTTTCGTAGGGTTTGCATAGTCTTGTTTGACTGCTCTTCCTGGAGTTCTACCATGCTCCCGTCCTAGATTTATTCCGTAATAGCATAGTAAGCCTTGCCGTCCTCGAAGTCATAATACACAGTTGGGACTGGAATATATCGTAACGACGCAGCTTCGTTCAAAAGCCTTTCCTTGCTTACGCGTGAAATATGGAGTCCATGATACCCGGTCCTGAATTCTCTCGGCTGGAGGGTTCTCTATATAAAACCATCCCTACGATGGTAGTATTTTTATTCGGAAGTGACCGCAACGCATCCAACCTCCTTGATTGGTTTGCTCAAGTCTCGGGCCATAATAGGCATTATCGAAGGGAACAGGACAGGAAGACTATATATTTCTTGATAAAGCTGAGGGAGCAAGCTGCGTAATCAATTAGTGTAGTCAAAATGTTCAGCATCCCGAAAAGCAGACCGAAAGACACAAGACGCCTGAACGTGCGACCTAACACATTGTTTCGTATAGGAGAAGCTCTAACAAAATACACGATCCATGGTCTGGATCATCTAGAGTTTTCAGCTGTACCGCACTTCTCTGTACGAAGAATCCAGACTCTCTTACATGATCCTGACGTCTTGCACAAACCATCTTCTATATAACTTTCTTAGTTATCGTGGCGAGCCCTAAATTTCAGTCGGAAATGTGGTCCAAGCCCGATGTATAATTCCCGGCTTGCGTCACTTTCAGTCAAAGAATCCATTCCCAACAGCTCTGCACTGACAGAAAATTCTACTCTGCTTATGTTGCGACATTCAGCCTAGTTATTAAGGATGTGCCTGCTATGTCCAGCCATCCTCTGGATTGTTATAGTGGTCTCCATCATTCACCGTACACTCTGACGCCTGGCAATTGTGATGTCGAACCCCCTAGATTTAGCGGTCCCCCGATCGGAAAAGGCCCGTGCGCCCTGTCCTCGCTGTTTTCACGCTTTAGCATGCCCTCTATATCCGTTATAGGCAGGCTCTAAAAGACGCTTCTCAATAACGTATACGAGCTCGACCAGTTCAGTTCCACTTGGGCCAAGGAGACTAGATCGGGTCCGCCATCTCAGGGTGAGCGTGCTCGATTCACGCTGGAGGAAGATACCAGGCTCACTGATGTGAAGGAGAAAGGCTGCTCGTGAGAGGAAATTCATAGTGCCTCCCGATGGTGGAACATCGAGTCGCTGCAAGTGCATTATTTTGCAAAGTTCAGGGATCGACCCACTACGTTAGCGAAGACGGGACCAGATAGAGTGCGCTACTAGCTACTAGAAGATGGTCGGCACTCAATATCGATATGCTTGTCATGATAGGAAACAAGGTGAACTAGCCGTAACAGGGGGTATATGGACGCATAATCAATATAGATCGGAGTAGAGGGACATGTCGTTGCCTGGCCGTAGCTGAAGATCGTCTGCATGATAATGAAAAAGGTTTGGTTGGTATAATTACAATATAGGCAGGTGGCATAGAACAAAGTATTAAACGAACCATACCCAATCACAGCCCTACTGCGAATCCCAAAAACTCTAATATTCCAGGCGTCCTGTTGTGAGTCCTCTTAATATGAATCCAATTCGCGAGAGCTAAGGTGAAGGTGATTAAAAGGTTGAGCCCGACTGTTCCAACAAAGAACAGCCATATGCTCGGATTAGAGTTATCCGCGGTGATTTGCGCGACGTTCATTCCAAAAACAGAACTAACGAGCGAGATGGGCACAAAACTAAAGGGGTATTAGTATGAGAACAACTCGGGACAGGAGGGGGATAGTACAGGTATGTAAAGGAGTTTGTCAGAGCCTTTTCTCTTGCACGTGCTTCCTGTTGGCGGATTGCAGCCCTCTTATGGCGAGTCTCCCATAGAAGGTTAGACTGGTCAAGCAAATGCTTGAAATCCTCTTCTAGATGTGTTTTAGTCTCTGCTGCGATTGGTGTATCTATGCCTCTCCAGCCTAGACTCCCGCCTCTTTGCACTACCGAGAAAGCCTTCCTGATCTCCTCCATGTGGCCGACAGATGAATTAGATATATCCTTTAGCCGCTCGTCCTCCTCACGGATCTCGGAGATTACTTGGCTCCAGCAATAACTGTTAAAACGAATAATGTAGTGGATAGTATAGAAAGGTGAAAGGATTGCTTGTTCAAGGTCCAGATATTCGAAGGTTTCAAGATACAATTCCCGGAGAGATTTGGGTTCTCGTAAGGCTCTAGGGGGAAGTTGTGACTTATAGGCTGGAGGTTTCACAAAAGCTCTCGCAGACAAGGTAGTCTTTGCATGAGAGTTGAAAAGAAGTATCCCTATAGATATCGGTGCGAACCGTTAGCTTCCTTTAAGTTATACACGGGTCGAAGACCGACCTGTCCAGCCATCCCCCACCTCGTCTGGCTGGATATAGATTGAAACTCTGAAGTATTCCACATCACCCTTTTCTGGAGTGGAGGCTTTCGGGATAGTAAATCCAATACTACTATATGGCGCACGGTGGCGCTCTGCTGGAGAAAGAATACGCTGGTGGCCGAAGAGATTCCACTGAAAGAATCTCGGATCAAGTCCTAAGACACTTCCAAAAGTCTCAATAACCCCGCTCCCAAGCTGTCCGCTCTGCTCAGCCATATAGAGCCTAACTTTCACACCATCGCGACTTTCTTCAGACAGGAACGCTCTCAACGCAACTTCGTCGTGAATGTCTGCAAATCGCCTTTTCTCGAACTCGTTCGTGATGTCAACGACAGAAACAACCAGATTTCGATCTTGCCAATCTTCAGTCATATAATCATCTAGACCCTTCAAGTTATCCCAACCAGCATCAACGAGCTGATGAATATACTCATGATAGGGTTCTCGGCCCTCTACCTCCCAGTTCACATGTCTCTGTAGCACTTTTCGCGACGCGCTTTGGATCTTTGGCCAGAGCCTTCTGATACCACTGGTCTCTGGTACTTCGAAGCGCGTGTTCTCGTTCGAATACGGAATATGAGGAGCATCCATAGTTGAATAGGGTGTGAAAGGGCTGTCTGGAGTTGATTTGGGAAGGCTAGTGGTCCTGAGAAGGAGCCTAGAGGCCGAGTCAGGAGGCATCGGTATGTTGTCTCTTAACAGGATTGTGAAGCTGAAGTAGCAAAACGGCAATCGTTTCAATTAAACAGAAGCCCACTGGTAGATCTTGGTCGGCGATTTTCCACATATGTTACGCGTATACCAATCGCAGGATTGATTTGAGGCTTACTAACGCCAAGTAAAATCATAATCGAACGCGACTGTCTCCCCATTTTGCGATAAAGTTGGGGTACAGCTCTAATCGCCTTAATTATCAGGAAGTACCAGGACCCCGCTCTGTGGTTGAAAAAGGTTGCAACCGAGCAAGAGCAATAGGACCCTGACTTTCGGGATGGAATTATTACTTAGTTAGTGCTTAAATAGTGGCCTTATGCCCAGTAGGTCAATCCAATGGTAGTTGGTCCAGATCACGTTACATTGCAACACTTTACAAAGTGCGCTTCTTAAAAGGCTTCCCCAAGTAGGAAAGAAGTGGGAAATAAGGCCAAAAGCGGGGTACACGGAGCCGAAACGCTGTGACTTTTATTGCATCACTAGACATTTAAACGATCAAAGCGAAGCATTTCGTATCGTAATTACAGCAACGATTGATTTTTGCGAAATTAGTTACGAAATCACATATATTTATATACAATTCATTACTATTTAGCAGCTTCAATTTGCGATGACTTTGGTGAATTAACGCTATTGCTGGGTGGAAATCCAGGCAGTTGACGATAGATGAAGGAGTGTCAGATGGTGGTATCGTGAGCCGTGTCGGCAATGCTTTCCTGATATATACTAGGGTGCATACCCCTTAATTTCCCATATATACTCTCCATTCCTATGAGTGTATTCTACAGATCCTTCAGATTATCTTCAGTTCGCTCAGATAGAACACAATATAATTATTCTGTTCCTCTGCCTGAAGCCTCTCATCTGACGAGGAGCATGTCATTTAAGCAATGACAACGCCATTGGCGAGTGGAGTGGAACAGATGCTCTGACAACAAATATTTAGGTCCACGTATAACGCAATGGTACTTTAAGAGACGCTATGTTCTGCACAGCACAACAGAAATCCAAGATAGACATGAGCTTCAAAGGTGATGAAGCCGGGCGGCCAAGGGCCAGCTCTTGCACTCTTTAGCTTCCAGCAACCGATGAGCGGCAGCTACTTGCTGATGCAGACCAACGCGCAACTGATCTGGCGATTCGACAATTCAAGCTTCATCCAGATCTTCTACGTTCGGCCTAAGTAGTAAGGATAACCAAGGATCAGTACGGCCTCTTTGGACTACAACTAAAAACACATCGTCCGAGCCTATACGCCTACGCTCAAGATAAAATCAAGCAAAGTCTGCCGTCCCTTGTCTTCCCGTTGCTAACTGTTGAAATCACATAAAGAATAGTAATAGTGATTGTTGCGCAGCATAGAAATGAATTGTAGTTTTGCTTGAAGATGTTCAACGTGACGGGATACTGAACACATATAATACACAAATTGATGATTACAGCAATTTCGTGGACTCCGGAGATCTGTAGAGAAGAACAGACATGTCCGGTTGTCCAAGGAAGAGCTTCGTAGTGTGGCCACGACAGCTGTATTCCAACAAAAGCTAACATCACACAATGGTGGGCAGCGGTACTTCCTTTTGCAAATCTTGTCCAAATAGTCGGAAAACACCAGTTCTTTTCCGAAATCAAAATTTTGCGTCGACCTGTAACTTTACCTTCCTTTTATGAAAAAGCATGCATAGGAGCTGAAAATGTAGGAAATATCTGTCTCTACAATTTACCTTCGGTTAAGAGAAGACTAATTCTAATGTTTTAAGGAGTTCTGGGGTTGATCAAAAGTTCAAAAAGTCAACATTCTCCGAGAATATTTGGACCTTGGTCAACTCGGTTTCTACCTAAGACAAAACACGCTTTCCAAACGCCACAATTGTAACTTCTCAAACAATTAGTATTATTACTCCTGTACTATAGGATAAACAGTAGAACCAATTCTTTCCTACAATTTAAGCCTATACACGTCTCTTTTCATAAGAGGGAGGTAGTGTCACATATAGTATCGACAAAATGGTTCATATCGGAAAAATACCAGTAATTTCCGACTATTTAGACACATTTACAAAAAGCAGTAAGCAGTAAGCAACGGCAAATTATTCGACCGAGATTAAATGCGGCGTCAAAACTTGCAAAAACAGCAGGTGCTAATTAAAACCTCACTATCCAACGGAAAGTCGCTGAGCAGTCAACAACAGACTCTCTACGCACTATAGCATATGCTGAACAATCATCTTTTGAGAAGGGTTATCTTTTAAGGACATGTTCTGGCTTACACTATCCCTCATTCTCGTCGGCATCCACTGGAGTTCGGCGAACACTTCGGTCGCCTTCCCTGCCAATGTCGATATCTACTCCGTTTTACCTGTTGCGAACCACACGTATGCCCCGACTGCTGCGTTCCCGATCTCCATCGTCGTCGAAAATACGTATGCTGCGTTTGCGTTCAACTTTATCTTCGAGTATGACCTTATCAAATACGAGAACTACAGTGGTATATTGAATTACACACTATATTCTAGTTTTCTAGAACCACACAATGTTACGACTGTGGATACGTATGACTACACCTGGAATTCCAGCATCTCAAATATTTCGATCGGCAACTGGGCCCTAGCATACACATTCACAATGACAACTTGTTCTGGGGGCACTTCTTTGGAGACTCTCATAAACACTGGGCCCGTTGCCTCTGGTAGTTTCAACTTCACGATTGCAAATGGTGGAATGCCTGCGGACTCGGATCCGGGAAGTCGCAGCGCTGAGAGTTCGTTTTCTATCACAGCAAATAGCAGTGGCTGTCTATACGTTTCGCCCTCCAATGGCAGTACGAGTTCGAGCAGTGGATCAACAAGCCCTTCAAGGTCAATTGCGAACCAGAATGCAGTGACATGTGGAGTTTGGGTCTTACTGGCGATAGCACTTTGGGTGGCCAGGTAGAATTTGGGTCCAACCAGGCGGAGGTGCTGTGTCTCAAAGTAGCCACGGTGAAAGTGGTCTGTCAATCTCCTGGCAACCTCCCATCTAACTGCTCAACACCTTGGCTCTCAGGAATACAGGATCCGCAACCAATTGGCGAATAACATAATATTAGTGACAAGTCCAACATTCGTACCAACATCTATTAGATTGATATCAGAGCCAGGCTTGGGCTTGGGCTTTTTTGTGGTTGACTTAGAGTAAGTCTTCGTTCGAGCTTTTTTTGACGGTGAGGGGGGAGCGTCGGCAGCAGATAGCGTTTCTTTAGGTCGAGATCGATTAGATCTATGATGCTGGAGCTCAATGTAGTCCATGAACTGTCGGTTTCAACTGTCGGGGGTAGAGGTGATGTAGAAGGTGGAAGAGTTCCGGGGGTGTCTGAGGCCGATGCAATTGTAGAGCGATTGAGCTATTAAATTAACAAAGTCTGAATGTATAGTTATTGTAATTACTACAAGAGCAAATTGAAACGAGATAGATCTCCGTCTGTACACAAAACAGTCTATACTTTGTTAGTAAAGGGCAAATCCGGAAATGACAACGACCTTTGTCACTGTTGGCAGTGTCACGGAGACAAAGAAGAAACAACCAAGAGTCGTCTCGATTCTATTGTATTGACTAGAATCTAAGACTGAGGAGAAAAGAAGAAGGAAGCAAGAGTGCTCCCTGCCAGATATTTATGTACAGTAGCGCGTAGCCTAAGTTCGCGTAACACAAGTGAATTAGGTTAGCTAACCACCGGGCTAACGTAATGTCGGTCCTAAGTGCCCATGCTAACTGCGGGAACACCTATTCCGACACAGTGTTTTGCTTTGCAGACACAGTGGTTTTGCTTAGAATCGACACACCTTTTTTACTTGATAGACACAGTGATTTTACTTTGTAGACACAGTAGTTTTGCTTAGGAACACCTATTCCGACACAGTGTTTTGCTTAGTATAGACACAGTAGTTTTGCTTAGAATTGACACACCTTTTTACTTGATAGACACAGTGATTTTGCTTTATAAACACAGTTGTTTTGCTTTGGAGAGACACAGCACTATTCTTGCCGTATAGTTACTAACAATGTTGCTGGCACTAACTGCTCTTCGCTATTTTAGCGATTAATGTCCAAATCTTAGCCATGATAGCCTAAAATTCAGCGACTATAATCAGTAAATTTAGCGATCGGTCCCTAAATTCTAGGGCCATGGCACTAGGATTTAGACATCAATCGCTAAAATTAGTGATGCCGAACAATTACCCAGCCTGAACAATCGCCTAGTCATCTTTTCTAAGTTGGGCGATATAGTGGCTGCGAATAGCTTCAATTGATGCAGGTAGGGTTGCAAGTGCTAAAGTCAAGTGCAAAGACTTATCGGGTGAAGTAGAAATTTAGTAAGTGAAGGCGGTGTACTGTACTTAAAATAAGTTAAGTGCATTGAGGGTGACAACTAGGTGTCGCAAGCTAAACGAGCGACACTGTAGTAGCACCTGATAATAGAGGCGACAGCAGAGGCAACAGCGACGTGGTTGAGGGCGTGGAGATGGTTGGTAGTGGGGGTCGTTAATAGGGTCGTGATAAGCCTGTATATGCATTGGTAGTGCTGACAATACTAAGGGGGGGAAAGTGGTGTGTTTTCGTAGCAAAATCACTGTGTTTCCATAGCAAAACCACTGTGTCTGCAAAGCAAAACACTGTGTCGGAATAGGTGTTCCCCTAACTGCCTATCGAACTGCCTATCGAGTAGGCACGTGGCATCCTTTATGTTTTCTCGTGACAGGCAGTAGTGCGATTTGGGCAGCAGAGTCGACCACTATTCTTGAATTCCTTACAGTATGCAGTTGAGTGCCCTGTGGCCAAGGCTATATATACTACAAGCTTAGAGGACTAAATACACCAAAATGATGACTTTCCAGGCTATGGGTTTCCAAGCATTCTTCCGAGCCATGCTCCGAAGGGTTCCGAGATTCTCACCGAGTCGCGCTCCGCGCTAACGCTCCAGGCTACATTCTGGGCAGCGTTCCTAGCCAATTAGGCTCAAGGTGCCTGCTTACTAACAGTCGCTTTGGTCAAAAAGCGCACGTGACCGGTCATGTAGTAATGACGTAATATTACTAGGCAGCTAAGCGAGTTCCCGCAGATAAAAATTCTAATTACTCATCAACCAATTTCCTGTCCAAATCTCACACATAAGAATGGCAGCGCATGCAGCTGGAGATCCTGTTTCTTTAGGTGTTCCACTATCGGATGACGAAAGCCTCTGTGATGAACAGATTCAGGCACTCCTCCGGGGAGCAGAAGGTCGATTGCGCCAAAATTCGTCTCTCCAACCAAAACCTGTTACTCAGGAATCGACTGCCTTGCCGACGTTCAATGTCGATACTATCATACAACCATGCATAAGTTTCACTAAAGGCGCTGTCAGAGTCGATCCGCTATACCTGCGTAAGCAACAAGATCAGGACCTCGCTGAACGAATCAGGACGGTCGAAACCCAGAGCGACAGGAAGCAGCGGCTGAAGCAAGTAAGTTACTGTCATTTATCTCTTTCTATATTGTCTTTTTCAGCTCTGCCTGGGGAGCTGACAATTAGATGTAGGAAAAGGAAGCCACAGCCGGTCCAAGATGGTTCCATCTCCCCCGAACAAATCTCACACCTGAATTAAAACGGGACCTCCAGCTTCTAAATTTAAGGTCTTTTTTAGATCCAAAACGCCATTATAAGAAGCAGAATAGCAAAGCGGGGCCACCAGCTTTCTCACAAGTTGGAACGATTGTTGAATCTCCGGCGGAGTACTATAGTGCAAGGTTGCCTAAGAAGCAACGCAAGAAGACTCTTGCCGATGAAGTCTTGGCTGTTGAAGCCGAGAATCACCGCTTCAGGGATGCATACGCCAAAGTGCAAGCTGCCAAGACAAGCGGGAAGAAGGCATCTTACAAAGTTCGCAAGGTGAAGAGGTCTGGTAGATCATAATACGGTCGGAGGTTGCAATGAAAACAATTGAGCTTAAGGAGTCTACTGTGGGTACTCAGCTGAATAGTCGCGGGAGACTGTGGAGGAGTATTCTCGTAGGTTCTGCTTGGGGTTTGGGTTAGCTAATGGATGATAAATAGCCGCCCGCCGCTATGTCACAGAATGTTGTACTATAAACCAGAGTACAATGAAAGGGACTACATACAATATCCATATGTTAGAAAGCGCCACCAAAGACAGTCGGTTTTACAGGACAGTCAGAAATGACTGTCAAAAGTGAGTATCCGGAGCCAGCCTGACGTGGGTACCAGTGCCATGAGGCTGAAATCAGAGCTTTCGCCTCTCTCCCGCTGGATAAACGTTCCCACAATGCCAGGCCGCCATCAGCTAATATATCATCATCAGGTCCCAGCAGGACTCCCTTGTCTATTAGGCCGTTCCGGTCGCCATCCAGATCATATACACGAGAATTCTTATTCGATTTGAACGAAGCAGACGATGTGGAAATCAACCTCGTCTTTGGCATTTGCTGGCACTGTAGAGTCGCCTTGCATAGCTGCTGCCGCATATACGGACTCAAGCTCTTCAGAAATTTCTAAAGCGGGTGCGCGCTCTCGTGGTCTCAAGGGCAAGCAGGCCAGGGGTGTGTGCGGCTTTGATATTGTAGAAGGTTTCCAGAGCGAGAGCAAGTCGAGGCAAGCTGGGGGCGACGCTGTATGTTTTTGTGGAGTCGAACTCTGTGCCACTGCTGCCAGAAGGTGATCTGCTCACTCCACAGACCCTAGAACGTGGTGGAATGAGATTTTCAAATAGCCAAGATGAGGTGGAAAGCCTTTGATGTTTTGTGCGGCTGTGGATGAAGGCGGGGAACAAGAAGGTAGAGAGTAAGGCTCCGATCAGCTATGTGGCTATTTGTATTTGGTTTGGTCTGGCTAGACACTTCGGTGGTTTGGCTACTGGGTCGGTGGCTATTTGGTTATCCAATTGGCTTGTGTGGGGCAAGGATAAAAGTGCCCGTAGGGGTCACATTTCGTCGAAACATTTGATTAATACTCAGAATCAAGTCTAATGAGTTAAAAACGTTATGTGTTAGCAAGGAGGTAAATATAAATATAAACCTAAATAAGGCAAATAGTAAATATAGCAGACTTGCGCATTGAGAACACGTGACCCGAGCCATGTGATGCGCTTCTTGTCGTGACCTACAGTCGGCGGTTATCCAATTGGCTAGTGGCTTGGTTTGGCTACCCGCTCCTACTGGCTTGGATAAAGCCAATAGGAGCCCTAAGTGCTCAGGCTTGCTCCAGAAGTGTATGAGCCAGGATGATTAGCGGCTGAGCCGCCTGAGTCGAGGGTAATTAGCGCCTAAGCAAAAGCGGCGAAGCGAAATAATCGAATCTTAGCGTCCCCAATTAGCGCCCGCTACGGCGTGATAATCACCCTGCAGCTGCATGCGTGCCTCGTGCAGAAATGGGGAGTGATACTGCAGCTGCATGCGTGCAGAAATGTGGCGTGATGCACATCATCTTGCAGCTGCATGCATGCGACGTGCAGCATCATCCCCTGCAGTAGGGTACCCTACTAATGCACATCAACCTTGAACTAAGGTACCCCACGATTCAACAATCCCTCCCATGCCTACCCCATCCCGTCCCACCCTCACCCGTCCCCACCATCACGCCCTCCCGACCCCCATCCCGTCCCCACTCTCGGCCCATCCCACTCTCACCCCACACGGACCCCCCGCGATGGGCCTGGCGTGGCATGCTCTCCCTTGCATTTCATCCTACAGTACTTCCCATCACACAGCCTGCCTCGACCTTCCCACTTATTCTTCCCATACAGTTAGTGGGCAAGTTAACACGCCCAGGCAGCATGACTCGCTACGATGCCGCGATATTTTTTAACATATATAAATAAATAATCCTCAGGACATATCAGGTTGTTTCTTCGTCGAATAACTTCAAGAGATCCTGCTGTTAGGCACAAAACATTCGCATGACAATCGCACAATAAGCTTAGGCGCGTTATCCTAAGGCTTCGCTCAAAATGTCGTCCATCAAAGCAGATTTCGGTGCCTCGACGCGAAACTTTTCAACAACTTCAGCGCACCAACCAGCGAACGGCCGCCGGCATCATTGAACACATCCGCCTTCGCAAGGCAGGCCTGATAGATCGCCAGCCGTGGGCGGTCTTCAAGCTCGTAGGTGGTGAGTTTGAGCAGCTGCTTTCAGCTCTGAAGGCCAACGAGTCGCTTTGGGGCTTCTTCGAGGAAAAGGTTCGGTATGTAGTAGCTCATATGTTTCGGACATTGCTCATTTGCTTTGTCCTCAGAATGCCGACGTCTATCTATGAAGCATTTATGTGCCAGGTCGTTTGTGACATCATACTTCAGTTAGAGAAGATCGGGATCGAGATCGGGACTAGCGCTGTGGCGGAGTTCGCAAAGCATATCAAATACTTGGGCTCGCTGACAATGAAGTTTCCGACTGAATACGCAAACAAGGGGAACGGAAGATTGCAGAGGCAAGGATGAACTCAACTCCGACTTGGACGTACGATAGACATGGGCGCGATGCAGTGTTCAAGCACAAAAGTACACGATGCCAGGAGTAATAATCGAAGTGTCTTTCACACAGAAGAAAGGACTTACGAGATATGGCAGAGGATTATATCCTTAGATCAGACGGTAACATCAATCTCGTGACTGGCTTAGACATCGGATATCAGAACTCAAAACGGGCAACGGTATCACTGGCGATTTGCCCGCCGACATGATCCTGCTTTTGCTATGCTTTGCATAAATTTTCCCAGCTACTCACGGGACAGGCCAAGCCAAGCCTTGATACGAACGCTTCCTCGATCCAACTGCGGCATTGAATGAATCACCCCAATTGTCGTATTTGGGGAGGCTCTCGGCTACGCAACGTTGGTGCAGTCTTTCCTTGGCGTAACTTTGGTCGTCGTTTGGTGACTTATTATTGAAGAAAATATGTATGCGCAGTGGAATTGATTGCATTGACTTGATGATAATCAACTTAGTGGGACGTAAGTCCCATATATTGTGGAGGGATAGAATGGATGTGCCGTCGCAGTGCACGATCGTCAAGACAATAGGGTAGGTCGGCGTACTGCTCAGGGCTCGAGGACAAAACACACAAAATCAATGAGCGTAGCGCTCTGTAGGAGCGGCCAGCACTGCAACGAACGTAGTATAGTCATAGAACTCAATGAAAAGTCATCTCTTTGTCGCTATCTCTCTCTCTGTCGTGCTAGCTAGTCGTCGTCTCTTTTTCTGGTGATCCTCATGACGATACCCCGCCTGTAGCTCTAGAGCTATACCGAGTCTCCAGACTGGAACAATTACAGCCCCGAGTCAGGTGATAGTTCAGGGGGTGCCACTGAACCCCGCCGCAATATATATCTGTATTCCTGTTGAACGAAGGAGGCTCTCAGAAACGTCATGTAGAAAGAATGTGAATTGATTCATTGTTACGAGAGTGCTAAACTACCAGTATATATACCCAAAAAGAAAGTAGGGACTCAACCCCTTATTCAGAGTCTCCATTCGGGCTCTCCAGGAGCTGAACGTGGTTTCCAGAGCTGAATCGGGATCCCCGTAGGGAATGCTGTTGCCTAACATTGGGTCTCCAGGACCAAACGAGGCTCACCGTTCAGCAATTTCCAATACCAGTCTCCCAAGAGCCTCATTATTGAGTAGCCTCGCCGAGTAAGTCCGCCGAGTAGATTGTCTAAGTAGGGAGACCGAGTAGCACGCCGAATAGCACACCGAATGGATGGACTGGCCACTACAGCTGTTATTCCAACAACTCTATTTCCTACATTCCTTGGCTGTATCTAGGAAATAGATATGTTTGGACTGACATCGCTTGATTGGAAGCAGAAGCCAAGGGACTTGTTCTGAGGAACTGAAAAGCTACCTCTTTTACATCCACTTGGACTTGCCGAGCGTGATTTGCCCAATGACTAGCGGCGTAGCTTAAAAACACGTTCTGTGCTAATCTATCCTCAAATTCTTCATCATTAGGAGAACAACCGCTTGCGAAAGCCTTGAATGATAGGTAAGTGAGACATGTTATTGCAATATTCGTTAGAGCTTTAGGGATCCAAGTTGTTAGGATGCGCTCAAAGTACTCTTGAGTGGTATAGTGAACCAGCTGGATAATATTTGCTTTCTAGATCAATTGCAACTAAGCCTGCGCAAACTAAGACTATCTCATTAACAACTAGAATGTTTGTCTCATCTAGTTCCTAGTCGCCTCTTTCGACAGCTAGAGCATGTTGGAGCTCTCTTATAACAAGTAGCCTTTGAGCATATGTGTTCTAAGACAAGACACATTTTGCAAATTCACAAAGCTCTTGCAGTTGGCTGTCCATCCTCATTTTTGCTTCTCCATATGCTTTATCTAAAGCCTCTAAACCTCTTAGAAGCATTTGTAAGACAGAATTGATAGCCTTCTCTGCTGGCTTATATGTAAGCGAGTCTAGTCCTCTTGCCGAAGTTGGGTGTGTGTTTTGGGATGTGATCATCAACAAGGCTACACAATCTGTAGCTGCAGAAGGCCCTCAAGTAACATAGCAAACACCAGTAATTGCATATACTCCTTCAGAACAACCCGGGTCTAGCACTCGTAGCTTCTATATTCTCTTCGAGATTCTACGCTATAAATACCTTCCCCGCTGTGGCATTTGCAATGAGAAATGCATACCATAACCATCACCGAAAACACATTTCACAGTCTCGAACAAAAGAGTCTATCAGCACAGTTCCTCGCCACGATGTCGTCGCTGGACGTTTCTAGTAGTCCGCTAAAGGGTGGTCGCCACACTTCACACATAAATGAAAATCCTCAAGAAAAAGGGGAAGTCCCAAGCCAAACATCGCCTGATTCCACACTACCGCTACCCCAATATAGTGCCAATACGATCAATATGGTGTCGAAACCCCAAGTGTGGGATTGACGACTTGATTCTTCAAAGGTGCCAGAAGAGCACTCTATATACCCTAATCATATAATAGGCAATACTGGTGTTGCGTAGAGTACACAGTGTGCGTAATGGTAGCCAAGATGACTCATGAAATAGGCACGGCAGGCAATCACGAAACTGCTTCCCAACATATGGCAGACAACAATGTCAATGAAATGCCCAGATTGGGACTCTGTGGAGTCGGAGCCAGCATTAAGAACCCGAGAGTCTTTCTGATCGAGCAGCGGGCAGTCGACAATGTCAGCGAACAGCGTGTATTGGGACTCTACGGAGTCGGGGTCAGAGTCAGAATTGAGAACCCGAGAGTCTTTGTCGGCTCGGGCTTCAGATTCTCTGATAATTTGATGGTACTTCTTGTCCTTGTGGCTACAGCAGTCATCACATACCTCCTCACACGCCCCTAAGGTAAGTCACTCAGTCTTAACAGAAGAAGCAAAGGCTGACCAAATATCACATAGTTAACGCTCACATGCTCCACCCCTCAACCTTCTTCACTGGAAACACCGACTTCAAGGCACACAGTTTGAATGGGCTGGTTGGGACAGGAGCTCGATCTCGATGCGTAGCATGGGAAAGGGCATGGCAAGCTTTAAAGTGTTGGATTCTTTCTTCGGATATGGCTTTTGGAGCTGAGAGGCGGCAGGATACAGACGTCGCCACGTGGATCGAATAGGCTTCGTCAGCATAGACTCACAGCTCTACAAACTCTTCCAATCCCATATTTTGTGTTTGCTGAGTGAATATGTACTAGTGAATGCAAGGTGGGGGTTAAATTAAGGTTGCGGGAACGGTTCGGCCCGGGGGCCCATCCCGCTAACGCTAACGCGATAAGATCGAAATCTCGCTGGACGTCTAATTTTGCTAAAGTCTCAGGAGGAGAACTAGAAGCTCTTATGCAAGCTGATGTCGTATAGCTGCGGCAGATGTGGGCAATTTAGATCATCTCAAGATGTGGAATTACTCGGGTCACTATAGCTTGCTTTGGTTGGACGCTTGGGTGGTTTGGTTACTAGGGAGTTGGTTATTGGTTAGCCAATTGGTTATGTGTGGGGGAGGCATAATAGTGGGCGTGGGGGTCACTTCTTCTTAATACCCTAAGTTAATGTTCGGAGTAAAGCGCATTATGTCAAATACCTTATATAGGCAAAGAGATACTAGATTTAAACATAAACAAGGTCAAAACCAAGCGTAGCAAATTCGAGCCCCAAAATCATATAACCTAAATCATGTGACCTCATGTTTTCATCATGTTGTTGCAATATGGCACCTCCTCTACACTGGGAACCATCAGATTACCTGCGAAATCTGGGCATAAGCTCTGCTGCTTTCAGACTAATTGGGTAATAATTCAACCAGGATAATAATTCCGCCCGAAAACCGGATATCTACTACACCGTACGGATAGCAATGTTGCTGGTTTTAGGTGTAGTGGTTGCTGTAAGCTGGATTTGTAAAGGCATAGAAACTGTACTGTGCAACATGGAGGTCCTTGTATTCCTGCCTTAGCAGAGCCAAGTAGAGCCTCTCGAGGGCGATCGCCCCAACGGCATCACGGATTCCTGTGGCATAGGTCGCGCATCGAGGCTGCAGCACTGGATCGACGACCGGGCTCTAGGGGAGCTCTGGTCACGCTGGTGATGGTGGTTTCAAGGAGCGGAGGGAGCGGCGGGAACGGGGAAGGCGCCTGCGAGGAGTGCCTAGGAGTGTGGCCGGGGAAGGCGGCGGTACGTGCAAGGTCGAGGACGGCGACGGCGAGCGAGCGCCGTGTGTGTAAGAGTGTTGGGAAGGAACGAAGAATGTCGGTGGGTGCGGAAGGGTGGACCGCGGACTTTATACTCGAGGAAAGCGGGTTGGTGGTCCGTGCAGCGCGCATTCCCCCGAACAGACAGACGCTAAACTTGGGAGGGCGGCTTGTTGCACTAGCCTTATCCCTTTACGCGGGAATTTTGCATATTTGACCCAGTGGCGTGATTTAAACCTATTCGGGTATAGCCGTTGATAAGGGTATGCTAAAACTCGGATTCTGTAACAACTTTCCTTTCGGTTATCTACCAGTATACAGGCATAAATATTGTTAATTGCCCCCCTGTCTGACAAGGGTATGTATCCACGCCGCTTTAAAATCTACACTCTACCACTTTGTATGTCCCCCTTCTGCTGCAATTACATCTTCGCAGCGCTGGTTCATAGTAGCTAATAATGAATGAAGCTGGTCTTCTGTAATTGATTCCCAAACTTCTTTTACAGCCTCCCTAAGCTGGTCATAAGAGCAATCTTCTTCTGGATACTTATCCTCGATGAAGTTCTTCATCCAGTTCCACACTGTCTCGATTGGATTTAGATCAGGAGAGAAAGCAGGCCAGAATATAGGAATTATCCCCCTTTCCTTTAAATCCACTTGAATGTCTCCTGCAGCATGTCTAGGAGCTCCATCTTGCATCAATTGAAGACCAGGATTCATAGTCATCCAGCCATCAATGACGGGGACAATGTGTGCACAATACGACTCTTGACTAATCCAGCCTCAATCCTTCTCCCAGAAAATTCCTAGACCTTTTGTGGTTCCATGAAAGCATCCCCAAAACATCCATCCCTTCTTTTTTCGTACTTTATCAATGAGGCAGGTATCATCCAACTCTTCATCCTTCTGACATGTTATCCATGTTTTATGATGTCTCCCTGGAGTAACCCAAGTTTCATCTGTCCACAAAACGCGGTTCCATTGCTCGAGAGTCCAATATCGATGTTCATATACCCAAGTTAGCCGATTTGCTCGATTTTTCGCAGAAAGTGGAGGTTTAGATCGAGCGATATATCGTTTATAACCTGCTCTTCGAAGAGCTCCGTGTATAGCGTACATGCCAACATTCCAGCAACTAAAGTATGCACTAAGTGCAATGTATATCATTTGCCGGCCGATTCGAGAAGAAGTAACGAAAGCGATTAATTGAGCAACCTGTTCTGAAGAAAGTATAGGAGGCTTTCCGGAGCGCTTTTGTGGAGTTGCATGATCGGTAAGACACGCGTATGAAACTTGACGAATTGTAATAATTGTACACCACACAAAAAAGAAGTATTCAACAATTTGTTTATGAGTCATGCCAGAAGACTTCAAAGCAAGAATATCACAACACTGATCGCGCGTAAGGTGTTGCTTTTTAGGGGTAGTTGGAGCCATACTAGGTAGGAGTATTGAGAAAGAAAAGACACATCGGAAGGTCAAAACAGCGATAAAAAAGCCCTTGCACCCCCCTTGTCCCTCCCAGTCACAATTAACAATATTTATGCCTATATACTGGTAGTGACTAGATATCGCTAGAATTCCCTGATCGGTTTCTTAATCTTTCAGCGTGTACTGCTGTCGATCATACCCGAATAGGCTTAAACCACGCCGCTGGGTCGAATATGCAAAATTCCTATGCAATGAGATAGTATAGAAGATATGAGTGGATGTACAATCCAGGTGTATGGTATGTAGTTGAGAAGCAGGCAGTAAGACTATAGGGAAAGGCGTAACTGGCAAGAGGGCTCCAAACAAAATAGCTGTCAAATAATGGAACTGTACGAATAGAATAAAGAGAATTGGGTAGATAATTGCAATGTAGCATGTGTTCTTGACCAGCTACTATAAATTGACCTTCGAAAACTAGGCATAGGGCCTACTACTTATAAACTAATTGAGTAATAATTTCACCAAAATCTCGGATCTCTACTACTCCGTCCGGATAGATAGTTACTGGTTTAGTAGCATAGTTATCAAAAGTAGTAACGCCAAAGCAGGGTTGCTGTGGCATAGGCCTGTAAGATACCCTACAACATCCATATCCCAACGTTAAGGTCATATGTAGGCTCTTTGTTTAACTTATAGTATACAACCAAATAAATAAATAAATAATAGATAAATTAAGTTGACTAGGCCGATATAGGTACTTTTGCCTAATGATCATACGAGTTTTTGGGCAACGCTTAGCCTCACAAGCTCCATCCCCAGACCGCGTCTCTTGCCTTCCTTGATTTGGCCAGCCAAGATGCTCTCACAAGTTTGCAACAAATGCCAGGCGATCTTCGACGACTTGGAAAAATCACAAACCTTGTTTCGGGTGCACTACGATCTCCTCGGGGTTCGTTCTTCAGCTCAGAGTGGCTGCTGCCTCTGCCTTATCGTTATTGAGGAGTGCGAACAGCAAGTTAGAGCAGGCTATTTATACCTGTCTATAATGATATATTTTGTTTGCATAGGCTTTCATAGTATCATTGGCCGCTAGTGAGCATTGAGCTAGAAGGCCGGAAGTGCTAGGTTTTCAAACTAAGGGTGGTAGGCCAGCGGAACTTGCTGCTAGAGCGCTTTATTAGGTGAGCAGTCACGGGCGCAATTCGTAATCGAGCCGTAGCAGGGTACACACTTGCGAGGCACGTACCTACCTCCTTACGATAAGGTAGTTATATATAAATAATAGTATATTTATACTATAGCTCTTTTATTGCAAAACCATATTATTAAACTTCTTACTTCTGTAACATCCTGTAGTCCTAAGGCTACAGGAGTAGAAGCTTGCTTCCAACAGCTAACTAAGGTAAGGACTTGAAGTAGGTACTGAAGCAGGCTTGGCGACTATTCCTAAGGCATCGATACAGGTATCGATTCCACTAGTAAGTATTATTCAAGTATAGCTAGAATCGATTCTTATCAATTCCGGAATCGATTCCTCACCGCTAATTTCCCCACCTTTCTCTCTCTTGTATGCTCTCTCGTATAGTCTCTCTCATACGACAGTTTCACGAAAAATTATCTTCAAAATGTCTTCTTTACTTGAACCAGATTCATCGTACACACGATCAGCAACCACAGAGTCAAGTACGACTTCTCAAACTCATGAAAGGAAGTGGAAGGCTTCAGTTTGGCAGTATTGTCGTCGTCCGACAGCTGATTCAGAGCACCAAGACCGCCTTTATTGCTCTTATTGCCCAAGCGATTCTACAGCTGATGGGTATAAAGAGCCATACAGCTCAACTAACTCGACGAATATGGGAAAGCATATCCTAAGAGCACACCAAATTGTAGTTGAGAAGAGAGTGAGCGTATAGCAAGCAATTATCATACAATAGCTCAAGCAGTTTTACCACCAAGCTTAGGCAATTGGTGAAACTGACAACCTTGACGCCTAGATCCTTAAAGATCACCTTAATAAAGCTGTTATCACTAAAGCTTTAATCAGTCTAATCGTCATACGAAACCTAGCTTACGCTATTGTTGAATAGCCTAAGTTCCACACCTTATACTAAGCACTTAATCAATAGTGTGTAGGTATGATTACTACAACTCACTCTAAGATAAGGGGCAAATGGAATAAGGACAATTGAGATGAGAGAGTGTCTTAAGCACTAGAAAAAGAGCGGGATTCTAAATGCCTTCCTTGAGAGCTGCTAGCTATTAGTGATATGGTTGCAATATTTTAGTATTTGTGCATAGGGCATTTAGTGGCATGGTCGCAATATTTTAGTGTTCGCGCATAAGGCATTTAGTGACACGGTCGCAATATTTTAGTGTTTGCGCATAGGGCATTTAGCGACACGGTCGCAATATTTTAGTGTTTGTGCACAGTGGGCATTTAGCGTTAGAATTGATATTAGAATCGATTCTAGAATCGATTCTATCAATACCTTACGATTCTGGCATCGATTCTTATCGATACCGCTTATCAGGTATTTTCGCCAAGCCTGTACTGAAGTATTGCACGTTACGAGTAATCAGTCAAGTAGAAAATTTATATTGAGTTGAGTACAAGGCTCCTATCTACGTGGGCAGAGGCCCTGCTATATAGCCCCTTGTACTGTGATGGATCCTGTAATGAAATCACATGAATTGTAGTGGTGATTGTACAGTAATTAGCGAAATCAGTGTCAGTTCCGAATATTAATGATTTTTTGTTTGGCCTCACCATTCCAACGAACTAGTATGATTATAACTAGCTTATCCCCACTCTCCAGATTCTCACACGTGACATTTAAATTGCTGCCTAAGGGATTCAAATGTGTGCCGCAATCGGCATTAGTCTATTGTGTCATGTGATACAGAAAACATTTCTGTCTAAGGAACTAAGTCGGCCTTATGAAACATTCTAGTAAACTGGTTCTGAATTGCATCCTCCCCCGCGTTGTTTTCCCTAGATACTGCTTCTCTTCTCCCTAACATTGGTGTCATCCTATTGACGCAAGCTACTGTATCTCTCCTTTTACTATTACCCTCAAAACCATCGACTCAGGGCATATGTTTGATTGGCAAGTCATTGGTTTTGCGAAGATGACGTTTCTGGCGACCTACTTATGATGACATAGGATTGGACAGTCGGTCCTCCGCCACAACTACCATCGTGCTCTATCGGCAAGTTATGATCTGCAAGATGGCGTTCTAATGACCTACTTATGATGACATAGGATTGGACAGCTGGTCTTCGGCCACAACACTAGCCCTCCTTATCGGCAAGTCATGATCTGTGAAGATGGCATTCTAACGACCTGCTTATGATAACAGGATTGGACAGCAGGTGCTAGCGTACAACCCAGTGGAGTACCAAGGACCCTGAAGGACGGTTCTCCAACAGGCAATCATGAGCAGCCCTGACCCTTCCCAAGATTCATTTGCATTCGACCAGGATGACGACCAATGGGATCCATACGATGATTTCAGTCAGCAACCAACACAGACGAACGAGCTCAAGTTTTGTCAGCTTTCTGACTGGGATAGCGAGAAAACATACAATGAAAGTTATATATCTTATACAATTGAATGGAAGATGACAGTGAATAATAGGGCAAAAACACCAAAACACACCAAGCAGAATATTGTTTTAGCACTTGCTGCTTACTGGCAACACTTCCTTCAGCCTAAGTTAGAGGGTTCTGTGCGCAGACAGAACAGATCCCTTAAATCCGACTTTACAAGTGTTGTGGTTTCAGTCACACAGCGCAAAGAGCTTGATCTTACAAAAGTATTTGATAAGACCAATATTGACTGGGCAGTTATAGAAAGACAACTCCTTGCATGGAGCGAACTATACCACGTAGGTAAGAAATTCAGAGTGAACCTCTCATTCAACTACGTAGACAGTAGTCACTCGTCGACTACCTCATTAGGGAGAGTAGATAAAAGAGGCGCCTCATCCACAACTCGGCAGATGCTTGCTGAAGGAGCTGCACAATTGGATGCAGAATACGCCTCTACTAGACACCCACCTATTTGGCAGCACGTATATAATCTTATGCATTGTCCCGGCTCTCCATGCCATTTGGGACCTCACTACTGGGTCGACCCTGTTGGTAAAAAGCATTACAAACTGAATTCGCACCACCTAAAGAGCCTCATTATACATATGCAAGACGGTCATACATTAGAGACACACGATGATGTGCCTCAGAAAATTCGTGACGAGTTGTACGCAGAAGAGCAGCAGTCGCTTAAGAGGCATCAAAAGGCGACTAGAACGTCTAATGCAAGTCATCCTCCTATTACAATCACAAATGTGCTACCAGCACCGCATTATCAGACATCCCACCTGGTGTCTTCACTAGCTGGAACTCCGGCTCCGGACATGCCTTCAAAATCTACTCCAATTGATCGTCTCAATATCCCTAGCCCTCGAGATAAAGCAGTAGAGGATTACTGTGCTTGGCAGAAATCGCAAGTCATGAAGCCAGCGCTCAAGGTAGAGTATCAAAAAGCTTGCGATGTGATAATAGAAGACGGTATGGACCTGGAACTGATCCGCTGGGATCCGAACCCTGACTTTTTAATCAAGAGAGGTGTAAAAAAAGGGATTGCCGAGCATGTCGTAGGTGACATCGACTACTGGGTCAAGAAGTACAAGCGAGCTGAGACTGAGGAATACCTAGAATGAAATGGAGTGCATTGCTTAGTACGGTAGTTTGCTCTATTAGGATTTTCAATTTCAAAGCCATTCTGTTACAGTTGCTTGCAAAACCGGCTTCCCCTTCGTGTGCAGCGATGGGAACTTTTATCTCGCCTACACCAGGTACCCGGCACGGTCTAACCAAATATAGTATTCTAAAGCATGCGGCTCAATCCTGTAATAAACATTCGTAGTGATCCGAAGTGGAAACTACTGGGACTAGTGCTTGTAGTGGTATTGCTAAGTTGGGGAACGGAATGTAAGTTCGCAATGGTCACGAGAAGGATCGTGCAACTTGTGGATGAGTAGGCCTTATTTGTTCTCTTGACGCTAAAATAAAACTGCAATGTATCATGTGACTTTGGAACCCTTAGGCAATGATAAGTGCTCAGCCGCACTTGGAAACTTCTCGATTTATCGGCCTCGACGTCGACCATGACTCGACACCCACTACTTTACGTGCCTGGTCGCCGATCCCTAAACCATCACCAACAAGGCAGAAAGAGCGAATTCCAAAATGGAAATGATTGCTGCCATGGGGTCCGCCGCAACGGTGGTTCAGTTGGTTGACTTTGCTGGACGCCTTATCAAGACCACCGCTAGCTTCTGCGCCGCTCTCGCAGAAGCCTCGAAAGAACTCGAGATCCTTCACCGAAGAATCGACCACCTAGGAAAACTGTTCGAAAATACCCGTGCGCTCGCATGCTCGTATCAGAACTCAAAGTTGGCCGTCGAACCACAAAACCAACACACACTAGAGCTTCTTGGACAGGCTCTTACCGTGTGCTCAATCGACTTACAGTCCCTAAATGAGACGCTCCAGAAGCCACTTTCGCAGACTGACTGGAGGATTCTCCGCATAAAAAGAAGAGTTATTCATGTTTGCGATGAAAGGACTTTGCGACGCTTGTCGCTTCGGCTGGAGGGCGATATCAACTTGCTTTATGGCTTATTATCAAGTATAAGCATGTAAGAACAACCAATTTACAATTTTTGGCAGATTGCAATGTTGACATGAAAAGGCACAATGACTCAGTCATACATGGGTCGATCGAGCAGGTGGCGAATTTGGTGGAACAACTCCCAAACGTTTCAGAAGAGCTTGCAGCTTTCTCATCACGTCAGGATAACACACACCTCATAGTAGACCGTTTGGAGAAGGTGCTCGAAAGACTCAACTTTGTCGATAAAGAAACCACTGCCGGGCAAGAGCTTGTCGCGGATTCGGATCCCATGTGGCGCGCAAAACCGACTGAGATTGCGGCAATTCGCATGGATGCTTTGCTGGCAGCCTTGGAACTCTTTGCACCAGCATTTCGCACAGGGCTTCAGTTCCTGTACAACGACAAAAAAGGGAATGTTTCAAACGAATCCATATGCTGGTTATCCTCTGAATTCTACGAACTTACAGGGGAGGTTCACAGCGCTGCTGCTCGTTCTCATGTTCGCTTTCTGATTGAGGAGCAAGAGTCCGGTCTCGGGTTCGAAGAGATGCCGATGCCTCGGCGTTTCTATCGCCAAATCGACCTCCAGAAACATCCCATCAGAGCCTACCAGAGCACACGATGGTCTATAGCTACAGCTACAGACCTAAGCGGCATTCACGAAGCCAGCATGAAATGCCACGGTGCTGTATCAACAATGTCAGGCAAGCTCTACGCCGATTTCGAAGGAACACACCAGTCAAAAGAATGGCCATTTGGTGAATCGGACTCGGGCCGCGTCAGTATGGCCTTTGTTCCCAAAACCAAGCTTGGACTACCAGGCGTTGCGATAATATTCATGAAGACATCCGAGAGAACACAAGGCACGCACCATGCGTTCCTTACCGCATTCAACGTCCTGCCCTTAACAGATCCAATAATCCATGCAGTCAAAGAGGGCGATCGTGGCGTGTCTCGGGTTCTGCAGGCCCTAAAACTAGGCAAGACATGGGCTGGAGATCGCGACGAGAATGGTCGCTCACTGTTGTCGGTATGTAACATCTTAGCTTGCGATATGCTGGCTCTTCACTGATTCTCTATAGCATGCAGTTGAGAGCGGTAGTCGAGACATGTGCCTCTTGCTTTTCCACATGGGTGCTCATCCCCAGGATGTGCATAGCATGAAGCAGCTGCAGTTTGCCCCAGTGAGGCAGCAGCGCGCTCCTGTATGGTCCAATAAGTGACAACTCTACTTTGTACTATATCGTGGTCAGCTAGCTTGTGGAAGGTATTGGATACTTGAGTTGACGTTGAAGAGTGGTAAATAACTCCTTTTCACCCTTCTGCCTTCACCGGCCTGTAGTCTATCCGCCAAGTGAAAGTCAAATCCTCTTCTTACATCACTGTCAGTTGTTCACGCCACATCAGAAATGCTTGTCTTCATGATGCCACACTCACTTGCCCAATGTGATTCAGGCCCTGATTCTAGGTTAACGGGAAACAGATTCATGCAGGATATGCCTAATCATATGTCTTTATTCATAGATCCAATGGCCGATGACGATGTGGAAATGAAATTTTTCCTTTTCATAGACGAGAGATTTATAAATTTAAATAGTGGTAGTTTTGACAGTATGCCGAGCTTACATTCAATCCTGCATGCCTAAAATGCCCTCTAGCACTGCTCTTCTTTCCACCAACTATGTCAATGCACCATTCTAAAAAGGTATCAAAGCCTTACTGTGGATTTTCCTCATAATTATGCCAGCTACGTTTAATAAAAGCTTTCAACTCGGCGAAGAACTCCTCAATTAGATTAAGATCAGGTGAGTATGGCGGTAGGTATACCAGCTTCACACCAGCATCATGACACATCTGCTCGATCCTAGGTATGTGATGGAAGGATGCATTATCCATAACAAGAACAGACTTTGGCGCTAGCCATTTACCACAGAAAGGAAGGAGCTGCTCAATATAATCCTCAAACACGGTGCTGTCTATAAATCCTTAGAAGAAGCGTGCGAAAATAATGCCATCTTGTGTATATGCTGGCAATATTTGATATCGCTTTTCACGCTGGAATCTGGAAATTTGAATTGGAGTCACACTAAGGGGAGACCATCCTGTCCATCTATATCCAATCTGTTTGTCACAGCTAGATTCATCTACGAAAATATAGTGATATGAACGAAATTCTGACGTGTTATGTAGGTACAAGTCTCAGAGTTCAGCACTCTGTGCCTTTGCTATACAGCCAATTTTTTTTTGGTCCATCTGTGGGAATCTAGGGCTCTCTTAATGCTGTAAATGGTTACATACACCTAAAAGTGATCCCACACCTAGTCAACCATCTCATCTTGATATAGCTAAGGCTTTTCTAGCAAATGTTTACATAGAGTGTCTAATATTAGAGGTGTAATGCTTTGGGGCCAACCAACACCATTCGAAGAGGCTTTAATAGAGCCAAAACAATGAAGGTTTTTCTGTATTCTATAGATGGTATGCATACTATAGTGAGCATCGTTAGCTATATCCTTAGCCTTAAACTGCTTACTATGGCTTATATCCTTGATCAATATGTGTTGTGACTCTACTAAATGTAGCGCTATTCTAGGGTATCGTTGAAAGAATAGGTGGTACCTTTGGATGCTAACAGAATTAGAGCTAGGTTGCTAGAATGTTCTACAAGGCTAACTTCATATCCTTAGGTAGAGATTCAAATCTCTTACATGCTATACTACCTCACTAATTCTAGCTAATAGTTTGTAGTGGTATGAGCAACCTTTCTATTAAGCATAGCTTTGTTAATACATTGTATTATTCCATCATATTTTTCTTTTGTTAGTCATAGTTAATAGGTAGGGATAATTTTATTTCTAGTGTTTAGCTTGGTTGTGGCGTTTACAGCCAAGGTAAGGATGTAGACCAACCCTTAGCCCTATAACTATTCTCATGCTAACGTGCTTGTGGCTTAAGATAAGGCACATTCGACTCATTTTAGTCCTCTAGAATACACCTTTCTCCTACTATAGCCATTAAGCCTTTGCCTTTCCACTCTCTAGAATGTCTTGCCCTACTCACCTCTACATATAGCTGCAACTCTTATTGCAATTTTAAGGCCATGTGAACAACAAAAACCCTACAAACTACTACAATGACCAACCTCCCTACATTATTGTATAGAGACTACATAGTGCCTTACCTACTGAGATGGTAGTGGCTAGGGCAATGTTGGATGAGCATTATAATCCTCTACAACAGAATCTGTACGATCACAATACGTACACACTAGGTCATATTAGAAGGCATAATGTTGTTCTTACCTATCTCTCAACTAGAGTGATTAGGACATTGTTAGCAGCAAGGGTGGTGAATTAAATGCTTTAGACCTTTAAAGGGATAAGAATTAGACTAATGGTGGGGATTGGAGGTGGAGTGCCTAGCAAAGAAAATGATATCCAACTTAGAGATATTGTGGTTAGTAAGCCTACAAGACAATCTAGAGGTGTAATCTAGTATAACTTTGGGAAGATAGTGCAAGAGGGTCGATTTACATAGACTAGGTCGCTAAACAAGCCTCTAGATATATTGTTAACTATACTTGCTAATCTATAAGTAAAGTATATAATGGAACATCAGCATTTTGGAAAGTGGCTAAAATTTAAGAGGTTTGCAATTATGTCAAATAGCTCGGTTAGCTAGCTGTCAGCTAGCTGTTAGCGAACCCATCTTTATTTTAGCTGTCTTAGCTAGCTGTTAGCGAACCATCTTTATTTTAGCTATCTTAGCTAGCTGTTAGCAAACCCATCTTTATTTTAGCTGTCTGGCAGCGGCTGAAGGCTAGGAACTAGTCTACGCTACAGCTGAAGGCCAGGAATAAGTCTACACTATGGCCGAACTGTTACTGTTAACCCTTGGCAATGGTTATGTTATAACTACTCATCGTCTTTGCTGGATGTCACATCATCTTGGTCATCTCGGTGCCCGCCTTCTCCGGCGTAGATCATGTGGCCCTTGCGCACCAGCGCGACCGCGACGATGCCTCCGACGGCGGCGACGATTGCGGCCAGCACGAAGATCGACCTGAGGCCGCTGGCGTAGCTGAGGTGCGCGACCGACAGGAGTCCAGGCCTGAACGACGCGGGAGAGGCGTGGACGAGCTGGCGCGTGCCGCCGGTCGAGATCGCGTTGACGGCCGTCTTCGACAGCGATGCCAGCGGCGAGCCCGCGAGCGTGTCGTACACATGCGTTCGCACCTGATGCTGCAGCAGCGTGCCCAGCACCGCGATCCCGGCGGAGGTGCCGGCCTCGCGGCAGGTGCTGTTCATCCCCGAGGCCATCCCGCCGCGCCACGGCGGCACGACCGAGACTGCCGTCGAGGCGAGCGTCGGGTTGATCAGGCCGAGCCCGGCTCCCGCGACGATCAGGCCCGGCAGGACGCGGTCCAGTCCGAGCTCGAGCTGACGGCCGTCATTGACAGCACGCCGCCCGCGATCAGGGCGAGGCTCGCGGTGAGCACGATCCGCGGGCTCACGGTCCCGGTCATGCGACCCGCGAACGGCGCGACGAACAGGGCCGCGCCCGTGAACACGAGCATGCGCAGGCCGGTCCCGATGGCCGAGTAGCCGAGCACTGACTGCAGCCACGTGGTCAGGAAGAAGATCAGCGCGAGCACCGAGAAGCAGGCGGTGAACGCGGACACCGAGGAGCCGACGAAGGTTGGGTTACGGAACAGGCCGAGATCGAACATCGGGAACTTGCGCCGCAGCTCGATCGCCAGGAAGACGGCGAACAGCACGATCGCCGCCGCGTAGCAGCCGAGGATCAGCGCGCTCGTCCAGCCGGATTCGTTGCCGCGGATGGTCGCGAAGATGGCGAGGAAGATCGACGCGGAGAACGTCGCCAGCCCGCCCCAGTCGATCTGCGCGGGCGGGCCGGGGAGGTTGACCACCTTGCGCTGCAGGATCACGAACGCCAAGATCGCGATCGGGACGTTGACGTAGAAGATCGCCTGCCAGCCGATGCTCTGCACGAGAACGCCGCCGATGATCGGACCGAGCGCGACCGACAGGCCGTTCGTGGCGCCGTAGACCCCGAACGCCATCGCGCGTTCGCCGGCTGGGAACTCCTGCACGATCAGCGCCAGCGAGCAGGCGAACATCGTCGCCCCGCCGATGCCCTGCACGCCGCGCGCGAAGTCGAGCACGGTCGCGTTCGGCGCCTGCGCGCACGCGACGGAGGCGACCGTGAACACGATCAGCCCGACGGTCAGCACGCGCTTGCGCCCGAAGATGTCGGCCATCGAGCCGGCCGTCAGTAGCACGGTCGTGAGCATCAGCGCGTAGCCGTCGACGATCCATTGCAGGGAGGAGAAGCTCGGGTGCAGCGCGGCGGAGATCGTGGGCAGCGCGACAGCCACGATCGTGACGTCGAGCAGCAGCATGAAGACAGTGATCAGCACCACCGCCAGCGTCCACCACTTGCGTGTCCCGGACTCTGCGGTGAGCAGCTTGGAGGACTGGCTTATGACATCTCGCACGCCGCTCACCTGCGGCGGAAGCGTGCGAGCGGCCGCACCGGCGAACACGGGGGAGGTCAGTTCGATCGTGGTCTCGCCGATCTGGATGCGGTCGCTGGGCGCGAGCGGCGTGTGAGCGAGGATCCGTTCGCCGTTCACATAGGTGCCGTTGGAGGAGTGCAGGTCGTCGATCGCGGCAACGCCGTCACGGACGGTCACCTTCGCGTGAAGCCGCGAGACCTCGCTGTCGAGTATCTGCAGGTCGCACTCGGGCTCACGGCCGATCGTGGCGCTGTTGCCGATCAGCGCGGCCGTGTGCCGGCTCCCGGGCCGCTGAGGATCCTGAGCTCCCCCTCGCTGCCGGCGGGGGCGAACGTCGGTGGGCGCTCGCTCGGCGGCGGCGCCGCTCGCACGCGTGTTAGCTGTGGGTCGGTGCTCGGCGGCGTCGCTCGCACACGCGTCCGCTGTGGGTCGGCGCTCGGCTGCGCCGGCTCGGCGAGGGCGCTCTCGAACTGCAGTACGTACTTGCCGATTGTGATCTCATCGCCGGTTCGCAGCGGTTGGGGGCCGCTGATCCGCTCGCCGTTGAGAAGCGTGCCGTTGGTGGAGCCGAGATCTTCGATGGTCGCGACGCCGTCGAGGAGGCCGATGCGGGCGTGACGGCGGGAGAGCTCGCCGCTTGGGTCCTCAAGCACTATCTCCGCGGTCTCCTCGCGACCCAGTGTGGTGTCCTCGCCGAGTGCGAACATGCGCCCCTGGTTGGGGCCGCTGGTGACCCGCAGCTCGCCGATCTGGCGCCGCGGCGCGGAGGGCGTGCGCGGAGGGCGCTCGCTCACCGCGAGTCTCCGTCAACTATCTGCCAGCACCCCTCCTGCAGGCGAAAGCGGACGGACTGGCTCTCACCGAGCGCGATCTCGGCCTCGGCGCGCTCCAGATCGACCTTCAGACGAAGATCCAGTGGCGGTTGCGGCGGCGGGGGTGAGGGTGCCGGTGGGGGCGTGCGAGCCTCGGTCGGCACATCGACGATCACCGTCGCCGCGCGGACGTCGACCGCGCCGGCAGCGGGCGCGGCTGTGACCGGCAGGGCGCGCACCACGAGCTTGCTGGATCCGAGCTCGATCGCGTCGCCGAGCGAAAGCACGGTCGGTTCCTGTAGGCGCGTGCCGTTGACATAGGTCCCGTTGGTGGAGGAGAGGTCCTCGAGCTGGTATTGACCGGTGGCGCTGCGGGAGATCTCAGCGTGGTGGCGTGAGAGCTCTGGATCGTTGGAGAGCTGCCCGGCGCCCTCGGTTTGGCGGCCGAACACGAGCCGCTCGTCGATGCCGATCGCGGTTCCGAGGGCATTGCCCGCCACTACCTCCAGTTGCAGCTGGGCGGCTGGCGGAGTGTCGCTCGCCCCCGCTGCGTTCACGGCTTTGCCGCCCCCGCTGGCTCGCGTGCCAGGAAGTGCTCGACGAAGTCGGTGGTCACATCGCCGGAGCGGAACTGCTCGTCGGCGAGCACGCGGCGGTGGAAGGGGATCGTGGTCTTCACGCCGCGCCCCTCGATCTGGAACTCCGAGAGCGCGCGGTCCATCCGCTCGATCGCCTCTGGGCGGGTGGGCGCCCACACGATCAGCTTGGCGATCAGCGAGTCGTAGAAGGGGGCGATGTTCCAGCCCGGATAGCAGTGGGAGTCCACGCGCGTCCACGGCCCGCCCGGCGGCACATATACGTCCAGGCGCCCGGCGGCGGGGGCGAAGTCGCGGTCGGGGTCCTCGGCGTTGACGCGGCACTCGATCGCGTGGCCGCGCAGCACGACGTCCTGTTGGGAGACCGACAGCGGCTCGCCGGCGGCGACCCGGATCTGCTCCTGGATCAGGTCGACGCTCGTGACCATCTCGCTGACGGGGTGCTCGACCTGGATGCGGGCGTTCATCTCCATGAAGCTGAAGTTTGCCCTCGTGGTCGAGCAGGAACTCCATCGTGCCGGCGCCGGTGTAGCCGACCGACAGGGCGCCGCGCGACGGCGCGCTCGCCGATGTCTTTGCGCTGCTCCGCGGAGAGGTGGATCGAGGGCGCCTCCTCGATCAGCTTCTGGTGGCGGCGCTGCACCGAGCAGTCGCGCTCGCCGAAGTACACGCCGTTGCCGTGGCTGTCGCAGACCATCTGCACCTCGATGTGGCGCGGGGCCTCCAGGTAGCGCTCGATGTAGACGGCGCTGTCTTTGAAGACGGCCTGTGCGGTCGCGCGCGTGGTCTGGTAGAGCGCGCGCGAGATCCTCGGCGCGGCGCACCACGTTCATGCCGCGGCCGCCGCCGCCGGCGACTGCCTTGATGATCACCGGGTAGCCGATCCCGTCGGCGATCTCCTGCGCCTCCTCCGCGGTCTGCACGGGCTCGATCGTGCCGGGCAGCAGCGGCAGGCCGGCCTTCTGCATCAAATCCCGGGCGATCGCCTTGTCGCCGACCTTCTCCATCACCTCGGGGCGCGGACCGATGAACGTGATCCCGTTGTCGGAGCAGATCTCGGCGAAGAAGGGGTCCTCGGAGAGGAAGCCGTAGCCGGGGTGGATCGCGTCGGCGCCGGTCTTCTGGGCGGCGCCGATCACGTTGGGGATGTGCAGGTAGCTCTTGCCGGGGTGGCGGGGCCCGACGTGCACGGCCTCGTCGGCGAAGCGCACGACGGCGGACTCGGCGTCGGCGGTGGAGTAGATCGCGACCGACTTGATGCCGAGCTCGCGACAGGCGCGCGCGACGCGCAGCGCGATCTCACCTCGGTTGGCGATCAGGACCTTCTGGAACAAGGGTCACTCCTCCGGTTCGAGGTACATCAGCACCTGCTCGAACTCGACCCACTCGCCGTTCTCGACGACGATCTCGGCGACCTTGCCGCCCTCGCCGGCGGCGACCTCGTTCATCATCTTCATCGCCTCGACGATGCACACGGTCTGGCCGGGCTCGACGCTCGTACCGACCTCGACGAACGCCTTGGCGCCGGGCTGGGCGGAGGCGTAGAAGGTGCCGACCAGGGGCGCGAGCACCGGCACGCGGTTGTCGGCCTCCAGATCGCCGATCGTAAAGACGCCGGAGGCCATCCGCGCGCCGGGGGCGATGCTCATGCCGGGGCCGGCGCCGGTGGCCACGGGACCTCCCGGGGGCGGCGGGGGAGCCGCAGGGGGCGCGCCCGCAGCCGCTGGCGGGGAGCCGCGCTCGATCTCGATCTTGTAGTCGCCGGCGGCGACCGCGAAGCGCTGCACGGTGCTGCCCTCCAGCCGCTTGATCAGATCGCGGGCCTCGGCCCACACTGACTCGATCAGCTCGCGGTCGGGGGTTGCCTGGGTCTTCTCGTTGTCGCTCATGTCTCCCCTGTGATTGGCGGAAGTGTGGGCTGGCGCCCGGGGGTGCCGAACTTGCGAAAGCGCTCGTAGCGCTGGGCGACCAACTCCTCGGCGCTCAGCGGGAGCAGTTCGCCGAGGCTGGCCACGATCGCGGCCTTCAGGCTGGCGCCCGCGGTGAGCGGGTCGACCTGCGCGCCGCCCTCGGGCTCGGGCACGACCGCGTCCATCACGCCCAGGCGCAGCAGCTCGGGGCTCGTGATGCGCAGCGCCTTGGCGGCGCGGGGCGCGGCGGAGGCGTCCTTGAAGAGGATCGTCGAGCAGCCCTCGGGGCTGATCACCGAGTAGTACGCGTTCTCCATCATCAGCACGCGGTCGCCGACGGCGATCGCCAGCGCGCCACCGCTACCGCCCTCGCCGGTGACCACGGTGACGGCCGGCACGGGCAGGCGCGCCATCAGCATGATCGATTCGGCGATCGCGTTGGACTGCCCGCGCTCCTCGGCTCCCAGCCCGGGGTAGGCGCCGGGCGTATCGACGATCGTCACGAGCGGCAGGCCGAAACGCGCGGCGTAGCGCATCAGCCGCATGCTCTTGCGGTAGCCCTCGGGCTCGGGCATGCCGAAGTTGTGCTCGACCAGCTCGCTGGTGGTGTGGCCCTTCTGCTGACCGATCACCATCACCGCGAGTTCGCCGAGCTGCGCGAGACCGGCGACGATCGCGTGGTCCTCCTGAAACAGGCGGTCGCCGTGCAGCTCCTGGAAGCCGTCGAACACGAAGCCGACGAGATCCAGGAACCGCGGCCGGTCGATGTGGCGGGCGAGCTGGACGATCTCCCAGGGGTCGCGCGCGGGCAGCTGCTCGGGGTCGGCGATCGGCGCGGCGCCCTCCGGCGCCGGCAGGCGCCGCTCAAGGGCCTGGGCGTCCTCGCCGCGCGCGGCCTCGGCGCGGGCGTGGAACTCGAGCAGGTTGCGGATCGTGCGCCGCAGGCTTTCGCGCGGCTCGACGAGGTCGAGCATCCCGTGCTCCAGCAGGAATCCGGCGGTCTGGAACTCCTCGGGCAGCTTCTGGCGGATCGTCTGCTCGATCACGGTGGGTCCGGCGAAGCCGATGTGCGCGTCGGGCTCGGCGATCAGGACGTCGCCGAGCGTCGCGTAGGAGGCGCTGACGCCGCCGTAGGTGGGGTCGGTGAGCAGCGAGACGTAGAGCACGCCCTCCTCGGCCAGGCGCGCGACGGCCTGGCTGGTCTTGACCATCTGCATCAGCGAGACGCAGCCCTCCTGCATGCGGGCGCCGCCGGAGGCGGAGATCACCAGCAGCGGCGTGCGGGTCTCTAGCGCGAGCTCCGCGGCGCGTGTGATCGACTCGCCGACCGCGCCGCCCATCGAGCCGCCGATGAACGAGAAGTCGATGCCCGCCACGACGATCGGCAGGCCGTCGATCGTGCCGGTTCCGTGCAGCGCGCCGGTCTTGGTCTCGCTCTTCTTCTGCGCCTGGGAGATCCGCTCGGTGTAGGGCTTGGAGTCCGCGAAGGAGAGCGCGTCGAGGATCTCGAGGTCGCCGCTGAGCTCCTGGAAGCTGCCCTCGTCGAGCAGCTGGCCGAGGCGCTCGCGGATGCGCAGGCGGAAGTGGTGGTTGCAGTCGGGGCAGACGCCGAGGTTGCGGCGCAGGCGCTTGTGGTAGACGAACGCCGCGCACGAGGGGCAGCGAAACCACTCGACGATCTCGGTGCGGCTGGCTGTCGCGGGCTCAGCCAAGGAGATCTTCCGAAGCCAGACGGCGGTCGTCGGCGTGCATGCGCCGGTACTCGAGCAGCGATGCGGCGAGGGCGTCGTCGAGCTCCCCGCGCGTGGGGGCCTGCTCGGCCGGTTCGCCGCACTGGGCCTGCAGGAACGCGATCAGGTTGACCGCGCGTCCCTCCTGGTCGGTGAGCGGCGCCTCGTGGGCGAGCGCAAGCGCCCGCTGCCACTGCTCGCGCTGGAGCTCGGCCCTGATCATCCCGTGCAGAGGATAGATCTCGTGTCCTGGCACTTCGTCGAGCTCGCGCACGCGCTCAAACGCGGCGACCGCCTCGTCGAGCTGCCCGACCTCGAGGCTGAGCTCGGCGACGTCCAGAGCGGCCACGAGATCGTCGGGCTCGGCCTCGGCGATGCGCTGCGCCTGGGTCAGCGCATCCTCGAACTGGCCGAGCATCCGGTACATGTCCACGAGGTTGATCGCCGCGGTGGAGGCGCCCCGTGTGCTCTGCGCCGCCTGGCTGAGGTAGCCGACGGCCTCCTCCTCGCGTCCGGTCGCGGCGGAGGTGTGGCCGAGGTGGCTGAGCGCCACCTGGTCTGAGGGGTTCAGCTCGACCGCGTGGCGGAATGCGTCGTTGGCCTCGTCCATCCGCCCGTCGGTGGCGAGCGCCTCGCCGAGGTGGTGCCACGCCTCGGCGTGCTCGGGAGCGAGCTCGGTGGCGCGGCGCAGCTGCTGGGTGGCATCCTCGGCATCGAGCTCGAGCCCGGCGCGCCCGGCGAGCACGAGCAGCTCGACGTCCTGCGGCGCGTCGGCCAGGCCGGCGAGCGCCGCCTCGCGGGCCGCCCGATATTCGCCGGCCTGCAGGTGCGCGCTCGCCTGTTGGGCGGCTTGCGTGCTCATCGTTCCCTCGCGGCGCTCGTGGTCATCGGTCCCCCCTGCAGATCATCTTGTGTTCTCGCTACACGCCTTCACACTGTGGATCCCGGCCACACCCAGTTGGTGAGCTCCGGCGGATCATTACCAAACTCACGGATGTAGCGTCTGTGCTCGGCGAGCTGCTCGCGGTACTTCGTGATCGCCTCCTGGGCACCGCCGATGCTGCGCACCGCGAACGCGCCGGACATCCCGCCGATGTTGTCGCTGATCCCTAGGTCCACGCGGCTCAGGGCCTCGATCGCGAGCTGGTAGCGATCGACGCCGTTCATCGCGAGCAGATCGAAGGGCGTTGTGGTGGTGCCCTCCTCGGCGTAGCCGCGCACGTGGAAGCGCTCCTGGTTGGGGCGCCGGTGGATCAGCTGGTGCACCGCGGAGGGGTAGCCGTGGAAGTTGAAGATCACGGGCCGCGTCTTGGTGAACAGCTCTGTGAACGCGGGCGCGGACATCGCATCGGGATGCTTGCCGGGGGCCGCGAGCGCGAACAGGTTGGTGACGTTGACGAAGCGGACACTGAGGTCCGGCACGTCCTCCTTGAGGAGGCTCGCGGCCGCCAGCAGCTCGATCGTGGGGATCGTGCCGCAGCTGGCCAGCACGAGATCCGGGTCGCCCTCGCCGCTGCTCGCCCACTCCCAGGCGGAGGCCCCGAGGCGAACGTGCTCGCGAGCGTCCTGCATCGAGAGCCACTGTGGCAGCGGCAGCTTGGAGCCGATGATCAGGTTGATGCAGTTCCTCGCCTGCAGGCAGTGGTTGACCGTGGCCAGCAGGGTGTTGGCGTCCGGCGGCACATACACGCGGGCGTGCTCCTCGCGGCGGTTGAGCATCGAGTTGATGAAGCCGGGCATCTGGTGGGAGTAGCCGTTGTGATCCTGGCGCCAGCCCTCCGACGTGAGCAGGTAGTTGAGCGAGGCGACCGGCTCGCGCCAGGGAGCCTCCTCACGGGACATCTTCAGGAACTTGCCGTACTGGTTGACCATCCCGTTGACGATCGGGATGAAGGCCTCGTAGCAGGGGAAGATGCCATGGCGGCCGGTCAGCACGTAGCCCTGCAGCCAGCCCTGGCAGTTGTGCTCGGAGAGGACCTCCATGATGCGCCCGTCGGGCTTGTAGTCGGGGTTGATGTCGGGATCGACGGGCCACTGATAGGCGTGGTTCTCGACCCCGAACAGCGCTCCCAGCCGGTTGGAGGCGACCTCGTCTGGGCACACGACGCGGAAGTTGGCCTGCTCGCGGTTGAGCTCGAAGACCTGGGCGAGATACTCCCCGACGGCGCCGAGCGAGCTCTCGGTGGTGGCACCCGGTCGATCGACCGCGACCGCGTGGGCCTGCAGCTCGGGCAGCTGCAGGGCGACCCGCATGCGACCCCCGTTGACGTGGGGGTTGGCGCCCATGCGCCGCTCGCCGGTGGGGCACATCGCGGCGACCTCGGGGGCTGGGCCGCCGTTGGCGTCGAACAGCTCCTCGGGGCCGTAGGAGCGCAGCCAGTCCTCCAGCGCCTGCAGGTGCTCGGGATTGCTGCGGGCCTGCATGGCGGGCACCTGGTGGGACTTGGAGGTGCCTTCCACCTGGATGCCGTCGAGTTCGCGGATGCCGGTCCAGCCCTTGGGCGAGCGCACGATCAGCATCGGCCAGATCGGCCGCTCGGGTCGGCGCCCCTCGCGCGCTGAGCTCTGCAGCTCGCGGATCTCGCCATAGGCGGTATCGAGCGCGGCGGCGAGCTCGCCGTCGAGGTCTTCGCCCTGGACGATCATCGGGTGCCAGCCGTAGCCCTCGAACAGCTTGGTCAGCTCGGTGTCGCTCATCGAGCTGAAGATCGTGGGGTTGGCGATCTTGTACCCGTTGAGGTGCAGCATCGGGAGCACCGCGCCGGAGGTGGCGGGGTCCAGGAACTTGTTCGAGTGCCAGGCGCCCGCGGTCGGCCCGGTCTCGGCCTCGCCGTCGCCGACGATGCAGGCGACGATCAGATCGGGGTTGTCCAGCGCGGCGCCGAACGCGGTCGCGAGCGCATAGCCGAGCTCGCCGCCCTCGTGGATCGTGCCGGGCACGATCGGGGCGATGTGGCTGGGAAAGCCGCCGGGCCAGGAGAACAGACGCACGAGCCTCGCGAGCCCATCGCGATCGCGGCTCATCTCCGGCTTGACGTCTTCCAGGCAGCCGTCGATCCACAGGTTGGCGAGGTTCGCGGGCGCGCCGTGACCAGGGCCGGTGACCAGCAGAACGCTCGCGTCCTGCTCGAGGATCAGGCGGTTCAGCCCGGCGTACATGAGATTGATCCCGGGCACGGTCCCCCAGTGGCCGAGCAGGCGGTGCTTGACGTGCTCGGGCTTCAGGGGCTCCTCGAGCAGGTGGTTGTCCTGCAGATAGATCATCGCCACTGCGATGTAGTTGGAAGCCCGGCGATAGAACGCGAGCTTCTCCGAGATGGGCGACAAAGCTTGGGTAGACAACTTCTCCCCCTCTTTTTGAGCGTTTAGCCGGCCGAGCCGCACTGACTATACCCCGCCGCGCCCGGACGCGAATTCTCCTCGACGAACGGCCGCGCCGAACCGTTTTTGCGGGTGCGCCTTTGAGGCGATTGCAGGTCCGTCGAAGTGCGGCAAAACCGGGCATGGCAGCACCCGCGATACCCAGCAAAACAGCTCCACGCACCGACCAACTAGGCCGCCAGCGCAGAGCCGTTGCTCCTATATCAAGGGAAGTCCGTGTGTGCGGATTATGCGTCGTTCGGGTTGACCCCTTGTGGGATCATCGTTGCCGTGATCGTGGAAATTGTGGTGGCGCTTGTGGTTGTGGTGATCGTGTTGCCGGTGATCCTGTTTACGGCCGCGCAGAGGTGGGCGACGGTTTCTCCTCGTTTTGGTCGCTGGTTGGATCGGACTGCATCGCGTCTCTCGCCCCGTCTGGGTCGCTGGGTTAGCGATCCAAGCAGGGACCAGCAAGACACCGCGTCAAGCGGCGATGAGACTGGGTAGACGCCGGGCAGGCCGGGTCGCTCGAGTTCAGGAGGAGGGCTGAGGAGGCGTGGCAAGGACAGGACGTCGTCCTTGATCGCTTTGGTTGTAGCGGACGTTGGCACGGTGAAGGTAGATCAGCATGGTTACGCCGAGCGGGATCGGCAGCAGGTGCGGCCAGTGGACGGCGAGCAGCTGCAGCGATGTTTTCAGGGTGCTGCCCAGGCCGCCGCTGAGAAGCGCGTGGCGTGCGGAGTGGATGCTCGAGGGCGAGCACAGCCAGTGTGCCCAGGAGGGGGCTTCGCCGCCAAGAACGACGACCGCTACCGACTCGAGGATCAGCGAGAGCGTCGCGAGGAGGGCCACCAGCAGGAGCGTGCGCCTGTGCGTCTTGGACACCTCTAGCTCGACCTCACAAATTGCGCGGCGAGCGCAATGTCGGCGACCATGCAGAAAGCGGGAAACCAGCGCGGAGGCTTCGCGCCGGTGCTCGTCAGGTGATGGATGGCATCCCAGCCGGCATGTCCGAGAAGACCACAGGCGATCGCCAGCCGCGAGCGACGCTCTAGACCGGTGAGGGCGAGTCCGATGAAGACCCCGCTGACCGCGAACTCGATCGCCATCGCGCTTCCCGAGGCTTCGTAAAAGGCCATGGCCGGGTAGCCGCCGGCGATCGCCGCAAGCTCCAGAGCACCGAGGTCCAGGCGACGGCGGGAACTCAAGCGGACGCCCAGCACCGAGCCCGCCGCGCCGGTCAGCGCACCGATCGCGACGGCGGGAACGTTGATGTCAGAGTGCTCAGGCATCCTCGCGACCCTCGAGCGCTTCGCGCACCGAGGCCACCGCCGCGCGCCCCGCGATCTCCATCGGCTCGGTCGTGCGCATCGAACGGCAGAAGATGAACGCGCCCTCCATCAGCGACAGCATCGAGAAAGCCAGCTCACGCGCGCGCGCGCGTGGGATGCCGTAGGACTCGAAGTACGCGCCCGCGCCGTCCATCCACTCCCCGAACACGTCCGCCGTGGCGATCCTCAGGGTCTCGTTGGTGCTCGCCACCTCGAGCGCTACCGTCGCGATCGGGCAGGCGTCCGCGTAGTCGGTGTCGCGCAACGTCTCCGCGGCGCCGCTGAAGAAGCCGCCCACCGCGCCCAGCAGATCCTCTGGGAACTCCGCGATCACCGCGACGAAGAGCTGCATGTACATGCGCCCCGAGGTGCGGATCACCTCCGCGCCGAGCTCCTCCTTGCCACCGGGGAAGAAGTGGTAGACCGAGCCGAACGGGGCAGACGCGTCCGCCGCGATCTGCTTCATGCCCGTGCCCATGTAGCCCTGTCTGCGGAACAGCTCGGCTGTGCTGTCGAGGATGCGATCTCTGGTGGGTTGGGGCATCGATGTCCTTGGGGTGGTTGCGCTGCAGGGCGTCCTGAGGGTATCGTCTCTAGAACGATCTATCAACTAGGTTTGGAGCGAAGCCATGCGAGTAGAAGAAGGGCGCGGGTTGACGGCACTCAAGGTGATCCTGGCGGCGGAGATCCTCTCGACGGCAATCCACTACACACACAACTTCGTTGAAGTCAGTCACTACCCCGGCCCCAAAAGCCTCTACACGGTCACGCGCGTGGCGATCGTGATCAGCTGGCCCCTCTTGACCTGGATCGGCCTGATGGGCTACCGCCGCTACCGTGAAGGACGCTACCGCGAGGCGCACCTGTCGCTGGCCACCTACTCGATCACCGGGCTGGTCACGATGGGCCACTTCATCTACGGCAACCCCAAAATCCCGGCCCTCTTCTACGCGACCCTGTTCACTGACTTCCTCACCGGCATGGCCGTCCTCGGCTTCGTGGCGTGGTCCGTGAACACCCTGAAGTCAAGCGCTCAGGGCGCCGGCGTCTGACCGCCGGTCTCGCCGAGTGAAAGCTAAAGGTCAATGTAATTGACCGTCAACTATCTTGACCAGTCTGGCGGTGAGGGCTAGGTTTCAAAGACGATGTCAGATGCCCCCACGCAGGTTCCGATCCCGGCTCTGCTGCGAGCCTCCCGCGGCGCCTACTCCCACGCGATCCGTGCGAGCCTCGGCGCGCAGGGCCTCGACGATCTGCCGCGCAACGGTCCGCACATCCTGGGTGGCATGGCAAACCACGGTGTCGCGCCCGGATATCTGATTCGTGAACTGGGCATCAGCAAGCAGGCCGCAAGCCAGATGATCGACGCGATGGTCGCCAGGGGATACCTCACGCGCACCACCGACAGCGAGGACCGCCGTCGCCTCGAGCTCGAGCTGACCGACCGTGGCCGCGCGGCAGCCGCGGCAACCAGAGAGGCGGTCCTGGCAGTTGACGCGCAACTCGCCCAGATGCTCTCGCCGGCAGAGTTCGATGGGCTGCGATCTGGTCTGGAGGCGCTGTGTGAGATCAGAGAGCGCGCTGAGCTCTGATCCCGATTGAAGAGCACCCCGAGCGGCGGGCGTTGCTCGGAAAGCTGTCCTTCTCGCTGCCCGCCAAGAAGATCGCAAAGCTTCACATCCACCTGAGCAAGTCCACCCGCAAGCAGCTGAAGAACCTCACGAGCCTCAAGGCGACACTCACCGTCCAGTTGAAACTCGGCAAGGCAAAGAAGCTCAAGAAATACAGCGATCCGCTCGTGCTGTATGGGCCAAAGGCCACCAAGGCACCCAAAAAAGCCAAGTAGGGCTTGGGTCTAGGCCAATCGCGCTGGCGTTACCTTCTTGCTTCGCGCCGTCCTCTGCGGCCCCGCCCCAATAGCATGCTCCCGACGTCGGACTGGCCGCTGGGGAAAATTGGCATGCACATCGATCCATACATAGTCCTGGGGAGCTCGGTCGTCGGGTTCCTGGTCGGCATGACAGGCGCCGGCGGAGGCGCTCTGATGACCCCGATGCTGATCCTGCTGTTCAGCGTCAAGCCATCGGCCGCGATCTCTAGCGACCTGGTCGCCGCGGTCGTGATGCGCCCCATCGGCGCGAGCGTGCACCTGCGCAAGGGGACGACCAACCTGCGGCTGGTGCGCTGGATGGTCCTCGGCTCGGTGCCGATGGCATTCCTCGGCGCCTACCTGCTGCACCTGATGGGCAACGCCAAGTCAGCCCAGGAAAACATCGAGGTGGCGCTAGGGACGGCGCTGCTGCTGGGGGCGGGCGCGATGGTGCTGCGCTACGTGCTCGACCGTCGCTCGGGGAACACCCGCAACGCACGGATCAACGAGGTGCTTCCGCGGCCGCTACCGACCGTCCTGGTCGGGATGCTCGGAGGGATAGTCGTGGGGATGACCTCGGTTGGGTCGGGCTCGCTGATGATCATCCTGCTGCTGTTCCTGTACCCGACGCTCAGCGCCAATCAGCTCGTCGGCACCGACCTGACACAAGCGGTGCCGCTGACCGCGGCCGCCGCGCTCGGCGCCCTGGCCTTCGGTCACGTCGAATTCGGCGTCACCACCTCGCTGATCATCGGCAGCGTGCCGGCCGTGCTGGTGGGATCGCTGCTTTCCTCGAGCGTTCCAGACCGCTATGTGCGGCCGGCGATCGCGTTCGTGATCTTCGCCTCGGGGCTGAAGTACGTCGGCCTTGAAACAAACGCCCTGGGCTGGGTACTGTGCGGCGTGCTGCTCGCGGCCGCGACGCTGTGGGCGACCACCGCCCGCCCCTGGCAAACCCAGCCAATCCAGGCCGTGGGTAGCCGGGCCGAACCCGGCATCGAGGATCCCGACCCAGAGCTCGAGGAAGTCTCCTAGCTCTTCGATCAGCCAGGGGTGATCCCCAGACCCCTGCGACATCAACGACTTCCCCGCGATCACGCGCCGCTGGGCCGAGGCAGGGCATACCCACGCGGGTTGCACGATCGTCGCCGGGATCGGCCACAGCGAGTTCGGACCAATCCTCGACGTCATTACCAGCGCAATCGCCGTGTATCCAGAGCAGGCCGACTGGAGGGACCTGACGCTGTTCCTATCCCGCGGATCTTGACTCCCCCGCGGGCCACGCGGCCGGTGCCCTGATCGCTCACTCTGGGCGGATCCCCGTGAAAATAGTGAACAATCACATAAAGAGTAGAAGGTCGCTCTGGGCGGGGCAGCACAACCTCGACGGGAGGAAAATACTAAAGGCATATAATTTCGACTAAATTTATGAGGAATATGCTAAGCTGCTGAACATGCTGATCCTGATGATCGTCGCCGCTTGGTTCTTCGTTTCGATCCTCGTGGTGGCAATGTGCGCCACCGCCCGGGATGGCGATAAGCAGCTGCGAGCCCAAGTCGATCATCTGCCGTTGCGGTGCGCTGATCACATGATGCAGGTGGGCGAGAGAGATCTCCGCCGAAGCGCTTTGCCCGACCCGCACGACGCACGGGCTGCGTAAGAGGCGAGCGGGGCTCGTGCCCTGGATGCTGTGCGAACGTGAAGCTGAGTTGGTGAAATCACGGGGTCGCATGCGCGGTTACTGTGACGGCGTGTGCCTGCGGTGAGCGTGGCGTGTCGTCCCGCTATTCGGTGAGGTCTCGCCAAAACACGATGCGAGGCTGACCTGGGCCCGAGTAGTCGGGGACTTCTGTGGCCCACATGTCGAGCGCGCGGTGAAAAGCAATCGAACCGTGGTTGGTAGGGATGCTGATCGCCTTCAGAGCCGTGGCGCCTCGATGGCGGGCGAGCGTCTCGAACTCCTTGTAGAGCCTTCGCCCCAGGCCAGCTCGCCGCGAATCGGCACGCACGCCAACGAGATGCACATAACCAACCCGGGTAGGCGCGACGAACCCGAGGAGATACGCCGCGACACCCCCGCTCCCGTCACGTATCACGAGGGCCGTATCCCCGAACTCGTGAATGAACATCGGATGATGTCGAGCACGCATATCGTGCTCGCCCCAGTACTCGCCAAGCGCGTTGATGATCGCGTTGTAGTCGGCGGTCGTGGCACGCTCAGGTGGCATCGAAGGCGCTGAATACCACATACCTCACCCGATGCGCTCGGCGCCACGCTCTCGGGGGCTGGTCGGTTGAGAGGGCTGGGGGCCGAATGGGTTACAGCTCTGGTGGCACTGGCCCTTCGCGCGGGATGGACGGATCGCCGTCTTCGCCTATGGAATTGCGCGACACCTAGGCAAGATCGTCCTTGACGATCTTGCGCCTATGGTGGACCTATGGTATTCTAACGTCATGACCGTCAAGGATCGTGCTGAGGTTTTCGAGGCGCTAAATCGTGCCGAGGCGGTGCTGCGTGAGGCTACGTCCGACGTGGTGGAGCGCACTAAGGCCGCTCTCGAAATGATCAGGGAGAAGCCGGGCATCACGGTCGCCGAGCTCGCCTCACAATTTCATCTCTCCGAGGAGGCCGTTATCGCGTTCGTGCAGACGGTGGGTGAGCTTCTCGGAGCAGACCGTAGCCTGAGCGTCGATGCCGCCCGCCGCGGCGGGCTACTGGCTGCCGCGAGCCAGGCGTGGGAGAACGAGCTCGGGCCGCTGCTGAGCACCGCCGCGGTGCGCGAACTGCTGGGCGTCTCGCGTCAACGTGTTGACGAGCTGCTGCGCTCCAAGCGGCTGATCGCGCTGTCCGACAGCGCCGGCCACCGCCAGTATCCTGCCTTTCAGTTTCACGACGGCCGGCCGCTCGGGTCGCTTGTCGCTGCGTTCTGGACGGTAGCCGACACGGCGATCAGCCCGTGGACCGCCGCTTCCTGGTGCGTCGCGCCAGACGATGACGCGCTTGACGGTCTGTCGCCGGTGGCGTGGGCGCGCGGCGGGCGCGACGATGCGGACCTGGCCCGAGTCGCCCGCCAGGACGCGGCACGACTGGACCAGTGAGCCTGAAGGGCTTCCCGCGGCGAACGCTGCCGGGCGAGCGGACCATCTATCGCATCCACAAGTCAGCACATGCCCCTTGGTGGTTCTCCTCCGCCGGCAACGGTCGCTTCGATCCGATAGGCACCGGTACGGGTACCTGTTATCTCGCGGAGGACGCCCTGGGTGCTTGGGTAGAGGTCTTCCGCAGGCGCCAGCTACTTCCGGAGGTCGAGATCGCGGAGCGGTCGTTGTTGGCCCTCGCATTGAAACGCGACCTGCGCCTTGCCGACATCACCGCCCGCCGGGCCCTGAGCTTTGGAGTTACTGCATCGCTCGGTGCGGGCGAGCAGTTTGACGAGAGCCAAAGGTTCGCCGTGCAGGCCTTGGAATCCGGGTTCGATGGGGTTCGCTATCTCCTCCGCCACGACCCTGCCCAGAAGCTCTATGGCCTCGCGCTGTTCGCCCAAGCCGGGATCACTAAGCCTGCCGATCCGCAGTGGCCAGCCGTCAGCGGAGCGATTCCCGATGCTCTCGTTAGGGACGCCGAACGCGTTTTCGGCTATCGCGTGCTACCGACACCGTAAGCCCTGGCAGCGGCAGGTCTACCGCCTGTCTCGGCACAGCCCCGTCGGACGCCTCGATCAACTTCGTTCCTTCGAGCTCGATCAGCCTCTGTTAGTGCTTGATTAGGAGTTGTGAGTGTCGGGTCCTCTGCTGTCCACCGGCGGCCTTTGCCGTGAAAAACTGTCGCCCGTAATGGATCGCGCCCTGCTCAAGCGACTGACGCTCCGAGGTGCCCTCAGGGTTCCTGAGATCACCGTCTACTTCTGGTTGATCAAGGCCCTCTCGACGGCGATGGGGGAGTCCACGTCCGACTATCTCGTCCACGCGATGGCACCTGTGGCGGCCGTCGGGTTGGGGTTCATCGCGTTTCTCGTGGCTCTGCCGCTGCAGCTCTGGGTACGCCGCTACATAGCCTGGACATACTGGCTGGCGGTCGTGATGGTCGGAGTTTTCGGCACGATGGCGGCGGATGTGCTGCATGTCGGCTTCGGGGTCCCCTACGCAGTGTCGAGCGTCTTCTACGGCCTGGTGCTCGTGGCGGTGTTCGTCAGCTGGCACAGGACCGAGCAGACCCTCTCGATCCACAGCGTCAACACGAGCCGCCGAGAGCTCTTCTACTGGGCCGCGGTGGTGGCGACCTTCGCGATGGGCACCGCCGTTGGTGACCTGACGGCGGTCACCGTCGGCTTGGGATATTTCGCATCGGGATTGCTGTTCGCGGCAGTGATCGCGATTCCCGCCGTCGGCTACTGGCGTCTTGGTTGGAACTCGATCTTCTGCTTCTGGTTTGCCTACGTCGTCACCCGCCCATTCGGCGCCTCGTTTGCGGACTGGTTGGGGAAGTCAAAGCACGTGGGAGGGCTCGGCCTCGGTGATGGCACAGTCGCTTTGGCGCTGGGGGCCGCGATCTTCTGTCTGGTCGCCTACCTGGCGATCACCCGCCGCGATGTGCAGGGCGTCGGGCGCGCGCATCACGCTTCAGGCGAGGCGCACCTGGGTATCGAGCTCTCGCCAGAGAGTCTGGACTGAAGACACTCGCGGCCTCCATGGGGACGGGCGCCGCAGTCGCTGTTTGGTGTGTCGTCTTGGCTGAAATTCCGGTATGTGGCACGGGCTTACGCACACCAGGAGAAGCACTGACCCCGGAATGTCAGAATCCTTACATTAACGTTTTGTTGGACGTCGGAAGGTGGCCCTGTCACTCGTATACATAGGTGAGGGCCAATGTTGTGCGTATCACCCGGATGCGCTGATGTTCGCCTGCCCGCGAAGCTAGGAGATAGCGCATTGCGTTCGGCTATACGACCTCGCCGCTATGTCGCGCGGCAGTGGATTTTCATACTGAGATTCGCGTTCCGCTACAGCCCTACCCGCGACGCATACGTGCTGCGCGTGGTCGGACGCTCATGGGGCCCAGTGCTGCGGATCGATCGACGCGATCGTCACCGCCCTCCATTTGAAGGCAGCGATCGCCGTCGCGCACAGACGGTATAGACAGACCGCGCTCGAACGGTTCTTGACCTTCGCCGGATGGGTTTAGGCGTGCTGCTCGGAGGAGCGCACGGCGGTAGCGCCCGGCGGTTCCTGGGGGAGGCCATCCGGGGCGATGAAGCCATCCTGGCGGCTCTCATCGGGTGAGAGGCACACACGGTTGCGTCCGCGGCGCTTGGCCTCATACAGCCCGGCATCCGCCTGGGCAAAGACGCTCTCGTAATCAAACACGCTGCCACGAGCAGACGCGCTTACTCCGATGCTGACCGTGACCTTACGTCCGCCGGCGATCTGGCCCTGCTCGATACTCTGACGCAGGTGCTCGGCCAGAGCGATCGTCTGCTCGCGTTCTGCGCCTGGAAGTAGGACGAGAAACTCCTCGCCGCCCAATCGGTAGGTCAGGTCGAACGCTCGCAGATGCTTGCGTATCAGGTAGGCAACATCCGTAAGCACCGAGTCGCCCACCGAGTGGCCGCAGGAGTCGTTGATCTCCTTGAAGTGGTCGAGATCGGCGATCATCAGGCCGATCGGGTCGGCGGTGATCGCAGACTGCTGGGTGAGCTCGAGTGTACGGCTGGCCAGAGCGTGACGGTTGAGCATCCCGGTGAGCTGGTCTATGACCGCTTCTGAGCGATGCTCGATATCTGACCTCATCAGCGCGGTGGAGAGCATCGCCACGGCGATTATCAGTGCGATCGGGCCGATCACCAACGGTGGGTTGTGAATCACCGCTTGTGAGCCGGTGGCGAAGGCGACCCCGAGCAGCAGGGTCAGCGCCGTGATCACACCGACCACGACTCCTCGCACGGAAAAGCGCGCGCTGAGCGTCACCACGGGAATCGCAAACCAGCCAAGCGTCGCGTGGGTCGGGCCGCCGGTCAAAGCGATGCTCACGGCGATGATTAGCTCCGAGGTGGCCCATGCGGCGAACATCGCATACTCGGGATGGGCCAGACTCGAGGTCCTCGTGTCCGCGTACCTGAACAGCCAAGCGGCGAGAACGAGCGGAGCGATCGTCCAGTAGCCAAGCCATGGCCCGCAGGCGAGCAGCGAGATCGCGAGAACGACGAATGCCGCGCGCCGCACAGGTTGCAGGCGCAGATCCATATCGAGCATGCGCTCTCGGTCTATGCCGTCGCGGCACAGCCAGGAATGACTGTCGCTGAGACCCCCCTTCATGAGGTTGCTGATCGGCAGCAAATGCCGTTTCCTGAAGTCGTGGACGGTTCATCCCGGCTCTGAGCACCAACTGCTGTATTCAGGGGGTGGTGGGCACTGTCGAGCAGCTCTTGTCGGCCCAGACTGTCCGGTTGACTTTTCGGTTGTTGGCCTGGCTTGGTGGATGGCTTCAGGCGCCTTTGGGCACTGAGGTAGACACTCCTCTGCAAGAGGGCGTCGCTGCTCGTCTACTGGCTTCTATCGTCGAGCGCGCGCTCCCCGCCCGCGAGGTATTTCGTCGGCCCACAGGCGCGTGCGCCATGAGCGGCCTTGCAGTGTGCCGGAATGCGGTGCGCTTCCGCTTACGTGAGCAGTTCTCGTGGACATCGGGTGCTCTCAAGACGCTGGTGTTAGGAGAGTTTTTGGAAAGTGCCCAGGCGAGCGGAGACCCGTGGCACAAGGCACTGTGCTACAACGCATACATGTCGGTGAACGTCTCCGTCCGTCTTGATGACGCTCTTGCCGGGCGTCTGCGTCTGCGCGCACGAGCTGCTGGGGAGACCCTCTCAGATCGCCTGCGTCGCTACGCCGAGGAGGGGACGCGTCGCGAGGAGCATCCGCAGGTCACATTCCGTGATGGTCCGACTGGTCGCCGCGCCGGGTTGCTCGGCGGTCCTGACGTCTGGGAGGTAGCGATGTGGCTGGAGGATCTGGCCGCTGAGCCTGATCCTCTCGCTGCGCTTCTTGAGGACTCGGTCCTCGCCCGGTTTCAGATCGAGGCTGCGATGCGCTACCGGGCGGCCTATCCGGACGAGATCGCGGCACGCATCGAGCTGCACCGCCGCGAAACGGCGGCCGCCGAGACGCATTGAGGCTGCTGTTGGATGAGATGCACCCTGCTGCGCTCGCGGAGGCGTTGCGTGCTGCAGGCATCGATGTTCACACAGCGATCGAGCTTGGATTGGCCGGAAGGTCGGATCCCGAGATCCTCGCGGCGGCAGTCGCGGATGGCTACACCTTGCTCACCGAGAATGTCGCTGACTTCGCGCACATCTCCGCCGAGCACCTAACCGCTGGACGGCATCATGCGGGCGTGCTGATCGCTCTCTCGTCTCGGTTCTCTCGCCGTCGAGCGGGCATCGGCGCGCTTGTGGCAGCGATCCGCGCTGTCGCCGATCAACAGCTCGACGACCGCCTCGTATATCTCGAAAACACTGAGAATTCCTGAGCACGACGCGTGGGGTTCCGCCGCGTGTCTTACAGGAGGACTTCCAGCGCCTTGCGGAGACCCCCTTCAGGTTCGATGGGCGAGCTGACTGTGAGTGTAAGCTCGCGGGCCCTAGAAAAAATTGCGTCAGATGTGGTCACGGGCGACTGGTGTTTTGGCCTATGGCGCCTTCGTTGACAAGTTTCGCAATTGCCGATGCCAATCAATGCCTCTGACTTGGCTGTTCCCTCCCAGCTCGCACGAGCATTGGTCGGCGTCCTGCTCGGCCTCGCTGTCGGTGATCTCCGACGCGCGACGTGCGGCCCGGATCCACTTGAGTCCTCTCGCCCACCAGATTCGTGTAGCCAGTGGCTGCACTTTCTCCGGCTCGGGCCAGAGGGCCGCGACCGGGTGATTTCTGCTTCTCTGAACACTCCCGCACCGACTGCTAATTTGGCCGAGTGTCCGCGGATCGTGAGGGACCTCCCGCGCTGTTCCCCGGTTTTGGGGGTTTTCGTGACGAGGAGGGTTCGCCGTTCTACCGTTCGCATCTGCCGATGTTTGACACGCCGCAAAAGACCGCAACGGAGATCACTGCCCGATTGAGCCGTGTGATCTTCGAAGTGGTGAGAGAGGCTGCTCGTCGTCCGTTGAGGATGGGGGTTGATGATTTGCTTCGCTGGCATACGGCGATCTTCAAGACGACATTTCCATATGAGGCAGGGAAGCTCCGCAACGCGCAGACACAGTTCGGTGTGCGCTGGCGTGAGGGTGGAGAGCCGCATGGGAGGATGGTGTTGGGGTCCGACCCCAGACATATTCGAGCGGAGCTCCGGACGGCGTTCATGACATATAACACGGAGCGCGAGCAACGTGCACCCGAGCAACACTCGGTTCGGGAGGCAGCGGTCGTGGCTGCGTCGCTATATGCGGACATCTTGCGAGTGCATCCATTTGATGATGGCAATCTTCGTAGTGCCTTCCCGGCGCTGCAGGGGGCCCTCGTCTCGCTAGGCGGTCGGACCGTTGACTTCCAGGCGGCTCTCACCGAACACAATGAGTCCTTGGGCTGGGCACTACGACCGGATGCCGAGAAGCGCGAGGTGAGCCCGTTCGCTGAGTTGCTTGTCATGCGGATGATGGCGTCTGGGAAGCGCGTGGCGGAGGAGTAGAATGGACGCTGTGACTGGTCACTGCTATGACTTGCCTGGCCCCCATGACCAGCTGGTGGTTGCTACCAGCGAGGGGTGGGTGCCATTCGACGAGGATGCGGCAACCAAGTTGGCGGAATCAGCAATGATGCTGGCCTTCGGTCCCGAGCACGTGGAGCGCCTGCGCCAAGAGACTCAAGCATCCACACCTAGCCTCGCCTGAGTCGCGTTCACGGGCGCAAAGTGATGCTGACGGCTAGCGTGCTGCCCAGAGGTCGATTACAGAGCAGAGGTAGGCAGCTGGTCAAGTCGCTTGTTGACCAGATCTGGAAGGCGGTGGGGGAGGGTGTTGATTTGCTCGGCGGCTAGTGAGATGGCCGGCAGATGGTCACGCAAGTCGTACGTCACCGGGTGACTCTGTTACGTATGCGTCGTGCGGCTGCGCGAAGTGGCGCTGTCAGTCGCCAGCTACGTGATCGATAGACAATCTCAAGAGCCTCAGCACGACTCTCCAGCTCGTCCTCCGCAGCAGCCAGACGCGCCTTGAGCATGCTCAGCTCCTCGGCCGACTCATTCTGATGCTCCGCGCTACTCGTGGCCCAACCGCTCTGCTCGGGCGATGCAAGCAATTGGGTCCGCATGCGATGGATGGCGGCGAAGGGCTCGTGATAGCGCCACTGCCGGGTGGAAGACGAATAGGCCACCGAGCGGTGTGCATCACACAATATGAGAGCGATCCCGCCCCAGATTGAGTCGCGGGCGACACCCTCGCGATACACGTATCCAGGCACGAAATCCAGCTCGTGATAGACGACCTTCTCGTAGTCGTCGAGCCCGATGCTCTCGATCCCCGCCCGGATCTCCCCGTTCATGCTGTCGTGGACGAGGATCACAGACTGCGTGGTGGCCGGCGAGTCCAGCAGCGTCTGAATGTCTTTGACGACGCCGGCGAACGAGTGGTCGCCATCGACCAACGCGAGGTCAACCGACCTTCCGGAGTCGGCGAACTGCCTCAGCAGCGCTGGAAGGATCTCCGCGCTGGGCCCCGTGTGGAAATGCACGTGCTCGCTTGGCTTGACGGCCAGTTGTCCGTGATCGAGGTCGATCGAGTGGACCTCCTTGCTGTAGGCGGCGATCCGCTGGAGGCTTCCGCCTTCGGCCGTTCCTATCTCGATAGCCAACTGCGGATGTAGCTGCGCGAGGATGCCCTCCAGAGCCGCCCGCTCCCCAAAGGACATCTGACTATTGCTTTCGCGAGTGAGCGCCAGCGGTGAATGTTCAAGTGCCGCCGGTCGGTTGTCGCGGGTCGGCGCATAGGGCGCATTGACCTCAAACGGAGTCTCGGGCGGGTGAGCCTGATCGTGGCTCAAGGAAGAAGACTCAGAGTCGTCAACATTTGACCGAGTCTATTCGGGCCGACTGGCGAGAAACATATGCCCGGAGCCCGTCCGGTGGATCCTTGCCCGCCGATTCCACGAGACCCCACAGCGACAGATGCGCTGGGGGAGGCTACCCGTGTACTGGACTTGCGACCGTAGGCCTTGCGACCGTCAATGCGCCTTGCTGATGGACCACGTCTCGCACGATGTCCTCCATCGAACGAGTGGGACCCCAGCCGATCAGCTCCTGCACCTTGGTTATGTCGGGAATTCGGCGATACATGTCCTCGAAACCCTCCGCATACGCCTCGTCGTAGGGGATCAGCGAGATATCCGAGTCAGAGCCGGTCAGCTCGATGATCCACCGAGCGAGGTCAATGATCGATATCTCATTGGTTGCGCCGACGTTGAAGACGTTTCCGTACGCCCTCTCCTCGGTCATGAGCGTGAAGAGGGCCTGGACGACGTCGTAGACGTGGCAGAAACAGCGTGTCTGCTGTCCATCTCCGTAGACGGTCAGGGATTCGCCGGCGAGCGCTTGGCTGACGAGCCTCGGAACCACCATGCCGTAGCTCCCGGTCTGACGTGGGCCGACCGTATTGAACAGGCGCACAACAATCGTGGGCAGATGACGCTCACGCCAGTAGGCCAATGCCAGGAACTCATCTATCGCCTTCGAGCAAGCGTAGGCCCAGCGGCCCTTGTCGGTGGAGCCCATCTGCATGTCCCCATCCTCCCTGAACAGAAGTGCGTTGCTCTTGCCTTACACCTCGCTGGTCCGAGGCAATCAAAACGGCCACTTCTTGCTGGCGTGAGCGAGCACGACCTCAGCGCAACGCGCGTTGGTCGGCCAGTAGTCGCCCTCGTGCCAAGATCCCAGTTGCCGTTGCCAATCAAGGCCTACGACTTGGCCTCGTTTTCCCGCTACACGCCAGCGAGAAGTGACCGGGTTTTGATGTGCGCTCGTGACATTTCTCGGTGCGAGCAGGCCGACGCCAGACATAGCCAGGAGTCAAGCAGAAGCCATCCTCACAAACACAGACCTCCTCCCACACGGGGCGTGTATTGCTACTTGCGCGAAAGCGTATGGCTATGTAAATTGGACGCCTAGTCTGGTATCTGAAGCTCCCGTGCGATACGGAGTGATGGTTGGCCTTCGTATTCACAAAGCGACGTTTTGTCAAAGCGCGCAAAGTGCGCTTGAAATCGTGGTCTGCGAGACCTTGAGAAGTAAGGCCGCAGGTTGTCCTTGGTGGATGCCATGAGCATCGGTCGAGGGTCTAGCAGGGGCCACGCTGCCTGTTCCCCGACGAGTGTTGGTGTAGCTAGCGCCCAGCAGCTGGCGACTCGACGCCGTGTATTGGGGCTCGGTGTAGCGGCTACGGCTGGACTTCTGGCCGATCGAGCTGGCTCGCCGGAGTCGGCTCGAGCCGCACCCGAAGCACCGGTATCAATCAGCGTCAAGGACTATGGCGCCAAGGGGGACGGTGTGGCTGATGACACTGAAGCGTTTGAACGTGCTCTCACAGCGGCAAAGCAAAGCACCCTATTTGTTCCGGCGGGCACTTTTAGAATAACCAAAACCCTATCCATACCACAGGCCACATCGATTACCGGCCTCGGTCAAAGCTCCATCATCCAGGCCGTTGGCTGCCACGCTCTGTCTTTCGCTGTTTCGACCTCGATCTGCCCCTCCAAGATATCGGACTTTACTCTAAGGGGCGATGGCGCGTACGAACATGATGCTATTCGCAGCGAAGGGACCACCGAAGAAGGCGACGAGGTCAACTCGGTAAACATTGAACGGATCATGTTTCAGTCATGGCGCCACGGAATATACGGTCGCACGATCTGGCGATGGAATATTTCGCGAAATATGTTTTATGAAGTATGGCAGCCAATCGAAGTGGTGGGCCAAAGTGTGATAGTACGTATCGAAAATAACCTCATGCTAAGAGGTGCAGCCACTGGAACGGGCAATAGTACAGGGATCTATGTCGCCGGCACAGCGGATTATAATCCGGGTCGCAAAACCCTCCTTGTGCCACAAGATGTGCAAGCGCACGGGAACACAATCCAAGAGTATGAAGTGGGAATCTGCAGCTATGAGTGCCTGCTGGCGCGCTACCGCGACAACGACATCGACAGCTGCGCCCTATATGGCATAGCGTATGCGTGGAGCAGCGGAGGGATCGTGATAGATGGTAACTGGATAGGCGGTACGACCGGATTCAAGTACGGCGTTTACGCTATGGGCTTGGCGACGGTACAAACCGACAGCCATGCGACTATCGTCAACAATCATATTACGGGCGAAGAGGGCGAACCAAGCACTGAATCAATCGGAATCTTCATCTATAGCAATCATCAGAACCTTGTTATCAGCGGCAATGACATTGACCATATGTTGCTGAATGATATTCGAGTGCAAAACTGTATGAGGGCGCGAATGCTGGACAACTTCTGCAACTCGACGGCGACCACCCACTCTATATATGTAATCGGCACGAGGGATCATACCCTTCTCGATCGGAACTTCGTAGCGACTCAACTTTTTGTGGATCCCAATCCTAAAACGAACGCAATCGTCTACATAGGGGACACCTATGGCGCGCAATCAACGCGCATCTGTGGCAAGCTGTTCATTCCACCAGGGAAGACTGAAGCTGCAGTCAAGTATTCAGAACTGAATGGGAAGCCGCCTGAGTTTAACGGCGGTGCGTCATCGTATCTAGCGCCGCATTTGAGGATAGAGGCACCGGAAGCAAAAGTTGGTGCACTATGGGGAACCGCTACAAACGACGGGGTCAAGATCCACTGCGAAAAATCCCCGGCTGGCGGTGCTGTCATTCGCTGGGAAGTGACGACTCAAGGTTATCTGGACTAGCTCTATCATTGCATTTGTCCGTGGCTCTCGGCCCTTGCTGCGTCTTAGCTGCATAGAGAGCCGGAGTGAGCCGCATCAATGCGTTCTGTCGGTAAAACATGATCACTCTAGGCTGGCCTCGAGAGCAACCGGTCAATCAAGCCGATGGATGTTGTCCTTGCTCTGTATGCATGAGGCCTGAATGACAAAGGCAGTGCGCCTCTGTGTTCTTCTAGCGTTGGTGTTGCCTCCGCAGGAGTGCGTGTTAGGTGAGCAGCTGCTGAACGACGCTAGTAGCCTCAGATGTCTGTTGCTGGTGAGCAACCACATCTCGAACGACGTCCTCCACCGAGCGGGTGGGATTCCATCCAATTATGGCCTGTAGCTTGGCAATGTCTGGCACGCGACGATACATATCCTCAAAGCCCTCGCCGTATGCCTCATCGTAAGGAATGAGTGAAATATCAGAGTCCGAGCCGGTCAGCTCTATGATCCGCTGGGCCAGGTCGATTATTGACACCTCTGTGGTCGCGCCGACATTAAACACATTCCCGTAGGCGCTCTCGTCGCTCATCAATGTGAACAGGGCTCTGACAACATCGGCGACGTGACAGAAGCAACGTGTCTGACGCCCAGTGCCGTATACGGTGAGCGGTTCGCCCTTGAGCGCTTGGCTGACAAGTCTTGGCACCACCATTCCATAGCATCCGGTTTGACGGGGACCAACCGTGTTGAACAGGCGCACGACTATCGTCGGCAGACTACGCTCTCTCCAGTAGGCCATCGCGAGGAACTCGTCGATCGCCTTTGAGCAGGCGTAGGCCCAGCGGCCCTTGTCGGTGGCGCCCATCTGCATGTCGCCGTCCTCTTTGAAGGGCAGGGCGCGGCTCTTGCCGTAGACCTCGCTGGTTGAGGCAATCAGCACGGGCTTTAGCTTCTTGCTGGCGTGGGCGAGCACCACCTCGGTGCAGTGCACGTTCGTCTCAATCGCCCGCACTGGACTCTCGACGACAAGCGAGACGCCGACCGCAGCCGCTAGGTGCACCACCGTGTCCGCCTCATCCACGAGCTCAGCGACGAGTGCGTCATCGTCGGCCGAACCGATCGTGTACTGGAAGTAAGGATCGCCCTTGAGGTGGCGGATGTTCGCGATCGATCCAGTCGAGAGGTCGTCTAGTACGTGTACGTGGTGATTGTGCGCGACTAGCAGATCGCAGAGATGCGATCCGATGAAGCCAGCCCCGCCCGTGATTAGAAAACGCATTTACCTCTCTCTAATGATCTCTGTGCTCCGTTGGGCCCAAGCTGCCCCAGCGTGACTGCTCAAACAGGCTTGATACGCAAGCCATTTAACTGGGTCCCAAAGGTCAACACATGCTCGATGGACATTACAGACGCTGGCGGACGGCGGCGTCTGGCCGGGTTCTCCTCAGCGCAATGCCCAGCAGCCCGCCAAGGAGCAGTACGCAGCCTCCTCCAGCAAACAGCACCAAGGTGGAATTACTGTTGCCCGAGGACGTCTCTGAGCGAAGCTCTGCCGAGGGAAGCAGGGCACTGCTCGCAGGTCCAGATGGGCGGGAGTTAGAGGGACGACCACCGCGTCGAATATCGGAATTCAAACGTGATCCGGGGCGCACCTGACCGCCTGGGCCGCGGGGCTTGATGCCAGCACCAAAAAGGGCTTTTGATGAGCTGCTGCTCGACCCAGTCTGCCTTGCTTGATCGAGGGGCAGTGCATACTGCTTGGCCGCTGGTGAGCCGGGGTCTACGTGAACGCCTGGTTCCAGGGCGGCACTGGTCTGTGCGAAGCCCATCACCGCAATGGACAGAACACCGATCAGTGACACACAAACGACACGCATCCTGGAGATACTAGAGCGCCTCAGCGGAGATTGTCGAAGGACAATGTCACGAAAGGGCGCTGGCCGTGATGCGCTCACGCCACGAGGGCTGTCCTCAACGATCTTCCGATATGGCGAACCACGCACAGTGTTGCCGACTGCTCCCGAGTCTTGATTCTCAAGCCTTCATGCGTTGCGAGAATGCATGCATGCTTGCTCACCACCACGCCTTGAGGCTACTGGCACGCCCAGAAAATGAGCACCGTCTAGCTCCATGCGTTCGGCCAACGACCTTGGCCGTAGATAGTAGCGCTCGCGCCGGCGAGGTCTAGTCTTGTTGGACGATAGTTGCTTTGTCAGGACTGCCGCAAGCCCTGATCGGGCATGTGGTTCCCGGGCCTCCCGGCGACCATCTATCGAAGCGGGCTAATTCGCCGGAGCGGCCAGTTCAGACAACGTTGCGTCACGCGGATTTAGCAGATGCGCATGCTCGTAATAGCGCTTGGCCAGCGCGAACCTGCGCTCTCTGACAGCCACATCGCCGAGCAGCGCCCACGTCACGAAGTTATTCGGCTCGCGTGCCAGTGCCTGCCTGAGCGTAGATTCCACTGCACCGGCCTGGTCAAAGCGCGCTAGAGCGGCTGCCTTGACGTAGTAGGTCTCCACTGCGTCTGAATCGATCGCAAGCGAGCGATTCGCGTCGCTGATGGCTTTAGAGGGACGGACGCTCACCTCACTCTGAGCCCGCGTCCTGTAGAGATCGGCAAAGTACTGACGACTTAGGCTTGCTCCAGCCACCACCAGTGCCGCGAGCATGGCAGCCAGTCCGAGGATCCCCGCGAGCCTCCGCGCGCGCATTCTTGAAAGTTGCGAATCGCGGGCGGCGACTGAAGCCGGCTCGGGACTATGCGAGCTGACCAGCACAGCCACGGCGAGGATCGCGATCGCGGTAAGCCCTGGCAGCAGATGCATCCAGTCCACGCTCGTCTGGGTCAGCCAAGCGACGAACGCACCGACGGCGCCAACCATCACAGCGCGTAACAGTGGCGAGGCCGCGGCGGCTAAGCGCATGCGCAGAGCTGCCCACCCAACGCCGGCGAGCAGACAGGCCAACAACAAGCCTCCGATGAGCCCCAGCTCTGAGAGGGTCTGCAGCTCGATCGAATGGGGCTGCTGTATGTCCTCGGTCGTGGCGCGTTGCTCATAGTAGAAACGGGGATAGTTACCGGCGCCCACGCCGAGCGTCGGGTGTGCACGCCAGACTTTCCAGGCGATACGCCAGTAGTCGTAGCGGTTGCCCGCTCCAGAAAGGAGCCGTGGTTGACTAGCCGAGGTCGCGCTGCCACCCAGACTCGGCGTGGCCAGATGGGTGAACGCATGCCATTGGTGGCTGATGCTCCGCTCGATGTGATGAGCGGAGATCGCACCAAGCAGAAGCGCGACCAAGACCGGGATCAAGAGTATCCGTGATCCCATCGCCCGAATCTTGGAGGCCCCGGTACGACGGGAGATCAACGTCTCCCATCCAAGCGTCAACAGTCCCCACAGGAGACTCGCCAAGAGCGCGGCGAGCAACGCGGCGCGGCCAGCGGCATGGCTTGTCTGCACCGACACCAACCCACCTGAGGTGTTGTCATAGACATGCAGCAGATCGGGCGCGGTGAGGGCGACCGAGCCCGTGAGCACCAGCAGCCCGTAGATCCGACGGGTGCGGCCGGGCACGATCGCGACCACAACAGCCAGAGCGATGAGCATTGCCAGCGCGCTGCCGCGCGACTGCGTGAGAATCGCCAGGCATGCCATCAGAGTCGCCATGCCGGCGGCCAGGGTCGCGATCAGCGGGCGCCTGGACTCTACCGCCGCAAAGAACAGCCAGAAGCCCATGACAAACATGCACCCCTCGCCGTTTATGTAACTCAGCGGAGAATTCAGACGCGCCTGGAGAAAGAGCGTCTGTGGATGGGTGCCAAGCAGCCGGATCAGTACCGAGATCGCAACGGCCCCAACCGCGAGCGTGGTTATGCTCACCAAGAGCGCCGCGTGCCGCTTGTCTTTCAGCAGGGCTAGCGCCGACAGCAGCAAGGCGCCATAAGCAAGCCACCGATTCGCGCTGACCATCGCGCTCTGCGCTGATTCCGCCCACGCCGTGGAGGCAAGGGACCATACGCCAAGGCCGAGAAGTCCCCCGATGGTCATTGTCGTTGGCCCAGAGGGAGAAAGGAAGCCAGCCACGACCATAACCGCGCTCACCGCGACGAGGAAAATGCCAATCGGCACCCAGACTGAGTTGTTGTAGTAGGCGCTGAAGAAAGGGCTCAGCCCAGCACCGAGCCCGAGCAGCGCCAGCAGCGACCGGTCCGATAGGAGCGAAAGTAGCCGTGGATGTGCGTTATCTGTTGCCATTTGAAAGTGCTGGCGCTCTGCCTACGCTTCGCCGCGGGGCAGAACGATAGATCGTGCCTCAGCGGCATCAGACGATCACGCTTTGGCTCCCCATCGCGGACGCCTCTCTTGAGCGACTGGGCGAGATGACTGCCGCCGATGCCGTCTTCTCCGCGGCAAGGGGCTAAAGCGACCGCAGGGTCCTGACAGGTCAGCCAGCCAATCACCGGCGCTAACGGCCTCCTAACGACAGCTTTAGCTACTCTGTTTGTCAGGGCTAATACATAGGTGCATATGGGCTTTCTATCTACGATAGAAGTCCAGTGGGCACACGGATGGGGCCCGAAACGAGGATTCCCATTGTCTGTCAACCTACGCCTACCAGTTGCCTTCATACTCGCCTTGATACTGACCGCGCTCGCGGTCCCATCGGCGATCTTGCTCGCACAGAAATGGAACCTGCTGGATCATCCGAAAGGTTGGAAGAGCCACGCGCGACCGACGCCGTATCTCGGTGGTGCAGCGGTTCTGGTCGGCTTCTGGCTTGCCGGCGGTCCACTTGTCGCATGGTCTAGCGGTCTGACATGGCTTTTGATCTGCTGCATCGGGCTGTGCATGCTTGGAACCCTTGATGACCGTAGGGATCTTCCGGCGACTCTACGGCTTCTGGCCACAGCGGCCGCGGCCGTCGTAGTGTGGGATGTCGGTCTTGGCTGGGCTGTCTTTTCAAGCGGGGCGGCAAACCTTTTGCTCACCGTTATTTGGGTAACCGTCCTGGTGAACGCGGTCAACCTGCTCGATCTGATGGACGGCGCCTCCGCTAGCACGGTCGCCGCTTGTGCCGGTAGTTGCGCCGCCGTGGCGGGAGTGTTCTCGGACTCTCTGACAGCGATCCTCGCGCTTGCGCTGTGTGGATCATGCTTGGGGTTTCTACGCCACAACTTGCGTTCGCCGGCAGCGATCTTCCTCGGCGACGGAGGCACTATGCCTCTCGGTCTACTCACGGCGGTGCTGATCGAGGCTCTGCCGTGGGGGAGGGGCGATGGGTTTGCCGCGATCGGCGGTGGAATCCTGCTGTGCGGCCTGCCTCTCTTCGACATGACGTTTCGTATTTTCTCGCGGATACGGCGCGGCGACACGCTCATGACCGCCGGCCCAGACAGCACTGCCAACTGGTTGCGAGTGAGGATGTCATCGCCGCGATGGGTGGCTCTCGCGCTGGCAATAACACAAGTGACGTTGGGCTCAATAGCCGCCCTGGCGGCGGATCTCGGGTCGGCGGCGCTGCTGGTTGCCGGCTTCAGTGCGCTGCTGCTCGGCGGCTCGCTGATGATACTGCTCGACGCCTCCGGTTTTGGAAGGCATCTTGTGAGAGACCGTCCACCCACAGGCCGCAGGGGGCGCGCTAGCCAGACAGTTGACGTGCCCCGTGACTCTGAATAACTCGCTTTAGCCCTGCCGGCTAGACCTATATTTCTAAGGCTACCGATTTGGTGTGCCAACAAAACCCGCGCAGAGTGAGACATATCCGTCTAGCACTGCCTCGCGCGTGAAGCGCATCTCATAGGTTTCACGAGCGCGCCTACTAGAGGTCTCTAGATCCTCACGGTCTGAGAGGTTGCGCTCCACCCAATCGTGGATCTCCCGGCCGTTCGTGGCATTGAACCCGCACCGGCACTCATCTATTAGACGCGCCACGTCAGCCTGGGGGCTCATAACCGCCAGCAGCGGCCGCCCGGCGGATAGGAAGGTGTATGCGCGAGATGGCACCGCGAAACGCTCCATCCCCGGGCTGAGAGGCACAAGGCCCACGTCGCAGGCCGCGATGAGCCGACGAAAATCCTCCCCTGTTCGGTAGGGCACAAAGGAGATGTTTGTGAGTCCCCGCAAACGCGTGCGCCAATGGTCCAGAAGCACACCCGATTCGACGAACACAAAACGCACCGGGCGACCGTCCAGCAGACGAGCGCCCTCCACCACGGGCTCAAGGGAGTGCATGACACCGAGATTGCCAGTTGAGAGCACCAGCAGCTCCTCGGTCCCGACCCCCAACTCCTCGCGAAGGTGGTCCTCTCGGGCTGACGGCTGAAGCTCGGGCTCGGCCCACAGTGGGATCACGTGCACGCTCTCCGCAGCCACTCCCTTGTCAGCCACGAGCAGCTGCTTCATCCCCTCGCCCAACACGACCACAGCGGCGGCGGCGTTCAGCATGATGCGGTTGAGCCGGTTCCAGGCCATGATGAGCGGCCCCGGGAGGAACATCCAATCTGTCGCCAGCAGGATATCGGGGTGTATGTCATGGATCACATAGATCAAGGGGGCGTCAGCCCGGCGCGCCAGCCACCTCGCCACCAACGGCACCAGGGGTGGGTTTGAAAAACACATGACGATGTCGGGTGGATCGTCGTGAACGATCTTCCGGCCCACCAGCGTCGCGCCTGCGAGATAACGCAGATAGCCGCCAAAGCGTCGAATCTTTGAGCCGCGACCTCGCCAGGCGCCCATCGGCACCCGTCGAATTGCCACGCCGTCGCGGAGCTCCTGAAGAGGCGCGGAGATCGCTCCCTCTCCGTAGCTTGGCTCCGCGGCGAGCACTGTGACATCCGTGCCACCATCGGCCAGTGCCTTGGCAACGCTGAAGACATAGTGGGCAGACGGTGTCGTGTCCGGAGCGACGTACTGGTTGACGATCAGGATCCGCGGTCGTGAATTGCTTTGCGGCGTGCTTTTTCCAGTTACACCCAGGCCGCTACTCGAGCTGTTTTTGCTGATCATTTCCATGCGACGACCCGGGCCGTCTGGGTCTCTGCATCGTTGCTCGCATACCGCCACGCGCGGCGCCTGCGCATGACCTCGGTGAACTTAGTCGGCGGCGTCAGTTCCACGGCACGTCGCCCCGGTGCGCCAGCGCGGCGCATGGAACGCCACAACCTGAGTCCATACCACCGGCCTCTAAGAGGCGCGAGCGTCCGCAGACGCAGCAGCCCGTAGCCGGTGTATAGGAGGTCGAAAAGGACGATACCCGCGCCGTGCCTGAGCAACTGGCCGGTGGTCATGTTCTTTGCTATCAGCAGGAGGCGATTGCGTCCCGCCTGTATGAAACGAAGCTCAGATCCATGCGGGACAGTCGCTCCCAAGTCGTGATACACCACCGCGTCCGGCGCGTAAAGGCAGCGCCAGCCACGCATATGGCCGCGCCAGGCAACATCGACATCCTCAAGCCCAAATAGAAAGCGCTCGTCAAGGCCGCCGAGTTCATCAATCATGGACCGGCGGTAAAGCGCCGCGGCACCGCACGCGGCGAACACCTCGATCGGCTCTTGCTCGCTGTCGGTGAGCGGGTGGCCGATCAGGCGATCAGCCGCCTGGCCACGACTATCCACCATGACCCCCGCCGAATAGATGATGTGGGGATGGCGCAGAAACCTCTGCTGTGCCGCTACCGAGCCAATGTCCGGCTTTGATCTGGCCACCTCTATCAGGGCATCGAAGGTCCCGCTCTCGATGGTCGTGTCGTTATTCAGGGTGAGCACCCACTGCCCTGAACTTCTTTCGATGCCAGCATTGACAGCGGCTGGATATCCGCTGTTGTGCTCCAGTGCCACCAGGATGAACTCCGGAAAGTTCTCGCGTACTAGTTGGCATGACTCATCCCCGGAGCCGTCGTCGACCACGACCACCTCAATCTGCGTTCGTGACTGAAAGCAGCTATCTCGCAGTGACTGCAAACAGCGCATCAACAAATCGGGGCGTCTGTAGTTAGGAACGACTACAGAGAGCGTTAGGGTGGCCACCGGGCAAGCCTATCTACCAGACGTCCACTCCACATAGTTTAGTCTGCGCTGCCGTGGCTGACCCTAGTCAAGACGCGGCCGTGATGAGTGACGCGCGGCGCCAGCAGACGCTAGTCGCTCGCATGGCGCTCTACTTGGCGGTCGCATACATCACGCTAACGACCTCGGACATAGACATCGGCAGGGTGCCGCTGAAGCTCTTCGTCGTGGCGTTCGCACTGCTCGGCTGGCTGGCTGTAGTTCGTCCCTGGAGGCGGCCACGGCCCACCTATCGATTCGCCGCTCCGGTTGTGATAGGCGGCATCGTTGTTCCTCTTGCTTGGTTTGTGATTGCGCTCGTACTCCACCACCGTCACGACCCTTCTCAGGACACGACGGGAAGCACCAACTACGCGATTCAACAAGCCAGCCGCTTCGTATATCTGCTGCTCTACTTCCCAATCCTCGACGAGATACAAAGATGCAGCGCGATCGCCGTCGCTGGCGCCGACCGACCATTGCGTGCACATCGTGTTTGGCTTTGGCCAACGCTCATTCTGTGTGCCATCACCGTGCTTTTCTTGTTGGGCCACGTTCTGCTGGGACTCCAGTATCAGGGGAATCTCGGCCCGTTTCAGGGTACTATCGCAGTGGAATCTACGGGGACCTTCAGGGCTTACCTAATCGACGACGTGATGCTGATTCCAGCAATGGCGCTAGTGATGGGTACCGCCCGCGGCGGACGTCTCGGCAACCTCGGCATAGGAGTTGCCATCGCCGTACTGTCAGCCGCGTACGTCTCCCACACTCGAGGCATATGGCTGGGGGCAATGGTCGCAGCAGTGGTGATGTTGATGCTCTCTAGTGCCCGGCTGCCGCTCTCAAACCTAGCCAAGGCAGTGGCCGTCTTGCTTGTAGGGGTGTTTTTGGTCGCCTTCGTCGTCAATGCCGACCCGAGCACCTCGCGACATATCGTCTCACTGGTCACCGCGCCAAACGAGCTGTCGACCTCCGATCGGCTAGAACAAGCGCCCCAGCTGTTGCGAGGATTCCGCCGGCATGTTGCGCTCGGCAGCGGGCTCGGTGCCACACTCCCGTCTGGTTTCAAGCGTAACCACGCCGAGCCTTGGTCGTTTGAGCTCAGCTATCTGCAACTGCTCTTTCAGCTGGGCGTTGTCGGGATTGTGCTGTTGATGACCGCTCCCGTCCTAGCTCTGTATCGCGGCATGCGCTCACTTGCTCACGCAGATCCGGCCCGCCGTCTCAGCCTCGCGACCGCGATCGGCGGCATTGTCGGGTTTCTGTTCACCTCAGGTGGTAACCCCTACTTGATGACCTCGGTGGGAATGCTTGCCCTAGCCGTCTTGCTCGCGATGGCCGAGCAGGCCATGGCCAGTGACCAACCCTCGGAGAGGGCCACCGCAATGACCCCCTTTGTCTTTAGAGCGCCAGCCTTCCTCAGGCGGCTGTCGGGCTTGCGCCCAGCCCCACCTTCGGCGGCGTTCTGGATTGTGATGGTTGTCGCTATTCTTGGTGTTGCTGAGTTCGGTCGCTCTCGCAGGGCCGTCTCACCAGAGCCAGGGCCCGCGTCGCCCGCCAAACCCGTCCCCATAGATGCCCTCAAGCGTCTCGCATTGCGTCTGCCAGCAGGTTTCCTCGCCGACGGTTCCGCCACGCTGGCTGCCAACAGCGAACAGGTAGACGATTTTAATCTCTGGAGTCTCGCGTCATCAAACGGAGTCCTACACGCGTCGCACTGGGTGCTTAGGTCAGGACGGATTTTCGCCAACCCCGCCCGTCCTGTGGGACCTGCGGTTAATGGCAAGAACTCTGTATTCACCGTAGTCGAATTTGGTAGTACTCAGCCGGACGCGTTGGGAATCGTGACTACTCACAAATCTCGTATTCGCGTTGAACTTCGTGACATGGCTCACGCAGGACGACTTCTGCTATCCGGCACTACTCCCGTGGTGCCGCTGGCCGCTAAAGACCACAGAGATATAGGGCTCGCAAACTATAACGGCACGAGTGCCGACCTCATCGTCGTCGATCGCTCTCTCACCGCCCCGACTATCCGGGTTCAGGTGTTCTCTTCGGTTTCGCATTTCCACCAGGAGATCCTCAACGTTATCGTCCCAAGAGGTCCTTTCCCGCCCGGCGACTACTCACTACTAATAGGCCCCGTAGGTTCCGCGGGCGCCGATGTGACAATCGTCAGCCGTGGCGCTACGAGTACGTTGCACACCGAGGCACACGTCCTGCTTGGGCCCCTGGCCTTTCAGGGCTACGGCGAGCAAAGTCCGCTTAATCTTCCGGAGGAAGAGCCTTTGACCACCACTTTTTTGCTCGGTCGCGAAAAGGGGGTTGCGGTGCTCTACGCGGTAGACCGCACGGCAGGAGTCCTCTATGTGGTGCAGCTTGCATAGCCGCTCTTACGCCACGGTCAGCCGAACATAAACAAAGGCTATGCTTCGGTCTGTGGTCAGCGAAATTCTGCGACGGACGCTTGAACAGCCGATGTTCCTACACGGCGACAGGGTCGCCTGCCCTCTGTGCCAGGGTGAGTTCCGGATGTTTCGGAGAGGCCCCGACGGCCGACCCAATGCGACATGTCCAAGGTGCGGCTCCCTAGAGCGCCATCGCGTGCTATGGCTCTTTCTCGAGCGGCACACCACCCTTCTGACCCGACCCGCCAAAGTCATGCACTTTGCTCCCGAGCGATCCTTGTCAACTCGGTTGCAGCAGATACATGGATCTAACTACACCAGTGGGGATCTAGACGGAACTCTGGCGATGGAGGCTATCGACATCACCGACATAGCTAAGGAGGACGGCCTCTTTGATGCTGTGATCGCAAGCCATGTCCTTGAGCATGTTCCCGCAGATGTTCAAGCCATGCGAGAAATAAAGCGTGTCCTAGCACCGGGTGGCATCGCTGTCCTGCAGCATCCTATTGACGTCGATCTAGCCCTCACTTATGAAGATTGTACGATTGTTGACCCGGCGGACCGTACGCAGGCGTTTGGGCAAGCCGACCATGTTCGTGTTTACGGGCGAGATTTCGACAGTCAACTTGCGGATGCCGGGCTGTCTTTTACTTGCTTCACAGTTACTCAGGTCGCTACTGAGTCCGAGCGAATGCGCTTTCGACTTGGAGACTCCGACTCTGCTTTCAGCGGCAGCGATGTGTACTGCTGTCGGTGCACTTGACAGGCCGCATCTGATCCCTTGGTTCTGACTAACACCAACTGGTCCCTCCCCGAGTCGGCCTGGGTCCTCCACGTGGCGCCCGTGCTTGGCAGTGTCACTGAGCGATGGATCGAAAGCCAAGTTCTCGCCGGCGAGCGATATTCATCACGCCTGATGGGGCCTGATATAGCCTCAGGGGCCCAACGGCAACCCCACTGGCTGCCTGTGAGAGACAGATCAGATCTGTGGCTTGCCTACAGAGGAGCCTTCAAGTCGCGTGGCCTGAGCTCCGCGTGGCTGGCGCACGCGATAAGCGCAAATCCACCGGCAGTAATTCATTGTCACTATGGGCCCGTAGCGGCACAACAGCGCTGGCTCGCTCAGCGACTTGGAAGCCGATATGTAGCTACTTTCTACGGCCGCGACGCGACTGCGCATGAGTTCGTCAACGGACGAACTTGGCGCAAGCGCTACGAGAAGCTCTTCTCTGCAGTTGAGGCAGTTCTTGCTGAGGGGCCCAAGATGGCTGACCGGCTCGTAGCACTTGGCTGTCCCGAGCGGAAGGTACAAGTTGTCCGGCTCCCGGCAGACGCTCATGGACTTGCAGGTTGCGAACGCCCAAGAGCGAGTACGTTTCGCGTAGTCGTTGCCGGTCGCTTTGTCGAAAAGAAGGGATTCGATACCGCCATCCGAGCGTTTACCGATGCGCTCAAGGGCCGCGACGCTGAACTGCTCGTCATCGGCGGCGGCGAACTCGAGGCTGAATATCGTCAACTGGTAGCCGAGGGCGACATCACGAGCCAGGTCAGCTGGGCAGGTAGACTGCCCTTCGCTGAGTTCATGTCGCGAGTCGCAACTGCACACATTGGGGTGTTCCCGAGTCGGACAGCCGCCGACGGCGACAGCGAGGGCGGTGCGCCGGTTACGTTGATTGAGTCACAGTGGCTGGGAGTGCCGAGTATAGTCAGCGACCACGATGATTTGCCATTTGTCACCGCGCCCAACGGTGGTCTAGTGCTTCCAGCCTTGGAGGTCCAGCAATGGGCTGAGGCACTCCAGGCCCTCTATCATGATCCAACTGGACTCGAGCGTATGGGTCGTGCGGCACAGGACTTCGCGAGACTCCGTCACTCGCCCGCTGCGAATGCTGAGACGAGGGAGCGCATCTATGCTGGCGAGGATTAAAGCAAGGCCATCGTGGATGTAACCGTTAGGACTGCCCCGGATTCACAAAAAATACGCGACACAGTGTCTTGGGATTGTATTCAGCACGTCAGCGAATTTTGCGGCGCGGCTACTAGGCAATGGAGCGACCGCTCTCCTCGGTGTTGTCGTGGCCGCTCGCTCGGGCCTTAGAGAGCACTGAATGGGCGTGCTAGCTGCACAATCGACGAGAGATGTGCTACAACCAATCGAGAACTCGAGCTGAGGTAGTCCTCGAGCGGGTGTTCTCAAGAGGGTGCCTCATAACCCGGTCTCCATCTGACCGGAACAGCAGGGGAGCCCGACGCGATGCAGCCCTCCGGAATCTCCCCAGAGACCGTTGAGCCCATTGTGACCCAAGCATCACAGCCAATGGTCGATCCGGGCAGCATTACGCAATTGAGTGTGAGGGCTCCACGTTGCCTGATGACCACCGGACCACTGATAAGAGCTTGCCAGTCCTGGGGCACCTGCGGACTAAAGATGTATAGCCGCTCATCGTTGCTATCAAGCAGATCGCGGTGATGGTGGGAAAGTGAGTAGATATATGACCCTGAGGCAACGCCACTATCGCCCGCTATATGGACCCCGCCATGTCCGTTGATCACGACATAGGGAGCCACATGCGTGTTGGGCCCGATGATAACGGTACCCTCCTCATATCCAAAGTTGGGATTGTGGACTCGGAAGACGTGACGCTTTCCGACTGTGGGCGGTCCTGCATTTATCAATACATACTTGTCAATCAAAGTGTTCTCACCAATGGATACATACCCAGGATTGACAATATGGACTCCTACATCGATACGAGCGCCAGATCCGAGGTAGTTGAGTCTGTCGCGGTAATACCAGCGTCTCAGAGCATCTCCCGCTGGTCCGGGGACGCCGGTGATGACCCATAGAAGGAGAGAGGAGAAAATGGATGATATCCTGGACATGGGCTAGATACTCAGTACTGGGTACGGTGGAGAGGCACAGCACCCGACTGGTGGGCTATCTTCGCGAGTGTGTGCGCGTCTTGGGTGCTCACAAGAGGATGGGTGGGAAGGTTAATGACCGTGTCGGCTAGCTCTTGGGCCATAGGGGGGGCCGACGTCAGGCCGAAGGCGGCAGCATCGGCACCGCTTGGATGTAGAGGTGCATTGAACCACGGACGTCCCAGGCTCCAACCTCGTTGCTGGAATGCCACATCGGCAGCATCTCTGTCCTGAACTGCCAGGGGATAACGGACGAGCGGGAGGGTGGGACGGGTCAGGCCGAATGCGGCGTCATAGAGTCCAACGATGCGGGCCCGATGCGTCGCAATCTCGTCGATGCGTCGCACTTGCTCAATCATGAGGCGAGTGGTGAAACCGTCGGGACGGCCGAGAAGCTTTAGGTCTACGCCGCGGCCGCTCATCTCCCCAAGAGATTGGCCTCGAGCGCGATCGGCGTGCAGGCGACCCATGACTAACAACATGATCTGGCCGGGGACCCGCCAGCCGCTATACAGCAGCCGTCCGGCGATAAGGCCACATGTAGTAAAGGCGACATTCTTGATTGTGCCGTCCATATCCGAACTGCTGTCTCTCAATGAGCGCATGCGCTGAGCAATTCCGGGATCAGTCGTGACGGCGAGTCCACCACGACCGGCCGAGATCCACTTTGAGTGCTCGAAACTAGTGATGGTGATCGCGGCCGGGCAGGGACCGCGCAGGAGATCGGCCCGATGACTTGCGTCTCGAATGGTAAGTGCGCTGGCGTTCGTGGTAGATGGGAATCCATAGGTGTCCTGAGCCAAGAAGCCGTGATCGCCGAAGTCATCGTAGACCGGACAGCCAACTGCATCCACGTCGGTCCAGATGATTCTGCAACCTGCGGTCAGTGCGGCATTGACCACCGCCACGCAGGTGTACGCAGGGAGGATGACCGATTCGGACGGGATGGCCGTGGCAAAGGCGGCGCTAATCGCTCCCCGTGCACTAGCGAAAAGGATCGCCTCAGGCACATTCAGCATCCGAGCAAGCATTGGCTCGGCGGCATCAACCGTCAACGGCGTGAACGCAGCACGAATGACCTCTCCGACGCGAAGCGTCGGGCTAGTGACATGAGCGTGTCTGGACAGGGGGAGATCATAGCGTGGGGACTTCTACCGTTGGCAGGACTCGGTCTAATCACCTCAGCGGCGGATTGCTAAGCAGAGACGCCGGACGTATGGCCAAAGATAAGACTCTGACACGCAATAACACTCACGAGCGCTCGGAGCCACTGGCCCTTGTCGCATTCTTCGAGACCACTGCGCTAGCTACCCCAAGCCTGACTATGTGGCCCCCAGCGCTTAGTGCCTAGCGAATAACCTATCCAATCATCTCGTGAGTCAACGACACCGGACCAGGGCAGTGGCCGCTAGGCTTCAGCAGGGCCTATGAACCTCAAACGTCAAACGATTTCCGGGATCAAGTGGTCCACGGCATCGCAGCTATTCACACAGATTGTGCGCATCGTCAGCCTAGTGGTCCTCACTCGACTTCTCGGGCCCAGGAATTTTGGTCTTGTCGGGATGTGCATGGTGGTTATTGGGTTCGTGAGCATATTTTAACGATCTCGGCACCTCTGCAGCCCTCATCCAGCGATCAACGGTAGATCAGAAGCTGTTGTCCACAGTCTTCTGGGGCAATGTCTGGTTTGGAGTGCTGGCGAGCACCGCCACCTTCTTCAGCGCTCCTCTTGTCGCTTCGTTCTACGGAGACGCGCGCATCATTGGCCTCCTCCACCTACTGTCGGTGACCTTCGCGCTATCCGGCCTAGGTATCGTTCAACAAGCTCTTCTGTCCAGGGACTTTGCGTTCCGGAAGCTGGCCACAATCAGCGTGGTATCGACCTTGGGTGGGGCGGTCGTCGGGATCTCCACCGCGCTGATGGGCGTCGGGCCCAAGTGCCTAGTGTTTCAATCAATCGTCACGATTGGGATTACCAGCTTGATGCTGTGGATCTCTGCGAACTGGTCTCCTAGCTTGAGCTTCTCGTTTGGCGGTTTGCGCTCCATATGGTCATTTAGCTCAAATCTTGTCGGCTATAACATCCTGAACTACGCTGCTCGCAATGGTGACAATCTACTCATTGGCCGCTTCCTCGGACCCACCAGCCTAGGCTATTACACCCTGGGATATAATCTACTTTTGCTTCCGCTACAGTTGCTGAGCTACTCCATCGGCAATGTTACCTTTCCCGCCTTTGCGACTGTGCAAGACGATCGCCATCGCATGGGGCGTGGCTTTCTGAATGTCACGTCCGTGATTGCAAGTATTTCATTCCCTCTGATGTTTGGCTTTTTGATGGTATGCGACGTATTTGTCAGGACCGTGTACGGACCGCGATGGACTCCGGCAGTGGCCGTCATTGCCATTCTCGTCCCGCTGGGCGCGCTGCAGTCAATCATCTCGATGAGCGGCAGTGTGTACCAGGCAACCGGGCGCACCGATCTCCAGTTCAAGGTAGGAGGAATTCTAGCCTGCCTGGCGGTGGCGTCATTTTGGGCCGGATTGCCATGGGGCATCGTGGGAGTTGCGACAGCATACGCGTGCGTCAATATTACTGTTGGTGGTTACGTCGGGTTGGTTGTCCCGCTGAGGCTTCTCGATCTTACGTTTGGCGACCTGCTCAAAGAAGTGACACGGCCCTTGACTGCCACGGCGGTGATGGCAGCATCAATCGCGCTTCTGCGTCTTTCTATATCAGAAGTGAACCACGGAATTGGTGGTCTATCGGTTCTCATTGTCACGGGTTGTATGTCGTACATCATAGCCAGCCTTGCGGTCAACCGTCACCAGATACACCAGCTGCGAGAGGCGTTTCGTCGGGAGCCTGACCCACCAAATATCTCACCCGACTCGGCGTAGCGCTACCCGCCACCGGCCTGGGCAACTCCAGGACGTGAGCTTAGTCTGCCCCCAAGCCCGTCCTGGCCGACCCATCAAGATCTTATCTCACGTTGTGCTTTTGGAGCGATTCGGTTGGTGGTTGTATTCTGTCCGGCGATGGTCATGGATCGTCGGCCCGTGCACGCACTTGTTCGTTGGCACAAGAACCCGCTGCCGTGGCCGTCGCAGGCGTCAGCACCGCACATGCCCCAACGCTCGCGGCAACGTCAACCAATGCGCGAAGGACCGCACAGACGCGACGGAACCTGTCGGGTATGGCGCGATGCGGCAAACGGTGAACGCGGCATTCGTCGTGGCTAACTTCGCGTCAAGCGCAGCAACTGATACATTGCGGATCGAGAAATTGAGTTCGGTGGATAACCATAGCGACCGGGCATAAATAGGTGCTCGATGGCGAGGTGGTATTGATGGCGACTTCGTCTACATCGGTCAACTTCCAGACGTTGGCAACCGGGATGACAAGATTGGCGCGATGCCGATGCTATGTCTCCCGTATGTCAGTTCTGCTTTTGGTCGCTACTGGCAGTATTTAATTATTGTGGAATGCAAATCGGAGATGGGACCACAATGGCGTGGTCTGTGGGGTAAGTCAATGCCTCGATGGCCGTCTCGATCCCGCTATGCTGCTCATAATTGGGCGGCGATTGGGCTAAACAAGAGGATGGTCAAACGCCACATCGGCTTGTTCCGTGGCGAGATGCTCGACATAGGGTGCGGGGAAAAGCCATATGAAGATCTGCTCGCCTCTCGTGTAACTCGCTATATAGGCATTGATCATGTGGCCACGCAGCACAGCACTTCGCGAGTCGATGTGTGGGCGGACGCTACCGATTTGCCCTTCGATGATGAGCAGTTCGACACTGTTGCCGCCTTCCAGGTTCTCGAGCATCTCCCGGAGCCGTTCCTAGCACTGCGTGAGGCGCACCGTGTGCTACGTCGTGGAGGGCGTATCTTTATCTCTACGCCGTTTATGTGGGGAGTACATGAGGCCCCCCACGACTACTTCCGCTACACACCATACGGCTTGCAGCATTTGCTGAGCAGAGCAGGCTTTGTTGACATTCGGGTTGAGTCCGTGGCCGGATATTGGTTCACAGCCGGGCTGCGCTTTTCATACTATCTGCAACGTTTCGCGCGCGGTCCATTGTTCTTCGTGATGTGGCCGGTTTTGACTGTAGTCCAGGTAGCGGCTATCTTGGCTGATCGTATCGATCGTGTAGACGGCGATGCAGCAGGCTACGTCACGACAGCGCGGCGGGATTAGTTTCAAGATTGGCAAACCGAGACCTCAAGGTACGATGGCCGCTCGTTTCCATGCAGGGGACTATTGACAAATCACAGACGCAAGTCTTCCGGCGCTTGGCCTGATCCGCCATCGATGCTGAAAGTGACTCTGCTGCTACTAGCTTCGCCAAACGTGTGATGCAACAAGCTGTGCCTGTTACAGAGAGGTCCGATGCTAGCTTCCTTTCGCCGCGCTAGGAGCCAAGAACTCCACTTAGAGATTCCGTCACATATTCCCGATCGCGATCAGTGAGCTTGGCACTAAGGGGAAGACTGAGTGTAGTGTCGGAGATCGCTGTGGCATGAGGAAGAGCGGAGGGATCGATGGCGTATCGGTCACGGTAGTAAGGATGCAAGTGGACCCCACGGTAGTGCACGCCAGCCCCGATCTTGTGACGGTGGAGTTCGTCAAGGACTTGATCGCGAGTCAAGCCAGACTCAGGCAGAACGCGGACCTGATAGAGATGGCGAGCGTGGCGTATGTGCGCTGGAGTCTCTGGAGGTAGCACGAGAGGAAGTTCGGCGAGATCGCGATCATAGGCTTCCCAGTGCTCAGCTCGTCGATCAATCCAGGCGTCGAGTCTCGGAAGCTGATGAATCCCCAGAGCTGCCTGTATATCGGTCATGTTGAACTTGAACCCAACTTCGGAAGCCTCGTAGTGCTTGAATCCGGCGTCGGAGAATCGTTGCCAGGCACCGACACTGAGACCGTGTAGCGCTAGCTGCTCGATCCGCGCGGCGAGGTCAGCGTCCTCCATCGCGAGAGCGCCGCCCTCGATCGTGGTGATGTTCTTGGTCACATAGAACGAGTAGGCCGTGAGGTTGCCAAAATTTCCTATCTGCTTGCCGTGCCATTGGGCGCCGAGGGCATGCGCTGCGTCCTCTATGACTGTGAGTCCGAGGTGATCGCGGATATGGCTGAGCCGGTCCATGTTGACGGGACGCCCGGCGAGATGCACCGGCATGATTGCCTTCGTACGAGGGGTGATCGCCTGTTCGACTGTGTCCCAGTCTATGAGCCCAGTGTCTAGGTCTACATCGACCAACACTGGCCGTGCCCCAGTGTGCTCGACCGCATTCGCGGAGGCGATGAACGTCATGGCCGGGACGATTACCTCGTCTCCCTCGCCAAGCCCCAGACAGCGCATGGCCAGAAAGAGCGCCGCAGTGCACGAGGAAACACAACGAACCTCGGGAACATCTACGTAGGTACTGAGCATTTCCTCGAAGCGGTGCACCTTGGGGCCCGATCCAATCCAACCGGAGCGCAGCGAATCGACGACCTCGTCGATCTCGGCCTGTTCGATCTGGGGACTACCAAACACCAGAAACGAATCTCTCATAGGGTCTTCAAACGTAAAGTGTTCTGCATGTAGTCATCCGACGTTGCAACATCGCCGCTCAATCGCACGCTCGACTACCTCGGCCACTGCCTCCGCTGGAGATGGATACACATATCGGCTTAGATCTCGCGGAGCGTAGGCCGCGCCCAACGTCCCATCCACCGCGGCCAACAGGGCGTGAGCAATGCCCTCGATGTCCTCTGAGGCTGCAGTTACGCCCGTCCCGGTCTCTTCGAGGATCCGCGCGGTCTCGCCTGCGCCTGCTAGCGCAATGATTGGCCGTCCCGACGCCAGGTACTCGTACAGCTTCCCCGGAGTGGCTGAGGCACGGTGAGAAGAGGTGACCAGTAGCAACGCATCGGCACTGCGCTGAAGCGCGAGTGAGGCGCCGCGGGAGATCTTTCCGACATACCGTACACCGGTGCCATTAGCGTCTTTGAGGAGCTCACTTAGACGAGTATCCAGCGGTCCGGCCAAGACCAATCGTAGTCGGCTGGCAGCGTCGGGCCTGCGCGCCGCGATCCAGTCCATCGCAGCAAACAAGGGCGCGGGATCGCGCCACACATCACTTCCCAGTGCGCCGGTGTGCACGACACTGACAGTGCCAGGCTCGAATTCCACCTCAGATGTCCGCGAAATGCGCGAATCCCAACTCGGGTCCCAACCGTTGGGGATATACGTGGCATCTACACCAAGTCGCGCTGAGAAATCTTCGGCGATCGGGCGCGACACGCCGATGACCGCATCGGCGTGTCGCGCAACGCGATGCTCAAGGGCAGCATCCAGGTGCGTCTGCGCTCGTGTAGGCCACGGTGGTCGCAGCGGCTCATAGCACCAGCCGTCGCGAAAGTCCGCGATCCATGCGGGCCTGTGGCCACCCAGCATAAGCCCGATCAAGTGCGTCAACTGCATTGGGCTGGTGGTCACGACGCACTCGATGCGACGCTCGCGCACTAGCTTTCGCGCGAGTGGAAGCACAGCAGGAAGCCAAGTGATCAGTCCAACATCGGGTACCAGCACCTTGGGAATCACCGGGAGCGGTGCCCTGGCAGTCTGGGTCGAGGCTCCTGCGCCCGAAGTCAGCGGAGGACGACGCAACAGTTTGCGAAGCAGTGGTGAGGCCATGAGATCTCCGGTCCGGTGGGTGTCGGTGGCGGAATCGTCCTCTAGTGACCCCCATCCGTTGGCTGTGATGGTGGTGACCTCGTGACCCAGCGCGCGTAGCCAGTGCCCCATGGCGGCCCAGCGATGTCCCCCGGAGGGATCGGGTGGGTGATAGTAGGTGATGACCAGAAGTCTGCGTGAAGGCATGCTCAAAATGCAGCCCGAGAGGGCGGCAACGGACGGACCATCACCGGCACACACGCACTTGGTCTTGGCTTGGCCACGGCAGTAGCGTAGACGATCAGCCCGGGGGACCAGCAAGCCTGGCTAGGGACATCTCGCACTTGGAGTGCGCTGTGAAACTATCCGCCCATGAAAGATGTTGATGTGGTCATCCCGACCTTCAATGCCAAGCAAATGATGCTGCGCTGCCTGGAGCATCTGGATGATCCGGCGATTGCCCAGATGGTGGTGGTAGACGATGCCTCAAGCGACGGCACCGCGCACGCACTATCGGAGCGCTTCCCAGATATTCAAGTCGTGGAGCTTGATCATCACCAGGGACTTTCCTACGCCCTAAACCGCGGAGCGGAGAGAGGAAGCGCGCCATTCATACTGTTTCTCAACAACGATGTGTTTCCTGTAGGTCGTGCAATCAGCGATCTGCGTGGCGCGCTGAGAGACCGTCTGCGTGCTATGAGTGCGGGTGGGCGGCTCGTGGACCCACAGACAGGGCGGACGCAGCAGACATACCAGCCCCGCGCACTGCCGGGACTGGCGGGAATCATCGTAAGATTGGTTGGCATTGAGCGCATCTGGCCCAGAAACCCCTGGACGGGCCAGCATCTGCGGCGTCCACTGGATACCGCCCACGTGACTGAAACCGATCGTCAGCCGGCCGGCTCGTGTCTGCTTGTGCGTCGTGAGTTCTTTGAGCGCATCGAAGGATGGGATGAGACCTACTGGTTCTGGTATGAGGACGTCGATATTTCTCGAAGGTTGGCCGAATTTGGTAGCGCCCTATACGTGCCCACTGCGGCCTTTGAACACGTTGGTCAAGCAAGTACCAAATCGTGGGCTCGTCACGAGCAGCACAAGCGCCTCTACCATGGGACCCTCCGCTACGCAGAGAGGCATCTTCCGAGGTGGCAGCAGATCTTGGTGGGCTGGGTGATGATAATAGTGGTCCTCCCGCGAATTCTCTGGCTCACCCGGAGATCCCAGGAAGATGCTCTGCGCGTATACCGTCACCTTCTCGGTGAGGGTTTCGCGCTGATTACCGGCCGTACCCTCGTGCCCGCCACGGGAGGGCCCAGAGTCGCCAATCGACGGACGCGAAAGCAGTCTGCCCGATGAGAGATGTACTCCCAGCGCCGGCGCGAGCCAAGCAAAATTGGCGGGTCTGCGCTTCATGCTCAAAGTCACCCATGAGACGGCTGAAATCTACCCGGCGCACTATGTTTGGCATAGCCGTGGTCTTGACTCTCCTGTCATTCACATCCTCCTTCGCGCGAGCATCGGCCACCAAGGCGATGTGGGGTCCGGCTGTGCACGACGGCGCCTCACTATTTCCCACCTATCGAGAACTCGGGGTGAAGATCTATGAGGATCGTTTGCGTTGGTCTGAGATCGCTCCAAGCCGTCCCCGTGTTTCACGTAATCCCAACGATCGCGCTTATGTGTGGCCGATCGAGGTCACTAAGGCCGTAGCGGAAGCAAAGCGCTACCACATGCGGGTTGCTTTGCAGATCATCGATGCGCCAAAGTGGGCCAACGGCGGCAAGCCGTCCAACTGGGTGCCAACAAACCCTCAGGACTACGCGAACTTTGCGATAGCGGCCGCTAAGCGTTACCCCTCGGTTCATCTGTGGATGATCTGGGGAGAGCCAAGTCGCGCGCCCGACTTCGAGCCGCTCGATCCTGCCAAGCCGTTTGAAAGGCTCAACAGCCATCAACGTTCGGCTCCACACCGTTATGCGAGGATCCTCGACGCCGCATATGGCGCCTTGAAGAGCGTTAGCCGTTCCAACATCGTGATCGGCGGAATGACCTACACCACCGGCGAAATATCCACACAGCAGTGGATCGAAAACCTGCGCTTGCCCGACGGCAAGCCTCCACGTCTTGATATGTACGGGCACAATCCGTTCAGCTTCCGCGCCCCGAATCTCTCAAACCCACCCTCGCCCGATCAGCAGATCGACTTCTCGGATCTGGGACGTCTCTCAAAGCTCGTTGATCGCTTCCTTAGCCGGCCCGGAAATCCAGATCCCAGACTGTTCATCTCCGAGTGGACGGTACCGACTGCCGTTGATCTCGAGTTCAACTTCTACGTCGAACCTTTCCTTCAGGCTCAATGGATCACCGACGGCCTGCGGGCGGCCCAGAGCCTGCCAAGCATCTATGCCGTGGGGTGGATCCCTCTTTACGATGAACCGCCCGAGTCCTACGGTGGGCTGTTCTACACCAACGGCGAAAAGAAGCCAGGATATTTCGCCTGGAAGGAAGGGTAAGACCAAAGAGATCGAGGCCTTGCCAGAAAGCGATCTACGGCAACGCATAGCATCGGCTAGGGACCCACCTAGCTTTGGCGGTACTTGAGCTTATCTTGCTCTTTGCGACCCGCCTTGCTACAGGGCCGGAGGTAGCTCATAGAACCACTCGTAGGTTGTTGCGGCCGTAGGAGCCTTGACGACGGCTAGCGTAAAACTGGTTGGCTTACTGCCGAGATATATGCCTCCAATCCTGGCGTATTAGAGGCATAGTGCTGTAGAAACACTCTTATGTTCTGGTGTGCGCTGACAAGATTAACCTTTACAAGGGCGCCAGCTTTGGGCGCTTCTCCCGTTTTTACGGTTATAGAACGTGTGCGATCACTGTCGGCCACTGTAACGCGTGCGCTACCGGCGCTCGCTTCCGCCACGCCAGATGGTGTCGAGAGCGCGGTGTGACTTATATAGAGAAATTCAGTGTCAGTCTAGGTCGGCTGCAGTATTAGCCGGAATAGCGATACCCTTTTCGTGCGTATTGAAAGTGTCCCTTTCACATCCACTCCCTCAACGGCAGCAGGGATCAGGAGAAACCGCTTGATCAATCAGCAGGCTGGCCGTTGCGGCCGCCCCCGGGCCCAGCGCTGAGCGTCTTGTGGTCAGCCGTCGCTGAAGATGCGGTGCGGCTGACGTCGTCAGCGGCGAGGTACTCTTCGCTTGATGCCACGGACTTTTATCGCCTTTGCCCCCGAGTCTATTTAGCTCAAAGTTAGGATAAATGGTACCGGCGACTAAGCTAGCTTGCCAACTTTCGCTCGCCCCGACGTCAGCGCTGGATTGCGCGGCCAAGCAGACGCGCCGTCTCGGGATGCGGATGGCTAAGCCCTCGTCCTTGGACAACGCCGCCAGGGAGGTGTGCTGGCGGTCACCAAGCCTTCGTTAGGATCCGACTCCATGAAGCTGATCATGACTCTGGTGGTGCGCGACGAGGCCGACATCATCAAGGCCAACATCGAGTACCACCTAGCTCAAGGCGTGGATTTCGTGATCGTCACCGATCACGGCTCCAAGGACGGCACGAGCGAGATCCTGCAGGAGTACGAGCGCATGGGCGTGGCAAAGGTCATCCACGATGACCGAGAAGGCCACCACCAGAGCGACCGGGTCACCCGCATGGTGGAGATCGCACGCGTCAGGCACGACGCCGACTGGGTGATCAACAACGACGCAGACGAATTCTGGTGGCCGCTGGTCGGAAGCCTGCGCGACGTGTTCGCGTCTATGCCATCCCGCTTCGGCCAGATCAGCGTAGCCAGGCGCAATTTCAGGCCGCTTGCGGACGGCGACGAGAGTGCTCCCTTCTACTCTGGGCTCGTCTATCGCGAGGAGAGCTCATCCAACCTGGCGGGAGGGCCGCTCGAGCTGAAGGTCGCTCACAGGCCGCTCCCCGGGATCGTGGTGGCGCCCGGAAATCATTCCGTCTCCCCCGAAGATCTGCATGCCGCTCCAGCCACCGAGGTGCTGGAGGTCTTTCACTTCCCGATGCGCGGCTACGAGCAGTTCGAGCGCAAGGTGATCAAGACCGGCCACGGTTATGAGCTCGTGGCAGATCGCGAACCGAGGGTGGGCTGCGATCAGCTGGCGCTGTTGGAGCTTCAAAAGGAAGGCAAGCTGCGCGACTACTACGACGGCCTGGCGCTCGACAGCGACGCGCTGCAGCGGGGACTTCAGATGGGCACGCTCGTGCTCGACCGCCGCCTGGAGGAGTTCATGCGCGACCTGCGCCCCGGTGAGCCCCACAGAACCCGCGCCGACGCGCCCTACGCACGGGCGCTGCTGAGCCGCACCATGGACGCGCTCAGCGACCTCGAGCAAGACCGAGAGCAGATCGCCCGGCTGCAAACAGAGAACGAGCTAGCGGCAGGGCGCATCGACCGCCTGCAGGGCCAGATCGGTGAGCTCGAGAACAGACTGGGGGAGGTGACGCGCGAGCTCAGGGACGCCACCGATCAGCTGCGGAGCACAAGCCGTGCCCTTCACCTGGTGAGCACGAGCCGGTTGATGCGCCACACCGCCTTGGTGCGTCGCATCTACTACCGCCTCTACGGCTCCAGGGACGGATAGGCGCGCCGCCTGCAGAACCTCGCTCGCTGCGCCTCTATCGACATTGCTGGCGGGCCGCGGTGGGCCTCCGCTACGCTGTCGCGGCATTGGCTTTGCCATCCACCAAGTCGACTAGGGGCGCGCTACTGGGCCTCGGCATGATCGGCCGCCATCACGCTCGACTGCTGCAGGCATCGACTCGCGTCCAGTTCGCCGGGGCCGTGGACCCCGACGGTGACCGCTACGGGGTGGTGCACGACCCCCGGCTCGTCTTTGACTCACTAGATGAGCTGCTGGCGGCCGGGCCTGTCGATTTCGCGATCGTCGCGGTCCCAACCGAACTGCACCTGCAGACGGTCAGGGAGCTGGCCGGGCACGGGATCGCGATGCTGATCGAGAAGCCGCTCGCCGCGAGCACCCGGGAGGCGGACGAGGTCATCGACATCTGCGCCGGCGCGAACATCAAGGGAGCGGTCGGTCACGTGGAGCGGTTCAACCCAGCTCTGGCCGAGCTGCGCCGCCGCACCCAAGAAGGACAGGTGGGGGAGGTGTTCTCGGTCTCGACAACCAGGGTGGGGCCGTTCCCCGACCGTGTTCGCGACGTGGGGGTCGTCAAGGATCTGGCCACCCACGATCTAGATCTGGTGCGCTGGCTCGCAGGGGCCCCGGTGGCGAGCGTCGCCGCTCAAACCCAGCATCGCGCCGGGCGCGAGCACGAGGACCAGGTGTTCGTGACCGGGCTCCCTGCAGTCGGGGGTGAGCTTCAACTGCGTGGTAGATTGGCTGACCCCGCTGAAGGTCCGGCGCACGAGCATCCTCGGCGAAAAGGGCATGCTCGTCGCCGACACGCTGACCAGCGACCTGTACTTCTACGAAAACGGGCAGGTGCGGGATGGCTGGGAAGCCACCCAGCAATTCAAGGGGGTCAGCGAGGGCAACATGACGCGCTACGCGCTGGCGCGCCGCGAGCCTCTGCTGGTGGAGCTCGAAACGTTCCTCGATCTCCTCGACGGCGAGAAGGAGGCCGAGGTGGTGAGCCTCGAGGACGGTCTGGACGCCGTGCGCTGCGCTGAGGCTGTGCTGCAGAGCGCAAAGACCGGTGAGATGATGAGGCTGAGCTAGTGCGGGTCGTGGTGGTCGCACTCGGCAAGATCGGGTTGCCGATCGCCGCGCAGGCAGCTCGCTTCGGACACCAGGTCACGGGCTGTGACACAAACCCCGAGGTGGTCGCAGCCGTCAACTCCGGGCGCGCCCCGTTCCCCGGAGAGGCCGGTCTGCAAGAGCTGCTCAAAAAACTCGTGGACGGCGGATCGCTGCGCGCCAGCACCGATACGACAGCGGCCGTCGCCGAGGGCGCGGATCTGGTGATCGCGGTCCCGCCACTGATAGTGGACGATCACGCGCACCCCGACTACCGGATCCTCGACGCGGTGATCGAGGACATCGGTCGCGGGCTGCGGCCAGGCACCGTCGTGAGCGTCGAGACGACCCTTCCTGTTCACACGACCCGCAAGCGGTTGGCCCCCGCCCTCGAGACTCACAGCGGCCTGCGCGCCGAGCGGGACTTCTTCGTGGTACACAGCCCCGAGCGGGTGTACTCGGGGAGGGTCTTCAAGGATCTGGACACCTACCCCAAGCTGATCGGCGGGCTCAGCCCCGAGGGCGAAGACCGGGGTGCCGAGCTCTATGAGTCGTTCCTGAACGCCGAGGTGCGAAAGATGGGATCGGCGGAGGCGGCCGAGCTGACAAAGCTCGCGGAGACGACATACCGAGACGTCAACATCGCCTTGGCCAACGAGTTCGCGAGATACGCCGACCGGGAGGGTCTTGATCTGCAGAGGGTGATCGACGCGGCCAACTCCCAGCCCTTCAGCCACATCCACCGTCCCGGCGTGGCGGTCGGGGGGCACTGCATCCCGGTCTATCCGCGGTTCTACCTGGAGGGCGACCCCGCGGCCCGCCTGCCGGCGCTCGCACGGCAGATAAACGAGTCGATGCCAGCCTACGCCGTCGATTTGCTGGCGGGGGCCCTGAAAGAAGAGCTGGCCGGTAAGACGGTGTTGCTCCTCGGCGTCACATACCGCGGGGGAGTGAAGGAGACGGCGTTCTCTGGCGCCCTGAGTCTTCGTGAGGAGATCTCGAGCAGAGGCGCCAAAATGCTTGCGACCGACCCGCTCTATACCCCGGCGGAACTCTCCAACCTCGGCTTTTCACCCTGGGGGGATGAGCGCGTGGACGGGGCGATCCTGCAGGCAGACCACGAGCAGTACAGGCAACTCACACCCGCGGACATACCCGGGATCCGGGCGATAGTCGACGGGCGCGAAATCCTCAAGCCGCAGGACTGGGAGCCAGCGGCGGTGACACTGCGGCGGATCGGGCGCCCCTGACGCTGACCACGATAGGACCGATCGTCTCGCGGACACGTGAGGCGCACGCTACTCAAACAGTCGTATATACAGGTTGTCGATAGCCTTCGTGATGCGCTCGAAATCGTGATCGCGTGTCCAGAGCTCGGCCTTCGCACTGATTGCGCAGACAGCAATTTGGATGTACACCAGCGGTGTCGTCTCTCCCTTCTCTTGGAGCCTGGCGGCGGCATGTCCGACCGTCAGCCAGTCGGCGCGTTTGAGATCGATCCAAGGCTGGGACTTGAGTTGCTCTGCCAGCTCGTCGCGGTGGGGGCCGCGCGCGCCAGCCAGGAGCTCTGACACGATCGGTCCGCACGTCAGGATCTCCTTTTCCTGGATGAGCTGTTCGAGATCCGCTGCAGGCGAGACTCCCTTGTGCCCGGATGGGGGAGACCTCTCGGCGCGAAGGTAGTCCACCCAGATGGAGGTGTCAGGGAGGATCAAGGGCTTGATTGCTGACGACTCTCGGCTTCGGCTCGCCTCGTCTTGCGCCAGTACTCGGGATCCTCGAACACGATCTTGCCACGGAGTTTGCGAATGCCCTGAACGGCATCCCTTTGCAAATAGTCCGCTATTGCGCTCTCAACGGCCTTGGTCTTGGACTTCCCGGGGGATCGCGCCATTAGTGCGTCCATGAGGTTGTCGTCCAAATCAAGCGTCGTTCTCATGGCAGATAGTATGGCATAAGTCATGAATCTGGAACGCTCCGCAGTTGGTTCACCGCTCGCGAGCATTTAGGAGCGAAGGTGGCTTTGCAGATCCGGTACGGTCCCGATATATGGCACGCCCTACGCCCGGATCGCAGATGTCAGCCAGCGAGGTCGTGCTCGGGCTGGTGATCGAGCGTCCGGGCAGCGGCTACCACGTCGCGCAGCGCCTGAGCGAAAGACTTGCTTCCAGCGAATTCGCGGAACCCACAGTCCAGCGGGCGCTCGCGGGCCTCAGGGCGCGCGGGTTCGTGACCCATGAGAATCACCGATACGAGCCCACCCCCACCGGCATCGAACACTTCGAACGCTGGCTCACGGCCTCGACCACCATGCCACCGGTGCGAGAGGAGTTGCACGCGAAGATCGCGCTGTCCCGGCCTCATGACCTGTCGCGACTGATCGATGTCGTTCGCGACGCGGAGCTCGCGTCCGCGGGCAAGCTCGAGGAACTGAACAGGCGCATCCGCCTGGAACAACGAAACACACGTCCCCAGGACTGGAAAGCCCGTATGTCGGTTGTCATCGAGGCGGGGGACATCGCGTGGTGGGAGGGGAGGATCAAATGGCTACAGAACGTGCGCCTGTACCTGGTCCATGAGCGGGAACGATGGGAGGCCGAGACGGACCGGGAGCGCCGGGAGCGAGAGGGGTCGTGACGGTGCTCCTGTCATTCGCCGATGTCTCAAAGAGCTTCTGGCGGGGGTCGCGGGAGCTTGCCGTTCTGAAGGACGTGACTCTGGAGGTGTGCGCAGGCGAGCTGGTCGGGGTACTCGCCTCGCGCGCCGCCGGCAAGAGCACTCTGCTGAGAGTCGCCGCCGGCCTCGAGCGCCCCGACAGCGGGCGGGTGCTGTTCGACGACGGAGATCTGTGGGAGCTCTCAGATGCCCGGCGCGCGGGTTTGCTCAGCAGCGAGATCGGCTGGGTCGCGGCACAGCCACCGGAGCTGGACGTGCCGCTGCTGACGCTGGTCGCGCTACCGATGTTCAGGGCGCTCGGCCGCGAGCGGGCGCACGTTCAAGCACACAAGACGCTCGCCCATGTCGGGGTCAGCCGCTGCGCAGAGCAGTACTGGGAGAGCCTCGCCGACTGGGAGCGCGCCCTGGCGGCGATCGCGATCGGCGTCGGACGCTCGCCGAAGCTGCTGCTCGTGGACGACCTCACGGCGACGCTCGGACTCTCAGAAACCGAAGAGGTCCTCGGACTGCTGCGGGGAATCGCCGGCGAGGGTGCCGCCGTCCTGATGGGAACCTCCGACGGGAACGCGACGAAGGCAGCCGACCGGATCGCGACGCTAGCCGGCGGGGAGCTGCTCGTGCCCTCCGGTGCCCCGCAGTCACCGGCGAAGCTGATCGAGTTCCCGGGCGCGCACAGGCAGGCGCGCCGCGCCGATCCCCGAGGTTGAGGCCACACCGGTGCTAGAGCTGCACGAGCTGGTCAAGCACTACCGGGTTGGTGACGGGGAGCCCGTGCACGCCGTTCAACGGGGTGTCGCTGAAAGTCGAGCCGGGCGAGTTGGTCGTCCTCTATGGGCCGAGCGGGTCGGGCAAGTCCACGCTGCTGCAGTTGATCGCCGCGCTGCTCGAGCCGGACAGCGGCAGGATCCTCTTCGACGGCAGGGACATCTCCGCGCTCTCCGACGCGCAGGCCGCCGGCTACCGCCTGCACGACCTGGGCTTCGTGGACCAGTCCTTCGACCTGCTCGAGGGAGCGAACGTGACACAGAACGCCGCGCTGAAGCTGTGGCTGACGATGGGCATCCGAGAGGCGGACCGCACAGTCGTGCCGCTACTCGAACGTCTCGGGCTGGGGGAGCGCCTGCGGCATCGTCCAGACCAGCTCTCGATGGGTGAGCGTCAGCGCGTGATGATCGCCCGGGCGCTCTCGACAAATCCCAAGCTGCTGCTGGCCGACGAGCCGACCGGCAATCTGGACACCCAGCGTGGACGGGAAGTGCTGGAGCTGCTGGCCGCCACGGCACGCGAACAGGACACCGCGGTACTGCTCGTCACACACGACCCTCAGGCGGCCGGCATCACAGACCACATTCACGCGCTGCGCGACGGACGGCTCGTGCGCTACGAGCCCGATCCGCTGTTCGCGACGCAAGCCAATCTCGAGGAGCCCCGTGCGGCTGCCGAACCTGGCCCATCTGTATCTGGTCCGCCTGAAAGCGCGGATCGTCCTAGTGCAGGAGGGATTCGCCGTGCTCGGCATAGCGATCGGCGTAGCCCTGCTGTTCGCCTCACAGGTCGCCAGCACCAGCCTCAACGGGTCGGTGCGTCAGCTGACCAGGGAGCTGGTCGGCAACATGCAATTCCAGCTCGACGCCCGCTCCTACAGCGGCTTCGACGAACGACTCGTGCGCCAGATCAGACTGCTTCCCGGCGTTCAAGGGGTGCTGCCCGTGCTCGAGGTGCAGGCCAACCTCGTGGGACCCTCAGGCCAGACATCGGTCGATCTGATCGGAACCGACCCGAGGTTCGTGCTCAGAAACAGCCCGCTGCTGCGCCGCTTCAAGAGCCCCCAGGTCGCACATCAGCGGGCGCTCGCCCTGCCGACATCGGTCGCGCAAGCCGTCGGCGTGCAGGCACTGGAAGCCGTGGAGGTCCAGATCGGCGCGCGCCAGGTCTCGGTGCTGGTGGGAGCCGAACTCAGCTCGCCGGAGATCGGCAGCCTGACCCACAGCCCGGTGGCGATAGCCCCGCTGTCCTACATCCAGGCGCTCTCCGGCGAGCAGGGACGCGTCACCCGCCTATTCGTGAGAGCCGACCCCGCACACGAAGCCGAGGTCCACGCCGCGCTGCTACATCTCGCCGCCGGCACCCTGAACGTGGCGCCCGCGAACTTCGACGCAAAGCTCTTTCAGATCGCGGCCGCCCCCGCCAACCAGGGGGAGGGGCTGTTCTCCGGCATCAGCGCGCTCGTGGGATTCATGTTCGCGATCAACGCGATGCTGTTGACGGTCCAGTTGCGCCGCCGCCTGATCCGCGGCCTGCGCGCCAACGGCGCAACCCGCACGGCCGCCGTCAAGGCGCTGCTGCTCGACGCGGTGATCCTCGGTGTGCTCGCGTGCGCGGTCGGCCTCGCCCTGGGCGATGCGCTCTCCCTGTCCGTGTTCCGGTCAACCCCCGGGTATCTTTCGTTCGCGTTCCCGGTCGGCACCCAGCGGATCATCACCTGGCAGAGCGTGGCGCTCGCCGCCGGCGCGGGCCTGCTCGCGGCGTGCATTGGCGTACTGGCACCGTTCAGGGAAGTCTTCTCCCGTCCCTTCGGCGCCGAGCACCGCGGTCGCTCGCGCAGGAGCCGGCGAACCCTGCTGAGCGCCTGCGGGTTCGCCTGCATCGCGGCCACCACGATCATCCTGATCGCTTCTCCGCAGTCGGCGGTACTGGGCAGCGTGACGCTCGTACTTGCCCTGCTGCTGTTCTTGCCCCTGCTGCTGGACACGATCATCTTCGCCTTCGATCAGCTGCAGCGGCGTGTGGGGGGCGGTGGCTCCCAGATCGCGGCCGTCGAGCTGCGCTCCCCGAGGACGCGAGCCCGCTCGATCGCGATCGCCGCGACCGGGGCGATCGCGGTGTTCGGCAGCGTCTCGATCCAGGGAGCGCACTCCAACCTCCAGCGTGGCCTTGACCAGCTGGTGGGTCAGCTCTCGCAAACGGCCGACATGTGGGTGCTGCCAGCAGGCGAAGGAGACCTGCTCGCCACCCGGCCATTCGTGGACAATGCCTCCTCGCGTCTGGCCCGCCTGCCCGGGATCACCCGGGTCGGTCTGTACAGAGCGGGCTTCTTGAATTACGGGGATCGCAAGATATGGGTGATCGCCCCACCGGCCGGGACAGAAGAGCCGATCCCCGCAAGCGAGCTGGTCGCGGGCAGCCTTCAGAGAGCGGAGTCCCGGCTGCGCCAGGGCGGCTGGGCTGTCGTCTCACGGGCGCTGGCCAACGAACACCACCTGCGCGTCGGTGAGACCTTCACGCTGCCCTCCACGAACCCGACGAGGTTTCGCATCGCGGCGCTCACCACCAATCTCGGCTGGCCACCGGGGGCGATCATCCTCGGCTCCGCCGACTACGTTCGCGCGTGGGGCGTTGGCGAACCAACCGCCTACAACATCGACCTCGCGCCGGGCGTCCCCTTCGCGCAGGCGCGCCGCGAGGTCACGGAGGTCCTGGGAGGCTCATCGGCGCTGGTCGTGCAGAGCGCCGGCGAGCGTGACCAGCTGCAGCGCGACGCAAGCCGGCAGGGACTCTCCCGCCTGACCCAGATCGCGACGCTGGTGCTGATCGCCACGGTGCTCGCGATGTCGATCGCGATGGGCACCATGGTCTGGCAGCGCCGGCCGCAGCTGGCGAGAATGAAGGTGCAGGGCTACACCAGGGGAGTCCTGTGGCGCGCGCTGCTGTGGGAGAGCGCGGTGCTGCTCGGAGCCGGCTGCTCGATCGGCGCCGTCTTCGGCGTCTACGGCCAGCTGCTGATCAGCCACGCGCTCGCGAGCGTCACCGGCTTTCCCGTGATCGTCACGACCGGGGCGCTGGACGCCGTCGCAAGCTTCGCCCTGGTCAGCACGGTCGCGGTCGCGATCGTCGCCATACCGGGACACCGCGCCGCCAGCGTGAAGCCCTGCGTGTGACCCGGTGAGCGAGGCCATGTCCGGCAGGCACCCGACCGACAGGCCTCCCAAAGCCAGGTCGCGCGAAAGGTAGTGCGCAGACCAATCTAGCTGCGTGGCAGTGGAAGACCCGACGCCTCTGTCACTCAGGCAGCTGCGAGCGCTCGCCACGGCGGCCGGCCGAGAGCTGACGTGGGGCCTGAAGGCGGTCTCCGGCGAGGTTAACCACTGGCGAGGACTGGCCGCCGCGATCCCGCAGCCGCAGATTCGCTCGGACGCGGTCGAGTCGCTGCGGCGAAAGCGTCCCCATCTGGACGGTGCCGCGCTGTTCAGCACCATCCCAGACGCCCCCAACGAGGCCCTGCTGCGGGCGCTCGTCTCCTACGAGATCATCCTCGAGTTCCTCGACGACATCGACGAGCGGGCCGTCGAGGCAGAGCGCGGGGACGGACAGCGGCTGCACCTGGCGCTCCTGCACGCCGTCGACACGAACACCGCCGCGCCGGACTACGCGCGCGACACCTACGCTAACGACGGCGGCTACCTGCGGGCGCTCGTGGAGACCTGCCAGAGCTCATGCCGCAAGCTGCCGTCATATCCGGTGGTGCGCGCCGCGCTGATCCGTGAAGCCCGACGCGCCCAAGTCCTGCCGCTGAATCACCACCGCGATCCCCGCGTACGCGAAACGGCGCTGAAGGACTGGGTGGCACGCGAGTTCCCCGGCCAGCCCGACGCCAGATGGTTTGAGCTGACCGGGGCCGCCACCTCCTCGCTGCCCGTGCACGTGCTGCTGGCGCTGGCTGCCGATCCCGCCACGACTCCACAGACCGTCGAGCGCACCCTGGAGGTCTATTTCCCGGGCGTCTCGGTGCTGGCGACGATGCTCGACAGCTACGTCGACCGCTGCGAGGACGATGCGGAGTCGGGCCACAGCTACTTCTCCTACTACGGCGCGCAGCGGCAAGCCGTCGAGCGCCTGTCGGAGCTGATCGCAACCTCCATCTCACGCGCCCGCGCGTTGCCCAACGGAGAGCGCCACGCGGTCATCGCCGCCTGCATGGTCGCGATGTACCTCTCCAGAGACAGCGCGCGCATACCCCCCAACCGCGCCGCCTCATCACAGCTTCTGAAAGCCGGGGGATCGCTGGCCAGGTTGCTCTGGCCGGTGCTCCGCTCCTGGCGCACCCTCAACTCCCTACGAGCAGCCTAAGGAGGCTCACATGCCATCAACCGGCAACCACCAGCTACCCCCGGGTCCTTCGTGGCCCACAGCAGTGCAGACACTGGCTTTCTGGACACGACCCTTCACCTACCTGCGGTGGTGTAGTGGCCGCTATGGAGAGACATTCACGGTGCGCGCCAGCGGGTTCCCGCCACTGGTGTTCCTGTCAAACCCCGAGCAGGTCAAGAGCGTCATAACCGCCAGGGCCGATGTCCTGCACCCGGGTGAGGGCGCCCGCACCATCGAGCCCCTGGTGGGCGGGGAGTCGTTCATGCTCGAAGAGGAGCAGCAGCATCTTGCCGGTCGCCGGGCGATCCTGCCGCCCTTTCACCACAAGGTCATCGAACGCCACTCCGAGATGGTCCGTGCGATCGCCGAGCGGGCCAGCGCCGACTGGCCGCTGGCACAGCCAGTGGCGCTACACCCGCATCTGCGCGCGATGTCGCTGGAGGTGATCCTGCGAACCGTCTTTCAGAACGCCGATCTGGACGAGGCGCGCCTGTATCTGTTGCGCGACCGGCTGCTGCAAACGCTGACGGTCACGGCCAGCCCCGTCTTTCCGGAACCGGCGCTGCGCCACGGTCCCGGGAGGCGAATCTGGGAGCGTTTCCTGGCACGGCGAGAGGAAGTGGACGAGCTCATCTACGCGCTGATCGGCGAGCGCAAGGGAACGCTCGGGCCCCTGACCGACGAAGAGAACCCGAACACCCTGGACGCGCTGCTCGGTGCGTCAAACCCCGACGGTCGGCCGCTGAGCGCCCGCCAGATCCACGACAACCTGATGTCGATGATCCTCGCTGGCCACGAGACGACCGCCTCGCAGCTGGCCTGGACGCTGCAGCTGTTGGCACACAACCCGCGGGTGCTCGAGTCCGTGCACGCCGAGATCGACAGCGGCGAAGAGGAGAGCTACCTGACCGCTACCGTGCAGGAGGCCCTACGGCACCGGCCCGTGTTCGTCTTCACGATCCCCAGGGCGGTCGCCGCACCGATCCAGATCGCCGAGTTCACCTACAGCCCGCCCATTCATCTGCTGGGCGGCATCTATCTGATTCACCACGACCCCGCCTTCTATCCCGAGCCGGAACGATTCGCGCCGGAGCGCTTCCTGGAGGAACCGCCCAAGCCCAATGTCTGGCTACCCTGGGGGGGCGGGCGAAAGCGCTGTCCCGGCCTGCATCTGGCGATGCTCGAGATGAAGACGGCGCTGCGCGCCATACTCTCGCGTGTAACCGTACTCCCGGCCTCGCGGCACCTCGAGCACCCAGCCTGGCGCAGCGTCATAGTCACACCTCATCGCGGCGCACGGGTCATACTGCAACCTCGAGCACGTCTCCAGGTTACGAAGCTACGCAAACCACCCAAGACGCCAATACGATTCACTCGAACGAAATCATCATCCGAATCTCTCCCTAACTAGTTAGTAGGCAGGGAAGAGACCTGACGTAATGATCCCAAGTATCGCGCCCGAGCTGACCACAACCAGTACCCGTCCAGGCAGGCCCCCCGCTCGACAGCGTGTGGCGTCGTCGCGGCGTGCGCTGAAGTCGTGCTTCGGTGCGGCTCACCGGATCGATGACGGCACGGAGGCCGCCGGTGAGTAGGGAGGAGGAGAGTCTGGTTCCCAAGCTGGGGGAACCCAGGTTCTCTCAATCGCTGGAGCGGGGTCTGGCGATCTTGCGCTGCTTCAGCGGCGATCGCCCCGTGTTGGGGATCGCCGACATGGCCGACCAGATCGGCCTGAGCCGCTCGACCACGCATCGTTACGCGGTCACGCTGGTGGAGCTCGGTTATCTGGAGCAGGAACCGGATCGCAAGTATCGGCTCGGGCTGCGCGTCACCGACCTTGGAATGTCGGTCGTCGGCGCCATCGGACTCGGCGAGCGAGCGGCCAGCTTCCTGCGCGCGCTCTCGCGCCAGACCGGGTTCGCCGCCGGCATAGCGGTCCTCAGCGACGCCCAGATCGTCTACCTGCACCGCTCGCACGGGCACAGTCAGGGCCGCCACCAGGTGGACTTCGGTTTGGCGATGGGCTCCCAACTGCCCGCCCACTGTACGGCCGCCGGCAAGGTTCTGCTGGCCAGTCTCTCCGAGTCCGAGCAGAAACGGCTGCTTGACCAGATGAGCCTCAAGCGCCGCACCAAGAACACGCTCACCAGCAAGAAGGCGCTGCGCGACCAGATGGTCCAGATAGCCCAGAATGGGATCGCCGTCGATGACCAGGAGTACACGGAGGATCTCCTGGGCGTGGCCTGCCCCGTGAGCTCCTCCGAAGGGGAGACGATCGCGGCCGTGGATCTACTGGCCTCGAGCGACCAGAGCAGCCTCGAGAACCTGCGAGGCATCGGCGAGTCTCACCTGAAGACCGCGGCCCGCGAGATCTCAAAGGCCATCTGAGTAGCCCGGCGGCCGGTCGGACCCGCCCCGCGCGGACAACGCCGGCGCGGCCGATGGGGCCCCTGCGCCGGGCCATGGCCCATCCGTTGGCGGCCAGGAATCAGAGGATCCCGGGCTCTCGGAGCAGCTGATCGACTGATAGGAATAGTTCCTGAAGCGGATCGGAGCTATATTTCGCTGCCTGATCTCATGGAATGAGGATCTGGATCACAAAAATGGACGCAGGCACATCAGCATCAGGCGCATCCCGGGGCGGCTCGCCGACCGGTCGCGCGAACGGCTGGCAGCAATGAGGCGGCCGCCGAGCGCACCGGGGCGCGAGGCGTGAGATCCGCGGTCAAGTGGGCGGTGCTCGGTCTGCTGATCGAGAAGCCCAGCTACGGCTATGAGATCGCGCAGCGCTTCGACCGTCGCTTCGGCGAGTTCATACGGGCCAGCACATCGAACATCTACGCGACCCTCGACCGGCTCGAACGGGAGCAGCTGATCGAGCCGCTGAGCGCGCAGGAGTCCCTCGAGACGTCAAAGCGCCAGCCGAAGGTGAGCTACCGGGCGACCGGCAAGGGCGCCAGCGGCTACCGCGGTTGGCTGGCCGAGCGCCTGCAGGAGAACCCCGAACGCACCGGCCTGCTCAGCCGCCTGGCGACGACCGGTCTGCTCGGCGCCGAGGCGATGCTCGACGTGATCGACCGCTACGAGGAACAGTGCCTGCAGGCCGCGCGACGAGCGGGCGTACCCGGGCCCGGCCCCACAGCGCTCAGCGACGGGGAGGAGGGCGTCCCCCAGAACGGCCAGAGCAGCGAGTTGATGCAGCGCCTGATCGCCGAGGAGCAGCGCCTGGCGATCGAGGCCCAGCTGCGGTGGATCGCCTACGCCCGCAGCGAGATACGCTCGCTGGCCCCCGACGCCGGTGCGCGGCAATGAGCCTGCTGTCGCTCGAGGGGGTCACCAAGCGCTCCAGACACGGCCGCCTGGAGCGCACGGTCCTCAAAGATGTCTCGCTGGAGGTGCATCGAGGCGAGCTGGTGGCGGTGTGGGGAACCCGCAGATCGGGACGGACCACGCTGCTGCGGGTGGCCGCCGGGGTACTGCCGCCGGACGAGGGGATCGTCCGCTTCGACGGCGTCGATCTCGCCGCCCGCCGCAGCCGGATTCTCGGCAGGGAGATCGCCTACTGCCGGACGGGTTTCTCCAGCACCGACGGACGCCTGGTCGCCGAGCACGTGCAGGCGGGTCTGCTTGCCCGCGGCTGCTCCTCCTCGATGGCCCGCCGCCAGGCCCAGGACATGCTCGCCCGCACCGGGGCCGGCGATTGCGCCGAGCTGCCCCCGCACGAACTGGACGCCGGCGAGTCGATGCGCGTGGCGCTGGCCTGCGCGCTGAGCGCAAAACCGAGACTGCTGAGCGTCGATGAGCCGACCAGCGGCGTCGATCTGACCGAACGCGACCCGATCCTCGAGCTGCTGCGGTCGATCGCCCAGGAAGGGATCGCCGTGCTCCTGAGCACCGGGGACGCGACCTGCCTGACGGGAGTCAACCGTCCCCTGACGATCGACGACGGCATGCTGCGCGGCCCCGTCAAGGCACCCGAGGCCGCCGTCATCCCGCTGCGCCGCGGCAGCACGACGGCCTCCGGCTGAGGCCCCCTCGACCGGGTGAGCGTCCTAGCGCTGCACAGCGTCGTGAAGCACTACGCCGGCCCGAGCGAGGTCGTGCACGCCATCGACGGAGTCTCGCTCTCGATCCAGGCGGGGGAGATGTTCGCCATCTACGGTCCGAGCGGCTCGGGCAAGAGCACCCTGCTGACGATCGCCGCCGGACTGCTCGCCCCCGACAGCGGCACCGTCACCTTTCTCGGCAGGGACCTGACGTCGATGTCCGCGGGCGAGCTGGCCGACTACCAGCGCGCCGACATCGGCTTCATCTACCAGTCCGCGCACCTGATGCCCGGCGTCCCGGCGGTCGAGAACGCGGCGATCAAGCTGCTCGCCGACCGCACAGGGCTCAAAGAGGCGCGCGCGGCCGCCCTGCCGTGGCTGGAGCGGGTGGGCCTTAGTGCCCGTCTGGACCACACACCCGAGCAGCTCTCCGGAGGCGAGCGCCAGCGCGTGGCGATCGCCCGGGCGCTCATCAACTCCCCTCGGCTGATCCTGGCCGACGAGCCGACCGGCAACCTCGACTCCAGAAGGGGACAGGAGATCCTCTCGATGCTCGCGGAGATCTCCCACGAGCGGGACACGGCGATCCTGCTCGCCACCCACGACCCGCAGGCGGCGGCGCTGGCCGATCACGTCTGCACCCTGCGGGACGGGACACTCCACCTCCAGACCCAGGCCGATCTGCCCCAATCGCCGGCACCCTCCACAGCGGACCGGTAGATGCGCCTATCGGCCCTCATCTACTTCTACCGCCGCCGGCTGCGCACCCGCCCCGTGCAGGAGCTGCTCGCCGGGTCGGGCATAGCGGTCGGCGTGGCGCTGGTGCTCGCGGTGCAGGTCGCCAACAGCAGCATCGCCGGGTCATCGAGCCAGATAGTGCACAGCCTCATCGGCCCAGCGACCCTGCAGATCCGCTCGCGCGACCAGAACGGCTTCCAGGAGAGCCTGCTGGCGCGCGTGCGCAAGCTGCCCGGAGTGGGTCTCGCCGCGCCGCTACTTGACCAGACCGCGACGCTCGTCGGTCCCAGCGGTCGTCGTGTGGCGATCGAGGTGGCGGGGGTGAACCTCGGCCTGGTGACGCTCGACGGCCTCGGACACGGATTTCCCCTCGGGAGCCTCTCAGCCGACTCTGGAGCGATCCTGCCGAGCGCCACCGCGAGCTCGCTGGGCATCGCAAAGCCCTATCCCGGCCAGAAGCCGGCGGCCCTGCCGACGGTGTCGCTGCTCATCCGCGGCAGGGCGAGCCGACTGAAAGTCCAGGCGGTCCTCGGGCCGGAAACGATCGGCGCGCTGTCGTCCGCCAGGTCGGCGATCGTGCCGCTCGCGGACCTGCAGCGGATCGCCGGCCTGAGCGGCCGTGTGACACGGATCCTCGCGATCCCCACGGCGGGCCGCCAAAGGCAGGTGCGCAACGAGCTGCAAACGCTCACCGCCGGACGCCTGACGGTCAGCGACGCCGACCAGGACGTGAGTCTGCTGAGCCAGGCGCTGGCCCCCAACTCGCAGGCGACGGGGTTCTTCGCGGCGGTCAGCGCGCTGGTCGGGCTGCTGCTGGCGTTCAACGCGATGCTGCTGACCGCGCCCGAGCGCAGACGAACGATCGCCGAGCTGCGCATCCAGGGAGCCAAGCGCTGGGCGCTCGTTCAGATGCTGCTGTTCCAAGCTCTGTGCCTGGGGGTGACCGCGTCGCTGATCGGCATCGCGATAGGCGACGTGCTCTCACGCGAGGTGTTCCACGAAGTCCCCGGCTATCTGGCGGCCGCGTTTCCGCTCGGCACCCAGACGATCATCGGCCTGGGTCCGCTGCTGCTCGCGTTCCTCGGGGGAGTGCTCGCCACCTGCCTGGCGACCGCGCCACCGCTGCTTGACCTGCGCCGTGACCGGGCGGTGGACGCGATCCACTACGAGGACGGGGAACCGGGTCAGGCGCTTCAGAGGCGCACCCAGTGGTGGCTGTTCCTGGCGGGCGTGACGCTGATCGTCGTGGCGAGCGTGGTGTGGATCGCGGTGCCCTCGCGCGCGCTGGCAGCGACCGTCTGCCTGGCGCTCGGGACAGTGGCGGTGACGCCGATGATCTTCGCCGGGATCCTCAGGCTCGCCGGGTCGCTCGCCGCCCGCTGGCGAAGCCTGAACATGCTGCTTGTCGCGGTGCGCTCGCTGAGGGCGACTACCGTTCGCTCGCTCGCGCTGGCGGTCACCGGGGCGATGGCGGTGTTCGGCGCCGTCGCCGTGCAGGGCGCTCATCACGACCTGCTGCGCGGCCTCTACGGGGACTACTCGCAGTATGTAGGCAGCGCCGACATCTGGGTCACGAACACCGGCGACAACCTCGCGATGACGAGCTTTGACGGGGAAGCGCTGCGCCATCGGATAGCCCGCCTGCACGGGGTCAGCGCCACGCGACCATACCGCGGCGGGTTCCTCGACTACCTGGGACGGCGCGTGTGGATCATCGCCCGCTCGCCGATGCCCAACATGTTCCCGGCGAGCCAGCTAGTGGACGGCGATGAGGCGGTGGCACAGCGCCGCCTCGGCGAAGGAGGGTGGGTGACGATCTCCCGACAGATCGCCTCCGCCGCTCACGTCGGTGTCGGCGGTGAGGTGACGCTGCCGACACCCACCGGCCCCGTCACCTACAGGGTGGCCGCCACGACCACCAACCTCGGATGGAGCTCGGGAGCGATCGTGATGGCCAGCTCCGACTACGCGCGTGCGTGGCAGAGCAACCAGCTGAGCGCCATCGAAGTCAACACCGTGGCGCACGCGGACACGACCGCGGTCAGGCATTCCATCCAGGCGCTGATCGGCGGCGGCTCCGGGCTGACCGTGCAAACGAGCGGCGAACGGGAGGCGGCGGCCGACCTCCTCGCCCGCGAAGGACTCAGCCGGCTGAGCGACATCTCCCTGCTGCTGACGGTGGCGGCGGCGTTGGCGATGGCCGCCGCGATGGGAGCGGCGATCTGGCAGCGCAGACCGGCGCTGGCGTCGCTGCGCATACAGAGCTACCGCCCCTCACAGCTGCGCGGCGTGCTGCTGTGCGAGGCCGGAATGGTGTTCGGCACCGGCTGCCTGGTCGGCGCCAGCGCGGGCGTCTACGGCCACATCATGATGGACCGCTACCTGCAGATCACGACGGGCTTTCCGGCACTCACCACGGTTGGTTTTCCAATGGCCGCGCAGACCCTGATCCTGGTGACGGCGTTCGCGCTCGCCGCCCTTCTGATCCCCGGCTACCTTGCCTCCCAGGCACCGCCCGGATTGGCGCTGCGGGAGTGACCAAATAGCGGATTTCGGCTGCTGGAAAAGCGTCTTCACACCCACCAGCATGGCTGGGTATGAGACCAATACGCATATCCAAACTGTGCGATCTGATCGCACTACTAGCAGCGAACATCATTTACTGGCTTTCGATCTGGCCGCAGGCACACAGAGAGATCGCCCGTTGGCAACGCAGGGCGCTACTGGTGCCCGACCCGAAGCTCAGAGAGCTCGCGCTCCACAAGCTCACGGGTGAGCGCCTGAATCCCGAGGCGGCCGCCGTGTACGCGATGCTCGCCCCACTTCGCCGTCGCCGCCGCGTGGTGCGGCTGATCGTCGCCTACCAAATCCTCTACGACTACCTGGACGCCGTCAACGAGCTGCCAGCCAGCACCTACCTGACCAACGGCCTGTGGCTTCACCGCGCACTGGTGGATGCCGTCAGCCCCAACTACCGTCACAGCGACTACTACCGCTACCAACTGGAGTGCGACGACGGCGGCTATCTGAGCGACCTGGTGGGCTTCTGCAGCCAGATCACAAAGACGCTTCCCTCCGCCGCGAGCATGACCGGTGTGCTGCTCTCCGCTGCGCAGAAGTGCGGCGCCGCCCAGAGCCACAACCACGCGACGGCCAGCGAGGGCGACGAGCAGCTCGAGCGATGGTGTGAGGCCCAGCGCATAGACGAATATCTGTGGTGGGAGGTCGCGGCCGCGGGTATATCGGTTCTCGTCGTGCACGCTCTCACCGCCGCGGCGGCACATCCCGACGTCAGCCAACAGGAGGCAAGCCAGATCAGGGACGCCTATTTCCCCAGCGTGTGTGCGTTGAGCGCGCTGCTGGACAGCCTCGTGGACTATCCAACCGACATCGGGACCGACAACCACAGCTTCGTCGCCCACTACCGGCTGGAGCGGTCGGGGAAGCTGGCGGCGACGCGGTTCGGGGAGATAACCAAAGAAGCCGAGGGCGCTCTGCGGGGACTGCGCTCGCCGCGACGGCATGCCGTGATCCTGGCGGGCCTGACGAGCTTCTACCTGTCGGCTCCCAGCGCCCTGCTGGACAGCACCAGGGCCGTCACCGAAAGCGTGATCGCTCAGGTCGGGCCGATCGCCGGCCCGGTGCTGGCGGTCATGCGTCTGCGCAGAGGCAGACACTCAAAGTCCATCGCCGAGTCCGAGCGCTCCGAGGGCGCCCCGCTCGCTGGGGATGAGCCGGCCCCCGGCGCGCTGAGTCCACAGCCCTATTCCATGTCGTGAACATTCAACGCATGAACGTTCAGTAAACGGATTGTTCGCGATTGATTGAATCGGCAATCTCACTGTACATCGATGGCAAACACGCGGATAATCAAGCTTGTCGCTGTCCGCACATGGGGGTTCAGGCGATAGGACATCAATTCGAGGTCTCAGACCCAAGGGCGCGATCGCAGCTGTCACACAGCGCCCCTCACGGTCGGGTGTCGGCGGGATACCCGACCGTGGGCGCCTGGGCTCGATCGAGCGAGAGAAGGTGCGGGTAAATGACCCCAACAAACGACGACCGGGACGACGATCTGGTTCCCAAGCTGGGGGAACCCAGGTTCTCTCAATCGCTGGAGCGGGGTCTGGCGATCTTGCGCTGCTTCAGCGGCGATCGCCCCGTGTTGGGGATCGCCGACATGGCCGACCAGATCGGCCTGAGCCGCTCGACCACGCATCGTTACGCGGTCACGCTGGTGGAGCTCGGTTATCTGGAGCAGGAACCGGATCGCAAGTATCGGCTCGGGCTGCGCGTCACCGACCTTGGAATGTCGGTCGTCGGCGCCATCGGACTCGGCGAGCGAGCGGCCAGCTATCTGCGCAATCTCACCAGGCAGACGGGTTACTCGGCGGGCATAGCGGTGCTCAGCGACGCGCGCATCGTCTATCTGCACCGGGCGCCCGGACGCAGCCGGGGACGCCATCCGGTGGACTTCGGTCTGGCGACCGGGTCGCAGATGCCTGCGCACTGCACGGCCGCCGGCAAGGTTCTGCTCGCCCATCTCTCCGAGGCGGAGCAGAAACGGCTGCTTGACCAGATGAGCCTCAAGGCGAAGACCAAGAACACCCTCACGAGTAAGAAGGCGCTGCGCGACCAGATGGTCCAGATAGCCCAGAGCGGGTTCGCCGTGGACGATCAGGAGTACGCGGAGAACCTCCTCGGCGTCGCCCGTCCCCTGATCTCAAGCGACGGAGAGGCGATCGCGGCCGTGGACGTGCTCGCCGGCGCCGCCCAGACGAACGTCGGGGACCTCACAGCGATCGCCAAGGCCCAGCTGCGCACGGTGGTGGGAGAAATCTCCAGAGCGCTCGGGAACTCGCCAGCATCGAGACGGTAGTAACCATTACGTCGGCAGGCCGGCCGGCCGGCGAACGGTTAGCCGACGATCATTGCCAGACGGCACAGCCCACGCGTCGGATACGGTGGCAGCCTCTATCTCGCCACGCCGCCATTTCGCGGGGTGGTACATGCTCAACGTGCTGGAGCTGCCCTCCGAGGATGTGCGACAGCGCTTGGGCACACCGATGGCGGTGAGCTTGTCCGCAAGCTCTCCTGGACCGCGTGGCGGCCGCCTATGAACACTGAGAAGACGGCCGGCCGCAACCTTGTATCGGCAGCGCTCCTCTTGTCTCATCCGAGATGAGGCCAACCCGCAAGGTGTCCTTTTCGTAGGAGATGATTGACGGCGATGGCTAAAAGCGTCAAGAAACGAGCGCCCGAGCGGTGGCAGCCGGTCCTCTACGAGACGGCTCGCGGTCGGCACCCCGCGTGGGAGTTTCTCGGCTCCGAGGAGATACCAAGCGGGGTGCGCGCTGAGCTGTTGGTGACCATCGGAGCTGTGCTCCAAGTTGGGCCAACGCGGTTCCCGACATCGACGCAACGGTGGCGGCTCATGCACAAGCCGGCCAACAAGAAAGAGGTTGACCTCAGCGGGATCTGCGAGGCGCGCGACAAGCACTCCAACATGCTCTACCGGCTGTTCTGCGTGATCGACCGCGATGCCCCCAAGCATGGCTTGGCGGCATCCTCGCTCGTGCTGCTCGGCGGTGTGGCCAAGCCGACCCAGACAGAGGTGCCGCAGTCCGAGTACCGACGGATCGACCGATACCGCAAGGATTACTGGACGACTCACCTGTGGCTCGCGGGCAGGATAGCGTCGAGTGGTGGCCGAATCTCGGCGCTGGACTGTCGTAGCTTCTATGCTACGATCGTGTTTCCCGACAGAAGGTGCCCATGCATAGATCCAAGGAAAGCGCAGTCTTCGCCGAACACCTGGCCCAGACGTTCACGACTGACGATCAGCGTGCATCCTACGAGCGCGAGGTTGCCAAGCTGGTCGCGTTTGCGGAGCTGTTGAACATCTTCGATGAGGTTCGTGCCGGTAGCCAGCTCTCCAAGGCCGAGCTGGCACGCCGGATCGGCGTCAAGCCCTCGGTCGTCTCGCGCTTGCTGGATGGCAAGGGCCGCAATGTGCAGCTGGATACCGTCGCCGATGTCGCCGATGCACTGGACGTCTACATCGAGATGCGCGTGCGTCCTCAGCCCAAGCGCAAGCAGGCGCGGCACGCCCCGATCGAGGTCCTCGCCGCATAGCTTCAAGACCATCGACTTATCTATCGCATCTTCAATTCAGCTCGGCCCGCACACGAAACCGTCCTTGCCCGCGGAATCGACCATAGCCGCTCCACCTCCTGTCTCGGATTGTGGCGGTTCTGACTGAAGTCCAGACCGACGCCGAGCTTTCCGCGCAGCGATCAAATATGAGCCGTGAGATTTGCCCGAATGCCTCGCCGATCACACAATCGCTCTATTGAGGACGCGTTAGGCAAGTTTCAGCTCACGTCAGATATCGCTGGTAGGCACATCAAAACGAGGCTGTAAATCGACGCTGCGGACCCGCTGTTGAGCTAGTCGTCCTGTCCTTTGCGCTCATCGAGCTCGGCCCGTAGCCGCGCCCTCGAGACCTTGCCGGTCTGGGTCTTGGGCAGCGCGTCGCGAAACTCGACGATCCGCGGATACTTGTAGGGAGCGGTTCGGCTCTTGACGTGCTCTTGCAGCTGCGCGGCGAGCGCAGGACCAGGCTGAAAGCCATCGCGCGTGACGACTACCGCGCGGACCACGTTGCCGCGCTCCTCGTCGGGCGAGCCGACGACGGCCACGTCGGCGACGGCCGGATGAGAGATCAGCGCCGACTCCACCTCGAACGGGCCGATGCGGTACCCGGCGCTGATGATCACGTCGTCAGCGCGGCCCTGGAAGTGTAGGTAGCCCTCGTCGTCTTCGCTCACCTGATCTCCGGTGCGCCAGGGCTTTGATCGGTCGTGGGGCTCTGAGCCCAGATATCCGAGGAAGAACGTCGGGACGCTCGCCGGGTCTGCGACGAGCTCGCCGTCATCGACCCACAGCCGCACGCCCGGCAGTGGCTTTCCCATCGACCCGCTGCGAGCCGGCTGACCGGGCAGGTTGCCCGTCATCTGTCCCGTCTCGGTCTGTCCGTAGCCGTCGCGCACCTCCAGTCCGGTGGCCTCGCGCCAACAGTCGAGCGCCGAGGGGTCAAGGGCCTCGCCGGCCGCCACCAGTCCGTGCAGGCAGTCGAGCGGCCCGAGTGTCGCCCGCTTGGCGATCATGCGGTACTCCGTTGGGGCCATGCATAGCACGTTCACCCGCTCGCGTTGGATCAGCTCCAGGCGCTCGGAGGGGTCGAATCGTCCGTCGTGTAGCAGCGCCGCGGCGCCGCGCAGCCATGGGGCGATGAACACGTTGCGCGCCGACTTCGACCAGCCGCTCGAGGCCGTGCACCACACCAGATCGCCCGGGCTCGGGGCGAGCCAGTGCTCGGCCTGCAGCGCTTGGCCTGTCAGGTAGCGCTGGGCGTGCAGCACCGGCTTGGGCTCGCCGACGCTGCCGCTGGTGAAGGTGATCAGACATGGGTCCTCACCATCCAGGGGCACCTGCGGCGGGACGCTCGACCGGTACAGATCCTCGTCGGGTATGACGAGCACCACGACCCGGTCCTCGGAGCCGAGCGCCGCCTCGAGAACCGAGCGGTTGCGCTCGTCCACGACCACCGCACGGGGGTTCGTAGTGTCCAGGCGCAGCTTCAAATCGTCGGCGCGCAGTTGCTCGGTGCAGGGCAGCACGACGGCGCCGAGACGAAAACAGGCGAGCATCGCGAGCACCCACTCAGGGCGATTGCCGATCAAGGTCATGACCACATCGCCGCTGCGCACCCCGTGGGCAAGCAGCGTTCCGGCCAGCGCACCGGAGCGCTGAGAGACGTCCCCGAAGCGCCACTCCCGCCGGGAGCCGTCGCGCCCAAGCTCCACCAACGCCAGCTTGGCTGGATCCGCGGCGTCAACTATGTCAGCGGCGAAGTTCACCGCGGGCTCGGAGCCGATGGGCTGTGCAGGTCCACAGAGTCGCCGGGCTGGTGAGAGAGCTCTTGGCTGGACATGGCTGCAGGGAGATAGCAGATCGTGAGCGCCGGCGTTCACTTTGACCTCGCGGTCGCCTCCAGTCCGTACGCCTGAAAGGCGAGGTGTCCAGTCCCGTGGGGGTCCGTCGGCAGATCTACAATCATCTGGTCATGGGAGATGAGCCAAGACCCGACTCTCGGGGTCCGTGGACAGCGGAGGAGATCGCCCGCCAGGAGCGGGCCGACAAGGCGCAGGTGGCGCACGACCGCGCGCGGGGCATTGGCCCAAATCTCGAAGAGGCCGCTGCGCTCGCCCGGTTTGCCAACCGCTTCGCCGAGGCGTTTCGCCATGCCAGACGCGCTTGATCCGATCCCGCTGCTAGGCACCATGTACGAACGCGGTATCGACTACATCATCGTCGGGGGCTTTGCGGTCAACGCACACGGCTTCATCCGTGTTGCCAAGGATCTCGACATCGTCCCCAGCTCGACGGAGGAGAACCTCGGGAAGCTCGCTGAGATGTTGCGAGATCTCCACGCCACCGTCCTGGATGCGGACGGCTTTGAGCTCAAGGAGATGCCGGCTGACCCTACGCGTACGGCCGACCTCGCAATGGGAGGTAACTTCTGTCTGCTGACCGATCTCGGTCGTCTTTTACGTCATGCAACGGCCGGACGGAATCGACTTCGACGACCTCTACACCGAGCTCGATCGCGGAGCGATCCAGAGCACCGTTAACGGTGTGCTTGTACGTGTGTGTGGACTGGACGATCTGCGTCTCATGAAGCGTGCCGCCGGACGACCACAGGATCTAGAGGATCTCAGGCGTCTGGATGTCGCCTAGTCCGCGGCTAGTCCCGCGAAATGGTCGCCACACTGCTCCCAGTGACACCGCGGTAGAACTCTCACCGCGGCAGGTTGACGACAGCGGCCCGCTCAAGGACGGGCGATGCGGCGCTCCTGTAGCCTGCCGTGCCGATGAGCCTCGGCGAGACCGCGCATTCGCAGAAGGGAAATATCGGATCGTGAGAGCCGTCACTTTTCAAGCGCCGGGCGTCGTCACGGTCGAGGAGCGCCCCGAGCCGGTGGTCTCCGAGCCCGCCGACGCCGTCGTGGAAATCCAGGCGAGCGGGGTGTGCGGCTCGGACCTGCACATCTACCACGGCCGGGTGAAGATCGAGCCGGGCTTCACGATCGGCCACGAGTACGTTGGCAAGGTCATCTCCGCTGGCGAGCAGGTGCGCAGCGTCGCCGTCGGCGACCGTGTGCTGGGCTGCTTTCAGACAGCCTGCGGCGACTGTTATTTCTGCCATCGCGGCTGGTTTCACAAGTGCGATTCCTCGCGGACGTTCGGACACGGCGCCGCGCTCGGGTCGCTGCAGGGCACACAGGCCGAGCGTGCGCTCGTGCCGAACGCCGATCTCGTGCTGCGCAAGGTGCCCGCCGGCATGAGCGACGAGGTCGCGCTGTTCGCCGGCGATGTGATGGGCACCGGCTACCACGCGGCCGCCGAAAGCGGCCTGCGGGCCGGCGACGTCGCGGCCGTGCTAGGACTGGGGCCCGTCGGTCTGTGCGCCGTGCAGGCAGCGTTTGCGCTCGGTGCCGCCCAGGTGATCGCGATCGACACCGTCCCCGCGCGTCTGCAGATGGCCGCCTCCTTCGGGGCGCAGGCCGTGCACCTCAGCGAGCAGGACCCGCGCGCAGCCGTGCGCGAGGCGACCGAAGGGCGTGGCGTTGACGCCTGCATCGACGCCGTCGGCGATCCGCGGGCGCTCGAGCTCGCGATCAGGCTGACGCGCAAGTGCGGCACGGTCCAGGCTGTCGGCGTCTACGCCGAGCGCTGCGAGGTGCACATGGGCCTGTTCTGGATCAAGGCGCTGGACATGCGCTCCGGGCACGCCAACGTGATCGGACACCTCGACAACGTGCTCGAGCTGATGTCCGCTGGCCGGCTGGATCCCGGCCCGCTGGTCACCCACCACATGAAGCTCGACGACGCCGCCGAGGCCTACGCCCTGTATGACCGGCGCGAGGCGCTGAAGATCATGCTGCGTCCCTGAAGCGCTAACTGAACCGCTCGCGCGCAAACGGAGCCCGATCGGCCTCGCGCGGGCAAGGGTGGATAGTCTCTGCTGTTCAGATGGGGACATCTAAATTCAAACGGGTGCTGCTGAAGCTCTCCGGCGAGGCGTTGATGGGAGAGCTCGATTACGGCACCGACCCCGAGCGGGTCAGCTCCGTCGCGCGGCAGGTCACGGCGGTCCGCGACCACGACGTGGAGGTCGCGATCGTCGTCGGCGCCGGCAACATCTTCAGAGGACTGAAGGGCGCGGCCGCCGGCATCGACCGCGCGACCGCCGACTACATGGGGATGCTCGCGACCGTGCTGAACGCGCTGCCGCTGCAGGACGCCCTGGAGAAGATGGGCACCGACACCCGCGTCCAGTCGGCGCTCGGCATCTCCGAGGTCGCCGAGCCCTACATCCGCCGGCGCGCGATGCGCCACCTGGAGAAGGGGCGGGTGGTGATCTTCGCGGCCGGCACCGGCAACCCGTTCTTCACCACCGACACCGCCGCCGCGCTGCGCGCCGCGGAGATCCACGCGGAGATCATCCTGATGGCCAAGAACGGCGTGGAAGGCGTCTACACCGCCGACCCCGCCCTGGACCCCACCGCCCAGTTCATACCCGAAATCACGCACATGGAAGCGATCGAGCGGCGGCTGCGGGTGATGGACTCCACCGCGCTTGCGCTGTGCATGGAGAACGGCATGCCGCTGAACGTATTCAACATGGACGACGACACCAACATCTCGAAGATAATCTCCGGTGTGCGCGTGGGAACCCTGGTCTGGACATCGAGAGAGGACGAAGTTGGCCGCTGAGATGATCGACGCTCTGCTGGACGACGCCCGCGAGCGCATGGGCAAGTCCGTGGACTCCACCCAGCACGAGTTCTCCACCGTGCGCACCGGCCGCGCCAGCCCGGCGCTGCTCGACCGGGTCACCGTTGACTACTACGGCGCGATGACCCCCCTGAACCAGCTCGCCACGATCTCCGCGCCGGAGGCCCGGCTGATCACCGTGCAGCCATACGACAAGTCCTCGATCAAGGCGATCGAGAAGGCAATCAACGAGTCCGACGTGGGACTGAACCCCTCAAACGACGGGAACCTGATTCGCCTGGCTGTCCCCGAGCTGACCGAGGAGCGCCGCAAGGAGCTGGTGAAGGTCGTGCGCCACCTCGCCGAGGAGGGCAGGGTCGCGGTCCGCAACATTCGCCGCGACGTGATGCACGACCTGCGGGAGCTGAAGTCAGACGGCGAGATGAGCTCCGACGACGAGCATCGCGGGGAGGTGGAGCTGCAGAAGCTGACCGACGCGAAGATCACGATGCTCGAGGGAGTGCTGAAGACCAAGGAAGAGGAGATTCTCGAGATCTGATGGCCAGCGCCCCCGATCCCGGGCCCGCCACCAGCGAGCAACCTGCGGCGGGTGGGGGAGCTCGATACCTCGCCATCATCACCGACGGCAACGGTCGCTGGGCCCGCGCGCGCGGCCTGTCGGTCAACGAGGGCCACGACGCGGGGGCGGACACGGTCAAGGCCAGGCTGCGCGACTCCGCGGAGCTCGGGATCAAGGAGCTGACCGTCTACTCGTTCTCCACCGAGAACTGGTCGCGCCCCGCCGAGGAGGTCACCGGGCTGATGGAGATGTTCTCCCGCCGAATCGCAAACGAAACTCCCGAGCTGCACTCCGAAGGGGTGCGGATGCGCTTCGTCGGTCGGCGGGAGGGACTCGACGGGGATCTGCTCCGGAAGATGGACTGGGCGGAAGAGATGACCGACGCCAACGGCCGCATCACCCTGTTCGTGGCCTTCAACTACGGTGGGCGCGCGGAGATCATCGACGCCGCCAGGCGCTTTGGTGGAGGTGGGGAGGAGGATTTCAGAGCGTGCCTGTACGCGCCGGAGATGCACGACCCGGACCTGATCATCCGCACCAGCGGCGAGCGACGCCTGTCCAACTACCTGTTGTGGCAGTCCGCCTACTCCGAGCTGATCTTCAGGGAGGAGCTGTGGCCGGACTTCACACGCCAGGCGCTCGAGCAATCGCTCGCGGAGTTCTCCGAGCGCCGCCGGCGGTTCGGCGGGCGCTGAGCGGCGACGATGGCACGCGGAGAAGACATCCGTTCACGCCCGGCGACGGGCACACGCAGGCGAGCGGCGCCGCGCCGCTCCCGCGCCCGCCGATCGGCGCGCCGCAACCAGCGCTCCGATCTGAGCGCCCGTGTGATCGCGGCATTGCCGGCGATAGCGCTCGCGCTGTTCCTGGTGATCGAGGGCGGGGTGATCTTCGCGATCGGCCTGGCGGTGCTGGGCGCCATCTGCATGCACGAGCTGTTCGGCATGTACGAGCGGGCGCACCCCGTGCGGCTGGCCGGATATGTCGCGCTCGTCGCGCTGCTCGCCGCCGCTCACTACGGCGGCTCCTACCAGGTGCTGCTGGTCGCCGTGGCGGCCCTGCCGGTGCTGTTCGCGCTGACGCTGACCCAGCGACGGCCGAGCGCGGGCGGACTCGCCCTGACGCTGCTCGGGATCTACTGGATCGGCCTGGCGCTCGCGCACGCGGTGCTGCTGCGGGACCTGCCGCACGGCATGGGCATCGTGATAGACGTGCTGGTCGGCACCTTCATCGGCGACACCGGCGCCTACCTCGGCGGACGGCTGTTCGGGAGCCGTCCGCTGGCCCCCTCGATCTCCCCGAACAAGACGGTCGAGGGCCTTGTGATCGGGATGATCAGCGCCGTCATCGGCGTGTGGTTCGCCGGGCGCTACCAGGACTGGCTGCCGTCCGGGCACGCCCTGGTACTCGGACTGGGTGTGGCGCTCATCGCGCCGGTCGGCGACCTGTTCGAGTCGTTCATCAAGCGCGACGCCAGGGTGAAGGACTCCGGGGGGCTGTTCGGCGCGCACGGCGGGGCGCTCGACCGTCTCGACGCGGTTCTGTTCGCGGCCGTGGTCGGTTACTACATCTGGGCGGCGTATGTGCACTGAACGCACACGGGCTCTCGCCTTGCTCGCGGCGCTCGCCGCGACCGCGACACCGACGCTCGCGGGCACCGCCGATGGCGCCAGCCGCGCGGCGCTCACCTGCCGATCCGGGAAGACCGTGTTCCGTCAGGGCTCCGTGCACGCGTTCTACCTCGAGCACCACCTGCGCTCGCAACCCTGGTTGACGTGGCGCTCCTACTACGCCTGCAGGTCCGCCTCGAGCAGGCCACGGCTGCTATACGAAAGCTCGCCGGCGACGTTCACGCACGTGTACGGCTTTCGCGTCGTCGGCGTCAGGATCGGGTTCGTGGTCACCTCCGAAGGCTACGCCGGAGGCGGCGAAGCCCTCGTCGGATGGCTCGACCTCAGCATCGGCCAGCTGCGGGTCGGCCTCATCAACGTCAACGAAGAGCAGTACACGCCTGCCAACGCTCCGGACGTGCCGATCGGCGAGGTCCACTTCGCGATCGCTCCGAACGGCACCGTCGCCGTGCTCGGCGAAAACGCCCCCGAACAGGAAATCGCGCTGTTGAAGGTGGGCGCATCCAAGCTCAAGGCGCCGGTCAGGGTCTTCCACACCACCGCCGGAGTCGTGGCCCCGGGTTCGCTGGCCATCAGCGAAACTGCCGTCACGTGGAGAACCAAGGGCGGCCAGACAGAATCCGCGCCGATATGAGCGCCCGCGCCCGTCGTCGCACGACCGATCTGACAAGGGCTGGGCATGCCCGCGCGTAAGCGCCTGCTGATACTCGGCTCCACCGGTTCGATCGGAACCCAGGCCCTGGATATCGTCGCCCGCACCGAAGAGTTCGAGCTGGTTGGAATCTCAGCCGAGCGCTCCTGGGAGGACCTCCTGGCGCAGGCCCACGCGCACGGTGTGAGGCGGATCGCCTTGGTTGACGAGGACGCGGCGGCGAGGGCGGGGGAGGCCTGGACGGACGGGGAGGTGCTGCGCGGCGCCGAGGGTCTCGTGCAGCTGGTCGTGGAGTCCGGCGCGGAGCTGGTCCTCAACGCGCTGGTGGGCTCCGCTGGCCTGGGACCGACGGTGGCGACTCTGGGCGAGGGAATCGACCTGGCGCTGGCCAACAAGGAGTCGCTGGTCGTGGGCGGTGAGCTGGTGGTCGCGCTGGCTGAAGCGACCGGCGCGCGGATCATTCCCGTTGACTCCGAGCACACCGCGCTTCACCAACTGTTGGCCGGACAGCCGCCTGGTGGGGTGCAGCGTCTGGTGATCACCGCCAGTGGCGGCCCGTTCCGTGGACGCGACCGCTCAGAACTCCAGGAGGTCACCGTGGAGCAGGCGCTCGCCCATCCCACCTGGGCGATGGGCGGAAAGATCACGATCGACTCGGCGACCTTGATGAACAAGGGCCTTGAGCTGATGGAGGCCCATCACCTGTTCGGCACCCCGTATGAGTGCATCGACGTGGTGGTGCACCCACAGTCGTTGATCCACGGACTGATTCAACTGGCCGACGGGGCGATGCTCGCCCACATCGGACCGAAGGACATGCGCATCGCGATCTCCTACGCCCTGCACGGAGCCACGAGTGTCAACCTGCCGGTCGCCCCGCTGGACCTCGCCAGCGTCGGTGAACTCAACTTTCAGGAAGTGGACCTGCAGGCGTTTCCGTGCCTGCGTCTGGCGCGCGAGGCGGCGCAGGCGGGGGCACGGCCCCATGTGTGCTGAACGCCGCGAACGAGATCGCCGTGCACGCCTTCCTCAACGAACGGCTCTCCTTCCTGGACATTCCCGAGGTGATCGAGCGCACCCTCCAAACGCTCGGTTCAGCGCCGGTCAAGGCCTTCGAGTCGCTGTATGAGGCGGACAACCAGGCGCGAGGGGTGGCCGAGGAGGCTGTGATCGCCCTCGCTTGAGGCAGGGTGTCCGTCGCTGATCGGCGCACCGCCCGAGCGCGTGGAGACCCTCCCGCGGTCACGGTATCCGCACGTCCGTTTTACCGACCGGTATTTCGGCGCTCTGACCGGGCAGGCCGGGCACGGGTGCTGATCCGGAGGGCCCATCGACGGTGACGAACCCGACGGTGATGTGCGAGACGCCGTGGCATTCACGACCCACGAACTGGGTGAAGCGCACACGTTGGCCCGCGTGGAGGTTGGTTTGCGTCGGTCCGAAGCTTCCACCGCCGGCACCCGGGCACTTGGGGTTCTGCGGATCGTTGGGGTTGGTCGTGTTGATCTCGTAGTGGCTGTCGAAGTTGGTGACGGCGGCATGGGCTGTGAATTCGATCACCAGCAGCAGCTGTGGCGGCCCGTTCTGCATGTCGATCCGCTTGTAGCCGGGAGGGACTCGCCTGTCGCACGGCACGGTCTGTTCGCGCTTTTCGCAATAGAACCTGGCTGGTTGCAAGTGCGCCCTCACCGGGCTTGCGATCTGGGTCTGAGTGAGGTGTCGGGCGGGCATGCCCACATATCCCACCGCCGGGCATTGGACGCCCATGCCGGCGCGCAGATAGGGGGCCCGCAGGGCTTCGAAGGCCTCGGCCTCGTGGGAGCTCAGCTTGCTCAGCGAGCCCGGCACGTAGCGTTCTGAGCGATAGACCGTTCGGTAGATCGCCGGGAAACGAGCGCGCAAAACGGCACGGAATCTCGCCTGTTGTGTGGCCTGTAGGCGGGCGAGGCCAGCCGGTGTGGAGAGATGACATGGCGGGGCGTTTCGGTAGCTGACGGCACGGATCACTGCAGACGGTTCCAGCTCGGGGCCACCGGTCGAGTAGCGCTGGCCGCGGGCGCAGAACAGCTGGTGGGAGCCGCAGGGCATAGCTGTGTGTGGCAGGACGACGAGGTACGCCCCGTCTCTTCCTAGCACCGATATCGTGGTGTTGGCGCCGGTGGCGGTGGTGTGGGTGACGCTCGTGGCGTCGGGGCCGAGCAGGCCGTAGTACACGTCGCGCAGATCGCCGGGCGGACAGGACCTCGGTTCGGTCCTCGGCAGGTAGCAGCCACCGGAGATGTGCTGTTGATCGCCGCTCAGCGCGCTGGCCGCGAGGCCGTGGATCTGTTCGTTGAGGAACGCGTCGCCGCGGGCGTCGTCCGTCCCGCATCCCGAGCCATCCAGAAAGTTCGCCGCGAACGGGTGAAAGGCGCCGTCGTCGCGAAATGCCCCGTCCTGTCCGAGCGCTCCGATGCGCCCATCCACGACCCGTCCCAGCTGAACGCACGTGAGTCCCCGGGAGGTCTTCAAGATTCGCAGCCCCCATGGTGGCCCGCCGTCCGGGTCCGCGACGCGCAGCGCCAGCAGATGTTGGCTGCCGGGGATCGCCACCCCGTCGTAGGCGTTGGGGACCGCTGGCACGGTGGCTCCCACCGGCTTGCCGGTCCGTAGCACCCCCGTCGCCGCGAGCGCTGATCCGGCCGCGATCAGGCATGCCACGACCACCGCCGCAGGGCGGGAGACCCGCGGGCGCAAACGCTTGTACCAGGGCAGATGGGCACGACGACGTACAGCGTCGCTCAATCCCCGCTCGACGTGATCGAAGTAGTCGTTCATGGCTCCTCCATCTGGGACCTCAATGCCTTCAGGCCGCGGCTCACCCGCTGTCGCACGACCGACTCCGAACAGCGGAGCTCGGCCGCTATCTGCGCGTAGGGGCGCTCCGCCACCACTCGGCTGGCCAGCGCCTGGCGCAGATCCGCGGGCAGCCTGTCGAGATGAGAGAGGATCTCCTCGTCCAGGCTCGCCAGCTCCTCGACTCGCTCGAGGTCGGAGTCGCTCAGCGCAACGGGCTCGAGATGCAGCCGGCGGCGGGCTGAGTCCTCGACGCGCTTGCGTCTCACGCTTTCCAGGAACTTGTTGCGTGCGATCCCGAGCAGCCACGCCGCCACCGAGCCCTGTTGCGGACGGTAGCGGCTGGCTCCCGTCAACGCAGCGGCGAAGACCTCGGCGGCCAGGTCGGCCGCCACCTCCCGGTTGGCGGTCTCGCGCAGACACCACCTCACGACGACCGGCAGATAGCGGCGATAGAGCGCCACGAACGCGGCCTGCTCTCCGGCTGCGATCGCGATCAGCAGTGCTGCATCTGGATCCTCGTGCGGGTCGGCCATCTACAACAGGTTTGCGCGAGGGGCGTGGCTGTGACACACGATGGCCTGCGCTCGGAGGTTCGACGCTCTCTGACAGCCAACCGAAGCCTTCCCAGTAGGTCCGGCGAAACAAACTGCGAACATCAAATTGGCTGTGTAGCTTCCGGGATGACGCTCAAGCCATGGGCGATGGAGTGACGGCGAGTGGCGGGGTGCCGGGGTAGAGCTTTACGATGAGGTCGCGTAGTGCCTCGAAGTCGTGGCGATTCTCAGTGGCGATCTGGCGGCCATGAGTCCAGGCGCAGGCCGCGATTTGAATATCGAGCACCCACCCGGCACGTTGCTCGGGCTTGACGCCCTTGCGACGGGCGCCTGTGGGTGGTATCGGCTGCATGGCCCGAAGCCGCCCAGCAACGATGGCTGCGGGACGGTCGAGCGAGAGGATCTCCACCAAGCCGCTCGTGACGAGCCGGATAAACCAGGTCAGCGCTGGTGCGATTCCCGGTTTACTTGCTGCTGTAGCTTGCAGGCCCCGAACAACCTCCATCACGGTGGGCGTCGTAATTGCGACCGCCAAGCCGGCATTGGCGCATTCGAGCAGATACCGCTCCAGTGGCCCGCCAGGGTAGAGCCGGGAGACGAGCGTCGTATCCCAGGCGGCCGTCAAGGATCGCGTCAACCCGCGAGCATCCCCTCACGGAACTCATCCGGCGAGGGGAATGCCAGTACTTTGCCCGAGTCGAACTCTTTCAACAGCCGCTCGACGCTCGGAGGCCAGCGCCAGGAGTTGCTCACGACGCTGGCGGGCGGTGGCTCCCTCTTGAGCAAGGCGTACGATCGCATCGTTAGTCGTCGTGCCCAGCTCTTGCGCCAGTCGATCCGCTGCATCGAGCACCGAATGCGGGACGGTGAGAGTGGTTCTGTGCCCTGTCCGGCGGGGTGCCCTTCTACGAGCCTCCATATAGCGCATCATAGCGCATCAAGCGACGGAGCCCCCGATCAGGCTCAAATGCGGACCCGCCTTGCCCAGCTCTCTGACGATCATGTCTCGCTTGAGGCTAAGCCGAGTCGCCGGTCACCGCAGTGATTCGACGGTCCTTGGTTGTTTTGGGTTTAGCGGGGGCCTCCCGGCCGACGTTTGCCGTCATCAGCGCCTTGATCGTGGTGGTGACCCGATCTGCGACCACCTCGAAGTTGGGGGCATCGAGCTTGCCTTCGAGGTGCAAGAACGCGAGGCCGTGGACTAGCGCCCAGATCGCGGTCGCCAACGCCTCGGCGTCAGCCTGCGGAAAGGTTCGCTCGACGATCTTGCGAACGTACAGCGATACCGCGGCGGTGGCGGCGATGCGCTCGTCGTTGTCCCGATCGCACGGCTCCCCGAACATGATTCGGAACAACGCCGGCCTCTCTAGCGCAAACTGCACGTAAGCGATCGCCACGCTCGCCAGCTGCTCGGTGGTCGAGGGGGAGGGATGCGCCGCCACCAGCCGCTGCGCAAGCTCGCGATAGCCGATCGTCGCAACCGCCGAGATGAGCGCCTCCCGGTCGGCGTAATGTCGGTATGGAGCGGCCGGCGACACCCCCGCGCGACGCGCGACCGAGCGCATCGACAGCGCGGTCTCGCCGCTCTCTTCGAGCAGCTCCATCGCGGCGCGAACACATGCCGCGTGCAGATCGCCATGGTGATAGGTCGCCTTGGATGCGGGCATCGATCATGGATGTTGACAGCGTTTACTCGACTGGTCTAATGTGAGCACTGTAAACATTCTAGAAAGGCGGTGCTTTGATGTCGAGCGAGCTGTTCTCTGCGCTTGAGCTGCGGTCGGGAGGCACGCTGCGCAATCGAGTCGCGAAGGCGGCGATGGAGGAGGGAATGGCCGGCGATGCACAGCTCCCAGACGAACGGCTCATCTCGCTGTATCGCCGCTGGGGTGCCGGTGGCGCAGGTCTACTGATCACCGGGAACGTGATGGTTCACGCCGAGGCGTTGACCGGGCCGGGCGGGATCGTGCTCGACGATCGCGCGCCGCTCGATCCGTTCGCCCGCTGGGCGCAGGCCGGGAAGGCTGACGGCGCCGCGATGTGGATGCAGGTAAGTCATCCCGGCCGGCAGGTGCAGGCGAAGATGCCGGGAGTGGTGTGGGCGCCCTCGCCGGTTGCCATCGAACTTGGAAAGCACAGCAAGCGCTTTGGTCAGCCGGTGGCGATGACCGACGAGCAGATCGGCGCGACCGTTGAGCGCTTCGCGACGGCTGCCGGTCTCGCCGAGCGCGCCGGCTTCGATGGTGTCGAGATCCATGCCGCGCACGGCTATTTGATCTCGCAGTTCCTCTCGCCGCTGGTGAATCAGCGCGTCGATGAGTGGGGCGGAAGCCTGGAGAACCGCGCGCGGCTGCTGCTGGATGTCGTCCGCGCGACCCGGGAAGCCGTGTCCTCGACGTTCGCGGTCGCGGTCAAGCTGAACTCCGCGGACTTCCAGCGCGGCGGATTTGATGCGCACGACGCGGCGCGAGTGATCGAGATGCTCGAGCCGCTTGGCGTCGATCTGGTCGAGCTTTCGGGCGGTAGCTACGAGAGCCCCGCCATGTCTGGCCGCCCGGCGGACGGTCGGACCGCGGCGCGAGAGGCGTACTTTCTGGAGCTCGCCGCCCAGCTCGCCGAGAGGAGCCCGCTGCCGCTGATGCTGACTGGCGGTATCACTCGCCGAGAGACTGCCGAGCAGGTGCTCGCGAGCGGGGTCGCGTTGGTCGGCATGGCGAGCGCGATGGCGGTCACCCCCGACCTCTGCAGCCGCTGGCAGGAAGGCTGTGAGGCCACCGAGCGACTCGCTCCGGTCACGTGGTCTGACAAGACGCTCGCCTCCGCCGCCGGCATGGCGGTTGCCCGCCACCAGATGCGGCGCATCACACGCGGTCGGCATCCCAAGGGCAGAACGCACCCACTCTATGCGCTCGTCTGCGACCAGCGTGCGCAACGGCGTGCGCTGCGCCGCTACCGTGCGTGGCTACAGACCCGAGCATGAGGTCTGATGGCAAGGCGTCGAAAGCGAGAGGATGAGGCAGATGAAGGCAGCGGTTATCTACGAGAACGGCGGACCGGAGGCATTTCGCTACGAAGATGTTCCCGACCCGCAATGCCCCGAGGGCTGTGTGGTCGTTGACGCCGAGGCAATCAGCATCGAGGGGGGTGATCTGCTCGCCCGCGCAGCAGGGGATCTGCCCGCAGCCCCGCATATCGTCGGTTATCTGAGCGCCGGCACCATCAGCGAGGTCGCCGCGGGCGTGCAGGGACGCTCGGTTGGCGAGCGGGTGGTCGCCTTGAATGCCGCAGGGTCCCACGCCGGCAGGCGAGCGGTCCCCGCGGCGATGACTTGGCCGATCCCCGCGGGGCTGGACGCGGACCGCGCGGCGTGCGTGCCGGTTGCCTTCGGAACCGCGTACGAGTGCCTGTTCACCGCCGGTAACCTCGCCGAGGGGCAGACCGCCCTGATCCACGCTGGGGCCGGCGGCGTTGGCATGGCCGCGATCCAGCTCGCCAAGCGCGCAGGCGCGAGGGTGATCGCGACTGCCTCCAGCGACGAGAAGCTGCGGCGGCTAGAGGCGCTCGGACTCGACCATCCGATCAACTACGCGACCGAAAGCTTCGTCGAGCGCACCAACCAGCTGACCGACTCGCGTGGCGTGGAGGTCGTCCTCGACTCGATCGGAGGTCAGAACCTCATCGACAGCATCGGTGTGCTCGCGTACCGGGGAACACTCGTCAGCGTGGGGGTGGCCGCCCGTGCGGGCTCGGCGATCGAGGCGCGGTCGCTCTGGACGCGCAACAACTCGCTGCACGGAGTCTTTCTCGGCGGCGCGATCTTGTCGGAGTATGCCCGCGTCCATCCGATGATCGGCGACATGTTGGAGCGGGTAGCAAGCGGCGAGTTGCAAGTAGAGATCGATCGCTCGTTCCCGCTCGCGGACGCCGCCACGGCGCACGAATACGCCGAGAGCCGCAAGGCGTTCGGCCGGGTCGTGATCACGCCATAGCGACGGTGATTCGTATAGCCGGTTATTGAGAGCGGCTGTGGCCAGGTGTGCGACTCCTCGAACGAGAATCGCGGGCTACACCGCGAGACCGGCTAGACCCATTCAGTGAACGGTTGGGTGTCCCTCGCTCGAAGCCTGTCGTGGCCGAAATAGGCAAGCTCCTCTCCGTGGGCTGGTGCATCGCGTGTCCCTGGCGAGGTCGGATGCCGCGGTTCTCGCTGAGCGCTCCCAGACGCTCCACGAGAACCGGGCAGACCAACTAGCCTCACCCGTCGTGTTCGTGTTGACGGCCTTGGTGTATCCGTGCGTGTTGGCGGCGCTTTGCGTCGGCGCGGGGCTGCTGGCCGATCGGGCGAGCGGTGGTTGGCTGCCGGGAACGCTGCTGACGGCGGTGGGGGCGGCGACGCTGATCGCTGTCTCACAGTTGAGCACCTACGTCGCGTTCGCCGCGCCCGCGACGCCGTATTTGATCGTGATCGTCGCCCTCGCCGGATACGGACTGGGCTGGGCGAGGCTGGGAGCGCTCGTGCGAGGCTGGCGCGAGCATCGCTGGCAACTGGCGGTTGGACCGCTCGTGTACGTAATAGCCCTGGCCCCGATTCTCGTGGCGGGCAGGCCGTCTTTCTCCTCTTATCAGGCGCTGACCGACTCGGCATTCCACTTGCTGGGCGCCGACTATTTGATGCGCCACGGCCAGCAGTACGCGCATCTGGATCTGCGCAACTCCTATGGCCAGTATCTGAACGCCTACTACAACACCGGGTATCCGTCCGGCGCGGACACGCTGTTCGGCGGCAGCTCGTTCGTACTCGGGTTGCCCCTGATCTGGGCGTTTCAGCCGTTCAATGCGTTCATGCTGGCCACGGCCAGCGGCCCGGCGTTGGTGCTGGCGCGGCGTATCGGTCTCGCCGGCGGCTGGGCGACGCTGGCGGCGCTGACCGCGACCGTGCCCGCGCTCGTGTATGGGTATGAGCTGGTGGCGTCCGTCAAGGAGATCGTCGCGCTGTCGATGATCCTCGCGCTGGGCGCGCTTGTCGCGGTGCACGCGCGCTGGTTGTGGCGAGGCACGGGCGTGGTCGTGCTGGCCATCGTGCTCGCCGCGGGGATCTCCTCGCTGGGGATCGGGTTCGGGGCCTGGGGACTGGCGGCGGTGGTGGCCTTGGGCGTGATAGCGATCCGCGACGTCGCGGACGGCCGGCACTCCCCGCGGCGACTAGTCGGGATCCTCGCGCTCGGGGGCGCGTTGCTAGTCATCTGTGCGCTGTCTACCTGGGTGCAGTCGTCGAACTCCCTGCACGTGGCGCAGGCGATCGCATCGACCAGCAATCCGGGCAACCTGAAGACTGGGCTGCATCCAGTGCAGGCGCTGGGGACATGGCTGTCGGGCAGCTACGAGCAGGCCCCGACCGGAGGGCTGCTGGCGCTCTCCTACGCGATCGCCGCGATCACACTGGTGATGGCGGTGCTGGGCGCGCTGCGGATCGTGCATCTCGGTGAGTACGCGTTGGCGGGCTGGATCGCGATGATCGTCGCCGTCGAGATCGCGTTGAGCTTGTATGCCACGACCTGGGTTGACGCCAAGACGTTCATGCTGAGCTCGCCGGTGTTCGTACTGCTGGCATGGGGTGGGATCGCCCGCCTGCGAAGCGCAGGCCAACGAGCGGCTCGCGACTCGCTTGGGTCGCCGGAGTCGCCCACAAGAACCGGACCTCGACGGGGCCTGCGGATAGTCGCGATCGTCACGACGATCGTGCTCGCGGGCGGGATCGGCGTATCGGACGCGATGCAGTACCACGCCTCCAACCTGGCGCCAACCAAGCGCTATGAAGAGCTGGCGGCGATCGACGCGCGCTACGCCGGCCGCGGGCCGACGCTGTTCATCGACTTCGACGAATACTCGATGTATGTGCTGCGCGACCTGGACGTGGGGGGCATCAACTTCATGTATCCGCCGGTGGGACTGCGCCAGATGCGGGGCCATGGCTACCCGGTCGATTTGGACAGGGTCCCGCCGGCGGCGCTGAGCGCCTATCCGCTGATCGTCACCCGCCGCGACCCGACCGTCAGCGACCCGCCGTCGGCATACCGCCTGGCGTGGCAGGGGACCTACTACCAGGTGTGGCAGCGGCGGCCCGGAGCCCCGGCGGCGATCGCCCACCTGGGGCTGCCGATCCTAGATCGAGGAGACCTCCGGTCGGCCGGCAAGCGGGTGGGCGGAAGTCCGACGCAGTGCGCGAGCATCGGGCGGCTGGCCCGGATCGCGCAAACGCGTGGCGCGCGACTGGTCGCGGCCAGTCCACCGCAGACAGCGATGGTCGCCATCGCCGGCGCTCGCCACCCCTCCTGGACGTACACGCACCCGGGTCTGGAAATGAATGGCGCGGGTGCGCTGAAGAGCACCTTCGAGCTGCCGCACGGGGGCGCATGGGAGGTGTGGCTGAAGGGCGAGGTGATGCCGAAGGTGAGCCTGAAGGTGGACGGGAAGACGCTCGGATCGATCGGCGGCGAACTCGACGGAAACCCACACGATCCAGAGACGATCGGGCCACTGCACGCGGTGCTGACCGTCGGACCCCATCGGCTGGAAATCACCCGTGGAGGACCGAACCTCGCGCCCGGAGACGGTGGCTGGGCGATCGTGCACCAGATCTTCCTGACCCCCGCCGACGCGCCCGACGTGGACACGCTCACGGCGACAGCGCCCACCCACTGGCAAGCGCTGTGCGGACGACGGCTTGACTGGGTAGAGGTTGTTCGCGGGTAGAGGCCCAACCAGCTCCCTGTTGATTTGAGAGCGCAACCCCCGCTTGACAGACCGCTCCTTGACGTGGAGAGCGAGCACAGAGTTCGCTGTCGGATTGGCCGCCGCTTGTATCCCGAACCGGTAGCGCCCACGTCGCCGGCCGGTCCTCTGCATTCGAGCAAGTGCAGCTCTCTCCCAGCGGCCCTGGAGTTGATCAGGGATGAGGGGTGATGGCGATGATGGTCATCTCATCCTTCTCGGGCCCGTAGCACCAGAAGATGCGGTACGCGCCCGGTGTCTCGTTCTGGGCGTAGGCCTCGAAGACCTTCGCGTTCGGGTCGAAGGGGTGCTCGAGTGAGTGGTACTCGTGGGTGTGCAGGCTGCTGTGGCGAGGGTTGGCGGCGAGCTGTGAAACGGCCTTTGCCACCTGCTTGAACAGCCCCTCTTGCTTGGAGGGCTTCGTCTTTTTCTTCCCACCGGACTGTGCCCGCGCACGTGTACTTGCCGCTCGCTCGGCTGCCTTGTGAAGCTCTTGGAAGGTCTCCGTGGCCTGCGAAGTCCAGCGCAGGCGGAAGCTCATTTCTCTTCAGGAGCGTCAGCGAACGCAAACGCCGCAGCGAGGGCTGGCCCATCGTTCAGCTCGCCGTCGCGCGCCTGCTTCAGGCCACGGTCAACCAGAGCCTTCGCGGTCTCGTTCTCCCAGAGCCACGCCTCGCGTTCGGGTACCACGCGATAGAACTTGATGAGAATTCCGTCGTCATCCTTCTGTAGCTGTACGGTCCGTCCAGCGAACTGGCGCCCGAGAGTCAGGCGACCCTTCTCGTCGACGGTCTTGAACGCAGGCATATCGAATCCTCTGTGGGCCAGTAATAAAGTGGGACAGACCCACTGTAGCGCACATCGGCCCTGTAGTCGAGGTCGCGAGTGCCCTTCGGGGCTCGCCCCAACGGCGCCCAGGCCAGTCGCTTGAGGTCATAGGGGTGGCCTCCGCGAGGATTGAGAGCAAGCCAAGCACGGTGGGCTAGCGGAGTTCTGTCGCTCGCGCGCGAAAAGCGTTTGACACCATCCGTATCGGATGGTACATTTCAGAGCATTGGTTTCCGTCTGTCGGAAAGGGGCGCGCATCGATGACCCACGCATGCCTCGCACGGCCATCAGCCGCAGGAGGAGCATCACCGGCCCGTCGAGCGCTCGCCGTCCTGATTACTGGCTTGTGCCTCTCGGTCTCGGCCAGCGCCCACGCGGCACCGGCGGTCACGTTCAAGACCAAGGCACTGCCGATCGCGAAATTTCCCGGCACCGGCTACCACCTCGGTGCGGGCGCGGCGGCGCAGGTCCAGGTCACGATCAGTGGAAGCGAATACGGAGGCTTTCCCTCGCCGCTGATTCACATGACGTTCGACACGCCCACCGGCACCAGGATCACTCCCAGCGGGTTTCCCACGTGCTCGCCGCAGACCCTCGAAGTCCGGGGCCCGGAAGGGTGCTCCACCAAGTCGTTCGCCGGGCCGCAGGGGGAAGGGCTGGGCGTGGTCAGCTTCGGCGGGAACAGGGTCAACGAGAAAGTCTCGATCCAGCCGTTCTTCTCCCCGGAAGGCCTGGTCTTCTACGTCGAAGGCCAAAGCCCGGCGTTCTTTCAAATCGTCGAAAGGGCCAGCTGGACCGCGGCCGCACCCTCGTTCGGCCCGCGGCTTTTGATCGAAGTGCCGTTGGTGGAAACCGTGCCAGGGGCCGACGACGCCTCGATCCTATCCTTCAAGGTCACGGTCGGCGCCGCCTACAAGCGAGACGGCAAGACGATCTCCTACATAACCCTGCCCAAGAAATGCCCGCGGACAGGCATGTCGCTGCACTCCGAACTGAAGTTCGCAAGCGGCGAAATCACACCCGTCTCATACCACCAGCCCTGCCCTCGCCGGTAGCGCGCTCTGTCACGGGACCGACTCATGATCGTCTGTAACGCGTTGCTGGATGGCCGGCCTTTCGTGCCTGTGCGCCCGCGATCTCCAGCTCGCTCGCAACCAGGTTCCACGATGGGGCCTCGCGCAATCTTTCGCGTGCGGTGAGTGGCACAACCTCATCACCTGGATGCCCAACCAGAGGCACGGCCTCGAGCTCGAGGCGCTCGCCAAGCACCATCGGCAGGCGGGCGAGCCGCTCGAGCGTGGGAGACTCGACGCATCTTCGCTACACCGCATACGGTGTATGAATAGCGTCGCGAGCACGCGATTGCAGTCGGAGACCTGTTCGGCGCATGAGCTCGGCGCGGGTATGTGAGCCGGCGAGGCCTCCTCAGGACGCTCAGAACGTCGGTGTCTTCCCGAGGCAGTGAGACCCTCCAGCGGCAGTCCGCCGCGGCAACCCGGCGGACCGACGCGGGCGCCTGCCAAACTGTGTACATGACCTGGGCTGTCGCCATCGGCGGGATCGCCGTGCTGATCGTGCTGCACGAGTTCGGGCACTTCCTGGCCGCCAAGGCGGTCGGGATGCGCGTCGAGCGCTTCTCGTTGTTCTTCCCGCCGAAGCTGCTGGGTGTGCGCAGGGGGAGACCGAATACATGATCGGGGCGATCCCGGCGGGCGGCTACGTGAAGATCACCGGGATGAACCCCGACGAACTGAGGAAGCTTGATCTGCGCCTGGCGAGCCGCTCCTATTACACACAGGCGCCGTGGCGGCGCGTGGTCGTGATCCTGGCCGGTCCCGGCGTGAACATCCTGATCGCCTTCCTCGCGTTCTGGGTGGTGCTGCTCACCGCCAACACCAACGGCGCACTCGTCCTGAGCAACATGAACCCCTCGATCCAGACGCTCTCGCCCGCCACGCGGGTGCTCACGGTGCAGGAAGGCCGCCCGGCGTTCGGGATGCTCAAAGCCGGTGACCGCATCCTCTCGATCGACGGGCACAAAGTCACGGTCACGACCGCGATCGGTCTCATCAACAAGCACCGCTGCGCTGGCGCTCAGGTCAATGGCTGCCGCTCCGCCACACCCGTGCACATGATTCTCAGGCGCGGCGGGCGGACGATCTCACTGTCGCTCTATCCACGCTATGAAGCGCAGCTCAAACGCATGCTGCTCGGCTTCTCCTTCGGCGCGAGCGCGAAGTCCTTCTCGGCGTTGGCGGCCGCCGGCGTCGCGGTCCGTGAGATGTGGGGCGTCACCACAGGCATGCTCACAAATCTCGCGCACGCCCTAACCAGCTCCAAAGCCCGCAAGCAGATCTCGAGCATTGTCGGGATCACCGAGGTAACCCAGGAAGCGGTCGCCGCCGGCGCCGGCTACGCGCTGGTGGTGGGCGGCTTCGTCTCGCTGGCACTGGCGATCATCAATCTGTTTCCCTTCCTGCCGCTCGACGGGGGCCACGTTCTGTGGTCGCTGCTGGAGAAGGTGCGCGGGCGCCGCGTTTCACTGGTCGTGATGTGGCGCATCAGCTCCGTTGGGATCGTGCTGCTGCTGTTTCTGGTGCTCAACGGCTTCGGCAACGACATCGGCCGCCTCGGCGGTTGAGCCACGCCGGGTCCGATCGTTTCACAGACGGCCCGGCTGCGCTAGCGTTCTCCGTACAGAGGGGATTTCCAGGAGAAAAGGGAGGGCACAGCCATGCAGAGCACTGGCACCGCCATGCCGAAGGCGGCCGGAGCGGCGACGATCGCCGAGGCGTTTCGCATCACCGCGGCCGAGCGCGCGCAGGAGGTGGCGATTCGCACCAAGGGCGACGCGTTCACGATCACCTGGGGGGAGCTGCGCGAACGGGTGGACGCCCTCGCCGGCGGTCTGCACAGGCTGGGGGTGCGCCGCGGCGAGACGGTCGCGCTGATGCTGTCAAATCGGCCCGAGTTCCATCTCTGCGATCTAGCGGCGATGATGCTCGGCGCCACTCCGTTCTCGATCTACAACACCTACACGCCCGAGCAGATCGCCTATCTGATCGATGACCACAGGCCAGGGTGCTGATCTGCGAGCAGCAGTTTCTGGAGACAGTGCTGAGCGCCCGCGTAAAGCACCGGGCCTCGAGCACGTGGTCGTCGTCGATGGAGAGGCGCCCGAGGGGACACTCGGGCTATCGGAGGTCGAGGGCTCAGATCCAGACTTCGACGTCGAGGACTCGGTCGCCCAGATCAAGCCGACGGACATCCTCACGCTGATCTACACGTCGGGGACGACCGGGCCACCGAAGGGGGTGCAGTTGATCCACCGCAACCTGTTCGCCGCCATCGAGGGGCTGGAGGAGCTGGTCAAATTCCCGCGGGACGGTCGCGTCATCTCTTGGCTGCCCGCCGCGCACGTCGCCGAGCGCAACGCCCACCACTATCTGCCAATCGTGTTTGGCCTGCAGATCACCTGCTGTGATGACCCGCGCCAGGTGCTCTCCTATCTGCCGGAAGTGCGTCCAGCTGGTTCTTCGCGGTGCCGCGCATCTGGGAGAAGCTGAAGGCGGGCCTTGAGACGATGCTCGCCGGCCAACCGCAGGAGCAGCGCGAGCGGACCGTCTCCATGCTCGAGGTGGCGATGACAAAGGTGCGCCTGGAGCAGGCCGGCGAAGAGGTGCCCGCCGAGCTCGCCGAGCAGGTGGCCGTGGCGGACGCGGAGATCTTCTCCGGGCTGCGCGAGATGCTCGGACTCGACCAGATCGAGGCGATCAACGTCGGTGCCGCGCCCACCCCCCTGGAGGTGCTCGAGTTCTTCCACGCGCTCGGCCTGCCGCTCGCGGAGCTGTGGGGCATGTCCGAGACCTGTGGAGCCGGTGCCGTCAATCCGCCCGCCAAGATCAAGCTGGGGACCGTCGGACCGCCAGCGCCGGGAATTCAGATCAAGCTGGCGGAGGATGGCGAGGTGCTCGTCAAGTCCGACGTGGTGATGGTCGGCTACCGCAACCTGCCGGAGAAGACCAGCGAATCGTTCACCGACGACGGCTGGCTGCGCACTGGCGATGTCGGCTCCTTCGACGAGGACGGCTATCTGAAGATCGTCGATCGCAAGAAGGAGCTGATCATCAACGCCGCCGGCAAGAACATGTCCCCGGCCAACATCGAGGCGGCGCTGAAGAGCTCCTCGCCGCTGATCGGACAGGCCTGCTGCATCGGCGATGGGCGCCCTTACAACACCGCGCTGATCGTCCTCGATAGCGACTTCGCGCCGATGTGGGCCACCCAGGAGGGCATCGCCGAGACCGCGCTCGAGGCGCTGGCCAGCGAGCAGCGTGTGCATGCGGCCGTGCAAGAGAGCGTCGAGCAGGCCAACTCCAAGCTCGCCAAAGTCGAACAGATCAAGCGCTTTACGATCGTGCCGGGCGACTGGCTCCCAGGAGCCGAGGAGCTGACCCCGACGATGAAGCTCAAGCGCAAGCCGATCGCGCAGAAGTACGAGCCGGAGATAGAGGCGATGTACGCCTGACCCGAGCGCCGGCTGCTGCTAGTGCCCCGCCTGCAGCCGCTCGAGCATCACCGGGTCGTGTGCGCAGAACAGCTCGATCTGGCCGGCCTCTCGCAGCGCCAGCTCGCGCAGGCGCTCGCTGTTCTGGCGGCGCTTGGCGTTGTCAACCGAGTTGACTGCCTGGAAGGCCCTCAGCCCGCGCGGGCAGCTCGGCGGCGTCTGCAGCTCGCCGCGGTGAAAGAAGGCATCGCCGCAATGCAAAAGCCAGCGGCCGTCCCGCTGCACCGCCACGCCGGTGTGCCCGCGGGTATGGCCGACCAGCGGCACGAGCAAGATCTCCGCGTCGCTGCCCGGCAGCACGCGCACGCTCTCAAAGCCCATCCACTCATCGCCTTCTGGCTCGTGCTCAACCCATTTGGGGCCGTGCGCCCAGTGCGCCGCGACGTAGCGCTCGCGTTCGCGCCAGCTCGGGTTCAGCGCCGCTTTCAGCTCGCGTCCGAGCACGTGCACCTGCGCGCCGGGGAAGTCTGGCAGTCCGACGGCGTGATCCACATCGAGATGCGTGAGCACGACGTGACGCACGTCCTCGGGTGCGAAGCCCAGCGCCCGAACCTGTTCGATCGCCGTCTCCGCCTCACGGGCCTGCGGACGAAACAGCCTGTCGATGACCACGCCGAGCTGGCGCGTGTTGCGCATGTCCTGCAGGCCAAAGCCGGTGTCGATCAACACGAGCCCGTCGGCGCCCTCGACGAGCAGGCAGTGACAGATGATCCGCGCCTTGCCGAGCAAGCTCCCTTGGCCGCTGATCAGCCGCCCGCCGTGGGGGCACATCGTGCCGCAGCCGAGGTGATGGATCACGGGTGTCTGGCTTGCCGGGGAGCTTACGCTCACCGGTGCGCACGAGCCGATCGCCGAGAGACACGCGCAGGAGATGTAGGCGTGAGACTCGCTCCCATGGCTAGGCATCGGGGGCGCGCACGCACACCCAGCTCTTGACCAGCGGCCCGAAGCGCTCGGGCAACGCGCCGCCGAACAACGCCTGCAGCTCGCCGCGGCGCAGCAGCTCGATCTGTTCCCATCCGCCAGCCACTCCCAGCCGCCAGTAGTGGCGGCGCAGGCGCGCAGGCAGCCAGTGCGCGAATGGCAGCAGCGCGTGCGGCTCGAGCGGAAACGACCACGCCGGGGTCTGCACGAACCAGCCGCGCCCGACACGACGCAACTCCGAGGCGAACGCGGACCGACGCGCGGGCGGGACATGCTCGATAACGCTCGAGCAGTACACGAGGTCGAACTCGTCATCGGAGAACGACAGGCCCTCCGATGGGTCGGCCTGCACGAACGGGCCGGGATAGTCCGGGTAGGGCAGGACGTCGAGGCCCGTGATGTCCAGCTCGGACTCGAGCGCGCGCAGGCCCAGGCGCCCGCAACCCACGTCCAGGATCCGCGCCCCCGCTGGCAGGTGCGCCAGCGCGAAGAAGCGCTCGTGTCGCCTACGCCGGGCGCGCGCGGCGTAGGGGGAGGCCAGGCGCGCCAGAGGACCGCGAGCGGTTGGGTAGACGTCAGTCATCGTAGAATCCAGACTATGGCCTCAGAACGTCAGATCCACGTTGGTCCAGTCCCGGTCGGCGGCGGCGCGCCCGTCGCCGTGCAGACGATGACCAAGACCGAGACAGCCAACCTGGAGGCGACCATGCGTCAGATCCGCACGGTCGCCGAGGCGGGCGCGGATATTGTGCGCGTCGCTGTTCCCCGCGAGCAGGATGTGGAGGCGCTGAAGAGCATCGTGGCGCAGTCGCCGATTCCGGTGATCGCGGACATCCACTTCAATCACACGCTCGCGCTGAAGGCGATCGAGGCGGGCGCCCACTGCGTGCGGCTGAACCCCGGCAACATCGGCGGTCCGGAGAAGGTCGCCGAGGTGATCTCGCTCGCCAAGCGCCACGGCACGCCGCTGCGCGTGGGCGTCAACTCCGGCTCGCTGCCCAAGCACCTGCGTCAGCTCGAGTACGAGAACCCCGTGGAGGCGCTCGTGACGGCGGCGATCGAGACAGTGCAGCTGATGGAGCAGCTCGACTTCACGAACTTCAAGGTCTCGATGAAGTCCACGTCGGTGCCGAACACGATCGCCTCCAACCGGATGCTCGCAGAGCGGATCCCCTACCCGCTGCACCTCGGGGTCACCGAGGCGGGCACGAAGTGGTCGGGGTCGCTGAAGTCCGCCGTCGGCCTCGGCACGCTGCTCGCCGACGGGATCGGCGACACGATCCGCATCTCGCTGTCGACGTTCCACGCCGAGGAAGAGGTCAAGGTCGCCTGGGAGATCCTCAAGGCGCTGAAGCTGCGCGAGAAGGGGCCGGTGCTGATCGCCTGTCCGACCTGCGGGCGGCTGCAGTTCGACATGGACACCGTCGTGGCCGAAGTCGAGCAGCGCCTGGAGGCCTACGAGGACCCGATCGAGGTGTCGGTGCTGGGCTGCGCGGTCAACGGCATCGGCGAGGCCCGTCACGCCGACTTCGGGATCACCGGGGCGAAGGACATGGGGATGATCTACTCCAAGGGCGAGCCGCTGAAGAAGGTGCCCACCAACGAGCTCGTCGATGAGCTGTTCAAGGAGATAGACCGCTATTACGCGGCCGGCAAGAAGGTGCAGCGCGACGAGCACGAGGCCGCCGCCGCCCGCGCTTGGCTGGCCGCCAACGAGGACGACACGCAGATGACCCCGGAGCGGATCGCCGCCCTGGAGGCCGCGGCGGCGGACAACGACGCTAGTGCCGCGGAGGTGCTGGAGGAGATGCTCGAACCGACGGTGGCGCTGGACGAGGCCGTCTCACCGGTGCTAGGGCGGCGCTTCAGCCGCTAGGACCCAGAGCGCTGGCCTGCTCGATCTGCTCCATGGCGAGCTCGACCGCCGCCGCCCAATAGCGCTCGCCGTGCTCGACGCTAGCGCGGGCCGGATCCCCGATCGCGCCGTTCTCCGAGAGCGACGCCACGCCGCCGGCGAACATCCCTTCCACGGCCTCTTGAAGCTCTCCGGTGAAACCCGCCTCGGCGTCCTGCATCCGTGCGAGGTCGGGACGGATCGCGAGCAGCAGCGAGGTCTCCCACTCGCCGGCGTGAAGGCCGCCCTCGGCGAGTGGCACCCCGTACTCGCGCTCACCGATCTGAGCGATCTGGAAAAGCACGCCGAGGTCGCTCAACGCGACGACATCGACCCCCTCGAGCTCACCGAGCTGCTCGACGGCGACAGCCAGCGGCCCGAAGTTGCCGCCATGGGTGGGTAGCAGCACGATCCGGCGAAAACCTCCGTGCGCGAGCGAGCGCACGAGGTCGCCGACAACGGCATGGAAGGTGCTCTCCGCCAGCGAGATCGTCCCAGGGAAGCCGACGTGATGCTCGGAGCAGCCGATGCGCAGAGTGGGCGCCAGGAACGCGTCGAGCCGATCGGCGAGCAGCCGGGCGAGGTGATCTCCCAGGAGCGCGTCGGTGGCCAGCGGAAGATGACGTCCGTGCTGCTCGGTGGCGCCGAGAGCCACGATCACGGTGTCCCGCCCAGTGTCGATCTCAGCCTTGACCTGCGGCCAGGTGAGCGTGTCGAGCTCGAGCGCGGGCATCGACAAACCCTAGTGGACGGGGCGCGGACCCGCCCGTCGGACGGCCCGCGCGCACTGTCCCAGGGCGGCTCTAGCCGACCGCGCTGAAGCGCTCGGCGATCTTGCCCCAGTCCACGACGTTCCACCACGCGTCGATGTAGTCGGGCCGCTTGTTCTGGTACTTCAGGTAGTAGGCGTGCTCCCACACGTCAACGCCAAGCAGCGGCGTCTTGCCGTCCGACAGCGGCGTGTCCTGGTTGGCGCTCCCGACGATCGCAAGACCCGAGCCGTCGTGCACGAGCCAGGACCAGCCCGAGCCGAACTGGTTCACACCGGTTTCCTTCAGCTTGGCCTGGAAGTCCGCGAAGGAGCCGAACGTCTGAGCGATCGCGTCCGCCAAGGCGCCTGAGGGCTCGCCGCCGCCGCTGGGAGACATGCTCTCCCAGAACAGGCTGTGGTTGTAGTGCCCGCCGCCGTTGTTTTTGACGGGGCCCTTCTTCTCGCCGAGGCTGTCGAGGTTCTGCAGCACCTCCTCGATCGACCGCTCAGCCCACTCGGTGCCCTCCAGCGCCGCGTTGGCCTTGTCAACATACGCCTGGTGGTGCTTGTCGTGGTGGAATTCCATCGTCGCCTTGTCGATGTGCGGCTCGAGCGCGTCATACGCGTAGGGAAGCGGTGGTACGGAGTAGGCCATTGGGGCTCCTTTTCGAGTTCTCTATCGCAAAATTTCAGCCAGCTGCCGCTGTTCTATCAAAGGTGGAGCGACTCCTCCGGGCGACTCACCGGGAGAAACCTCGCCGCGGCTTTCAGATCGCGCGTCGGCGCACGTTTAGCTATACCCTCGGGGCGAGGGCGCCAGACGGCGCGAACTAGAGCTATGACCCGCCTTTCTGAATATCTACTCCCGACCGAGAAGCAGCCGCCCACCGACGCGGAGGCGATCTCCCACAAGCTGATGGTCCGCGCCGGGCTGATCCGCCAGATCGGGGCCGGCATCTGGACCTGGCTGCCGGCGGGCTGGCGGGTGCACGAGCGGGCCGTGAAGATAATCCGTGAGGAGATCGACGCGATCGGCGGACAGGAGATGCTGATGCCCGTCCTGCAGCCCGCCGAGCCCTGGCACAAGACCGGGCGCTACGACATCGACGAGCTGTTCAAGCTGACCGACCGCAAGGGCTCAGAGCTCGTGCTGGCGATGACCCACGAGGAGGCCGTCACCACGCACGTCGCCCAGGTCGTGCGCTCCTACCGTGACCTGCCCCTGATCCTCTACCACTTCCAGGTCAAGGAGCGCGACGAGCTCCGCCCGCGGGCCGGGGTGCTGCGCACACGCGAGTTCATCATGAAGGACTCCTACACCTTCGACCGCGATGCCGAGGGGCTAGAGGAGCGCTACCAGCTCCACGTCGGCGCCTATGACCGCATCATGCAGCGCACCGGTCTGCGCTACTACCGTGTGGAGGCCGACGTGGGGATGATGGGCGGCTCGGGCGCCCACGAGTACATGGCGCCCTGCCCGGCCGGCGAGAACGAGGTCGTGCTCGCTGGCGCGGGGGCCAGCCAATACGCCGCGAACATCGAGGTCGCCGTCGCCGATCCGCAGCCGGTGGAGCTGCCGCCGGCGCCGCCATCTCCGCAGGAGATCTCGACGCCGGGTCTGACCACTGTCACCGAGGTCGCCGGCGCACTCGAGGTGCCCGAGGGCGCGCTGCTGAAGGCCTATCCGGTCGTGCTCGAGAGCGACGGGCGCATGCTGCTGGTACTCGTGCGCGGCGACCATCGCGTCAACGAGATCAAGCTCGCCGGCGTGCTCGGCGAGCGCAGCCGCCCGGCGCGCCCCGAGGAGATCGCCGCGCGACTCGGCCCGCCCGGCTTCATCGGTCCGGTCGGCCTCGACGGACGCGTGGAGATCCTGCTCGACCACGCCGCCGTGCCCGGTGGCGCCGACGCGCCGCCGAGCGCGGGTGGCGTGGGCGGCGAACGCGGCTACGTGACCGGTGCCAACCGTCCCGACGCGCACCTGCGTGGCGTCGTCCCTGGACGAGACTTTCCATTCCGTGAGGTTGACGTGCGCACGGTCTGCGCCGGCGACACCGTCGCCGGTCAGGAGGTCACGATCGAGCCGGCGATCGAGGTCGGCAACATCTTCAAGCTCGGCACCCGCTACTCCGAGCCGCTCGGCGCCACCTTCCTCGACGAGGAGGGCCGCGAGCAGGCGATCTGGATGGGCTCCTACGGGATCGGCCCGGCGCGGATCGTGGCCGCCGCGGTCGAGCAGTACGCCGACGAGCACGGCATCTCCTGGCCCCGGGCGCTGGCCCCGTTCAATGTCCATCTCGTGGCGCTCGGCAAGCGCGACACGCCCGAGCGCGATGCCGCCGAGCGCGTCTATGAGACCCTCACGGCCGGCGGCTGGGAGGTCCTCTACGACGACCGCGAGGCCGGCACCGGCGAGAAGTTCGCCGACGCCGAGCTGCTCGGCTGCCCGCTGCGACTGACGGTCGGACGGCGCTCTCTGGAGTCCGGCGAGATCGAGGTGCAGATCCGCCGCGGCCGCGAGCAGGCGCCGGCGCTGGCACTTGACGGCGAGCCGCAGGCGCTGCTGGGCGCCCTGGACGAGCTGTGGCGGAGCCTCCCCTAGAGCGGCCCCGGCGTGGAGAGCCCGGGGGGAAGGAGCGCCAGCGCTTCAGAGCGCCGCGGCTCACCTTCAGGCGCCTGTCCGGCCTTGACCGCTCCGGGCCGCCGCCGCCGCAGACCCAGGCCGGTGCGCCGCTGAACCCGTGGACGATCCCCAACGCGATCGGCTTCACACGCCTGGCGCTGATCCCCGTCTTTGTGATCTTGGCGCTCTCCAGCGACGGCGGACACGACGCGCTGGCCGTCACCCTGTTCGGGGTGATCGGCTGGGGCGATTACGCGGACGGGATCGCCGCCCGCGTGAGCGGCCAGTACAGCCGGCTGGGGACCCTGATGGACCCCGTCACCGACCGCTTGCTGGTCATCTGCGGGGTGATCGTCACGTGGCGCTTTGATCTGCTGCCCCGCTGGGCGCTCGGGGTGCTGATCGCACGCGAGCTGTTCGTGATAGGGCTCGCGCGCTACGGGCTGCGCCACGGTGTGGACCTGCGCATCAACTGGCCAGGGCGGCTGTCGGTCGCGCCGCTGATGGGGGCGCTGTTCTTCGCGATGGCGGGGCTCTCGCAGTTCAGCGAAGTCCTTCTGTATGTGGGGCTCGCGCTCGCCTTCTACGCCACCGTGCTGTATCTGCGAGCGGGCCTCGAGCAGCTGCGGTCCCGGCAGGCGAGCGCCTAGCCTAAAGCTCAGCTTCACCTTTTGGCCTTGCTGGCTCTATACTTCCAGCTTCGACCAGGGGCCGCTCGACTGTAGCCGGTGCGCTGGTGCTCGAACGCGAGAGGAGAACCGCCCGGATGGACACCTTTCCCGACCTTGGCTCGCTGAGCGACTCCGAGCTGAAGGATCTGATCGAGGATCTCACCAAGCAGGAGGTCGATATCTCCTACCAGCGACGGATCCTGCACGGCAAGATCGACATTCTGCGGGCCGAGCTCGTGGGCAGGCTGCGCACCAAGCACAAGGAGGGAGAGGAGATCATCTCCGGTGACGACGTGCAGAAGCTGACCGACATCCTTGCGGGTCGCAGCATCGGCTCGCAGACAGACGCCGGCTAACGATGGGCCCGGCGTCCAGCCGCAACCACGGGGGCTAAAGAGGACATGGCAGTGCACTGCACCGAGTGCGGTTTTCTGAACGGCGAGGCAGCCAACTACTGTCAGCGTTGCGGTGCGTCGCTAGCGCGCGAGGAGGGCTCGGGAGAGCCGGTCACGGCGACCTACCGGATCGACGAGAGCGGCGATCTGGTGCCTGTGGAGATCGACGAGGTCACCGCCCACGGGCCGGCGCTCGTGATCCGCGCCGGCGGTGGCCGGGTGGGGGAGAGCTTCCCGGTGGCGGGGGAGCGCATGAGCATCGGGCGCCGTCCGGAGTCCGACGTGTTCCTCGACGACATCACCGTATCCCGCGACCACGCGCTGCTGATCCGTCGCGGCGACGAGTGGTACCTGGACGACGGCGGCTCGCTCAACGGAACCTATGTGAATCGCACACGGATCGATTCGCAGCGCATAGAGGAGGGCGATGAAGTGCAGATCGGCAAGTACAGGCTGACGTTCCACGCACGCTGATGGCCGCCTCTCCGACCGGCGCCCAGCCGCCGGAGCTCAAAGAGCCCCAAGCTGAACTCCCACCGGGCGCCGCTCCACGCCAGAAGGCGATCACCATCGGCGCGGTCTGCAAAGCGCTCTCCCAGGAATTCCCGGACATCTCGATCTCCAAGATCCGCTACCTGGAGGACCAGAAGCTGCTCTCGCCGCGGCGCACCGCCGGCGGCTACCGTCTCTACACGCCCGGAGAGGTGGCGCGCCTGCGCACGATCCTGCGCATGCAGCGCGACGAGTTCCTGCCGTTGAGGGTGATACGCCAGGAGCTCGCCTCCGGGCGGGCGTCGGATCCGCAGATCGCCGCCGGCGGGCGCGACAGCCACAAACGCTCGTGGCGCACGAGCGTTTCGGTGCGCGACACGGGCGGGGCGCTGTATTCGCTCGAGGACGTGCTGGAGGAGACCCAGACGACCAGCAAGCTGGTGGAGGAGCTCGACGAGTACGACATCGTCAAGGGCGAACTGCGCAGCGGGGTGCGTTACTTCGACGAGACGGAGCTCGAGATCATCAGCGCCGTCGCCGAGTTGGCCCGCTACGGGGTCGCGGGACGTAACCTGCGGGTGTTCCGCACCTCCGCCGAGCGGGAGGTCAACCTGCTGCAGCAGCTCCTGGCGCCCGCCCTGCGCTCGCGCAATCCGCAGCGGCGCAAAGAGGCGCTGGAGGCGCTGGAGAACCTCGCCACCGTCACCACCCATCTGAAGCATCTGCTGCTGGTGCGCGACCTGCGCAAGATCGCCGGCTGATCCGATGAGCACCCACCCCGCCGCAGGTCCCGATCCAGGCTCGCTGATCCGCGACATCCCCGACTTCCCCAAGCCGGGGATCCTCTTCAAGGACATAACCCCGCTGATGGCCAATCCGGATGGCCTGGCGTGGGCGGTGCACGGGCTGGCCGCCCACGCCCGCGAGCTCGAGGTGCAGTGTGTGGTGGCGGCGGAGGCGCGCGGCTTTCTGCTGGGGCCGGCGCTTGCCGTGGAGCTCGGCGCCGGATTCGTGCTGGCCCGCAAGCCCGGCAAGCTGCCGTATGAGACCGTCAGCGCCGAGTATCTGCTCGAGTACGGCTCAAACCAGCTCGAGCTTCACACCGACGCGATAACGGCCGGCACGAGGGTGCTCGTGCACGACGACCTGCTGGCCACGGGCGGCACCGCGAGCGCGCTGTGTGACCTGGTCGGGCAGCTCGGCGGCCACGTCGTCGGCTGCGGCTTTCTGATCGAGCTGGAGTTCCTGGGAGGGCGCGAGCGGCTGGCGGGACACGAGGTGCATTCGCTGCTGACCTACCGGGATGGGTGACAGCGGGCCGCGCGCGCCAGCAGTAGCCTCATGTCCGATGCTCACAGTCAGCACGAGCCGTGTGATCGGCGCCCAGCCACAGGATCTGTGGGAGCTGGTCTCAGACCCCCATCACCTGCCGCGCTGGTGGCCGCGGGTGACGCGTGTGGAGGACGTCGAGGACGGAACGTTCACCGAGGTGCTGAAGACCGCGAAGGGAAAAGTCGTGCGCGCCGACTTTCGGCTGCTCGCCGCCGATGAGGGAGAGCGTCTTCTGCGCTGGTCGCAGCTGATCGAAGGGACCCCGTTCGCGCGCGTGCTGAAATCCTCAGAAACGGAGTTGCGCCTGGGCGGCCAGACATCGGTGGGCACCGAGGTGACGATCGAACTGCGCCAGTCCCCGCGTGGGCTGTTCCCGCGTTTCGGAGGGCGGATGATCCGCCGCGCCGCGAGAGCGACCCTGGAGGAGGCGCTCGAGGGCCTGGAGCGGATCGTTGGCTGAGTCGGGGCCGGCGCCGAGCATGCGCTGGTGGGGGTGGGGCGATCCCAACCATCCGCCGCAGCTGAGCCCCGGGCCGCTGCGAAAGCTGCGGGAGGGACTCGACGTCCACGCCCGGCCGCGTCCACCGGTGGCGCTGTCGGCGGTGCGGATCGACCCGTGCCGGCTGACGGAGGCCACCCTGGCCGGGTTTGTGGACATCCTTGGCCAGCAGGGTGTGCGCAGCGACCACGACACCCGGGTCACGCACGCCGCCGGGAAGGGCTACCCCGACCTGGTGCGGCTGCGGGCCGGCGAACCGCAGGGCGCGCCGGACGCCGTGCTGTATCCCTCTAGCGAGCAGCAGCTGGCGGCGATCCTCAAACTGTGTGAACGGGACTCGGTGGCGGTCGTCCCGTTCGGGGGAGGCACAAGCGTGGTCGGCGGCCTCGCCCCGCTGGTGGGAGAGCACTCCGCGGTGCTGTCCCTGGATCTCGGCGCCCTCCGGCAGATCACCCGGGTCGATCGCGAGTCGCTGCTTGTGACGGTGCAGGCGGGCATGCGCGCCCGCGAGCTCGAGCGCAGGCTCGCCGGTGAAGGGCTGACGCTCGGGCACTACCCGCAATCCTTCGAGTACGTGTCGCTCGGCGGATGCGCCGCCACACGATCGGCCGGCCAGGCGTCCACCGGCTACGGTCGCTTCGAGGAGCTCGTTCGCGGCGTGCGTTTGATCGCCCCGACCGGTGAGATCGCGCTCCCCGCGTTTCCCGCGAGCGCCGCGGGACCCGACCTGCGCCAGTTGATAGTCGGCTCCGAGGGGACTCTCGGCGTCATCTCCTCGCTCGATCTGCAGGTGCACAGGGTCCCCGCGGAGCAGGCCTGCGAAGGCGTGTTCTTCGCGGACTTTCAGAGCGCGGTCGGGGCCCTAAGAGGACTCGCCCAGGAGGGCGCGGCGGCGGCGATCACACGCCTCTCAGACCAGGCCGAGACACGTTTGTCGATGACGCTGGCCTCCGAGCGGACACTCAAGCGCAGGCTCGGTGAGCTGTATCTCACGCTGCGCGGCCGTCGCGGAGGGTGCCTTGCGATCCTCGGCTACGAGTGCGCGGAGGGAGAGCTCGCGGCGAGGCGCAAGCGGGCACTGTCGATCGTGCGCAGCCACGGCGGCATCGCGCTCGGTGGCTCGCCGGGCAGGTCATGGCTCGCGCAGCGCTTCTCCGCCCCCTATCTGCGGGACGAGCTGCTGACCCACGGCATCATGGTCGAGACGTTCGAGACCGCCACGCGCTGGTCGAACCTCACCCGTGTGCACCGGGAGGTGGGCGAGCGAGTCGCCGCCGCGCTGGGAGCGCCCGCCAGGCCGGTGCTCGTGCTGTGCCACGTCTCGCATCTGTATGAGACCGGCGCCTCCCTGTATTTCACGGTCATCACCGCCCAGCGCGAGGGCGCCGAGCTCGAGCAGTGGGAGCAGCTCAAGCGCTCCTCGATCGACGCGCTCACCTCAAACGAGGCGACCATCACCCATCACCACGCGGTCGGCGTCGACCACGCCGGTGCCCTCGCCCTGGAGATCGGCGAGGGCGGCGTGCGGGCGCTGCGGGCTTTGAAGGGTTCGCTTGACCCGGCCGGGATCATGAATCCCGGCAAGCTCTTGGCCTAGCAGCGCTGGCCTAGCCGGTTGGGGTGCTGCTCGCGCCTGTGCTCGCCGGTGAGGGGATGGTTTTCGAGGAGCCGCTGGAGTGCACCGTGAACGCGCCGCTCAATACGATTTTCCCTGGCTGGGCGGCGCTCTGGTTGGTCTCCTCGGTGACGATGAACTTGTGGTACTTGCTGGAGCCGGTGGGCAGCGGCCCAGCTCCTTCCAGCTTCCCGTTTGATTTCACCTGGGGCGCCTTGCCGAGCGCGATCGCCTTGGTGGGGGAGTCATACAGCCAGGCGACATAGAAGAAGCCTTCGGTTGGCGCGAGATGTTCCGCGGTCAGATAGAAGGCGTGACGTCCGCCCTCGGAGGCTACGTACACGACGCCCTTCTGCGGTTCGCCGGGTTCGGGCGCGGTCAGTTTCGCCCGGCTGTCGAGGGTCGGTGTCGTGGAGGTAGTGGAGGAGGTGGCGGCAGTGCCGGTGGACGGCGTCTGCGTTTCCCCCCGCGTGCTGGTGGTGGCGGAGCCGCCGCCGTTTACGATCAGCACGACGGCGACGACCACGACCGCGAGGATCGCCACCAGCAGCAGCGCCCCGGCGCGTCGCGAGGTGCTGGTCGTGGACGGTGCCGAGAGGCTCTCGGGGTAGGCCTCGGACAGTCTCACCCCGCCCTCTGGAACCGGCTGCACCGGCGGCGGCGGGTCGGGGGCCGCGCGCGCGGGCTCCGGCAGCGCTGGCAGCGGGTCGGGGGCGATGCTCTGCAGTTGCGTGCGGATCGCCTGTGCCCAGGCGCGGGCGTTTGAGAGCGTCAGCAGGTACGCGCTCGTGGCCTGGCTGAGCTCGGCGCGCTGGCCGAGCAGATAGTCGCCTATCTCCTCCCGGTGGCTGTGCAGCAGGCTCGTGCCCGCGCCGGACCCGAGTGTCGAGATCGCCTCGTAGGCGCGGCCGCGCACCGCCTGCTCGTCGATCTTGAGCATGCCCGCGACATCCGCGTAGCTCTTGCGCTGGCGCAGCAGCAGCGCGAGCACGGCTTGCTGGTCGGGGGTTAGCTGCGTGGATTCGTTCATTTCGATCGCGGTCCTGGTGGCGGGACCGCGGCCCTTAGGCTATCGTGGCCGCGCGATGGGAATACCGACAGCGGAGCAGATCAACCAGGTGCTGCACGGATTCGACAGGCTCTATGGCCTGGAGCTGCTCGAGTGCTCCGATGAGCAGGTTCGCGCTCGGGTGGCCGTGCGCGAGGAGATCAAGCAGCCGGCCGGCCTGGTGCACGGTGGGGTGTACGCGTCGATCGCCGAGTCGATGGCCTCGCTGGCGACTGCCATGGCGGTGCTCGAGCAGGGGGATGTGGCGATGGGACTCTCGAACAGCACGAGCTTTTTGCGGCCCATCACGGCGGGCACGGTCCACGCCCACGCCCGGCGAATTCATCGAGGCCGTACCACGTGGGTCTGGGACGTCACGTTCACCGACGATCGAGATCGCGCGTGTGCGGTGACCCGCATGACGATCGCTGTCCGCCCGCTGCAGCGCGACTAGCGATCACCGCACCGGCCCTTCCAGCATCCGTGGAAGCTGCCCCTTGAGGGGACGCGACGCAAAGCGCGTGTCCGGGGAGGGAACGGGAAGCGGGGCTTCCGGTAGACCCGCACGATTGATCGGAACCATCGTCCGCGCCGCCGCCAGCACGTTCGTCGATCCTCTCGCGTAGATATCGACGACCACGCCCCCGGTCGCCACCTCGATTGCCTTCCTGCCCCGGGCGAGCGCTCCTTTGACGCCGCGGATCTCGAGCGTCGTGTGGGCGGCGGAAGCGAGCGCGCGAAGGCCGTTGTCGGGTGAGGTGACGACCGACAGCGGCGTCACGCACGTGCTCTGGCCTCCTTCCACACAATCCCCGTACTGGACCGAGAACGCGCCGCTGGGGTCGCGCAGAACGTTGGTTGCCGCGAGCCCGTGGAACTTCACGCCCAGCCAGTAGATGGGGTATTCGTGGATCATCACGAGCTGCTCCAGCACCGAGCTCGAGATCGGCCGATCCTGGATCGTGCTGGCGCACCCGCCGATCGCCGTGCCGCCCGCAAGGAGGGCGGCGGCCATCAACGCAAGACGTGCGCGCGTGCGCGGGCGGCGGCGTTGCTCGCGGCATGGATCCTCGGGCGGCACGCACGCAGCGTAGCGAGGCGTTCTCGCCGCCGCATGTGGCCTCACCTGACGGTCAACGTCCCTCTCATCCCGGCCATGCGGTGGCCGGGAACGGAGCAGTAGAAGTCATACGTTCCGGGTTTCAGGGTGAGCTTGAGCGTCTTGGTCGCGCCCTTGAAGGTCGGGGTGTGGCCGATCACGATGCCCGCGGAGTTCGCGACCGTGACGTTGTGGGCGATGGGAGAGGTGTTGGTGAAGGCGATCGCCACCTTTTCGGTGTTGGCCGTGAGCGATTTGGTGTCGTATTTCAACCCGCCGGCGGGATTCGCGGCGAGGCTGAGGAGGCTGCTGGCGGGCTGCACGGGTTTGATGGCGGCGGGTTTGCTCACGACAGCCGGTTTTTTGGGAGCGGCCGTCGTGGCCTGCGTCTTGGCCGTTGGCGTGATCGTTTTTGCTTTCGTGCCGAGCGGCCGTGAGGTGACGGGGGCTATCGTTTTGGTGCTCTGCGCGGGAATCGAGCTCGTCCTCGCCGGTGGGGTGAACCGTGTCGTTGGAACCAGCCGCGCGGACGGGATCGACAGGAAGTGGGGCGGGGTGGAGTTTTTCCCGCCGCCGCTTGAGATGAGCACGATCGCGGCGGCGATCCCGCCGAGCACGAGGCCGACCAGCAGCCCTCCCTTGACCGACGGGCTCTGGTTGGTCTGTGGGGAGTCCGCCTGGCTTGGGGGTGGCGCTGGCACGCGCACCGGGTCGCTGGCGAGGGTGTCGATCGCGGCGTGTGCCCGCTCGCGCACGACGCTCTCGGAGAGGCCGAGTATCTGAGCCGCTTCACCGTAGGTCTTGCGGGCATCGAGCACGAGCGACAGCACCGCCTGCTGCTCGGGTGCGAGACCGTCGAGCTTGGTCATCTTCGCGGGGTCGATTACCCAGGGCCCGTCCATGTATCTCACCGAACAGTATCCGCCGGGTCCCCTCCCGGCAACACCCATCCCTTGTCCTTGGGGCGCCGACGGAGCCTCTAGCTGGCAATCGGCCCGGCGTCGGGCGGGGTTTCACCCACGATAGGCGTTGGTGATCGGCATGCGCCGGTCCCGTCCGAACGCGCGCTCTGTGATCTTGATGCCCGGCGGCGCTTGGCGGCGCTTGTACTCGGCGCCGTCAACGAGGCTCGCGGCGCGCTGCACATCCGCCGCCGGCAGCCCCTGCGCGATCAGCTGCTCGCGGCTGAGATCGAGCTCGATGTAGCCGTGCAGGATCCTGTCCAACAGCTCATACGGCGGCAGTGAGTCCTCGTCCCGCTGGTCCTCCCGCAGCTCGGCCGACGGGGAGCGCTCGATGATCGAGACGGGGATCGGCGCGGACGGCTGGCGTTGCGCCAGCGGGCGAGCCCGTAGACAAGCGTCTTGGGGACATCCTTGATCACCGCGAAGCCGCCAGCGAGATCCCCATACAGGGTGGTGTATCCAACGGACATCTCCGACTTGTTGCCGGTCGTCAGCACCAGCCAACCGAACATGTGAGCAGCGCCATCAGCAGGTTGCCGCGGATGCGCGCCTGCAGGTTCTCCTCGGTGAGGTCGGGGGCCAGCCCGTCGAAATCGCCGCTCAGCGTCTCGGTGTACGCGCCCATCGCCCGCTCTATCGGGAGCTCGTGCGCACGCACACCCAGAGCCTGCGCGAGCGCGCGGGCGTCCTTTTGGGTGCCGGTGGAGGAGTAGCGGGAGGGCATGACCGCGACGTTCACGCGCTCAGCCCCCAGGGCGTTGACGGCCAGGCAGGCAACCAGGGCCGAGTCGATCCCGCCGGAGAGCCCCAGCACCACCCCGCCGAAGCCATTCTTGTGCACGTAGTCGCGCAGGCCCAACAGCAGCGCCTGGTAGACCTCCTGCTCCGTGCAGGCGATCGGCTCGCGTGCGGGACCGGGCGCGTGCTCGCCCGCCGGCACGTCGCACACGAGCAGATCCTCCTGGAACTGCTCGGCTCGGGCGATCGTCTCGCCGGCCGGGTCGAGCACGAAGGAGTGTCCGTCGAAAACGAGCTCGTCCTGGCCGCCGACCATCGCGCAGAACGCTATGTGGCAGCCGCTCTCGCGGGCGCGGATGGCGAACAGCCGCTCCCGTTCTGAGCCCTTGCCGGCGTGGTAGGGGGAGGCGGAGATGTTCAGGACCAGTGTCGCTCCGGCCGCCGCCTCGGTGGAGATCGGCGGCCCGGTCACCCAGAGGTCCTCACAGACGGTGAGCCCGAGCCTGCACCCGTCGAGTTCGATCACGGTCCCCTCGGCGTCGCCCGCGGTGAAGTAGCGCCGCTCGTCAAAGACGCCGTAGTTGGGGAGGTGAACCTTGCGATGGATCTCCGTCACCGTCTTGTCGGCAAGCAGCGCGGCGGAGTTGTAGAGATGATCGCCGGCCTGCTCGGGGAAGCCGATCACCGCCGCAATGCCCTGCGCGGCGCCCGCCAGCTCCTGCAGGCTCGCGCGGGCGTCCCGCAGAAAGTGCTCGCGCAGCAGCAGGTCCTCGGGCGGGTAGCCCGTCAGCGCCAACTCGGGGAAGAGCACGACCTGCGCGCCCGCCCGGCGCGCGTTCTCGATGCCGTCGGCGATGCGCTTGGCGTTGCCAGCGATATCGCCCACGGTGGAGTTCATCTGGCAGAGCGCCAGCCGCATATAGACCGAGCCTATCCGCTCAGCGCTTGCCGGCTGCCGCGGCGGTCTTGGCGACGGTGGCGCGCTTGCGCCGAGACGAGGGTCGCTGCTTGGCGGAGCTCTTGCCGTCCACGCCGGCCGCTCGCGCGAGCGACTTGATCGCGCGGCGCAGCTCCTTGGTGATCAGATCGGGTTGCTCGAGCGCGTCGTAGTCGGCGAGCAGACCGAAACCGAGATGCCCGTCGTAGCTCATGATCGCGATCCCCAGCGCCTGGCGGCGAGCGAGCGGAACAACCGGATACAGCGCCTTCAGGCGGCGGCCGAGCAAATACAGCGGGAACTGGGGCCCGGGACGTTCGTCACCACCAGGTTGAAGAAGCGCTGGCGTGCCTGCAGCCGCGCGGCCTGGCTGAGGATCGTCGGCGGCGCGAAGCCAGCGAGGTTGATGAGGACCTCGGCGCCGACCGCCTGGCCGGACTCCTTCAGATCGTTCATCGCGAGGCGTATCTCCTCGAAGCTCTCGACCGGGTTGGTCTTGCCGACGGGCAGCGGCGCCCACATCGCGGCCACACGGTTGCCCAGCGCCCCCCGCTGCTCGGCGGATCGGACCGACACGGGAACCATCGCCTTGAGCACCAGGCCCTCGGTGTCGTGCCCCTCAGAGCGCAGGTAGCTGCCGAGCGCAAGGCTCACGGCGGTGAGCACGACGTCGTTGAGTGTCCCACCGAGGGAGTCCTTGATCCCCTTGAACTGGGCCAGGTCCGCGTCCACCCACGTGTAGCGGCGATGCGGACCGATCTCGACGTTGAACGGTGTCGCGGGTGCCGGCGCGTTGATCCCCGCCAGCGTGGTAGCGCCGATGCTCGCGATGTCCTCCCGCAGTCGCGCCAGCGCCTTGCGCGGAGTCCTGAGCAGCGCACGGGCGCCACGGGTCATCTCCGCCGGAACCGTGGAGCGTTCCAGTAGAGCCTCCCCGAGCAGCTTGGCCGGTCCGGGCAGCGGGCGGGGGATCCACGGCTCGGGAGGGTGTGGCGCAACCAGCGGCTCGGGTGAGGTATCGAACAGCACCGTGGTGATGTCCACACCTGAGATCCCGTCCACGAGCGCGTGATGGGTCTTCGCGATCAGCGCAAAACGCTTGCCGGCCATGCGGTCAACGAGCCAGATCTCCCACAGCGGCTTTGAGCGATCCAGGCGCTGGGAGAACAGCCGTCCGGCGAGCCGCTTGAGCGCCTCCTCGTCACCGGGTGCGGGCAGGCCAGTGTGACGAATGTGGTAGGTAGGGTTGAAGTGGGGGTCGTCCGTCGACACCGGCCGTCCCTGGTCGAACGGCACGAACGCGAGTCGCTGCCGGTAGCGGGGAACGAGATGCAGGCGGGCCAGGACGTGATCTATCAACTGCTGCTGGGTGGGAGGCTCGCCCTCGAACACCATCACCGAGGCGACGTGCATGTGTGCCGTCGAGTCGTCCTCCAAGTGCAGGAAGGCGGAGTCGAGCGCCGTCAGACGGTCCGGGTTTGCCATTCGTTCGATTGTCGCCGTTGAGCCAGTCATCGTCAATGCTGCCGGTGAAGAATCGCTGCATACCCGCGGGCGCGGCGCGCCAAACCTCCGCCGTCGTCCCGTTGGATGAGCCGCTGTCGGTTCGTGTAGCTGTAGGCAGTTTCAACTACCCAAAAGCAAGCACATCGAGGCCAACTCATGTGTGAATCGGCATTTGTCTCAGCCCTTACTTGTGTGCGCAACCGCACACAGCAGGGGTGTCGCGCTACCTAGCATACGAACAACTGTTCGACCCTTGCCGAGTCGTCTCCGAGGACGGAGGCGAGCGGGGGACCCACTGCCGGGCCTGTCGTCTGGGCCCGGATGGGGCGAATCGACCGCTGATGTGGTCGTAACGCCTGAAGACGAGCGCTGAAGTAACGCGCCCGTCGCGGCCGTGAGCCCGACAGCTAACCCCGTAGGCAGAGACCGCAAGGAGGACCTCGTTCTAATGAGGCCACATATCAAGCTGCGTCTTGGCCCTGCCGTGCTCGTCACCGTTGCGTACGTTCTCACGTGCGCCACCGCCGGAGCGTCGCAAGATCAGGGCGCGACTTTCCCGTCGAGCCCGTTGCCGGGACCGGCGATCTCTATAACCCCACCGAGCCATCCGGTTTTCATACGGACGAGCCTCGGGCTGCGCCACGTCGATTTGAACGTGCTCGACGGCCACAGCGCCGTCATCGCGGGTGTACTGAGGCCTTCTCTGGCAGCTCGGCGAGTGGCTCTGCAGGCACAGATGAGAGGACGCTGGCTGACCCTGGCACATGTCCTGACGGGCGCGCGTGGGCGCTTCGTCCTGCACTTCAAGCCCTCTCGCGCCGTCAGCGAGCGGGTGCGGCTGCGCTTCTCCGGCGACGCGAACGACCGTCCGTCACGGCGCTCGCTGGGGCGTTTGAACGCCTACCGGGTCGTGCTGGCCTCCTGGTACGGCGGCGGTGGCAGCCTGGCGTGCGGCGGCACACTCACCGGCTCCACCATGGGAGTCGCCAACAAGACCCTTCCATGCGGGACATTGGTGACGCTTCGCTACAACGGGCGGATCGTCCGTGTACCGGTGATCGACCGCGGACCGTATGTCGCGGGGCGCGAATTCGACCTGACCGAAGCGACCAGTCGTGCGCTCGGCTTCTCGGGTGTCGCGTCGATCTGGAGCACCAGCTGACAAAGGCTCACGCTCGAGGGCCGGTACGTGATGCCCGGCTACTGCTACCTGCCCGGTCCTCAGGTGGGCTTGTGCGCCAGGAAGAGGTAGCGGTTGAGACTGAGGAAGTAGTTGGGGCCGAGTTCGGTTAGGTCTTGTGCCCATGCTGTGGCTTCGGCCTCGCTCACGCCGCCCCGATCGGCTACGAACGCGGCGATCAGCTCGAGCATTCCAGCGCTGTAGGTGTCGGGGTCATAGCCGGCGTTGAACAACGGCACGATTTCCCGGTCGGTGACTTCCAGTCCAGCATCGCCCAGCAGCCGTGTGAGCGTACGCGGCAGGTGAGGATCAACGAGGTGCTCCTCCCACGCGGCGAGCACCCGGTCCATGCGCTCGTCGTCGCTCGAAGCCCATACGATCGAGTCCCAGTCGGTGTCGAGCACGAGCGCCCGGCCTCCCGGACGCAGCACCCGCCCTAGCTCAAGCAGCGCGGCGGGAACATCATCGACGTACTCATAAACCTGTGTGCAGACTGCGACATCGAAGCTCGCGTCCGCATAGGGGAGCGTGTGCGCGCCAGCCTCTTGGTACTCGATCGGGCCGCTGTCAGCTGGCGGGGTGCGCGCCCTGGCGAGAGCAAGCATGCTCTCGCTGACGTCCACCCCGCAGACCCGCCCGCCGGCCCCGACAGCAACGGCCATTTCGCACGCGAGTAGACCAGGACCCGAGCCGATGTCGATCGCGCGCTCGCCGGGCTGGAGCGCGAGTGCCCGCAGGATCGTTTGGCGCTGTTCGATGACATCGGGCGTGGTGTAGATCCTCTCCACGCGCCGGGAGGCGTCCTCGTCGAATTGCAGTGTCGCGCTCATAGTTCGCCTTCGGTCGGTGAATGGCTCACCCTCACCGAACGCCAGGGTACACCCGGTACTCGATAGGGCGTCTCGATCGGTCGCTGAGCAGCCAATAGCCCCCGCGGGCGAGGTGGCTTGAGGCAGCGCATGGCCTCCATCCGTGTCTTGCCCTCGGCTTCCTTGCGCTGCAAGTAGGCGCGGGTCTGAAGGTCCAGGCGTCCGCGGGTGATCGCACAACAGCCGGACATCGACTGCGTCCGCATCGAGGAATGCGGCTGGGAGCCGCTCAATGCCGTCTCTGAGGACCGCGCGAGCTATTGCTCTCGCATCGATTTGGTCGAGCTTGCCTGGCTCGCATTCGCCGCGACGGGAGGCGCCCATCAGCTTCGGTGCGACCCGCAGCACTCGCCCGCCGGCAGCGACGAGCGCATGCTCGAGCCCCCGGCGGGGTGTCCATCTCTAGCATCCACCAGCAGATGAAGATAGGGATCCTCAGCGGATCGGGCACCTACTCGCTGGCTGGGCTCGAGCTATCAGAGCAACGCGACGTGGGCACGCGCTTCGGTCCGGTCAGCCTCAGCGAGGGGAGGCTCGCCGGCGCCGAGGTCGTGCACGTCTCCCGTCACGGGGAGGGGCATGTGCGGCTCTCCAGTCACGTCAACCATCGCGCGAACATCACGGCGCTCGCCGAAAGCGGCGTGGGTGGCGTGATCGCGTTGACCGTCTGCGGGGCGGTCGATCCGAGCCTGGCGCTCGGTGGCCTGATCGTCTTTGACGATCTCTACTTTCCCACCAACAGACTGCCCGACGGATCACTCTGCTCGCTGCACGAGCGACCCGGCATCCCGGGTCGAGGCCACTGGATCTATGAGCGGCCCTTCTCTGAGCCGCTGCGCAGCGAGCTGCTAGGAGGCGCGGCCGAGATTGGGCGTGCCGCGCGCGAGACCGGCTGTTACGGCCACGTTGACGGCCCCCGATTCAACACGCGCAGCGAGATCGCTGCGCTCGCGGCCGCGGGGGTCAGCGCCGTCAGCCAAACCGCCGGTCCTGAGACTGTGCTGTGCGGAGAGGCCGAACTGCCGTACGCGCTGCTCGGTTATGTCACCGACTACGCCAACGGCGTAACGGCCGAGCCGACACCCGTGGCGGAGCTGAGCCGTCTGATGGCCTCGAGCACGGCGGCGTTTGCCGAGGTGCTCGCGGCGACGCTCGGCAGGCTCGCCGGCATCGAGATCCCACCCGTTGGCACAAATCTGCGCTGGCCGTGAGCGGCCAACTCGCGGCGGATGTCGGCGACTAACCGGCCGACCCGCAGAGTCCGCGACAGACCCTCACATCGTTGCGCCAGGGCAGCGACGCCTCTGTCCGCCCGATCAGTTCCGGCTCGGTCTCCCACAGTCGCGCGACGCTGCGCAGGAGTTCTTGGCGGCGCTCGGGCGGGAGGGTCGCGACGCTGCTGCGCGAGTTGGCGAGGTCCTGGAGTCTGCTCGGATCGACGAGCTGCTCGTGGCTGAACTGGCGGTCATCGACCGAATCGAAATACCATCCGAGTTCTGAGGAAGAGGGCCAGTGTCCGCGGTGCCCGAGTCTCGGGGAGCCGAGCAGCTCTCCCAGATGGGCAACCCACCTCACCGAGCGATCGAAGGCGTTGCCAAACAGCGCGAAAGTCCCGGGCGCGCGCAGGACACGCACGATCTCAGGCAGTGCCCGCGTACGGTCAAACCAGTGAAAGGCGGCGCCGGCGAGAACGGCATCGACGCTCCCGTCCTCGAGTGGGATCTCCTCGGCGCCAGCGTCGAGAACGGTGACCGCCGGCAGGTTGGCGATCAGAGTCTCACGCATTTGCGAAAGCGGCTCAAGCGCGATCACGCGATGCCCGGCGTCGGCGATGGCGGCCGTCAGCTTGCCTGTACCGGCGCCGAGGTCCAGTACCTGAAGCGGTTTGGATCCAAGCGCCCAGTCGATCGCCTCGCGCGAGTAGCCGGGGCGCCCGTGCTCATACTGTGCGGCCACGGGCCCGAACGATCTGGCGCGCGTGCGGCGGCTTGGCTGGGGGCACATGTCCAGAAGATGGCACACACACCAGCGTGACTGTTGAGGTCTGAGAGACCGCGTGTACTGTCACCGACACCGGAAGCAATCCGCTGGGATCCCCTCAGGACCCGCTTGCCGAGCGGATGACTTTCTCGCGTTCCCGGCCAAGCCAGCCACCAGATCCTTCTGTACGCTTGGGGGCGGCCATGGACCTGACCTTCAGCCCCAAGGAGATCGCTTTCCGCGACGAGCTGCGTGATTGGATCGCCTCCAATCCGCCGGACCCTCAGCCCACGGCTGGCGGGGAGGATGCCCTCTACAAGTGGCGGCGTGAATGGCAGCGACGTCTGTATGACGGCGGCTGGGCCGCCCCCGCCTGGCCCGCCGAGTACGGTGGTCGCGGCTCCACGTTGAGCGAGTCCGGGATCTACTTCGAAGAGCTGGGTCGCGCCCGTTTGCCGCTGCCGGCGAACATCCTGGGCCTGCTGCTGGGTGGCCCAACCCTGATGGTGTGGGGGACGCCCGAGCAGAAGGAGCGTTATCTGGCGCCGATCCTCTCGGCGGAGGAGGTCTGGTGCCAGGGCTTCTCCGAGCCAGACGCCGGCTCGGATCTCGCGGCGCTGAAGACCCGGGCCGTCAAGGACGGGGACGAGTGGGTCATCAACGGCCAGAAGGTCTGGACGAGCGGTGCCCAGTACGCCAGATGGTGCATGCTGGTGGCGCGCACCGACACTGACGCTGCCAAGCACAAGGGCCTGACCTATTTCCTGATGGACATGGAGCAGGACGCCGTGCAGGTCCGTCCGCTGCGTCAGATCACCGGCGAGGCGGAGTTCAACGAGCTGTTCATCGAGGACGCGCGGATTCCCGACGCGAACGTGGTGGGCGGCGTCGGCAACGGCTGGAAGGTCGCGCTCACGACGCTGATGAACGAGCGCGCCGGCCTCGGTTTCGTGCTGCAGGTCAGGCTGCGTCACCTGCTCGATGACCTGATCGCCAAGGCCGCCGACCGCGGCATGCTCGAGGACCCGCGCACGGCGGACGCGCTGGCGGAGATGCACATCCGCTGCGAGTCGATCCGGCTACTCGCCTGGAAGGGCCTGACGGACGTCGAACGCTACGGTCAGCCCGGTCCGGAGGGCTCGCTGGTGAAGTGGCTGTGGTCGGACACCAACCAGCGCCTGACGCAGCTGGCGGTGGATATCGTCGGCCCCGAGGCGCTCACCTCGGGCGAGAGCTGGAGCTATGAGCTGCTGCGCGCCCGCGGGAACACGATCGAGGGCGGCACCACCGAGGTGCTGAAGAACATCGTGGCCGAGCGCGTTCTCGGACTGCCGAGGCTGAAGACGGCGGCCTGACCCATGGACTTCGGCTTCACAGACGACCAACGGGACATCCAGCGCACGGCGCGCGATCTGCTCAGCGAGCGGGCCCGGCCGGAGCGGGTGCGCGATCACGCCGAGTCCGGGCGCATGGACTCGGAGCTGTGGAGTGAGCTATGCGGCCTGGGCTGGCCGGGAATCGCCGTCGCCGAGGAGTACGGAGGGCAGGGCCTGGGGCAGGTGGAGCTCTCGATCCTCTGCGAGGAGCTCGGACGCTCCCTGGCACCCGTTCCCTTCCTGGCAAGCGCGATGGCTGCAAGCGTGATCGAGCACGGCGGCTCGCCTCAGCAGCGTGAGCGGTGGCTGCCGGGACTCGCCTCGGGCGAGCAGGTCGGTGCGCTCGGCGTTGCCGTCGATGGCATGGCCGAGCTCGTGGTCAGCGGTGCGGACGCTCAGGTGATCGTGCTCGTCGAAGACGACGGCTCGGCGCGGGTGCTGAGCGCCGACGAGGCGGACATCAGCCCGCTGTCGGCGATCGACCCGACGCGCTCGGCGGCGAGTATCAGCGTCGGCGATCGGGGGGATGCGCTCAGCGAGGGATGCGTCGGTCTCGGCCGGGCGCTTGTGTCGGTGAGCTCGGAGATGGTGGGCGTCTGTGACCGGGCGCTCGAGATGACCGTCGCCTATGTGAAGGACCGCAAGCAGTTCGGGGTGCCCGTCGGCTCCTATCAGGCGGTCTCCCACCGTTGCGCGCAGATGCTCCTGGACACCGAGAAGGCGCGCTCCACCGCCGCCTTCGCGGCCTGGACCGCCGACGCGGACGTCGAGAGCCTGGCTGAGGCCGCGGCGATGGCCAAGGCGGCGGCCTCCGACGCGGCGCGCGAGGTGACCTCGAGCGCGATCCAGGCGCACGGCGGTATCGGCTTCACATGGGAGGCCGACGTGCACTGGCTCTACAAGCGGGCCCAGATCGACGCTGTGCTGCTAGGCGGCGCGGGCCTTCACCGTGCGCGTCTGGCGGAGATCCTGGCTTCCAGAACGGGCGCTGCAGCCTCCGCGTGAGATCCCGCGGGTGGGCAAAGGATCCGCCGGAAGATGATCACGATCACCCAAGCCAGGGACCTGGCGCTCGCTCTACCTGAGGCGACAGAGCAAGATCACCACGGCATGCCGTCATTCCGGGTTCGCGGCAAGATCTTCGCCACCGTGCCCGACGAGTCGCACATCCGGATCATGGTTGACCACAGCGAGATCCTCGTGGCTGTCACCGAGGATCCGCGGGCCTGTGAGGAGTTCTGGTGGGGCTCAAGGCTCGCGTGTGTAGTGGTCGATCTGCGGCGGGTGCGTGCGGGAATGCTCAAAGAGCTGTTGCAGGAAGCGTGGCGACGGAAGGCCCCAGGTGCCCTGACGAGGACCTACCGTGGCTAATGGGTGGCGTTCAGGTGAAACAGCCCGCTTGGGTCGATCAGAAACCGGCTCGAGAAATCGGCCCGCGCCAGGGCGGCCACCAGCTTGGCTGAAGCGGAGTGACGCACCGCCCATATCGACTACGACGATACTTGTAGGTAAGTGGCTATCGTGCTCGGGAGTCGGGCCCTATAGGCCACCTCCACGGGGAGTGAGGGGTCCGGTCGCGTGTGGGGTAGGTGCGCGTTGCGTGTCGTTGGGACCTTCGCGCACACGTGCTACACTATGCACTAATTAGAAGAGAGTAGATGCCCATGAGCGCGCCAACCTTGCACTTTCCAACCAATCAGAAGGTCAAGCGACCGTCGAGGGCTCGTACCGTTCGCAGCGGCCAGGCCGAGCACGCGGTGTCGGAGTTGTCGATCTTTTATGGATCGCTTTCGCGGCTGGCGAGTGCGCTGGGCACCACGCGCGACACAGTGCGCAGCTGGGGCATGGGTTCGGCTCCTGCGCGTCCCCGGGTTGAGCTATTGGAGAGAGCCGAGCTATTGCTTGCTCTCTGTAACGCGGCGCGTCGGTATATGGCCGCTGATCGCCAGGTCGGCGAGTGGACGCTTGCGCCGAGCCCTCCTTTGCGTGGGCACTCACCGGCGCAGGTGCTGGCTCGCCATGGTCGAGATGGGCTCCGGATCCTGCTGGCTGAGCTGGCAACGGTTGCTCCACCGCGCTCGGCTGGGCCTGTCGAAATGCCCTCGCTGGAGCAGCTTCGTGCGTCACTCGCCAACGGCGTCGGACCCGAGGCGCTCGAGCGGATCGAACAGATCGCCGCGGCCGAGCCGATCGAGCTCAGCGACCGGGACCTTGACGCGCAGTTGCACGAGGCCACACCGCTGGACGAGTAGCGTCCGCGCTTCGTACCTTCCCGCGCGGGTGGCAGAAGATTTCGTTCGCCCAGCCATGCTCCCTTCGTCCAGCGTGCCGGGGCAGGTGGCGGCTGATATTTGACAAAACGAAACGACAGCGCACGCCGCAGGTTCTCTCTTCGGAAATGGCCGCGCTCGCGGTGCGGCGCGTGCGCGAGTGCCACCTGGGACCAACGGAGCCGACTTCGCCACTCGGGTGCTACTGGCGTATCGCGATGAGCCGCTGCCTGGGGTAGCGCATCGAGCAGTATGGCTGTGAGCTGTCTACCGACATCGACGGCGAGTGCTTCGGTGTGGCCGAGGTCGAACACGTACAGCGGACCGGTGCCGTGCGCGTGCCAGGCAAGTGTCGCCAGGGGCACCGACGATACACCGGGTAGCTCCTGCCAGATGGCTAGCACGCGACCCTTCTCGTCGCCGCCGTTACGCAAGCGGTCAGTGACGCTCCACGGTATGCCGACTGGCCATGGTCCGGGGTCAACCAGTACCGGTGCACTTGAGGTCGAGCTGCGCAGGAACAGATGTGGGTGGCCCGACCCCGTGAGACCGTAGTTGACATCCAGGTGCATCTCCTTGCGCTTGACCGTGACCTTGATGTTGTAGGCGGTCATTGGCGCCCAACCAGCGCACGACAGGGGTCGTGACGGGCATTCACCGGCGGCGCAAGCGAGCCAGCCTGCCAGATGACCGTCGTCGCACGGACGCTCTGCCGATCGCCTTCAGATCAGAGACCAGATCATCAATCACAAGCTCCTCGGGTAGCGTCGTCGTTAGCTTTTGGACGGCGTACTCGAGCGTCGTCGGACGTGGTACGAGCGGCTCCCACCGGAGCCTCTTGAGCGCCTCGTCCAACGAGGCGATGTCGAACCGCCACGGCACCGCCCCGTGGCGCTCCTCGAGATCGCGCAGAATCTGGACACCAGCTTGATCGAAGTCGCCGTGATGGCAGATCTCCCCACCGGCATCCTGGATGGTCGAGAAGAGAGATCGCACCGCATCTGACGGGCGTCCTGAGGTACAGATGAGTGGTGGGCAGGTCTTGCCAAGTGCGTGCTCGGCCGCGATCAACACGGATGGGTTCTCGCAGCTGAAACACGCTGCGCCGTCTGGCCATCGCAAATCGCCTTCTGCCAATTGTCCGTAGGTCAGGATCACGTGCTGTCCATGCATAGCGCGAGCATGCCTGGCGATGTTTGTCTCGCCGAGCAGCGGCAGATTGAGGGCGGCAACGTTCGAGGACAGCGGGTCCACCAGCACGTTCCAGGCCGACCAGATCTCGCGAGCGGACGATGCGAAGTCCGGTTCCGCGACTGCGGCGAGGATCGAGACGAGTAGCCCGTGCAGCGGCGTGTCAACGTCGAGCGCATGCGGGTCGCCGAGCACTTGTGCCGCTATCACGGTGCGCTGTACCCGCTCCTTAGATGGCAGCACGGCGAGGATTTGCAGCGCCTGTTCCACGAGCGGCTGCATATCCACACGCACACGTCCCTGGTGCAGGGCGCGCTCGAACCATTCAGCGAGAGTTGGTTGCGAGCGAACGACCTCGTGGGATCGTAGCCAAGTGCCAAATCCCTCGCGCGTTTCGTGGCGGGTGCGCCGCTCGGCTGGTAGATCCCGCAGTGGTCGTTCTCCGACCTGCTCGTAGGCCGCACGAGGTTCGATCCCGCACGAGCGAAGTGCCTCCTCGAACTGAGACAGGGCTAGATGCAGAGTCCGCCCCGGCAGTATCGGCTTGCGAGGCGAGAGCAGGCCATCAAGCGCAAGTGCCTCTTCGGGCTCAAGGTCAGGCACGGAGATTTGCCCGTCACCGGACGCTCCACGTCGCTCGCGCCTGTCGCGGGCCACGAGTAGCGTGCGGTGCAACGCCGGATCGACCGGCACCGCCGTGAAAGGGGTGGATGGGCTCTCAAACAAGCAGTTCGCTCTGCTCCAGCTCGCGCAGGATCTCCCCGTCCCACACGTAGGGGATCGCGTGCACGCCGCGCGTATCGTTCTCACGGTGCAATTGGTAGATCGACAGTTGTGGCACCGAGCGATACGTCCCCCACAGCTCATGCGAGGTCATCACGATGTCGAGATCAAATGCGACCGTTGCGGCGAGCACGCGTTCGCGTGTTTCATCGTCTATGCCCGACAGCGCCTCGTCGAGCATAATCAAGCGTGGCGCTTGTGTGTCGCCGTACAGTGCGGCCGCCGCGGCAAACAGGGGTAGATGGATCAGCACCGATTGCTCGCCGCCAGAGCCGACCGCGTGACGCTGCTTTGTGAGGTGTACACGGCCGGTGTCGCTTCGCTCGTACAGCGCAAAGGCGAACCATCGCCGATAGTCGAACGCGTCCATGAGCGTGTCGGCCATCGATCGCGGCTCTCCGCTATCGGTCTGCTCGTGGCGCGCGTCGTCGATCCTCTCCCTAAAGAATGCGACGAGCTCGTGCCTTGATTCCTGGTCCAGGTGACGCACGTCACGTCTTAGACGCGCGAGCGCGGCCCGCTGTCTGCCCTCGTCGTCGTCCAATGGACGCCACTCGAGCTCGACTGTCTTGCCCGCTGCGGTTGGGCTGCGGCGCAGTACGGCATTCATCTGCTCGACACGGCCCCGCACCTCGTGGATGCGCTGGCGCATGTGATCGGCGATCTCCTCCACGAGCGCTTCGTTGAACACGCGACGCTCCTCCATCGTGAGGATTTGCTCGCTGTCCGCGATATCGGCGGCGAGTGTGTTGAGCAGCTGCCCGAGCGTCTGCTCGCCACCGCCCTCGGTGACGTGCACGAGCAAGAGGTCATTCTCGCCGCGGCTTGCGTACGCGCCCATGTCCGCGTCCGCGAGTTCCCTATCGAGCAGCTGAACTTCGCGCTGTACCGTTACCGCCAGCTCGCCCGCACCGCTGCGTACCGACAGCAGCTCCTCTGGCAGCGCCCGGGCAACCTCGAGGGTGCGCGTGAATGTCCATTCGCTTGCGCTGCCGGCGTCGGCTGGAGCGGCGTCCGTAAGCACCAGCTGTAGGATCCCTGCCTGCGCGAGACTACGGAAGCTGGCGCTTGCACTCTCGCGGTGCCCGCGGGCCGCCTCATGCTCCTCGGAGTGCTGGTCAGCGACGTCATGGATGCGGCGACTGGATCGCAGCGCGCGCCGAGCACACCCGCGATGGGTCAGAAGCACCCTTCGCCCGGAATGGGGCTGGCCGTCAGCGGACATAGGCAGTGAGGTCCTGCCGCGAACGTGAGCCGGACTGGGCGCTAGATTCAGGCCAGATGTCCGCCGAGTCCTCCGAGTTGAGCACGGCGCATATCGATTGCGACGCGTTCTACGTCTCGATCGAGCTGCGACGCCACCCCGAGCTGCGCGGTCAGCCGGTGATCGTCGCAGGGAGCGGGCCGCGGGCCGTGGTTACCACCGCCAGTTACGAGGCCAGGAAGTACGGCGTCGGATCGGCGATGCCCGCCGCTCGTGCACGCCGGCTGTGCCCGCAGGCGGTGGTACTCCCGCCGGACTTCAGCACCTATCGCGAGGCATCGCGCCAGGTAATGGATATCGTGCGCGCGCACATCGAACGAATCGAGGTCGTCGGCCTCGACGAGGCCTACCTCGACCTGAGTGGCCTGTTCTCGCCGCGCGCGGCTATGCGCCGGCTCGTTGCGGAGGTCAGGGCTCAGACGGAGCTGACGTGCTCGGTGGGGATCGGGCCGAACAAGCTCGTCGCGAAGGTCGCCTCCGACGCGGAGAAGCCAGCCGGGTTTGTGGTGCTCACCCGCGAGCAGGCCTGCAAGCGCTTCGCGCAGGCACCGCCCGTGCTACTGCCGGGAATCGGCCCGAAGACCGCGGCCCGCCTGGCGCAGCTCGGGCTGGGCACGCTCGCCGCTGTCGGCGGGGCTCCACAATCGCTGCTGGTCGAGCACTTTGGCCCCAACCTCGGCCGCGACATCTCAGGGCGCTGCCGCTTCGAGCACAGCGGGGAGGTGAGCGCAGCCCGCAAGGTCGTCTCCGAGTCCCGTGAGCGTACGTTCGACTACGACATCCACGATCCCGAGCGGCTGCGCCAGGCGCTGCACGCTATGTCAACGGACCTCTGCCAGAGCCTGCAGGCCAATGGCCGACACGGCCGCACGATCGGGATCAAGGTGCGCCTAGACGACTGGACGACTGTCACGCGTGCGCGCACGATCACCGCGCCGACCGCCGATGGCGAGCTCGTGAGCGCGGTCGCGCTGGAGCTGCTCGAGCGCTACGCCCCAGCCCGGCCGGTGCGGCTGCTGGGGGTGAGGGTCGCCGGCCTCACCGGCAGCGACCGCCCCCAGCGCCAGGCCGTATCGGTCACCCCTGCCGAGACCGGCGGTGAGGGGCAGCTCGCGCTTCCGGTGTAGGCAGGCTAGGATCCGTCCCGTGACGCTCGCAGCAGTGGGGGACATCGAGCTGGACTACGAACGCGGCGGCAAAGGCGAGCCGCTGCTGTTGATCATGGGCATGAGCGGCACGGCGCTGCACTGGGGCGAGCCGTTTCTGACCGCGCTGCGAGAGACCTTCGACGTGATCGCCTACGACCACCGGGGGGTCGGCGCCAGCAGCCGCATCGAGGGTGCCGTCGCGATCCCGCAGATGGCCCAGGACGCCGCCGGGTTGCTCGACGCACTGCAGATCCCGCAAGCGCACGTGCTGGGCATCTCGATGGGCGGCATGATCGCCCAGGAGCTGGCGCTCGCGGCACCCGAGCGGGTGCGGACGCTGACCCTGGGCTGCACCTACTGTGGCGGGGAGGGCAGCGCCTTGGCTGCCCCGGAGGTGATCCAGCGACTGGCCGAGGCGATGATGTCCGGTGATCGGGAGCGCGCGATCCGGGCGGGCTGGGAAGCGAACGTCTCACCGAGCTTCGCCGCGAAGGAGGACGCCTACGCGAGGTTCCTGGAGATCGCCCACAGGCGTGCCGTCGCGGTCCCCGTCGTCATGGCCCAGATGCAGGCGATCGCCGCCCACGACACAAGCGCCCGCCTGCCCGGCCTGTCGATGCCGACTCTCGTGATCCACGGGACGGTCGATCAGATGCTGCCCGTTTCCAACGGCCGCATGATCTCAGGGCTGATCGACGGCTCACGACTGGAGATACTCGAGGACATTGGCCATCTCTTCTTCTGGGAGCAGCCCAGTCACTGCGCCGAGCTGATGCGCGAGCACGCCTCGGTGCATGTCTAACCCGGGCGAGCTGGAGATCCTCACAACCGACGGGGTGCGCCTCTCCGGCGAAGACTGCAATCCCGCCCATCCGGACCAGTCCAGGCCGGCGATCGTGCTGCTGCACGGACTGACGGCGACCCGCCGCTACGTGGTGATGGGATCGCGCATGCTCGAGCGCTTCGGCCACCGGGTGATCGCCTACGACGCGCGCGGCCACGGCCGCTCTAGCCCGGCGGGCACTCACGACGCCTACCGCTACGAGCTGCTCGCGCAGGACCTGCGCGCCGTGCTGGATGATCTCCAGATCGAGCGCGCGGTGCTGGTCGGCGCGTCGATGGGCGCGCACACCGCCGTGCGTTTTGCCCTGGAGCATCCCGATGCGGTCGCCGCGCTCGCGCTGATCACCCCCGCCTATGACCCGGATACATCGGGCTCGCCCGCGGAGCTCGAGCGGTGGGACATGCTGGCGGAGGGTCTGGAGCAGGGGGGAGTCGACGGGTTCATCGACGCATATGACCTGGACGCGGTGGCCGACCGCTGGCGGGGAACCATCGCCACCGTGTTGCGCCAGCGCCTGCAGGCGCACGAGCATCCCGGTGCCCTCGCCGACGCACTGCGGGCGGTTCCGCGCTCCCGTGCCTTTGAGGGCATGACCCAGCTTCACGGCATCCGGGCTCCCACTGTCGTGGTCGCAAGCCGAGACGAGGCGGATCCCAGCCATCCCCTGGCGATCGGGGAAAGCTACGCCCACGCGATCCCGGGCGCGCGACTGGTGGTGGAGGAGCTCTCGTTGCCGCCACGCTCTCCGATCGCCTGGCAGGGCGGGCAGCTCTCGCGTGTGGTGGCGGACCTGACCGCCGAAGCTAGTATGTGATAACGTACGGACGTATGTCAAAGTGTGAATGGGATGGGGCCAGCTACGACCGCGTCTCGACGATCCAGCAGGGCTTGGGCCAGCAGGTGCTGGAGCGCCTGCAGCTGGCCGGCGAGGAGACGGTCCTCGACGCCGGATGCGGCTCGGGAAAGGTCACGCAGATGCTCGCCGATCGTCTGCCGCGGGGCAGGGTGATCGCCGTTGACTCCTCCGCGTCGATGGTGAAAGCCGCCAGCGAGCGGTTCGCGAACAGCGACCGAGTGGATGTGAGGCTGGCGGACCTGGTGGAGCTAGAGCTGGAGGAGCCGGTGGACGCGGTCCTGTCAACCGCCACCTTCCACTGGATCTCAGATCACGATCTTCTGTTCGCCCGCATCCACGCGGCTCTGCGTCCGGGCGGCCGTCTGGTCGCGCAGTGCGGAGGAGAGGGCAACATCGACCGCCTGCGCGGCGAAGCGTGGAAGGTGCTCGAACGCGAGCCCTACCAGCAGCACTTCGCCGACTGGCGGGCGCCGTGGAACTACGCAAACGCGAGCGACACCGAGGCGCGATTGATCGCGGCCGGGTTCTCCGAGGCAGAGTGCTGGCTGCAGCCAACGCCAAGGGAGCCACAGGAGCCGCGTGAGTTCCTCACGACGATCGTCCTTGGCCCGCACGTCCAGCACCTGCCGCAGCAGCTGCGCGAGCCGTTCATGGACGACGTGATGATCGAGCTCGGCGAACCGGTCGTCGTCGACTATGTGCGCCTGAACATCGACGCGGTCGCGTGAGACGCGCGAAGGCGTCGGCCTTCACCTTCTAGGCAATCGCCGCCCCGGACCCGCTCGCCGGCTGCGCCTCGCCCTCAGCAGCCCCGCTCAGCAGCGCCGCGTAACGCCCGCCGGCCTGCGCGAGCTCCTCGTGCGTGCCGCGCTCGACGATGTGACCGCCATCGAGCACCAGAATCTGGTCGGCGTCGCGGATCGTCGAGAGCCGATGGGCGATCGCGATCGTCGTGCGCCCCCGGCTGAGCTCGTCGAGCGCGAGCTGCACGGCTCGCTCGGTCTCGTTGTCGAGGGCGCTCGTGGCCTCGTCGAGGATCAGAACCGGCGGGTTGCGCAGGATCGTGCGCGCGATCGCGATGCGCTGCTTCTCCCCGCCGGAGAAGCGGTAGCCGCGCTCGCCGACAGGTGTGTCGTAGCCCTCCGGAAGCGAGGCGATCAGCTCGTGGATCTGAGCGGCGCGCGCCGCAGCCTCGATCTCCTCGTCGCTCGCTTCCGGACAGGCAAAGCGCAGGTTCTCGCGGATCGAGGCGTGAAACAGGTAGGTCTCCTGGGAGACCAGCCCCACCGTGGCCGCCAGCGAGACGAGCGTCATGTCGCGGATGTCCACGCCGTCGATGCTCACACAGCCCTGCTCGGCCTCGTACAGACGCGCGACCAGATAGGCCAGTGTGGTCTTGCCCGAGCCCGTCTCCCCGACCAGCGCCGTGCGTGTCCCGGCGGGTATCTCCGCGTCGATCTCACTGAGCGTCCAGGGGGCGTCTGGTTCGTAGCGAAACCACACGTTCTGAAGCTGCACGTCGCCACGGACATTGCTCAGAGCATGTGCGCCGGGGCGCTCGACGATGTCGACGGGCAGGTCCAGGTACTCGAAGATGCGCCCGAAGAGCGCCATCGAAGTCTGCACTTCAAGGCCCACGGAGAGCAGCGATTGCATCGGAAAGAGCAGCCGCGTCTGCAGCGTCGTGAACGCCACGATCGTCCCGATCGAGAGCGCGTGGTTGCCGTGCGCGATCGTGTAGCCCCCGAACCAGTAGACCGCGGCGGGCATGATCGCGAAGCTCATCTGCACCGAGGCCATACGCCAGCGCCCGGCCATCCGCGCACGAACCTCCAGGTCGGCGAGCTGGCTCGACTCGCCGCTGAAGCGATCGACCAACTCCTGTGAGCGGCCCATCGTCTTGCCGAGCAGGATCCCCGACACCGACAGCGACTCCTCGACCAGCGTGGACATGTCCGCCAGGCGACCCTGGCGCACCGACTGGATGCGGCGACGCTCGTTGCCGACACGGCGCGTGAGCCACACAAAGAACGGCAGCAGGCACAGAGAGAAGACCGTCAGCTCCCAGCTGAGCGCGAGCATCGCCACGAGCGTCGCCGTGACGGTTGTGACGGTCGAGACGGTCGATGTCGCGGTGCTCGTGACGACGTCGTCGATGCCGCCGATGTCGTACGCGATCCGCGCCTGCACCTCGCCCGAGCGCGTGCGCGTGAAGAAGGCCAGCGACATGCGCTGCAGGTGCGCGTAGACCGCGGCGCGTAGATCGTGCATCACGCGTTGGCCGACCTGATTTGAGATCAGGGTCTGCAGCACCCCGAAGACGCCGCTGATGATCGACACCGCGATCATGCCGCCCACCAGCAGCGAGAGCAGTTCGACGTCGCGCTGCGGGATCGCTTTGTCGATCACCCCGCGCAGCAGAAACGGCGATACGACGCTCAGCAGCGAGGTCAGGCAGATCAGCGCCAGCAGGCCACCGAGGCGCGCGCGGTAGGGGACGAACAGCCGTCCCACGCGGCGCAGGGAGACCGGCCGGTCGGGGATGTCCTCGGGGCGAAGCTCCTTGCGGCGGCCACCGCCTCCGCGGGAGCCGCCCTGCCCTTCGCCGTGAAAGGCGTTCACAGGCCTTCTGCTGGCGAGATTCTCATCCAGATGACTGTATCGGGCGCCATTGGCGCCACCGCGGCGACCGTGGTGCGTTCCAGGCGACCGACGGCGACGCGCGCGGCCCACGGCACGCGGCGACGCCCGCGATCGCGAAGGATCGTAGGGTTAAGGGCAATGGATCTCTCCGACGTCGAGATTCGCGTGCTGGGCTGTCTGCTAGAGAAGCAGCGCACCACGCCGGATGTCTACCCGTTGTCGCTGAACTCGCTGCGCCTGGCGTGCAACCAGTCGACCAACCGCGATCCGGTGGTGGACTATGACGAGGCCGTCATCCGCGACGCGCTGCATCGCCTCGAGCGCCGCGGCTACGCGCGCCTGGCCGGAGCAAGCCGCGCCGCGAAGTACCGTCATCTGCTCGCCGAGGCACTGCCGATGAGCGTCCAGGAGCAGGCTGTGATGTGCGTGCTGATGCTGCGCGGGGCCCAGACGCCCGGCGAGCTCAAGCAGCGCACCGAGCGCATGTATCCGTTCGCCGACCTCCCCGCCGTGCACGAGACGCTCAGGGGCCTGATCGAGCGGGACCTCGCGCTGCGTCACGAGCGCCGGCCGGGGCAGAAGGAGGAGCGCTACACACAGCTGCTGGGAGGGGAGTCGGCAACGGCGCAAATAGCTCCCTCGACGCCCATCCACGAGGCGCCCCGGGACCACACACCCGAGTCGCCCTCCTTCTCGCCGCCAGTGTCTGCACCGCTAACCGACGCCCACCAAACAGGCTCCTCGAGCCTCGAACGGCGGGTCGAGCGCCTCGAGCGGGAAGTGGCCGAGTTGCGCGCCGTTTTGCGTAATCCTTAGAGGCGGAGCCAGAGATGAGTGTGCACCACATCCTCGCAGCGAGCAGCGCGAGCACGGCCGGGGGAGTAGGGATACCGGTTGCGATCGCCGCCGGCCTGCTGTCGTTTCTCTCGCCCTGCGTGCTGCCGCTGGTGCCCGGCTACCTGTCCACCGTGATCGGCGTGAGCCCCACCGAGCTGGCGGGCAGTGGGCCACGGCGAGTGCTCGTACCGAGCCTGCTGTTCATCGCGAGCTTCTCGCTGATCTTCATCCTGCTCGGCTTGGGGGCCACCGCGATCGGCTCGACGCTGAAGGCCCACCAGGCGACGCTCGAGCACATCGGCGCGGTCGTGATCATCGCGATGGGCGTGCTGTTCATCGCCGCCCCGTTTGTCGGCGTGCTCAGCCGCCAATGGCATTCGCAGTCGCTGCTGCATCTCGCCGGACGGGGTGGGCCGATCGTCGCCGGCGCGGCGTTCGCGTTCGCATGGACACCCTGCATCGGACCGACGCTGGGGGCGATCCTGGGGATCGCCGCGATCTCCGGTTCGGCGCTGCACGGAGCGGTCCTGCTGGCCTTCTACTCGGCGGGGCTGGCGATCCCGTTCCTCGTCACGGCCCTGGCGTTCGAGCGCATGACGTCCGCCTTCGCGCATGTCAAGCGTCACTTCGGGCTGCTGATCGCCATCGGCGGCGTGGTGCTGATCGCGATGGGTGTGCTGATCTGGACCGGTGAGTTCACGATCCTGAACGCCGAAGCGAACAGCTTCCTACAGAGCAGCGGACTGAACTTCACAAGCATTTAGAACGAGCGGCGGCGCTAACCTCGCGTCGGACATGTTTAAGTTGGCTCCCCAGCAGCGCACCGCGTTGCTCTCAGTGATCGCCGCCGGTGGACTGGTGGCCGTCAAGCTCACCGTCGGTTTGCTGTCGCACAGCCTTGGATTGGTGGCCGAGGCGATCCACTCCGCGACTGACATGGTGGCCGCGCTGTTGACGTTCTTCGCGCTAGGCGTAGCGGTGCGCCCGGCCGACCGCGACCACCCCTACGGTCACGGCAAGGCGGAGCACCTCTCGGCGCTGGCCGAGGGAGCCGTGCTGGTCGCTGCGAGCCTCGTGATCGTGGTGGAGTCGATCATCCGTCTGAGCGGATCGGGGCAGAAGGTGGACGTGCACTGGTATGTGCTGGCGATCCTCGGGGTGGTGATCCTGACCGACGCGGGCCGGCTGATCGCGTCGCGCCGCACCGCCAGGAAGTACTCGAGCCCCGCGCTGAGAGCTAGCGCCCTGCACTTCATGCTCGACATGGTCGGCTCGGTTGCCGTGCTACTCGGCCTCGTGCTGGTCCGCGCCGGCTATGCCCAAGCCGATTCGATCGCGGCGCTGTTGGTCGCCGCGCTGGTGCTGTTCACCGCCGGACGATTGATGCGCGGCAATGTGCGCGTGTTGATGGACAGCGCTCCCCGCGACGGCGCCCAGGCGCTCGTCCGGGAGGCGATCGCCGGGATCGAGGAGGCCGTCAGCGTGCGGCGGCTGCGCATGCGCGAGGTCGGGGGCAGGCACTTCGCGGATGTCGTGGTGGGGGTCGAGCCGGACGCCGCGGTGGCCCACGGTCACGCTGTGGCCAGCGCGATCGAGGAGGCGATCGAGCGGGAGCTGCCGGGCAGCGACGTGATCGTGCACGTCGAGCCGGACGCCGGCCTGGGACTGCTGCGCCAGCAGGCAACCGCGGCCGCGCTGGTGGTCGGCGACGTGCGCGAGGTGCACAACGTGACGGTGCTGAGGGTGGGGGAGACCACGGAGCTGGCGTTGCACATGAAGGTCCCGAGCGTGCTCACGCTACGCGCCGCGCACGACATCGCCAACCAAGTGGAGGAAGCGGTCCTCGCGGCGGTGCCTCAGGTCGCGAGCGTGCAGACTCACATCGAGCCGCTCACAGATGACAGCGGAACGAAGGCGAGCTACACCGTCGGGGAAGACGCCCAGCGCAGCGCCGTGGGCGACGTCGTGCGAGAGCTCACAGGCGGTGAGCCGCGCTCGCTGCGATTTCGCCAGACCGAGGATGGCCTACTCGCTTTCCTGACGCTCGGGCTCAGTCCCCAGACCACGCTCGTGGACGCTCACACAGTCGCCAGCGAGATAGAGCAGCGGGTGCGTGGCGAGCATCCCGAGATCATCGACGTGCTGATTCACACCGAGCCGGCGTGAGGGCCGACTTCATCAGCCACCGAGGAACGAGCGTGCAAACGCCGTGACCTCGATATCTGCCTAGGGCAGTACGCCCCTCGTGGGCGTGCTCAGGTGGCCGTGGCGGACTGCGTGTCGGTCGCGTTCGTTGAAGCCTGCCGTTCGGCGCGCCGCTGCAGGTAGCGTTTTTCCCAGGCCTGTTGATTGCGCTTGGCGTCCAGCACGAACGGCGAGTAGCCGATCGCCTTGACGATCAGGTTGTTGATCTGCGACCACGGGGAGGGCAGGGGCCGTAGGACGTCGACGAACAGCACGACGCGGGTGTCGTCGGTGTCGTTCCAGACCTCGTGGTTGAAGGTGTCGTCGAAGATCATGCTCTTGCCTTCCTCCCAGTGACGGAAGTCATCACCGACGCGGATGCGGCAATCCTCGGCCTTCTCCGGCACGATCAGCCCGAGGTGGTAGCGCAGGACGCCCTTGTACGGGCCGCGGTGGTCGAGGATGTGCTTGCGAGGGGAGAGGATCGAGAGCATCGCCGTGGTCATCCCGGGGATTTCGCGCATCAGCGCGGCCGTGCGCGGGCACATCTCGACGCCGAGCTTGGCTTCGAATCCATAGCCGTACAGGAAGAACGTCTTCCAGCGGTCGTCGTCGGTGATCTCGATCTGATCCTTGGAGATGTCCTGGAAGTTCGCGAGATCGTCGCGGTCCTCGAGCAGGCGCTCGGCCTCCTCGCGGATCGTCTGCCAGTTCTGCTCGATGTGCCCCACCCACGGGAAGCGCTCGAGCGGGAAGAACGTCGCGTCGCCGACCAGCGAACGTCGGCCGATAAATCGCTCGATCGGAGCGAGAACACGTTCACCCAGGACGATGGTGAACTGGACGATTCGATCCCAGATCGACTTCGACATGCTTGACTCCCTCGTTTCGTCCGCGCCGCCGTTTGTCGGCGGCCACGTTCGCACCCTAGCGAATGCTCACGTGGCGGCCGCGACGACGGGCATCTCACAGCAGGCGAAATGCGGGTCGGCGGCCACGATCGTGAGCCCCTCGCTACGCGCCTGCGAGATCAGGAACCGATCGAAGGGGTCGCGGTGTCAGCGGGCCGGCCGCGAAACGAAAAAGCCCCGGGTTGGAAATCCAAGCCGGGGCTTTTCCAAATCAGGAGGTCTTCGGTGAGGCTATGCGGCCTCGCGTAGCGCTGCGAGCTCCGGTGACTCCGCCAGCTTCTTCAGCGCCCGCTGCTCGAGCTGTGAGGCGCGCTCGGCTGAGAACCCCAGACGCTTGCCGATCGCGGTCAACGTCTGTGGCTCCTCCCGGCCGGTGCCGAACCGAAGCGTGAGAACCGTTCGCTCAGTTTCGGGGAGCTTGGCGATCGCCCTGTGAACGATCCGCTCACGCTCTGAATCCCAGGCCGTCTCCTCTGGCGCCTCGGCGTCGGAGGGAAGCAAATCGCCCAGCGCAGTGTCGCCGTCTTCACCGACCTGCTGGTCGAGGCTTACAAGCGCGGCCCGCTGGTGGTGGACCTCCTCGATCTGATCCAGCGGCAGATCGGCCTCGGCGGCGATCTCCTCGATCGTCGGCTCGCGACCGAGCCTGACCGACAGCTCGCGCTCTATGCGCCCGATCTTGCGTGAGCGCTGCGCCACGTGGACGGGTAGGCGGATCGTGCGACCGGAGTTCTCAAGGCCGCGTTGGATCGCCTGACGGATCCACAGTGTCGCGTAGGTGGAGAAGCGAAAGCCCTTGCGCCAGTCGAACTTCTCGCTGGCGCGGATCAGGCCGAGCATCCCCTCCTGCACCAGGTCCGCGAGGGGCAGACCCTGGTTCTGGTAGCGACGCGCGTTGGAGGCGACCAGCCGCAGGTTGGAGTTGACCATGAGTTCCTTGGCGTGCAGGTCGCCGCGCTCGATGCGTTGCGCCAGCTCGATCTCCTGGGCGGGAGTGAGCAGCGGGTAGCGACGCGAATGGGCGAGCAGCTGGTCTACCGACTCGGGGATGAATGTCTCCGCCATCTGGTTGCTGAGATCGCCCACGGGCCGCGCTCGTGCCGCCTCGCCGGCGACCCCGATCACTGGGACTGTGTTATTGGAGAGCTGATCTTGCATGGTGTTCCTTCTAATCCGATGCCTGTAGTCGGAATTATAAGACCTAATAGTTGCGCTGTCAACAACTTTTGGAGCCTGGGCGCGGGCTTTCGAGTCGTGGGAGGAGCTGGATCTAGCCTCTTAACGCACTTGAACGGGCGCAGTTGCGAAGCTTGCTGCAATTGCCGCACGGCCGGTCTCGCCGCTGCGACGGTTCAGGAGGGATTCGTTCGGGCGCAAAAGCCCGACTCAGCTGGCGCACCCTCACGACGGACGATGACGCCTTCCATACATGATAGCCAAGCGGGTAAGCCGGGTGGGGTGCCAAACGTACGGTCCTCATGGACGCTATGAAACTACCCCTCCGGCATGCATGTCCAAACGGGCTGTGGTGTTCTACCTGGAAAGCCCAGGCCATCCGCATGAAGACCCAAAATCAACTAGAACTTTGATTAGAGAATGGTCCTTCATCCGTGGAATTTGCGGGAATTTACCGTGCTAGCCTGCAAGTTCGCCAGATGCGCGGGCGCTCCTTAGAGCTCCTAACACAATGCGTTTTCTCGGGTGAGGGCTTTGAAGCAGATGAGGCTGGCGCCGATGGAGAGGAATGCTTCGTGGATGTCGTCGCGTCGCTCGTAGCGGACCCTGAGTCGTCGGTATTGGTGTAGCCAGGAGAGTGTGCGCTCGACGACCCAACGCTCGCGGCCGAGCCCGGAGCCGTGCGGGGTCTTGGGCTTGGCGATCTTGGCTTGAATACCGCGAGCTCGCAGCTCTCGCCGGTGCTTTTTGGAGTGGTAGGCACGGTCGCCGAGCAGCCGCTTTGGTCTTCGCCGGGGCCGGCCGGGTTTGCCCCTGACGGGCGGGATCCCGTTGACGAGCGGGAGTGTCTGGGTGACGTCGTTGACGTTGGCGGCGGTCAACTCGACAGCGAGCGGGTTGCCTTCCCCGCAGCAGATCAAGTGGTGCTTGGAACCACGGCGGCCCCGATCCACGGGGCTTGGGCCCGTCTTGGAGCCCCCCCAACAGCGCGCACGTGGGATGAGTCGATCGCCGCCCTGGACCAGTCGATCAGATCCGCCCGGTGCAGCTTGCAGAGCAGCACCTCATGCAGCCTGTCCCATACGCCGGCCTCTTGCCACTCGTGCAACCGCCGCCAGCACGTCATACCTGACCCACAGCCCATCTCTTGGGGCAAGTACTCCCACGGGATACCTGTTTGCAACACAAACAGAATCCCCGTCAACACCTCACGGTCGGGTATCCGCTTGCGCCCCGGGTGCTTGAAACGACGCGGCACCTTCGGGATCAACGGCTCGACGATCTCCCACAGCTCATCACTGACCAACGGCCTAGCCATGTGCGCCCCCTTCAAATCGAGGTCACACACACATTCGACCCAAAGCTACACAAACCTCTTTCCGTTAGAAGCTCTTAGGCTCAGAGCGAGCAGAGCAGGCCAGCTCAGCGGCCGGTTTCGTTCGATCTAGGATTGGGCCATGTCGATTAGGATCAAGTTCTCGTTGTCCGTGTGGATGCCGATGAGTGGGCCAAGGCCTATCAGCGTGCACTAGACAACAACGGCATGATCGAAGTGCACCAGCAAGGGCGGACTCTGGCTATCAATCCTCGACAGATCCTTTTTTGGGAGGAGATCCCGGAGGAGGATCAAGCTCCGTCTCCGCGCCAGAATCAGCCTGCTTGAGGTCCGCAAACGGATCGTCAACTCGCCGCCTAGACGAGCCCCTCCTCCCTGAAAACCAAACTGACCCTTCATGCGCGGCGAGAGACCCGCGAAGAGGAGACCGATCAACGCCAGTATCGCCCATCGTCGCTCAACCAGGCAGTACACGAGCACCCCGAGACAGGCGACCGCGACGACATCCGAACGCAATGGAGGCCAAGAGAGGCGATTGGCGTCTCGGTGAGGATTCGCAACAACCACCCTGTCTCGCGATTGTGCAGGGTCTTGATGCACCTCATTGAAGCTGCAGGATAGTTCTCGCTTTCCACAGGTTCCGTGGTCAAACGAGAGCCCGCCGGTGCCTAGTCGCCGTGAGAGATCGGGGAGAGCTCATCGGCGCTCTCGAGCACCCCCAGCAGCTCCCCGACGCGGCAGACCAGCAGCTTCTCCTCCTCGACCTCCACCCAGGTGCCTGCCGAGAAGGGAAAGACCACGTGATCCCCCGCCCTCACCGGCATCTCGAGCCCCACGTGACTCCACCAATCCATGCCTGGCCCGACCGCCAGGACGATGCCGTGCTGCGGTGGAGGCTCGTGCGATCCCGGTGGGACCACCAGGCCGGATTGGCGCACCCGGTCGGGCTCTAGCTCCTTGATCACCACGCGATCGAAGAGCGGACGTAGCTGCTGACGCATACAGGAAGAGTAGAGCTAGCACCGAACGCCACAGCGACGGTAGCCTGCGCAAATGACAGCCGGACAAACCCAACAGGCGGCCGGCTCCGCGCGTCACGACCGGCTGCTGCCGTGGATCGCCGCCGAGCGCGCACTGCGAGGGGTTGTGCTGATCGCCGTGGGGGTGGCGTTGGCGACTCATCCGCATGCCCATTGGGCCAGCGATGTGGCGCGGCTGGCCACGAAACTGGGGCTCGACCCCAACTCCAACGGCATTCGCAAGATCATCAACGCACTGCGGCACATCGGCAGCGAGAACACCCTCTTCGCGCTCGTCGCGCTCGGCTACGGCGCACTGGAGCTGACCGAGTCCTACGGATTGTGGCGCCGTCGGCGCTGGGGCGAGTGGTTGACCGTCGTTGCCACCTCGCTGCTGTTGATTCCCGAGGTGTGGGAGCTGACCAAGAGCACAACCCCGCTGAAGCTCGGCGGCCTCATTGTCAACCTACTGATCGTCGCCTATCTGCTGGTGAGACTGCGTAGAGGATCATCGATACCGGACGCATGAGCACAGCCAGACGCCCCGAAACCTCACCGCAAGGCACAGTCGATGGCTCGCCCGCTCACCAAATATCACGCCAAGCGTGACTTCTCACGCACACCGGAGCCCCACGGAGAAGGCATGACCGCTGAGCGACGACGGTTCGTCGTGCACGAGCACCACGCGCGGCGCCTGCACTGGGACCTGCGGCTGGAGCGCGAGGGCGTGCTGCTCAGCTGGGCGATCCCCAACGGCATACCCGAGGATCCCAAGCACAATCGCAAGGCAATCCACGTCGAGGACCATCCACTCGAGTACCTGGACTTCAAGGGCACGATCCCATCGGGCAACTACGGTGCCGGGCAAATAGAGATCTGGGACAGTGGCGACTACGAGTGCGAGAAGGACCGCGACGGAGAGCTGATCGTTGTCTTTCACGGCAAACGGCTGCAGGGCCGCTACGCGCTCTTCAGGACGGGCGAGGAGCCAGACTGGATGATCCACCGGATGGATCCCCCCGCGCATGCCCGCGAGGAGATGCCAAAGAGCCTGGAGCCGATGCTCGCGAGCATCGGCACGATGCCATCCAGCCAAGAGGACTGGGCGTTTGAGCTGAAGTGGGATGGGATCAGGGCGATCGCCTACTGGCAGCCCGGGCGGCTGCGCCTGGAGAGCCGCAACGGCAACGACCTCACAGCCGCCTACCCCGAGGTTCGTCCACTCGGCGAGCAGCTCGGCTCACACGAGGCGATCCTCGACGGGGAGCTCGTCGCGTTGGATGAGCAGGGACGCCCGAGCTTTGAGCGTCTGCAGTCGCGCATGCATCTGAGCTCACCGGCCCTGATTCGCCGCCAGGTCAAGCAGACGCCCGTCACCTATGTCCTCTTCGACCTGCTGTTCGTGGACGGGTCGATGCTCACCGATCTGCCTTACACCCGCCGGCGTGAGCTGCTGGAGGGTCTGAAGCTCGAGGGCGCGGCGTGGCGGACTCCGGCAAACCACGTGGGGGAGGGGCGCCAGCTGCTTGAGCTGACCGCCTCCGAGGGACTCGAGGGGTTGATCGCCAAGCGCCTTGATTCGATCTACCAGCCCGGCACGCGCAGCCGCGACTGGCTGAAGATAAAGAACGTCCTGCGCCAGGAGTTCGTGATCGGCGGCTGGCTCAGCGGCCAGGGCTCCCGTCAACCACTGGGGGCACTGCTCGTCGGCTACCACGACCCCGACGGAGGGTCGGGCCTTCGCTACGCGGGGCGAGTGGGAAGCGGATTCAGCGTGCGCCAGGTCGAGGATCTGAGCGCCCGGCTGAAGCGGCTGGCGCGGAAGTCAAGCCCGTTCGTTGACGGCCCGGTCCCTCGGGATGCTCATTTCGTCAGACCCGAGCTCGTGGCGGAGGTACAGTTCGCCGGCTGGACGCAGCAGGGCATCATGCGCCACTCTCTGCTCAAGGGCCTGCGTGAGGACAAGTCAGCAGACGAGGTCGTGATCGAGCGTCCCGTGGCACCCGAGGGCCCGGGCGAGCAGCCGCCCCCATCCACGGTGAGCGCGCACACCGCCAAGAACGGCGAGATCCTCATCGAGGGTCGCGCCCTGAAGCTGACGAACCTGAAAAAGGTCCTATATCCGGCCAGTGGCTTCACCAAGGGGCAGCTGATCGACTATTACGCCGCCGTCGCCCCGGTGCTGCTCGGTCATTTGGCGGGCCGGCCGCTGACGCTCAAGCGCTATCCCAACGGGGTGCAAGCCAACCACTTCTACGAGAAGCGCTGCCCCGCTCACAGGCCACCGTGGGTGAGAACCGAGCCGGTGTGGAGTGAGAGCCACGACGAGAAGATCGACTACTGCGTGGTGGATTCGCTGCCGAGCCTGATCTGGGTCGCGAACCTCGCCTCGATCGAGCTGCACACATCTCTCGCGCGGTCACCGGAAATGAGCCGCCCCACCACTGTCGTCTTCGACCTGGATCCGGGCGAGCCCGCAGGGCTCAAAGAGTGCTGTCGGGTCGCGCTGCTGATCAGGGACACGCTGCAGAGACTCGATCTGCAGACAGTCGTCAAGACCTCGGGCATGAAGGGACTGCAGGTCTACCTGCCGCTGAATAGCCACACAAGCTACAGGGCAGACCAAGCCATTCGCGCACGCGGTCTCAAGGCTGCTCGAGAACGAACATCCCGAGCTGGTCGTCTCACGCATGGCCAGAAAGCTGCGGCAGGGCAAGGTCCTGATCGACTGGAGCCAGAACGACCCTCACAAGACAACGGTGTGCGCCTACTCGATGCGGGCGGCCGAGCATCCCACGGTCTCAACCCCGCTCTCCTGGAGCCAGGTGGAGCAGGCGCTGGACTCCGGGGCCGAGCCGATGTTGAGCCTCTCGCCCGAGGAGATCCTGAGCACCATCCAGCAGCGGGGAGATCTCTTCGGCGCCGCGCTGGCGCTCACCCAGACGCTGCCGGACCTCGCCGGCGAGAGTCCCGCCGCCCCATCGCGGGAGAATCGCCGCGAGCTCTATCGACGGGCCCGCGAACTGAACATACCCGGGCGCTCAAAGATGACGGCCAGCGAGTTGGCGGACGCGATCGCGCACGCCACAGACCGCGGCTAGCGCCCGACCGAGACCGGGGCCCTCTGAGGCAATCCCGCCGTCAGTGCCCGGCCGCGTGTTCGCCGAGCGTCACGCGTGAGTCATCGCGCCCGAGCATGCTGATGAACACCGAGGCGAAGGCGATCCCGAAGACGAGAAACTCGATGAAGCACATGCCGGCGCCGGCGAGGTGCTGGTCGTTGATCGCCGATATCCCAAACGCACGTGGCGCGCTCGCATACAGCGAGTACTGGGTGGTGGTGATCCAGGTCAGCGGCACGCACACGAACGCGCTCGCCAGACGGGAGAAGCCGAGCAGCGCAAGGCGCTGACCGCCCGGACGCAGACGGGCACGGGGGAGTGGGTCGATGATCAGCCACCACAGCGCCAGGCCGGTGTAGAAGAGGGTGGCGTGCTCGAAGGCGTGGACCGCCGTGTGCTGGGCGGCGAAATCGAACATGGAGGGGATCGCCCAGACCCATGTCGCTATCGCCCACAGCGGAATCGCCACCCAGGGCGAGGTGGCGACGGCCAACAGACGCCCGGATCGCCCGCCGGTGGGCGCCACCGCCTGCAGCGCCCGGCGCGAGAGCCCGAGCGGCAGTATCGGGGCGCGCAGGCCGAGGATCAGCAGGGCGGGGGCGATATCCGAGAGCAGCACGTGCTGGGCCATGTGCGCCGACAGCAGCCAGCGGTCACCGATCGCGTCAACCGGGGAGAGCAGCGCGATCGCGATCGCGAGGAGCCCCGCCGAGTAGAAGATCCAGTGGCGCGCTCCGGGTCCGCGGCCGGGCGCCGAATTACGGCTCGCCTTGCGGTACATACGCGTGTAAACGACCGCGGCGGCGATCAACGCCACGATCACGACGGGGTCAAACGTCCACGACCCCCAGCCGGGAGCGGACCTCATCTGATCCCCCCGTGCGGGGAGGGGAGGGTTTCGTCGAAGTCGGTTGGCTCGAGCATGTGGCGGAATGCTATCGATCCGCCGGGCGGGTGGTTAGGTGGAGCCATAGGAGGACGGTGGCGGCGTGTTCGAGCGGATCGACGCGATCTGGCTGAGCAGCTCCTGGGGAGCGGTTCCGCCGAGCACACGCAGGCGGGGAAGCCGGTAGGGATCCTCCCGCGGGTCCGCCCAGCCGGGGACCACTGTGGTGGAGCCGACGTAGCCGGCTTCCTTGACGGCGTCGATCACCGTCGCGTTGTAGTGGCCGGACGGGTAGCAGAACCAGTTGACCGGTACGTGATAGCGGTTCTGGATGACTTTGCGGGTGGTGGCCACCTGGTAGCGCAGCTGTTCGGCGTCTAGGGTGATCAGGTCGGCGTGGCTGTAGCCCTGGGTGTCGAGCTCCCAGCCGGCTGACAGCAGGCCATGGATCTGGGGCCGGGACAGACCGCCCTGGGAGGGCGGCAGTCCACTCAGCTGGATGTTCTCGACACCGACCCAGCCCAGGCGGCGCAGCACGGGCAGCGCCTGGGTGTACTGGGACTGGTAGCCGTTGTCGAAGCTCAGCACGACGGGCTTGCCCGGCGGCAGCGGTGTGCCGTGGCGCCAGTAGGCGAGCACCTGGTCCATCGTCACCGCGTGGTAGCCGGCGGCGGCGAGTGCCTGCATCTGAGCGGCGAATTCACCGGGCGACACATACAGACCCGGGAACGGCGCGCCCGCCGGCGGCGGATTTATGACGTGGTACATCAGGATCGGAACGTGCCCCGTCCCCGGAGGACCGTTCCTGGCACGGGCCGCGTCGTGTTCGACGCGCCGGTCGCGGATCCGGGGAGCGGAGGCGTGCGCCACGGGGCCCTGTCCGTGAGTGGGAGAGGACGCTCGCCCCGCGAGGACGAGCGCCGCCACGACGGCGATCAGCGCGAGCGCCAGCCCGAGTGCCGCCAGACGACGGCGGCGGCGCAACTGTGCACGACTCTCTTGGCGTCGCATCCGGCGCTGCTCGCTGCTCATGTTCTCCATGTCTAGAACCTCGTGCCGGGTTGGGTGAAAGGGTGCGGTGCGCTCACAACTGCCGGCCCGATCTGGCTACCGGAGAGCGGATCGTTCTGGGGTGCAGCGTGACGGACCGGTTCGATCGAAGGTACTGTCTGAAATCAAGCATGGGCAAGCAGATGCTCTCCAGACGTCGTGAGGAATGGTGGCAGGGCGCGCGGCTGATAGTCGCGATGGTCTGCGTGATGTGGATTCTGGAGGTGATCGACTCGCTCGACAGCCACAAGCTCGACAGCGACGGGATCGTGCCCCGCAACATCTCCCACCTCTATGGGATCCTGCTGGCGCCGTTCCTGCACGCCGGATTTGGTCACCTGATCGCCAACACGATCCCGTTTCTGGTGCTCGGCTTCACCGTCGCGCTGATCAGCGCAAAGCGGGTGCTGGCCGTCACCGCGATCGTGGTGGCGATCAGCGGAATCGGCACCTGGCTGACCGCCTCGAGCGGCAGTACGACGGTGGGCGCGAGCGGAGTGGTGTTCGGCTACGCGACGTATGTCATCGGCCGAGGCGTGCTCGACCGTCGCATCGGGGAGATGTTTTTGGGGATCGTCGTGGCGGTGATGTTCGGCGGGGCGCTCCTGTGGGGTCTGATACCCCACTCGGGGATCTCCTGGCAGGCGCACCTGTTTGGTGGCGTGGGTGGCCTGCTCGCCGCCCAGATGTTCTCCGTGCGCCGCGGAAGTTCGCAGTCTCACACCGACCGGCCGTTGGTCACCTGACCCCGGACCAGACCGCAGAGAGCCGAGATGGAGGTCCAGATGTGGGCTTGTCGAATACCATCGCCGCGGATGGTGAGCCTCCAGCGAGCGTGTCGGTGAGCCAGGAGCGGTGGACCGCGGTCGATCATTACATCACCGACCTCCTCGTCGGTGAAGAGATCGTGCTGACAGAGGCTCTCAGCGCCTGTGAGCGCGAGGGAGTGCCGGCGCACAACGTCTCACCGAATCAGGGCAAGCTGCTCGAGCTGCTCGCCCGCATACAGGGCTCCCAGACGATCCTCGAGCTCGGCACGCTGGGCGGCTACAGCACGATCTGGCTCGCCAAGGCGCTGCCCCCCGACGGCCGCCTCGTGACGCTCGAGGCCAACCCTCGCTACGCGGAAGTTGCCCGCGCCAACATCGACCGGGCTGGATTCTCGGACATCGTCGAAGTGCGTGTCGGACAGGCGCTGCAGACCCTCGCCGAGCTTTGCACAGAGGGTCGGGGGCCATTCGACGTGATCTTCATCGACGCCGACAAGCGCAACAATCCCGAGTACTTCCAGTGGGCTTTGAAGCTCTCCCGCTCTGGAACGCTGATCATCGCCGACAACGTCGTGAGAAACGGGGCGATCGTGGACCCGGACGCGTATGACCCCGAGCTCGGCGACGGCGGCGTGCAGGGGATCCGCCGCTTCAACGAGATGATCGCGGCCGAGCCCCGGGTGACCGCAACGGCAATCCAGACCGTCGGCAGCAAGGGCTACGACGGTTTCGCGCTGCTGCTGGTGAGCTGAGAAGCCGAAAGCCACGGGTTGCCCGGCGAGCCCAGGAGCTCCCAATTACAGCGGCCGAGAAGGGGGGAGAGGGGATCTCTCCAGCCAGCCCCGCTGAGAGCTACAGGTCGCTTTCACCTGATGATGGTGAAGGTGAACCGGCGCCTTTCTGATCGGCGATCCACGCCATGATCGAGCGCGAAGGCGTGATGACGGTTCCGTCGGGCAGCTTCAGTGCGGGCAGCTTCGTCGAACCCGTGGCTTTACGCAGATCCTCACGTGAGCCTTTCCGTAGAAAAGGGATCGGACTGCCGTGCGCGGCGAGCACCTTCTCGTACTCGATACCGGCCTCGCGGAGTCTCTCTTGAACACGACGACACGGGTGCATACGCGGGCCTCCGTCATCGCCGTGGCAAACAAACAATGTCGCGGTCTGTGCCATCTCATCCCTCCAGTCAGCGGGGCCATTGCCCGATGGGGGCACTTTACCTCTATGGAAGCGATCCACTGAGCCTATGCGCAGATTCCCGACCCGGCTTTTTTCTCTGCCGTATGTGTCGTGAGGTCGCCTCAGAGCACGAATGGGACCAGCATCTTGGTTTTCGTCCTATAGCCCGGGTAGGTGGCTGGAAAGGAGGTGGCCATGATTCTTTCCTCCACCGTCGCGCTGTAGATGAAATAAACACTCGCCACAACAAAGGCGATCAGCCAATAGAGCGTAAGAGCCAGCGATGTGCCGAGCATCGCCAGCAGGATGCCTGAATAGATCGGGTGCCTGACGAGCTGGTATGGGCCCGAAGTGACCAGTTCCGGCTCGTCCTTCTGCGTCATGGGCATCCCCCAATTGCGACCCAGATAGACCCTGGCCCACACCGCCAGACCCAGGCCTCCCAGCAAGAAGACCAGGCCCACCACGTGCAGGATCTGACTGTGAACAGTGTGAAAGTGTCCGTTGAAGGCCAGCTTGAACAAGACAATGAGGACGATGATGAGTAGCCGCGGGATTACGGCCAGCCTCGGCCGGGTGCCTTTCTTGACACCGGCGGCGGAGACCATCCAATAGACCCAGAAAACGACCCACGCGATCGCGACGAAACTCGTCAGGGCAGACATGTCAGAGCAGCCTATCTCCGGTGCCGCGCGGCCTGCGTCAGCAGACTGAGAGCTGAGGATCTCCGCTCGCCGTTGTCAGGGGCCGTACGGTATGTACGAACGTCAATGTCCACTTCGATCGTGCCGCCCGCCTCCGACTGGCCGTCCCTGACTCCCCATCCCGGGACGATCACTTGGTGCCGCGCCGGTGACCCTCGTCTTCTGCTCGCGGCCGGCTACGCGCTGCTGCTGCAGGTCGCCCACCCGACGGTGGGGGCGGGGGTCAGCGAGCATTCCCAGTTCCAGCGAGATCCGTGGGGGCGCCTACTACGCACGCTCGACTACGCCTACACGATGGTTTACGGAGGCCCGCAGGCCGCCGGCGAGATGGGCAGTCGGATCCGCTCGTTCCACAGACAAATCAAGGGCGTCAGGCCGGACGGGCAGCGCTACCACGCGCTCGAACCGGCCGCCTACGCATGGGTTCACGCCACGCTTGCCGAGGCGATCGTGACCGGCCACGAGCGTTTTGGGAAGCCGTTCACAGACGATCAATGCGAGCGATTCTGGGCTGAGTGGCGCTCACTCGGTCGGCTGCTGGGCATCCGCGAGTGTGACCTGCCCACGGATTGGTCAAGCTTCCGCGAGTACGTCGATGGGATGGTCGCCCGTGAGCTCGAGCGCACGGTCGCCGTCGAGGAAGTGAATGCGGCACTCGCGAGACCAGCCCCTCCGGCTGTGGTGGCTCAGTACCACCTGATCTGGCCCATCGCGCGTGTGCAGCTGGGCCACTTCCTCGGTCTGAGCACCGTCGGGCTGCTTCCACCGACGCTACGTCGGCGCTTTGGGCTTCGCTGGACACGGGCCAATGACCTCGAGTTGCGGGTCCTCGGGACCGCGCTGCGTGCGGCTACACCGCTGATGCCCTCCTCGTTTGGGAACATCGGGCCGGGCTACCGGCGCTGGCGTCGCGAGGCGCTCGCCCGCGGAGACGTCGCCTCTGGAGCGTCGCTGCGAGGGTGATCTCCGCCGGCCGCACGAGTGGAGGGGACTCCCTTGTTCGCAAGTGCAAACTCGTGGACCAGGATCTATCACTGCCCCAACAATGGCTCTGTAGAGCAGTTCAGGTTGGTGCAAAACACCACATCATGAGACTTACTCCGGGCCGCGACGCCTGAGATAGGCAGCGAATTGCGGCACCGTGTAATCGAGCAGACCATGCTCGGGTGCATAGATCAGGCCCTTCCGTATGAGCGTATTCCTACGCGGGGAGATGGCGCGCTGATCGTCCTTGCCGAGTGCTGAGGTGATCTGCGCTATTGCGTATGGGGGCCCATCGCAGGTGGCCATCGCGTGCAGGAATTCTCGCTCGGCTTTGGTCGCTCGGCTTTCATAGCGCACCTTGAAGAAACCGTCGTCGAGTCGATCCTGGGCGATGCGGCCGCCGGTGCGTGCGTCCTGCTCGGTGATCCTGCCATCAGACGCTACGTCCCAGGCGTACTTGCCGTACTCCTGCAAGAAGTAGGGGTAGCCGGCGGTCTGTGCGTACACGTGCGCGAGGGCCGCCGGCTCCCAAAGAACATCCCGTCTGCTCGCGGGGTCCGAGAGGGCATGGTCGGCGTCAGCCTTGGAGAGCTGATCGATGCGGGGGTATTCGAACAGGCGCTCGGCATATGTCTTTGCCTTGCCGACCAGCGCGGGCAGGCTCGGCAGGCCCGCGGCGACACAGGTGACGGGGAGCGCCTTCTGAGCAAGGCGGTGCAAGCCAACGACGAACGGTCCGAACTCCTTTGCGGGGACGAACTGCACCTCGTCGAGCAGGAACGCTACGCCACGCCCCCTCGCCTGCGCGGCGTAGCCGAGCGTGAGCAGCAGGTCAACGAAGTCTTCACCGAGAGTCTCCTTGGAAGCCTGCGGACCCGGGGTGTATGTGAGCTCGAAGCCAGCGGGATCCTTAAGTGTGAATGAGCCGAGCCTGTCGAACACCTGCAGAATGTTCTCGGCAATCTTGCGCGTCGGGCGCAGCTCTCCTAGGATCCGCTTTGCGCTACGGGCAATCACAACCGGGAATGACGTCTCGTCGTCGATCTCGCGGCCTTCGGCTATCCAGCCTCGGGCGACCGACACATCCTCAAGGGCGTTCAACAGAACGGTCTTGCCGACGCCGCGCAACCCAGTGACGATCATGCTTTGCCCGGCCGTGCCTTGCATCAGTCGGTCGAGCAGCACTTCGTACGCCTGGATCTCCTGGTCACGGCCCGTAATGACGGGCGGCCGGGTGCCGGCGCCTGGCGCATACGGATTGATACGCGGGTCCATTCGCGAGACCCTACTAGATTCTAAGGCACCTCGCTAGAAGACATTAGAAGCCGATAGAATCACTTAGATTGATCTAGATTTTGTTAGAGTGTCATCGGTGTTTGATGCCCTTAAGCTGTTCTCTGCAGCGAACTTCAATCCTCCGGGTATGAGGTCTGGGATCGGTTACCTCTGGCCACTGGTTCTGAGCATCGTCAAGCAGGTCGCGGACCGGACCTGTGTAGGTAATCGTGCAGCGAGGACGGGTCGTCGGCATTGAGCAAGTGCAACACCGAAAGATCTGGTGTCACACCTATTTGTGCACTATGTCGTCAGCCGCACGGCAGCCCGGCGGTTGTGTGCTTCGAGACTGGGCACCGGGTTGGACGATTCCGGTCTCGTAGGCGAGCACCACAGCTTGGACGCGACCCCGTAGCCCCAGCTTGGAGAGCACCCGGGCGACGTGTGTCTTGACCGTCGTACCGGATACGACCAGCCGCTCGGCGATCTCGGCGTTGGACAGGCCACGCGCAATCAATTCGAGAATCTCAAGCTCCCGGTGGGTGAGCTCATCCAGCTCAGGCAGCCCTTGCGTTGGTCTGCGGTCGCGGACGAAGGACTCGATCAGGCGCCGAGTCACCGATGGGGAGGGCAACGCGTCGCCCTGGGCGACGACGCGAATCCCGGCGACAAGCTGTTCGGGTGGGATGTCCTTAAGCAAGAAACCGCTTGCGCCAGCGTGGAGTGCGTCGTACACGTACTCGTCGAGGTCGAATGTCGTCAGCATCAGCACCCGTGGCGATTGGCCGGGGTTGCGATGATCTGGCGCGTGGCCTCGAGGCCGTCCATTCGCGGCATGCGGATGTCCATGAGCACGATCGCGGGCTTGGTGAGTCGCGCTGCCTCGACCGCGTTGACGCCATCCTTGGCCTCGCCGACGACGCGGAGGTCCGGCGCCGCCTCGATGATCGCCTTCGTGCCGATTGTCGCGCTCGTGATCTGGCTAATCACGGTCACTGTCACGTTGAGTCGCGGTCACGCGGCGTCCGAGCCGGCGCTGGACATCGCGAACCCGAGCCCTATCAATGGGTAGTGGGTCGGCTTGAATCCAGAAGCCCGCGATCTCTACTGTCGCCGGCTAGCAATCCGGCCAGACGTAGACCGAGATTCTCATACGAGCCATAGTTCTCGACCTTCTTGCTGAATCCGCTCGTTAGGCGCGGGTTTGGTGGGTCAGTTTGCGACCGGAGGCCGGTCAGACGCTTCCTTCTTGGCCCGTCGCTGTTGAACGCTGATGGGTATACCCACAATGAGCCATAGGGCTCCGGCGGCGTAGAAAGGCCAGCCACTGATTCCAAACACGATGGTCACGAGCCACGGCACACATGCCGCCATGTAACCGAGTGTGCCAAGCGGTCCAGCAAGCGGCTTCATGAGTCAAAAGATACCAACCCGCCTTGTGTCGCTACTGTTGAGCGCATGACGATCCAGCGCATGGACCATGTGGGCATTGTGGTTGACGACATCCAGGCCGCGATCGCGTTCTTCCTCGAGCTCGGCCTCGAGCTGCAGGGCGAGGCGTCGGTGCAGGGCGGTTGGGTGGACCGTGTGATTGGGCTCGAGGGCGTCAGCGCTCAGATCGCGATGATGGAGACCCCGGACGGTCACGGGCGGGTCGAGCTGGCGAAGTTTCACGCCCCGTCGGGACCTGACGGCGACCGCCAGGCGCCCTCGAACACCCCGGGCATCCGCCATCTCTCGTTCTTGGTCGATGACATCGACGCCGTACTCGCGGGCTTGCGAGCACACGGCGGAGAGCTCGTCGGCGAGGTGGAGCGCTACAAAGACATCTATCGGCTCTGCTACGTCCGCGGCCCGGAGGGGATCATCGTCGAGTTGGCGCAGCGGATCGGCTGAGGGTTCCAATAGGGTGGAGGCAGTTGCGCAACGATTTTTGTTGCGCTAAAATAGAGTCCGTGCCTGTGAGTACCGTCGAGAAGGTCACCGCGCTGAGCGAAGACTTCCATTCCCAGCGCAGACTGGCCGAGCTGTTGGGCGTAAGCCCGGCTCAGATCACGCGCTGGCGTCGCGGGCAGGGGATCGACGAAGCGAACGCACAACGAGTCGATTTGCTTGAGCTGGTCATGTCGAGCTTGCTGCGCCTGTACTCATCCGATACGGCCCAGCTGTGGCTTACCGGCCTCAATCCTTATCTCGGAGGACGCAGGCCGATCGACCTTGTACGGGCCGGGCACGCGCGAGAGCTGCTCGACGCGATCGCCCAGGAGCGTGCAGGCAGCTTCGCGTGATCCTCTGGCGGCTGCTGCCCTGGCAGCCAAGTGTCCTGCCTACGAATCCCGGCGGCGCGCTGTGGTTTCCGGGCGAACTGCAGGGTGCCGGACGCCACGACAACCCAGATCGCTACGGCTGTCTTTACGTTGGTGAGAGTCCCATCTCGGTCCTTGCCGAGGCCCTGGCTCCCTTCCGCGGCGCCCAGGCGCTCACGAGCGGAATGCTTGTGCGCGGCGGCATTCCGTTGGCGCTAGCCCAACTCGAACTCCATGACGGTGCTCGCCTGATAGATCTCGACGACCCCTCTAGTCTGCTCGACGCCGAACTTCGTCCATCCGAAGTCGCCACGAGCACACGAACCACCACACAGTTGCACGCGTTGCGCCTTTTTAACGCGCATCCCGAGCTGGTGGGCTTGCGCTGGTGGTCTACGATCGAGGCGAGCCTCATCAACCTCACCCTTTTCGATCGCATCGTCTCGGGTCTGAAGGTCATCGATGTAGCGTCCCTCACGCTCGACCACCCAGCGGTACGCGAAGCGGCAGAACTACTCGGACTGTGATCAGTAGATGCGACGTCTCATTGATCTGAGACAGCTTCGTCTCATCTATTTGAGACTGTCGGCGTCTCATCCATATGAGACCAGCGCGCCTTCGCGAAGCGCCCTCACGCAGTACGGCTGGCCGGCGTCGGATCTCGCTTTTGGCGAACAACACGGCAGCCGCCCGCGGCGCCAAGGCACCTGCTCTGAGCTCCATGCAGGGCACTGGCGCATGTGCCTGCTTGGCGGTCGCAACAGGCGTCCGCCCATCTAGCCGGGTTCAGGAACGTGCGTCGCTGACTTCAGCTGAAGCCGCGCCCTCCCCGAACCGCGGGAGCTTTGCCCGCACCGTCCGCGTGGTCGACGCGATCCCGCTTGAGCTATGCAGGCAGTTCCTCGACCGCGTCGTGGCGCGGTTCGAGCTCCCGGCGGCGACGTGCGTGCTCGCGCACGTCAGCCTCATCATAGTCGCCGTCCTGCTGAGGCGACCCGCCCGGCAGGCTGCCGGCTCTAGCCCGGCTGGTTTACGACCGTCGCGCCCGGATGAGCGCTCGTGACGGCGAGCAGGGCGTCGTTGGCTGGGGTCGCGGGGAGGTACTCGTACGCCGAGAACACGACCTTCCCGCCGGGATGCGCGGCGGAGTCGAGCTCGAGCGGCCGGTAGTCGCTGCGGGCGACGTACGCGGTGCCGTTCAGCAACGGGTGACTCGACGAGTTCACGCTGAGCTTGTACGCCGGGGTCCCGTTGTACGTGGTCGGTGTCGCGGTGGCCTGGCCCGACTCGACCATCCGCTTCAGTTCGGCAGCCGGGTCGCCCCCCTTCGAGACCTCGAGCTGGTGGATCGCCGGCGGGAGCGGCGAGACCGTGACCGTGTTCTTCGACGCGTCGTAGGTCTCGTTCTGGGTGTCCGATTGGCTGGCCTCCTGCCCGAACTTGATCACGCGGTAGACGCCCGTCCCGCCGGTGCCCGTCCCGCCGATCTGCTCCCAGAGCTGGAACAGCATCGAGGAGCCATCGGGGAGCGTGACGGTGGCGGACTCGTGCAGGATCGACCCGGGCGGCGCGGCGGTCAGCTCGGCACGGACGTGGCGGATGATCGCGGCGCTCGCGAGGCTCGGCCCGGAGGCACCGCCGGCGGTCAGGAGCACGGTCGCGGTGGTGGCGGCCGCCGCTGTGGCCGGCACGCTCAGCGCCAGTGCCCGGCGCTTCAAGCGGCCGGTGCGGGTGCCGCGGGCGAGATCGCGCTCGATCGCGGCGTGGAGTTGGCTGCGGTAGGTGTCGGGGATGTCGGTTCTCACTGGTTTCCTCCGGTCGCGATGTTCAGGGTGTCGGGGATATCGGCTCTCACTGGTTTCCTCCGGTTGCGATGTTCAGACGGCGTAGTGCGCGTGAGACCCGCAGGCGCGCGGCGATCTGGGTGCAGCTCAGCTCCGCCGCTATCTCGTTGTAGGGCCGTCCCTCGACGACGCGCAGGTCGAGCACCTGGCGGTCGGCCTCGGGCAGGTCGGCGATCGCCTTCAGTGCGGCCTCGGGCAGCGACAGCCGCTCCTCCACGAGCTCGTAGCCCGCATCGGTCGCAAGCTCTCGCGGCAGCCCGAGCCGTGCCCTCGCCCGGTGCTCGATCCGCTGTCTGCGCAGCGAGTCGCGCAGCAGGTTTTGCGCGATGCCCAGCAGCCACGGAAACGCGGAGCCCTGGGCACCGTCCCTGAATGAGCCGCGCGAGAGCCAGGCACGGGCGAACGTCTCGGCGGTGAGATCGGCGGCGTGGTCGCCGACCCTCGACCGGGCCCAGTTGTAGATCGCCGCGGCATGCCGGTCGTAGACCACGGCGAACGCATCAGCGCGGCCTGCGCCGATCAGCTCTGCGTCTTGTGCGTTGGCGTGATCGGGTCCCACTGCTGATAAATCGCACTCCCGGGCTAAAGTGTGTCAACAGATTGAGCGACGCCAAGAGCGGCCTCGCGCTGACGCTTCGGCGCGCGCCCCGCACCTGCGCTGTCTCATATCGATGAGACGAAGCTGTCTCACATGAGTGAGACGCCGCAGTAGACCCTAAGCGGATCAGGGTCTACTGGTAATGCTCGATAATGTATGTTATGTAAACCTAGAAGTTGTTTGGGCCTTTCGCGACCCTTCTGGACCTCTCTTCCCAGGCGATCCTGCCTGAGCCAGCCCACCAGACGCTCTCGGGAGTGTCCGGGGCGGCCCGTAGTAGCATCAGAATGGATGACACTGTGGATGCTGATCCTGCTGCTTGCATTGATCAAGATCCCGCTCATGGCATTCATGCTGTGGCTGCCATTCCGCGAGGAACTCGCGGGCACCGAGCCCGCCACCGAATCTGAGAACTCCGACGAAGACGGCGGCACCAAGACACCACCGATCGGTCCTCATGGTCGCCACCCGAGAAGGCCATTGCACCACGGGCCTCGTCCGCGTCGAGGACCGCATGGTTCAGCGCCTGATCCACCCAAGCGTGTTCGCAGCGGGCTCGTGAAGACGCGGCGTGTGAGCAGCGACCAGAGCGGTTAGCGGTTTCGCTTGCGCTGCTGGCGAGCGGCCTTTGCCTTGGCGCGCCGCTTGCGCTGCCGGGCCTCCGCGTTGGGGGTCGCCGCGGTCCCGACCGGTCCGCTGGTTGTGACCGGGGCGACACGGCGCGTGTCCCTGTAGATGTACAGGACGATTCCGCCCAGCAGCACGAGTGCCGCGAGACCGGCGATCAACAGGATGCTCCCGGTCGATGAGTCCGATGTCGATGACGCAGAGGCAGTCGTAGTCGGAGTCGTGGCTGCTGCTTCTTCGGGACTTTTGGTCAGCTTGGAGAGAGCTTCACCCGCGGCGGCTTCACCACCCGCGGCGGCCGGTTCGCCTTCGGCGCCTTTCCCCTTGTTCTTCGCCACGTATTCCTGGATCTCTTTGTTGAGCTGCGCCTTGCTGGCCGCGTTCAGAGAGACTTTGGGGGTCGCCGTGGCCCCCCAGCTGACCGCAGCGATGGTCGTTTGAGCGGCCAGGATCGCGATCGTGGACGTGGCGATCAGCTTGATATGCCAGGAGATTCGACGCATTCGGTAGAGGATAAGCGGTGAGTCCGCGAGAATAGCGCTTAGCGAGAGACCTCCATAGAATGGGCGTGCAATGCCTCCCAAGCAACGTCAGATCAAGATCGAACAGCGCGGCGCTATCCAGGCCATCGAAGCGCTCGAGCAGCGCTCAGACGAAGAGCTCGAGGCGGAGACCAAGTTCAAGGCCCAGGCGATGGCGATACTCGGCGCTCGTGCCTCTGAGCGCTTTGACGCGGAGGCCGCACGCGCGTATTTCCGCAAGGCGCTGGCCGCCGCCCGCCCCCAGGAGCGCATGCAGCTGCGACGCATGGCAGAGGCGTCCCTCGCGCTCGCCGACCGCAGAGCGGGAGATCTCAAGAGCGCGGTCGAGCGGCTGGGCCATGCCCCGCCCAGCGGCTGGCAGATGTTTGCCCTGCGTGCGATGGGGCTGCTCATCCCCCCATCCAGCGCCGGGATCCTGGCCCGGATGAGAGGCATTCTGCTGATCATCGCGTTGATCCTCGCCCTCCTGGCTGCGGGGCTTGGGGTAATCGAGCTGATCTGGTTGCCGTTCGGCGGGATCGGACTCGCCCCCGGCATCCTGCTCGGGCTGTTCGTCGCCATCGCCGGCGTCTCGATAGCCGCGATGTTCGGTCGCCGCCGCCGTGATCGTGCGCTAGCCGCGGCGAACGCGGCGAAGTCCAAGTCGTCGAAGTAGAGCGCTCAGTTCGAAGACAGCGTGGCGTGACTGATCACGATCGGGATGCTCGGCGTGCTTTCTTCCCCGTCGGGCCCGGCCTTGGTAGCGACGTTTGAGATCTTGCTGACGGTGCTCTGCCCCCCCACCACCTGACCCAGGAGGGCGTATTGAGCGGGCAGCCCGACATTGGCGCCGGTGACGATGAAGAACTGGCTGCCGGAAGTGCCGGACGGATCGGTGTTGGTCTTGGCCATCGCCACCACTCCACGCGTGTATTGGAGGTTGGAGGGTGGCTGCTCCACGACGGTGTAGCCGGGCCCACCCGACCCGTTGCCATCCGGGTCCCCTCCCTGGATCACAAAGCCGGCGACCACACGATGAAACGTCAGATCGTCATAGAAGCCGCGCTTTACCAGGTAGGCGAAGGAGGCCGAGGTCTTTGGCGCACGCTTGACATCCAGCTGGATTTCGATGTTTCCGCAGTTGGTGGCGAGGCTCACCACGTAGCGCTTGGATGGGTCGAGCTTGAGCGTCGGCGACGGAATGTGCAGATTTCCCTTTGGCGCCGGCGCGCTTACCATCTGGCAGCCGCTTGCCCGCGAGGCGGCCGTGGTCGCGGAGCCGGAGCTCGAGGCGGTGGCCTTCGATTTAGACGAGCCCGATCCGCAGCCGCCCAGGACGAGCATTAGCCCGGCCGCCAACAGGCAGGACGATAGGTTCGAGCGGCTGGGCCTACCGACAGGCACGGGCGAAGCATAGGTGTCCGGCCCGGCAAGCTCTGTGATTATTGTCGAATCCTTACGTTGCCTAATGCAATGCACTGAAACGGTGAGCATTGCCAGTTGGGGCCCTCAAAGGACGCTGCGAGTCAACCAAATCTGCGACCCCTCCCCGGCTTTTACAGACCTCGAGTCCCCACGGGCTCGCCTGTCAATACGCTGTATGCGGTGGATAGGCAAGTCTGTCTGATCGTCAACCCATCCGCCGGTGGAGGCAAAGCCGGCAGAGCGCTGCCCGAGGTGTCGCGCGCGCTCGAGGATCACGGCCTTCGAGTTCGCAGCGAGCTGACCCGTGACCTCGACCACGCACGCGAGCTGGCACGCTCCGCGGCGCACGAGGGGGAAACCGTCGTGTGCCTCAGCGGCGACGGCATGGTCGGCGCGGTCGCCGACGTGCTGCGGGAGATTCCCGACGCGCTGATTGGCGTGCTCCCGGGAGGACGGGGCAACGACCTGGCGCGTGTGCTCGGCATCGCTGAGGATCCGGTAAAGGCGTGTGCCACCATCGCCGCTGGCCACTGGCGCAGACTCGATCTCGGCGAGGTCGGCGGGCGGGCATTCGTGGGAATAGCGAGCGTCGGCTTCGACAGCGACGCAAACCGCATCGCAAACGAGGCACCGGCGTGGCTGGGCGACCTCGTCTACGCGTACGGAGCGCTGCGCGCCCTACTGTCCTGGCGACCCGCCCTCTTCGAGGTGGAGCTGGACCCACCGAGCGAGTCCCAGCGCTTTCTCGCGTACACCGTCGGAGCCTGCAACTCGCAGACCTACGGCGGGGGGATGCGGGCGGCACCTGACGCGCTGCTCGACGATGGGCTGCTCGACGTGATGGTGCTGGAAAACGTCAGCAAGCTCGGGTTCCTTACGAAAATTCTGCCGAAGGTCTTCAGCGGGACCCACATACACGAGCCGGGCGTGAAGGTCTTCCGCGCCCGGGAGGTGTCCGTCAGCTCCGATCGCCCATTCACCATGTATGCCGACGGCGACCCGATCGGCCAGCTACCGGTGCGGGTCAGAGCCGTGAGCGGCGCCGTGCGAGTGCTTGTGCCGGCGGACGGCACCGGTTCCGGCGCATTCGGCGGCGATCAAGCCGCCGGCGCGGACCCCGCCGCGGCCGGGCTGTGAGCGTGCTTCTGGCGTCCAAGCTCGCGCTCGCGCGCGCCGCCGGTGCGCTCTCGCGGCTGCGCGGCAAAGGCGGCACGAGCCTGCCGGGCAAGCTGCTGATGAGAATGCAGCCCGACGCGATCGAGCAGCTCGCCGGGCGCCTACCCAAGGGAAGCGTGATCATCTCCGCGACGAACGGCAAGACCACCACCGCGGCGATGGCGGCGAGCATCTTCGAGCACGCGGGCACCACGCTCGTACACAACCAAGCGGGCGCGAACATGGCCGGCGGGATCGCCTCGACACTGCTGGAGGCGGCGGGCCCCCACGGTGCGATCGCCGGCGAACTCGGGCTATTCGAGGTGGACGAGTTCTGGCTCGGCGCGCTGGTGGCACAGCTGGGACCGCGCGTGATCCTGCTGAGCAACCTGTTCCGTGACCAGCTGGACCGCTACGGGGAGCTCGAGACGATCGCCGAGCGCTGGTCACAGACCCTCACCGACGGGCCCGGAGGACGCTCGCGTCTGGTGCTGGGCGCCGATGACCCGCTGATCGCCGACCTGGCACGGACCCGCGAGCGTCTCCCGGGCGAGGACGTGCTGTATTTCGGGGTGCAGGACGACTCGCTGTCGCTCGCAGACATGGCCCACGCGGCCGACGCCAAGCATTGCCGCCGCTGCGGCGCGCCGTACGTCTTCGACTCGGTCTACATGGGCCACCTGGGCCACTACCACTGCCCCAGCTGTGGCCAGCGCCGCCCGCAGCCGCAGGTGATCGCCAGCGAGGTGACGCTGGAGGGTGTCCGTGCCGCGCAGTTCACGCTCACGACCCCGGCCGGCAGCGCGCGCGTGCACGTGAACCTGCCGGGCCTGTACAACGTCTACAACGCTCTGGCCGCCGCCGCGCTCGCCACGGCGCTCGAGGTCGATTTCGACAGCATCATCGAAGGGCTCACGAGCACCCGGGCGGCGTTCGGACGCTCGGAGACCGTGATGATTGGGCAGCCGGATCGCCCCCGCGAGCTGAGGATCCTGCTGATCAAGAACCCGGCGGGCGCCAACGAGGTGCTGCGCACGCTGGCGCTCGAGCCCGGGGAGCACGACCTGCTCGGGGTGCTCAACGACAACATCGCCGACGGACGCGACGTCTCCTGGATCTGGGACGCCGACTTCGAGCTGCTGGCCGGGCGCGTACGCCGTGTCACCTGCGCCGGCACCCGCGCCCCCGAGCTCGCCCTGCGTCTGCGCTACGCCGGCATCGACCCCGACCGGATCGTCGTGCGCGAGAGTCTTCAGCAGGCGCTGGCCACAGCCAGCTCAGATCGGGCGGCCGGGTCGCAGGCACCGCTGTACGCGCTTCCCACCTACACGGCGATGCTCTCTCTGCGCGAGCTGCTGGTGGCAAGCGGGGAGGCTTCGAGCGCATGGTCCTAGACACCCGCACGCCGCCACGGCCGGACGCCACGATCTGGCACGAGGTGGAGTGCGCCTCCTACCGCGAGGACCTGCCGCTCTGGGACGAGCTCGCAGACGCCCACACGGGCACGCAGATCCTCGACGTGGGCGCCGGCGGCGGGCGTGTGGCGCTCCACCTAGCGCGGCGGGGACACGAGGTGATCGCGCTCGACAACGACCCCGTGCTGCTCGAGGACCTACGGGCCCGCGCCGGCGATCTTCAGATCCAGACGGTGTGCGCCGACGCTCGCGATTTCACGCTTCCGGACGGCGCGCGGGTCGGTCTGTGCATCGCGCCGATGCAGACTGTCCAGCTGCTCGCGGGCCCCAGCGGCCGGATCGAGTTCCTGCGCCGCGTGCGGGAGCATCTGCTGCCCGGAGGGCTCCTGGCGGTCGCGATCGTCTGTGAGCCCGAGCAGTTCGACTGCCGTGACGGCGGCCCGCAGCCGACACCCGACGTGCTGTCGGTCAACGGGGCCCTCTACCGCTCCCAGCCGGTGCGGGTGGCGGTTCAGGATCGGGGCATCGTGATCGAGCGAAGGCGGGCGATCATCGCCCCCGCTCGCCGCGACGAGCAGCTTGATGTGGTCAGGCTGGACCGCTGTAGCAGCGAGCACCTGGCCGTCGAGGCCGCGAGCGCCGGCCTTGCCCTGGAGGGCGTGCGCGTCATCGCGGCGAGCTCCGAGCACGTCGGATCGAGCGTGGTGATGCTGCGTGGCTGAGAGCGAGCTGACACTCCGTGTCTGTGCGCTGTACCCGGATCTGATGAACATCTACGCCGATCGCGGCAACCTGCTGGTGCTGGAGCGCCGCTGTGAGTGGCGGAGCATCGGCTTTCAGCTCTCCAGCGGCGGGCTCGGCGAGAGCCTTGACCCGGACGCCCACGATCTGTTCTATCTCGGCGGCGGGCAGGATCGCGACCAGCGTCTGTGCGCGGAGGATCTGCTGGAGCTCAAGCGGGAGGCCCTGCACGAGGCGGCCGCCAAAGGCGCGGTGATACTGGGTGTCTGTGGCGGCTATCAGCTGCTCGGGCACTCCTACACACTCGGCGATGAGGAGATCGCCGGTGTGGGGCTCATCGACCTGCGGACCGTCCGGGAGCCGGGACCCAGGCTGATCGGGAACGTCGCGATCGAGGTCCTCCTAGACGACGGACAGCCGCCGAGGATCCTCGCCGGCTTTGAGAACCACGGCGGCAGAACCCGTCTGGGTGCCGGCGAGCGGCCTCTGGGGAGAGTGCTCAAGGGCCACGGCAACGATGGCTCGAGCGGCTATGAGGGCGTGCGGCGAGGCGGCGTGATCGGCACCTACCTCCATGGCCCGCTGCTGCCAAAGAACGTTTGGTTCGCCGACTGGCTGATCGCCACGGCACTGGGTGTCCCATCGCTGAGCGTGCTCGACGACGGCCTGGAGTCCCGGGCTCACACGAGCGCGCTCAAAGCCGCCGGGCTGTAGGGCGAGGCAGAGGATCCTCGCAAACTCGAAGTTCGCGCACGGCGCGTGTCCCAACCTGCGCCTAGGATCCCCCCGGTGGAGCTAGCCGAATACCAGCGCCTGTCTCGCCGCACCGCGGAGTACCCGCGCGAGGCGTGGCTGTCCTACCCGGCGCTGGGGCTTGCCGGGGAGGCCGGCGAGGTCGCCGAGCACGCCAAGAAGGCGATCCGTGACGACGGCGGGACCGTCAGTGAGCAGCGCCGCGAGGCGATGAGCAAGGAGCTCGGTGACGTGCTGTGGTACGTGGCGCAGCTGGCCAGCGAGCTGGATCTGGACCTCGAGGAGATCGCCCAGGGCAACCTACAGAAGCTGCTCTCCCGCCAGCGGCGAGGTGTTCTCTCCGGCAGCGGCGACGACCGCTAGGAGGCCACCGCAAAGCGCTTGAAGCGGGCCGCCACGGCCGCTGGCACCATCGCTCGCACCCTCACCCCATCGGGTGTGTCCCGGCGACTGACCTCGCCGGCGATCTCGTGAAGCTCGGCGAGACTGTCACCGTTCGCGTAGGGAACCAGCAGATCGACCGGGTGAAGCAGACGGCGAAAGTCGACCTGGATGCGCTCGCCTAGCTGGACGAGCCCCTCCCCGTGCTGGCGCTCACCAGCACGGCGTCGGGATGACGCAGACGCAGCTCGTGACGGGCCTCCTCGTCGAGCAGATCGATCTTGTTGGCCACCAACAGCCTCGGTCCCTCACCGGCCCCGATCTCCTCGAGCACCTCCTGCACGGCCAGGCACATGCTCTGGGACTCGGCCTCGGGCGCGGAGGCGTCGATCACGTGCAGCAGCAGGTCCGCGCGGCGTGTCTCCTCGAGCGTCGCCGCGAACGCGTCGATCAGCTGGTGGGGCAGCTTGCGGATGAAACCAACGGTGTCCGTCAGCAGATACCGTCGGCCCGCCAGGCGCAGCGCCCGGGTGCTCGGATCAAGCGTGTGAAAGAGCCGGTCGCCGACCCCGACCTCGGCGCCCGTCAAAGCGTTCAGCAGCGTGGACTTGCCAGCGTTGGTGTAGCCGGCCAGCGCGATCGTGGGCAGCGCCGCCCGCTCACGCTCGGAGCGCATCACCGCCCGTGTGCCGCGCACCTGCTCCAGGCGCCTGCGCAGCACGGAGATCCGGTCGCGCGCCAGGCGCCTGTCGGTCTCGATCTGAGTCTCCCCCGGACCCCTCGTGCCGATTCCGCCGCCGAGACGCTCGAGGTGGCTCCACAGGCCCCGCATGCGCGCCAGGTTGTATTCCAGTTGCGCCAGTTCGACCTGCAGCTTGCCCTCGGCGGTCGCGGCGTGCGCCGCGAAGATGTCGAGGATCACGGTCGTCCGATCGACGACTGGCAGGCCGACCTCGGCCTCGAGGTTGCGCTCCTGACGGGGTGAGAGCTCATCGTCGCAGGCGATCAGATTCGCTTCGCATTCCCGCGCGGCTATCTTGACCTCGGCGATCTTGCCGGGCCCAAGGTAGCTGTTGGGATGCGGTTGCTCGCGGCGTTGGATCATCTCGCCCACGACTGCCACACCGGCGGTGCGCAGCAGCTCGCGCAGCTCGGTGAGCTCATCGCCCTCGACGGGCGCGGCGACGCAGAACGCCCGCTGGCGCGCGCGCCGCCCGTTTGCCGTGACGGCGCTCATCGCGGCGGCGGCGGTGCTTTGGCTCCTGGTCATCCTCTGGAGTCTAGAAGCACATTCCGCCGGGGAATGTGACGATCGGTCAGTCGGCGAGCGAACCGAGCCTGTGCACCGCCTCCAGCAGCCGCTCGTCGGGCGTGGTCAGCGAGATGCGAAACCAGCCCTCGCCGCTCGGGCCGTAGGCGCTGCCGGGTGAGATCACGACGGCCGCCCGCTCCAGCACGTGCTCGCAGTAGGCGGCCGAGCTGTCAAAGCCCGCGGGGATGGGCGCCCACACGTAGATCGTGCCCTTGGGGGGATGCACGTCGATCCCGATCTTGGCGAGCGCCTGGCACACCAGGTCGCGGCGGCGCTGGTAGAGCTCGTTCATCGAGGCGACCTCCATGTCCGCGTCCGGTGAGAGCGCGGCGATACCGGCCAGCTGCACCGCCTCGAACAGGCCGGAGTCGATGTTTGTCTTCAGACGCCAGTAGGTCTCGATCGCCTCGGCGTTGCCGAGCACCGCTGCGCAGCGCCAGCCGGTCATGTTGTAGCCCTTGGACAGCGAGAAGACCTCGATCCCCACATCCTTGGCGCCGGGGGTCGCCAGAAACGACGGGGCGCGGTAGCCGTCGTAGGTGGTCTCCGAGTAGGCGTTGTCGTGCACGATCAGGATGTCGTGTGTCTGGGCGAAGCTCACGACGCGCTCGAAGAAGCCAGGCGGCACAACCGCACCCGTCGGGTTGTTGGGGTAGCAGAGGTACATCAGCTTCGCGCGCTGCAGGTCCGCTGGGGCGATCGCGTCCAGGTCGGGGACGAAGCCGAGGGAGGGCACGAGCGGCATCACGACGGGACGGGCGCCGGCGAGCAGCGGTCCGCCGGTGTAGACGGGATAGCCGGGGTCCGATGCCAGCGCGACGTCGCCGGGGTCAAGGAAAGCGAGGTTGAGGTTGAAGATCGCCTCCTTGGCGCCGATCGCCGGGATGATCTGGAGCTCAGGGTCGAGCGCCACGTCGAAGCGCCGCTCGTAGAAGTCGCTCAGCGCGACCCGGAAGTCGTGGCGGCCGCGGTTGGACGGGTAGCTGTGGGTCTCGGGCTCGGTGACCGCCTCCTGCATCGCCTCCACGATCAGCGCCGGGGTCGGACGGTCGGGGTCGCCGATGCCGAGGCTGACGACATCCACCCCTTCTGCCTTCTTGGCGGCGATCTTGCGCTCCAGTTCGGCGAACAGGTATGGGGGGATTAGGCTCAGGCGCTCACTCGGTTTCATGCAGCTCCTTCAGGAAGTTCTCGCTGAGCTCGCCCGCGAAGACGGGCAGCGCCCAGCCGGTCAGATCGATGTGCAGATTCTCCCCCACCGCCACCTGTAGCTCGCCGCCGTCGAGCTGAACGGTGATCAGCGAAGTGTCGGCCCCGGTGAGCAGGTGGTGTGCGATCGCCGCTCCGCTGGCGCCGGTCCCGGAGGAGAGCGTCTCCCCCACGCCGCGCTCGAAAATGCGCGCGCGGATCGCGCCGGCACCTGCCGAGGTCTGCTCGAGCGGCGTGTACCACGACACGTTTGTGCGGTTGGGGAACAGCTCGTGCGCTTCGATCGCGGGGCCGATCTGCCCCAGGTCAAGAGCGGTGAGGGTGGCGAGGTCCGCCACCCTGATCGCGCATTGGGGATTGCCGATCGATACGTGCCGAAAGTTCCATGCGCGCTGATCGGCCACGAGCTCCCCGCTGCCATCGGGGGGCCCGCCGGGGAAATCCTTGGAGGTGAGGCTCGCGTGTCCCATGTCCACCCGGCAGGTGTCCGGGCCGGTGATCGTGGGACGCAGCTCGCCGGCGACGGTCTGGATCGAGAAGGAATCCTCCTCGGTCCATCCGCGCCGGCGCAGATAGAGGATCGCCTCGCGTGCCCCGTTGCCGGACAGCTCCGCCTCCGAGCCGTCGGGATTGAAGATACGCAGGTTCGCCACATACCGCTGTTCCTCGTGCGGTTCGAGCAGCAGCACCCCGTCGGCGAACACCCCGAAATGCCCCTGGCAGAGCTTGCGCACGCGGCCAGCGGTCAACGAGAACGGCAGCTGTGCGCGCTCGAGGATCAGGTAGTCGTTGCCGAGCGCCTGCCACTTCTCGAACCTCATTGGTGCTCTCCAGCGCGAATGCTCATGCGGCGCAGCAGTCTAAGGGCTCCGCTAGTGCTTTTGGGGGCTCGGCTGTCCCGAGTGGGGCTCTTCGATCGCCCGCAGTGCGTCGAGAATCTCTGCGGCCGTGTCCGGCGCCGGGCGGTCGGTGACGTCGATCACGTGGACCCCTGAAAGCTTGCGCATCCAGGTCAGCTGGCGCTTTGCGTAGTTGCGTGTGCGGCGCTTGGTTGCCTGCACGTCGCCGGCCAAGAGCTCCTGAAAGCCGAGCGCCTTGCGGGCCGTGACGCTCGCCCCGGCGGCGTGCGCGTTGACCACCTCCTCGCGCGCGCCGGCCGTGAGCATTTCCTCCACACGCGCGTCGATGCGCGCATACAGCGACTCGCGGTCCATGACCAGTCCCACCAGCAGGGTCGGGGCGCGTGTCGCTGCCGTCCACAGTTGCGAGGGTCCCTCCGGCGGCTCGAGCTCGCCCGCTTGGTGCAACTCGAGCGCACGCAGGATCCGCTGGCGGTCGTTGGGTTGGATTTCCTGCGCCGCCCAGGGCGCGCGCTCGGCTAGCTCTGCGTGCAGGGCGGGTGCGCCGTGGAGCTCGAGCTCGGCCATCCAATGCTCTCGCACGCCTTCCGCCGGCGGCGGGCGCAGGTCCAGGTCGGTGAGTGCCGCGCGTAGATACAGCCCGGTTCCCCCAACCACGATCGGACGGCGTCCTTGCGTCAGCAGAGCGTCGATCTCGGCGTGGGCGAGCTGCGCGTATTGGCCGACGCTAAAAGTCGCGTCGAGCGGCAGAAACGAGATCAGGCGGTGCTCTAGACTCGCCCGCTCTGAAGCGCCGGCGGCCCCGGTGAGCGTCTCAAGGCCCGCATAGACCTGCAGGGCGTCGGCCGAGACGGCGACGGGCCGCTCCCCGCTGGCGCTGAGCTCTCGGGCGAGCGCGACCGCGACGGCGGTCTTGCCCACCCCCGTGGGACCGAAGATCGCTATGACCCGCATTCACATAGGCTTACAGCAAGTGAGGATTTCGGGGTCGAACAGTGCTGCTCACCGGCGCCACCGGCGGTATCGGCCACGCGATCGCCCGCGAGTTGAAGGGTGCGGGCGCCAAGCTGTTGCTGACGGGCCGGCGCAGCGAGGTTCTCGAGCCGCTGGCCGCCGAGCTCGATGCTAGAGCGATGGCTGTCGATCTCAACGACCGTGCCGACGTCGCGCGCTTGATCGCCGAGTCCGGCGATGTGGAAATCCTCATCGCCAATGCCGGCCTCCCCGGCTCCGGGCGCCTCGAGTCCTACTCCGAGGATCAGATGGACAGAGTGCTGGAGGTGAATCTGCGCGCCCCGGTGGCCATCACCCACGCGCTGCTGCCGGCGATGATCGAGCGCGGCCGTGGCCACCTGGTGTTCATCTCCTCCCTGTCCGGGAAGGCCGGCGCGCCCCGCAGCTCCCTCTACAGCGCCTCCAAGTTCGGCCTGCGCGGCTTCGCCTCGTGCCTGCGGGCAGACCTGCGCGAGAGCGGCGTCGGCGTCTCAGTCTTGTTCCCAGGCTTCATCCGCAACGCCGGCCTGTTCGCCAACGCGAAAGTCACACTTCCGCCGGGCGTCGGCACCCGCAGCCCCGAGGATGTCGCCCGCGCGGTCGCTACAGCGATCGAACGCAACCGCGGCGAGGTGGATGTGGCGCCGCTGTCCCTGCGCGTGGGCAGCGCGTTCGCGGGCCTGGCCCCGGAGCTGTCCGCCACGGTGGCCAGGTGGATGGGCGCCAACGATATAGCGCGGCGCTTCGAAGTCGCCCAGCAAGCCCAGCGCTGACACCGACCGCGGCGCGTCAAGCGCAGATCAGCGTAATTTCCAGTCGGGGAGCTTGCGCCAACGGCTTATCGGCCGTCAAGAGCGGACAGTCCAGCGCGCGCGCCAGGGCCACATAGCAAGCGTCGTAAGCAGACAGATCGGCACGCATCGACCACATCTCTCCCAGGAGCACCCCGGTCGGCACGCGTGAGATTTCGCTTTCGGCGAGCCTGGCGATGGCCTTGGTTGCACGAGCGCTTGTCAACTTGCCACCGCACTCCAGGCCACGCAGGCTCTGCACGACCTCGGGATTTACCAGGTCCGGGGCCACCAGATCAGCGTCGCCGATCGAGCGCTCGACCCGCTCGCCGCGCTTACTGCCCAACAGCAGCTCGACGAGCGCCGATGCGTCAATCACGATCACGGAGGGAGCGGAGGGTCTGCTCATCTCGTTCGACCCGCCCCTCGTGGATCAAGCTCACAATGTCCTCGGACGTTATGCCCTGCACCGGCTCGTCCTCTTTGAGACGCTGAAGCCATTCCCGCGTCGTTGGCTTCGCCAGGTCCCGTTCGAGCAACCGCAGCACGTAGTCGCTCAGATTTCTCCCCTCCCGCCGTGCACGGTCGCGTATCTGCTCGTGCAACTCGGGAGGAACGTTCTTGATCTGGATCGCGCTCATAGCATGACGCTAGCATGCCTAAAGCATGATAAATGCATGCTAGTCAGAACAAGCTTTCTTGGCGCGGCTCCTCGACGGGGACACTTCGATCGATCAACTGATCCAGCCGGCCTGCCGTGGAATCACCCGCCGGGTCACGTCTGAATCCGCGGCTGGAATTGCTTCCCCTTCGCACCATCGCCGCGAGACGCTCGCGTTCTGCGCCGGGCGCGTAGGCGCCATGCCGGTACAGCTGTTCATAGCGCGGAACGAGGTCCGGTCGTTGCGAGCGTAGCCACGCCATGAAGACCTCACGGACTCCGGGACGCAGATGCAGGGCGATCCCGCCGATGCTCTTCGCCCCGGCCTGGGTGGCCAGTTCTAGCAGCGGCTCGACTTGCTCGGGCGCATCGTTGATTCCGGGCATCAGCGGCGCGATCAGCACGCTTGTCGGGATGCCCGCGCGGTTGAGCTCCGCCACGGCCTCCAGTCGCGCTCGAGGGTTGGGGGTGTGCGGCTCGGTCGCGCGCCACGCTTTCTCGTCGAGCGTCGGGATCGACAGGCACGCGGTGAACTGGGTGCGCTGCGCTATTTCCATCATCAGCGCCAGGTCACGCAACAGCAGCGGGGACTTTGTCAGTACCGAGCAGGGGTTGGCGGCATCGCGCAGCGCTTCCCAGATACCGACCATGAGCTTGTAGCGACCCTCAACCCACTGGTAGGGGTCGGTATTAGTGCCCAGCGCGACGTGCTCGCGCTTCCACGACGGGCGCGCCAGCTCGGCGCGCAGCACCTCCGGTGCGTTGATCTTCACGACTATCTCCCGCTCAAAATCACGGCCAGTATCGAAGTCCAGATACTTGTGCGTGGGCCTGGCAAAGCAGTTGTGGCTGACCACGCCGTTGGCGATGAAGTCGCCCGTCCCCGTTGTGATGTCGTACAGCGGCATCGTGCCGAGCGGCTCGACCGAGACGACACGTAGTTTCGCGAACGTCTGGACCATCTGGCCCTCGATCGAGCGCTTGCGCGTGATCGCCGGATCCGTTAGGTGGAAGAAGCGGAGATGTTCGGCAAGGCCGCCGCGAATGCGGACACACGTCATTCCATTTGGGTGTCCAGTGCGATCGTAGGCGACGCGAAATCCGAGCCGTGCCAGACAGCTTGCTGTCCAATGAATGATCTCGGGGTCGGTGTTGGCGATGCGGAGCACGAAATCACTGCGCGAGCCCTCGGCGTCGAAGATGCCCGCGAGGAAGCCGCGGCACCACTCGCGGCTGACGAGTTGGGGCCAGCGGATCAGCCCGCGCACGCGCTGGACGTTCATGCGACGCCCGGTCGAGATCGCAACCACCTCGCGGTAGGCCCCGACGGCTTGCTGGAACACGCGCTGATTGGTATCGACGCTGGCGCACTCGAGATATGTCTTCGCTCTCCACAGCGCCTCGAGGTCGGTGAGCGCGAGCCTGAAGTTCTGCTTCTCGCCGGTCGTACCGTCGGTCCGCCCGTATGCGCTCCGCCAGATGCACCCGTCCCCCCGAATCAACCCGCACAGGTATCCGCGACGGTACGCCAGTGTTGCCTCTGGCTGCTCGGCGAAGTGGCCAGTCCCGACGAGCGTGTTGTTGAGCGTGAGGTGTGGTCGGCATTCTGGCCCCTGCTCGGTGCCGGTCACGTGCTTCCACCCGCGGTTTGTCAGGAAGCGGTGGTCGCCGCTCGCGATCAGCTCGGTGCCATCCTCCAACCTCACCCGGAATGCGGGCTTGATGGTGATCCACTTGGCGAGCACAGTTGTATGCGCATACCGCCGATATCTCGGACCCTGCTCCGTTCCGTAGATGGTGTCGCCGACGTCGAGATCCCCCAATTCTCGATGCGTGCCGTCAGCCATCAGAATCGGCGTTCGACCGTGCAGGCAGTAGCAGCATGCCTGTGAACAGCCCCTATACGGATTTATCGACCAGCGGAACGGCATGCGCGACTTCTCGGGCACGCGGTTGAGCAGCGACTTCGCGTTGACCTCGTAGAAACGCATGTCGAGTGCCTCGGGCACGTCGAATCTGCGCACCGCGGCGGGATCGCGGTAGCCGGGTAGACGGTGCTGCTCCTGCCCGTCGGTGGTGAGGTTGCTCCAGCGCACGAACATATGTTCGCATCGCTGTCGGATGCCAACTCTACCCCGGCCGTGAAGGCGATGATCTGTGCTAGCCGGCTCGTGCCAGCAGGCTCTCCTCACCGGACAGCGTCTGGCTTGAGGCACCCTGGACGAGCACCTCGGTCAGCTCCCCGGCGCTCGCCAAGCCGCTGAAATTAACGGCCTTGTTGTGGCGTGTGCGGCCCCGAAGGCGCTCTGGGTCGGTGCGAGAAGGGCCTTCGACCAGAACCTCAACGATGCGTCCGACGAAGCGCTGGGCGCGCTCTCTTGCGCGGCGCTGAACCACCTCCACGAGACGTTCCATGCGCTCTACCTTCACCGGATGGGGCACCACGCCCTCGGTGATGAGGGCCGCCTCAGTGCCCCTGCGGGGCGAGAAGATGAACGTGAAGGCGCTGTCGTATCCCACCTGCTCAGCCACCTCGAGCGTCTGTTGGAAGTCCTCCTCGGTCTCACCGGGGAAGCCGACGATGATGTCGGTGCTGAGCGACACGTCCGGCACGTGCTCGCGGATCAGCGCGACACGATCCAGGTAGCGCTCGCGGTCATATGTGCGGCGCATCGCCTTCAGGATGCGGCTGGATCCGGATTGCAGCGGAAGGTGGATGTGCTCACACAGACTCTCGAGCTCCGCGTGGGCGCGGATCACGTCCTCGCGCATGTCCTTCGGGTGCGGGCTCGTATAGCGGATCCGGTCTATCCCCTCGAGCTCGTCGATCGCCCCGAGCAGCTGCGCGAAGCTCACCCGTTGTGGACGCAAATCGCGTCCGTAGGAGTTGACGTTCTGTCCCAGCAGGGTTAGCTCCCGCACGCCGTCTGCGGCCATTGTCTGGGCCTCCGCGACGAGCTCAGAGAAGGGCCTTGAGACCTCTCCTCCCCGGGTGGAGGGCACTATGCAGTAGGAGCAGCGACAGTTGCAGCCGACCGAGATTTGAAGCCAGCCCTGGAAGGGACGCTCACGGTGCGCGGGCAGATGCCCGGTGAATCCCTCGAACTCGAAGTAGCCCTGGGCGCTGAGAGAGTCGCTCATCAGAAACTCCGCCAGCTTGTGCACCTGGCCGGGGCCGAATGCGACGTCAACGAACGGAAAGCGCTCGAACACCTCCTCCTTGACGGACTGCGCCCAGCAGCCGCCGACCCCGACGATTCGCTCCGGTCTCTCTCGCTTCAGGCGCTTGGCCGCCCCGAGGTGCGCGATGAAGCGGCTGTCGGCGGACTCTCTGATCGAGCAGGTATTGAAGAGGATCAGATCCGCTTGATCGCGCTCCTGCGCCTCTCGATAGCCGAGGGAATGCAGCATCCCCTTCATCCGCTCGGAGTCGTGCTCGTTCATCTGACACCCGAAGGTGGTGAGGTGATAGCGCTTCATGGACCCCTAGAAGGGTAGCCGCGCGTGGCGCTCGAGGGTTGGGTCAGGCGGCCTGTTGCTCGAACTGCCGCACGGCGCTGTAAGCGAGATCCCACGCGTACCCGCGACGTACGAGCATGTCCATCGCCCGCTTGCGGGAACGAGGATCATCGGCGCAGATCGCCCTAATGCGACGGCGCAGCAGCTCGACCGCCTGTTGAAGCTCCTGCTCGGGGTCCTCGGGCTGGGATGCTTCCTGCGCCAGCTCCGCTGAAATGCCGAGCTCCAGTAGCCGCCGGCAGATGCGCCCCGAGCCCCAGTTGTCCAAATTGCGACGGTCTTCGGCGAAGCAGCGCGCGTAGCGGACGTCGTCGAGATACCCCCGGTCACTGAGCTGCTCGATCGCGTCGTCGATTACCGAGGCCGGCGCGTAGGTGCGCGCCAGATACTTGCGGACCTCCGCTGTCGTGCGCTCCCGTGGCCCCAGATACCTGAACGCCTCGGTCAGGAGCTCTTCCGGTGTCGGACCCATCGTCTCGCGGGTGTCCTTCGATCCACGCTGCGAGGACTCAGGCAGCGTGCTCGATGACCTCAGCCAGCGCCTGCTCGTCCTCGGAAGAGTCCTCCTGCTCGTCCTCGTTCTCGGGAGCGATCTGCTCGGCAGAGGTCTTCTCGGAGGAGTCCTCCTCGTCGCGCTCGTGCTCGATCGGCGCGACCAGATCGTTGGTGATGCCCAGCTTGGCGTAGATCTTGGCCTCGATCTCCCTGGCCCTGTCTGGGTTCTCCTCCAGGAATGTCTTGGCGTTGTTGCGTCCCTGCCCCATGCGTTCCTTGCCGTAGGAGAAGAAGGAGCCTGACTTGGTGACCACGTCGTGTTCGAGTCCGAGGTCGATCAAACATCCCGAGGAGGAGATGCCTTTGCCGAACTCGATGTCGAACTCGGCCTGGCGGAACGGCGCGGCGACCTTGTTCTTGACGACCTTCACACGCACCCTGTTGCCGACGGCTTCGGTGCCGTCCTTGATCGTTTCGATACGCCGTATGTCAAGGCGCTGGGAGGCGTAGAACTTCAATGCGCGCCCACCCGGCTGGGTCTCCGGTGAGCCGAACATGACGCCGACCTTCTCGCGGATCTGGTTGGTGAGGATGCACAAAGTCTGGGTGCGGTTGAGGTTTCCGGCGAGCTTGCGCATCGCCTGGCTCATCATGCGGGCCTGCAGACCAACCGACTGATCACCCATCTGCCCCTCGAGCTCAGAGCGTGGGGTGAGCGCGGCGACCGAGTCGATCGCCACTACATCAACGGCTCCGGAGCGCACGAGCATGTCGGCGATCTCCAGGGCCTGCTCGCCATAGTCGGGCTGGGAAACCAAGAGCTCGTCGATGTCCACGCCGATCTCCCTGGCGTAGAGGGGGTCCATCGCGTGCTCGGCATCGATGAACGCGCACACACCGCCGAGTTTCTGCGCCTCCGCGAGCACGTGGTAGATGAGCGTCGTCTTGCCCGAGGACTCCGGGCCGAAGACCTCCACGATCCGTCCCCGTGGAACACCGCCGATTCCCAGCGCGAGATCGAGCGACAGAGCCCCAGTGGGTATCGCGTTGACGCGCACCTGCGCGCCCTCGTCGCCCATGCGCATCACCGAGCCCTTGCCGAACTCACGCTCGATCTGCGTCAGCGCGCCCTTCAATGCGGCGTCGCGCGCCTTGGCGGCCTTCTGATCGGCTATCGGCATGACTTGCTCCTTCTGGGCTCGTTTGAACCAGCTACGGTAGACCGCTGTGTGGACGGAACGCTCGTCCTAGCCGCTTCTGAAAGCTGGCCCTATCTGATCCGCCAGAGAATCAGCCGGTGGAACGATCGGCGCCTTCCAGCGCCACGGTCGCCAGCGGCTCATAGCTTGCGCCCTCGGGGGACAGCCAGGAGCGATAGAGCACCAGCTCACTCGGCAGGAAGGCCAGCGGTGGCGTTGCTGGCAGCAGGCGGCGATCCATGCCCGCCCGCCCCGCGGCGTTTGGGCGCGTGCGCGCCACGGTGACGTGCGGGCGGAAGCGGTGATGTGTGCCCACAGGTCTGGAGGGCTGCTCCGAACTCTCCGCGCCGGCTTGCTCTACCGCTCTGGCGACCGCTCTTTGCAAGGCGGCGAGACGGCCCTGCTCGTCGTGGATCTCTACAGCGAGGGCTCGTGGATGGCGTGGAGGCAGCCACACTGGCGCACCAACCGACAGACTGCTCATCGGCTCGTCACATTCCTGCAGCCGCCGGGCGAGTGCGTCGATCTGATCTGTCGGGCGATCGCCGATGAACAGCAGCGTCACGTGTTGGTTCGCTGGATCCAGCACGCGCGCCAACGTGTCACTGAAGCCACGACCAAAGCCGCGTACGGCCGTCCGCGCCCACGCCGCCAACTGATCGCATACATCCTCAGGCGGGTTGACCGCTACGAACAGGCGCGCTGTCGGACTGCGGTGCACGGGTTCAGCGTAGGCGTCTCGATCTGTGTCGGTGGCTCAGCGGGGTCCTCGTGGAGTCGGCAACTTTGCTGGGCTTGTCGTTGCACGCGTCAATCAACGAGTGGAAGGTCGGTCTTGGCAAAGTCCTCACCGATGCAAAGCAGTGGCTCGCCGGCGAGCCTCGCGGTTGCGTATGTAAGGCAGTCGCCGAAGTTCAGTGCGGCGGGGTGCCGACCCTTCCCATAACGGAGGAATGCCTGCACTGCGACCGTCCAATGGTCGGTGTCACAGGGCAGGATTACAAGTTCGTACGCTTGAGCGAAACGCCCAAGCAGCGTCTGACCGCGCTCGCCGAGCCGTCCTGAGAGCACAATGCCCGTCTCGACCATCGTCGGTGCACCTACGCCCGGCTCCGGGTTGTCGGCAAGCCTTTCCAGCGGTCGCTCATATCCCGGCTCCTTCAGCAGCACCGCGACGATTGCGGAGCTGTCGAGAATCAAACGCCGTCCGGCCCGTAGCCGAGGATCGCTTCGCGCTGCTCGCGCGAGATGGGTTTGCCGAGAGACTCTGGCGGTACCTGGGGCCAGATCTCCCCTTCGAGCAGGTCGGTCAGACGCCGGGCACGCTCCACGGTAGAGACGCCACGAGCAAGCCGCTCCCTGCGTTCTTCAAGCGCTGTCCTGACAGTACGTGTCTTGGTCTCCCCCGTCAGCGCAGCGAGTTCGTCCGCGAGCCGAATCGTCTCGTCGTCCTTGATGTTCAGAGCCATGGTAGAAAGGTATCATAAAGGTAGCTAGGGAGTTGGATCTTTGGTCTCAGCCGGAATGTGCTTGGTCTGTGCCGCTCAGCAGGCGGCGGATCAAATGCATCGCGACCAGCACGGCTCGCTCACGCACGTCAGAGCGGCCACCCGGAAGGCGCACTGAGCGCGTCATGCCCGTCCCGTCTGTCCTGATGACACTGAACCACACAAGCCCTACGGGCTTCTGCTCGCTGCCTCCGCCCGGTCCGGCGATGCCCGTGACGCCGACCCCCAGCTTCGCTCCGAATCGCTCTAGCGCACCCCGCGCGAGCTCTTCGGCGACCTCCTGGGAGACCGCGCCGTGGCGCTCGATCTCCTCGGCGGGAACACCCACCTGCGCGACCTTCGCGTCGTTGGAGTAGGCGACCACGCCGCCCAGCACATACTCAGACGCTCCCGGCGGATTGGTCAGGCGCCCCAGCAGCAATCCCCCCGTGCACGACTCCGCGACAGCAACGGTGTGGGTCTCACCGCCGCCGTCCCCGCTCAGCAGGGCGGCGAGGAGCTGATCGATCGTGCTGCCATCGGTCGAGTAGAGCGTGTCGGCGTGGCGGTCGGCCACCAGGCCTGCGAATTCGTCGTAGATGGGCTGGGCGAGATCCTGAAAGGACGTGACGACCTCGAGCTCGCCTCCCCGCAGGCAGGTCGTTATCTCGAGGCTCGGAGGTCGATCCCCTCGCGCTCGGCTTGGCGCAGCGTCTCGGCGATCTCAGACTCGGGGATCCCGAACAGCCGCAGCATCCGCTGTCGGTAGACGCGCGCATGGGCTATCGCCGCTCGCCACGCCTCGGTGGCGAGCGCCTGCTCCCACATCGGCTGCAGCTCGCGTGGCGGCCCGGGCAGCACGACAACGGTCGGTCCCTCGCTCCCGTCCAGAGGCGTGACGACCAACCCGGGAGCCGTGCCGACCGGCTCGAGCACACTCGCTCCCTCAGGGACGGTCGCCTGCTTGCGGCTGCCGGCGGCCATCGCCTCCAGGTCCAGGTTCGGGAAGCGCTCGGCCAGCGGGCGTACGATCTCCGCGATCCGGCCTTCCAGCGCCTCGTCGAGTGTCATCTCGCGCCCCTGGAACTCCGCCACCACCCGTGCGGTCAGGTCGTCCGCCGTCGGCCCGAGACCGCCGCTCGTGATCACCACGTCCAGCCCCTGCCGCGCCATGAACTCCAGCGCCTCGCGCATGTCCGCCGGCCGATCACCGACGATCGTGATGTGAGCCAACTGCACTCCGGCCTGCAGTAGCCGATCGGCCAGCCACGGGCCGTTGCGGTCACGCACACGGCCAGATAGCACCTCCGTGCCAGTGACGATGATTCCGGCGCGGACGCTCACGCGCAGGTCGGTGCTCGGCCCGCCGGCAGGGTGTGCCGGCCGGTGGCGGTGATCGTGTAGCCAATCGCCTGGCTCGAGGGAGCGACGGCGAGCGGCGTGCCGTTGACATACATCCTCACGGCGTTGTTGCCGAGTGTCAGCGCAAAGCGTCGGGCGTGGTAGGGGCCGCTGCGAACACCGGGTTTGAGGATCACACCGGGGATCACCTTGCGGCCTTCGTCACCGATCAGGCAGACATAGACTTCGCCTGAGGTCAGGAGAGTCAGTGAGGCACGCCTGCGACCGGAGGACACCGTCGAGGCTCGTGTGGAGCGCTTGGACGCCTTGGGTGACACGATCGGGTTGACCGTCCCCTGGCTTTTTCTTTTCGAGGAGCCGCCGTTGCCGCTCGTCAGCAGACCGATGACCAGCAGCACGATCACGACGCCGACGACCCCCATCGCGATCGTGTATCCGCGAGTCGGTGCTGGCGGCGGGCGGCGCCGGTGGGAGCGGGTCTTGGATGTCAACAGCGGCTGCTGAGCGAATTCAGAGCGTTCAAGGCTGTTTGGGCTCTCCCGGTGCAGGCGGTATTCCTCCACCAGCGTCTTGCCGTCCAGACCGAGCGCCTGGGCGTAGGTGCGCAGAAAGCTCTTGACGACCGTAGGGCCGGGCACCAGGTCCCACTCTTCGTTCTCCAGAGCCCGCAGATACTTGGCCCGGATCTTCGTCTGGGCCTCGATCTCCGACACGTCGATGCGAGCGCGCATGCGCGCTTCGCGCAGCGTTGCTCCGATTTCAGGCATAGGACCTGGAAGGCTACACGCGCTAGCCCTCCTCGGGGACCATGGCCGGCGTCTGTCCCTGCGGCTTCTCCTGCACGCCGGCACGGTCGCTGAGCATCACGAGCACCCGCGGAACGTCGCCCTCGGAGATCAGCACCTGCCGGGGCTTGGAGCCCTCATAGCCCGAGATCACGCCGCGGCGCTCGAGCATGTCGATCAGACGACCCGCGCGCGTGTAGCCGAGTCGCAGCCGGCGCTGGAGCATCGAGGTGGAGGCGGTCTGCATTTCGGCGACCAGGCGGATCGCATCGCCCAGCAGCGGGTCCTCGTCGGGGTCGAACTCGTCGGGGCTGGACTCGGAGTCCTCGCTCTGAACCTCCTCCAGCAGCTCCTCGTGGAACTCAGGCTCCCCCTGTCGGCGCCAGAAGTCGGTCAGCTTCGCTATCTGCGACTCGTCTATGTAGGCGCCCTGGATGCGCTGCAGACGCGAGGAGCCCACGGGGCTGAACAGCATGTCGCCTGCTCCGAGCAGCGACTCCGCGCCGTTCTGGTCGAGGATCACCCTGGAGTCGGTCTGCGAGGAGACCGCGAACGCGATCCTGGAGGGCACGTTGGCCTTGATCATGCCGGTGATCACATCCACGCGCGGGCTCTGGGTGGCGAGCACGAGGTGGATACCCACCGCCCTGGCCTTCTGCGCGAGGCGGATGATCGAGTCCTCGACATCGGCGGGGGCGACCATCATCAGATCCGCGAGCTTCTTCGATCACGCACAGGATGTAAGGCAGCGGCGCTTCGGAGCGCTCCATCCGCGCCTTGTTCAGCTCGATCAGGCTGCGGGTTCGCGACAGCGACATGATCCCGTAGCGCTGCTCCATCTCCTTGACCAGGTTCTGTAGCGCGTTGGCGGCCATCCTCGGGCTCGTGATCACCGGCGTCAAGAGATGCCACTCGGTTTCTGCTCGCGTCGCTGATCGTCGTCATCGTCGGCGGGATGGGATCGATCCCGGGCGCTGCGCTCGGCGCCGTCATCGTCGGGCTCGCCGAGCAGATCGGCTTGGCTTACTTCCCGACCTACGCGATCGTTCTGACGTTTCTGATCATGGTGCTCGTGCTGGCTGTCCGGCCGCAGGGCCTGTTGGCGAGGCGTTGACCCATGGCGCTGGCGGAAAGCTCGACCAGAAGCGATGCTGGCGCGGCCCCGGCAGAATGGTTCCAGCGCATCCATCCCCTCGCGGCGCTCGTCGCCCTCGCGCTCGTCGTCATGCCGGCGATCGCCAACGAGTTCGTGCTGTTCCAGATCTTCGCTTGGTCTTTCATCCTCGGAACGATCGCGCTAGGCCTGATGTTCCTGGCCGGCTACGGCGGGATGGTGAGTCTCGCGCAGATGACGATCGCAGGCTTCGCCGGATACATGGTTGCGATCTTCGGCGTGAACGGCGTGCCGGCGATCAGCATCGGCTGGTCGTGGTGGCTCGCGTTGCCGATGGCGCTGTTCCTGGCGCTGATCTTCGGCGCGATCGTCGGCGCTTTGGCCGTTCGAACGGAAGGCATTTACACGATCATGATCACGCTGGCGATCGCGTCGGCCTTCTTCTACTTCACCAACGAGAATTATGCGATCTTCAACGGCCACACCGGCATCAATAGCATCCCGACGCCCCAAGTCCTCGGCGTCGATTGGCGAGCGCCGATACCGTTCTATTACTTGACGCTCGGCGTCGCGGCGCTCTCGTGTTGGGCGGTCGACTATATCGCGCGGGCGCCGTTCGGGCTCGCGCTGCAGGGGATCCGCGACAACCCGCGCCGCATGGCGGCGCTCGGATTCCAACGTCTACGCCCATCGCGTCGCGGCTTATGTCTTCGCCGCGCTGCTCGCCGGGCTCGGGGGCGTGCTGCTCGTGTGGAGCAACGGCGAGATCGCGCCCGGGACGGTCAGCGTGTCGGCGGCGATCGACATCCTCATCATTGCGGTCGTCGGAGGGATCGCCAATCCGATCGGGCCGTTCATCGGCGCCCTGATCTATGCGGTCCTCAAGACGTTTGCTCTCGATGTGCTGGTGAGCCTCGGCCTCGACGGCAACCGATTCCGGATGCTGATCGGGCTCGGCTTCCTCGCAATCGTGTTCTTTTCGCCCGACGGCGTGATCGGCCTTTGGGAGCGCTGGCGCCGTAGCGGGGCGAACTCCGTCAATGCGACCCGGGGGTCTGGCGGCCATGGATAGCGTCGCTCAACGCCTCTCCGCCGTCGGAACCGGCAACGCGCTCGAACTGCGCGGCGTGACGCGGCTGTTCGGCGCGCTCGCCGCGCTCACCGACGTGACGCTGTCGGTGCGGCCGGGCGAGCGCCGCGCGGTTCTGGGCTCCAACGGGGCCGGCAAGACGACGCTGTTCAACTGCATCACGGGAGATTTTCTGCCGAACTCGGGCACGATCCGCTTTTTCGGCGAGGACGTCACCGCCTTCCCGCCCTATGAGCGCATCCGGCGCGGCCTGCGCCGCACCTACCAGATCTCCGCCCTCTTCCCCGGCCTCTCGGTCCTCGACAACGTGTATCTGGCCTGCCGCGGCGTGTCGCGCGGGAGATTTTCGATGATCCGCCCGCGCCCCGACGACGCGCTGGTCCATTCGGCGGAAAACCTGGTCGAGGCGGTGCATCTGAGCGCGATCAGCGACCGCCTGGTCGCCGAACTCGCCCACGGTCAGCAACGCCAGCTCGAAATCGCGCTCGCTCTGGCCGGCGCCCCTCGCTTCATCCTGTTCGACGAGCCCGCCGCCGGCCTCTCGCCGACCGAGCGCTCGGAACTCGTCGAGATCCTCGGCGCGTTGCCCGCGCATATCGGCTACATCATCATCGAGCACGACATGGATGTCGCGCTTCGCGTCGTCGAAAGCGTCACGATGATGCACAACGGCCGCATCTTCAAGGAAGGCGCGCCCTCGGAGATCGAATCCGACCCCGAGGTTCAGGAGCTCTATCTGGGAGGCGGGCATGGCTGAGCCGCGCCGTTCGCAACCGAACGCCGTTCTCCAGATCAGCGGGCTGAACGTCTATTACGGACGCTCGCATGCGCTGCAAGGCGTCGACCTCACGCTGGAGCATGGCGTCCTTTCGGTCGTCGGGCGCAACGGCATGGGCAAGACCACGCTCTGCAAGACGATCATGGGCCTGGTGCGCGCCTCCAGCGGCTCGATCCGGATGAACGGCCAGGATCTGACGAGCCTGCAGGCCGCCCAGATCGCGCGGCTCGGGATCGGCTACGTTCCGCAAGGACGCCGACTTTGGCGCTCGCTCAGCGTCGACGAGCATCTGCGCCTGAGCGCAGGGGGGCGGCGCGGCGGCTGGAGCGTCGAGCGCGTCTACGATACGTTCCCGCGTCTGGCGGAACGCAAGAACAACGGCGGCGGCCAGCTCTCGGGCGGCGAGCAGCAGATGCTCGCTATCGCGCGCGCGTTGCTGACCAATCCACGATTGCTCGTCATGGACGAGCCGACCGAGGGCCTTGCGCCGGTCATCGTCTCCCAGGTCGAGGAGATGCTGGTCAAGCTCGGCGAGGAAGGCGACATCGCGATCCTCGTGATCGAGCAGAACATCGGCGTCGCGACTTCGGTGTCCGATGAGGTCGCGATCATGGTCAATGGCCGGATCAACCGCATCATCGACTCCCACCGCCTCGCGGCGGACCGCGAATTGCAACAGCGCCTGCTCGGCGTCGGGCGCCATTCCGACGCCGAGCCGGAGGCCGAGATCGCGGCGCCCGGCGGCGCGCCTCAGGCGCCCGCCCCGCCGGCGAACTCCGGCCCGGTGCGCATCTACATCTCCAACCCGGTCCTGCCGACCCGTTGGTCGCAGCCGGTCCCCGCCGCGCGCATCGAAGCGGCCGCGCGCACGCTTTCGACCGGCTTGACCCGGATCGACGAGGCCTCGCGCCGGCGATTTTCGCCCCCATCGGTTTTATCCAGCGGCCCTCCGGCCGTCCTCGTCGTCGGCACGCTCGACACCAAGGGTCCGGAACTGCGTTTCATCCGCGATCTCGTCAAGGCGAGCGGCCTTCGCACCCGGCTGGTCGACGTCTCCACCAGCGGCAAGCCTGCGACAGCGGACGTGACGGCGCAGGAAATCGCGCTCAATCATGGGCGCGGCGGCTCGGGCGTGTTTGGCGGCGAGCGCGGCGCCTCGGTGACCGCCATGGCCGAGGCGTTCGAGGGCTGGGTCAAGCGCCAGCCCGATATCGCGGGGATCATCGGCGCCGGCGGCTCGGGCGGCGCCTCGATCATCGCGCCGGGGATGCGCGCGCTGCCCATCGGCGTGCCGAAGGTGCTGATTTCGTCTGTCGCTTCCGGCGACGTCGGCCGCTATGTCGGCCCCGCCGACATCACGATGATGTATTCGGTCACCGACGTGCAAGGCCTGAATTCGATCTCGCGGCAGGCGCTCGGCAATGGCGCGCAGGCGCTGATCGGCATGGTCAAGGCGCGGCTCGCGGACAGCGCTCCGCGCGCGGATTTGCCGGCCGTCGGGCTGACCATGTTCGGCGTCACTACGCCTTGCGTGCAGCAGATATCGGCGGCGCTCGCGAACGACTGGGAATGTCTCGTCTTCCACGCCACCGGCGTCGGCGGCCAATCGATGGAGAAACTGGTCAATTCCGGCATGATCACGTCAGTCGTCGACATCACGACAACCGAGGTCGCCGATCTCTTGATGGGCGGCGTCCTTCCGGCGACCGAGGATCGTTTCGGCGCGGTCATCCGAAAACGCATGCCCTATGTCGGCTCGGTAGGCGCGCTGGACATGGTCAATTTCGGGGCGCGGGACAACGTGCCGCTCGCCTACAAGGGCCGCCGCCTGCAGGTCCACAATCCGCAGGTGACCTTGATGCGCACCACGCCGACGGAAAACGACGCTATGGGCCGCTGGATCGGTGAGCGGCTCAATCGCATGGACGGGCCGGTGCGCTTCTTCCTGCCAGAGGGGGGCGTTTCCGCGCTCGACGCGCCCGGTCAGCCGTTTCACGACCCCGAATCGGACGCCGCGCTGTTCCGCGCGCTGGACCAGACGGTGCGCCAGACCACGAACCGCCAGCTGATCCGCATCAAGCGCCACATCAACGATCCCGAGTTTGCGTCCGCGGTCGTGACGGCGTTTCGCGCGCTGAACGGACGTGCGGGCGTCCGCAAACGCGCGGCGAGGTGAAGCATGGCGACGGAGTGTGGGACCGTTCGGCTCTGTCATCCCCGCGAAAGCGGGGATCCAGCCGTGGGGCCGCGACGCGCCGGCGCCGGCTTGGTGACCAACGCCGCCAATCCTTCGGTCGTCGTGATGCTCTGGATCCTCGCGTTCGCGAGGATGACACGTGTTTGTCTGGAGACAGCCTGACCATGCCTCGCTTCGAACGTTCGACCTTATTGGAGAAATTCCGCGCGATGACCGCGCGCGGCGAGCCGATCGTCGGCGGCGGCGCCGGCACGGGACTTTCGGCGAAATGCGAGGAGGCGGGCGGCTGCGATCTCATCGTGATCTACAATTCCGGCCGCTACCGCATGGCGGGACGCGGCTCGATGGCGGGGCTGCTGGCCTATGGCGACGCCAACGCGATCGTCGTCGAGATGGCGGCGGAGGTCTTGCCGGTCGTCCAGCGCACGCCCGTCCTCGCGGGCGTCAACGGCACCGATCCGTTCCGGCAAATGGACGTCTTCCTCGATCAGATCAAGGCGCTCGGCTTCTCCGGAGTGCAGAATTTCCCCACTGTCGGCCTGATCGACGGCACGTTCCGCGCCAATCTGGAAGAGACCGGCATGTCCTACGCCCTGGAGGTCGATATGATCGCCAGAGCGCGGGCCAAAAACCTGCTGACGACGCCGTACGTCTTCAACGAGGCAGAAGCCGAGGCTATGGCCCACGCCGGCGCCGACATCATCGTCTGCCATCTCGGACTTACGACCGGCGGCGCGATCGGCGCGAAAACCGCGCTGAAGCTCGGTGACTGCCCTGCCCTGATCGACGCCTGGGCGGGCGCGGCGTTGCGGGAGCGGCCCGATATTCTGATCCTCGCGCACGGCGGGCCGATCGCGGAGCCCGCCGACGCGGATTTCATCCTGAAAAACACGAGGACTTGCCACGGTTTCTACGGCGCGTCGTCGATGGAGCGCCTGCCGGTCGAACGCGCGCTGACCGAGCAGGTCAGGAGCTTCAAGGCCATCGGCCGTCGCTCGGTTTCGTAAATTCCGGGCCGCCCCGAGGGGCGGTCCATCGGGAGGTAGGGAAGATGTCGGGGCTCTTGATTGGTTCGCTGATCCTCTGGCTGATCATCGCGATCATCGTCATCGTCGTGTTCGTCTACATCGTGAACTGGCTCTATCATCGTTCGTCGAAGGAAGTGGCGTTCGTGCGGACCGGGTTCCTCGGCGAGCGCGTGGTCATCGACGGCGGCGCGTTCGTGCTGCCGTTCATCCACGATTTCACGCCCGTCAACATGAACGTGCTGCCGATGGCGATCGTGCGCGAGAAGGGCGACGCGCTGATCACGCGCGACCGCATGCGCATCGACATCGAGGCCGACTTCTATGTCCGCGTCCGTGCGACGCGCGAAGCGGTTTCGATCGCCGCGGCGACCTTGGGCCGCCGTACGCTGGAGCCCGAACGCCTGCATGCGCTGCTCTCCGGCAAGTTCGTCTCTTCGCTGCGATCAGTCGCCTCCGAAATGACGATGGAGCAGATGCACGAGCAGCGCGGTGAATATGTCAGCCGCGTCAAGGCCGCCGCCGCCGAGGCGCTCGCGCAGAACGGCCTCGAACTCGAAGTTGGTCGCGATCACCGACCTGGACCAGAGCGATCTCGAATTTTTCAATCCCTCCAACCGCTTCGACGCCGAGGGTTTGACCAACCTGATGGAGGAGATCGAGTTCCAGGAGGAAATTGCGCAACCACATCGAACAGGAATTGATGATCAACATCCGCACCCGCAATCTCGAGGCGGAGCGGCAGGCGCTGGAAATCGAGCGCGACAGCGAAGCGGCGCGGCTCGATCAGCAGCGCGATATCGAAGTCAGGCGCGCGGTGCAGCGCACCGAGGTCGCGCGCGAACGCGCGCTTCGCGAGACCGAGGCGGAACAGGCGCAGATTTCCGCGCGCGAGACGATCGAGAAAGCCCGCATCGCCAACGAGCAGGCGATCAGCGAGGCCCGCATCGCCAGCGAACGCGACATCCGCCGACAAGAAATCGAGCGCACCCGCGCGGTCGAGGAAATCGAGATTTCGGCGCGCGAAACCATCGACAAGGCGCGGATCGCCAACCAGCGATCGGTCGACGCCGCGCGGATCGCCTCCGAGCGCGAGGTCCGCCAGCAGGAGATCGAGCGCACGCGCACGATCGAGGAAGCCGAGATCCAGGCGCGCGAATACATCGAAAAGGCGCGCATCGAGCAGGAGCGCGCCGTAACGGAATTGCGCATCGTCAACGAGGAGGAGACCCGTCGCCGCGAGATCGCGCGCGGCCGCGCCGTCGACGAGGCCGAAATCGAGGCCCGCGAGGCGACGGAGAAGCTTCGCATAGTGCAGACCAATTCGATCAACGCCGAGCGCATCGCCGGGGAGGAGCGCACTCGCGGCTCGAGATTGCGCGCACCCGGGCGATCGAAGAGGCGGAAATCGCCGCCAATCAGGCGGTCGAGGCGGCCAAGATCGCGCGCGAGCGGAGCCTCTCGGGCCGAACGCATCGGCGCCGAGCAGGAAACTCGCAAGCTCGAGATCGTCCGCAACCAGGTCTTGGAAGAGGCCGGGATCAGCGCCCGCGAAGCGACCGAGACCACCCGCATCACGCAGGAGGAGCGGATCCGCAGCCTCGAAATCGCCCGCAACCGGGCGATCGAGGAGGCCGACATCGCCGCGCGCGAGGCGGTCGATGCCGCCCGCATCGCCCAGGAGAAGAAGATCACGCTGGAGAGAATCCTCAGCGAGCAGGAAACCACCGCCCAGCAGATCGAGCGCAAGCGCAACGTCGAGGAGGCGGAAATCGCCGCGTTGCAGGCGACCCGCGCAGCGCGGATCGCGCAGGAAAAGACCACCGCCGCGGAATTGATCGCGGCCGACGGCGAGACCCGCAAGCTCAAGATCGCGCGCAATGAGACGCTCGAGCGGGCCGAAATCGCTTCGCGCCAAACCGTCGATTCCGCGCGCATCGGTCAGGAAGGAAGGATTCAGTCCGAACGCATCGCCAAGGACGAACAGATCCGCGCGCTGGAAATCGCGCGCAACCAGGCGATCGAAGCCGCCGAGATCAAGGCGCGCGAGGCGGTCGAGGCCGCGAGAATTGCGCAGGAGAAGACCGTCGCGGCCGAGCGCATCCAGGCCGAGCAGGAGACCCGCGGCCTCGAAATCGCGCGCAACCAGACGCTCGACACCGCCGAGGTTTCTTCGCGCCATATCGTGGCTTCGGCCAGGATCGCCTCGGACGAGGAAATTCGCGCCCGCGAGATCGCGCGCAATCGCAGCGTCGAGACCGCGGACATCCAGGCCCGCGAGGCGATCGAAGCCGCCAGGATCGGCCAGGAGAGGGCGGTCGCGGCGGAGCGCATCCAGGCCGAGCAACAGACGCGGCGGCTCGAGATCGCTCGCGGGCAAGTTCTCGACGCGGCTGAGCTCGAGCGGCGCGACGCGATCGAACGCCAGCGCATCGGCGTCGAACTGGCGCTGGAGGCCGACCGCATCGCCTCGTCGAAGACGCGCGAAGTCTTGAACATCGACCAGAAGAAGGCGGTCGAAATCGCCGACGAGGAGCGCGTGATCTCGCTGTCCTCGAAGAAGTCCGAGCGCATCAACGCCGACCGGCAGGTGCGGCAGTCGGAGATTTTGGCCAAGCAACAGGTCGAAAAGAGCGACGTCGAGCGCGAGCAGGTGATGGAGGCGGCGCGGTTGGAGCGTCGGCGCGCGATCGAGCAATTGGAGATCGCGCGCGTCCAGGCGTTGCAGGAGGCCGAGATCGCGGCGCGCGAGGACGTCGAGCGGGCGCGCATCGCTTCCGATCGCGGCATCGACGAGGCGCGCATCGCGCGCGAGCGCGATCTTCGTAAGCTCGAGGTCGATCGCGAGCGGATCGTCGAGACCGCGCTGATGGAGAAGGCGATCGCGCTCTATCAGAAGTCGCTCGAGCAATCGGCCGCGCAGGCCGAGGCGGAAAACGCCAAGGCGCGCGCGACCGAGGCCGAGGAGAAGGCCATCACCGTGCGCGAGAGCGAGATCGCGCAACGGCGGAAGACGATCGAGGTGCTGCTCGCCGAGAAGGCCGCGGAGGAAACCCGGATCGGCGCGGAGGCCGAGCGGGTGCGCGCGGCGGTCGAGGCCGAGGCGCAGAAGCTCATCAACGAGGCCGAGAACGTGCTCACCGAGCCCGCCCGCGCTTCGCTGTTCAAGCGCAAGCTGCTCGAACATATCGAAGGCATCGTGCGCGAGAGCGTCAAGCCGATGGAGAAGATCGAGGGCATCCGCATCCTGCACGTCGACGGCCTCAACGGCGGCGGGATGGGCGGCGGCGGGCGCAGCGCGACGGACGAGGTGATCGACTCCGCGCTGC
>CAVQZJ010000015.1:0-265003 GCA_963718425.1 uncultured Solirubrobacterales bacterium
GGCCGTCTGGGAGAGCGTGCTCCCCACCGGCTTCGGGATCTACGTCGGGCCGGAGGCCGAGGCGTCATCCCTGCGTGTCTACGAGGCCCAGGTGGTGCACGGGCTCCTGCAGACCGAGGAGTACGCCCGCGCGGTGATGACCACCGTACGCCGCCGCAAGACCCCCAGGAGATCGACCGCCCGGCGGCGCTCCGGATGCAGCGCCAGGAGGTGCTGCTGCGCGCTGACCCGCTGGCGCTGTGGATCATCCTGGACGAGGCCGGATGCGGCGCACCGTCGGGCCGCCAGCCTTCATGTGCGGCAGCTTGAGTCCACCTCTACAGGCGAGCCCATGACCCAACGTTACCCTGCAGGTGCTCTCATTCTCCAGCGGCCTGACCCCGGCCTCCGACGGGCCGTTCGCGATCATCGAGTTCCCCGAGCGCTTTGACCCAGACGTGGTCTATACCGAGGGCGTCGACCGGTCAGGCCGACTTCATCGGAGGAGCGGGACGCGGGAGGTCCGGGCCCGCGCCGAAGCCTTCGACCTGCTCCGGGCCACTGCCCTTCCGCCCGCTGATTCGGCGCTTCTCATCAGTACATATCCGAAGATCAGAAGAAAATCCACCTGAAAGGAACAGCTATGACCGAGTCCGACATGTCCGAGGCCGCGTGGATCACCAGCCGCGCCTGCAACAATTCGGCCTGCGTCCAGGTCGCCCATCTGCCCGGCGGCCTGGTGGCCCTGCGCGACTTCAAGGACATGGAAAGTCCGCCCATTTTTTCGACAGCGAGGAGCGGGCGGCGTCACTGGCGGGTGTCAAGAATGGCGAGTTCGAGCTTCCGGAAAGCTGAGTCCCACGACGATGCGGGGGACCCTCCTTATATAGGGAAACGGCCTCCGGGATCCGCAGGGAGCCTGGGGGCCGCGACGATGATCAACCAGGCCAGTCGCTCGTTGGAGTCCTCCACACGCCGCTTGGGAAGCGTGCGGAAGAAGGCCGAGACGATTTCCACCCAGTCGCGCCAGTAGTAGGCGAGCAGCCCCAGCGCGCTGCCGAGGTGCAGCGTCACGACAAAGGCAAGCCAGAAGGACTCCGACTTGGACTGCGCGTCGACGAGCTGATTCCAGCCGAACAGCGTCGGGAACAGGACCGTGTGGCCGAGGCTCGAAGATCGGGAACAGCTCGGTGACACCCTGCAAGAAGCCGAGCACGACGGCCTGGAAGTAACTGACAGCCGCGCTCGCGAGCGGCAAGACGGAGACGTGAAGCGCGCTCATGAGGTCGAGCAATGGTGGCGATTTGCGGGCATGACCGGGGCACGATACGCGACCGCACGCGCTTTTGAGGTGAGGATCGCCCCCGCGAGGAGCCGTTGCCCACTCAGGTGATGGCCCAATCCTGCCGCTTCAGAGCCCATTCGCCATGGATCATCGCGGTCTGTAAAAGGAGCCCAAGCGCCGCTGTGGCGATCGCCGCAGCGGCTAGAAAAACGAGCGAAACATCCAGCGCACGGGCTGGATCCGCGTGCGGGACCATCCCGTAGATAGAGCTCACGCAAGCCACCCCGAGAGTCATGCCGAGCGCTCTGGTCATGTTCAGGGTGCCGCCGATCAGGCCGGTCCGCAGGCGAGGCGCGCGGCTCATGATGGCGGCGTTGTTCAGAGGCGTGAAGAACCCGAGGCCGCCGCCGGCGATCGCGAGACCGACGATCAGACCGGCCTCGTGGTGGCGGAGGGCCATCTCCACCAGCCCAACGGTGGCGAGCAGCAGACCGCCTGCGCTCAGCCTCCGTGCGCCGAGGCGCTCGGAGAGCACGCTGGCGAGGGGAGCGGTGAACCCGAGCGCCACGGGAAACGCCGCCAACTCCAATCCGGCCAAGGCCGGGCCGACATGCGACGCCTGCAAGTAGAACGGCACCGCCATCAGCACCCCGAAGGTGACGGTGTAGCAGCCCAGACCACAGATCAGGTTGAGCACCAGCCGTGCGTCCCTCGTGAGCGCCGGATCGATCAGCGGTTCGCGCGCCATGAGCTCGCGTCGCCAGAAGGCGACCGTCGAGGCCAGGACCAGGAGCACAAGCGCCCCCGTGGCGGGAGACAGATAGCCGATCCGCCCACCCACCGACAGCACGAGTATCAGCGTCGCCACGCACAGCCCAAGGAGCACGTTGCCGGCGAGGTCAAAGCGCTCACCCTCACGCAGATCTCTGCTGCGCGGCAGCAGCACCCAACCCAGAGCTCCGCCCAGCAGCCCCGCCGGAAGGTTGATCAAGAAGATGAGCCGCCAGCCGCCGAGCGCGAGCAGGGCCCCGCCGACCAACGGACCGAGAGCCAGACCGGTGGCCTGTGCGGCGCCCTGGATGCCGATCCCTCGCCCGAGCGCTCTGCGCGGCAATGCCTGGGTTATCAGAGCGACGCTGTTGGCCTGCAACATCGCCGCCCCCAGTCCCTGCGACGCTCGCGCGGCTATCAGCCATCCAAGCGAGGGGGCGAGCGCGCACGCCAGCGAGCCGAGGGTGAAAGCGCCAAAGCCATAGACGTAGAACAGCTTGCGACCAACCCGATCAGCGAGATGACCGACACCGATAACCGAGCACGCCAGGACGAGCAGATAGGAGAGGGAGATCCACTGCACCGAGGCGATACCGGCGTGCAGCGTGGAGCCCATGCGCGGCAGCGCGAGTGTGACGATGCTCGCGTCGAGCTGTCCCATGAACGCGCCTATACAGACGGTCGCGACCACATACCAGTGGGCGCGGGGACTCTCGCGTATGGCCGTCGGGCGGGCTGGCTCGCGTAGCAGTCCACGCGGCTGAGACTGGGCATCGAGTTGAAATCCCATGGCTCCATTTGAGCGCCAAAACATTCATAGGTCTAATACGAGTTTTGAATATTTCTAATATGATTTGGCTATGGATGAGCGTAAGTTGCGTTACTTCCTGGCGATCGCCGACGAGGGCGGGATGACGCGCGCGGCGGTGAAGCTGCACATCGCCCAGCCGTCGCTTTCACAGGCGCTACGAGCACTCGAGTCAGAGCTGGGAGCACAACTCTTTCAGCGCGTGGGGCGCACGTTGCGTCTGTCAGCCGCTGGGGCCGCGCTGATCCCCGCCGCACGTCAGGTCGTGCGCGACATGGACACCGCTCGAGCGGCGCTCGCGCAGGTCGCCGACATCGCCGGCGGAGCGCTCGATCTGGCGGCGCTCGCGACTCTCGCCGTTGACCCTCTGACTGGGCTGATCGGGAGATTCCGCAGCCAGCATCCCGGCGTGTCCGTCAGCGTGATCGAACCCGACAGTGCCGCCGGCTGCAGCGTGCTGGTGCGTCAGGGGACGGTTGAGATCGGCCTCACCCATCTACCGCTCGAGCTCCGAGCTCATCACGCACGAGCTCGGCGCGCAGGAGATGCTATTCGTGCTGCCACCACACGATCGGGACACGCCCGAGCCGCTGCCGATCGCTGATCTAGCCGACCTGCCCCTCGTGCTGAGCCCACCCGGCACCTCCACGAGGCTCCTGTTGGAGCAGGCCTTCGCACAAGCGGGCCTCACTCCGAGTGTGGCCGTGCAGATAAGCGCACGGGAAGCGATCGTTCCCCTCGTGCTCGCCGGTGCGGGCGCCGCCCTGCTGCCGGCGCCGATCGCCGAGGAAGCGGCCCGGCGGGGCGCCACCATTCGTCAAGCCAAGCCCGCGATCACAAGGCGCATCGGCCTGATTCACCGCGACGCACAACTGTCTCCGGCGGCGCTGGCATTCAGAGCGCTGGCACTCGATCGTGAGAGGTAGCAGAGCGCAAACCACCCCCTCACACCCACGGCCCGATATTCGTCCTTGCGTCCCAAAGCCGCCACCCGTTTTGAACATCGATGTTTCTGACCGTCCGCGGCCGGGCGCTCCCCCCAGAAGGCGCACAACTTTCAGATTTATGCCCTCGCGGTGAATCCGATCTTCACCAGGCGTTCACACGAAAGTCTCCGCCTGATTACAAAGTGGCCGGTTTGCAGGAGAAACCTGTAGTCACTATGACTAGAACAGAACCATCACCCACCATAGCTGGGACGACCACACGGGTCGATATGCACTGCCACTCGACAGCTTCACAAATTTCCAAGCTCGGCGTTCAGCGCGCTGTCGGGCTGCCTGAGTGCGCAACGCCGCCCGAGGAGGTCTATTCCCTGGCCAAGCGCCGCGGAATGGATTTCGTGACGATCACAGACCACGACACGATCGACGGTGTGCTTCAGATCTCAGACCGCCCCGGCGTGTTCATCTCCGAGGAGCTCACAGCTCACTTCCGCGGCGAGCCACAAGCGGTGCACGTCCTCTGCTACGCGATCACACCCGAGGACCACGACTGGCTGCAGTCAAACCGCGGCGATGTGGAGCTGTGCGCCGCCTACATGTACGAGCGCGAGATCACCTGCGCGTTGGCTCACCCCTACTACACGGTGGGGGCTCCTCTCATCGCCCGCCACCGCCGTCGCCTGGCCGAGCTGTTCGGCATCTGGGAGATCCGCAACGGAGCACGTGCCCGCGAGCTCAACAGACCGGCCGCCACCTACATCGCAACGCTCGACGGGGTCGGCATCGGCGGCTCCGACGACCACGCCGGGATCGACATTGGCCGCACCTGGACCGAAGCTCCGGCGGCCGCCACGCCCGCCGAGTTCCTGGCCCACCTGCGTGCCGGGGCGGTCAGTGCCCGCGGCGCGCAGGGCAGCGCCGCCAAGTGGGCTCACGCCGCGATCGTGCTGGCAGCACGGGCGCTGGGCGGAGGCCGGGGCACCGAAGATGTCGCGCAGCCCGACCCGGCGCGTGTGATGACGATGGTCAGCCGTCTGCTCTCCGAGGGTGATGCTCGCCACGGAGCGGTCAGCAACGACCTCACACCCCAGGACGCGCGCTGTCTGCTGCAGGCCTGGCTCGCGGCTGTCGAGCTCGACGATCTCGACGAGCGCGGGCTGATCGCCTACATGCAGGAAGAGGACTTCAGCCACTCTGACCTCTATCGTCGGGCCTGCCGGGCACACGAGCGCAAGTTGCGCGCCGCCATCGAGCACGCCGTTACCGCGGCCAGTGGGCAGGCGGAAATCCTCCCGGCCGCGCTCGGCCTCTTTCAGGGTTGCATCGCGGCGATCCCATACGCCCCCGCGACCGCGTTCTTGGCCAACGAGCGTTCGAAGCTCGACCGGGGAGCCGATGACGCGGAGAAGCCGCGTGTGGCGATCATCGCCGACGGGATCTCCTCCACACACGGGGTGACCCGCACAATCGAGGAGATCCGCCAGCGGGGCGTGGCCGGCTTTGAGATCGAGGTCGTCGGCACGGACCCGGAGGTCAACCGGCGCCTGTCCTCGGTGGCCGACATCGAGGTGCCCTTCTACCCGGGTCTTGAGATCGGGGTGCCGAGCCTGACGGCGGCGGTGGAGACGCTCGCCGACGGATGCTTCGACGCGATCCACGTCTGCTCTCCTGGCCCGGCCGGGGTCGCCGGTGCTCTGCTGGCCCGCGCGCTTGGCCTGCCGCTCGTCGGCAGCTATCACACCGAGCTCACCGCCTACGCCGGCCTGCGCTCCGGGGAGCGGCGCCTGGCGGACACGATGGAGCTGGCGATGCGCGCCTTCTACGGCGCCTGCGATCTGGTGCTGTCCCCCAGTCCCGCCTCAGATCAGGCGCTGGCACAGATCGGAATGAGCACCGAGAAGGTGCTGCGCTGGGATCGCGGTGTGGATAGCTCGCGCTTTGATCCCGCGTTGCGTAAGCGCGGACTGTTGCCCGAAGGCAAGGTGAATGTCCTGTACTCGGGGCGGATCACGCGTGAGAAGGGCGCCGACCTGCTGGCCGAGAGCTTCCTGCTCGCGCGCCAGAGCGACCCCCGTCTGCACCTGGTACTCGCCGGCGGCGGACCCGAGGAGCACAGGCTCCGTGAGCGCCTGAGGGATCACGCGACCTTTCTGGGCTGGCTTTCGGGCACCGACCTGGCGGAGATCTACGCGAGCGCGGACATCTTCCTGTTTCCCAGCACCACCGACACCTTCGGGCAGGTGATCCTAGAGGCGCAGGCGAGCGGACTGCCGGTCATCGCGCTGGCCAGAGGAGGACCACTGGCCCTGATCGACGATCACGTCAGCGGCCTCTTGTGCGAGCCCGACAGCCGACTCGTCGCGGGCGCGCTGCTGCAGCTGACCGCTTCGCCGCTGTTGCGTGAGCGCCTCAGCCGAGCCGCGTTGGCCTCGGTGCGCGAGCGCACGTGGGAGCAGGCCCTCGAGCGTCTGGCTGAGGGCTACCGTCGCGTGCTGAGCGAGCACACGGCACGGCACACTTCCAGCAGCCTGCTCGCGCCGACTCTCCCGAGACCGCGTGCCACGGGTACGTGGCAGCGCTTGGTGGCATGAAGGCAAAGGCCCCGACGATCGCCGTGGCAGTCCACGACATCGAGCCGGCGACATTCGAGCGCTGCGCGTTGATACGTGACTGGCTCGAGGATCACGGTATCGGCCGGGTGACTCTGCTGGTGATCCCGGCACGTGACCTGCACCCGCTCGCCGAGCGCTCACCGGACATGGTGCAGTGGCTGATAGAGCGCGGGCAGGCTGGCGACTCGATCGCCCAGCACGGCTTTCAGCACCTGCAGTCGCGCCGCGCGAACTGGCCGCGCCAGGCGCTGAGGGGACGCAACGCCGGTGAGCAGGCGGAGTTCGTGGGGCTAGACGGCGATGAGACCCGCCGGGCGGTGGACGCTGGCTGGAGGGTGCTCAAGCTCGCCGGGCTCGAGCCCCACGGCTTCGTCGCACCCGCCTACGCGTACACACCGGCGCTGCGCCGGGTGCTGCCGCGACGGTTTCGCTGGTGGGCGGGCCTACTGGCACTGCACCAGACGCTTGTCCGTCCGGACGGCAGCCCCACCCAGATGATCTCCCCGGCGTGGGGTACGGGCAGAGAAAATTGGCTGGGACGCGCTTGCGCCCCTCCGCTCATTCGCGCCGGGAGCATGCTCTGCGGCGAGACGATGCGCGTTGATCTGCATCCCGGCGATCTGCAGCATCCGCGATACATGATGGCGCTTGAGTGGGTCCTTGATCGCGCTGGCAGCGGCCGCCAGGCGATCACCTACGACGAGCTACTCGCGGCCGCCTAAACCTCTTCTCTTCGCTGACGGTCTGATGCGTTTGGGTCAGCGTGGCGTGTAGGCCGAGAACACCGCTGGTTGCAGCGATTTGACCCCGGGGGCGCCAGCGTACCCGATGTGCTTCAGGCCAATCAGATCCTCGATCGTGCGCAACAGCGAGAAGTGGTCATACGGTTCCTGGTTGGTGGTCGTGCCCTTGATGTACGGAGAGAGCAGCAGGGCGCCGACGCTTCCACCGCCTCGGGGCGAGAGACCGGCCGGGGCGCTTGAGGAGAGGTTGGGAAACACCGGCTGGCCACAGCAGGAGCTCGAGTCGGCGAATTCGCCGCTAGAAGGTGCCTCGTCGGTGGTTATCGCGAGCAGACCGTTTTCCTTGTATGCCTTGGAGGCGGTGATCTCGGGAACCACCGTCTTGAGGAATTCGTCGGCCGCGGATGGTCCGGCGGGCGCCCCGGCCGTGCAGGGTGTTGGGTTGCCGTCGTGGCACAGATTTGGGGTTATGTAGGAGAGCGTCGGCGTGCTCTTGGCATTCGCCAGATCCTGCCTGAGCTTGTCCAGGCCCACGTCGTCGCCGGCACAAGCCGAGGAGTCGATCACCGAGTGGAAGTACACGAACGGGTTGATGAACGTCGCGTAGGCACCGCCGGAGGTCGATGAGGCGGTTGGGTCATTGGCCCCTGATTGCGGATGCGAACAGGCTGGCGGAGTCGGTTCTCCTTCGTCTGTTCCCTGCACATACGCGCGCCAGGCCAGGTGCTTTGCGGACAGCTGGCCAGGAAGTGTCTGCGTGCCCTTTGGATACAGGCAGCCATTGCCGAGCACCTGTTCGTCGCTGCCGGTATTGGCCGGGGTGATGTCGGTGTAGGTTGGGCAGTTGGCGGCTGTCGCTCCGGTTGGTCCCTGTCCACTGAGCAGGGCTATCTCGTTGGCCAGTTGCTCGTGAGCCACCGCGTAGTAACGCACGAGCAGCTCGCCCTGCTTCTCCAGAGTCCGCGAGAGATAGCGTGCAGCTGAGGCCGGTCCGAACAGCGACGCGTAGGGCTCATCGGAGAGCATGATCAGAAATACGTGCTTGACCGGGGGAAGCTTCGAGGTCGAGCCACCAGTTGAACGGCGAAGATTTGCTCTTTTGGCCTTCGGATTTCTTCGAGGTCTTGTGTGGTTTAGACGGGGCCTTTTCGGTCGTGGTGGCCGCTTCTTCGGGTTCGGGCGTTGGGGTGGACTGGGTTGGTGGCGGTTCTTCCAACGGCGCTGGCGGTGGTGTTTCGCTTGCCGGAGAGGGGGTCGAGGGCGGGGTTTGATGCGCCAGCACCAGATCCAGGTGCGCGCTCGCCTGGGTAGCCAGCGTTTGATCCTCACGTGATCTCGAGGACAAGCCGAGAAGCACTCCGAAGCCTAGGAAGACGACCACGAGCAGCGCCGACACCCTCGAGGAGGGAAACGAGAAGCCCGCGAGCGAGAGAGAAGACCACCGTGGCGCTGACGCTGGTGCTGGCACGGGCTGGCCAGCCGACGGGACTTGGTCCGCGGATGGCTGGCGCACATGCTGCAGGAGCTGGGTGAGCTGCGGACTGCGCGATCCGACGCGCTCGCCGCAGTTCAGGCAGTAGCGCTGCCCGTGCTCGATCAGTGAGTTACAACCGGCGCAGCGCCCCGTCGGCAGGTCGGCACTCACCGGGGTCGCCTACTCGCCGAGGGAGGCCGGTGCGGGCTGTGTCGAGGGGGTCTCGCTCGGCCGCAGCAGCGCGTCCATCACCGTCGTTTGCTCGTCATCACCACCGGGAACCGTGCTGGTTGGCTTACGTGCCATGAGCTGCGCTCCGCACTGCCAGCAGAAGAGCGCCCCGCGACTGTGAGGGGCGGCGCAGTGTGGGCAGGTGCCAGCCATGCCCTCATCCTCCATGCGCAACAGGCGCTCTACCTCGGCCAGTTCCGCGTCGCGTTCCTGTAGCACGGCCGCGCGTCGCACGAGCACGTCCAGACGGAAGTGGTCACGGATCGCCATCTCGTAGGCGAGTCCGCCCAGATCCCAGTGCAGCTCGGTGACCTGTTCGGCGAGCGCGTCGCGCATGCGGCGCAGATCCGAGAGCCCATCGCTCTGCGCCGGGGTCGCTGGTGGCGCGCCGGGCTGCGGTTGATTGCGTTTTGTGGCATCCCCGAAGTCGCTCATGTTTCGACTTCGTTGGGGAGGCTCTTGGATTTTTCCTCGAAGCTCTTGCCGGCGTTGTTGGAGTTGGGGTTGGTCGTTTTCGCGTGAGAAGCACCCGAGTTTTTGGAAGGAGCAGAGCCGGCGCTTTTGCCGGAGCCGCCACTGGGGGAGCTAGAGGAGGGGCTCGAGCCTTTGGAGGATGAGTTGGAGGCGCCGGTGGAGACTTCGATCACCGAGGCGCCGGGGAAGTTCTTCTTCAGTTCCGTCAGTGCCTTTTCGGCTTCCGGCTTCTTTTTGTAGACGCCGGAATAGACCACGTAGTTTCCGGCCGTGAGACTCGAGAAGTCTTCCGAGCGCAACGCGCCGACGTTCTTGGCGCCCTTTGACGTATCGGTCGTCTTGGCCTGTTCGACCGCTGCGACCGTCGTGCCTGTCTGTGGCAGGCTTTCGAGCTGCACCGTGTATCCGTTGGTAGCCGATGGCCAGTCGTCGGTGAACGACGCTTCTGTGCTCGAGCCTGTTGTGGTGGCGCCGGTGACCGGACTCGAGCCGACCGTGATGACTTGAGGCGGCGCGGATGTCTGGGTGGAGCCGCTGCTCGCGCGTCCGATCAGAACGCCCACTCCCATGGCGATCAGCAACACACCCACACCAGCGATCATTGTCAGGGAGTTGCCGCGGTGCCCGCCGTCGCCGACCGGAGGGACAGACGGAGGGGTTGGCGGCGACGCGGGGGGTGCGACTTCAGGCGCCGCAGGGCCGCCGAGCAAGAAGTTGCTGCGGGGAACGCTCCGCTCCCCGCACTCCAGGCAGTAGCGCTGATCGGCGGTCAGCGGCGCTCCACAGCGAGCGCATTGCGCTGACGGACCGGGCGTCATCGACGACGAGCTAGCGATCGATTCAGTGGACAGAGTGGCTACCTTGGTTGCGTGCCCTGAGGCCGTGGAGAGTAAGAGCGCACGCGCCACGTGCCCGTAGTTCTCAATACCCCAGTTTATATGGTGACGTGCAGCCTGATTCAGGCGTGACTATTTTGTGAAGCCCTGCCGGGTCGATCGGCGCAGAGCCCGGGTTGCGCCGCACAAATTCCAGTCGCGGCCTGACTGGGCGGTCCGGTTGGTTCGAATCGGCCGGCATGTGGTCGTCGCTGTGCCAGTTCCGCCGTCGGCTTCCAGTTTCGCCGGCTTTGTAGATTCGAGCTGTTCGCTGTGGATACCGGGCAGATGGCCCCCTTCAGTCGCGCCGCCGTAGATGTGAACGACCGGTGTCAAACTCGATCAGATGTTGTAAATAGTGGCCGCGAACCACGACCGAGGCGGAATGGGACCCTGACCTGTTCGCTAGGCTGCCTTCGCCGATGTCACCCCAAGTCAAGAACCCCAGATCACCTCGGCGGGTCGGCTCCGCCACGGTTTGCACGCTAACGCGACTGGCGCTCGCGGGATTTGCCTGCTTGCTCTTGGCGGTCGCCTCGAGCGCGACGGCCGCCACGGCTCCGCCCCAGGAGAGCCTCGCAAACTTTGAAGGGCAGTTGCGCGCGCACCATGTGAGCACTGCGACGCTGCATACCAAGGCCCATATGCTGCACGTCACGCTTACCGACGGCAGCAGAGTCCTGATCCACGTTTCGTCTCAGAGTCAACAGCAATTGCTGGCCGAGGCCAGCGCAAACGGCGTGACAGTCAAGATCACCCAGACGAAAGCCGCCTCCCACAAACGCCGCTATATCGCGGCCGGGGTGGTCGTCGTTCTGATCCTCTTGGTCGCGGGCGGGGTGCTGATCAGGCGCAGACGCTTGGCGCGCGAAGAACAGAGACCGCGGTCACCCGCTCCCACCGGCTGACGCAGCGCTGGTAGCCCGCGCTTCCGGCAGGGGAGGGCCAGGCGAGTAGCTCTTGAGTCGGACGCCTGGAAAACCCGCCGGATCGGAGCGCGTTGACTTGTTCCCTCCCTTCCGCGGACTGCCGGCGCTTTGGAGTGCGCCTTGCGCTCGCCCACGCTCCCGCAAGCCGACTCGCTTTCGTTACAGAGCCGTGCCCCTCGGAGCCCCGGCACACCGACGCAAGCACGGACCGCCCGCAGAATGGGCGATCCGTGCTGCATCCGAGAAGCTCTAGCTGTCTTTAGCTGTCGCTGGCCTTGGTGATGATTCTGAGTTTCGTCGGGTTGTTGGTGCTGACGGATTCTTCGAGGTCCGCCCCCGACGGGTTGCCGCTGATTACGCTCTTAGCGATGGTGAATGATCCGAACTGGTCGCCCGCGTTCAGGTCGGAATTGCCGAAGACCGCGTAGCTGCTCATGCGGCTCACGGTGTCTTCATTGCCCTTGCCCTTGACGCCGAACGCTTGGCCGGCGTACTGGATCAGCTCGATGCCGACGTCTCCGGGGCCCGTGATCGTGTCTTTGTTCATAGACGCGTAGCCCTGGTCGAGCAGGATCCCCATGTAGCGGTTTTCGAGCAGTTCGTCGCTGTTGAGTGTGGCCTGCGGCGTGGTGGTTTCAACTTCGGAGGAGTGGTAGATGCCGATGTCGTTCTTGGTGATCTTTACTTTGGTCACTGTCGTGTGCGGGCCTGCTTCGTAGAGCAGCACACCGGCGGCCTGTTCGTTTTTGAGGCCGTCGGGACCGCACACCGCCGCATTGCACTCGTTGCCCGAGATTTCGGTGCCGTTGATCGAGCCTTTCGCGCCGCGCGAGATCTGGATCCCGTTGTTGGCGGTGTAGGGAGACGGCTGGTTGGTGACCGTGCCGCCCTTGATAGTCGCCAAGGATCCGGGGCCGTCAACGGTGACTCCGTTCTTGCCGTATTCGGAGATTTCATCGTCCATCAGCGTGGCGCTCGCGGCCTGACCGGCGATCTGACGGCCGACCTGGATGCCGACGCCGCTCTGGCAGCCCTTGAGTGTTTCGGGTATCAAAGGACCGATCACCTGGTCGTTGGTCATCTGGAGCTTCACTCCGCCGCCAGCGGTCACATCGTAGGTTTCCGGCGCACAGCTTTCAGACGGGAAGACCCCGTCGATCTTCAGCCCTGAGATCTTCACAGCTTCGCCGCTGGATTTCGTGCAGATCTCGATCAGAGCCTGCTCGACCTGGCCAGGATGCGCGAACTTGCACGCCGTCAACGCTTCCCTGACGGTTGCGGGCAGTTCGAGCGTGACGCCCGCGGAAGCGACGAGATTGGCAGCTCCGCTGATCACAAGCTGTTCTTTGTATGTGCCCGAGCACACGTGCACGATGGTGCCGGCCGCGTTGACTTCGAGCGCTTGCTGAATGTGGTTATAGCCGGGGCTGGTACAGCTATTGAAGGGTGCTTTGACGGCGCCCGAGCTCACCCACACAGTCGATGCGGATGCAATCGCGGGAACTGCGAGCGCTGCGGTTGCGATTGCCGTCAGGCACGCTGCATTCCTTGGCCTGAACATCAGTTTCATGGGTCTCATCATCCTGAGAGCTCCTTTTCTTTTGAGAGTTGACCTACAACGCGAGCGCGGGCAGACCACCATCAGTTGATCGGCCCCCCAGCGACCCCGTGCAGCGGGCCGCAACTCCTCCCCCTCCAGAGCAGGCTGGGTAACGCCTGCGTCGTACTCGAACATTCTGATCTTCTAGTCCTCGGCATTCAAAATGTGTGAACATGTAGTGAAGTTCGGAAACAATTCGTTCACTGCTCGGAAAGACGGTCTCCATACCGGTAAGCACATGAAATAGGGCAGACACGAGAAGAGGGGGCGCATCTGCGCCCCCTCTTCTCGCTTGCATCTCTAACTTAGTCGGGAACTGACGTGCAGTGCGCGACTAGGATCCTCGACCGGCCTATGAGAAGCCCAGATCCCCACCGATTGTTTCGAGTTCTAGTGCACCCGTATCCAAGCCGATCTTGCCTTCTGTTTTTTCCCAGCCTTCACAGAGCCCTACGGGTTCTATTTCGTAGGCCATGTTCTTCAGTTCGTTGGTGACCACGAGCTTCTGCTGGAATCCGGTTGGGAATTTTTTGAGGTTTTCCGCCGTAATTTCGTTGTTGGAGAACAGAACGGCCGAATATTCTTCATCGGGCTTGATTTCGGCCTTGAAGGGGACCGTCTGGGCGGGCCACAGCAGTTTGCAGCCACCAGTCTGGGCGATGACGATTTCGATCGGGCTCGATCCGATCGACGGAGATTCGATTTCGCCGCCAGCGCCGATTTCAGCGAATCCGTTCTGGTGATACAGATATTCGACTCTGTTACGGAAGTGAATTTTGGGAAACGACTGCTGAGCGTAGAACTTGGTGTGAGATTCGCATTCGGCGTACTTAACGGACACCTTCAGAACAGGCGTCGGCGATTCACTTACGATGCCTCTGGCTTTCGCTACGGCGCATTCGAATTCTACCTTCCCGAGCTTGAACGTCTGCGTGCCGGTGCCGATGCCTTTCGTCTTCAGCGGGAAGGCCTTGTTGAAGGCGCTGGCAGTAAATTCATGCGCCGAAACCGGTGCCGCTAGCACCAGTAGCGCGCCCGCTACGACAGCGAGCCCAACCATTGTCCTTGCACGTCTCATCGTCCTCGGTATCTCCTTTGCTTGGGCCCTTTAGGCTGGCTCTGTGTCGATAGCTTCGATTCGAACTGACTGATGTCCTCCCCCGACCGAGAGCCCATGCGTGCCTCGACCGGCGTGACGACCTCGCCGGATGCAGGGATCGGTGGCGCTGGAGCCGGTTAGACCCATTTGTTTCAAGCAGAACTTTCCATCAAAACAGGTCAGTCGCTGCTGGGCCCCCAGTTCGCACGCACTTATCCTGCCTTTCGTAGGTTTGATTAGGTGTTACCAAGTAGTGAAGATCCTAATATGTGAACGATACGTTTTCGATGTGTGCACCGTGCGTGAAATAAAACGTCCGAAAACCGCCCTGACTAGCGATCCGCAGCGAATCGATCGGCCCGTGGCCGGTGTTTCTCAGCCAAGCATGCGGTTTTCCCGTCACCCACAGCGCGAGATGCGAACGAGCTCCCGGGGGAGGCATTCGTTTCCCAGCTCATTTGAACCAACCTCCTCTCGGCAGGCGCCAAAGCCACTGAGAAAGGGTAGATTTGGCGGCATGAAAGGATTCCCGATCGGTCGCCAAGCGCTCTTGCGCATGCTAGTTACAGGAGCCGGTACGGTGACGCTGCTCACGGCAGCGCCAACGCTGGCCGTCGAAGCGCCACCCAAACCCAAGAAGCCCCAACTCCCGTCCGCCTCCACGGGCGGGGCGCGAGCACGTGGCTCCGGTGTGGAACTCGCGGGGTCGATCAATCCCATGGGGGAAGCCACCAACTGGTACTTCCAGTACGGACCGACCGTGGCCTACGGCTCCCAGACATCCACGACGACAGTGCCCGTGGGCACGATCAAAATCAGGGTAGCCCAATTGGTCACCGGGCTTCAGCCGGGCTACCACTACCGCCTGGTGGCGAGCAACAATCGTGGAAAAACCGAAGGCCACGATCGTACCTACACACCGCCGACGCCAAGAACCAAAAAGCCGACAACCAAAACAGAGCGACTCAAGGTCACGCTCTCGAGCCCCCCACCGGAAGGACAGCCGGTCGAACAGCCCGGTCTCGATCACTGGCGGGCTCACAGGCACCGGCAGCATCGACCATGAAGTCATCTTGCAGGCAACCCCATACCCCTACAGCACTGCGTTCGCCACTCTTGGGAGCCCGCAGATGACGAATTCAACGGGGCGCTTCACGTTTCGTGTTGCGCGCCTGAGCCAAAACACTCGCTACCACGTCCTGGTGCCGGGCACACCGGCCCTGTCCAGTCAGCCGATCACCGAGCTCGCGACGGTACACGTCACCTTTCATGCCCGCTCGTCGCCGCATAGCGGGCTCGTGCGCCTGTATGGCAGCGTCACCCCGGCGGCGCCGACGGGCGCTGTTGTCCTGTTCCAGTTGCAGCGGATCCCGAAACGCCCACGTCTTGGAGTCTTCAAGTCCGAAAAAGCCGAAGAAAGAGCCGAACAGAGAGCCGAAACTCCGGTGTTCGCAACGAGGTTCAGCGCCCCAGTTAGGCACGCGACCAAAGCCGTCTCACGTTTCAGCAGCATTGTCAGCATCCGCAAGAGCGGCACATACCGGGCCTACGTGGTGCTGCCCCGTGGGCCGCTGGCGTCGGGGCATAGCTCTAGCCTCTCTCTGCGTGCCAGCGCACGGAAGAAAAGCAAGCACAAGGGCTAGCTATCAGAGCCCGAGCAGTTGAGCTGGCTTAGCTCGCCGGAGCGTACGGGTTTTCGCCAGCACGAGGCGTACGGCGTGATTTTGCGTTTGCTTGAAGGGCGCCAAGACGGCGATCGTCAGGCCGACTGTCAGTCGTCCGTGGTGGGCACGCAGGCGTGAGCCTCCTGCGGCGTTGAGCTTGAGTTTGACGGTCGTCGTCTTGCCCGCCCGCAGCGAAAAGCCAGCGGATCCGAGCTTGATTGCTCGGCGGATAGCTTTCCGCCTTGACCTCTTTCCTTTGACGAGGATTGTGAGCTTCAACTGGCCGCGACAGGCGACCGTCGAGGCGCACCGCAATCTCACGCTTGCCTGTCGGCGGTGCCGTACCACGATCCTCGAGCTCAGGAGCAACACCTGCCCGCTGCTGGCGTTGAACGCTTGGACAGCAGCCTGCGCGGAGGGTTTGCCGATCGAGGCGGTCGATGTCGTGGCGGCTCCCTGACCGGGGGAGGTGTCTTGGTTGGGGGCGGATCCCCCTGGGGGCGGTTGTTGCGTAGTCGGGGTCTGACCCGCGAATACCCAGACGGCTCCGATTTTGCGGGCGTCGGTCTCGCCGCCGATCAGGGCGGTTTCGCTGTTCGCCGACAGCGCGACACTAGAGCCGAACTGGCCCTGGGCTTTCTCTTCGCTGCCGGTGAGCCTGGCGCCCTGGCGCGTCCAGGTAGTACCTGAGCGCGTGTATATCCAGGCGGCGCCCAGTCCGTTGCTGTCGTTGCGGGCACCGATGAGGGCGGTGTCACCATCGGCCGACAGCGCCACAGCGCCTCCGAAGCGTCCCTGTCCCACCTCTTCTTCGTTGTCTTCTTCTTCGCTGCCTTCGTCTGAGGTGCTGCCGGTGAGCTTCGTTCCCTGCTGGGACCAGGTCGAGCCGCTGCGCGTAAAAGCCCACACGGCGCCCATCTTGCCGTCATCTGAGCGTCCTCCGATCATGGCGGTGTCACCATCGGCCGACAGCGCGACACTGGATCCGAAACGGCCTTCGTTGCCCTCTTCGCCGCCGGTGATCTTCGTCCCCTGCTGGGACCAGGTCGAGCCGCTGCGCGTGAACACCCACACCGCGCCGAGCTTGCCGTTATCGGCGGGGTCGCCCACGAGCGCGGTGCTCCCGTCTGCCGAGAGGGCGAGGTCGCCGCCGAACCAGGCGCCGGCGCTCTCTTCCGCGCCGCCTGTGAGCTTCGCGTCTCGTGTCCAGGTCGAGCCGCTGCGCGTGAACACCCACACCGCGCCGCTGTCGCCGTGGTCAACGGTAGCGCCGACGAGCGCGGTGCTGCCGTCTGCCGAAAGGGCGACGCTGTTCCCAAACCAGCCGTTGGGGCCCTCTTCGTCGCCGCCGGTGAGCTTCGCGTCTCGTGTCCAGGTCGAGCCGCTACGCGTGAACACCCACACCGCGCCGCGGGCGCTGTCGTCGCGCAACGCGCCGATCAATGCGACAGTTCCATCGGCGGAGAGCGCCACACTCGAGCCGAAGCGGCCTTCGCCGATCTCTTCCGTGCCGCCGGCTAGCTTCGCGCCCTGCTGAGACCAGATCGAGCCGCTGCGCGTGAAGACCCACGCGGCGCCAAGTTCGCCGTTGTCGTGCGGGGTTCCGATCAAGGCCACGTCGCCTTCGGCCGACAGTGCCACGCTGTGGCCGAAGCCACCTTCGCCGGACTCTTCCGTGCCGCCGGTGAGCTTCGCGCCCTGCTGAGTCAACGGGCCGGGCATGCTGGCAAGCCCGGTGGAGAGACCCAAGCCGATCAGAGCGCAAGCCAGCACACCAGCTGTCACGGCGGCAAATCTGAATCTGGATCGGCAGGATTTGCGATCGCTCATGCGCCGAGTTGACGGCTTCCCTGCCAGTCGGCTACATCACGTCCGCGCATGCAGGTAGGAAACCCTACATTCGCTCAGGGTGCGCCCTGTTTCACCGGATATTCACAAAAGGGATCGTCCGCTCAACTGAGGCGGTCATACCCCCACAGTGTTAGGAGATCCCGTCCTAGGTATTCGCTGACGGCTTCGACCTCGCCCTTGAAGCGGTGGCGCAGTTCGCGCATGAATTGCTGGGAAGGTTCGACGCGAGGGCGGTAAATCAGCCGCCGCCAAGACGCGCCGAGGACCTCGCGCACGGGATCGGGTGTCACCGCCGCGATCACGCGCATCCCTGGGCCGGCCGCCGCCGGGTTGCGTCGGGCTTTCTGCAGCGCGATGGTCAGGTGATGCAGACGTTGCAGACGCAGATCCTTCAGCGGCCGGGTGTCAACCTGCTGAACCGACAGCGAGTCGTTCGACCTCGAGGAAGCGCAGCACTTGCCGCACGACCGCCTCGTTGTTGCGACGGTAATCCTCGTAGATGAGAACGAGCACCTGCTCCGGAGCAAACGAAGCGTGGAGGCTTCGCAGTTGCTCGGTGTAGCGGACGTGGTTCGAATACAGCAGCCACGCCTGTCGCTGGCAGCCGCGCGGAAGACGCTCGCCGCGGCGTCTAGCGTCCTCGAGCTGCATCGCCTTTTCGAAGCTCTTCTCGGTCTCGACGCGGTTGTGCAGCATCTGACCGTGGAAGGAGCGCAGGAAGTTGGCGGGCTCGCGCAACAGCACGACGATACGTGCGTCGGGGTTGAGTTGCGCGATCGCGGCCGGCACTTCGGGATACCTGAGGTACTGGGGAGAAGCCTCACCAGCTCGCTGTTCAGGGCTGGCCCCCTCAAACAGCGCCAGGTACTCCTCGAGCGTTGTCGGTCTCGTCGGCTTGCGCCCGTGACGCGGTTCGGGTCGCAGCTCCGACACGAAAAAGCGCGGCTCCTTTTCCGCCGGCATGTAGATCTGGGGGTGATGCTGGAGCATGGTGTAGAGCGCCGTAGTGCCACACTTCTGATGACCGACGATGAAGAAATCGGGCATCTTCCCCCGCTGTCGAGCGGCATTCCCCAGGCCGCTCTCGCTCGCCGGCGCGTGGGGTCTGGCATCTGACTCAATCATGCTGACAGTCCCTCCCCGCCTTGGTGACCGTGGATGCTGTAGACGTCAGCCGGCTCATCTGCCTGCGAGCCCCAGAGCGCAGCGAGTTCGCGCGAGATCAACTCGGCGTAGGGTCGGTCCGCGAGATGGTGATCATCGCTTTCGCGGACGAACCGCGGGGCGACCAGTCCGGTGGCGGGGTCCATGTGGCCGCTGGTCACATCCAAAAACGACGCCCCGATCGTGCCGCAGCGCTCGTCCAGCTCGGTGTTGAAGCGCACCGTGAGGTCGGTTCGTTCTGCCTGTGTGGCGGTGACCGACTCGCGCAGCCGCGCGACCTTTCCCCATTTCGCGCCGTCGTCGCTGATCGTCGGCAGCGGCACGCTCAGGACGATCGTACGGCGGAAGCCCATGCCCACTACCTCGGAGATGAAGGTCTTGTAGGAGCTGATGGTTTGAGTGAACTGCTCCTCGACGCTCAACCCGTGCCGCTGGGCGCGATACCAGATCACAAAACCGCAGTTGACCTCACCGAGCTGGACAAGGACCTGGTGCCAGGGCTTGGCGCGTTCGAGCGCCCGGTTGAAGGAATGCAGCGCACCGGTCTTGCTCTTGGGATTGGGTAGCCCCGACGCCGTGGCGCCCTCAATCGACTTCACGCGAAACCATACCCCTGGCATCGAGACGTGGCGGAGAACCTGTGTATGGCTGTCGCCGATGCACAGGACGTGCTCTCTTTTGAGCGCAAGCGCGGTCGCCCGGCGCCGAAACAACCAGTCGAAGAAGGCCGGTTGCAGCAACGCACGCCAATCGTCCGCGCGCCTCAGTTGCCCGGCCAAGAAAGAGTCGCTGTCCCACACGGCGACACCCTATAACTCTCGCTGACTGCGAACTCTCCATTTACCACTCATACGGGGCGCATGTCACAGTTCTTTCACATAAATGTTACGGTTGGTGACAAGTTGGCGGTCCGCGGGAGCCGGTATGCACCCGGTGTGAAATCGGTACGCGTGTCTATCGCGTTCGCCGCACAGACGCGAAGCGCAGCTCGCGCTGGCGTAGGTCGACCGCTTCGAAGCGTCCGTCGGCGGCGTAGGTGTGGGTGGCGCGCACCGCGGCACCGAGGTCGCCCGGGTCGAACCTTGAGAGCTCGTGCTCGGCGTACTCCTCGAGGTTGAGTACGTCGATCTGGCGGAAGGTGATCGCTCCCCCGTAGCGGCGGCTGCAGTCCTGTGCGGGGCGCACCAGCCGCGTACCCCACCGCTGGATCGCGCCCGCCGGTCGCGCGCAGCGCACATCGGAGACGACCGGGTTGCGCGCGTGCGGGATCCACGGCCCAGACAGCGTCGTGGCGGTGAACAGGTGCAGCTCGTCGAGCATCGTGGCGTGTGGAACGGCGGCGCCGACGAACAACCACAGGCGCCCCTCATGCTCGAGCAGGGTGGTGTCGGAGGCGATCACCCCGTCGAGCATCGTTCCCTCCAGCCGCCAGGTGCGCGGGAACTCGAGCGCGCGGTAGAGCTCGACGCGGCCCTGCGAGGAGGTCTCGGGGATCAGGAACACCTCCCCTTCATGCTCGAACACGAACGGGTAGGAGAGATGGTAGGGCGCGACGACAACGGGTTGCGGCTGGCCCGAGGGGGTCCCGTCTGGGTGCAGCTCGACGTGCGAGATCACCGCCCGCTTGGCGCCAGGCGCCAGATCCTCGCAGAACAGGTGGTGGCTGCCGTCGCGTTCGAATAGAAACGGGTCGGCGTAGAGATGACCGGGCCGCCATTGCACCCGCGGCCCGTCTGCCCCTTTAGACCAGCTCCGCGTCGGCTCAATGCCGCGCTCGCGCAGCCAGATCCGCCACGGCCGCTTGAACAGCAGCCTGGCAGCCACCACGTGCGCCCATCCAATCGGTGCGCGCGCAAACAGCTCGGCGGTGGATGGCGCCGAGTGCGCGGGCGCGGCGGCCGGAGCCGGCAGATCCAAACCCGGTGCCCGCTCTGCTGCGCGGCAGGCGAGCGCGGCGATCTTCCACAGCGCCTTGTCGCGGCTGAGCGTCGTCGAGAATGGACGTGCCCCGGAGACGGTCCGCTCCACGAGTCTCGTTCCCTCCGCGCTCCTCATCAGCACCTCTGTCTCCACACACGGCTCGCCGCGGAGCGTCGCGCGCCGGAAGGCGTCCTCGACCGGCTCTTGCCGGCGGCCGTGGCGGAGGTAGAGAAGCTCCCGTGTCTCCTCGGCGGCCGGCGGACGCTCAGAGAGCCACAGGACGAGCTCCTGCACGCCGGTGCTCGTGGGCGCTAGCGCGAGGTCGGGCCACTCTGGCGAAACGGGCTCGAGTGCGTCCGGTCCGAGCGCGAAGAGGTGGCGCTCGATCGCCGCGTGCGCCCTGCGCAGTGCGCCGCGCCGGCAATCTCCGAGCAGGCTCACTCCGGTCACCTTGAGTGCCGTGGAGCCTGCGAGGTAGTCGAGCGCGCGCTGCTGCCAGCGCGGTGTGGACGGCCCGTCGAGCACCACGACGATGCGACGAGGTGCGGTGCCCATGCGAAGCGAACTGTAGGACCCGTCCTCGAGCTTTTCAAGGCCGCGATCCGCGGGTTGCCGGCCGCTGCTACGCTGGCGTGGCTTCGGGGCTACATTCCTTGCGACTCCGTTTAGGCCTGCGCGCCCTGTCGATCAGCGTGAGCACCAAGACCCAGCACCCGCCCGCCCGCGCGCAACTCATTGAGGGCGGGTACCCGCGTGTGCTGATGTTGGGGGTCGGCTGGTTCCCCTCCACGCTCGGCGGTCTCGACCGCTACTACCGCTGTCTGTTCGAGCAGCTCCAAGAGGCACGCGGAGTGGTGATCGGACCGGCCGACGGAGCGCCAGCGACGATCGCTGTCGCATCCCGGCAGGACAGTTCGCCCATCAGCCGCCTGCTCGCTTTCTGGCTGGCAGCGCGTCGCTCGAGCACCGATGCCGAGATCGTGGACGCACACTTCGCTCTGTATGCGGCAGCGCCGTTGCTGCTCGCCGGTGCGCGCCGGCGCCCGACGGTGTTTCACTTCCACGGACCGTGGGCGGAGGAGAACGTCGTCGCCGCGGGGGATACCTCACGCGTGCGGTTCGTTTTGCGCAAGACGCTCGAGCGGCTGGTGCTGCGGCGAGCCGACGCGTACGTGGTGCTCTCGAGCGCGTTTAGGCGCACTCTCGTGGAGCGCTATCGGGTCCTGCCTTGGAACGTGCACGTGTGGCCTCCCGGCGTCGATTTGGAGGTATTCACTCCCGCCGAGCGCATGGAGGTCCGGCAGCGGCTCGATCTCGAGCCGCAGGCGTTCGTGGTCGCCTGTGCGCGGCGGCTGGTCGCGCGTATGGGCATAGACTGTCTGCTAGACGCTTGGGCGAGCTCGTCCCCGAGCTTCCGCCCGGTTCGACGCTGCTGCTGGTTGGTGAGGGCGAGCTTCGTGAGCAGCTCGCCGAGCGCGTGGCCCGTGCCCCGTTTGCAAACAATGTTCGGCTCCTGGGCCGTCTCCCTGACGAGGGCTTGGTTAACGTCTATCGCGCCGCCGATGTCGCGGTGGTGCCGACGCTCGCGGTCGAGGGCTTTGGGCTGGTGGTGCTCGAGGCGGCGGCGTGTGGCACGCCGAGCATCGTCAGCGCGGTCGGAGGTCTGCCGGAGGCGACCGCGCCGCTGGATCCGTCGCTGGTAGTCCCACCGAATGACGCGGTGGCTCTCACCACCCGGCTGCGAGTGGCTGCGGGCGGCCAGCTGCCCAGCCGGGATACCACCCGCCGCTATGCCGAGCGCTACTCCTGGCCGCGGCTGGCCCAGCACCATCGCGAGCTCTACGGCCGTCTGGTCACCGGTGAACAAGACGGGCGCATGCGCGTGGTCTATCTCGATCACGTTGCGCGCCTGTCGGGCGGGGAGATCGCGATCCTGCGACTGCTCCCTCATCTATACAACGTGCACGCGCACGTCATCCTCGGCGAGGACGGTGTCTTGGCCGAGCGGCTGGGGCAAGCAGGGATCTCGGTGGAGGTGCTCGCCTTCACCGCCTCCACGCGCGATCTGCGTCGCGACGCCCTTCGTGTGGGCAGCGCCGGCCCGCAGGTGGCGACACATACGCTCGCCTATGGTGCACGGCTGGCACGTCGGCTGCGCGAACTGAGACCGGAGCTCGTGCACTCCAACTCGCTGAAGTCCGGGGTCTACGGCGCAATCGCGGCGAAGGCCGCGCGCATCCCGCCGGTATGGCATCTGCGCGACCGTATCGCTGAGGACTACATGCCGCGCGGGGCCACCCGAGTGATGCGCGGATTTATCGCCGCGGCCGCCGACGGCGTGATCACCAACTCGACGGCCACGCTGAATACACTGCCAGACCGCGTCCGCGAGCGCAGCTGGGTGATCCCGGACTCGGTCTCGATCGGGGACAGTCTGCACACCGCGAGCACCCACGACGGAGGCGCCGTCACATTCGGGATGCTCGGGGGGATCGCGCCGTGGAAGGGCCAGGATCTCTTCCTGCGCGCGTTCGCCGCCGCGTTTCCCGCGGGAAGCGAGCGGGCGGTGATCGTGGGCTCCGTGATGTTCGGGGAGGAGAGCTATGAGCGCGAGCTGCACGAGCTAGTGGATCGCTTGGCGCTGTCTGGGCGCGTCGAGTTCCGCGGTTTTCGCGAGGACATCTGGCGCGAGCTCGGATCCTTCGACGTGCTCGTGCACGCATCGGTGATCCCCGAGCCGTTCGGCCAGGTCGTGATCGAGGGTATGGCGGGCGGTCTTGCGGTCCTCGCCCCCAATGAGGGCGGGCCGGCTGAGGTGATCGACGACGGCGTCACCGGGCGCCTGTTCGCGAGCCGTGACGAGGGCTCGCTCGCCGCCGCGATGAAGGCTCTGGCCACGGATCCCGCCGCACGCCGACGTCTGGGCGAAGCAGCCAGCAGCGCGGCCGAGAGCTATGACCCCGGCGTGCTGGCCGGCAGGCTGGAAGACGCGTACGCGCGCATACTGGCGCGCCGCCGACACGCCGTCTGAGACCGTCGAACGGTCCCTGCTTCTGCTGTGAGAACCGCGCGCCGGCGGACAGGCTGGCTCCGGTAACAGGCTGAAAACATCAGGGTCAAGCATCCCTCCGAGATCGCCGATACGGACAACGACCAGTTGCCCTCACGTTGCCAGGAGCCAAGCATGAAGCTGCTGCACCCCCTCCGCCGTCACTTCGCCCGACTCGCGCTGGTGTGCGCCACGACACTCGCCGTCGGACTCCTCTGCCCCCTCTACTCCAGCGCCGCCACCGGCGACCCCGTCACCACCGAACTCTCCCCCCGCGAAGAACAGCGGGCCGCGCGCGAAGAACAGCGCGCGACACGTGAAGCTGAACGGCAGGCACGCGTCAAAGAACGCGAAGCACAGCGCACCGCGCGCGAAGCCGAAGAGCAGGCACGCAGGGAAAAGCACAACGAAGAACGAGCGAACCGGCACGCGGCAGCGCCGCAGATCGAGGGCCAGCCCTCGAGCGACGCCGGGCACGGGTGTCCCCTCACGCTCCAGGCCAGCTCCACCCGGATCACGGCCGGGGAAACGGTCACCCTCTCCGGAACGCTCACTTGCCCCACGAGCGCGACCGCGGCCGCCCAGCAAGTCTCGCTCTACGAACGTCAGCCGGGCGCCAAAGCCGCTCAGAGCGCTGCCCTCGTGCAAACGGTCACGGCCGCAACCGACGGCTCTTACGAAATCACATCGGCCGCCTTGTACGCCACCACCACCTTGCAAGTGCGCGTCGGTAGGCACCACGCACGTGTCGTCGTGAAAGTGGCGCCGCACATCACACTCACGCTGTCCTCGCCGCCCGCGACGGCGCAGACATCGGCCACCGACAACACGCTGCACCCGCAGATGGGGACCAAGACAACATTCTCCGGCACGATCAGCCCGGTTATCGAAGGCGCCCGCGTGGCGCTGCAGGTCAGCTACTCGGCCGCCAACCAACAATGGCGAACCGTCGCCTATGGCCGTGTCGGCGCCGGCGGCGAATACTCAATCGCACACTCGTTCAGGATCCCCGGCGCAGCAACCGTCCGCGCGGTGGTGCACCCGCGCGGACGGTACGTGTCGGGCATCTCCGAAGCTGTCCCCTACCAGGCGTCTCAGCCGCAGAATCCGCAGCTGACGATTGGCGGGTCGCCCGACCCGCTCACCTACGGTCAGCAGATGACGATCGCCGGCACTGCCGCAGGCGCAGCCAACCAGCCCGTCAAGCTGCTCGCCTTCACCCAGAAAGGCGGCCTTTCGGTCGTAGCTGAAGGCACCACTGAAGCAAACGGCGACTACACGTTCACCGAGGAACCGCTCGAGAACACCTACTACGACGTGACCAGCGCGAACGAGCGGTCAACGACTCTGTTCGTGGGCGTCGCGTTTGGGCTCTCCTTTCAGGCGCCCCCGGCAACCGCTCAGGCGGGCGAAAAGCTGACGTTCTCCGGCACGCTGTCTGGCGCTCCTGAAGGCCAGGTCGTTTTCCTCGAACGGGGCAACGCTTCCGGCCTTGGCTTCCACGTCGTCGCCTCCGGCACCATCAACCCGACGGGGTATCAGATCGCCTACGCCTTCAATCGCACCGGCGCGAACGTAATACGCATCAGGGTCCCGGACAACCGCGAACATCGCGGCAGCGCCAGCGCACCGTTCATCGTCACCGTCACGGGTTGAGGCCGCCGATTGGTCGCGCGAGCCAGTTGACGGTGTCTGTGCCTTCGATGAACGCCCCGCACGTGAAGGGGCCTTCTCCGGTGACGGAGAAGATTTCGTAGTGGAGCTCGTTCAGCAGATCCCACAGGGACTCTGAGGAGAACTCGTACAGCGCGGCGGCGGCCGCGACGTGCTCGAAGACGATCACCGGCCTAGCACGCGTGAGGATGCCACGAGCGCCCTCGATGACGCCGAGCTCGGCACCCTCGACATCGATCTTGATCACGCTTGGCAGCCGGTCGCCGATCTCAGCGTCGAGGGTGGAGACGTTCACCGTTATGTACTCCGGGTCACCGCGCACGTCGCTAACCTCGGGGCTGCGCCGCAGTCCGCTCCAACCGTCGAGGCCACGGAAGTGGCAGAACTCGGCGGTCCCTGGTCGCGCACCGAGTGCCAGCGGACGGCAGTTAACCTCCGAGAAGTCGCGTGTCAGTTCGGCGGCCAGCGCCGGGATCGGCTCAAAAGCCAGATGACGTCCGCGCGGTGCGACGCGCACGGCCTCCCGCAGCACCTGGCCACGATTGGCGCCGACATCCACGTAAGTGGAGTCGCTGCGCAACGTGCTCGCAAGGATCGCCCCGATCGCTATCTCCTCACGCAGCGCCTGGCGGGCCCCCGGATAGAAGGTGGCGAGCAGCTCCGGCCGTCCCGCTCGCCGGGCCGCGACCCCGAGCAGACGTCTACTCAGCGAAGGCACGCGGCCATCCTCCCAGACTCACCCCGATAAACGAGATGTTGTTGTGAACACCACGACCAAACGCCTGACGTTGACTATGATGCCGCGCGATGACGGTCACGTCGGTCCTGCTGGTCACACCTCGCTGGACCAGGGACGGGGGTGTTGCCACGCACGTGATGGCGAGCGCCACGGCGCTCGCCACCCGTGGCCTAGACGTAACCGTAGCCGCGGCTCGTGTCGAAGCTCCCACGCCCCCGGGCGTGAACGTGGTGCACGCTCACGGACTGTTCGACACCTCCCAACCCCCGGAGCGCAGACTGGCCGAGGCGGCCTCCACACGCCCATCTGTCGTCCACCTGCACCAGGTCGACGAGCCCGAGCTCGTCGGCTACGCCCGCAGGCATGCACCAGTGCTCGTGAGTGCCCACGGGTACACGGCCTGCACGTCCGGGGTGCACTACTTTCGTCCCGGCCAGGAGTGCACGCGCGCGCACGGGCCAGGCTGTGTGCCCAATCTCGGGCTGCGGGGCTGCGCTCATACGAGCAACCCGTGGAGGCTGCCGAGCTCATACAGACAGGCAAGCCGGGGACTGCAGACACTCAGGCTCGCCGATCTCGCGATCTCCTATTCGAGCGCGGTCAACCGCCACCTGTCCGTCAACGAAGTGGCCCGCCGGGCCGTGGTCCCCTACTTTCCGACGATGGCAACCGCATTGGGGGCTGGACACGAGGCCAGGCGTCGCGTCGTCTTCGCGGGAAGGATCGTGGCCCCCAAGGGGATCGACGTTCTGATCCATGCCGCGCGAACGGTGGAAGGAGAATTCGTGGTCTGCGGAGACGGCTGGCGCCTCGAGGATATGCGCAAGCTCACACGCCGGCTCGGATTGGACGAGCGGGTCAACTTCAAGGGCTGGCTGGACGCCGGAGAGCTCGCCCGCGAACTGGCCGAAGCGTCGGTAGTCGTCGTGCCGTCGGTGTGGCCGGAGCCGTTCGGCCTGGTCGGCATTGAGGCCTTCGCTGCAGGGCGTCCGGTGATCGCCAGTCACACCGGAGGCATCGGCGACTGGCTGGAGGACGGCGTCAGCGGGCTGGCGGTCGCACCCGGGGACGCAGACGCGCTCGCGCAAGCCCTGCAGGAGTTGCTGGCTGACCCGACTAAGCAGCAAGCGATGGGAGCAGCGGGCAAACGGGCAGTCGAAGCTCGCTTCTCCACCGAGCGTCACCTCACCGCCGTCCTCGACGCCTACCGCGACGCCCGCTCCGCGTGGGCCTCCCAGCCCCGGAGGAATTGAATGAGCCGCCGTACACTATTGCCCGCGGTGCGCACCTACTCGGAGCAGACGGCGTCAGCGGGCACATCGATGGGAGAAATCGTGGCTGGCGCCATGGCCGCCTCACAGCCCGCGCGAGGACTGCGGTGGCTGGATATCGGCTGCGGTCGCGGGGCCCTGCTTCGCGAGATCAGGGACACCTGGGAACCCAGCAGCCTCTGCGGAATCGACGCGATCGACTGGCTCGATGAGGACCTCGAAGACGACGTCGATTTTCGGGTCATGCCAGCCGAGCAAGCGAGCGAGTTGCCGGCCGCCGATCGCGTGCTGATGGTCGAGGTGATCGAGCATCTCGAGGCACCGTGGAGCGCCCTGCGTCAGGCCGCCAAGCTGGTGGCGCCGGGAGGACGGCTGGTCGTGACGACCCCGAACGTGGCGACGCTGCGCCATCGCCTCGAGCTCGGCGCGCGCGGACGACTGACGAGCTTTCGACCGGACAATCAGCCGCACCTCTCCCCCGCGCTCCCACACGTGACCGAGCGGATCCTCGCGGAGGAGGGTCTGGCAGTCGATTCGCCCGGCTTCGCCGGCGCCGATGTCATCTCGCTCACCGGCGGGCGCGTCTGGCCTGCAAGCGTGCGGCGACGCTACCCGGCGCTCACATCGATCTCGGTGATCGTCTCCGCCAGCAGCCCCGAGACTCGCGCCGGCGACGATCCGGCGCACCGGGGCGCAGACGCTCCGCCGGTTGTCGATGTGAGCGTGGACGGCGGTGTCTGACACCGAGCCATCGGCAACCGGACCGCGAGCCTCGCTTCTGTGTATCTCGCCGTCGTTTTCGCCGCAGACCACCCCGACCGCAATTCGGGCGAGCAAGCTGCTCGCGCGTCTGCGCGCACGGTGGGATCTGGTGATTCTCACCGAGACTCGCGGGCCGCACTCCAGCGAGCCGCTGCGCGTCGAGGTGGTGCGCAGTTGGCGGCCGCGCCGGCTGCTCGCGACACTCAGGCGCCTGCGCCTAGCCAAGCTCGTGGAGCTCGCGGTATGGCCAGACGACTCCGTCTTCTGGGTGTTCCCGGCGATACTCGCCGGGCGGCGTGTCATACGCGAGCGCAGACCGAGCGCGATCGTGGTGTTCATGATGCCCTACTCGGCGGGACTGGCAGGCATCGTCCTAAGTCGACTGACCGGGGTGCCGCTGATCCTCAACCTCGACGATTCGCCGACGTGCACCGACATGCACCCGGACTTTCCCACGCGTCTGCACTACCGGCTTGCCAGAGCCCTCGAGGATCTGTATGCGCGCCGCGCGGACGCCACCGTCTACGTCTCGCAGACTAACCTCGAGCTCGTCGGTGCACGCCAGCCCCAGCCCGTTCGTCGCCGGTTGCATCTAGTGCGCTACGGCGCCGAGACGTCGGACTTTCGGCCGCAGTTGCCGAGCGGGGAGAATTTTCAGATCGCTTATGTAGGCGCGATGACCGGCTGGTGGTCTCTGATCGGTGAGCCCTCCACGGCTGGCCGTCTGGGACGCGCCTACGACACCTGGATGCGACTTGGCCGCTACCAGGTGGTGCAGCTGGATCAGCGAACCTCCTCACCCGCGATCATCGGCCAGGCGATCCTCGACTCTATCTGCGGGAACCCCGACTGGGCGGGACGTGTGCACCTGAGCGTCTACGGCAATCCCTATCCGGACGCAGTCGTCGCGCGCGCACTGGAGAGCGCCGGCGTGGAGAGCGTGGTGAGCGTCTTTGGCAGTCTCGCCCACGATCAGGTCGCGGAGATTCTGGCCGGCTCCGATCTGCTGTTCCTGACGCTGCCGAAGCGCATCGATGGGTCACCCGGGGGCCGCATCTCGGCCAAGACCTACGAGTATCTGGCAACCGACCGGCCGATCCTCGCCGCCGTATCGGACGGCGAGAACTGGAGCTACCTGGAGGGCAAGCCCGGTGTGTGGCTGGTCGAGCCCGACGATCGGCAGCGCATCAAGGAGGTCATCTCGCAGCTCGCCGCCGCGAAGTTCGTGGGCAAGCCGCTGGTGTTCGACCGCGACGAGCTGCACGATGAGCTCTCATACGCCACCCGCGCCACCCAGTTCGAAGCGGCCATCGGCGCGGGGATCGCCGCCGCTCGCCGGCCGTAGCGAATCGTCGATCGCGAGACTCGATGTGGCCTCCCACCCAGTCTCTATGCGGCGGGCGAGGCGACGGCGTCGCCGAGCAGCCCGGCAACGACCGTAGCGGTGCGCTCGACGCTCATCGCCCGCCGGGCGAACGTGCCTCCCCTGACACCGAGCGCCTCACGCTCGGTCTCTTTTGTGAGCAGGCTGGCCAGCGCGTCCGCGAGCGCCGTCGCCTCAGGCCGCACGACGAGGGCAGCCTCGGCGTCGAGCAGCTCCCGCCATCGCAGCGGGCCGTCGAGCGCCACGACCGGTCTGCCGGAGGCCAGCGACGCGGCCAAGGTACCCTTGCGCGAGGTTGGACCGGAAGCTTCGGCGTGCAGCAACACCTCACAACTGGCGAGGGCGTTTGAGAGCTCCTGACCTGGGAGCACACCGGAGAAGGACACCATCTGGTCGATACCGCGCTCACGAGCGTCGGCGAGCCATATGTCGGCCAGCGGCACGCCGCTTCCGGGAGAGCCGAGCAGCTGCAGACAAACATGCAGGCCTCTGTCCACGAGCATGTGCAGCGCGTCGAGCACGAGCCGGCGAGCCGCGCCTTCATAGGCGTAGCCGAACAGCCCGATGCGGTGGGCATCTTCAGGTCTGCTGAGCACGCCGGTCGGCGGCGGCAGGTTCGAGAACACCGGGGCGAGCTCGAGCGGCCGCCGGGCAAACCATGGTCGCGAGGCCAGCCATTGCGCGCGAAAGGGAGCTGTAACGAGCACCGCCGTTGAGTCACGCACAACACCGATGAGCGCCAAGCGCTGGGTGAGGGCCCAGACCTTGCCATGCAGGCCTCCGAGTCGCCACGGGTAGGCGGGCTCGTGCAGGATCGTGATCAGCGGAACGCCACTCGTGCGCAGCGCCGCACCAACCGTCCTTGTAAACACCGGTAGGCCGCGGTAGGAGTAGGAGAAGACCGAGTAGTGCAGGATGATCGCCGCCGGTCGTTCCTGACCTAGTTCGCTCGCGAGCACTGCGGCCCACTCGCGAAACTCGGCTCGGCAGCCACACAGCGAGCGCTCACTGCGCGCCAGCCAGTGCAGTGAGCAGACGATTCCCTCTTGGCCGAGTGCGGCCGCTAGTAGGGTGGCGTGATCGCGCACACCGCAGGTGTCGCTTTCGGACACGCCGACGACGGCCACGCGCAGGGGTCTGGCCTTCGCGTCCGCGGGTCTTTCAGCGGCGTTTTGCGGTGGCTGCCTCAACGGCGGGATCGATGGGTCTCGCCAACTAGGACCTCGCCTCGGTAGGCGGCGTCGATCGTCTCTGTGAGCGACTGGAGATCTCCGGTCGCCACGATCAGGCCGGTGCGGCCGGGCTCGATCAGCTCCTTCATGCCCGTATCCTCGCTGACGAGCACCGGGACACCGGCGGCGAGCGCCTCCGCGGGTGCGTAGGCGAAACCGTCCTCGTAGGCCGGGTGGACGCAGAGCGCCGCCGCGCGCAGATGCGGGAGCGGATCGCCGGGAGCGACGACGATGCGGGCATCGCCCGCGCACGCGCTCTGGATGAAGCGTCGCATGCCCGGCGTGCCCCACCCCCCCACAAGCCGCAATCTCAGGTCTTGGTGGCGCAAGCGACGGACGGCATCGACCAGCAACGGCACCCCCTTGTGAACGGCGAGGCTGCCGACGTAGACGATCTCGAAACGGTCCGATGCCTCTCGGACCGTGCGCGGCACGTAGCGGGGATCGGGCGTCAGCGGAAAGTCCACGAGCTGTCCGTCGCTGAAGCCCTCTTGCAGGAACGACTCGCGCATGTAGCGGGAGGTCACATAGATGCGATCGGCCTGGGAGTACTCGGCGAGGTTGCGTGCCAGCAGGTGTGTAGCCCACGATCCCTCGAGCGGGTAGTGGCGGCGGGCCAGGGTGTGCTGACGAACCAGGTGCCGCAGATGCGAGTTGGCCGAGACGAGCGAGATCGACTCGTAGCGTCCACGCCGCGCCACACGAAACTGCTTCAGCGCCTGGCCGTTGAACGCGAGCAGGTGATCGGCCAGGGGCAGATGCTTGGCCGCATAGGCGTCGAACTCGGCGAAGGACAGGCGCTGGCGAACCGCGCGGGAGGTGGGCATTGCCTGCGCCTGCAGGATCTTGGCCATGTAAGAGATCCCCGACCTGCGGCCTAGCAGAATCCCCGTCTGCGACGAGGCCCGAGCCGAGCCGCTTATGCAGACCGTTTGGCGCCCGTCGCGATCGGACGCGTCCACGATCTCCTGCAGGTGGCGACCGAGTCCGCCAGAGCCAAGCGGCGCGGTGCAGGTGACGACGATCCTCCCTGTCGGCATCGCCGCGTGTTGGATTCGCACGGCCGCTTCTAGCCAGCTGGGGCCAAACGGCTCGTCAACCTTCGGTGATCTGGCCGTGGGCACCCCGGTGTCAGCGGATGCGGTCATAGCCCCAGAGCGTCACGAGGTCACGATTCAGGTACTCGCTCAGCGCCACGACCTCGCCCTTGAACCGCTGGCGCAACTCCACCAGCAGCCGCTCGTCCGGCGGCGGCGGCCGGCGCTGGACGAGATTGCGCTGTGTGAACCGTATCGCCCGGCTGCGCAGATCACTGGGCATGATCGTCTTCAGGCCCGCCTTAACGGTTCGCGATACGGGACCTCGTCCCACGGAGACGACATTCAACAGGTCATCGAGCTGCTGTGAGCGGATACCGACGACTGTCGGGTTGGCCTCGGTGACGTCCACCGGCGGCGCCTCGTCGACGCCCAGGAATCGCCGCACCCGGCGCACGGTGGCCTCATTGTCGGCTCGGAAGTCCTCGTAGATCAGGACCAGCACCTGCTCGCTCGGGAAGTGGCTGCGGTAGCGCCGCAGCTGCTCTACGTAACGGACGTGATCTGAATACATGAGCAGCTGTGGCCGATGGGATCGGCGCGGGATCTTTTTGCCCTGGCGTCTTGAGTTCTCGAGCGCGACCGCGCGTCTCATGCTCTTGGCGCTCTCCACGTGTGTGCGCAACAGCTGCATGTGCAGTGAGCGCAGGAAGCTCGCGGGCTCGCGCAGGATCGCGACGATGCGCGCGTCGGGGGCCAGTTGCGCGATCCGCGCTGGGGCGGCGCGGGAGAGGAGGTACACAGATGAGGCCTCCCCCACCCGTTGCTCGGGTGCGGCCTCATCGAACAGCGAGCAGTAGCCCTCGAGCGTCTCCGGCGTGGCGGCGGCCTTCAGCGGCTGAAAGCGAGGAAGCATGTCGCTTGCGAAGAACCACGGCTCCTTCAGCTCTGGCATGAAGATCTGCGGATGTCCTCGCAACATCTCATACAGGGCGGTGGTCCCACACTTCGGGTGTCCCGCGATGAAGAAGTCGGGCACCCTGCCGGGGCTCACGACAGCTTCGGTGGCTGGCGTGATCTGCTCAGAGCTGGTCATAGCCCCAGAGCGTCACGAGGTCACGGTTCATGTATTCGCTCAGCGCCACGACCTCGCCCTTGAACCGCTGGCGCAACTCCAGCAGCAGCCGTTCGTCCGGCGGGCGAGGCTGGGCGTAGAGCACGCGTTGGCGCAGCAGCGCAAGCGCCCGGTGCCTCAACCGCTGGGTGCTGAGTGCCTTGAGTGCGGGCTTGAGGACGCGCGCCGCGGGCCCCTGCCCCAGGTACAGGGAGCGCACCCGCCCGTACATGCCCACCGACCGCACACGGACACTGGGATTTGCCTCGACCGTCTGGACCGGCGCCGTGTCATCAACTTCCAGGAATCTGAGCACTCGACACACCATCGCCTCGTTGTCGGCGCGGAAGTCGTCATAGATCAGCACCAGTATCTGCTCGGGCGCGAAGACGGCGTCATAACGGCGCAGCTGCTCTACGTAGCGTACGTAGTCGGCGTAGATCAGCCCTGGGTATCGGTCGCGCTTGCGTTCGCGCAAGGACTGCAGCGCAAGCGCCCGGCGCAGGTCTGTCTCGGTCTCGACGTGGTCGCGCATGAGCTCCATGTGCAGCGAATGCAGGAAGCTGGCGGGCTCGCGCAGGATCGCAATGACGCGGGCTTCGGGCGCCAGCTGCGCTATCCGCGCCGCCGCGTGCTCGGAGCGCAGATAGGAGGGCGAAGCCTCGCCGGCGCATTGTCCGCTGCGCGCAGGCGCAAACAGCGACAGATACTGCTCGAGGGTGTGTGGATGGGTCTCCAGGTGCTCTGAGCGGGGGTGCAGCTCGGCCGCGAAGAACCGCGTCTCCTTGAGTTCGGGCATGAAGATCTGGGGATGGGACCTCAGCATCTGATAAAGGGCCGTGGTCCCGCACTTGGGGTGGCCGACGATGAAGAAATCGGGCACCACTCCCGTCTGCATACCGTGCGCGTGCGTGACGCGCCCTGGGGCGGTGAGGTCACTCATCGCCCGATCACGCTCCCGTTCCTCGCCACCGGGCCCAGCCGGGAGAGAACGGCCTTCCATGGCAACTGCAAGAAAGCGGTGAGACGCGAGGGAGATGCCCTGGTCTCCTGGCTGGGCCCCGCGTTGAGTGCGACCACCTCGGTGTTGACGAGGCGATTGCCGAGGAACGCCGGCCCGGTCCGCAGCGCGTTTAGGTCCGGGACCCTTGCTGTGGAGCCGATGCAGTCGAGAATCGCGCGCAACACCCGTTCGGGGTCCGCGAGGAACTCCTCGTGACGCACCAGCAGCCGCCGCTGGCGGGGATGACGGAGAAAGACCACTACCGCCAACAGGTGGGTCAGCCACAGGTACGCGTTGGTCGCGAGCGTGCCGAACCGCGGTCCCTGGCGAACGTCCTTGCGCGCGTAGGAGGCGACCACGTGCTGCGGATCGCGGACGAGAAGCACGAGATATAGATCGATCCCGCCGAGCGCCTGCAGGTCGCGGGCGCGCCGCGGGAAGTGCGAGGTGTCAACGATGTACCTCGCCCCGGCGGCGCGTGCGATCGCATGGAAGAGCGCTTCGCAGCTGCGGCGGTAGCGCCTGCGCAGCCGGCGTTGCATCAGCCAGCGGTCCGGGCGGAACGCCGCCGAGGAGCGCTGCAGCACCGCGACCTCTGGGCCAAGCGAATCGCCGCCGACCGCGGGGTCGCCGCGCACCTCCTGCCAGAACCGCTCCCGGTCCTCGGTGCTCGCGCCGGGCAGCGGCCTGCCGGCTCTGCGATGCCACCGTGCGAGCTCGCCTGCGAAGAAGATCTCCGAGCAGTTGCCGAGCGTGATACCCAGAATCGTGCTGCCGCTGCGGCCGGCCCCCATCACGTACACAACCTGCGGTCTGCTGGTTCCCGGTGCGGGCGGGACGGGAGTCTGAGCCTGGTTCCTCAACATGGTTGACGGGTGATCAGCTGACAGCGAGCAGCTCGTGTCTGGCGCCCTCGACGAGTCGTTCAAGCGACGCCGACACCCCTTCGCACACACGCTCGGGCGCGAATAGGCGCTCCGCCTCGGCGTGCGCAGCGGACCGCAGCTGTTTGGGATCTGCCTCGAGACGCACGAGCGTCTCGCGGATCGCGGCAAACATGCCCTCGACGTCTCCCGGGGGGACCGCCGCAGCGAGTGCACGGTTGACCTGCTCGATCGCACCGACCTCAGTGGTTGCGACGACCGGCACGCCGGCGGCGAGCGCCTCGGCGACGGTCAGGGCGAACGCCTCGTACTTGCTGGCCTGCAGCAGTACGTCGCTGCGGGCGAGCTCACCGGGCACCTCGGATCCGGGGACAAAACCAGCGTATTCGGCGGTCTCGGTGGGCAGATCCTCGAGCAGCTTGGTGTAGTTCGACCACACGCTCGTGCCACCTACCAGCCGGATCCGCGCCTCGATGTTTCGTTCGCGCAACAGCTTCGCGAGCGCTACGACGTCCTCGGTGCCCTTTCCGGTCGCGATCCGGCCGAGCACGATGATCCGGGGCGGGCTCGCCGGCGGCCGCTCCAGGTCGATGCCTTCGAAGCGCTCCAGTCGCACCGGGTTGGGGACCACGACTGAGGTCTCGCGCGCGAGACCGTAATCACGGATGAGGTGGTCGCGGAACACCTCGCTGATGCAGATCACCAACCTGGCGCTGCGGACGCTTTTGCGCTGCACACGCATCCGCAGCCACAGCAGGACGGCGGCGGCAGCGACCGCGTACGCAGGTCGGCAGCGCAATTGCAGGCGCCGCTCCTTGACTAGGAACTTGAGCGCGTCGGCGCTGCTCTGACCCGGGTGCACGACGAGCGGCACGGTGCGCTTGAGGCTGCGCGGCATGGCGAGGTTTTCTACGTTGGAGAACTGGTAGAAGAGGTCGTAGGGATCCTTGCGGTGCCGGCGTGTGACCTCGCCGCGCAGACGCAGGGAGGCGAGGCTGCGAGCGATCAGCGAGCTGGCGAACGCCGTGATCCGTGTGCGGCTGTACCACTGGTTCCACTGCCATGCGCTCATCCCCCAGACGAATGTGATGTTCGGCACGCCAGTGATCAGCGGCGGCAACGCGTGCTCGTGCGAGGGAAAGAAGCAGTCAATCCGGTGACCCAGCTTCGCCAGCCCGTACAGCAGGTCGGTCGCGATGCCGGGGACACCTCCGGTTTCCTCCGCGGGCGCGAACCCAACCCAGGCGATGTGAAGCGGTTTGCCCGCCCCCGGCGCGGTCGCCGTGGGCAGAGCGCTCGACTCAGCTGACGCGGTCATAGCCCCACATGCTCACGAGATCGCGGTCGAGGTACTGGGCGAGCGCGATGACCTCGTTCTTGAAGCGGCTGCGCAGCTCTCCCATCAGGCGCTCGTCGGGTGGGCGCGGGGTGGCGAACACCATCCGTTGCTGTGTCGCGTAGTAGATCCTGCGCCGCAGGCGCCCGGGCGTCAGCGCCTTGATTGGCACCTTCACTAGCCGTGAGACGGGGCCCGTTCCCACCCCGACGGCGTGCACCAGCTCGTGCAGTCGTTGCGAGCGGGCCTGGACCGTCGGGTTGGCTTGGCTGGGTGCGATCGGTACGTCGGCGTTGACCTCGAGGAAGCGCAGCACCCGTCGCACGGTCGCTTCGTTGTCTCTTCTGAAATCGTCGTAGATCAGCACCAGGATCCGCTCCGGTGAGAACACCTCGTGGTAGCGGCGCAGCTGCTCGACGTAGCGGACGTGGTCGGAGTACAGCAGCGCCTGCGGCCAGTAGGTACGGCGTGGTATAGACCTGCCCCGCCGACGCTCGGCCTCCAGCTCGAGTGCCCGCCCGAGGTCGCTCTCGGTCTCGACGTAGGTCTGCAGGAACTGAAGGTGCAGCGACCGCAGGAAGCTGGCGGGCTCGCGCAGAATCGCAATGATGCGCGCGGCCGGCTGCACCTCTGCGATCCGGCTCGCGGCCGAGCGGCTCCACAGGTACAGGGAGCTCGCCTCGCCGGCGCACTGCTCAGGAGCTGCCGGCTTGAATAGCGCCAGATATTCCTCGAGCGTCTCGGGCGTTCCTTCGGGTCGCGGCGGGGTGCGCTCGTGAAGCTCGGGCGCGAAGAACCAGGGCTCCTTGCAGTCGGGCATGAAGATCTGCGGGTGGCTCTTGAGCATCTCGTACAGCGCCGTGGTGCCGCACTTGGGCTGGCCGACGATGAAGAACTCAGGTGCTCTTCGGAGCGATGCCAAGGCAGTGCCCTCTCCAACGAACTCGGTGGCCAGGCCATCCGATGCCCGGCGAACGCCTACCTGCCCGGGGGCCCCGGCATTGGCGCCCGGGCTCGCCCGCGCTCTCACGGCAGCGCTCCGACGGAGGCCCGGGTGGCGAACGCGGACGCCTGGCGATAGTAGGAGTTGTGCTGCTGCAGCGAGGCGATCGTGTCAAACGCCATCAGCTGGCCGTCTTGGATGACCATCACCCGATCGCAGATGTCGAGTGTGGACATGCGGTGGGCGATGATGAACAGCGTCAGTTCGTGCTTGAGTGCCTTCAACGACTCCTGGATCAGTGCCTCCGAGTTTGGATCGAGCGCGCTGGTGGGCTCGTCGAGCACCAGCACCTCAGGTTTGGCGACCAACGCCCGAGCGAGACACAGCCGCTGCTTCTGACCGCCCGAGACCGCATCCGCGCGTGGACCGACCAACGTGTCATAACCCTGCGGCCACTGCATGATCTCCTCGTGAATGTGCGCCAACCGGGCGGCCTGTTCTACAGCCTCGTCATCGAGCTCGCGTTCGAAGCGGATGTTCGCGGCTACCGTGGCGTGCAACAGGCGCGGCTCCTGGGGCACATAAACGACCCGCGTGCACCACTCGCGACGCGCGAACTGATCGGCTGGAATGCCGTTGATCAGGTACCTGCCCTGCTGGGCGCGACGCAGCTGCAACAGGATCTGGATCAGCGTGGACTTGCCCGCGCCTGTGGGTCCGATGATGCCGACCACCTCGCTGCGCTGCACCTGGAAGCTGATCCCAGACAGCACGGGCCGACCAGACCGGTAGGCGTAAGAGACCTCCTCGAAGGCGAGCGTTTGGACCGCCGGTAGCGGCACCGCCCCTGCGGGTGGGCTGCTCTCGCTGTAGCGCCGGGCGGTCTCTTGTGTGAGTTCGATGAACGGCAGCGTTTGGGCTAGACCCTGATAGGTGGCCAGTCCCTGCTGACCGCTGCGCGCCGAGCGAACGAGCAACAGGACGATCGCCCCGAGCGCGGCCGTGCGGTGGACGCCGGCCGCGTGCACTATCTCCAATCCTCCTACGAGCAGGATCATCACCAGACTCTGGAACAGATTGGGAACCAGTTTTGTGAGCATTTGGGTGTAAAAGAAAAGACCCCGGGCTTCCGAGACCAGAACGTCGATCCATCGGCGCTGGGCGTCCGCCGTGCCGAACACCTGTGTCTCCTCGGCGAGTCGAATCGCCTCGTTGATTCCGCTCGCATACTGCATCTGGGCTTTGGACAGCGCACGCGCCTGGCGGACGCCGATCCCCTTGAGCGGGCGCAGCACCACGAACGTGATGACCCCCGCGAGCAAGATGGCCGCCGCTGCTAGCGGGTTCAGCAGAAACGCGGTGATGATCAATGCGACAAACGTCAGCGAGTTGACGATCAAGCTGGTGGCCCCCAGCGCGCCTCCGGTGGCCTGCATCGTCTGGGTGGTCATGGTGTCCTGCAGCTGACCTTCACGGTCACGGGACTGGACCTCCCAGGAGGCGCCGGTAAAGGCGTGGAATAGGCTTGTGCGCAGTCGAGCCTGCACATCCGCGGCGATACGCGCTGGGAGGATCGAGATCGGTATCTGCAGAACCAGACGCACCACGGCGAGCACGAGAGCGATCGCGATCAGAGTCCCGAGTCCGGTTTTCAGGTTGAAGATGCCGGCGTGTAGCTGAGCTTTCTGGTGCCCGCCAACGAGTTGGGCAGCGATCTCAGCGATGAGTGCCAGCGATCCGGCTTCCGCGAACCCGGCGACGAGCGAGCTGAGCGCGAGCGCCACAACCGTGCCGCGGCGATCGCCGAGTAGCATGTTCAATCGCGACATCGTCGAGGAGCCCGAGGATGCGTCGTGGCGGTCGGGTAGACGGTCGCTCATCTGCTCGTCGCGGTGGTCGGGACGTTGGTGGTAATCGTGTTCGCCACGTCCCGGGCGCGGCCGGAGATAGCCGTCCACCCGGGGCCGGCGAACCAGTAGGCGATCACACCGGGGGCGAACCACAGGAACGTTCCGATCGTGACGGCCAGGGTGGGCGCGGAGAACCCCTCGCAGGCGAGAGCGATGAAGGCGGTGAGGGTCGCTACCAGATAGGTGCGCAGCTCGACGTCGCGCACACGTCTCAGCCGCGGTAGGGCGAGTAGGATCGTGCTCGCCGTCAGCCCCAGCCAGAGGAGCAGGCCGGGCAGTCCCAGTTCCTTGGCCAGGAGATTGTATGCCCCTCCTCCTTCTACCTTCTTGCCTTCTATTTCAAGGCGCTGGTGCCCGCCGAAGCCGGACGCGGAGCCAGCGGTCCCCAAGCCGAAGCCGAAGGGGGCGTGGATCAGGTCGGAGGGGATCGCGGACAGACTCCTTTCCTTGCCCGCACCGCCGGTTTCCTGTGCGCGCTGCACGCTCGTGAGTGTTTCCTGACGGGCGAAGACGCTGCTGCCGTCGATTTCAATGAGCACCGTGCCTACGCCCAGAGCGATTAGCGCGATGGCTACGAGTCCTGCGAGTGGGCGGCCGACGCGCAGCCCGGCCAGCAGCGAGAGCAGGGCGAAGCCCACCAGGACGAGTACCGCCACGACGGTCGAGGTGCGCGAGGCGGAGGTCGCGATTCCCGCGAGCGCCCCTACGCAGCACAAGAGCACGGGCCATCGTCGTCGCACACGTCCGGCCGCGAGCAGCGCCATCAGCCCGGGCAGCGCGAGCACGCCGACGCCGCCCCCGAACCCGGAGTCCGAGCCGAGCGCCGGTGGACGCGCGTGCGTTTCGCCTTCGCTTCTGTAGGTGCGCGCGGTGATTCCGTTGCCGGTGCCGCCCTTGACGAGTTCGTTGTAACCGGGCCCCCAGCTGGCGAGCTGACCCGGGCTGATCCGCGACTGGTACGCGCCGACCACACCGTTGGCGAGCGCAATCACGCCGAGCAGCACGAAGAGCTGGTGGAAGCGCTGCTTCTCGCGCATGATCAGGTATCCGAAGAAAAAGAAGGGGACCCACTCGAGCTCCTGCCGATAGCCTCCCAGGCTCTTCAGGATGCTGCCGGTGTAGGGGTTCAGTGCCTCAGCCAGGACGACCGCCACGAACGCCAGCACCCATCCTGACAGCGGCGGCAGCGCGACCTTTTCACCGCGGGCGCCGAGGCGCATCAGCATGCCGAGCACGACCGCGCCGATTAGCACGTCACGGAGGCTCGAGGCGATCTGATGACTAGTCGCCTCGAGCTTGATCGGACCGTCCAGCAACCCCAGATATAGCGCCAGCAGGGTGAGCGTCAGGGTGTAGCGAGCACTGAACATGAGCGCTATCACGGCCACCAGGCCGAGTGTCAACCCGACGACGACGGCAACGCTTGCGAGGGTCGGGTCCGGGGTCTCAAGGCTGATCGCAAGCGCGAGCGCGAGCGGCACGAGCCCGCCGAGCAAGATCGGCCGCGCGTCTGGACGCGTAGCCTGATACGGATAGAGGCTGCTCATCGGCCGATGAGGCTGTAGCGCAAGCCGCGGCCAGCGCCGGAGTGGATGCCGTATTTACGGATGTCCGCCGTCGATACTCCGTTGGCCGCGATGCCGAGAACCGGCGCGCTGGGGGTGTGCGCCAACAGCGCTAGCAGTCGTTCGACCGAGGCCTGACGCGTGTGGCCCACCCGAGCGACGAACAAGATCCCGTTGACCACCGCCAGCAGAGGAATGATGTCACTCACCTGCAGCGGCGAGGGTGCGTCGAGCAGCACGAGGTCGTACTCGTCCGCGAGGCCGCGGATGAGTTCCGTGGTTGCGGGGTGACCGATGAGAGAAGGCGGATTGGCGATCTTGATGCCGCCGACGAGCACCGATACAGAGCCGGGCGCGGCAAGAACCGTGGCGGTGCCACCGGCGGAGACAGACGAAGAGGAGGGCAAGCCCACCTCCGGGTGCGCGAGTCTGACCGTCTCCATCGCCTCCTCGAGGCCGACCGCCCCGGTGAGTACGTCGGCGAGCCCATAAGAGCCCGTCAATCCCAGCAACTTGCTCTGGACGGGCTTGCGGAAGTTCGCCTCGACGACCGCCACGCGCTCGCCGGCCTCCCCACACGCCAGCGCGAGCGCCGCAACGAGTGTCAACGTGCCGTCGCCGGGTTCAGCGCTCAGGCAGAGGATCGTGCGAGGACGCTGCCTATGCCCGTTCTGTTCGCCGCTGATCTCGGTGGTGGCGGCGCCAAGGCGCAGCGTGGTCTGCAGCCGCCACAACGCCTCACGCAGCACATAGGCTGGCTCCGGGCGCCCAGAGACGGTGATCAGCGGATGCCGGACGGCGCGCAGCGCGGCGAGCACCTGTGTCTGGAAGGCCTCTTCGATCGCCACCAGCGAGCGCAGTCGCCGATCGAGCCGACCGAGCGCATACGCCCCGAAGGATGCCAGCAACAGGCCGATCGCGAACCCGAACACGGCGTTGCTGCGCGGGTGCGGCGAGACCAGCACCGACTCTCTGGGCTTGGCCGGATCGACCTGCGTAACTTGATCGACCCCCAGATCTGATTCCAGCTGGTTGATCTTGCTGCTCAGCGTCGCTGCGCTGATCGCGGCCGCCGCCCCCGAGGAGCTCTTGGTCGTGCTGTTCGTTTTTGAGGCTGCCGCGATCAGCGACTTGATCTGCCCCGCTTCGATCTGGCGCAGTTGCCTGCGGGCGAGTGCGATCGCCATTTCGATCTGGGTGTGGTAGTGGGAGTTCTCGCGCTGGATGTAGGTCTGCGCTGTGGTGTTGACGGCCAACGCCACCCCCTTGGCGCTGTGCGCTTCCCCTTCGATGGTGATGAATTCGCTTTTTTCGTTTCCCTTCGCCTTGACTTTGCTCTTCAGCGCTGTCCGCACCTCGGCGGTCCGCCGCTGCCGTGTCAGCCGATTGTGGACCGCTTCCTTGATGATGCTCGAATTGATGAGCGCGGCCTGGGTGGTCGGGCTGGGAGCGCTCGCCCGCTTGCCGGCGGAACCCGCACTGACCTGCGCCTGTTCTTCGGCGCCGTTGCCGAGGTAGACCTCGGTGACGGCGGAGAACACCGACGGCTGGCGCCTGTAGTAGAAGTAACTACCGACTCCGACCAGCAGCGCAACGGCGAGGATCAGCCACTTGTACCGCCACAGCGGAGTCAGGACGACGGTGGCGTCGGTGGTCTCGTTCATCGACTGGCTCCATCCATGCAGAGGCGAACGGTAGCGCCAGATCGCGCGTCACCGTGGTCTTCAGAGAGTCCAAGCATCAAGCATCGGCGACGAATGGATGTAAAGCTTGTGTAAACGGTAGCGCTCCTCGGCGCCATTCTGCGAACTCGATTCACCTCGACTGTTTCACCTGAAAGCTCATGGTCCTCGCGCGTGCTTCACTTGCCGGGAACGGACTTTGTGTAACGATGCGCCGGTGCGCGCCTCGACCGCCGCAGCTGTCCCGTGCCCACCCACTTTGAGCCACAGTAGCGATCGTTCCGCCGCCAGCGCGCCGCGCGAGCGGCGGGATCTGCTGGTGATCAGCCACCCGGCGGTCGTGAACGTCAACCAAGAGGTATACCGGGAACTCGTGCGGCGCGGCTGGCGAGTCACGATTGTCCTGCCAAGCCGCTGGCGGCACGAGTATTCGCGAGCGGCGATCAGGCCAGCGGCGCTCGCCGGGCTTGAGGACACGCTGCTCCCAACTCGTGTGCTTCTGGCCGGGCGCCCACAGCGCCACGTCTATCTAACTAATTGCCGCGCTCTGTGCGCTCGCGTACGTCCCGACGTCGCCTTCGTGGAGGCCGAGTCGTACTCGCTGGCAGCAGCCCAGTGGGGCTTTGCCCTCAGCCGGGCAGATGTCCCCTTCGGGGTGCAATGCGCCGAGAACATCGACCGCGACCTGCCGCTCCCGGTACGCTGGCTGCGAGCGTGGGTGCTGCGCAACGCTGCTTTCGTGGCCGCCCGTTCGCACAGCGCGGCCCAGCTTGCGCATGCCTGGGGCGCGGCCGGCGAGGTCGATTTCGCTCCGCACGCCGTGCCGGCTTGGGAGTCCTCTGTAGCCGTCGGCGGGCCGGTCCCGGAGCGTCCGTTCACGGTTGGTTACGCCGGCCGGCTGGTGGAGAGCAAGGGGCTGTTCGACCTGCTGGCGGCTGTGCGGATCCTCCCCGCCCCGGTCGAGCTGGTGCTGATCGGCAACGGGGATCTGCGCCCGCAACTCGAGGGTCAGCAGATTCCGGGTTCGCGGGTGCGCGTACTCGATGGGCTGGCGCACGACGAGATGGCCGGCGGCTACGCGCAGCTGGATGTGCTCGCGCTGCCCTCGCATACGACCCCCACCTGGAAGGAGCAGTTCGGTCGGGTGATCGTGGAGGCGTTGTGGTGCGGGGTGCCGGTGGTGGGCTCAGACTCGGGCGAGATCCCATGGCTGATCGACCTGACCGGCGGAGGGCTGGTTTTCCCCGAGGGAAACAGCAAGGAGCTCGCCCTCCAGCTGGCCAGGCTGCGCGCCGAGCCCGGACTGCGTCGGGAGCTGGCGGACACGGGCCGGCAAGCCGTCGAGCGGTTGTTTTCGGTGCCCGGAGCCACCGATCCCCTCGAGGGTCTGATCACCCGCGCTTGTCCGCCTGATGCTGATACAGCTCATGGTGCCTAGCCACGGTTCGCCGCCAGCTGAATCGGAGGCCCGCCTGCCGAGCCGCACGGCCCATACGCTCACTCAGTGCCGGATCGGCTGCCAGCAGACGTAGGCGCTCGGCGATCGTGTCGGGGTCTCGGTCGATCAGAAAGCCCTCGATGCCGTCGTTGACGAGCTCACGAATGCCGTTGATCGGGGTCGCGAGGATTGGCAGACCGCTCGCCGCAGCCTCGAGCGCCACCAGCGGAAACGCCTCGTAGCTGGAGGGAAACACGAGCGCATCGGCGAGCTCGTACAGAACGGCGACATCGGCGAAAACCCCCAGCCAGTGCACTGCGTCGCCCACGCCGATCGAGTTCGCGAGCCCCTGGTAGCGCTCCTCCTCGCCTCTGCCGGCCACCACGAAGTCCCATTCGGGTGCCGAGGCGAGCGCGCGGATCGCGGGCTCCAGACCCTTGCGATCCCACTCCCCGCCGACGAACAGCGCGACTGAGCGATCCTGCTCGATCCCCAGCCGCTCTCGCAGGGCTTGCGCCTGTGGTGCATGCAACCCGGGCGCGAAGGCATCGGTGTCAACGCCGTTCTGGATCGCCATGACGCGGCCGTCCAGGTAGCGAAAGTGCTCGCGTAGCTCCTCGGCGACACCCTCCGATACAGACACGAACGTGGCCGTTTTACTCGCGCGATAACACAGGCGTTCGGCAGCCCGGAACAGGAGCCGGACCAATCGTGAGTGCAGACGGTAGAGCGGGGTGAGGCGACTTGGTGCGGCGGGCCCGACCTGATGGCAGTAGTGCACCCCAACCACGTCCACGTGGCCAAGAACGATCGGGCCCGTCGTGTGTACCACGCCCCGCCGCCAGCGGGCGAGGGCCAGCGAGCCGGCGAGCATGAACCACGGATGCGCGACCAGAACGGGGCGACGCGGACCCCATACGCGGTGAAACCTCACACCTGAACCGGCTGGCAGCTCGCAGGTGCGAGCTATCACCGTGACTTGGTGGCCGAGAGCGCGAAGCCCGAGCGCAAGCTCGGCCAGCACGCGCTCCATTCCGCCGATCGAGCCGACGTCGTGTGCGACTATCGTCACCTCGCACGCCGACGAGTCCTGGGTCTCCCCCCGAACACGTTCGAGGGCCGCAAAAAATCGTTTGCGCATGGCCGCGTCGGTGAATTCCCGTTGGAAGGTCTCGTAGCCGGCCCTACCGAGGTCGCGGCGCAACTCGCGCGAGGCCAGCAAGGGCTCAAGCGCCTCGGCGAGCGCGTCGGGCTCGCCCGAGCGGGCGAGCATGCCGGTATGCCCATGCTGGATGAACTCCGCGGGGCCGCCGGAATCGACCGCGACCACCGGTACTCCCCTTGCCATGCCCTCCAGCAGGACGATCCCGAACGGCTCTGGATCGGAGGCGTTGACCAGGATGTCCATCTGTTCGATGTACGGTCCTGCGTCGGAGACCTGTCCGGTCATCGTGACGGCGCCGTCCAGGCCCAGTCGGCTGATGAGCGGCGGCAGCGACTCGGCGTAGTCGGGGGAGAGTCCGTAGGCATCGCCGCCGACGATGAGCGTACGTATCGGCTGTCCGCGGTCTCGCAGCAGTGCCTGAGCTTGTAGCAGTCGATCCTGGCCCTTCCATGGCTGCAGACGCCCGACGAGGCCGACGACCGGGACATCCTCATGCGACGGAGCCGGTGCCGTCTGCGGCTCGCAGTCTGAGCGAGCGACCGCGTCCGGCACCGCGGTCCCCGGAGCGACAACGAACACGGGGCGCGTCGGGAACATCCTGGACTGGACCTCAGCGGCCTCGGTGCAATAGCAGCCAATCGCCGCCGCGGGAAACAGGGTGGCGACCTTGTCGATCCAGGCGTTGGTGGGAATCGCGTGTTGCCACAGCACCACACGATCGGACATGCCCGCCAGAACAGCCGCCGTGGCACCGTAGAAGTGGGTCTTAGCGGCCCAGTTGATGATCAGATCCGGCTGGCGTGAGCGCATCATTCGAGCCAAGCGCAGGACCGTCAGCGCCCAGCGGTGAGCTTCGCGCAGACGGCCGACCTGCACGATGTCCACACGAAAGCCGGCCGTTTTGAGCTCCTGGGACCACGTCCCGGGCTCGACGAACACGAGCTCTAGCTCGTGCCCTTCCTCGCGTGCGCCGTCGAGCACCGCCTGCAACATCGCCTCGGCCCCGCCGAAGCGCTCACTCCATGGGACTGTCACGAGTAGGCGCACGGAATCTCACTGACATCGATCGTGCGGCCGGTTCGCTCGCCGTCGATGTGCTGCTCGCTCACGGCCGGCGATTGTACGGTAAGGCCGCTAACCCAAAAGGCGGCGTGTGAAAATATGTGGACAAGTAGTTGGATAGTCTCGCGCCATGCTCAACATCATGCTGCGGGTTTTCGGGTGGAGGCTTCTGCTCGTAACCGGCGACCCTTGTGTTCTCGATCGGTGGCTGTGGCTGCGGAGCCGCTTGCGGCGAGGGAGTCTGCGCACCTTCGACGCCGGCTCTGGCAATGGTGCGTTTAGCATCTTTGCCGCCAGCGTCGGCAATCAGGTGGTGGCTGCTTCCTTCTCGCAGGACGAGCAGTCAAGCGCCCGCGGGCGGGCCAACATCCTCGGCGTGGCGGGCATCGATTTTCGCGTGATCGACTTGCGCGAGCTGGATGCCCACCGCAATGCCCTGAGCACCTTCGACCAGATCGTCTGCCTGGAGACGATCGAGCACGTGGGCGACGACGAGGGGCTGGTCAAATCGCTGGCCGCAATGCTCAATCCGGGGGGGAGGATCCTCTTGAGCACTCCTTTCGATCGTCACCGGCCGCTGTACACGGAGGAGCTGCAGCCCAGCCCAGTGGAGGACGGCTCGCACGTTCGCTATGGCTATTCGCGCGAGCGGCTGCGGCAGATCGCCACCGAGGCCGGCTTGGAGGTAAAGGAAGAGGGTTTCGTCAGCGGCGTGGTCTCACAGAAGCTGACCGATCTGATGAGGCGGCTTAGCGAGCGGGTCGGGCTGTTCGGAGCGTGGGTAATCGTGCTGCCGCTGCGCGGGCTGGTGGTGCTCGACGCGCCGCTCAGCCGACTGCTTCGCTATCCATATCTCAGCCTGGCGCTGTGCGCCGTCAAGCCGGCGGATCAGTAGCAGAGGAACGCTCGAGTGCTCCTCACCGCCGTGCGCGGGAGCTACTCGTCGCTGGTCGCAGCCGCTCGAGCGCAACCGTCAAAGGCGCCTGCAGCAGTGTCGTCAGTGGCGATGGCTGTGGCCGAGACCCCTCGCCACGTTTCAGGCTTAGGGTCTGTGACCTGGAGACACGGTTGCCCTGCAAAGGAAGCCCCACTTGCAGAGCGTTGAAATTAGGGGGCTCCGCGGGCGAGTCGCAGCAGTCGAGGATCTGGCGGATCACCCTCTCGGGGTCGGCGACGAAGTCCTCGTAGTGCACCAGCAGACGCCTATCTCGACGGTGCTTAAGGAAAACGAAGATCGACAGCATGTGCGTCAGCCACAGGTAGACGTTTGTGTGTAGCGTGGACTTCGTAAACTCCTCCACGTCGTGACGATTGAAGGACGACACGACACTCTCCGGGGAGCGGACCAGAAACACCAGGTAGAGATCGATCCCATCGATCCGCTGCAGCTCCATGGCACGCAGTGGATAGTGCGAGGTATCGGCGATGTGCGTGACGCCGGCCGCACGGCTCAGCGCCCGGAAGAGATCCTCAGAGACCGCCCTGTATCGCTTACACAGGCGATACCTCGTTAACCACTTGTGAACACGGAACAGTGAAAGCGACCGCTCGATCGAGCGCTGGGCGTTTCTGCCGAACAGCTCGGCGGCGCCGCGTGCGTCCTCGAGCTGCTCCTGCACCTGCTCCCAGAAGCGTATCCGCTCGGTGTCTTCGAGTTGCGGAACACCCGATCTCACCAGCCAGTTGTCGAGCTCGCCGGCATAAAAGATATTTGTGCAATTCCCGAGCGTGATCCCGAGCACCGTACTTCCGCTTCGGCCAGCCCCCATCACATAGATGACTCGAGGCCGTTGGCCCGGCGCGCGGCCGCTTTGCACCGGCGGCGCGGCAGGCTCAGATGTCGCTGGAAGCCCGGGCATCTATCGAACCCCGCATCGACGGCAGCCTAGCAAACCCCACACTGAACTCTGGCTCGCATGGGACGCTCACAGAATAGTTACAGCCAAGCCATTGGCGAGACGGCAATTCGATACCGTACGATCACCGTGCCCGCCAAACCCTTGCGCATAGCGTGGCTTGGGCCGGCGCCTGGCGGCTACTCGGGAGTTAGGGGAGTCGCGGCGGAGCTCTTGGGAGGCCTCGCGCAACGCGGTCACCAAATCGATTGCTTTCTGCCGGCGGCCGAGGGACAGAGCACAGTCCAAATCGCTGGCAGCGAAGGAATCGAGTTCGGGGCGGGCAATCTCGCCTTCGGCGAGAATGTCACCTTTATATGGGGTACCAGTCGCTGGCAGTGGAATCGCTGGTATAGCCGCGGCAGGGTCGCTGCGTTCGCTAGCGGCGCGCTCGCTCGGAGTGTCGCGTCGCTGCGGCTGCGCCGCGAGATCGCGCGTAGGCACCACCGCCAGCCCTACGATCTGATCTACCAGTTCTCCAGCATCGAGACACCGGCCGTGCCGAGAGCCCTCGCGCGCTCGGTGCCGCTGGTGATTCACCCCGAGACGCACATCGCCGGAGAGCTACGGTGGCTGATCGCCGAGCGCCGGCTAGCGCTTCGATGCCAACCTCCCTACGTGTTCGCGGCGGTCGTAGTGCTCATGTTCCTGCGGTCGCTTGTGCAGCGACGCGCGATCAGGCGGGCCTCCTTACTGATCTGTATCTCAAGCGTGTTTCGCGACCATCTGGTGCGTGACTACCGATTTCCCGCCGCCAGGACGGTGGTTGTGCCAAACCCGGTGTGCGCCGACAGGTTCCCGGCGGCCGACGGCAGGATCGGGGAGCCCCCGGTGGTGTTGGTGCTGGGGCGTATCTCGGCGCGCAAGGGCATCGAGGATGTGGTCGCGGTGACCAAAGTTCTGCTCCAGCGCGGGATCGACATTCGCTTGCGTGTCGTCGGTGGACCGAGCCTCTGGTCTGATTACACTAAGCTGCTCGACGACTTGCCGGGAGAGAATGCCGAGTACCTGGGGTCGGCCTCGGCGAGCGAGGTCGCCCGTCTGCTCCAGGACAGCGACCTGCTGCTACAGGCGAGCAAGTATGAGCCCTTCGGCCTGACGGTTGGTGAGGCCCTGGCCGCCGGCGTCCCGGTCGTGGCAACCAGCGAGGTCGGTGCCGCCGAGGGCGTGGATCGCTCGGTGCTGAGCGAGATGCGTCCCAGCGACGTCCCGGGCATGGCAAACGCGATCACCGAGATGATAGAGCGACTGAGACACGATCCCACGGAGATGCGCTCGCTTGCACGCGCGCAAGCCCGGGAGCTATTCGCGACCGAGGTCGTGTGCGAGCGGATCTCCCAAGCGCTTGAGCAATTGCTCGAGGATCCCGGCGTGAGTGCTCCTTGTACGGCCAAGGTTGCTTGAGCGCTGGCAGGTGGACTGCTACCTTGCCGACGATGCGCCCTCCGGTTCCAAACAAGGCGACCGCGGCGCCTGCATGCCGTACGCGGTGATCGAGCTATGAGAGGGCACACTATTCTTCCTTGCCTTCTTGTTGTGGTCGGCGTGCCTGTGCTGAGCGGTTGTGGAAGCACCGCCGTCCATGAAGACCCACCGGCGTCGGCCGCTGCAATCGAACGCACTAACCGCAGCGAAGAAGCGGCGGAAGCCAGGCGCGAAGAAGCGGCGGAAGCAACGAAAGCGCGCGAAGTGCTCGCCGAGGTGGAAGCGTCTGAGAGCGAAGAAGGCGCAGCCTCCACCGAAGCCAAGGCCAAGCGGATAGAAGCCACAGCGAAGGCCAGGGCAAAGAAGCGAGAACGAACGGCGGCAGCCAAGGCCAAGCAGATGGAAGCCACGGCAGAAGCCAACATCAAGGCGTCCGAAAGAGCCGCGAGGGCCTTGATCAAAAAACAGCGAGAAGAGCTGGCCAAGGCCGAGCGGACCGCAAAAGGAACGGCCACCGCCGAATCAAACGTAGCGAGCACATCCACCGAACCGGCGGCCGGCACTGCCCAGCAAGGCACCGGTCAATGATCGACCGGCACAAACACAAAAGTTGGGCACGAGCGGCTCGTGGCATGCGCGCCGCGGCCGTTCTCGCCCTCCTGCTGGCGGTGAGCGCCGGCATTCTCGGCTGTGGCACGGGCTCCTCACAGCACTCAGGTCAAGCGGCCGAATCGACTCCAGGAGTTCCGACCGCCAGAGGAGAAGCCTACGAAGCCCAAGCCACCAGGCGACGTAAGGCGCAACTGAAGGAAAACGAAGCGCTCGAAGAAGCTGAAATCAAGAGGAAGGTGGAAGAACTCGAACGCGCGCAGGCAAAAGCGGCGGCAGAACACGCTGCCCACTCGCACAAGAAACACTCCAGCAAATCGAGCCAGCACCAAGCAGCGAAACCGCAACACAAGAAAGCGGGCAAATCCAAAGCGGCTGAAGGTGAAAGTGCGGCGGAAAAGGCGGCCCGCAAGCAGTTTGCAGAAGAAGAAGCGCAGGAAGTCGCCGCGTACAAGAAGCGCGAACGGCAAGAATCCGCCGGGCACTAGCGCCGTAGGCGGGCCGCCCAGCTCGCGGGCGCGCAATAGCACCCCCAAAGCGCTCAGCGCCCCACGCCCGGCCATCACAACGCACTTAGCGTCGCCTCACCGGGCTCCCTCGCCGTTCACTGCAGTGTTTGACCGATCAGGCTGCGCGGCCCGTTGAACGGAAGGCGGTTCCTCGACCTAAATATCTCCTCAACATGTTCACATTTCCTCCTTGGGCGAAGGGGTATTTTCGCTACTGCTCGGTCCCCGGATCAACAGGAGCACACGATGACCTACACGTCCGTCCCTTCCCAAGCCGAGCACTCAAACAACGACTCTCCTGTCGCCGAGTACGCACCATCGGGTTCTGCATCCTCGCTGAGGAAAGTTACAAATTCTTCACCTCCTGCAACCAGGTCTTTGCCTTCTGTAGGGAGGGTCGCTCTGGCTCATGACTATCTGCTGGTGATGCGCGGTGCCGAGCGCACGTTTGCGGCGATCGCGGATCTGTATGACGAGGCTCCGATCTACACCCTGCTCTACGACGAGCCGGGCACGACCGGGCGCTTTTCCGGACGCACGATTACCACCTCCGCTCTACAGCGTTTGCGGGCCAAGCAGGCGAACTTCAGGCGTCTGCTGCCTCTTTACCCGAGCGCCATCGAACGGATGAGACTCGAGGACTGTGACGCGGTGATTAGTTCCAGCAGCGCCTTTGCCCACGGCGTTCGCGTCCCGGACGGTGCTGCGCATATCTGTTACTGCTACACGCCTTTTCGTTATGCCTGGTACGACGAGGGCTGTGCCTTGCATGAGGTTCCACGCCCGCTGCGTCCGCTACTGCGCCACCAGCTTGGCCGCATACGCAAGTGGGATCTGGCCGCCAGCAGCAGAGTGGACACCTACATCGCTATCTCCGAGCTCAGCCGTCAGCGTATCGTGCGTGTTTACGGACGTGACGCGCCCGTCGTGCACCCGCCGGTTGAGACTCACCGTTTCGAGCCAGGAAATCCCGGTGACTCGCTGCTGGTCGTCTCTGAGTTGGTGGGCCACAAGCGTCTTCGTGTTGCGCTCGAGGCGGCTCGTCGCGTGCGCGCACCAATACAGATCGTCGGCTCCGGGCCCAACTACGCCGAACTGAAGGAGTGCTATCCAGAGGCTGAGTTTCTCGGGCGGGCAAGCGACGAGGAGCTCACTGAGCTCTACGCGAGCGCTCGCGCGGTGCTAGTGCCTAGTATCGAGGAGTTCGGCATCACAACGGTGGAGGCGCAGGCTTCGGGGCGACCGGTCATCGCCGCCGCCGCCGGCGGTGCGCTCGAGACCGTGCTCGACGGACAGACCGGGTGGCTCGCGAAAATCGACGATGTCGATTCCTTCGCAGATGCGATCACGAACATCGACAAGCTCGACTTCGATCCCTCCGGCGCCGTGCAGAACGCCGAACGCTTCTCGGTTGCGGCTTTCCAGAACAAGCTGGCCGAGCAAGTTGCGCTTGCGATTCAGCGCAAGGAGGAACCGCATGCCCACACAGGCGGGTATGGACGAGCTCAGAGATCGCAGGAGACCAGTTCATCCAGCCTAGGAATTGCTGCCTGCCAGGCCACCGACCATGGCGCTCAGGATGCTTCGCGTTACGGCCCAGCACAAGAGACCGCAGCGCGTGCGGGTTCTCTGCGGCACATTTGACCTCGCTGCCTGTCCCGCCAACAGGCACCGTGGGTAGTCCCCTTTAGAGCTGCACTTCTCAGAGCGCTCTCTACTGTGTATCACCTGCAGCTGACGGTCTGGCGAGACGCCCTGGGGCACTGTTGCGTGATGATTCGATTGCGGGCCTCCGCGATCGACTGTTGGTAGTCCTAGCCGCAGTCGCGGCTCGCGAACCCGATGAAAGTGCGGGGAGCAGCCACACGAAGGCTGAGAGCGACCGCTTCGACGCGCACGCTCGCAGAGCTATTCCAGGCGGCGTGCTGCTGGGTGCGCCAGCGTACCTGACCGGACCCATGTCAAGTGTCAAGGTCGGATCACTGCGGTGCTCGTGCGAAACCTTGCCGGCCGCCGCCCGCGAGTAGCCTGTTTGGCGCGCGTGGCTCGAGCTGCCCAGCGACGAGCAGCAAACCGCTGATACGTACCTACATCAGGTCGACTCCCTCGCCGAGGAGATAGCCGCGGTCAACAGGTACGCCGCTACTGCAGCACTGGACTCGCCGGAGATCAAGCGGCTGATGACTATCCCCAGCGTCGGCAGTACGACGGCCGCGACGCTGATGGCCGCGATCGACGACATCAGGCGGTTCCCCAGCTACCTCGTCGGCTATCTCAGGCTCGGCGAGCGCGTCCGCCAATCCGGGAGCACCCCGGCGTCACTGGCGGATCTCAAAGCAGGCTCCTCAGCCGCACGCCACATCTTGGTGGAGGCAGCCTGGGCAGCCGTCAAGACACCCGGGCCGCGGCACGCGTTCTACCAGCGCATCAGAGTTAACCCGGAGCTCACAGGCTTGGGGACCTTAATCGGGCAGCGGGCAGTCCGGTAAGCCGTTTCCACAGCCAAAATCTCACCCACAAAGCACAATCGGGCCGCTCCATCCTTGGAGCGGCCCGATTGTCATCTCACATCATGTCGCGTCCTGCAACTACTTCACAGACACCCGCCGAAGCGGATGCTCGGCTACGAAGCGTGCTTACGGTATCGTGTTGCCGATTTCCTCCGCGCCCAGTTCGGCCTCTTTCTGGACCTTGCCACTGATTTTTGCGTAGTCAGTGTTTTTGAGCGTCAGACCACCGCCGCCTGTTTTGGCGTTGACCATCCAGTGCAGATAGTCGTGTGCCGACGTGGCGATCGCCTTCGATTCTGCTTCGGTGAGGCCGTAGTGTTTCAGGTACGGGTAGTACAGCTGTGGTGCTAGGTCGTACGTCAGGCCGCAGATCGGATAGGTCTTTGATGTGTTGCTGCCCTTGACCTTCGACCAGTCGGCGAGTGTACTCACCGGCGGGACTTTTTCACCGAGTTTCGCGATGTAGACCGTGCTCCCGCAGTTCGAGCTGGCCTTTTTTTCTATATCGCGGTTGGTGGATGGATCGGCGAATTCTGCTTTTTCAGGGTTGTTCTGGACGAGAGCCCAGAACAAGTGGTTGGCTTCTCCTTTTTTGTTTTCGCCGCCGCATTCCGGGGCTTTGTGCCCCGTCGTGCACTTCTTTGAGAAGTAGCCGCCATTGTATTCGCGAGCGACCGCGAGGTCGGCATACCCGATGGTGCTGGGGGTCGTGCCCACGGTTTCTACAACGCCCTGGTTACCGTTGGCAGCGGGTTTTGTCACATGGGATGCTGTCGGCCAGCGCTGGTTTTCCGAGCCTTCAGCGACTTCTTCCCAGTCCCTCGTTTCTTCGCCTTTGCCTCCAAATGCTTCGGCTGAGAATTTGACCGTTTCGTTCACCTGTTCGAGGAACTTCTTGAAGACGTGCGTCGTGCCGGATTTGTCCCTACGGACGATCGGTTTGATCGTAGCTTCTTCTTCTGAAGCGCCCCCTGTACAGGCGAGTGTGTTGTGGGCTGAGTTACCGACGAGCTGGCTCCATTTGGTGAGCGCGCCGCGGTAGATTTCCTCGATCTCTGACTGCGTGAGCGACAGGCGTGCGGCCGGCTTCAGTATGCCTTTGATAACCGGTTCGCTCGAAGCGGTGCAGCCTGCAGGCAGGTGGACGACAATGGCCTCGGCGCCTTGGGCGAACGGAATCGTCTCGATCGGCGACGTGTTTTCAGGTTCACTGAATTTTTCCATTTCCGCCTTGTGGGTCGCACTCGGCGCTTCGTCGGTCCCGCAGAACGGGAACCTGCTCATACGCGGGTACTTGTCCGCGAATTTTTTGCCTTCGGATTCTTCTTCTTTTGTTTCTTCGAAGGTTTTTACGCCTTCGCCGAAGGACTTAAGACAGCTGCCGCTGCCACGCTCCAGCGGGTTGGTCTGGTTATACTCAACCGTCGGTGTTTGGAGCGAGCCTTGGCCGGTTGCACCGGCACAGGCAAGCACATTGGTCGTCGAGTGGTTGTACCCGGTGGTCAAGAATTTAGATTCTTCCCACTGGTAGCCGGTGAGCGCGAACTGCGCCGGCCCCTGGAACGTCGAGCCCTCGCCTTGGATGTCCGGACCCGAGCACTGTTCGTTGATGTCAGGTTTTGGTTCGGTTGCGCTGGCCGTCGCCGGCAGCGCTATCGCGGCGAACACGGCGAGCGACGCGAACGCCGGTACCGCCCGTCGCACGGAGAGAAAAGACATTACGTGATTACCTCCTGTTGGTATTCCGTTTGGCGCAGATGTCCGATCCGCGCCTGCAGGTATCGGAAAGCCTGCTGCTGCAGACTCTGCCAGCGAGCACAATCGACGGCGTTACCATCCTGTTCCCGAAATTCGTGTTCACCTGCTGTTTACATGAGGTCCAGTAGGTCTGTTTTGATCAGAAAACGGGTCGATCACGGGCAGCGGGCCAACTCCACGCGGCTCGTGTATCGCGCGTCGATCCCATGGCGCCGGAGCACCCGCACAGCCGCAATGCCGTGCTGGCAGTGCCTCCACGGACAAAACAAACGGGCTACTTCTTCTTGCGCTTCTTCTTGCGCTTGGGGCCGTACTTCTTGCGCGCAGTCGCTTCGCACTTGACGCGCTTGCTCTTAGAGCCTTTCTTGCATGCCTTCAAGGCTTTCGCGAGTTGTTGCGCCCGTGTGGGAGCTTTTTTCGCTTTTTCTTCTTTTTCTTTGACTTCTTTGGCGTGCTGAGCGGCTTCGGCTGCTGCCTTTTCGGCCGCGACTTTTTCGGCTGCCGCTTTGGCGGCCGCTTCGGCCGCGGCTTTTTCAGCCGCTACTTTTTCGGCGGCCGCTTTTTCGGCCCTTTCCTGGGCTTCTTTGGCTTCCTGGGCTTCTTTGGCTTCCCTGGCGGCCTCTTCTGCCTTGTTTTCGGTGACTGTGATTTCGGCCTGCACGCTGTGGCCCACAAAAGCTTCGCCGCCCTTCTCTGCGACGGTCACCTGGACCTTGCAATTGGTCGTTTTGCAGCGCCCCAGCGAGTGCCTGAGCGTCAGCGTGCCGCCGTTTGCGAATTTCTGTTCGCCGAGCACAATGGGCGCTTCTTCGCCGAGTTGCCAGGTCACGCTCGAGAGGGTGACCTGTGTCCCCTGCGCGACGGTGGTGTCTTCGACGGTCGCGGTAAATTCCGCTTCTTCTTCGTACGCGCGGACCGACCGTGGTTTCGGCACACCGATCTGGACCGACAGTTCCTTGGCGATCACTTTGACTGTGTCTGGGGTTGTCGGACCAATGACTTCGTCGGCGAGCGCATCCGTATGCACCGCGTCGGTGATTTCGTAGGTGCCGGCGTGTTCGAAGGCGTAGGACAGCGTCAGCGGATCTTCGCCGCCCAGCGGGTATTCGACCGTTGGTAGCTGCTTTTCTTCTTTTTCGCCTTTGGGGCCCGTGAACTTGATCGTCCAATCGACGCTCTTGGCGCTGGCAAGTGCGGGCACCAATTTAACCACTCCGCCTTCGATCCGGTTCAGATAGGAGGAGATCGTGACTTGTTCAGTGCCGGCGAACAGGCTTTGGGTTTCTTTGCCGGCGAAGGACTGCGCTGGCGTCGTCACCGTCGGCGTAGGGCAGCCGGTGGTGCTACCGCCTTCACCGAACTCCACGACTTCCGCGCGCGGAACCCTGATTTCGTTGTTGGGACCTTCGCCTTCTATGTAGGTCGTAAAGCCCAAGTATTGCCCCGACCCCAGCCCGGCCAGTTCCACCGAGCCCACTTCGGGTATGCGCAATGTGCAGGCTTCCGGGCCGCCATGGACGTTGAACCTGCCGCCGGCGGTCCATCCGACCTCGCTCAACGTCGGTTTGCCTCCCGAAACGCGGTGGTAGTGCAGCACCAGCGGAGTCGATTCGCCCGATATGTAGTCGTTCAGACCGCTGCGACCCTCCTCGTCCAGATAGATCGTGCCGTCGGTCGCACTTTCGCTGATTAGCGACATCATCTTGTCGCCCTGTTCGGCGGCCAGTTCCACTTCGAGGACATTTTCCAGCGCTTGGCTGTTGTACAGCTCCTGCGGTGTGGCCGTCACTTCTTCGTGGGTCTGACCGGTCGTCTGCGCCGGCGCCATTTCCCAGATCTCGCCGACTCCTTCGCTTTCGTCGTCGTAGAACACGAGCAGGCTGCCGTCGGGGGCGAACACCGGCGAGAGCGGCGCCTGTTCAATAGCCGCTTCTGTTTCGGTTTCTTCACCACACCCTTCACCCTGCCCGTTCGTGTTCAGGATTGTCGATTCGTTTTTCACGTTGTTGTCAACGTAGCGGCGACCGAGCTTGGCGGCTTTGATGGCACCGCCCAGGTTCGTTTCAATCGCCACGAACTGGGCTGCTGGACGACATTGTTTTGGCTTGCCTTCACGGACCTTCTGATTTTCTTCCTGATCCTGGTTGCCCGTCACAACGACATTGCCGGTTTCGGGGTCAACCGCCATTCCGCGCGGGTCGAGCAGCGCTTCCTTCGGGGTTTCGCCAGCTGCCGCAAACGCCGAACGTGACAGCACCGAAGCTGGTTCTTTTTCCCCGTTTTTTGCTTCGGTTTCCTTTTCCCTGATCGACGTCAGGTGCCCAGCTTCGTATTCGAACGCGTACAGCGACCCCGCAGCCGTCATTTCTGCATCCAGCGGGAATACGGGTTTTTCGGTTTCTTCTTCTTCTTTTTCTTCTTTTTTGTTTCGTGTGCGGCGTTCGTAGTGCATAAGCACATACACGCGGTTGTGGCTTGGATCCACGGCAAGCGTGGCGCCAACCCCTTCATGGCCCGCGCCTTCCCTGGCTCCTTCTTTTTCCGCTTTCGTCAGCGGCGTAAACAGCTTCGACGATGCTTCAAGGGTGCCTTCCTTGAACCGCTGTAGACGGAATTCGCCTTCGTTTGGCGAGTCCAGGATGTAGTAGCTCCCGTCGGTCCCAGCGGCAAACTGGGGGGCATACGCCGGATTGTTGACGACCACGTGGCCCGCTTGGCTGCCAATCGGCAGCGCGAAGTGGTTCTGCTTCCCCCACGGGCTCGCGGCCCGCGCCGAGCCGACCGCGAACAACGACCAGATCAGAAACGCGAGAGCTATCCCGAGTAGGTGTACACGCTTGCCGGCCAGATCCATGCGGGGTAGAGATTGCCGTCCGGCAAGACCGATCATGTTGCGAACCGGTGAACCCGAGGTGAACGGTCGGCGTTTACCATCGCCGCCGATCTTCGCGACTCCACCGCCGTTGCGCGCGTTCGATGTTAACTGTCGCCGGGGCGATCCGTTCGCCGCGGCGACCCGCGCGCGGTCTGCGGCGTACCGATACTCCCGCGAGAGCGCCTAGCACGATGATGCCGAGCACATACAGCGGCGTGGGTTCTTGTTCTTGGACGCGGTAGGCGACGGCCTGGTTGGAGACGGACTCTGGCGCCGCCTCCTCCTCCTCTTCGTGTTCGGCCACCTCGACCGGTGAGGTCACCGCCGAGGTACCCGAGGGAGGCGTCGGACGCGCCGGCGTGGGCACCGGCGGCGGCACGAACGCGAGCACCGGCGACGACAGGGATGCCAGCGGGACGAAGATGGGTGGGACTGGCGGCGGGGCCCGATGGACCGGCGCCGGGGGCGCGAGCACGACCGGCGCCGGCGGTAGCGGCGGCGGCGGCGCAGCGGCGGGTGGCGCAGCGGCGGGAGTGGGCGCCGGCGCGGGCGTTGGCGGTGGTAGTTCGTGCACCGGGTTGGACGGCAGTTCGCGCAGCGGCACGGTGCCGCATGGCTCTCTCACGCTGCCGGCCTGTACTGTGACGGGGATCGTGTACGACAGGCTGCCAGCGCGGATGCTGACGTTGGTGACGCCCTTGTTATAGGCACAGAAGAGCCCCGAAGTAGCTCCCACCTGTTCCTTTATGGCGTTTTCATGGCCGTCGGGGACGGGTTCGCCCTTTTCGTTCTGGAGCACCGAGCGTGGGCTGTTGGAGGCGGTGTTCAGCTTGACGAATCCACCGATATCGGGGCGGCTGGAGGCGAATTCGTATTCCGGCAGCACAGCTTCGGTCTGGCAGGTCGCGCCAACGCAGATCGCGGGAATCGGGATGTACTGGCCTTCTTCGCACTGGTTCTGCCCGCTGGGGGCGCGGCAGCCCGCTCGTGGCCGGCGAGCAAGGCCGCGAAAGAGGGCGGCCCGGCTGCGGGGCAAAAGCGTTCCATCCTTGGCTTCCAGCGCCAATTCGCCGACCAGGGGGATCAGCCGTACCCGCACCGGCGCGACGTCGGCGGCACGTTCCGCGGCTGTGCCCTGGCCCCACAGAATTTCACCGAGCATGATCCCCTTGGCGCCGTGGAATTCGCTGCTTGCTTCGTTGACTTCAAGCTCGTAACCGAGCGTGCCGGAGCCGAACATCGCGAGCGTGGCCCCTTGGAAGGTGAAGCTCTTCTTGACGTTGGCTTCGCGCGCGTCGTAGAGGTATGCCGAGGCCGCATAGTGACCGGTGTCGGGACCATCCGGATTCCGACCAACGAGCGCCGCGAACAGCTTTTCCGCCGCTTCCTCGTGCTGGCTGGGCGAGAGCTGCTGGCTGAGATCCGCGTTGGCGACCACGAGCACCGGCTTGTGAAGGACCGATCCAGCCTGCTGGAACTGCTGCTGCAGCCAGATCCGCTGGGCGGCTTCCACGGACCCGTTCGCGCCGGAGTCATCGAGCACGATCACCTCGACGTGCGCGTTCTGGACGGCAAAGTAGGCGGCCTCACAGCCGCAGCTCGCTCGTTCAGCAGGACTGGGAGAAGTGCCCGCGGGTTGCCAGCCGGCCGCTTCCCCGCCTCCGAGCGGCGCGGCGAGGCCCGTAAACTCACTAACTGCTGCGGACTCTCCGCCGAGTTCGCCTTCGGCGCTAGCGGCGTACGCGGGCCAAGGGCTGCCTGCACTGAGGATCCCGGCGTAGCGTTCGTATTCGCGTTCGAAGGGCAGCGGCGGCGGGGTCCGGCCCTGCCAAGATGATGGGTGCACCATCGGGCCTGTGTAAAAGAAGGCAGAGGTGCCGATGCGCTTGGCCAGCGACACGGCGTTGCTCAGCCAGGCCTGTGGCCCCACGCCGGTCTTGATCCGGTCCGCGCAGGGCGACTCACACTGGGCCTGGCCGCCGAACGCGAGCGTCGTCACCCCGCTGGTGGCGCCGGCTGTCGCTTCTTCGGGCGACAACGGGACCGTCGAGGTCCCTTCGTTGGGGGGCTGCCCTTCGGCGGGATAGCGCTCGATGTCGGCGGTCTCCTGATTGGTGTTTGAGCTGGAGATGCCGCCCACCGCCCAGCCTTCCGTGCCATTGGGACCAATTAGCAGAGCGAACAGCGGGTCGGGCCGGTTGGGCATGTCGTATTCCTCGTAGAACTGCCCCTGCTCGACGGTGTTCACCGAGTGGCGCTCGTCGCGCCAGCCCGCCGCCGTCTGGCGCAGTAGCGACCCGGCCTCGAGGCCGGACCCTACCCGCTGGCGGGCTGTTCCAAGGGCGGGAAGCCGGGCGCCGATTCGATGCGCAGCGCTTCGGCGCCGATGCCGGCGCCACCACCCGCGACGACGGCACGAAGAGCGCCACCCTGCCTGAACAGAGATATCGCTCCGGCGAGTTCGGCCGGAACCGCGATCGGGTCGCGCTGCCAGGGGGAGCCACCGTTCTGACGCTCGTAAACATAGTCAGCGCCTTCGTCGCCGGCGAGCACTGCGGCGCCGCCTTCGGGGAGGCCGGCAACCGAGATCGGTGGCGCCCCGCCGCTTGCCTGCTGCTCTTCCTGATCCACGCTCCAGCCGCTGCCGTCGTTGACGAGCAGGCCTCCGACGTAGACGTTCTGAGCGAGGTTGGGTTGGACTCGATAGGCGACAATCGCCTCCGAGCCGGCAAAGGCGACGCCGGTGAAGTAGGCGTTCTTGACCACTTCGGGGAGATCCGTTTCTTCGGTCCAGGTCTTGCCGTAGCGGAGGATCACGCTGCCGCGTCCGACCGCGCGCGGGCCGACCGCGTAACCGCGCGCCGGGTTGGCGGGGTCGAAGGCGATCCCGTCGAGGTTGTCGCGGAAGTTGATCGGTGTGGCGGGGTCGTGTTCCCAAAGCCCCGTTTCTCCCCGCCAGAGCCACATTTCACCGCCTTCGCCGACCGCAAAGGCACGGTTGGGAGTCGGCCATGCAACCGCTCTCAGACGCGGGGTTTCGACCTTCTCGCCGGGACCGAAGAGCGTTTCGGGAAGCCAGCCCTGGCCCGGGCGGTAGCGTGCGACTGCGCCCGCATCGCCGACCGCAAGCGCTTCGCTCGAGAGCGCTCCGACGGCCGCCCCCGGCTGCGGGGCGATCGAGTACAGCGGGTAGCGCGTGGCCACGGGCCAGTTGCGCAGGCGGTCGGCCTGCGAAGAGAGCGTGAGGTGGACCGGAATCGAACCGTTCCCCAGCCATCCCTCCGTAGGCGAGCTGAACGCCGCGCCGTACAGCGCGCCGGGGATTGTCGAGATGTGTTCGCCGCCGCCGAGGGCGAGCACCGGTACGAACAATTCCCCCTCCAGACGGAGGCTCAGGCCTTCGGGCAGGCCGGTGATCACGCGGTCGCCGAACGGCTGTGGGCCAGCCCAGGCGATGCTACGGCCGTATTGCTGCGGCGGTTCCTGCGGGAACGTCGCTTGACACGCGGGGCTGCCCTGGAGCGCATTGCACCAGCTGCGCGCGACCGCCGCTTTCGAGCCTTCCGGCTTGATGTACATCGTTACGAACGGTTGCTGGCGTTCGACGTCGGTGCGTACGCCGTCGACCCACACCCCGGCGCTCGTGACGGTGAGAACCTGTGTCTCGACTTCGATCTGGGAGCCGCCTGCGCCTGAGACGGTGAACGGCTCGCCGCTCGCCGGAGATCCCCCGACAACGGGCACGGCGAGCGGCAGCTGGAGTTGCCCAGGGCCCACTTCGACTTCGACAGGCTGCCAGCTCCACCCTTCTTGTTCTTTGACGCGGTGGAACAGCGCAACCGCACCCGGCCCGTAACTGGATGAGAGGTGCGCGACGAGCCAGGCGTCTTCGGGGCCGTTGGCCGCCAGCTCGAGGACGCGGAATTCGCCTGTGCTCGCCGCCGGGATCTTGATCGGCTCGCGAGTCCACGTGTGTCCATCCCAGTGCAGGACCGCTTCGTTGACGCCCGCGCCTTCGTAGACCGGCATAACCAGCGCGCCCGCTTCGCCGTCGCCTTCGGCAAGCGACGCGATGACTGGGGCTCGTGCGGCGCCGAATAGGGTCTGGCCAGTGTGCAGCAGCGGCTGTTCGCCTTCTTCGGCAGCGCCTTCGACGGCGAGCTGCGTCGTCGGCTGGAACGCCCCTCCCGGCCTGCGTACGAGCAGAACCTGGCTCGAGTGGGCGTTCTTGGCCATAGTGCCGGCGAGCACTCCGAATCCGTCGGGCGTCATCTGGCCCGCCAGCGGGCTCGGCTTGCCCTGCGGGGTATCCGGGAGGAATCCTTCCGGCAATGCAGGCCCGGGAACCCAGGTACCTTCTTCACCTTCACCAGCTTCTGAAGTGTGCACGAAGTAGCGCACGAGCTTCGACTGGACGCGTCCGCCTTCATTCAGCTGGCCGAGCCCCCAAGTCTCCTCGCCACCGGGCGCGCCTGGTTCGGTGGGCGTGGCGCCGATCATGACGACTTCAGTGGCGGGGATTCCTGCGTCCGTGTAGGGCTCGGCGTCCTGAAAGCCTGGTTCGGCGGCGCCCCTGGAGGTGTGCCTAAGGCCGACGACCACAAGGCCGAGCACGAGCGTGGCCACGGCGAGCGCCGTTCCTCCCAAACGCCCCCGGCGTGTTGCCGGGCGCGTGCGCTGGCGGATGTGGTGCCTCAAGGCAGTCGGCCCAGTTCGCTGAACGCGGGGACACGGGGAAGAATGAACAGACCCGTGGTCTCGGTCGTGACGTTTGCGCCTTCGCGTCCCACCGAGGAGACGACCGGCAGCGGCGCGAGCGCGTGTGTTTTGAGCGCGAGCTTCGTCGGCCAGCGATGCGGGTTCAGGCGTAGCTGGAGCGCGTGGTTGCCCCGGCTGAGGACGCGGTCGGGCGTACGCGCGACGACCTTCTTCCCCCGCTTGGCGAGCAGTTGCACACGCGCCTTGACAGCGAGGTGGAAGCTCAACTCTAGCGTGCTGCCCTTGATCAGGCGGCTGTGAAAGTGCGACAGCAAAGGCAACGTGACCTTGGATCCGGGAGAGGCTTTCGTTTCAGGGATCGAGCTGATTTCAAGCTGTTCTTCGCGCAGTCCGCTGGTATCCGACGGCGGCGCGTCCACAACTTCCTGGGGGATGCCTTCGTCGTGGGGACGTTCGGTGATCACGTGGCCTTCGGGAAAGCCAGGCAGTTCGCTCCTGGGCAAGGTGCGTTCGCCTCCGGGAGCGAGGTGATACAGCCAGCCATCAAAGGTCGCCATCCAGCAGTCTTCTCGCGCCGGACAGACCAGCCTTTCGACTACACCACCCTTATTGCTGGGGAGTTCGCGTTCCTGTGCGGTGGGCAGCACCTGCACGCCCAGCACCTGCCCCTGCGCAGAGATATGCACGAGCACGGGCGAGCCCCCGGCATCAGTTTCGCGTTCAGACCCGGTGCTGCCGAGCTGAGGCCCGAGTGCTAGCCAGGCGTCTTCGGTGCCTGGTTCAGGGGCGATGGCTCGCACCGCGGCAAAGCGGGCCGGACCGCCGAGCAGCTGCTTTTCTTCTGCTTCGCTCGAGAGAACCGCGGGCAGCGGGTTCTGCGGTCCGAAGAGTTGCATCCATACGCCAGCGATGCGCTGCAGGACCGTGACCTGGCCCGCTTCCTCTCCGGGCTGCAGATTGGCCCCGGCGTTGCGGCCCGCAGCTCCCCAGAGGGTTCCTTCGGTCAACCCGAGGTGAAGGTATTCGAGCGCTTCCACCGGCTCCGCGGCCGAGCCGTAGAGCGGGAGTTCATCCTGCAGTGGCGCGAACGGGCTGCCAGGTTCGGCGAAGTGCAGCACCGGGGTTCGGGCCGTCGATTCTTCGACGCTCGTGAGATCGGAAGGAAGCACCGAGACGCTCTCGACGATCGCCGTTTCAATTTGGCGCACATCGTGCACCGCATGGCCTTCGTTCGGATACGGCAACTCTTCCACTGATTTGCCATTCCAGTGCAGATGGAAGGCTCCAATCTGCGGCGAGGGCAATGGCAAACCGCCGAACCAGCAGTCTTCGGAGCTCGTCAACGGCGGCTGCGGCGGCAGGCAGGCAGCGCCTTCCATCGCCTGGTAAGAATCCGCTTCGAACGCTAGGTGGGCGTAGGAGGCAACAATTCGCCCGCCAGCGAAGTGGCACAGAGTATTGTCCTGCAGCGGCGGCTGTTCAGCGTTCCTTGCGGCCTGGCCTGGTCGGCCGTCCGAGACGGTCCAGAACTCGTCCGGCCCCGACCACGCTATGCGACCGTCGGTGGCGCCACAAGCGCTAGCTATCTCGTGCCAGCCGGTGCCGTTGTACGCCCAGACGCCGGGCGGCACGGCATCACCATTGCCGCTCGCGATCAGCAGCCCGCGGTTCGCCTGCGGCGGTGCGCCGGGCGGTTCCCAGAACTCGACATCACCGATACGCCCAAGTGCCACCGCGGTGGGCGCTGGAGGCTGGCCCGGTGGCGGCGGTGGAGGCGCTGGCTGTTCCAAGCTCCAGACGGCGCTTTCTTCGGCGGTCGCTCTCGCCGATACGGCGCATGGGAGGGCGAGAATGAGGACGAGCGCCAGAAGCGCCAACGCCGGCAGAGTCCAGGTTCGCGAGATCATTGGTGTCCACCCGCCTTGGATGAGCGTCCGCGCGCCTTGGACGAGCGCGTTTTGGATCGCGAGGGCTTGACAGCGCGCAGGAAGCTCACTTGGAGCGAGTCGTGCAGCGTTGGATGACTCAGCGAGCTGAACGTGACCTGCACGTTCGCCGAGAGGCCGTCCCGCCCAGAGGCGAGCATAATGTACGGCTTGCTCAGCTTCAGCACGAGCACCACCAATTCGCCGGCCGTTGACCTCGACGATCCCCCTGTCTTGGCGACCATCTTCTCGGCGACGTGTCTGCCCAGGCGATGCTTGGACGAAGCGCGAGAGCCGTGTCGAGACGTAGAATGCGAAGCCTGCTGGACCGCCTGTGAGTAGCGCCGCTGACCACGCACGACTCGGGCGGACCCTGAGGCGTGCACCGACTGGGTCACGATCGCGCTCTGCGCTCCCACCCTCAAGGCACCCGGTCCGGGGGTCTGCACATAGAGCAGAACGCTGCCGTCGGCGCGCGAGATCGCGCTAGCACCCAATCGCCAGTCCGGCTGCGTGACGACCTCGGGCGCGGCGCTCAGGTACTGCGGTCGAGCGTCCGCGCCGAACTGCCGTCGGGCAACCGCGAACACGTCACTGCCGTCGCCGACGACACAGCAAAGCACCGGTTGGGGCGGGCTGTTGCCGTCGCCGTAGACGAGGTTCGCCGCCGTGGAGGTGAACACGAGCTCGTTGCCATCGTCGGCAAAAGCCGGCGACAGGGCGCCGAGTCCGTCAACTTCGTCCGGGCCGATGTTTCCTGCTGCGTAGGGATCTCCCCCCTGGCTTCGCGTCGTGTGGGGCTGTTCGCTCGGTTCCGATTCGCTGGCGTAACCGTGGGTGACACGCGTCAGCGTGCCGTCTGCGAGGTCGGCGTCGAACAGTTCCGCGATCCGCGGTTCGCCGAGGGGCTGGCTGATCAAGGTCGGCGTGCCGAGGAAGAATTCGGTGCGGGCCGTGCTGAACGCGACCTGCCTGCCGTGGGGCGAGATTTCAAAGTCGGTCACGGCCGCCGAGGCGGCGGTTCCCCCCGGTCCCGCTTCGGTGACCGGCGTGAGCGCCTGCGTGCGCGTGAGCGCAGGGCTCATGTTCGAGACGTAGACGTCGAGTGGATGGCCGCCGGTGAAGCTGCCGAAGTCGCTGCCCTGGGTCACCAGCCTGGCGTCGGCGACGAACGCCACTTCTTCGCCGTCCGCGCTCAGCCGCGGTGTGAGGTCGAACTGTTCGCCACCTTTGAAGAAACCGTCGCGGGCGGATGAACCGGACGGTTCGCGGAAGAATGGTCCCTGGCACGGGTCCGAGAGGTTTTCGCTGTTCGTCACGAGCTTGGTCTCACCGGTGCCTGCACATGCGGCGCTTTCGGGGTCTGAGCCCCCGGTCACCCGACGCGCCTGGTTGTCCACCGCCGGAAGCCGCTGCCAGAGGGGTTCCACATACTCCGGTTCGAGTTCTTCCTGGGACAGCGTCGGCGCCTGCTGCGCGAGATTCTGGCCGAGCCAGGCCACAGTGCTGCCGTCGGCGCTTATCGAGGCGCCGGGCGACTGGCCACCTTTGCCGTGCGCCGGGAACCCGTTGCCGCTTACCATGGCCGCCCCAAATGCTTCCGTTTCCGTCTCGGTGGTAACGATCGGTTCCGTGGCACCCGCGGCGACACCCTGCCCGCAGCCGAAGCGGCAGCGACTCACGAGTTCGGTCACGCCCGTATCGAAGTCGTGGACGGCCACCTGCGCGGCGGGCGTGTGCGGCGCGGGGGTTTCGCCGCGATTGCGTTCGGTTTCTTCGAGCGTCGGATAGGCAACCAGGTCAGATACCGCGGTGGTGACGAACGCCACCTTGTTGCCGTCGGCACTCATCGAGGTGCGCCCGACGGCATAGGCGCCTTCGTGCGTAGCTTCGCTCGCAGGGACGAGGTAGCGCAGGGGTTCCTCGCTACCGATTGGAGTAGAGGCAATGAGGAACGCCCGTTCAGACGGCGCACGGGCCGCTTCCTCGGCCGCGGACGTGGCGGGGGCGTTGTCCATGTCGCGCCGGTATACGTTGACCGCTTCCGGGCGAGCCTGTGTATCGTCCCGCAGGTGGGTGATTTCGGGGAGGCTCGCGCCTTCGTTGGTTGTGAAGCTGACGTAGCGACCTTCTTTGCTGATCGAGGGCATCGCGGCGTCTCCCCCGGCGACCTCTTCGATGACGTCGGTGGCGAGGTCGCGACGCCAGACTCCCGTCACCCCCCCGACGGAGCCGTCGAAGGCTACGTAGCGCCCATTGGCGGAGGCGGCGTCGTCGTGGGCGTATTCGGCCTGCTGCACGAGTTCGTCTCCGCCAACGGCCCCGTAGGAGACGAGCGAGATCGGCGAAAAGACATCCGCGTTCGCCACCGACGACGCCAGAGCCACCACAATCAGGGCCGCCGCGAGCGCCGACGGGAAGGCGGCCTTCCCGAGCGTGCGTGTGGCCAGCGGCGAAGCTCCGCGCCAGAACCTCATCGGACGCTCATCCACCTGCGCACCACTCCGGTGTTGCCGAGCTTGTCGCGGGCCGAAACAGTCACACGGTAGACCCCCGCGCGCGTGTAGCGATGAGAATATCTCGCCCGGCCGCGCAGGACGACACCGTCGCCGAAGCTGACACTAAGAGCCGTCTTGTCGAGACCGTCCCAAGGGTCCCGGATTCCCACCGACACTCCGTCACCGGCACGGTTACAAGTGATGCGCACCCGTGGCGGCGAATCGGCGAGCATCAGCTTGGACGAGGCGCTCAGTGTCGCCTGGCCGTATCGGTCGATCGCGAGCACCTGGACGGAGTGCGCCCCTGAGCTCAGACCGCGTGTGTCGATGCGGGCTTGCAGCGCACCCGCGGGGCTCTTCTGGAGGTGACCGTCGACGACCACCTGGTATTGGACGGGTCCGTTCGCACTCGGGGCAGCCAGCCAGCTGACGACGGCGTGCGTCGGGCGCACCCAGCCGTTGGGGAGGGTGATCACGAACGGCGTCAGTGCTGGTGGCGCCGAGACTGTGGCTGCCACGATCGCGGAGTTGCCGAGCGGCCCCTGACGGAATGCCACGACACCGTCGCCAAGGCCCGAGCGCCCGACGGCGAGTTCGCTGACTTCGCGGCCGTCGCCCCCGGAGACGAGGCCGGTTTGCACTGCGCCCGTTGGGAAGTCCTCCCGCACGGCGACCACCGGCTGACCGGCACCGTCGGTGCTTGCCCAAGCAGAAACGCCACCGCCTTCGGGATCCATCACGCTCTCGGCGGCAGTTTCGGGACCGGCGAAAGGGGAACCGAGAGTGAGCGTTCTAGTCAGCCCACGGTCGGTTCCTTCTACGACGCGCGGCGCGCCGTCGGCGTCGTAGAGGACCCTCAGGCTCTGGCGTTCGTCGATGTCAATGCTCGGCGGCCCGACCGTGGCGGCCTTGCCGCCGGCGACCTGTTCGTCGATTACGCTCGCGCCCTGGAACTCTCCGCCGTTCGCCGATTCCCCGTCGGGCAGGATGTTCAGGAAGATGCGCGGGCCGGGCAGCGACGAGGCGCTACCCGCGGGCTGACGGTAGACGACCTCTGCCTGGCCGAGCCGGGAGAACGCCACGGCGGGGGCGTCAGCGTCGTCATTGATGGGAGCCCCCTTGTAGGTGCTCGCCGTCACCGGCATCACGTAGTCCAGAGAGTTCCCGAAGATGCGACGCGCCCAGATCCGCGCCACCCCGCTCAGTTCGGGCTCCTGCCATACGACGATACCGTTGCCGGTCGGTCCAATCGCAATCCGTGGACCGTTTGTGGGTGAAGGCGGGCGCATCGCGATCGAGCTGTCACGGTTTACGGTGCCCAGGTTCGTCCAGCGCAGGCCGCCGAAGTGGGCGACCCTGATGCTCGCGGCGATGTCGCCGGGACGTAGCGCGACTACGCCGATGGCTCCGGGCTTGACCACCCGGTAGGCCAGGTCTGCCTGGCCAGTGGAACTGACCGCCAGTTCCGGGTCTGTGCCAGTGGCCTGTTCGATGTCGCGGTCGACGATGATCGCACGCCCGAAGCTTTCGCCGCCTGCGCCGAGCACCGCGCCGAGCATCTCGTATACCGGTTGCTCGCTGCCGTTCAGAGCGTAGGGCGTGGCCCAGGTGACGATCAGCTCGCCGCCGTTGACCGCCCCGATCCGGGGCCAAGAGCCCGCAAACGGCTCTTCGGTGTCCACCCGTATCGGCGCCAACCAGTGGCCTTCCACGAAGCGCGAGACGAACACGTGGGTCACCCCGTCACTGCGCTTGAGGTAGACGACCCCACCACTGCCGTCTTCGGCCATCGCAACCCCGCCGAAACCGACGATTTCAGGACTCGGGCCATCCACGGTCACGGCCGGGATGATCACCGCGCCTGCACGCGAGGCAAGAAGCAGCGCGAGGATGCATCCGGCGAGCGTCACGGCAAGCATGGCTGTCGTGGCACGGTGAATCACAGACCGTTCGTTTGAAGCAGTTGCCAGGCGAGGCATGCAAGGGACCAACATAGACGGCCACTGTCGGCCCGGACGCGGTCGGGTGTCGAGCTTCACAGAAAGATCACGAGCTGGTTAGGAATGAGCAATCAGGGGTCTGATCGAACGCTTCCTAAGCGGTGTTGTTGTTCAGAGCGCCCGGCGAGGGGTTGTAGGCGCAACGGAAGTTCTCGGGATCGATCACGGGCTCGGATCCCGCGAAGCCACCCTTGTTGCCGTTGTCGTAGACGGTCACGTACTGCAATGATTCGGGCAGCGGATTGGCGGGCAGCGGGAGGGGGTTGGCCTGTCCCTGACGCGGGTTGCCAGTGGCACCTTCGCTGACGCCCTCGAAACCAGCCGCGGCCGAGCCAGCTTCGGTTGTCACGAGCGTCGAGCTCATCTCGCGTTCGTCTTTCAGGCCACGGCTGGGGTCCTTGTCTATCGTCGAGGTCAGTTGCGAGTCGTGAATGGTGGACTCGAGCTTCACGCGGTCGGCGCCTCCGACCAGTTCAGAGGCCGAGGGCAGCCAGCCTCCTACTTCCTCACACTTTGTGCTCGCCCAAATGAAGCTGTTCTTGCCGAGCTCTTCCTTGGTGAGCGGGAATGGAGCGCTTTCAAGACACCACGTTCCCAGGTCCACGGTGGCGGGCGGGCAGGTGCCTTCGAGTTGCGCGACCGTCTTGTCACCGACTCGGGAGGCGTTCTTCACTGTGGGGATCGCCGAGGCCGGGAACTTGCCGTTACGACCGAGGACGAGCAGAGCGCCGGCGTGCGGCTTTGAGCTGATCGGATGTCCCGCCAAGACATTGAGCACCGCGTGGCGAGCAGCATCGGCCAAACCAGTAATCGAGAACACCAGCGCGACGAGTGCGATCGCCGTCGCCGGCGAGGGCATTCTCGGACGCCGGATCATCTGTCCTGCTCGGGGTCCCGCACTCGCCGGCGCACGTCGCGTAGTTCCTCGAGCCTGGCCTCCTGCACGGTTGAGAGCAGCGCATCAAGCGCCACCCCGGAGAGCGTCTCCTGTGCCAGCAGCGCGGTGGCCGTCTCCTCGACGGTGCTCCAGTTGCGGTCGAGGATCACCGCGGCTCGCGCCTCGGCATCTCCCACTAGTCGCTCGACCTCGTTGTCGATCAGGTTCAGCGTCTCTGGCCCGACCGATCCCAGGTCCTGCAGCGAGGCTCCGAGGAAGACCTCGCCGCTCTTCTCGCCGATCGTCACCAGGCCGAGCGCCTCTGACATGCCGAACGAGGTGACCATGCTGCGCGCGAGCGCGGTCGCCGCGTGCAGGTCGTCGTTGACGCTCGTCGAGGTGTGCCCGAACGCGATCCGCTCACCCGCCAAGCCCGCGGTGATCACGATCAGCTGGCTCTGCAGGTCGGGCTTGCTCATGATCGTCTGATCGCGGTCGGAGAGCATGTGCGCGGCGGTGCCCAGCTGGCGCCCACGCGCGACGATCGACAGCTTGCGTGTCGAGGCCGTGTGCCCAAGCGCGTCGGTCACGACTGCGTGAGAGGACTCGTGAATCGCGATCAGCCAGCGCTCCTGCTCGGTGAGGATGTGGTGCTTGGCCGGACCGGCGACGACCCGGTCGATCGCCTCGTCGAGCGTAGCCGCGTCGATCAGCCCGCGCCCGTCGCGCACGCTGAGCAGCGCCGCCTCGTTGATCACGTTGGCGAGCTCGGCACCGCTGAAGCCCGGCGTCTGGCGCGCCACCTCTTCGAGCGAGGCGTCCGGAGCCAGTGGCCGCTTGCCACCGTGCAGGCGCAGTATCTCCAGGCGCCCGTGCACGTCCGGCACGTCGATCACCACCTGGCGGTCGAACCGTCCCGGGCGCAGCAGCGCGGGGTCGAGGATGTCTGGCCGGTTGGTCGCGCCCATCACCACAAGACCGCCGTCGCCCGCGAAGCCATCCATCTCCACCAGGATCTGGTTGAGTGTCTGCTCGCGCTCGTCGTTGCCCTGGCCGATGCCCGCGCCGCGCTTGCGCCCGGCGGCGTCGAGCTCGTCGATGAAGATGATCGCCGGCGACGCCTTGCGGGCCTTGCGGAAGAGGTCGCGCACGCGCGCGGCTCCAACCCCTACGAGCGACTCGACGAAGTCCGAGCCCGAGACGGTGAAGAAGGACGCGTCCGCTTCACCGGCGACGGCCTTGGCGAGCAGCGTCTTGCCGGTGCCGGGCGGACCCACCAGCAGCACGCCCTTGGGGGCTGCGGCGCCCACGGCCAAGTACTTGCTCGGATCGGCCAGATAGTCGCGGATCTCCCGCAGCTCGGCCAGCGCTTCGCCCGCGCCTGCGACATCAGCGAACGTGATCTTGTCGCTCGTTCCCTTGCCCTTCTTACGCCCCTTGCCCGTGAACTGCGAGAAGCCGGCGATCCCCCCCCGGCGCCGCCTTCGCCGCCGAGGCGCATGAACAGCGAGAAGAGACAGACGAGCAAAAGGATCGGTATCAGGAACTGGACGATGATCGCCTTGACCGGCTTGCCAGACTGCTGGTCAACGGTGACAATCGCCCCGCTGGAAGAGAGCCCTGCAAGCAGTTGCTCGGTCTGGGCGCCTGAGGCGGGGTAGGCAGCCCATAGGTGCTGAACTGTTCCGGCCGCGGGCGGTGCTACAAGGATTGTGCTGACCTTGATCTTCCTCTTCTTGGAGCCCTTGGCTTTGACCAGTGTTCTCACAGTTCGGTGGGTGAATGGGGGTACCTCGCCGGTAGACAACAGCGATGGCGCCGTGGCGGTCGTGGCGACCTCGACGCGGCTGTCGTGGTCGAGCAGTGTGGCGGTGGCAATATCGTGATGCGCGCTCAGTGTCTGCACGGCGCTGATCGGGACTTCCCTGCCGGAGCTGGCGGGCTTGATATCGCCCAGCAGAGTCGCGAACGCAATGGCCAGGCCGATCGACGCAAGCAACAGGAAAAGCGACAGCGGATCGCGCAAAACAACTCGTCGGGCCCCTGAGGCGAAGCCTCCCAGAGTCGCGAGCACCGGGTTACGACGGCGGGCCAGCCCGGAACGCACCGCGGTCGGGCGCACTCTCGCCGAGCCCTCGCGAGAGAGGCCGTTGCTCGGCGGCTGCTCCTCGGGGTCGGCGCCAGGAATGTTGGAAGGATTGGGGCTGTCTGTCATTGCGCTGAAGATTGTGCGGGAGCCGGATACGGTCACCTAGCCGGCCCTCGCGCGCTTGCTCCGCGCGGCGGCGCGGCGGCTCTGTACCGCAGGTCGCACCGCTATCTACCACGTCTACGCGCGGAGCCACGGCACCGTCCCAGTGCCGCCAGACTCACATGCGACGCCCAGAAAAGCAATGCCGTTCACAAAAACGACACAACACCGCCCGTGTGTTTACAAAAAGTTAACAATCAACCACCATGTGGGCCGTGCGGGCTAGATAATATTGCCAGCCCGAACGTCATCGATGACGTTCACAAAAACAAAACACCAGCGCCTGTCGCGACCGGCACGCTTGCGCCGGGGTGAGGTTCATCCACATACCGCATCGATCCACGCATCGAGTTGTTGCCACCCTGGGCGTCATCTGCGCCAAGCCGTTACTCAAGCATGAAAGTGAAAAGGAGCAATAGAACGTGCGCGTGCATCGAATATTGATAATCCCCGCAAGCCTCGCGTTGATGTTCGCCGTCCCGGCGGGCGCCTTGGCAGCGAAGCGTCTAATCATCGGCGGCTCGACATCGGTTCTGCCCCTCCAAAAGGAATTGGCCGCGGCCTACCACAAAGCGTTTCCCAAAATCCCCGCGCCCGAGGTTCTCGGTGGAGAGTCCGACATTGGCATCAACGGCGCCAACACCGGGCGCTTTGACATCGGTGACTCCTCGCGTGATCCGATCAAAGGCGTCAACCCACACGGACTGCGGTTCACAAAGCTTGCACGCGACGGCGTGTGCATGATCACCAACCCATCTAACCCCCTGACCAACCTCTCCCAGGAAGAGGTCGAAGGAATCTTCACCGGACGCGTGCGTGACTGGAGCGAAGTCTCCGGGGCCAAGATCAGCGGGCCGATCGATCTGTTCGACCGCGACGGCGCCTCGGGTACGCAGGACGCCTTCCAGCACATCTTCCTCGGAGAAACCCTGCAGATCTCTCCGAGCGCGAGCGCGGAGTCCTCCAACGGCCTGGAGCAGAACGCGGTCAAAGGCGACAAACAGGCGATCGGGTTCGTGTCCTTTGCCTACACCACCGGCGTGAACGCGGTTGGCTATCAGGGCATCGCGTGCAATCTGAACAACGCCCGCTCCGGCCAGTATCTGGGTGTTCGTAACTTCTGGATGGTCACCAAGGGCCCGCCAAAAGGCGAAGCCGCCAAGTACATCAAATGGGTCACCAGCGGCAACTCGACAACGAAGAAAATCATCAACTCGCAGTGGATCGCGGTCCACTAAAGGACCATGGTCGCCGGGGCTGAGCAGCGGGCACGCCCAGGGACCGCACGGACAGACAAGCGCGTCGAGCGTACGCTCGGCGCGCTTGCCGTTGCCGTGCTGGCTTTGATCGCGCTGATGGTCGTGACCGTGCTGATCAAGGCATGGCCGTCCTTTTCCCACAACGGTCTGTCCTGGTTCGGGAGCGGTGGGGACACCGACATACAGCTACGTGCGATGCGCGATAACGAAGCGATCGCCGGCCACTCGATCTACTACTTCACGGCGTGGCCACTGATCTGGGGCACGCTGCTGACGACCGTGCCGGCTGTCCTGATCGCCCTGGGGATCTCCACGCTCGCCGCGATCTTTCTCACCGAGTTCGCGCCCAGCCCCGTGCAACGCGTGCTGGAACCTGTGATCCGCCTGCTCGCCGGCGTGCCCTCGATCATCTACGGACTGATCGGGATCCTCGCGATCGCCCCCTGGATCAATGAACACTTGATCTCAAACGCCCGCAAGCATTCGGTGATTCAGGTCGTTCAGCTCAACGGCGCCAACCTGACGACCGCCACAGTGATTCTCGCGATCATGATCCTCCCGATCATGGTGGCGATCAGCACCAACGCGCTCGCTTCCGTGCCACCCTCCTGGAAGGAGGGCTCCGCCGCCCTGGGAGTAAACCGCTGGCGCACCGTCTGGCGGGTATCGCTACGTACGGCCAGACCGGCGATCGCCGCGGCGACGGTTCTCGCGACGGCTCGGGCGCTCGGCGAGGCGGTGATGCTCGCCCTGGTGTCCGGTGGGCGCGGTTTTGACGCCAACCCACTCGACGGCTTGACCTTCCTCTTCGAGCCGGTACGTCCGCTGGCGGCAACGATCTTCCAAGAATCTGGGGGCATCACGATCGGTGCGCTGGCACACACCATCTACGCAATCGGAGCAGTCTTGCTTGTTTCCGCCACGCTGCTCTCCTTCGCGGGCTGGGCGGCCAAGCAGCCGCTCAAGCGCTACGGGATCAATACCTGATGTCCGCGACCGCCGAGCTCACACCCCCGCGACCGACCACGCCAGTCGCCCGCCCGGCGCGCCAGAGCACCGCCTCCTGGCCGCTGCTTGACCGGTTCTGCTACTGGTGCTGCTGGGCCAGCGGGATAGGCCTGTGTGTGATCGCCGGCGCGATCGTCTTGTACATGCTGGTCATGGGCATCTCCTACCTGCACCCGAGCATGTTCGTGCAGTCTCCCAAGCCCTCGATACTGCAGAAACAGAGCGGCGGTTTCAGCGACCCGATCGTCGGCACTTTCATCATCACGGTGATCGGCACGGTGATCGCAGCCCCGGTGGGTGTGGCCATTGCGACCTGGCTCTCGGAGTACAGACGGCCGGTGTGGCTGGCCCGAGCTATCGAGTCCGCGTTGGAGATGTTGGCGGGCGTTCCGAGCGTCGTGCTGGCGATCTTCGGGCTGCTCATTTTCTCGCAGAGCTTTCTCGGCTTCCTCAGCCAGCGCGCCGCGGACGGGTCGGTGACGGGGACTTCGTTCCTCGTGGCCGGAATCGTCATGGGAGCGCTCGCGCTGCCGCTCGTCGTCGCCTCCACCTTTGAGTCTCTCGCTCAGCTGCCCAACCGTCTGCGCGAGTCCTCCTACGCGCTTGGCAAGACCCGCGCCATCACAGTCCGGCGGGTGCTCTTGCCCTCGATCCGACCAGGCATAGCCACCGGTGTGGTGTTGGGTATGGGACGCATCATCGGTGACACGGCGATCATCACGATCTTGCTCGGCGGGGCGCCAAACACCGTGTCGGCCAGCGGCCCGCCGCTCTTGGGTCTGCTACGCGGTACCGGGGCGACGCTGACCAGCTACGTCTACTACCAGTCCCCTACGGGTGAGGGCAACTCTCACGAAAAGGCCTACGCCGCCGCGTTCGTGTTGCTGGTTATCGTGCTCGCGCTCAACGCCTTGGTGACGCGCATCAGCTCAGGGCGACCGCTCGGGCCAAGACTGACATGGACCTGGGCCAAGAGCGTGTGGTCATCGTGAGCGAGCACACATATGCCAGCAGCTCACGCGACAGACATCAATCACCAGCGGGCAGCCACGAGGAGATGACATGGATCCGTTGATGCCCCCACCCATACGACGGATCGTCGTTGACCGTGACCCGCGCGTCGTGGCGCCGCGGCCTGGCACCGATGGCGTATTGGCTGACGCACCGACCAGTGGTGCGGCGATCGCGACGCGCCGACGCGCTGGGCGAGCGTCTAGCGCGAACGTGCGCGAGCGCATGCGCCTCGAGTCCCTGTGGCTGGCATACGGCGAGAATTGGGTTGTGCGCGACGTCAGCCTGCAGGTGCGCCAAGGCGAGGTGTTGGCGCTGATCGGGGCGTCGGGCTCGGGCAAGACGACGCTGTTGCGCTCGCTCAACCGCCTCACGGAGATCACCGCGAGCGCGGCTCGCAGCGGGCAGATCACGCTCGATGGCACAGACATCCACGAGCTCGAGGTAAACGACCTGCGTCGGCGCGTGTCGATGGTCTTTCAGCAACCCAACCCGTTTCCTATGAGCATCTTCGACAATGTCGCCTACGCGCTCGCCGAGAATCCCCGAGGCGGTCGTCGGAGGCGGCGCAGCCCCGAGCTTGAGCACGCCGTCGAGGATGCGCTGCGCCGCGCAGGTCTGTATGACGAGGTCGCGGGAGACCTCGAGCGCTCCGCGTTGCGTCTCTCCGGGGGCCAGCAGCAGCGGCTGTGCATTGCGCGTGCGCTCGCGGCCGACCCCGAGGTGCTTCTGCTTGACGAGCCATGCTCCGCGCTTGACCCGATATCCACGGCAACGATCGAGGATCTGATCGTGGGCTTGCGCGAAACGGTTGCGGTCGTGATCGTGACCCACAACCTGCAGCAGGCCTTCCGCGTCGCCGACCACGTGGCCTTTATGCACTTGGGCGAGCTCATCGAGTATGGGCCTGCCGAGCAGGTCTTCGACAGGCCCCGCCAACAGCGCACACGCGACTACGTAAGCGGGGCCTTCGGGTGAGAGCAGCGGTTCTCCTGCTGGCTGCGCTCGCGCTCAGCGGCTGTGAGACCACCGCCGAAAAGAGCGCCCAGTTGGAACGTGAGGCCAAGCGCTTCGCGACCAAGAGCCAGGGCATCTCGATCACCAAACCGAGTGCCTTCGTGAAGGTGCTGAGCGCACAGGTCGTGCACGGCAGTCAATCCACTGCCGCGGTTGTGACTCTGCGCAACACCAGCTCCAGCGCGGTACGCGACGTCCCGATCGAGATCACGGTCCGCGGAAGTCGTGGAAATGTGCTGTTTCAGAACAACACGGCTGGCCTTGAAGCGGCGTTGACCTCGGTGGCACTGCTGAAGCCCAGGGCACAGACGATCTGGATCGATGATCAGGTTCAGACCGCAGAAGCTCCCAGTGGTGTCACCGCTGAGGTGGGCGAAGGCGCCGGCGCTCCGTCGCACGTCCCACAGCTGCTAGTTGATGCGATAGCTCCGGTGGAAGGCGCTGGCGGTGTCCCAGCGGCCACGGGCACGGTGCATAACGAATCGACGGTCGCCCAGCGCAATCTCGTGATTTATGCGGTCGCTCTCCGTGGAGGGAAGATCGTCGGGGCGGGACGAGCTGTTCTGCCGGAACTCACGTCACACGGATCGAGCAAGGTCGAAATCTATTTCGCCGGCCAGATCAAGGGCGCGCAGATACAGATGAGTGCCTCGCCGACGAGTTTCTAGCAGCAACCTCGACCGATAGCTGACTCTAACCCACGAAGCTAGCTGCGCCACGACGAATCCAGGCATGGAGATGAGTACGCCCCGGCTTGACTAACCCCCGGTTCTCACGACCCCGTGCGCTTGGCGCGGTTCTGTGCCGCTTGGCTTGCGTGCACGGACAATTGCCGAGGCTGCTTGCGCATGGACGCGGTGAGTCTCGTGTATCTCGATATCGGCTAGACCCGCATCTGTGAGCTCTTGGGTGAACTCTCGGTTGGTGAGTGCCCCTGCGATACAGCCTGTGTATGCCTGCATGTCTGCGCGGGTCTCGTCGTCCATGTCCTCGTCGGCGATCACGTCGGAGACAGCGAAGCGTCCGCCGGGTCGTAGAACTCTTGCGACCTCCCGCAGCACCTTGCCCTTGTCGGCCGAGAGGTTGATGACGCAGTTTGAGATCACCACGTTGACGCTCGCGTCGGCAAGCGGAATCTCCTCGATGTAGCCCTTGTGGAACTCGACGTTCTCTACGCCGGCCTTGCGCGCGTTTTGACGCGCGAGCGCAAGCATCTCGTCGGTCATGTCAAGGCCGTGTGCCTTGCCGGTCGGACCGACTCGCTTGGCGGAAAGCAGCACGTCGATCCCGCCTCCTGAGCCCAGGTCGAGAACCGTCTCGCCCTCATGGAGCTCGGCGACTGCTGTTGGGTTGCCACAGCCAAGCGAGGCAAGCGTCGCGGTGTCCGGTAGCTGCTCACGGTCACCGAGCGCGTAGAGCGCGGCGCCGAAGACCTCGCCGCCGCCGTCGAAGGTGTCGCTCGGGGCGCAGCAGCCGGCGCCAGGGTCGGTCATCGTGACTTGCGTCGCGGCGGCGGCGTAGCGCTCGCGCACCTGATCGCGGATATCCGCCGGGGTGTCCGGTGTCGTGTCGGCGTCGCAGCCGCAGCCGCCGCCATGGCCGTCGCCGCAGCAGCCGGCCTTGATGCTCGGCTCACAGCACGTGGCCTGCTGATCGGAAGCACAACAGGAATCGACGTTGGTGTCCGTAGTGGTCAGCTCAGCCATGCAGACAGCTCCTTCAGTGCGTCGGGGATTACGTAGTAGTAGGCCCATAGACCCTGTCTCTCTGAGTCCACTATTCCAGCATCGCGGAGCTTCTTCAGATGGTGGGAAAGGGTGGATTGAGAGATATCGAACAGCGGCACGAGCTCACACACACAGACCTTGCCCGCGTGCTTGCGCAGCACGTCCACGAGCTGCAGACGGATTGGGTCACCGAGGGCCTTCGCGACTTCGGCCATTCGCAAGGCATGGTCACGTTGAACATCGGGGTACACGATTGGCTCGCAACAGCGCTCACCTGCTGCTCGCTTCTGCTTGGGGGACAGTTCCAAATCGACATGCATCGATCTACATATACCAATTGAAATCACGTATGTCAATGTAATACCATCACACTAATGAACCCAACAGACGTCTTCCCAGAGGATCCACAGTCCAGTTCATCGCCTGTTCGGTATGTGCTGTTTGTTTGCAATCAGAATGCTGGGCGCTCGCAAATAGCCCAGGCGTTCTTCGAGCGCTACGGCCCCGAGGATGTACGTGCCGAGTCCGCCGGCACCGAACCGGCCCAGGAGATTTGGGCACAGGTGATCGAAGCGATGCGAGAGGTAGACATTGACCTGGCCGAGCGCAAGCCAAAGAAGCTCACGCCCGAGATGCAGCTTCACGCCGATTGGGCGATCACTATGGGATGTGGGGATGCCTGCCCCTATGTGGCGACGGCAGTGGAGTCGTGGGACATACCAGATCCCGCCGGCAAGCCGATCGGGGAGGTGCGAGCTATCCGCGACGGAATCGAGGAGCACATCCATGAGCTGATCTCTCAGCGCCTCGAGGAGATCCGGACCGATCGCACAGCGCATGAGATGCGCCTCACGCGTCTACTGCCAATGCTCGCCGACGAGTTCGCGGACTCCAAGCCAGCAAGGGAAATCCGGGCATGCGCCGATGCGGTCCTCGCGAGCTTCGAGGGGTCACGAGTGCGCTCCCACATCATGACGCTCGCCCACCGTCAAACCCGCGAATGCCTACGCCGTGAGACGTGTGATCTAATCGTCACTGCAGAGGCCAATGAGCCTGCGTCCTGAGGCGACTCGATGAGCGTACGCGTAGGCGTCAATGGTTTCGGCCGTATGGGTCGCTTGGCTCTGCGTGCAGCGTGGGGCTGTCCAGAGCTCGAGTTCACGCATGTCAATGAGCTACACGGCGACGCCGGCACTGCGGCTCATCTGCTGACGTTCGATTCGGTCCACGGGCGATGGTCTGAAGATGTGCACGGAGAGGAGAATGTGCTCACGGTCAACGGGACGGCGCTTGGCTACAGCAACGCAGCCGACCCTGGAGACGTGCCGTGGAGTGAGATGGGTGTCGAGATCGTGCTCGAGTGCTCGGGCAAGTTCCGCAGGCCAGAGTTGCTGGAGGCCTATTTCCACCAGGGGGTGCGCAAGGTCATCGTGGCCGCACCCGTGAAGGACGGTGCCCTGAATATTGTCGTCGGGGTAAACGACCATCTTTACGATCCGCTACGACACCATCTGTTGACGGCAGCGTCATGCACGACGAACTGCCTTGCCCCCGTGGTGAAGGTGATTCATGAGGGGATCGGTATCAAGCACGGGCAGATCACAACCCTGCACGACATGACAAACACGCAGACGATCGTCAACGCGCCGCACAAGGATTTGCGCAGGGCGCGGGCGGCGAGCGTCTCGCTGATCCCGACAACGACCGGCTCGGCCACGGCGATCGGGCTGATCTTCCCAGAGCTGGACGGCAAGCTCAACGGCCTCGCGGTGCGCGTGCCGCTGCTGAACGCCTCGCTGACCGACTGTGTCTTTGAGGTGGCGCGCCCGACGTGCGTCGAGGAGGTCAACGGCCTGCTCGACGTGGCCGCCGACGGCCCGCTCGCAGGAATCCTCGGGTACGAGCCGCGCCCACTCGTCTCGGTCAACTTCAAGGACGACCCGCGCTCAGCCATCATCGATGCCGCCTCGACGCTGGTCACCGACGAGACGCAGGTGAAGATCCTCGCGTGGTACGACAACGAGTGGGGCTACGCCAACCGCCTCGTGGAGCTCGCCCGCACCGTCGCGAGACGTCTGCTCAGCGAACAGCAGGCGACTGCCGGAGAGTTCGATGACTAGCACCGCCACAGCCAGTGATCCGACCGCGCCCATGCCGCGCGGCGATCTGCGCAACTACGCCCTAGTCACCGGCGCCTATTGGACTGACACGCTGGTCGATGGCGCCACCCGCACACTCGTCCTGTTCTACTTCGACAAGCTCGGCTACACCCCGCTTCAGGTCGCCTCGCTGTTCATCCTCTACGAGGTCGCGGGCGTCGTCACGAACCTCGTCGGCGGATTCCTAGCGGCACGCCTGGGCCTGAAGGTGACGCTGTTCATGGGCCTCGCGGTGCAGATCGTCGCGCTCCTGATGCTCGGCTTCGCGCCGCAGTCGCTGCTCGTCGTCCCCTACGTAATGGCCTCCCAAGCGCTCTCCGGCGTCGCCAAGGACCTTACGAAGATGAGCTCGAAGAGCGCTGTGAAGCTGGTCGTGCCCGACGGCAGCCAGTCGGCACTGTATCGCTGGGTCGCGATCCTCACCGGCTCGAAGAACGCACTGAAGGGGATCGGTTTCTTCCTAGGCGCGCTGCTCTTGACAATCACGGGCTTTCGCACGGCGCTGGTGATCCTCGCAGCGATGACGCTGGTGGCGCTCGTGGCAACTTCGCGTCTGATGCACGGCCATCTCGGAAAGCCCGACAAGGCCGCGAAGTTCCGGCAGATGTTCTCCAACAACCGTGCGGTCAACGTGCTGGCCGCCGCGCGCATCTTTCTGTTCGCCTCGCGCGACGTGTGGTTCGTCGTCGGCCTGCCTTTTTTCCTCTACTCAGTGCTCGGCTGGTCCTTCTGGCAAGCCGGCACCCTACTAGCGGCGTGGGTGATCGGCTACGGCGCAGTCCAAGCGATGGCTCCCCGCTTCGTGCGCAGCCGAGCCACAACCGGCACCGGTGAGCCCGACGGGCGCAGCGCCCTCGTGGCTCGCGCTCGCGCTCGCGCTCTGCCCGGCTGCGATCGCGCTCGCGCTCGCAGCACATGTCGATGGAGCGGTCGCGATCGTCGTCGGCCTCATCCCCTTCGGTGTCGTCTTCGCGATGAACTCGGCGGTGCACTCCTACCTGATCCTCGCCTATTCCGACAACGACAAGGTCGCGATGAACGTAGGCTTCTACTACATGGCAAATGCACTCGGGCGCCTCGCCGGGACCGTACTCTCCGGGGTGATGTACGAGTGGTATGGACTGGAAGCGTGCCTATGGACCTCCACCGCATTCGTCCTCATCACCGGCGCGCTATCGCTGCTGCTGCCGTCAAGCGCTACTAGCCATGCCAGTCCGGCTCATCGTTCTCAGCCAGCTTAACGGGCCTGAGTGTGGCTCACGCTCGTGAGTACTCCTGCCATCACAGACGATCCGCTGTGCATGCCGGAGCCCTCTTATAGCGTTCCGGCGATATGCCTAAGAGACAACCAGCGTGAACGTCTCGGCCTCCGTCTGATGAACTTTTTTAGTCGAGTCGATGACCGTGACTGGGATCTGGAAGGAGCCTCCGTGCGGGTATTTTTTGGAACTCACGGTCCCTGACAGCAGGCCGGCGCTGTTCAGTCTCAGGCCCAACGGCAGCGTGTGCGGCGCCGCTTTCCATTTGTACGGGAGGACGCCGCCGGCTGCCTGCAGTTGATGGCTGTAGCGCACGTTGGGAGTCACTCCCGGCAGCGAGGCTGTCGTGATGTGCAGTCCCTGCACTTTCAGCGTGAACTGCTGGGTGCTGTTCGCTCCGACGCCGTTTGAGGCGGTGAAGGTGATCTCGAAGCTGCCGATCTGAGTTGGTGTGCCGGACAACACCCCGTTTGCGAACGTCAAGCCTTCGGGGAGGCTCCCCCACTTGGTGATCGTCGGCCTCGGGGTGCCAGTGGCGATGACCGTGAAGGTGCTGGCTTCGTGGTCGTTGAAGGTGACGCTGCTGGGCGAGGTGATCGCCGGCGGCGCGTTCAACCGTCAGGGTGAAGCTCTGCTGCGTGTCAGCGCCGACGCCGTTGTGGGCCGTGAACGTGATCTGGAACACGCCTTCCTCGGTGGGAGTTCCGGAGAGGGTGTCGCTGAACGGTTCGAAGCTCACGCCTGCGGGCAGCGACCCTGCCTCGGCGATCGTCGGGGCCGGGAAGCCGGTCGCGGTCACCGTGAAGGCACCGGGGGCACCCTCGTTGAACGTGGCGTGATCAGCCGAGGTGATCACGCTAGCGGCGTCAACCGTCAGCGTGAAGCTCTGCAGCGCGTTTGAGCCCACGCCGTTTGAAGCTTCCAGGGTGATAGGGAATTCACCCTGCTGTGTGGGAGTGCCCGATAGTTCACCGGTGGCCTGGTCAAAGCTCACACCTGCAGGTAGCGGCCCGGACTCGGTGATGATCGGCGTCGGCGTGCCGGTCGCGGTCACCGTGAAGGCACCGGCGGCACCCTCGGTGAACGCGGCGCCGCTAGGCGAGGTGATCGCCGGCGGCGCGTCAACTGTCAAGGTAAAGCTCTGCTGCGCGTCAGCGCCGACGCCGTTGTGGGCCGTGAACGTGAAGTGGAACGCGCCTTCCTCGGTGGGAGTACCCGACAATTCACCGGTGGCTTCGTCGAAGGCGACGCCTTGCGGCAACTGGCCCGACTCGCTCACAGTAGGTGCCGGGAAGCCGGTCGCGGTCACCGTGAAGGCACCGGGGGCACCCTCGTTGAACGTGGCGTGATCAGCCGAGGTGATCTCTGCGGCTTCCTGGACGGCCTCGCTGATCGTGTCGGATGAGCCGGCGTAGTTGGAGTCGCCCGAATAGCTGGCTTTGATTTCTTCGCTGCCGCCGGTGCTCGGGTGTGTGGTCGCACAGGTGGCGCTGTCGCCGGAGCCCGCGACCAGAGGCTGTGAGGCACAGCCGGAGATGGTCCCGGAGGCGGTGGAGAATGACACCGTCCCAGTCGGGGTGCCGGCGCCGGGGGAAACCGGCGCCACGATCGCGGTGTAGGTGACCGGTGCGCCGACGGTGCCGGTACCACTGTCGGAGGAACTCAGCGATGTGGTGGTGGCCACCGCCGGTGAGCTCGAGGAGGACAGCGGCACCGTCAGGATGTTGCGGTACAGCGCCGGGTCTTTGGCGCCGACGGTGTACTGCGCCGAAGCGTTGGTCCCGAGTTTTGTGCCGGCGGGCTCGATCGGTTTGGGCAGGCGATAGCCGGCGAACACCATCGACAGCGACCCGTTCATGTTCTGCACGACCGCCGGCCCGTACGCGCGCCCCTCGTAGTAGGCGCTGACACCCAGCGGCTGGTCTTTGCCTTCACTCAGCGCCTGGTCCTGGGCCACCGAGGCGGCGAAGGTGTAGTCGGTGCTGAGCACGACCTTCGGCACCGACCATTCCTGGCCGTTGGTCGATTCGCTGTAGAAGATCTGGTTGAACGCGTCGCTGTCGCCGTCGCTCGCCCACGACCCCGACAAGAACATGCCGTAGCTGCCGTCTGGGTTGGTGATGATCGTGCCGCGCGAACCGATGTATCGAAGCTCGATCGCGTCTTCGCTTCCCGGCGCGAGGTTGGTCGGGCTGGTCGGCGTGGGCGTGGCGGTCGTCGGTTCAGAACTGGAGTTGGGGCTGTTCTGCTGGTCGGGGTTTGAGAGGTCGTTGTAGGCGCCGCTGGTGCTGCCTGTGCCCGATGTCGCTCCGCTGATGGCTCCCAGGTCGGTGAAGTTGACCCCATCGGTCGTGTAGGCCGCGCGCAGCACTGTGTAGTCCTCGTTGTTGCCGAACAGCTTTTCCGGTCCCGAGGTTTTCCCGTTCTTGCCCTCAGCGATCTTTTCCAGAGCCGAGTACGGCGTGATCGCCGCATTGGGGCCGCCGATGAAGGCTTCTACGGGCACCGATCCGCCCCCGCCCGTGCAGCCTGTGAGATCCTCGCTGCCGGCCGGCGCGCCAGATGGCACGCTCGTCGAGACGCCGGTGCAGGTGACCTGCTGGATCGAGCTTTCCTTTGCGCCGACATAGATGCTGAACGAGCCCACTTTCGGGAGTGGCTCGGCGGCCGTCACCGAGGGCGTGTAGTTGATCGTCAACGCCGGCAGCGTCACGGCGCCCGATTTGTATGTCGAGCCACTGACAGACCCGTTTGTCCTCCCCACGACGAAGTAGTTGAGGATCTTCTCGGTGTAGAGCACCACTGTCGACCCTTCGGGCGCTCTCGGATACTTCGGCAGCGTGCCGACGATCCCGTCCGGCGCGAGCAAGCCCGTGGTCATGGTCGTGCCCGGGGGCACGATCGGGTCGGCGGTGATCGCGTCGCCCTGGTGGACGATCAGCGGAGCGCCACTGGTATTCGTGCAGTCCTCGATCTTGGTCGTCGGGTTCGCGTTGGCCTGCGAGCAGTAGACCGTGACACCGTCGATATAGACCCGGTTGGGCGCGTTGATGTTCATCACGTAGGTCGTGATCGGCGACTCGGTCGCGTTGCCGTTCAGAAATCTGATGGTCGCCAGACCTCCTTCACCGCTGGGTTTATTCGGCCCCGCGGGGATCGTGTACGTTTTTGCGCTTGGTTTTTCGCCTTCCGGGTTCGCGGTGGCGATCACCTGCAGCAGGTCATCGCCCGTGTGCACCGTGAGCGCTTCGGTGGCGGCGACTGTGCAGCCGGTCAGCGCCGCCGGCGTCGTGCTCGTTCCTTTGCAGGTGAGGATCGCGCTGGACGGCGAGGCGGCGTTCGCGTCCTCGTAGGGGCCGGCGACGATGTGCTCGGGCGAGCCCGCTTCGCCGAGCATGGGCACCGGGATGTTGACGCCCGCGCCGCTGGTCGGGACGCTGACTTCTTCGCCGGCGAAGGTGTTCGGATCAACGCCCACCGACTGGTTGGCCGGCAGTCCTTCCAGCGGATTGGCTGCCGCAGGACTGACATGGTGGACGAGCAGGCCAACGCCTTCGTAGTCGCCGGCGGGACGCTGCAGTGTGTACAGGTTGGTGCTCGAACCGACCTGAGTCACGTAGGGATGGCCCTGCCCGTCGTCGTTGGTGTCGGCAGTCGGGCAGTATCCGTGGTTCTCCCCGAGCGCTTTGCCCCCGCTTGTCCACGTCTTACCTTCGTTGGTGGAGCGCGCGACCGTGATCGCCTCTTCGGCGTCCTTCGGCCGATAGTCGAAGTAGCCGGTCAGCGACCCGTCTGAGTTGCGCACGACATCGGGGAAGTAGTAGGGCGAGAACGGCAGCGAGCCGGCCGGTTGCGTGACGGGCGCGCCGGTCTCAGGATAGGCGCCGAGGCTCGTGCAGTAGCCGTCCAGCGGCCCGGGCGTTCCCGCGACGCCGCTCGGGTATGGCTCTGTGATCGTTTCTTTTTCGGGCAGCGTCGCGCTTGGGTATACGGCGAGGTTGGGCTCGCTCAGGCCACCGAGCGTCGTTTCGTTGCCGCCGGGTGTGAACGTCGGCAGGAGGTCCGCTTCCTGGTAGGCGCTCCCCGCGGAGGCGTCACCCTGGGAGGTGTTCCACGGGCCTGCCGAGACGGTGTCCACCGACGGTGTCCCAGCGGTATAGCTGGTGCCCGCGAGCGCCGTGGAGCTCACGCCGAGCACGCCTCCCGCACCGATTGCAAATGACACGATGGCTGCGAGAAGCGAACGACTGCGGGGCACTTGATCTCCGATCATCGACTGGTTGACAGGCGCCCTTCTAGCATCTGCCCGCCCGCAGGTTCTCGCCAGTCACCGGATATTCACCAGATCGGGGCCGATGTCACGAGATCTTCACGAGTGCTCGAGCAGGCGATCATGCCGTCAAATCTCGTGCTCTGCTGTTACGCCGCAAGACCTCAGAGGTCGAGCCATCCTCCAGAGTGGCTGGGCGCAAAACCGGGCGGTCCTTCCACAGATCGATGGAGATACAAGAGATGCCCGGTTGCGATTCAATGCCCGCTCAACAACGCCGGCTGGGGCCCTGTCTTCGCACTGGAGGCCCATCCAAAGGACTAGGCACCTGAGCCAACGTGTCAGTAACGAACTCGGCGGACGACAGCGACTCTGTACCGCCGTATCAACGCCCGGTTTCGCCCGCCGCTAGAGCGACGGATCGGGCGTTAGGTGAGTGTGGGTGCTTCTGGGCCGCTGTTGTGCATCTCTGCGGTTCCGCCGGCTAGCCCTGGCCGTGGTAGGGGGCGTGGTGCTTCCCGACCGGGTAGCTCAGCAGCAGACGCGGGAGGCGCCGGTAGTTCTGGTGCCGGGGGCTCCTGCACACCAAACACATCAACCTCGCTCTTCCCATCCAACAAAGCCTGAAACTCCTCCTTCTCGATCGTCTCCCGCCGAACAAGAATCTCACTGATCTTCGACAAATCCTGCTGATGCTCAGTCAGGATCGTCCTCGCACGCTTATGAGCAGCCTCAACAATCCGCCGCACCTCATCATCAATCTCACGCGCAATCTCATTCGAATAATCAGGCTCAGTGCTGAACTCCCGACCCAAAAACGGCTGACCATGCTCATGACCAAACACCCTAGGCCCAAGCTTCTCCGACATCCCAAACCGCATCACCATCTGCTTAGCAGTAGCCGTCACCTTCTCCAAATCATTCGAAGCACCAGTCGTAATCTCATCAAACACAAGCTCCTCAGCAGCACGACCACCCAAAGTCATCGCCATCGTGTCATTCAACTCAGCCCTAGTCGTCAAAAACCTATCCTCCTGAGGCATGCTGATCGTATAACCCAAAGCCTGACCCCGAGAAATCACACTGATCTTATGAACAGGATCAGAATGCTCCAAAAAATGACCCACAATCGCATGACCCATCTCATGAAAAGCCGTCACCAACCGCTCTTTCTCCGACATCACCCTCGTCTTCTTCTCAGGACCAGCAATCACCCGCATGATCCCCTCCTCCAACTCCACCTGACCAATCTCCCGCTTACCAGTCCTCGCTGACAACAAAGCAGCCTCATTGATCAAATTAGAAAGATCAGCCCCCGTAAAACCAGGCGTCTGACCAGCCAAAGCATCAATATCAATCACCTTCGCCAACGGCTTACCCCGCGTATGCACCTCCAAAATCCTCGCACGACCCTTCCGATCAGGCCTATCCACAGCAATCTGACGATCAAACCTGCCAGGACGCAAAAGAGCAGGATCCAAAATATCCGGCCGATTCGTCGCCGCGATCATGATGATGTTGTCCTTCGCCTCAAACCCATCCATCTCAACCAACAACTGATTGAGCGTCTGCTCACGCTCATCATGACCCCCACCCAAACCAGCACCCCTATGCCGACCAACAGCATCAATCTCATCCATAAAAATAATGCACGGCGAATTCTGCTTCGCCTGCTCAAAGAGATCCCTCACACGCGAAGCACCAACCCCCACAAACATCTCAACAAAATCCGACCCCGAAATCGAAAAAAACGGCACCCCAGCCTCACCAGCAACAGCCCGAGCCAACAACGTCTTCCCCGTACCAGGAGGCCCATACAACAACACCCCCGTCGGAATCCGAGCCCCCAACGCCTGAAACTTCTTCGGATTCTCCAAAAACTCCTTAATCTCATGCAACTCCTCAACAGCCTCATCCACCCCAGCCACATCCCGAAACGTAATCTTCGGAGAATCAGCAGACAAACGCTTAGCACGAGACTTCCCAAACGACATCACACGAGAACCACCACCCTGAACCTGGCTCATGATGAACAGCCACAGCCCCAAAAAGATGATGATGGGCAGGATGTAGGTCAGCAAACCGAGCAGCACACTGCTCTTGTCCGACTCAACATTGAACGGGGTCGAGGTTTCCCTGAGCTCTTTGATCAGTTCGGGAGCCGCCTGCGACACGTAGCCAACTTCGTACTTTTCTTTGTTGGTCAACGTGATTTCGACGACGTTGCCCTTGGTCTTGATATCCGCCGACTTGACCAGATGCTTGGGGATGTCGTTGCCCACGAGAGTCTGGTAGGTGTGCGGCGGCCCGCCCGGCGAGCCGGAGACAAAGAACCTCGAGGCGAAAAACGCCAGCACCAAAACGATCAGGATGGGGAATCCGGCGCTCTTGAAGAAACGAGTCATGTGGAGATCCTGGTTGTCTGACAGTTGGCGTCAACTAGCTCCAGCAGACCATCCAGCCTACCATGGGGGTAGCTGTTTTCCCGGGGCTGGCGACGCCGATCGCGGGTGAGCGCCTATTGACCCGAGCTTGGTCCGGGCTCTCAGCGACGACGTCCGCGGCGCTTAAGAGTGATGCCCTCGAGGATGTGCGCAACCGTCTCGCAGGCGTCCACGGCCGCCTCGAGGCTCTCGAAGATGTCCTTCCAGCGGATCACGACCATGGGGTCTATGCCGCCCACGAACAGAGAGGCCACCGCGTCTCGTTGCAAGCGATCGCCCTCGTTCTCCAGGCGATGGATCTCCACCAGATGTGAGGAGAACTCCGTTCCGGTGCGCAGACACCGAAGCGCCCGAGCGATCTGCTCGCCGGCCCCGACGAGCACCTCGGCGAAGTCCACCGCCTGCTCCATCGGCGCTTCCACCCCATAGAGCCCCAACAGAGCCGCCGCGTGCTCGGAGTGATCGACGATGTCGTCGAGCGCGGAGGCCAACGCATAGCCGTCGCCCGCGTCAAATGGCGCCCTGACACGCCACTCACCCGCCAGCCGGTGAATGATGTCGTGCGTTATGCGGTCACCCTCCTGCTCACAGACCTTCAGATCCCGGGCGAGCGCGGCGTGCTCAGGGTAGTCAACGAGCAAATCGCGCAGCAGAAGCCCAGAGCGCTGAACGTTGCGTCCCGCCTCCTCTACCAGCTCCATCAAGACAACGTCGATCTTGCGGCCCGGGAAGCGCATCGAGGAAGCCTAGTTGGATGCCCGCGAGCTCGCCACGAGCCTTCACGACTTCTTTACGAGTCAATCACGAGCTGGAAACGCCACGACTCGCCGAGGACGCGATTGTTAACAACGTGGCGAACCCTCAGCAGAGCACCAACACCCTCTACGCCGGAGAGCTCGAGATCAGGCCCGGAGAGGGTCTCGTACTAGCGACAGGACGAGCGCTGACCCTGTCGGTGAGAGAGTTCGAGCTCTTGGTCGCAATGGCCAGGAGAGGAGGGACTATAGTTACTCGCGAGGAGCTCTACAGCGCGGTTTGGGGTGGTGAGCTGCGTCCCGGGGACCGCTCGGTTGACGTGTACGTAAGCAAGCTGCGGGGCAAGCTGGAGACGGCGATGCCGGACAGACGCTTCATCCACACCCACCCTGGGTTCGGTTATCGCTTCCAACCACAGCCTTCACGAGATTTTCACATCGGGGAGGCTGACGGTTAAGAGACTGGGGCGGCACGGGGTCGGCAGTATGGTTCGCTTGCCCTGCTGGCAGACGTAATAACAATCCAGCGAAGGAGACCTAGTGACCAAGAACAAGATAGGAGCGGCTCTCGGCTCGGTGCTGCTCGCGTTCGGTCTTGCCGCCTGCGGCAAATCGAGCACGACCAACTCTTCGAGCACCTCAAGCTCAACGAGCGCTACGAGCACGAGTGCCCCTGCCAGCGCGAAGACCGCGACCGCCCCGCCGACAGCTGCGGGCACGATCTCAGGTGCGGGCTCTACTTTCGCCGCACCCGTTTACGAACAGTGGGGATCCTCGCAATCAGGTCTGACAGTCAACTACCAGGCTGTTGGATCGGGCGCGGGTATCACGGCGCTGGAGAGCAAGATCGTCAACTTCGGCGCCTCGGACCCGCCGCTGAAGGCCGAAGAAGAAACGACCCTTGAAAAGGTCGGCCCCGTTCAGCAGATCCCGATGTTCTTCGGGGCGATCACCGTCTCCTACAACCTGCCGGGGGTCAAGTCCGGTCTGAAGCTGGACGGCAAGACGATCGCCGACATCTTCCTGACCAAGGTCAAGACCTGGAACGACCCGGAGATCGCGGCCCTGAACCCAGGCGTCAAACTGCCGAGCACTCCGATCACCGTTGTGCACCGTTCGGACTCCTCGGGAACGACCGCGGGCTTCACTGGATTCCTCGCGGCCACCGACCCCGAATTCGAAAAGGTCGTCGGCGAAGCGGGCAAGGAAGTCAAGTGGCCGGCGGGCACGACTGGAGCCAAGGGCAACGCAGGTGTCGCCGGAGCCGTCAAGCAGACCGAAGGCGCAGTCGGCTATGTCGAGCAGGCGTACGCGCTGCAGAACGGCTTCACCTACGCCTCGGTGAAGAACAAGGCCGGGAAGTTCATAGAACCAACCCTTGCCTCGACCACCGCCGCCGGTGAAGGCCTGACGGTACCTGCGAACCTGGGCTTCAAGATCAAGAACCCCGCGGATCCAGGCGCATACCCGATCACCTCGCAGACGTTCATCGTCGTCTACAAGGACATGTGCAAGGTCGGCATCCCGGGCGGCGAAGGAGCGGCTAAGGGCGTCGCCAAGTTCGTGGCGTACGGGCTCGGGGAAGGCCAGAAGATCCTTGCCCAGGCCGACTACGCGGCGCTTCCGAGCGCGATCCTGGCAAAGTCCAAGGCGGCCCTGAGCGGCCTCCAGTGCAACGGTTCGCCGCTGGTCGGCTAGCCGCAGCGCGAGTTAGTTAGATAGTGCCAGCCGCATCTGTACCCACCGGCGAGCGCTCCCTTCTGGAGCGTTCGCCGGTGGCGCGGCTTCCTGATCGAGCGCTGAAGTACGGGCTGACCGCGCTGGCGGCCCTGATCCTCGCGCTGATCGTCTACTTCTTCGTACGCCTGGTGGGTCAGGCCCATCCGGCGTTGTCCAAGGCCGGCGTATTCGGTTTCGCTTTCAACAACGACTGGACCCCGAGCGTCAACAAGTTCGGCGCGCTGCCGCTCGTGGTAGGGACCCTGATCACGTCTGGGCTAGCGCTATTGATCGGCGTGCCGGTTGCAGTCGCCACGGCGATCTACATCACGGAGCTGTGCCCGCTGCGTGCGCGGACTCCCGTCACCGTGTTGATCGAGCTGCTCGCCGCGGTCCCCTCGGTCGTCTATGGGCTGTGGGGGATCTTCTTCCTGGCGCCCAAGCTGCGGGGCGCCGAGCAGTGGGTGGCCGACCGCCTGTCGTTCGTCCCGTTCGTCGGCGGCGGTGTGGTGACGATCCCGAACATCTTCATAGCCGGCCTGATCCTGGCGATTATGATCCTGCCGATCGTGAGCGCGATCAGCCGTGAGGTGATGAGCACGGTTCCCTCAGACCACAAGGAGGCGGCTCTCGGCCTGGGCGCCACCCGCTGGGAGATGATCCGCGTGGCTGTTCTGCCCTACTGCCGAGCCGGCATCACGGGCGGGGCGATGCTCGGCCTCGGCCGCGCGATCGGCGAGACGATCGCCGTGACGATCGTGATTGGCGACTCGCCGCGACTTGCTCATCATCTGTTCGGCCAGGGCTATTCGCTTGCGGCGGTGATCGCCAACGAGTTCGGCGAGGCGACGGGCCTGCACCGCTCGGCGCTGTTCGCCGCGGGTCTCCTGCTGTTCGTGCTGACCCTGCTCGTCAACGCGGTTGCGCGCCTGTTGGTGCTGCGCGCATCGCGCGGCACGAAGATCACTCGCGGGCAGGCGGGCACCGACGCCGGAGTGACCGCGGTGGTGGGCATATGACCCACCCGGTTAACCCATCCGCCAACCCCTGGGAGGGCAGGCTCACGCGCTTTGCGGTCAGCCCCGCGCGCAGACGCAAGGACAAGATCGCTCGTGCGGGCATCCTCGCCGCAACGATCCTCGCGCTGATCCCGCTGGCGCTGGTCGTCTACTACCTGCTGAGCAAGGGCCTCGGCTCCTGGAGCCCGAGCTTCTTCACCACCGACCCAACCGGTCAGAGCTTCTTCAAAAGCGAGAGCATCGGCGGCATCAAGAGCGCGATTCTCGGCACGATCGAGATCGTCGCCCTGGCCTCGGTGATCGCGGTGCCGCTCGGCATCGGTGTGGCCATCTGGCTGGTGGAGTTCGGCAGGAGCAGCTGGTTCGCACAGGTAGTGCGCTTCTTCGTGGACGTCCTCACCGGGGTTCCCTCGATCGTCTTCGGCCTGTTCGTCTACATCGTGCTGATCGTGGGAACGGGCGGCACCTACGCCGGCTACAAGGGCTCGCTGGCCCTGTCGCTGCTGATGCTGCCCGTCGTGATCCGCTCGGCCGAGGTGATCCTGCTGCTCGTGCCGAACGCGCTGCGTGAGTCGGCGCTGGCGCTCGGCGCACCGCGCTGGCGGGTGATCTTCTCGATCGTGCTGCCGACCGCGCTGCCGGGGATGGTGACCGGTGTGCTGCTGGCGATCTCCCGGGCCGCCGGCGAGACCGCGCCGCTGCTGTTCACCGCGGCCGCCACCCATGAAACGACGTTTGACTTGAGCAAGTTCATGAACTCTCTTCCGGTGCAGATATACAACGACGTAACGTCCCCGACGGCCACAGTGGTAAACCGTGCTTGGGGAGCGGCGCTCACGCTGGTCGTGATGATCCTCCTCCTCAACCTGCTCGCTCGTCTAGTCTCACGTAGGAGCCGCCTAGCATGAGCACCGAAGGGCCCACCCGCACAAGCTCTGAGATGACACCAGACGACCTACTGCAGCCCAAGCGTCCGATCGCCGGCGACTCCCACGACCGCACCGATGCCAGCGCCCAGAAAGCCTCCGCGGGCCTGACACCGCCTGGCCACGGCGTCAAGCTCGAGGCGCTCCGAGCCTTCTACGGCTCATCCGAGCAGGTCAAGGGTGTGAACCTCGAGTTTCCCGCCAACCAGGTGACGGCGATCATCGGCCCCTCCGGCTGCGGCAAGTCCACGATGGTTCGCTGCATCAATCGCATGCACGAGGAGACCCCCGGGGCGCGCGCCGAGGGCCGGGTGCTGCTGGACGATCTCGACGTGTATGACTCCTCGGTCGATGTCGTCGCGGTACGCCGGGCGATCGGGATGGTCTTCCAGAAGCCAAACCCCTTCCCCACGATGTCGATCTTCGACAACGTCGCCGCCGGTCTGCGTCTCACCTCGCGCCGCAGCGCCGATCTGCAGCACAAGGTCGAGACGGCGTTGCGCAGCGCCGGGCTCTGGGAGGAGGTCTCCGGCCGCCTCTCCGAGCCGGGCGCCGGGCTGTCGGGCGGCCAGCAGCAGCGGCTGTGCATAGCCCGCTCCCTGGCGGTCGAACCCGAGGTTCTGTTGATGGACGAGCCATGCTCGGCGCTTGATCCGATCGCCACCCTGAAGATCGAGGAGCTGATCGACGAGCTCAAGGCACGGGTGACGATCGTGATCGTCACCCACAACATGCAGCAGGCCGCCCGCGTGGCCGACCGCACCGCGTTCATGTTGAGTGGCCAAATGGTGGAGGTTGGCCCCACGCAGGAGATCTTCACCAATCCCACCGACACTCGAACCGAGGAATATGTCACCGGAAAGTTCGGCTAGCTCAAACGTGAATCCGGGCCGCGTGCACTTTCAACAGCAACTGAAAGAGCTCGAAAGGCACGCCTTGGGAGGTCTTGATCTCGTCGTCGAGCAGCTCGACCGGGCGCTCGAGGCGCTCAGCCATCAGGACGTCGAGCTCGCACAGATGGTGATCGACGACGACGACCGCATCGATGGGCGCTACCTGGAGGTACACCAGGGCATCCTCTCGCTGCTGGCGACCCAGGCCCCCGTGGCTGGTGATCTGCGGCTCGTGGCGGCCCTGCTCCACGTGATCATGCACGTCGAGCGGATGGGCGACCAGTGCGTGAATATCGCCAAGCTGATCCCGCTGTCCGGTCACGAGCCGCCTGTCCGCCAGGAGGTCTTGGAGGCACTCGCCAGGATGGGAGCACACGCCCGCTCGGAGACGGTGCAGTGCAAGGCCGCCTTCTCCGGACGCGAGGTCGGCCTGGCCGAAGATCTCGTCCGCCAGGACCGCGAGATAAACCGCATGAACCGTGACATCTTCAGGATGGCGATCGAGATCGGCGACGATCCCGACACCCGTGAGTGGGCGATGCACATGATCCTCGTGGCAAGGGCGCTCGAGCGAGTCGGCGACAACGCGGTGGATATCGGCGAGCAGGTCGCCTTCGTTGTGACCGGCCTCTTCCAGGAGTTCTCCGGTTCACAGGCGTTGACGAGGAGTCAGGGCGCATCTAGCTAGAGGACGAGCCGAAGGAGCGGTGACTCCTTGTGGCTGAGGCGGCTTGACGATTTCGCGGCGGGGAGATCCTTGAGAGTTACCCCTAGGGGCCGTTGGCGCCTGATCTGATCACTAGATCAGGCGTCCAGGATACGAGGCCGGATTTTAGGTAACAGTTCGAATCGCTCGAAAACTCGGCTAGATAGTTGTACGCTGATCACTAGTCGAGGTTGCCGACTTTCAGGAGGTGCCGAAGGTGCGCTCGTTCTACGTTCTCGACGAGGAGATAATCTCCGAGGCGACGGCAGATCCGATCCACGTGATCGCGGCTGGCGGCGAGATTGACTATGCGGCTTGTCCGCAGCTGCGCGCGCTTCTCAACGACGCGTTGGAGTCCGCATGCGCGGCGGTGCTGGTCGATCTCACAGGTGCCACCTTCATCGACTCCACCGCGATCGGTGCGCTCCTGGCGGCCGCCTCCAAGCTTGATGGTCAGGGACGAAGACTGGTCATCGCCTGCGCCGGGCAGCAGATCCTCGAGATTTTTCAGATCGTCGGTCTGGATGAGATCGTCAGCATCCACGACTCACGCGAGCAGGCCGTTGAGAGCGTCACAAGTATCGCCTGAGCCGGATGCCCAGAGTCCGGCCAGCAGCATCGCTCGGCTGCTTCACCTCCCGGCCGATCCCGTTGCGCTTGCCGGCGCCCGCCGGTATGTGAGCGACGCGGCCCTGGCATGCGGTCTGGAGGGCCCCGAGCACTACCAGTTCCTCTACGCTGTCAACGAGGCGCTGACCAACGCCATCAAGCATGGGGTTCCAGATGGGCTGGGAATGATCACTGTGAGCGTCGTCTACGACTCCTCGGCCGTCACGGTCACAATTCGTGACCCTGGACATCCTGCCAGCGGCACGATCACACGGGCATCCGGGGCGCAGGGCGGTCGCGGCCTGGGGCTGATGCTGGCCATGACCGACGCTCTGCAGATGCAAAGCGACGATTCCGGTACGACGGTGTCGCTCTCCAAGCGGCTCCCCACCAGCCCTCAACCAAACACGGCGTCCGTGCCATGAGGAGCACTCACCAAGGATCTTCTCCGTCGAGGCGCCTTGCGGCCTGTGCTCTCATCGCGAGCATGCTGATGATGCTCGGCCTCGCCGAAGTCGCCCGCTCGGCGAGCCTGCTGGGAATACAGATCGGCACCAGCAACTCGAGCTCCTCTTCCACGGAAGCTTCAAAGGGCACCGGCTCCTCAGAATCATCCGCGTCCAAAGGTGGCGGCGGCATATCCGTGACGGTCTCCACGCCCCTGCTCTCGGGCGTGCCGCCGATATCGGTCTCCGCGGGCCCGGTCAAAGCCAACGTCTCGGGATCGACCAGCACCAGTGGGACAGAAACGGCCTCCCCAGCCGGATCGACCACCAAAGAAACCACCAAAGAACCGGTCTCCACGGAAGTCACCGTCAACGGGCAACCGGTGGCGCAGGGATCGCTCGGCACACACGCCGCGGCCACCACGACAACCACCACCACTACCGCACCGAGCGCCGACAGCGCCAAATCCGCATCGAGCGCTCCGGCGTCCAGCGCCGCGCAACCCGCAGGGACCTCGAGCACCCCGGCACCAGCCAATTCCACAGTGCCAGCCACCTCCAAGCACAAGACCGTCCAGCACTCCAATGCGGCGGCCGCCGCCGGCGGCAGGACAAAGGGCAACTCCAACCCGAGAGCCCCCACGGGCTCCTCCCCCAACCCGGCCGCGCCGACACCGGTCGCCCCCACCGTCGGCCACGTGACACAGCGACCGAGGCACAAGCGCACCACCACCCACAAGAGCAGCTCAGACCCGCTCAGTGCCATCGGCCGCCACATACCCCTCGGGATCCCGGTGCCGGACTGGAGTCGCCCGATCATCTTGGTGCTGTTGCTGTTGGTGGCGGGGCTGGGATTGAGGGCGTTTCTGAGCACTAGACGCGCCCGGGCACTCGAGCAAGCCCAGAGCCTGCTCGTCAACGACCTGATGGTGATGCAGAACGCACTCGTGCCGGAGATCCCCGCGCAGCTCGGCGCGTTGTCTATTTCGGCCGCCTACAGGCCCGCCGAGGGGCCAGCCGCCGGCGGAGACTTCTACGACGCGTTCACGCTGCCGGACGGGCGGGTGGCGCTCATCCTCGGGGACGTCTCAGGCCATGGACACGAGTCACTGAACCAGGCGGCCCTGACGCGCTACACACTGCGCGCGTATCTAGAGGCGGGCCTCGAGCCGGGAGCGGCTCTGCGACTCGCCGGAGAAGTCTTCTCAGATCCCGACTTCGAGCACTTCGCGACGGTCATCGCCGGGATTCACGACCCGCGGGCGAGCGTCTTGACATACGCCACCGCCGGCCATCCGCCTCCGCTCACCATGAACCTCCCTGGCCCGGAGGTGCTCAGCGGATACGCCTCGCCGCCGCTCGGCTGGGGCGTGCCCACCGGCCAGCGCCAAACGGTGCTGGCGCTATGCCCGCAGGCACGGGTGTGCTTCTTCAGCGACGGCCTCGTCGAGGCTCGCACAGAGACAGGACTACTGGGCCGCGATGGGCTGAAGTCGCTGCTGGAGGATCTGGGGGATGAGCCGCAAGCGAGCGATCTGCTCGGCGCCGTGCAGGATCATGCCGGCCTCGTGACGGACGACATGGCCGCGTGCATCATCGCCCAGACCGGGCCGGTGGCGAGCGCCAGCCCGGCCCGCTGGGAGGAGCTCGAGGTGGACAGGGAGCTGCTCTCAGGCGATGGGCCACAGCGATTCCTGGAGGCTTGTGGGGTGCCGGGAAGAGCCCGGGTGCAGACTTTGGATGATCTCTCCGAGCTGCTGGCCGGCTCTCCAAGCGCGCGCCTGCGAGTGCGCCTGGATCACGAAAACGGCCCACGCGCGCGGGCTGTGCCCTCCAGCCGACGTTCTACGGAGGCGCCACGGCCGGTCGTTCGGCGTCTTGCCGACGTGTAAATATCCTGTGACCATTGCCGCCCAGCGGTTGCGCGGTACTCGCTGTCCCATACACTGCGCTCGACATGACGGACGCCATTCGCGCCCAGGAGGAGGCCGGCGCCGCAGGCAGGCGTGGAGCTCCTTCCGCCTCGTCACCACTGCGGGTCGCGGTGCTCGATCGCGACAGCGGCTTCATCCAAGTCCTCTCAAAGCGCCTGGATCGACTCGGCTTCGAGCATCGCGTGCTGGCCAGTCCGGTGCCGGTGGACGCGGTCTCCTCGATGCGCCTGTCCGCCCTGGTCGTCGACCTGACGGTCCTCGGGCCACAGGCCTGGACATGGCTCGAGCGGCTGTGCGACGCATTGCCCGAACTGGGCGTCGTGGTCTGCACCGGAGCGTCCACCGTCGCCCAGCGTGTGCGGGGACTGCGTCTGGGAGCCGATGACTGGATCTCCAAGCCCTGTCATCCGGAGGAGGTCATCGCCCGCGTGGAAGGCGTCGTGCGCCGCCGCCGGCGCTCGACCAACCGCACCGAGTCAAAGCCGTTGAACGCGGGCGAGGTCGAAATCCGCTCCGATCACTTCCAGGCGTTCGCGGCGGGACGAAGCCTCGAGCTCACGCGCCGCGAGTTTGAGCTGATCGAGCTGCTGGCCGCGGCCGAGGGACGAGTGCTCGAGCGCGAGGAGATCTACTCGCGGCTGTGGGGCTACGCGATGGTCCGCGGCGACCGCTCGGTCGATGTGTTCATACGCAAGCTGCGCCAGAAGCTCGAGAAGGCCTCTCCGGAGTGGCGCTACATCCACACCCACTTCGGCATCGGCTACAGGTTTGCCGCCGAGCCGCTGGACGACAACGGTGAGCCGGCCGGCTCAGACGTCGAGATCGAGCTGCCCGGCGATCAGGGCAAGCTCACGCGGGCGCAGCAGGAGGATGAGCTCAGCGGCGCTCTCGATACGGAGAGCCGCGAGACCACCCTTCTTGAGGTCTAGCCTCCCGCCGATCAGGTCGCTCGCCAGCCGCGAGAGATCCGGCTCGTGACCCACCAACAGCAGCCGGCCATCCGCTTCCATTCCAGCCAGCGCATCCCGCGCTTGACTCACATCGAAGTCGCCGGCCAGCGGTGGATGGACAACCGGCTCAGGGCAGTGGCGCCCCCAGTTGCTGGCAGCCAGCTCAGCGGTCTGGCGTGCCCGCACCTTGGGACTGACCAGCACCTCCTGAAAGGTCGCGTTCATACGTCTGAGCGCCATGCCCACCAGCAGCGCCTGGCGTTCGCCACGTGCGGTCAGGCGCCGCTCGGCGTCCGGGCGGGTACCATGCGGCTCAGCGTCCGCGTGACGTAGCAGCCATAGTTGGCGAGCCATCAGCCGACTGAAGCCTACCGTGAGAGCGTGCCTCCGATGATCCAACAGGCGGCAGCCTTATCAATTTGTTTACACGGGCCCAGAGGGTCTGTGATGTGTTCAGGAGCTCTTCCGGGAGACTCGGACACACCCCTCTGGAGGATGTAGCGTTGAAGGAGACAATGACCGAAGATCCGCAACAGGCCACGATCGATCACCAGCAGCTGAGCGACCCATCGCTCTACATCAACCGTGAGCTCTCGTGGCTTGACTTCAACGAGCGTGTGCTGGCCCTGGCCGAGGACGAGCGCACGCCGCTGTTGGAGCGCGTGAAGTTCTGCGCGATCTACACCACCAACCTCGACGAGTTCTACATGGTCAGGGTCGCTGGCCTGCAAGACCAGATCGACGCTGGGGTGGAGAACCCAAGCCAGGACGGCTCGACGCCATCCAACACGATCGCCGCGATCCGTGCGCAGGCGCTCAGTCTGGGGGAGCGTCTGAGTCGCTGCTTCGAGGAGCAACTGCGTCCCCAGTTGGCCGAGCACTCCATCCACGTTGTCAGCCACGACGACCTCAACGAGCGTCAGCGCACACATCTTGCCCAGCACTTCCGCAAGGTGATCTTCCCTGCGCTCACCCCACTGGCGGTCGCACCCGGGCGCCCCTTCCCCTACATCTCCAACCTGTCCCTGAGCTTGGCGATCCTCGTGCGCGACCCGGTCACAGACCAGACCGTGTTCGCACGCGTGAAGGTGCCAACGGAGATCCTGCCGCGTTTCATCGCGCTGCGCGAGGACTCCGAGGAAGTGACCTTCGTCGCGCTGGAGGACGTGATCGCCCACCACCTGGACTCCCTGTTCCCGGGGATGGAGATCGTCGACTACGACGTCTTTCGCGTCACCCGCGACGCCGATCTGGAGGTCTCCGACGACGCCGCCGACCTGCTGCAGGCGGTCGAGGACGAGCTGCGGCGCAGACGCTTCGGGGAGATCGTGCGGGTCGAGGTCGGAGCGCGCGGCTCCCAGCAACTGCGAAACGAGCTGATCGGGCTGTTGGGTGTCCGTGAGGACGAGGTCTACCCCGTCGATGGGCTGCTCGACATGGGTGCGCTGTGGCAGATCGTCAAGCTCCCCGGCATGCCGGAATTGCGCGAGGAGCCCTTCTCCGGGGTGACGCACCCACGCCTGCAGCGCCACGACCGAGAACGCCCCGACGTGCTCGGAGCGATGCGCGAAGGCGACCTGCTCGTGCACCACCCCTACGACTCGTTCTCCACGTCGGTCGAGCGCTTCGTAGAGCAGGCGGTGACCGACCCCAACGTGCTGGCCATAAAGCAGACCGTCTACCGCACCAGCGACGACTCCCCGCTCGTGCCGGCTTTGATCGACGCCTCAGAGCGCGGCAAGCAGGCCGTGGCTCTCGTGGAGCTGACCGCCCGTTTCGACGAGCGCATGAACATCCAATGGGCCAAGGCACTGGAGGAGGCGGGCGTGCACGTCGTCTACGGCCAGCCGGCCATGAAGACACACGCCAAGTGTGTCCTTGTGGTGCGCCGCGAGGGGGACGGGGTGCGCAACTACGTGCACATCGGAACCGGCAACTACCACTCCACCACCGCGCGGCTGTACACGGACTTCGGCCTATTCACCACCGACGAGGAGATCGGCGCGGACGTCGCCGACATGTTCAACTATCTGACCGGTTACGGCCGTCCACTTCACTACCGCAAGGTGCTGACCGCCCCCAACCAGCTGCGCGAGGGACTGCTCGATCAGATCGAGCGCACGATCGACGCTCACAGCGAGGAGCATCCTGCGCGGATCGCCATGAAGATGAACGCGCTCGTCGATGGTCGCTGCATACGGGCGCTCTATCGCGCCTCCCAGGCAGGTGTGCGGGTCGATCTGAACGTACGCGGAATCTGCTGCCTGCGCCCCGGCCTGGAGGGCATCTCGGAGAACATCCGGGTGGTGTCGATCGTCGGTCGCCTGCTGGAGCACTCCCGCATCTACACGTTTGAACGGCACGGCGAGTTCACGGTGTACATCGCCTCAGCGGATCTCATGCCCCGCAATCTCGACCACCGGGTGGAGCTGGCGGCGCCGATCTCCTCACCCGAGCTTCGCGCGGAGCTGATGGACACACTCGAGCGTGCCTTCGCCGACAACCAGAACTCTTGGGAACTGGACGGTGATGGCGTCTGGCATAGACGCGAGCCGGCCCCGGAAGAGCCGCCACGCAGCCTCCAGCTGGAGCTGATGGGACTGCACTCAAGACGCGCGGCGGAGGACCGTACCGGCGATCGAGAGACCAAGGCTCTGGCCGGTTGACCGCGCCCAGCACAGGGACATGAACGTCCTCCCTATCCTACCGGGCGGCGATCGCAGGCGATGATCTTCTGGATGAACCCAAGATGGAATCGAGGCCCTGCGCCGAAACGCCGATGACCGTCGCATCCAAACTGGAAAATCGACGATCAACGCGACGATCAGGACCAGCGGATGCGTGCAACCCTCGCGCTTGGCCTGCTCACAGCGGACCAGCAACTCCGAAAGGGGATCTGCGATCGCCGGCTGTTTACGACTGGTCGGTGCGTTCCCACATCGCGCTGCGGCCCCGTCCGACGGTGAGCAGCCCGCCGGCGCGCAGCTCCTCCAGTGCGTCTCGGATCGTCGCCTGGCTGATATCGGGCAGCGCATCGGCGATCTGGGCGAGACGGAAGCGGCGCGGCGCCTGGGTCAGGATGTAGTGGGAGGCCTGCTCGCGCTTGGTGGCCCCGACCAGCTCGACACCAGCGGCGACGCGCTTCTCGAAATCGGCGTATGCGTCCTCGAGTATCCGCAGCAGATACAAGGTCCACGGCCTGAGATCATGCTCGGCTTCGTGCCATCTGCTTTGGCTTGCGCGCAACGCGACGTAGTAGGAGTTCTTCGAGTCGAAGACCCGCTGCTCGATGGAGACGTAGCGCGCCACACCGTAGCCGTGACGCAGCAGCTCATAGCCGGTGAGCAGCCGCGCGACGCGACCGTTGCCCTCCTCGAAGGGGTGGATCGCGAGGAAGTCGACGATCAGCGCCGCCAGCAGTAGCAGCGAGGGGACCTGCTTCTCGCTGAGTGCCTGCTCGTAACGGGCTACGAGCTCGGATAGGTTCCGGACGGTTTGCTCACCGGCAGGGACGGTCTCGAAGACGATAGTCCTCGATCCATCAGGGTTTTTGGCCCCTATGAAGTTGTCGTTGCTCTTGAGCTTCCCAGCCGTCGGGTCCTCGGTGTGGCGCATCAGCATCCGGTGCACGTGGAGGATCAGCGGCACGCTGAGCGGCTCGGCTTGCTTGGAGAGGAGGTAGTCAACAGCGTCGCGGTAGCCGGCGAACTCACCCTCGGAGCGGTCGCGGTAGGGCCCGTCGGGTCCTCCTCGCACGAGCGCAAGCGCCCGCTCGTCGTGGAGGATCACGTCCTCGATCGCGCTTGACGCGGTGATCGAATCAAAGCGGGTGCGCGCGGCCAGTCGCTCAAGTACCTGTGGCGCCTGCGCCCTATAGAGCTCTTCGCGGCCACGGCTGCCCTCGATGCTCCCGAGCAAACGCGCGACATCCAGAGGGATGCCGTCGAAGCGGGCGGAAGTGTCCAAGAACGAGCGCAAATCAATCAAAGATATAGCTAGCTTGTCACTTTACAGGGGCCGCCTGTCAGATTAGAGGACGTCGACAACGCGATCTGAATGACAATCTGGCAGTCCGTCTGCTCTGGCGCAGCCGCTGCTCCATGACACGATGAGCCACTGATCTTCCTCGCTCATGCGTCGCAGAGGCGTGAATATCAGAGCGAACCGCCAATTCCGAGTTAGCAGCACGCTTTCTCCGAGTCAGCAAGGGAGGCATCGTGGAGTTCGTAGAGCGGAATGTCGCCGGCACCGTCATCTACGCGATGAATTATGCCCGCGTGGTGGCGCTGCTCGGCCCACGTCAGGCCGGGAAGAGCACGCTGGCGCGCAAGCTTGCCGCGGAGCAGCTGTCGGCCGAACCAGCTCCCTAGCTGGCGGCTGGGGCAGGCAGCGTATCCAGAGCCGCTTTGAGATCGTCCACTGACTGATAGTCCAGCCCAAGCAGATGGTCGTGGCGGTGACGAACGATCCCGTCCTCGTCGATCACGATCACAGCACGCTTGCCCTTGGCGCTGTAAGCCTTCCCCACGGTCCTCTCGACATCCGCGAGCAGAGGCACCGTCAACCCGTTCTTCTCAATGAAGCCACGATGAGACTCGAGATCCTGCCCCGAAATGCCAACCACCGTCGCATCCAAAGCAACGAAATCATCCGCACGATCCCGATACGAACAAAACTGCCTCGTACACACCGGCGTGTTATCACCCGGATAGAAGAACCAAGCGCTGGCCACCGACATCGACGCTCGAGCGGGCGCGCATGCGGGTCGGGCGCAATATGTTCGTGGTGAAATGACAAGCTAGCAGTCCCGCTATTCATGATCCTCCGGGTGGCTATTCCCCATTGGCCGGGTGGTTATTCCCCATTAGCCGGATACCTTAGTCCCCATTGGCCGAGACTTATCGTATGCTCAAGCGATGCCCGCGCTGATTGAGCGACATATCCGGCCGGCGGTCGTGGAAGCGCTGGGAGAAGCCAGGGCGGTGTGCCTGCTGGGCGCCAGACAGGCGGGGAAGAGCACGCTCGCCCGTGCGATCGCCGAACACGAGCATCCGGCGTCGTACGTAACGCTCGACGACGAAGGCACGCGACGCTCGGCGCTCGATGATCCGACCGGCTTCATCGCCGCGATCTCCGGTCCAGCGGTGATCGACGAGGTCCAACGGGCGCCCGATCTGATGCTCGCGATCAAGATCCGCCTCGACACGAACAACGCGCGCGGGCAGTTCCTGCTGGCCGGCTCGGCCAACATCCTGACCCTGCCGAGCATCGCCGATGCGCTGCCCGGACGGGTGGACTACGTGCGTTTGTGGCCGTTCTCCCAGGGTGAGCTGGCGGGCTTACGTGAGGATTTCCTGGATCGGCTATTCGCCGGCGAGCCGCCTCACATCGAGGGCGCGGAGGTCGGGCGAGCGGCGTATGCGCAGCGGATCGCCCGTGGCGGCTTCCCAGACGCTTACAATCGCAGCGCGGACGGGCGCTCACGGTTCTTTGCGAGCTACACGGAGACGATCCTGGGACGGAGCGTCAAGGACGTGGCGCCCGTGCGTGACAGCGGCGCCGTGGCACGCCTACTCGGCGTGGCGGCGGCGCGCTCGGCCGGCTTGATGAACGCGCGCGGCATGAGCGCCGAGCTGGGGATGGACCACAAGACCGTCAGCGCCCACACGCAAATCCTCGAAGACCTATTCCTCGTGCGACGCCTGCGGTCGTGGCACACGAACCTCACAAGCCGCCAGGTGAAGGCGCCGAAGTTGTACGTGACGGACACCGGGCTGCTCAGCCACCTGGTGAACGTGGACACAGATGGGCTCGCGCGCGACGCGCAGCTCACCGGTCCGTTGTTCGAGACGTTCGTTGCGATGGAGCTGGCGCGCCAATGTGGATGGTCGCGGTGCGAACCATCGCTGTACCACTACCGCGACAGCCAGCAGCGCGAGGTGGACATAGTGCTGGAGCTGCGCAGCGGGGAGATCGCCGGAGTCGAGGTCAAGAGCGCCGCCAGCGTCAGAGCAAGAGACTTCGCCGGCCTCCGCCACTTGCGCGACAAGCTGGGCGACAGGTTCAAGGCCGGGGTGATCCTCTACACGGGAGAACGATCGCTACCCTTCGGCGACCGCCTCACGGCCGTCCCGCTACAGGGACTCTGGACGAGCGCTTGAATCGCAGCTCTGCATGCGCCGGCAAATATGAGGTCTCGCGCCGCCAAACAACTCAGCTCGGGAGGGAAAGGGGAGTTTTGTATCGGAGTTATCCGCAGTTATCCGGGCTTATTCAACGGATATTGGATATCGCCGGATAAGTTCTTATAACCGGCGATAGGCAAACCCATCCCCGCCCAACAACCCGTTGGGCAAGACGAGCGTGCCCATTCTTTGAGCGATGTGACGCTCACGGCAGCCCCGAACCAGCTCCCTAGCTGGTGGCTGGGCCAGGCAGCGTATCCAGCGCCGCCTTCAAGTCATCCACCGACTGATAGTCCAGCCCGAGCAGATGGTCGTGGCGATGACGAACGATCCCATCCTCGTCGATCACGATCACAGCACGCTTCGTACCCTGGCGACCCACTGCGCTATAAGCCTTCGCGACCTGCTTGTCAACATCAGCCAGCAGCGGAACCGTGAGGCTGTTCTTGTCGATGAATCCCTGGTGAGACTCAAAATCCTGCGCCGATATACCGACGATCGCATCCAAAGCCGCAAACGCCTCAGGACGATCGCGATACGAACACATTTGTTTTAAACACACCGGCGTGTTATCACCGCTACGCAGGAGTAGGACAGAGTCCTGTCCACGGAAATCAGAGTGCTTGAGCGAGAGACAGCCACGTCTCGATCAGTTGCTACCAGTGCGATGGTTGCAATCGTTGCAGCAATCTGCTACCGTGGAGATCATGGCAACCTCACCGACGATTCCCCGCACAGATCTGCAGCGGGTGCTCCCGACCTTCCGCAAGGCCGCTGCGCTCATCGATGTGCATCCTTCGTTCATCACTCGTGCCGTGCGTGATCTGGGGATAACGCCAGTCGTGTGGGGCCGGCGCGAGCGCTACCTGCAGATCCCTGATGTGCTGCTGATCGCGACTCACGCCCGGCGCAACGCCGTTGAGGAGGTCGCGGGCGGCCTGGTCGAGCTGGCCGAGCTCCAGGCACCGGAGCTTGCAGGATGGGTTACCGCTGAAGCGGAGCAATTCCTTGCCGCGCTTCCCTCGCCTGAGCCCGAGGACAGCGATATGTTCATTGCAGAGTTGCGCAGCGAGCTGCCTGGGGAATGGGCCGCTCGCGCAGAGACGATCTATCGCCGCCATCTGAATGACTAGACGGGGTGACGCCGTTCGCGGTATCCCCGGTCAGCCCAGCCGCCGTTGGGCTCGCCAACACCGGGCGTAAACCCGAACGCGTCAAGCTCCTCAGGCGTCAGTGCGATCCCCGAGTCCTCGAGCACACCGACGCGGCCGTGTGCGACGGTCGTCGTGTCGATCGCCGACACGACGAGCGTCAGCAGCAAAGCGGCCGTCATGTACTCGCCGCGGAACCTGCCCTCGACGTCTGCGCGGACACACACTGACGTGATTAGATGTGGGCGCCGGCGCCCCGCCTTCGCCCGCGGCGGCTTGATGTCGTGGTCCTCGAAGTGCCAGGACAAGAAGGCAGCCACACGGTTTGAGTTGCGCACGTCAACCGCGATCAGCCGGCGCCCCTTCGTAGCGTCGGCGCGGTGCCACTCAGACCGAGCCGGCTCAGGGCTCGGGACACCGATCAGCCTATGCCGCGGGGTATACAGACGCCAGCGCACAGCGCTCCCGTCAGGGGCACCGACGGATGGCAGGTAGTGGTCCAGACGGACCCGCGTTTGCGGATCACCGGACCGGCGAGCGTCCGAGACGACCAGCGCCGCCGCCAGTCGTTTGATGAGTTCATCACGGTCAGACACGACCCTACATTCGAGAGGAAACTCCGGACGCCACAGCGCTACCAACATCGCTCAGTTGGCCAGAGCGCCACAGCATCGACGCCGTCCGTCCCAACCGGCGGCAACTACACCCGAGTAGCGAACCGCCTAGCTGGCGGCTGGGGCAGGCAGCGTATCCAGAGCCGCTTTGAGATCGTCCACTGACTGATAGTCCAGCCCAAGCAGATGGTCGTGGCGGTGACGAACGATCCCGTCCTCGTCGATCACGATCACAGCACGCTTGCCCTTGGCGCTGTAAGCCTTCCCCACGGTCCTCTCGACATCCGCGAGCAGAGGCACCGTCAACCCGTTCTTCTCAATGAAGCCACGATGAGACTCGAGATCCTGCCCCGAAATGCCAACCACCGTCGCATCCAAAGCAACGAAATCATCCGCACGATCCCGATACGAACAAAACTGCCTCGTACACACCGGCGTGTTATCACCCGGATAGAAGAGCAGCACCACCCGCTCGCCGCGGTGATCTGAGAGCTTGAACGGACCGTCGGTGCCTGGCAACTCGAAATCTGGTGCCGGCTCTCCCACCTGTGGTGTCTTTGCCATGCTCTCGATCCCTCTCTTCTCGTTGCTCAACAAGGCCTGCGTGGAGAGCATAGCCGCCATTCCAGGGAGCCGACTCGGCGGCAAGGGTTGCGCTAGAACATGTGCGATGGGTAGCCCCAGGATCACGTTCCTCGCCGCGGCGGTGACGACGTGCGTGCTGACGGGTGCGTGTGGAACCACCGCCCCGGCGAGCTCTACGACTTCGGCCACGGACAGCATCATCAAAGCTCGCGTCTCGAGCTCGCCGCTGGCGGAATGGCCAGAGTTCGGCCTGGACCCGCAGCGGTCTGACACGAGCATGCTCTCGAGCGGTATCACCGCCGCGAGCCTGGGGCATCTCAAGAGGCTTCAGATCGATCTACCAGGGACCGTTGACTCATCGCCGATCTACCTGCACGCGGTGAGCGTCGCCGGCTCAGAGCGCGACGTCGTGATCCTCACAACCACCTACGGCAAGACGCTCGCCCTGGACGCCGCCGACGGGCGGATCCTGTGGACGTTCACCCCTCCCCACTACTCGCAGTGGGCGGGTAGCGCGCAGATCACGACCGCCAGCCCGCTGGCCGACCCCGATCACGAATTCGTTTACGCCGCCTCACCCGACGGGCGGATCCACAAGCTGTCCTTGAGCGACGGTCACGAGGACACAAGCGGCGCCTGGCCGGTCAGGATCACGCTCGACCCCACCCACGAGAAGATCGCCGCCGCATTGAACATCGACGGGGCGGACGTGCTCGCCGCCACCGGCGGATATTTTGGCGACGCCCCTCCCTACCAGGGCCACCTGGTCGCCATCGATCGCTCCAGCGGACATATCCAGGCGGTCTACAACACCCTCTGCGCGAATCGCCGGGGACTGCAGATCCCGAGCACATGCCCGGCGAGCGACTCCGCGATCCTCTCGCGCTCGGGCGCGGTCGTCGAGCCTGGCGGCAAGCGCATCCTGATCGACACCGGCAACGCCCCTTGGAACGGCAGCACGGACTTCGGTGACAGCGTGCTGGAGCTGACGTTCCCCGCGCTGACGCTGCGTCAGTCCTTCACCCCGGTCGATCAGGAAATGTTGAACACGGGCGATGTCGACCTCGGATCCAGCGCGCCGGCGCTGCTGGGAGCCAACCGGGTGGTGCTCGCCGGCAAGGACGGGATCATGCGCGTGCTCGACCTCGCCCGCCTCGACGGGCGCGCCCCGGGCGGCGCAGAGCGGCTCGGCGGAGAAGTCCAGACGCTCACGATTCCCGGCGGCGGTGAGCTGTTCACGACTCCGGCGGTCTTGCGTCAAAACGGTCACACGACGATGTTCGTGGCCGACGAAAACGCGACCGGCGCCTATGTACTGCACGCCGGCAAGCTGCGTCTATCGTGGCAGAACTCAAATCCCGGGACGAGCCCCGTGCTGGTCGGCGGGCTGCTGTATGTGTATGACCCCTCGAGCGGCGCGATCAACGTCTACCGTCCCTCCTCGCCCCGACCGCTGGTCAAACTCCCCGGCGAACCGGGGCACTGGAACAGCCCGATCGTCGTTGCCGGCCATCTCATAGTGCCGCAGGGCGACGCCAACGAACACAAGCTGACCGGCAAACTGGAGATCTTCTCGACCGGCTAGAGCCCATATCCCTCGAGCAGACGCAGCCACACCTCGCTGCGAGTAGGGAAGCTCGGGACGGCGTGCCACAGAAGCTCGATCGGCACCTCGCCGATCACCGCGATGGTGGCGGCGTGCAGCCACTCGGCGACCTCCACGCCGGTGAACGTGGCCCCCACGATGATGCGGCGGTCCTCGTCGATCACGATTCTCGCCGTCCCGCAAGCGTCGTGACCGACAAAGCTCGAGCCGGCGATCGAGCCGAGGGCCTGGTCTACGGCTCGTGCGTTCAGGCCCGCCTCGCGGGCGCTGGCGAGCGTGTGGCCGACGGCGGCAACCTGCGGTTCGGTGAAGATCACACGCGGCGATAGGCGCCCGTCACGGGGCACGACCGAGACCCCATCTGTACGTCCGAGTATGTGATCGGCGGCGAGTCGCGCTTGATACTTGCCCATGTGAGTGAGCAGCGCCCGACCGTTGACGTCTCCCACCGCGTACAGCCATTCCTGACCCGGGACCCGCATCTGCTCGTTGACGTCGATCGTCTTCCCCGCCGCCAGCCCCAACCGCTCCAGACCAAGATCCTCGGTGAGCGGCGAGCGACCGGCCGCGACCAGCAGCTCATCCCCAGTGACCGAGCGACCGTCCGCGAGCTTCATGGTGAGGGGTCCTCCCTGCTCGGGGCGGGTGACCGAGGTGACCTTCACCCCGAGGATCACCTCCACGTCCTGGCGGCGCAGCGCCTCGCCCACCAGTTCTGAGGCCTGCTGCTCCTCACCCGCGATCAGACGCTTCAGGCCCTCGACCACGGTCACCCGCGCACCCAGCGAGGCATAGGCGTTTGCCATCTCCACGCCCACCACCCCACCTCCGATGATGAGCAGCGACGCAGGTATCGCCTTCGCTGTCGTGACCTCGCGATTGGTCCATGGCCGGGCGTCCGCCAGGCCGGGGATGGGTGGGATCGCCGCACGCGAGCCAGTGGCCAGAACCACCGCCATACGCGCGTGCAGGCGCCGGCCATCGACCTGCACCACACGCTCGGCGAGGATGCTCCCACGACCACGCACCAGCTCGATCCCCCGTTCGCGCACCCACGGCAACTGGGCATCGTCGCTGAGTCCGTGGATGATCTCATCCCGGCGGCCCAGCACAGCCTGTACATCGAACTCGCCGCAGAGCGCCTGCGCCGCACCCGGCACCCGGGACGCCTCAGCGAGCACCTGGGCGGGCCTGAGCAGCGCCTTGGAGGGCATGCACGCGTAGAAGGAGCATTCACCGCCGACGAGCTCGGACTCGACGAGCGCGACGCTCTTACCGGCTTGCGCCAGGCGACCGGCGCATACCTCGCCCGCCGGGCCCGCCCCGACAACGATCACGTCGAAGTTCTCCTCGTCCACGAAAACCGCTCCTTTTTGATGTCAGCGTCCTGCGATCCGCCCTGCAGTATGGTCGCCTCCACCGGTGGCCGCTAGCACATCACAGTCGCTAGCCTCAGATAATGCAATCGCTTGCCGGCCAGTTGCTGCTCGCGTCCCCCGCGCTGCGTGACCCGAACTTCATGCGCGCCGTCGTTCTGATCGGCGCGCACAACGAGGAGGGCGCGATGGGAGTCGTGCTCAACCGCCCCTCGACCGCGACCGTCGGCGAGGTCGTGCCGCAGCTCGAGCCAGCGATCGACGAGGACGAGACTGTTTACGTCGGCGGGCCCGTCCAGCCCAACTCGATCGTCTTCCTTGCCGAATTCCTCGACCCCGAGCCCGCTGGGCTGCTCGTGCTGGGCCGCATCGGCTTCCCGACACCGGAGACCGACATCGATGAGCTCGCCGAGGCGACCGCGCGCCGGCGCGTGTTCGCCGGGTATGCGGGATGGAGCGGCGGGCAGCTCGAGGACGAGCTCGAGCAGGGCGACTGGATTGCCTTCCCGGCGATGCCCGAGGACATCTTCACAGCGAACCCCGAGATGCTGTGGAGTGTGGTTCTGGAGCGCAAGGGGGGAAGCTACGCGCTGGTCGCGAGGATGCCGGTCGATCCCAGCCTCAATTAGCCGCGGCCCACACGGCGGGCGTTTAGGGATCTCCCTCATGCGATCAGGGATGACCCTTAAAGGCGGTGGATCTTCGCAGGCATCGTGCTAGCCTCGCTGTAAGCGAAGGCGACCATCCGCCTTGGCGACCTCGCAGCACCAAACCCCCATCCTCGGCTCCCCCTCCCCGGATCTTTCGATGCTCAAGCTCGCCCGCTGGACGACAACTCACCGTCTGTACATCGCAATCGGCTGGGTGATCCTGGTGATCGCCGTCAACGTGATAGCCCAGGCGGGCGGCGGGGCGTCCTATTCCAACAACTTCACGTTGCCTAACTCCGACGCGCAGCGTGCCTCGGATTTGCTCTCGCGCAGCTTCCCGGCGCAGGCTGGCGACCGCGACACGATCGTGTTCAAGGCCGATCACGGCACTGTGCTGCAACCGGCGGTGCGTGACCGTATGAATGCCCTGTTCACCAAGGTCAGCGGGCTGCCCCACGTATCTGGGGTCATCAGTCCCTACTCTCCCGCCGCCGCGGGCAAGGCGATCTCGGCCAACGGACAGATCGCGTTCGCGACGGTGATCTTCGACGAAAAGGCCAACACACTGCCCAAGAGCGCTCCCGAAAAGGTGGTTGCGGCGGCGAAGGCGGCTCGCGCGCCGGACCTTCAGATCGAGCTGGGCGGGCAGGCGATCGAGCAGACCGAGCAGGAAGGCTTCGGGCTGACAACCGCCGTGGGGTTGTTGGCGGCGATCGTTGTGTTGTTGGTCACGTTCGGATCGCTGATCGCGATGGGCCTGCCCATCCTCACCGCGCTGCTGGGGCTTGGCACTGGTCTCGGTCTGATCTCACTGTTCACCCACGTCGTGGACACTCCCAACTTCTCCTCCGAGCTCGCCGCGATGATCGGCCTCGGCGTCGGCATCGACTACGCGCTGTTCATCGTGACGCGTTTCCGCGAGGCCTACGCCACCCCCGGCCCGACATTCGGCAACGTGCGCGAGTCGGTGGTGCAGGCGATGGATACCGCTGGGCGGGCCGTCCTGTTTGCCGGCTTGACCGTGGTGATCGCGCTGCTCGGGATGATGCTGCTCGGCGTGGACTTCCTCTATGGCGTGGCGATCTCGGCGTCGATCGGCGTGCTGCTGGTGATGCTCGGCTCGCTGACGTTGCTGCCCGCGCTGCTGACGCTTGCGGGCGGGCGCCTCGTGCGTCCCGGCAGACGCGCCCGGCGCCGTGGCGTGCAGGCCACCGATCAGCGCCACGGTGGGACGTGGTTGCGCTGGAGTGAATTCGTGCAGTCCCACTCGTGGGCGATCGCCGCCGCCTCGACGGTCGTGATGCTGCTGATCGCCGCGCCCGCGACCGCGCTGCGGCTTGGCTCGAGCGATGCCGGCAACGACCCGGTGAGCTTCACCACCCACAAGGCATACGAGCTGCTCGCCGAAGGCTTCGGGCAGGGATTCAACGGCCCGCTGCTGGTCGTGGCGAACGTCCCGAACCCGAGTGGGCAAGCGACCGCACCAAGCTCCTCCACGGTCATCACGCCGCCATCCCCAAGCGGCAAAGTGGCCGTCGAAAAGCTTCGCGCAGCGCTCGCGCGGACACCCGGCGTGGTGTCGGTCGCCCCCGCAAAGTTCAATCCAGCGGGAAGCGTGGCCACCGTCTCGGTCTATCCAGGCTCATCGCCACAGGCGTACGCCACGACGCAGCTGGTATCGCTACTGCGCGAACGCGCGATCCCACCGGTCGCTTCCTCAACGGGCATGCACGTCTATGTGGGCGGCATCACGGCCGGCTCGGTGGATTTCGCGGCGGTGCTCGCCAAGAAGCTGCCGGTGTTCATCGGGGTGGTGGTGCTGCTCTCCGCGCTGCTTCTGATGATCGTGTTTCGCTCGCTGGTGATCCCACTGCAGGCGGCTGTGATGAACCTGCTCAGCATCGGCGCCTCGCTCGGGGTGATCGTCGCTATCTTCCAATGGGGTTGGCTGAGTAGTTTGATGGGGGTCAGCGGCGGCCCGATCGAGTCCTTCATTCCCGTGATGCTGTTCGCGATCGTGTTTGGGCTGTCGATGGACTACGAGGTGTTCCTGATCTCGCGCATCCACGAGCAGTGGGCGCGTAAAGGCGACAGCCGTGCTGCGGTCGGCGAAGGGCTGGCGCTCACCGGGCGGGTGGTGACGGCGGCCGCGGCGATCATGATCTGCGTGTTCCTGTCGTTCATGCTCGGCGAAAACCGGGTCATCAAGGAGTTCGGTCTGAGTCTCGCCTCCGCGGTGTTCCTCGACGCTGTGGTCGTGCGCTGCCTGCTGCTGCCGGCCGTGCTCAGCATCCTTGGTGATGTGACCTGGAGGCTTCCCGCATGGCTTCAGCGGAACCTGCCGAGAGTCAACATCGAGGGAAGATGGATCGGGTACACACCCATCGATGAGGAGTCCAAAGAATCGCCCGGCAGCTCACAGGCGCATCCACACGGCGCCATCGCAACCGAGGGGGCAGAGGGCTGATTTTGGCCTGTCGAGGGCTGTGGAGCGCTCTGCTCGGGGCGCTCCTGCTTACGGCTGGGCCCTCGAACGCAAGCGCCGGCGAAACCGCGGCCCGGCATCGATCGGTGCTCGTCCTTTTTGTAGCGCCCGCCTCCCCAGCCGTGAGCATGGAGGCCGAGCTGGCGGGCATCAGAGGCCTATCGGTGGGGATCATGAGCGCCACCCAGGGCGTGTATCGGACGGCCCAGTTGCTGCTGGACATAACCCAGGGAGCACGCGTCTCCTATTCCGCCTACACGCCGTCGCACCCGCCAGCCCTGTCGGTTCTCCGGGGCCCGCGGGGCGCGACGGTCACACCGTGGCCCGCGGTGCTCGAGCGCGCGGGCAGCGCGCCACAGACCCTGTATCCCGGGGCGTTGGCGGCCGCGATCGCCGGCGGGGCGGGATATGTGGGGATCACCGGGCAGGAGGATTCCGATGCCGTCATGGCAGCCGACCGCGCCGGCCACATTTCCGAGTTCTCATTGGGCGATCGGGCGACGCTCGAGCAGCGCATCGCCAGCTTGAGCGAGCGTGTGGGTCTGCTAGTAGCGGATCTGCCCGGCGGCCCTGCTGGGCTTGAAGATCTGCGTGAGCTCGACCGCGTCAGGACCAGCAGGCAGCTGTTGATCGTGATCGAACGAGCCCCTGACCGCCTGGGGCATGAACTGCTGTGGAGCGCCGTCGGCGGGCTTGGCGCTGATCGCGCGCTTAGCTCACAGACCACCAACGAGTACGGCATGATCGCGGCGATCGACCTTGCGCCGACGATCCTTCATTATCTGCGCCTGCCCGTCCCGCGGGCGATGCGGGGAGACGCCGTGCACACCGATGGGGCCCTGGACGGCTCCTATCTGCGTTCCCTGAAGAGCCGCTTGGAGGTCGTTTACTCAAGGCGCCTGCCGGCGCTTTGCTTCCTGCTGGCCGGATGGCTCGCGCTGCTGGCGCTCTGCGCACGCAACCATCGCGTATGGGCGCTGAGAGTCGGCGCCCTGGGAATGCTCTACACGCCGCTCGCCGTACTCCTGCCGGCCGCGTTGGGCCCGGGACGCACGGTGGAATATGTGACGCTTGTGCTGCTCTGCTTTGCGCTCGGCGTAACGAGCGATCGTCTGATCAGGTGGCCCCGCGCGCTGCTGGCGCCCGCCCTCGCAGCCGTCGTGGCGCTGACCGCTGACGCATTGGCCGGAACACAGCTGCTCGCGCGCTCGCTGCTGGGACCCGACCCGGCTCTCGGGGCGCGCTTCTACGGCATCGGCAGCGAGCTGAAGGCAGGTCTCGCCGTGCTCGTCTTCACCGCTGTCGCCGCCGCGCTATACCCGGCCGCGCGTTCGCGCCGCGCCGCCTGCACGATGGCCTGCGCTGGCATCGTGCTCGCGATCGTCGAGGGCTCCGCCCGCATCGGCGCCGGGGTCGGCGGAGTGATCCTCGTCAGCGCTGGCGCCGCCGTGGCGAGTGTGATGCTGCTGCCAGGCGGCTTCGATCGCAAGCGCGTGCTGATCGTGATGGCCGCCCCCGTCGTGGGCCTGATCGTGCTCGCGGGAATCGACCTCGCCACCGCGCACGGCGGCGGCCACTTCACCAGTAGCGTGCTGGACGCCCGCTCCGCCGGCGACATCCGCGACATCATCGTGCGCCGTTATGGCGCGGCGTGGGAAGAGCTGGCGAACGGCTTGATGCCGCTGGCCACCGCGCTCGCGTTGATTGCCTCGATCCTCGCGATCCGCCGCCGCGACCGCGTCCTGGCGCCCATTGACTCAGACCCGGCCTGGCTTGCCGCGCTCAGCGGCGGTCTCACAGCCGGACTCATCGGCGCGCTCACCGAGGACTCCGGCCCGGTGTTGCTCGTCGTCGCCGTGTTCGCGCTGGTCTGCGTGCTCAGCTATCTGTGGGGCAAGCCGGCCCCACAACCGACCGCTCAGGCCAAATCGCGGAAGGGATTCTCGATGCAGACAGAGCCGATCACTTGACCGTCGTTCAAGTCCTCGCTGAGCAAACGATCGCAACCGGCACGGGCCGCTGCCGCCACAACGAGACCATCCCAGTAGGAGATCTGCGATGAACGACTGATCTTGATCGCGTTTCTGACCAAAGTGACATCGACCGGTACCACAGGGTGTCGAGAGAGTCGATCGAGTCCCGCCTCCGCCTCCGTCGCCGACACCCGGCCGGCAAGCTTGCGAGTCACGGTGACGTAAAACTCGCCGAGCACCTGGGAGCTAACGACAAACTCGCCATATTCATCGGAGGCGAGCACGCTTTGGGCGATGTCCCGCTTAGCGGGCTCTGCGTCATCGATAGCGTAAACGAAGACGTTCGTATCTACGAACGTCTTATCGCTCATACAGGTCGTCGCGCGTCCAGGTGCGACCCTCTGGGCCGCTACTCGCGTGGACCGACTTGGCCCACACCACAAAGTCCTTCATGCCCGACGGCCGTGGTCTATCCGCAACCATTTTTTCAAGATAGTCACGCACCAGCGAGTTCACGGATGTGTCCTGTTCAAGGGCACGAATCCTTGCCCGCTTCAAAAGCTGATCATCGATGGATAGAGTCAAATTACCCATATCGGCCATCCTCGTGTAGCACACATAAAGTGTAGCACGGGGCCCCCTGTAGTGCCCGTCATGGGGCACACGAATGACAGGAGCCGTGCAGCACGATCTCGTGCTCTGAGACCGCCAATGGAACCCGCTCGCTGAGCGCGTCGATCGCTCGCTCCAGGCCGGGATCGGAGAACGGCATCACCAGCCCACACTGATCGCACACGAGATGGTGGTGGTGCTCGGCGGACTCGCGCGCACGCTCATAGCGGGCCATCGCCTGGCCCGTCTCCACACGTTGCACCAGCCCGAGCCCCTCGAGCTCGTCGAGGATGCGATACACGCTCGCCCGCGAGACGGTCCGCGCCGAGCGCGCCCGCAGCTCCTCCTCGACCTCGAGCGCCGTCAACGCGCAACTCTGCTCGGCGAGCAGCTCCAGCAGCGCGCGCCTGGCGCCGCCACGCTTGTGCCCGGCCGCGGCCAGTATCGCCTCAGCGCGCTTGAGAAAACCCTCGGCGTTTGTGGCTGTAGCGCTCATAGGTGTGATGGTAGAGACCCCGAGACGCGCCGCCGCCGCGCGGCGTAGATGCGTCCGAGCGCGTAGGCGCCGGCGCTGACGGTGCCGACGAAGAACCCGACCGGATAGTTGGTTTCATAGGAGGCGGCGATCGCGATCCACACGATGATGAGCGCAAAGGCGATCGAGAGCGCCATCGCGGTGAGTGGACGGTCGGTGAGCGACCGGGCCGCAGCGGGAGCGCCGATCATCAGGCTGAAGATCAGTAGCGTCCCGACCACGGGCACGGTCATTGCTGTCGCCAGCGCTAGGACGATGAGGAACAGCATCTCCATACCGAAGCGGCTGACGCCGTGGGCCTCCGCGACCTCTGGGAGGATCGAAGAGAGCATCAATGGCCGGTACAGCACGGCGATCGCGGCGATGCAGCCCACACCGAGGATCGCTGTCGGTGCGACGTCGTTGCTCGAGATCCCGAGAACCTCTCCGAACAGAAGCGAGTAGACGGCGGGCGCGTACTCTTCGCTGAAGCTGAGGAACAGCGCGCCGAGCCCGAGCATCATCACGAGCGCCAGAGCGGTCGCGACGTCGTGGCGGCCCCTTCTGCCGAGCAGCCCGACCGTGAGGGCACCAGCGAGCGAGAACACGCCGAGCCCGAGGAGCGTGCTGAGACCGACCAGGCTCGCACCAGCCGCGCCGGCGAAGGACCCGTTGGGGATCGCATGGGCCGCGAATGCCGATCCCCGAAGAACGGTGAAGAACCCGACGACACCCGCGACGACGGCGACGATGCTCGAGACCTCCCAGGCATTGACCATGAAACCGGAGAACACGACTATCTTCCCTCCGCGATAGCCCGGATCGAGCGCTGTGGGACTACGGGCGGCTGATCGCGCCGTTGGCGGCGCTCGGGCAGCCCGGAGACCAGATAGAGAATGAAGACGATCGTCACGACGAAGAAGCTGATCGGCCAGCCGCGCCCTGCAGGTGGCCATTCGTAGCTGTCGTAAGCGAGCACGATCCCCAGCCACATAGCCGCGATCCCGATGCCGGCGGCGGCGAGCATCGCCATCAGCGGACGCTTGGTGAGACGCAGCGCGCTCGCGGCCGGGCCGACGAGCAGCGCGGTACCGAGGATCGAGCCGATCGTGATCGCCGCGAGCGCGGCGGCTAGCGCCAGCGCAAGCAGGTAGAGAATCCCCAGGCGCCGCACGGGGATGCCGCGCGCGGCTGCCATCTCGGGGCTCACCGTGGCGAGCAGCAGCGGACGGTACAGCACGAGTATCAGGCCGAGCACGAGCAGGCTGAGCAGCAGTATCAGCGGGATCGTGGAGCTCGCTATCGCGAACGCCGAGCCGAACAGGATCGTGACGGTCGCGCCCGTGGTGCTCTGTTCTGTGGTGGCGAGGTATAGGAACAGCGCGGCCAATCCGATCGACGCGCCGAGCACGATTCCCGTCGCGAGGTCCCGTCCGCGGGTGCGCTGGATACCGACCGTCTCCATCGCCGCGGCCGCCAGGAGGTTGCCGAGCACGAATCCCCACAGCGGGCCAACCCCGACGAGGAATGCCCCGGAGCCGCCGGTGGTGCCGATGTCGCCGAATGCCTCACCCGCGAAGGACTGGCCCCGCATGACGGTGAATACGCCTACGGCCCCGGTCACGATCGCGACGAGCGTGCCCACCCCGAGCGCGATTCCGACCGCTTCGCTTGTAAAGAATCCGGGGGCGAGGACCGGCGCGAGGAAGTGGCTCACGAGACGATCTCGGTGTCTGGGAAGGCGACCTCGTGCCCGGCGAGATCCGTATCCTCTCCCGCCCCGGCGACGATCAGCACGCGCCCGTGGACGTTCAGCACGTTGACGTGGTGGCCGTAGAGCTTGCTGAGTACGTCGGCGCGCACAACCTCGTCGGTCCTACCGCTCGCCGCGCGTCCGGCGGCGAGGTAGACGATGCGGTCCATGACCCCCAGTAGCGGATTTATCTCGTGCGCCGAGATCAGGACGGCGATCTGTTGCTCGCGTGTGATCCTGGCGAGCAGCGCGACGACCTCGTGCGCGCTGCGAAGATCGAGATTCGCCAGCGGCTCATCCAGCAGCAGCAGCGGAGGACGGGCGATCAGGGCGTGGGCGATCAGGATCCGCTGCTGCTCCCCGCCGGAGAGCCGACCGACACGGGTATCGGCGAACCGCGCCCCGTCCACCGCCTCCAGCATCTCCTCCACCAACGCGCTGCGAGCCCTGGATGGCAGCGGCACCCCCAAGCGCTGGCCGTCGAGTCCGAGACCCACGAGATCCCTCGCTCTGAGTGGCAGGTCCGGGTCGAGCAGAAACTTCTGCGGGACGAACCCAATCAGCTGGCCTGCACCGCGGGAGCGCCCTGCGATGAGGACGTCTCCCGCGCTCGCAGCCTGTAGGCCGAGGATCACACGGAAAAGGGTCGTCTTTCCCGCTCCGTTCGATCCGATCAGTCCTGTGAACTCGCCGGGCGCGATGCTGAAGCTCACCTGGTCGAGGATCTTGCGGCCTGATAGCTGGACGTCAACATCCTGCACCGTGAGGATGTCCTGGTTCACCGATGCGCCCGCCGAGCTCACAGCTTTTCGGTTGAGATGCCCTGTCCGACGGCCTTTTCTATGGCCTTGACCTCCGCCAGCATCCAAGTCTGGTAGTCGTAGCCGGGGACCGGCATCGTCTCATACACCCCCACCACCGCGATCCCGGCGCGCTTGGCCGCCCTCACGAACGATTCGGTGATCGGGCTCGAGACCTGCTGGTTGTGCACGAACACCTTGACCTTGTGCCCGGAGAACAGGCCGTTCTGGAGGCTCACGCTCTGCGGCGCGGGATCGGTGCCGTTCATGATGTCCGCCTGCATGCTGAACGGCGTCAGGTTCTTGATCTGAGCCGCTTCGAGCATGTAGTCGGCGACCGGCTCAGTCGTCGCGACCGTCGTGCCCGGATAGCGCTTGCTGAACTGCGCGAGGGCCTTCAGCCACGGTTGCAGGGACGCTTCAAATGCCGCGTCGTTGGCCTGGAAGTACGCCGCGTGCGCGGGCTGGAGCGCGGAGAGGTCGCTGACAATCGCCTTCGCGACGATCGGCATCGTCGTTGGCTTGTACCAGAGGTGCGGGTTGGGAGTCGATTCAGGCAGGTGAAGCAGTTTCTGGACGTCGATCACCTTGCGCTGAGAGTCGGGCGATGCCGACTCGATCTTTTCCATGTAGGTGTCGTAGCCGACCCCGTTCTGCACGACCAGCTTCGCGCTCGCCACCGTCTGAGCGACACTCGGGCTGGCCTCATATGTGTGCGGATCGGTGTTTGGGTTGCTCTCGATCGCGGTGACCTTCACGTATCTACCGCCGATCTGTTCGACGACGTTCGCATACTCGTTCTCGGCGCCGACCGCCGCGATCTGACCGCTGTGCACGGCGGTCGGGCCGCCGGCGCCGCAGCCAGCCACGAATGCAGTCGGCACGAGGATCGCTGCCGCGAGGGCATATGAACGTCTGGCGAGTCGGAATGGCTTCATTGGGCGGGCGCCTCCTCTTGATCTCCGTTTATGGTGCGCGGCCCAAACTATCATAAGATTGAGTCTTATTCTTGCTTTGAGGGTTTCTCCTCCCGCAGGGCGGCGCAGGACATTCGCCGGGGCGTACTCAACGCCAAGGCCGCCTGCGTCGGTCAGATCGCAAGTGCGTGAAGAGGACTGGATAGCCTCTGCCACTTCGCTGCTACCGAATACCTACCGGTCGTGTGGACAGCAGACTGCGCCCATCGGTCATCGACCTCTAGATGGGCCGGCTCTCCCCTGGCTCGTCGTCAGGGCGGTCGGGGAGCCCCAACTGGATCAGACCGGCGTCGCTCTCGTGCTCGACCTGCAACGTGGTGTGGTCAATGCCATAGCGGTCGTGCAGCAGACTCTCCAGGTGTCGCCGGGTGCGGTGGCAGTCCGTGTCGGCGCCGACCAGCACGTGCGCGGATAGAGCGGGAAAGCCAGAGGAGACCTCCCAAACGTGCAGATCGTGCACCTCCACCACCTGGGGCTCGCTGGCCAGCGCCAGCCCTATCTGCTGCGGCTCGAGACCATGGGGCGCGGCCTCCAGAAATACTCTCGTTGAGTCGCGCAGCAGACCGTAGGAGGAGCGCAGCATCAGACCCACTACAACGAGCGATGCGATCGGGTCCGCGCGCTCGAAGCCGCTGAGCAGGATCACCGCCCCGGCGATCGCCGTACCGATGAAGGCGAACAGGTCGGTGAGGATGTGCTGGAAGGAACCCTCGATGCTCAGGTTCTCGCGTCCCGCGCCGGCTAGCGCGATTGTGGCCGCGCCGTTGACAACTATCCCGACGAGCGCGACGGCGACCATTGGCCAGGCCGAGACGTGAGCCGGGTTGACGAGCCTTCCGATCGCCGAGTAGACGATCACTCCGGAGAGCACGAGAAGCGTCGCGCCGTTGATCTGCGCGGAGAGGATCTCCACCCTGCGCAAACCGTAGGTCATCGCGCCGCGGGCGGGCGCCTGCGCTAGGCGCAGCGCGATGATGCCAAGACCCAGTGCCGCCGCGTCGGTGAGCATGTGCGCGGCGTCTGAGATCAGCGCCAGCGAGTGGACGAGCGCACCGACGAGGACCTCGAGCACCATCAGCGAGGCGATCAGGCCGAGCGCGAGCGTCAGACGGCGCGGCGAAGGACGCTCGCCGGCTCCTATGGCGTGGCTGTGGGAGTGGCTCACCCCGATTCGGCTGGCGGCGAGTCCGGGGGATTGTCCTGCACCCGCGGCGGGTCCTCGGTTCGCTCTGTCAGCAGATCACGGCGGCGACCGATCAGCAGCACCACCAAGACCACCAGGATCACCAGCACGAGGATCCCCCCGGCGATGTAGCGCAGCGTGTGTTTGGCAGATTTGGTCGCGCCTTTGGCGTGTTTCGCAATCCTCACCGGCACACCCTTGGCCCTCAGCTCGGCAGCGATCTGTTTGTATTGAAGCGGCGGGTACACGACGAGCAGGTGACGGTGATCGTTCATCGACAAGTGCAGGCTGTGCGGGATCTTGTTGAAGGTCGCCGCGTGAATTTCGCCTTTGGCGAGCTGACGCTCAAATTCCTGCAGCGTCTCGCTCTGGAAGTGAAGGGCGGTCGCCGCTGCGGCGTGGGAGCAGGTCACGGCAGCGGCGGCCAAGACCGCGCAGATGACCAGGCGAGCACTTGTTGAAAGTCTTTTTGATCTACTCATGGGCTGGACCCTAGCGTCGGGGCGGGATGCGTGCGCCAAGCCCAAAGGGAAAGACGCTCCCACCACCACATCATTCCCGCCCCTAGGTGCTGCTAAGCTGGACTAAGTCATGCCACAGACGTACAACATGCACGAGGCCAAGACGCATCTTTCGCGGCTAGCCGAGCGCGCGGCCCAGGGGGAGGAGATCGTGATCGCGCGCGGCGGCCGTCCGCTTGCCAAGCTCGTTCCGATCGAGGCGCCTCGCAAGCGACGCAAGCTGGGGTTCTGGACGGACGAGGAGGTCTGGGTCAGCGACGATTTCGACGATCCGCTGCCCTGGGAGATCCAGCGTTACTTCGAGGGTGAGGGCGACTGAGACTCCTGCTCGATACCCATGCGTTGATATGGGTCGCGAAGAACCAGCTGCGCGACGACATCCATCAGATCATTGAAGAGGGCGCTGACTCGGTGTTCGTCAGTGCCGCAACGATCTGGGAGATCGAGATCAAGCGAGCGCTGGGCAAGTTGCAGGCGCCTGAGGGCATAGTCGAGCGCAGCGACGAATCCGGGTACGAGCGCCTGACCATCACCTTCGAGCATGCCCGCGAGGCGGGTAGGCTGCCGCTGCTGCACGGCGACCCGTTCGACCGCATGCTGGTCGCGCAGGCGCGTGTGGAGGGACTGACGCTGGCCAGTGCCGACCCCGCGATCAAGCAGTACGACGTGCCGGTGCTGGACGTCGCTCACCCCTGAGTTCTACACCCGTGCGGTGTCGCGCCGATAGACATAGGCCGCGAGCAGGCTGAGCAGAACCGTCCACACAGCGATCACGGCCCACCCCATCCCACTCCAGGCACGGCCACCGAGAGCCACGTGGCTGGCCTGTACGAGCCAGTAGGAGGGCAGGAGTTGGGCGACGTCGTGCAAGAAGCCATGTGCCGAGATCGGGAACCAGGTGCCGCCGAGGAATGCCAGCAGCGAGACGCCGCCGCCGATCGCCGGGCCCACCGAGTCGGGCGTGAGCAGGTGCCCGATCGTGATCCCCAGAGCCGCGAGCGGGATCAGGCCGACGAGCATCAGCCCGGTCATCTTCAGCCACTCCCCCGCCGAGAGGCTCACGCCGAGCGATGTTCCCGCCGCATAGAGGGCGAGCAGGCTGATCGCGGCCATCATGTAGGCGGTCAGCACCTTCACCCGGAAGTAGTCGCGCGGCTTGAGCGGGCTGATGCGCAGCTGGCGCGTCCAGCCGACGGAGCGCTCGGTCGCGATGCGCGCCCCGCAGGAGAGCATCGCGCTCATCGTGCCGAAGGACGCGAGGCCGATCATCTCGTAGAGAGGGACCGAGATCCCGCTGCCGTTGAAGCTGTGCACGTTGCGGTTGGGGCCCGCGATCAAGAAGTAGAGGACCAGGGGAAAGCCGAGCGAGAGCAGGAAGAAGCGGCGGTTGCGCAATGTCCGCAGCAGCTCATAGCGCATGTAGAGCAGGGGCATCAGCCGGCCCCGCCCTTGCCCGTCAGCTCGAGGAAGGCCTGCTCGATGCCGGCCGCCGCGATCTCGAGGTCGCGGGCCTGCGGATAGGCCTCGAGCAGCGCCCGGATCGCCAGATCGGAGTCGCCACAGCGCAACACCACGGCCTCGCCGCGACGCTCGACGCCGCTCACGCCGGGGAGTGTCACAAGGGCATCCTCCTCCACGTCCGGCAGCGTCGCGCGGATCGTGCGTGTGCCGACACGCGCCCGGATCTCGGTCGTGGGACCGTCGGCGACGATCTCGCCGTGGGCCATCAGCACGGCGCGATCCGCATATGCATCCGCCTCCTCGAGGTAGTGCGTGGCGAACACCACAGTCTTTCCTCGCGCGGCGAAGGCCCGCATGGCCGTCCAGAAGGACTGGCGCCCTTCGACGTCCAGCGCGACGGTCGGCTCGTCGAGCACCAGCAGCTGCGGATCGCTGACGAGCGCCACCGCAAGCCGCACACGCTGGGTCTGCCCGCCGGAGAGCTTCTGGGTGCGTTGGGATGCCACCTCGGCGATCCCGGCGAGATCGAGTGCCTCATCGACAGCCAGGGGGTTCGGGTAGAGCGAGCCCAGCATCGCCACCAGCTCCCGTACGGTGAGATCCCTGATGAGTTGGCCGGTCTGGAGCATCCCCCCGACCGACCCTTCGGCGACCGCCTGTGCGGGCGGGCGGCCGAAGACCGAGACGCTGCCGGCGTCGGGGGAGAGCAGCCCGAGCATCATGTCGAGCGTCGTGGACTTGCCCGCACCGTTGGGGCCGAGCAGGGCGACGGTCTCACCGGCGGCGATCTGCACGTCGATGCCGCGCACCGCCCGGATCGGGCCATTGGGCCCAGCGAAGGACTTCACCAGGCCGCGCAGCTCGATGCCGCCGGTCGCGCTCTCGATTGCGACGGGTCTTACCGACGTGCCGCCCTCACCGCCTTCAGACGGTCAACCTTTGGCAGCACGACCTTGCGCATGCGCACGCTCTCGGGTGTCACCTCCACGCACTCGTCGTCGCGGACGAACTCCATCGCCTCATCGAGGGTAAGCACACGATGTGCCTCCAAACGAACCAGCACCTCTGAGGTCGAGGAGCGGATGTTCGTCAGGTGCTTCTCCTTGACAGGGTTGACGTCGATGTCCTCCGAGCGTGAGTTCTCACCGACGATCATGCCCTCATAGACCTCCTCGCCGGGTCCCACGAACAACGTGCCGCGTTCCTGCAGGCTCATCAGCGCGTATTGGGCGGTGTTGCCGCGCCGGTCGGCGACCAGCACACCGGTGATTCGTGTCTTTAGCTCCCCGGCCCAGGGCTCCCAACGGTCAAAGACGTGGTGCATGATCCCGGTGCCACGCGTCTCTGTCAGGAACTCCGTGCGAAACCCGATTAGCCCGCGCGCGGGCACCAAATAGTCCATTCGCACCCAGCCGGTGCCGTGATTGGTCATGTGCTCCATGCGGCCTTTGCGTGCGGCCAGCAGTTGTGTGACGGTGCCGACGTGCTCCTCGGGCACATCCACCGAGAGACGCTCGATGGGCTCGTGGCGCTTACCGTCGATCTCGCGCTCGAGTACGTGAGGCTGCCCGACCGTCAACTCGAAGCCCTCGCGGCGCATGATCTCCACCAGCACCGCCAGTTGCAGCTCGCCGCGACCCTGAACCTCGTAGGTGTCCGGTCGCTCGGTGTCGATGACACGCAGGGACACGTTCCCGACGAGCTCCTGATCGAGGCGTCCCTTGATCTGTCGGGCGGTTAGCTTCTGGCCCTCCGTGCCGGCCATGGGCGAGGTGTTGACGCCCACTGTGATCGACATCGCCGGTTCATCGACGGTGATCACCTCCAGTGGCCGCGGATCCTCCGGGTCGGCGAGGGTCTCGCCGATCGTGACCTCCGCGATCCCAGCTACCGCGATGATTTCGCCCGGACCCGCTTCGGGAGCGTCAACGCGATCCAGGGCATCGGTGATGTACAGCTCCGCCACCTGCGCTTTCTGGACCCGACCGTCCGCCCGGCACCAGGCGATCTGCTGGCCCTTTTTTATGTATCCGTTGCGCACGCGGCAGATCGCCAGCCGCCCGACATAGGGCGAGGCGTCGAGGTTGGTCACGAGCGCCTGCAGTGGCATCTGGGGCTCGTAAGTCGGCGCGGGGATGTGCTCGAGCAGCAGATCCAGCAGCGGCGCGAGCGTCGTTCCCTCCAGCGCCTTCCCCTCCTCGTACACGAGTGAGGCGATCCCTGCCCTGGCGTTGCAGTAGACGATCGGGAAATCGATCTGCGACTCGTCGGCGTCGAGATCCAAGAACAGCTCGTAGACCTCGTCCACGACCTCCGCCACCCGCGCGTCGGATCGATCGACCTTGTTGACCACGAGTATCACTGGGAGCCTGGCCTCCAGCGCCTTGCGCAGCACGAAGCGTGTCTGGGGCAGCGGCCCCTCGGAGGCATCGACGAGCAGCAGCACTCCGTCAACCATCGTCAAACCGCGCTCGACCTCGCCGCCGAAGTCGGCGTGACCGGGGGTGTCAACTATGTTCAGCTTCACGTCCCTGTAACGCAGCGAGGTGTTCTTGGCGAGGATCGTGATCCCCTTCTCGCGCTCGAGGTCCATCGAGTCCATCACCCGGTCTGCGACGTCCTGGCCGGCACGAAACGCGCCCGACTGCCACAGCATGGCGTCAACGAGCGTTGTCTTGCCGTGGTCAACGTGGGCGACGATCGCGACGTTGCGGATGTCCTCGCGGGTGTTTGACTCAGCAGGCACGGCCGCACAGGGTAGTACCCGACTGGCGTACGGTGGATCCCAAGGAGACATCCATCGCCGCTGTCACCGCCATTCTGCGATCAATAGGGAGCTCGACACACGGTCGAGGTGACCACCTGCCTCGCTTTCTGAGCCTGTATTGCCGGGTTCAAGCACACCTAATCGGGATGGCTGCTGATCCGCGAGCGCGAGGGCGTCAGGCCGAGTACCTGAGTGAGCACGCGCTCGATCTCCGCGAGCTTTCCCGGCGGGAGCACCCCCAACTTGTGCAGGAGGCGTGAGCGCGCCACGCCCCTGATCGCACGAGGAATCGCGAGGCTCGAACGGTCGACGCCTTCGACATCGCCGACCTCCGGGCGCAAAGTCAACGGGGGGAGGGAGCTCGACAGCGGCACGACGACGATCAGCTCATGGGGTGGCCCGGCCATGAGGAGATCGGCCGAGACGACGATGACGGGGCGGTTCTTGCCGGGCTCGCCGGGCCTGGCGGCGCCGAGAGCGGTGAGCCACACCTCGCCTCGGCGTGGCTCAGTCAACGCTGAGGCCATCCTCGAAGTCGATGCCGTCCTCGAGGGTGGACTCCCAGAGGCGCATATCCTCTTCGGCGGTGGGGTCGCCGACTTCCGCTAGGACAGCCTGTCGCTCGGACTCGAAGGCCTCCTCGAGCTCCTGCTTCTGTGCGATCTCCGCCAGCAGCGCCGCCAGCGAGATGCCGCGGGCGCGCGCCTGCTCGGCCAGCAGGTCACGCGTATCGCGTGTCACACGAATCGTTGCCGTATCAGTCGCCATGGCCACAGTATAGCGCTAATGCAGGGCGCTATGTCGTGTGTCGTTTGGCAATCGGCGGCTTTGTAGGACCGCACGACGCGCTATCTGTACACCAAAGCGTGTGAGTGCTGAGGGCAACCTCTCCGCCCGCGAAACGACCTCCTCCAGCGCCGCGGCGAAGCGGCGGATCTCAGACTCGTCGATCGTGAGCGCCGGCAGCGCCTTGATCACGTTCATGCGGTGGCCCGCCACCTGGCAGAAGATGCGGTGGTCGTGAAACAGGGGAACGGTGATCAGCTGCGAGAAGAGCCCCGGCTGGCCACGCTCGATCGCGTTCCACAGCGAGCGGGCGCCGCGTCCGCTGGGCGGCCCGAATTCGATTCCCCACATCAGGCCCAAGCCACGCACGTCGCGTACTACCTCGCAGCTATCGACCAGCGGTCGGGTGAGCTCGAGCAGTAGCTCCCCCATTCGGCGTGCGTGCTCGACGAGGCCCTCCCGCTCGAGCACACGCAGGGTCGCCAGCGCGCATGCCGCCGCCAGATCGTTGCCGCCGAAGGTCGAGCCGTGACGCACGGCGCGCTCCATCCCGTCGAATACACGGTCGAACGCGGCGCGGCTGACCAGCACGGCTCCGATCGGCACGAGACCTCCGGAGAGCGCCTTCGAGAGACAGATCAGATCGGGCTGCAGATCCCAGTACTCGAGCGCGAGGAAGCGCCCGGTGCGCCCCAGGCCTGTTTGCACCTCGTCGCACACCAGCAGCGTTCCGGCGGCGCGGCAGTGGCGCTGCGCGGCCTGCAGATACCCATCCGGCGGCAGGTTGACGCCCTTGCCCTGGATCGGCTCGATCACGAACGCTGCCACATCGCCCCGTTCGAGCTCCCGCTCTAGGGTCTGCGTGTCACCGAACGGGACCGACTCGCAGCCCGGCAGCAGCGGTCCGAAGCCATCGCGGAACTCGGCGCCCCCGTTCAGGGAGAGCGAGCCGAGCGTGAGACCGTGAAAAGCGTGCTCGGCATACAGCACGCGCGCCCTGCCTGTGGCTGCGCGGGCGATCTTGATCGCCGCCTCCACCGCCTCTGTGCCGGTGTTGGCGGGCACCATCGCGGCGACGCTGTCCGGCGCACGCGCGATCAGCTGCTCTGCCAGCACACCGCTGAGCAAAGTCACCCCGAGTTGCGGCAGGTTGCCCGTGCGAGCTTGCATGACGTCCTCGAGCGCCGCGATCACCTCGGGGTGGTTGCGTCCGATCGCGAAGACCCCGTAGCCGCCGAATAGATCGAGGTAGCGGTTGCCCTCAGCGTCGATCAGGTATGGGCCCTCGCCGCCCCTCCACACTCTGTCGAACCCGAGCGTGCGAAGGATACGCCCGACCTGCCGGTTCAGGTAGCGATCGTTGAGGGCCATCTCCTCCCCGGCCCTCTCGAGGAGGATCTCACGCACTGGCGCAAGCGGCTCGGTCATGTGTGAAAGCGTACGCGCCGGGAGCCCTGCGGTTGGCCACCGCGTGCGTTAGACCGGGCCGAACCTCTGGTGGGAGTCAGGCCGCCGCCTTGGCCGCGCGACGCTCGGGCGCCACGCGCACCACGTCCCATGCCAGGCCCAGCCTCTCGAGCGAGCGAATGACAAGCGCCGAGATATCCAGCTGGCGGCGGCTCAGCCCGTGACTTGCGGACGTCGGAAAGGCGTGATGATTGTTGTGCCAGGCCTCTCCGAGCGTGGGAAGCGCAAGCCACGCCAGGTTGCGCGAGTGATCCTCGGTCGTGTAGTCGCGCCGCCCGAAGAAGTGACACAGAGAGTTGATGCTGTAGGTCATGTGATGCAGAACGAGCATCCGCACCGCTCCGCCCCAGAGCAGCCCCGTTAGACCCGCGTTCAGAGACCCGCCGATCAGGGCCCCCAGCCCAAAGGAGACCGCCAGCCCCCCGAGCGCCCACACCAGAAAGCTGCGATCGACAAAGCGGACCACCGGGTCGGCGATCAGGTCCGGGGCGTAACGCTCGCGCGAACCACGCTGGGTGTGAATGAACAGCCAGCCCACGTGGGCGTGAGCCAGGCCCCGCAGCGCCCCTCGCAGACCCACTCCGTGATCCACGTGCGGGCTGTGCGGGTCGCCCAGGCGATCGGAGAACGCGTGGTGCTTGCGGTGGTCGGCGACCCAGGAGATGACCGGACCCTCGATCGCGGCGGAGCCGAGCGCCGCAAAGACGCCGCGCAGCGCACCCGAGGTCTTGAAGCTTCGGTGGGTGAACAGACGATGAAACCCGACTGTCACCCCGAGGCCCGTGAGTACATACATAATCATGAACACGATCACGTCGGAGACGTGCAGCAGGCCATCCCACATCTGCCAGGCGGCCAGTCCCAGCCCGATGAAAGGAGCGAGGGTGACAACGCCGGTGATCATCCGGTCGCGAGCCTCGTTGGCTACCGGTTGGATGTCATTGGGACCGAGCGGGCTATCATCGACCCGCCGTGGGGTTTGCTTGTCGGCCATCGTCCTTGGCGGGGCAACCTACCAGCATGTATCCGGGGGTGTCGCCGCAGGAATGCAGTTTCTTAGCAACTCCCTAAAGAGCCTCGATCTGATTCGCCACGGGAGAACCCGTGCCTTTCGCGCGACCTGAGAGGCTGCGCCGTGAGCTCTCGCGCGCCCTCCCAACGCGGCCGTTCGCGCTGCGCTTCTGGGACGGGGGCGAACTGGCCGCCACGAACGGTGAGGGGCCGCTTTTCAGCGTACGCTCACCGGCCGCGATCGCGCACGTGCTGATGGCCCCGGGACAACTTGGCCTCGGCCGGGCTTACGCCAGCGGAGATCTCGTGGTCGAGGACCTCGACCACATGATCGAGCTGCTGGACACCTTCCGGGCTCCTCCGATCGATCGAGCTACGCGCCTGCGCCTGACGGCGGCCGCCATGCGCGCCTGTGGAATCACGCGGCCGCCGCGGATTCCCGCCAGCGAGCTGCGCCCGCGCGGGCGCCGTCACAGCCCGGCGCGTGACGCGCGATCGGTGCGCCACCACTACGACGTCTCAAACGACTTCTTCAGGCTGTTTCTGGACGAGTCGATGACCTACAGCTGCGCGGTGTTCTCGCGCGGCGCCGAAAGCCTCGAGCAGGCGCAGGCCGCCAAGCTCGAGTTGATCTGCACGAAGCTCGGCCTGCAGGCCGGTCAGCGGGTTCTCGATGTCGGCTGCGGTTGGGGGAGCTTCGTGCTACACGCGGTACGCAACCACGGCGTCAGCGCGGTTGGCGTCACGCTCTCTGAGGCCCAGGCGCAACTCGCCAGCGCCCGGGTGCGGGAAGCCGGCCTTCAGGAGCGCATCGAGATTCGCCTAGCCGACTACCGCGACCTCTCAAACGGCGCTGAGCGGTTCGACGCGATCGCCTCGATCGGCATGGTCGAGCACGTCGGCTCGAGCCAGATCGACCTGTACGCGCGCACGCTGACGGGGTTGCTGGCGACCGGTGGACGACTGCTGAACCACGGCATCGCCCGGTTGCGCCACGGCGACCCCGAGGCGGGGGCGTTCTCCGAGCGCTACGTCTTTCCCGACGCCGCTCCACTGCATCTCTCTCGGATCCTCGCCGCGCTCGAGGGCGCCGGCATAGAGCCCCTTCACGTCGAGGCGCTGCGCGAGGACTACATACTGACGCTCAGCGAGTGGATCAGCCGCCTGGATGCAAACCTCGAGCGCGCGCGGCAGCTGGTCGGGGAGGAACGCGTGCGCGTCTGGCGCCTGTACCTGCGCGCGGCGCGCAACGGATTCGCCACCGGGTTTACCTCGATTTACCAAATCTTGGGAACCCGCCCACCTAGCCCACCCCGGCGCGCCTAGCGGTGGCCGGTGCGTGCTGCGCCGCTTCTCTTACCAGAGCCTGACCCGTTGCCCGAGGAGCCGGTACGTGGTGTGCCAGACCCGTTGCGTGCGGAGCCATTGCGGCCGCGATTGCGCGAGGCCCGCGTGCGCTGCTGAGAGCCGCCGGAGCGCGGCCCGGTGGCGTCGCTCGGCAACCCGCCCAGCTCCAGCTCGCGGTGTAGGCCCAGTCCGCTGACCATGCCCGACAGCTCGCGGGCCTGATCGTTGGTGACGAGTGTCACGCCCACGCCGCTGGCGCCCGCGCGGGCGGTGCGGCCGATGCGATGCACGTAGTCCTCACAGGTGCCCGGCATGTCGTAGTTGATCACGTGGGTGATGCCCGCCACGTCGATACCGCGCGCGGCCACATCGGTGGCGACGAGCGTGTCGATCGCGCCGGACTGAAAGCTCGCGAGCGCGCGCTCACGCTGACCCTGGGACTTGTCGCCGTGCATCGCCACCGCTTTGACCCGGCTCGCCGCCAGGCGCTTGACGAGCCGGTCGGCGCCGCGCTTGGTGCGCACGAACACGAGCGTCAGCCCGCGCTCTGACTCGTTCAGCTCGGATACGAGCCGTGCGACCTTGCCCTCGTGCGGGACCTTCACGAACCGGTGCTCAACGCCGCCGGTGCGCTCGGCCGGGTGGGCGTGCTCGTGGCGGCGCGGGTTGGAGGTGTAGGCGGTGGCGATGCGCCCGACCTCGCCCTGAAGCGTGGCGCTGAACAGCAGCGTCTGGCGCTCGCGGGCGCACATCTTGACTATCCGATCGACGACTGGCTTGAACCCCATGTCGAGCATGCGGTCAGCCTCGTCGAGCACGAGCAGCTTTACGCGGTCAAGCGATATGTCGCGGCGATCGATCAGGTCGAGCAGCCGCCCTGGTGTGGCGACGAGGATGTGGGCGCGTGAGGCGATCCGCGCCTGCTTGACGATCCCCGCGCCGCCATACACGGCCGCGATCGACAGCGCGCGTACGTGGGCTGTTTCGCGCAGATCCTCGACGATCTGCGCGGCCAGCTCGCGTGTCGGCGCGAGCACGAGCCCCGCCGGACGCTCGCGTGTGCCGTGCAGCCGTTCGATCAGAGGGATGCCGAACGCGAGCGTCTTGCCCGAGCCGGTCGGCGACTGGGCGAGGACGTCGTGTCCGGCCAGCACGTCGGGTATGACCATTGTCTGGACGGCGAACGGCGTCTGGATGCCGCGCGCGCCCAGCTCAGTTGTGACGACCTCGGACACGCCGAGGTCGGCGAACGTCTGATGCTTCATGTTGTGGTGCTCCTTCTGGCGACCCACTGGCCGCCTAATGCAGATGGAGATTCGACTGACCCCATCCGCGCTCAGAGCGCCAACAAAGACAAGAACCTCACGGGCGACTTCGCCGCCCATGGGCTCACCGTAGCAGAGCAGGCGCCGAAAGCCAGGTTGTAGATGGTTTGTACCACCAGCGTGGTACACTGCTTATGTGCCACCCATCAAACTCCGTGTCCAGGTTACGCTCGACTCCGAGCTGGCCGACGCGGTGAGGGAGCTGGGCGGAGCCAAGCCCCGGTCGCGCGCGGTGCGTGACTTGGCGCTGCGTGGCGCGGAGGCGATCCGCGCCGAGAAAGACGCGCGCCAGGAAGCCCGCGAGCACCTGCGGCGAATAGCCACCGGCGAGGACGATGGCTACGACTGGTCAGTTTCCGAGCGCCTCCATGACGAACGCCGCTGAGCCCTACGGCTCAGGCGAACCGCTCGTATTCGACACGTCGGCCTGGAATCGCCAGGGCGATCCGGCGGTGCTCCCCCGCTGGCTGGCCAGCGAGGGGTCAGACCTGCTGGTTGCATGCCCTGTGGTCGTACTCGAGCTGCTCGCGGCCGCCCGTGACGAGGAGAAGTTCGCCGCCCTGGACCGCACTCTCGCTGCTCTGCCGGGCGCGCCGGTGACGCGAAGCGCCGGCGCAGCGGCCCGCGGCACCTCACGTGAGCTGCGCGGCGAGCGGCGCCTGCCCGCCACCGACTACCTGATCGCCGCGGCCGCCGCCGAGCGCGGCGCGGGAGTGCTGCACTACGACAGCCACTTCGACATCCTCTGCCGCGTACTCGGGATCGAAAGCGTCTGGATCGCGGAGCCCGGCTCGATCGACTGATCCATCGTCCACGTCTTCTGCGAGACGAATCTACGTCAGCGAGGCCATCACGTGCTTGACCACGGTGTAGTCCTCCAGCGAGTACAACGAAAGATCCTTGCCGTAGCCAGACTCCTTGAAGCCACCGTGCGGCATCTCCGAGACGAGTGGGATGTGGTCGTTGATCCACACGCAACCGAACCGCAGCGCCTTTGAGACGCGCAGGGCGCGGCCCACATCGCGTGTCCAGACCGATGAGGCGAGACCGTAGCGGGTGGAGTTGGCCCACGCGATCGCCTGCTCCTCATCAGTGAACCGCTGAACCGTGATCACCGGTCCGAAGATCTCGCGCTGGATCATCTCGTCCTCCTGCTCCAGTCCCGCCACGACGGTCGGCTGCAGGTAGAACCCGGGCCGCTCTGGCGCCGTGCCACCGGTGACGATCTCCGCATGTGCAGGCCGGCGCGCCAGGAATCCCTCGATGCGCTCGCGCTGGCGAGCGGAGTTGACCGGACCGAGCGTCGTGTCGGGGGCGAGCGTATCCCCGATCACGAGCCCCTGTGCCTGCGATGCGAGACCGGAGACGACATCGTCATAGACGCTGCCCGCCGCCAGCACACGCGTGGCGGCGGTGCAGTCCTGTCCGGCGTTGTAGTAGCCGGTGGCTGCGATCGTCTGCAGGGCCGATTGGAGGCTGACGTCGTCGAACACGACCACCGGAGCCTTGCCACCGAGCTCGAGGTGAACGCGCTTGAGCGAGTCGGCGGCCGTACGCGCCACATGCTTGCCCGTGTTCAACCGAGCCCGTCAGCGAGACCATGTCGATGTCGGGGTGCTCGAGCAGCGCTTGCCCGGTGGGCCGGCCGGGGCCCATCACGACGTTCAGCACCCCCCTGGGCAGGATGTCGGCCGCCAGCTCGGCCAGCCGGACCGTCGTGATCGGGGTCGTCTCGGCGGGCTTGAGCACGATCGTGTTCCCGGCGGCGAGCGCCGGCCCGATCTTCCAGATCGCCATCATCAGCGGATAGTTCCAGGGGGTGATCTGGCCGATCACACCGACCGCTTCTCGCCGGGTGAAGGATGTGTAGCCCTCCATGTACTCGCCGGCAGCCCTTCCCTCCAGGCAGCGAGCGGCGCCCGCGAAGAAACGCAGGTTGTCCGCCATCACCGGCAGCTCGTCGCTCTTGACCGCCTCGATCGGCTTGCCGGCGTTCAGCGCCTCCAGGTGAGCGATCTCATCGCCGTGCTCCTCCAGCAGATCGGCGAGCGCGAGCAGGGCCTGCGCTCGCTGGGCCGGCGTGGTCGCTGACCAGCCACCGAAGGCGGCGCGCGCGGCGCGCACCGCGCGATCGATCTCCTGGGCGCTCGAGCGGGGGGCGCGCGCCAGCTCCTGGCCGGTGGCAGGGTTGAGCACTGGTTCGGTCTCGCCCTCCCACGTGGAGCGCTCGCCGTCTATGAAATTGCTGAGTGGCTCTGCGGTGCTCGCCATGTCGATCTGTGCTCCTGGGGTGTGGGTTGACTCACGCTGCTCGGATGGGGTTTGTCACAGATGGCCGGCGGGCAGCTCGAGCGCCTCGGCGACCGCAGGGTGGGTTATCTCGCCTTCCTTGACGTTCAAACCCATACGCAGGCCGGGGCTCTCCCGCAGAGCCTCGGACACTCCGCGCTCGGCCAGGTCCATGACGTAGGGCAGGGTCGCGTTGGTGAGGGCGTAGGTGGATGTGATCGGCACGGCACCCGGCATGTTGGTGACGCAGTAGTGGGTGATGCCGTCGACCTCGAACGTCGGCTGTGAGTGAGTCGTGGGGCGGGATGTCTCAAAGCATCCACCCTGGTCGATCGAGACATCGACCAGCACGGCCTGGGGCTTCATCAGCTTCAGCTGCTGGCGTGTCACCACGTGCGGCGCCCTGCCACCGTGGACGAGTACGGCGCCGATCACGAGGTCCGCGTGGGGCAGCATCTCCTCGATCGCGAGCGTCGAGGAATACACCGTCGAGGCGCGCCCGGCGAAGGCGACTTCCAGCTCGCGCAGACGGTCAACCTGGCGGTCGAACACGAACACGTCGGCCTGCATCCCGATCGCAATGAACGCTGCGTTCATGCCAACCACTCCGCCACCTATCACGAGCACCGTCGCGGCGGCCACGCCCGGCACACCACCGAGCAGGATGCCGCGCCCACCGAGGGGCTTCTCCAACATGAAGGCGCCCGCCTGGGTGGCGATCTTGCCCGCCACCTCGCTCATCGGCGCCAGCAGCGGCAGTCTGCCCGCCGCGTCCTCGACGGTCTCATAGGCAATGCATGTCGCGCCCGATGCCATCAACCCCCTGGCCAGCCGCGGCTCCGCCGCCAGATGAAGGTAGGTGAACAGCGCTTGGCCCTCGCGCAGCAGCTCGACCTCGACGGGCTGGGGCTCCTTGACCTTCAGCACCAGCTCGGCTTGCCCGAACACCGCCTGCGCGTCGGGCACGATCTGAGCGCCCTGCGCGGCGAACTGCTCGTCGCTCATCGCGCTGCCTCCACCGGCGCCCGCCTGGATGAGAATCTCGTGGCCGCGCGTGGTCAGCTCCCTCACCCCGGCCGGTGTGATCGCCACCCGGTACTCGTCGGACTTGATCTCGGTGGGAACGCCGATCCTCACCGCGCCAGCTCCCGTCCCCGCAGAGCAAGCCAGAACTCGATGCGATCACGGGCGCTTGAGAAATCCCGGCCGGTGAGCTGTTCCACGCGCTTGATGCGGTAGCGCAGCGTGTGCCGATGACAGTACAGGGCGCCGGCGGCGCGCTCCCAGTGTCCGTTGTGCTCGATGAACGCGTCCAGCGATCGCAGCAGCTCATCGCCGTAGTCGCCCTCTCCTTCTTCCACCGGCCCGAGCACCCCGCGGCAATAGGAGACCAGCGCGTCGTCGTCCTGGAGCGACAGCAGCAGCTGGAAGGCGCCGAGGTCCTTGTATGAGGCGACGTCGGGGGCGCTTCCGTTTTGGATCCTCACGGCCTCCAGCGCACAGCGCGCCTCGTGAAAGGACAGCCGCAGCGAGTGGATCGGACCGACACGGCTCACCGCGGCCTGCAGGTCCCCCAGCTCTTCCAAGAGTTCCTTACGGATCCGTCGCGCGATCTCCATCGTGTCGCCGCCGGCCGCGTTGATCACGGCACACAGCAGGCCGGCGCGCGTGGCGACGAGTCCGCGCACGTCCGCGCGGGCCAGCGACCGTTCCAGCAGCGGCGCGGCTATCAGCGGGTCGCGGGTGGCGAACGCGAGCACGGCTGCCTGCTCCCCCACGCCGAAGGGCTGCAGGCGGGCCTGTAGCTCCTCCGGGTGAAGTCGCCCCGTGAGCGCCTCGGCGAGCACGTCGCCGGCCAGCCGTCGCTCGGTTTCACGCTCGATCCGCTGGTGCATCTGCTCTAGCGCCACCACGGTTACGGTCTGGCGCAGAATTAGACGTTCGTAATCGCCGAGGGGTTGGTGCACGGTGGCGCCGATCAGCCACGAGTGCGGGCCCGCGTGGTCGCGCGCGATGATCGGCAGCGCCAGAATCCGGTCGCCGAAGCGCGGCAGGCTCGGCTCGAAGGGGACGGGCGAGAGACCAGGGCTCGATGAGCGGCTCTCGCTCACCTGCCTGGCTATCGCGGCGCGCTCGTCCTCCGTCAGCCCCGGCGGGTGCTCATGCCAGGCGAGGGTCTCGCCGTGTCCATCGAGCACGCCGACGATCCCGCCGATGGCGCCCGCAACCGACGCCACGACCTCATCCAGGCCGCGCTGTTCGAGCACTAGCCGCTCCAGGCGCTCCTGGATAGCGACCGACCGGCGAAGCGTCTGGTACTGCTCGCCCACCAGATGGGTGAAGGCGCGCTCGGTTATCGCGATGAACGGCAGCTCGTATGGAACCTCGAATACCGGGAATTCGAGCCTGCGGGCAGAGGTCAGCAGCGCGCTCGGAACACGCTTGTGCTTGAACCCCGTTCCGAATCCCAGACCAGCGATCCGGTGCTCTGAGAGCTTCTTGATCAGCTCGCGCTGGGACTTTGTGTCTCCCAGCTGGATCCCGGTGGTGAGCAGCAGCTCGCCGCCGCTCAGCCAGGGCGTTGGGTCCACCAGCTCGGTGGCGTGGACCCAGCGAATCTGGGTTTCGGCGGCCTCCTGCCCGCTGAGAAGCTCAAGTCCCAGCTCTGAGAGAAGGCTCTGGACGGTTAGCTTCATGTGTCTCTCCGGGGAGACTCACTCGTCGCCTACGACGCGTGAGTCTGGATCTGGCCGATCCGCTCCGAGGCCTCGGTCAGCACCGGTCGCAGGATGGATTCTATCTCCTGGAATTGCTCCTCACCGGCGATCAGTGGCGGGGAGAGCTGAACTATCGGGTCGCCGCGGTCGTCTGTGCGGCAGATCAGCCCGCGCCGGTATAGCTCGCCCGAGAGAAAGCCGCGCAACAGCTCCTCGGCCTCTTGCGCGTTGAAAGTCTCCTTGGTGTCCTTGTCCTTGACCAGCTCGATCGCGTGGAAGTAGCCGGCTCCGCGCACATCGCCAACGATCGGCAGGTCGCGCAGGCTGTCGAGCATCTCGCGGAAGCGTGCCTCGTTGGCGCGCACACGACCGCAGAGATCCTCGTCCTCCATCACGTCGATGTTCGCCAGCGCCACCGCGCAGGACACCGGGTGTCCCCCGAAGGTGAAGCCGTGATTGAAGATCGACTTGCCGCGCAGGAATGGCTCGGCGATGTGGTCGCCGGCGATCAACGCGCCCAGGGGCGCATAGGCGGAGGTGATGCCCTTCGCGGTGGTGATCATGTCGGGCTGATAGCCGTAGCGCTCGCAGCCGAACATGTGCCCGATGCGCCCCCACGAGCAGATCACCTCGTCGGAGATGAGCAGCACCCCGTAGCGGTCGCAGATCTCCCGCACGCGCTGGAAGTAGCCGTCCTGTGGGACAAAGCACCCGCCCCCGTTCTGCACTGGCTCCAGGATCACCGCCGCGACCGTGTGCGGTCCCTCGAAGCAGATCGCCTCCTCGATCGCGTCGGCCGCCCACAGCTCCTCGCGATCCTCGGCCCAGCGGTAGGAGTTCGTGTTGGACACGTGCACCCCGCCCGGGGTCAGCGGTTCGAATGGCTCGCGCAGCGGAGTCAGACCGGTGGCGGTCAGCGCCCCCATCGAGGTGCCGTGGTAAGCGAGCTTGCGCGATATCAGCTTGCGACGGGTCGGCTCGCCTACGGCGGCGTGGTAGGCCTTGGCCAGCTTCCACGCCGACTCGACAGCCTCCGAGCCGCCAGACGTGAAGAACACACGGTTGAGATTTCCGGGCGCCAGCGCCGCGATTCGCGCCGCCAGCTCGATCGAGCGGGGGTGGGCATAGCTCCAGTTGGTGTAAAAGCCTAGTTCCGCTGCCTGGCTGGCGGCGGCATGCCCGAGCTCTGCGCGGCCGTGCCCGACGTTCACGCAGTAGAGCGCCGAGAGGCCGTCGAGATAGCGCCGGCCATGCTCGTCATACACGTAGCAGCCGTCGCCACGCACGATCACCGGCACATCGTGCTCCGCATAGACGCCCATGCGAGTGAAGTGCATCCACAGGTGACGCTTGGCCAGACTCTGCAGATCTTCGGTGTGCGGGCTCTGCACTGAGCCGCTCGAGTTGGTGATGCCGGCCATTGCTGCCTCCTCTCAGAACGTGGTCCGTAGCCCGGCTGGACAACACGCTAGACGCTGAGGACAACCCTACCTAGCGCAAATCGGCTACTCAATGAGCTGCTAGTTCAACAACCATAGGAGTAATTGTACATCTTGTATAAGAGCCTCGGTGTTTTTTGGGAATTGCGCCCCTTGTGCGAAAAGTCCCAAAGGACGTAACTTCTGCGACAGCCAGCCGAACACCGTCCAAGCAGCTCGCACCGGAAGCTCAGAGAGGAGCAGTGGATGGCCACCGTCAGCGCAGCCGGACCGGCAGCACCCCAACAACCGGGGGTGATAGACAAGGGTCTGAAGAAGAACGCGATCGGCTACCTGTCGAACGTCGTGATCGGCGTCGCCTCGACCGCGCCCGCCTACTCACTGGCAGCGACACTCGGATTCATCGTCGCCGACAACGGCGTCACCACGCACGCACCGGCCGTATTGCTCGCTTCGTTCATCCCGATGCTGCTCGTCGCGCTCGGTTACCGATACATGAACCGCGCCGACCCGGACGCCGGTACCAGCTTCGCCTGGACGACCAGGGCCTTCGGCCCGGTCATGGGGTGGCTCAACGGCTGGGCGATCTTCCTCGCCGACGTACTGGTGATGGCCTCGCTGGCCGCGATCGCCGCCACCTACACCTACAAGCTAGTCGAATGGCACTGGGCGGAAACTCACCTCGGGGCGGTGCTCGTGGGGGCGATCCTCTGGATCCTTCTGATGACGTGGATCTGCCACCGCGGTATCGAGCTGTCCGCGCGGATCCAGCAGCTGCTGCTGAGCTTCGAGGTCGCGATGCTGTCGATCTTCGCGATCGTGGCTCTCGTGAAGGTCTACACCGGCAACCCCGCGCACTCGATCGAACCGCAGGCTTCGTGGTTTGACCCGTTCTCGATGAAGTTCCACGATTTGATCGTCGCGATGCTGTTGGGCATCTTCATCTACTGGGGGTGGGACTCGGGGGTCTCCGTCAACGAGGAGTCCGAGGACCCCAGCGAGGGGCCGGGGCGCTCGGCGATCATCTCGACGCTGATGCTGGTCGCTATCTATCTGCTCATCTCGGCGGCCGCCCAGTCCTTCCACGGAACGGGCTTTTTGGCCAACGAAGAAAACGCCAGCGACGTGTTGAACGCGCTCGGCAAGGGCGTCCTGGGCAGCGTCGGCGTGAAGTTCCTGATCGTCGCGGTGCTGACCTCGGCCTCAGCGTCCACACAGACGACGATCCTGCCGACCGCCCGCACGACCCTGTCGATGGCCTACTGGAAGGCGGTCCCCGAGGCGATCGGACGCGTGCACCCGCGCTTTCTGACGCCGACTATCTCCACCTGGGGCTTCGGGCTGATCTCGATCGTCGTGGCGGCACCGCTGATCCTGATCTCCTCGAACGTGCTGGAACTGGCGGTCGTGGCGCTTGGCTTCCCCGTGTGCTTTTACTACGGTTCAACCGGCTTGGCCTGCGCGTGGTACTACCGTCACGAGCTGACCCTGAGCCTGCGCAACTTCCTGCTCGTGGGCGTAGGTCCGGTACTGGGGGGTCTGATGTTCTACGGCATCGGTGGCTACGCGATCTACTACTACGGCAAAGCGGCCAACGCCGAACACGAAGTCGTCGCGGGGATCACGCTGCCGCTGTGGTTCGGCGTCGGTGGAATGATCATCGGCGTGATTCTGATGTTTGTGCTGCGCTTTCAAGCCGCCTACCGGCCGTTCTTCTCACGCAAGACCGAGACGTCCCCGCCGGGACTGCTCGAGCAGCCGGTCGAGCACGCGCCGGCGCACTTCTGAGCTTGGGGCAAGGGGAACACACAGGGGGTATGGCGCGCGGGCGGCGAGCCCGCGTGCCATGTGGGTGCCGCCAATCTCCTTGCGGTTATCCAGATAGCCGCTGGATGCCCGCAACCTCGTCGAACCCCGCGTCGAAGCTGAGGATCTCAGTGATATTGCGGCGCCGCATCACTGCGACGTGAACGGCATCACGCGCTGTAAGCCTCGGATGAGCGATTACGACGTCCTTTGCGAGCACCACATCATCCTTCTCCAATGCGAACACGTCGTCAACGAGCTCTTGCAGAGCGTCGAATGCCACTCCGAGCCAGTCTCTACGATCGGCGGAAACGTAGCGATGCATGAGCTCCTGAAACACCTCGCTGCTCGTGACCAGCTGGCGCTTTTCACCGGCCAGGCGCTCAAGAGTGCGCTGGACGTCGAGCTTGTGGGGATGCTGACCTCCCACCAGATACATCGGAATATTCGAGTCAACGAAGATCAAATATCGCCAGCGCCGCCCATGCCCGCCTCGATCTCCGCCAGACGCCCGGCCTCTGTCTCAGCAAGCAGCGTGTCGATGTCGACTTCTCTCCCCTGGAACTCGTAGCTGGCCGCCTTGCGGATGGCAGCCAGCTTGCGCTCGACATCGCCAGTGGACACTTCGCGCTTGGCGCTCCTCAGAGACTGGCGCACCCACTCCGACGTAGTCAACCCAAGGGCCTGAGCCGTGCGCTCGTAGTCTTCAAGTTCGTCGTCCTTTACGACCACCTGCAGCCTCTTACTCATACCGGTAGTATATCGCACTATCCTTGAGCGATGGGTGCTTCAGGCTCGTGGCACCTCCATCTGCCCGTGCGGAGACCCGTACTCGCCGAGCAACTCCAGGAACGGCTTCGGCGGGAACGCCTCGGGGCCGAGTACACCTGTGCCCTTCCAGTCGCCGCCGTCGAGCAGCTCGAGCGCGACGGCAGGGTTGACGGCGGTCTGCCACACGACCGCCTGGCTCGCGTACTCGCGCATCGTGGTCTCGTTGTCGACTACGTGGTAGAGGTAGGTCGAGCGCGGCTGCCCATCCTTGCCCGTGCCCGTCACCCAGGTGCCCGCGCAGGTGCGCCCGCTCATGCGCTCGCCCAGCGTGGCCGGGTCGGGCAGCGCCGCCGCGACGACGTCGCGCGGAGCCACTTGCATGCCGCGCACTGACACCGGCTCGGTCGAGTCCAGGCCCAGCTTGTGCAGCGTCTCGAGCACCCCGATGAACTCTTGACCCAGGCCGTACTTGAACGTCACGCGCTCGCACTGAACCCAGCGCGGGATCAGCACGACCTCCTCGTGCTCGACGTTCACGCATTCCACCGGCCCGATGCCCTCGGGAAACTCGAAGATCTCCGGCTCTGAGAACGGCGCGGTGGTGTAGAAGCCGCGCTCGCGCTCCCAGACCACCGGCGGATTCAGGCACTCCTCGATCGTCGTCCAGATCGAGAAGGTGGGCGCGAAGTCATAGCCTTCGACAACCAGGTCGGCGCCATCGCGGACACCGACTTCCTCGATGCTCGAGAACAGCTCGTCGGCGGCGTAGCGCGCGAACACGTCGGACAGGCCGGGCTCGACGCCCATGCCTACCAAGGCCAGGAGGCCTGCTTGCTCCCACTGCTCGTGCCGGGCCAGCTGATAGTCCCCGAGTATCTCGCCCGGCAGCTCGTAGGGACGCTCGGGGTGGGGATGCGAGAGCGTCATCGCCATGTCCAGATAGGTCACCTTCGCGCGCAGGCAGGCGTCGAAGATCGGCTCGTTGAAGCGCGGATCGCAGGCATTTAGGACCGCATCTGGCTTGACGCTCCCGATCAACTCGACAACGGCTGATTCTTCGGCCGCGTCAACCCGCTCAGCGGCAAAGCGGTCCGCTTCCCCCAGACTTTCCACGACAGCCCGCGCCCGCTCGAGCGCCACGTCGGCGAGCACCACGTGCTCGAACACCTGGCGGCGCTGAGCGATCGCGGCAAAGGCCGCCCCGACACCGCCGGCTCCGAGCACCAGGACCCTCATAGCGGGAGTGTGACGCAAATCGGGTTCCCGAAATGTCTGAACCGAGGTGCCCAGCTATGCCGCAATGGCACACGACGCTCACGTATGCTGCGCCGATCCCAACGGCCCCGATTTCCAGCAGATGACCGGCGCAAGCACCGAATCCTCGTCCCTCGCCACGCCCGCGCCAGGCAAGGCGCCAAGCGCACTGGACATCCCAAAGCAACAGGCGCGGCCAGGACGCTGGCCCGACTCTCCAGCAATCGGGATCCGTGAGCTCTCCGGCGTGATCATCGCGGGAATAACGCTTGCGATCCTCACGAGCTGGCCGCTACTGCTGCACATGGGAAGCCGCATCTCGCCAGACCTCGGCGACCCGGTGCGCACGGCGTGGCAGATCGCCTGGGTAGGTCACGCGATGCTCCACGACCCGCTACACATCTTCGACTCAAACGCCTTCTACCCGCATCCTTTGAGCCTTGCCTTCTCCGACTCGCTGCTCGGCTATGGGCCGGCGGCATTCTTCGGTTCAGGCACAGTCGCTGCGCTCGTTCGCTACAACCTGCTGTTCCTGTTCGCTTGGTCGCTGTGCTTCGTGGGCGCCTATCTGCTGGCCCGCGAGCTGCGGCTCGGCCGTCTAGGAGCATCCGCCGCCGGCATCGCTTTTGCCTACGCTCCTTACCGGGTCACCGAGGCCGGCCACCTGCACGTCATATCGAGCGGTGGCATCGCGCTGGCGCTGTTTTTGCTGTTGCGCGGCTACCGGCGTTCCTCGCGGCGCCTGATACTCGCCGGCTGGCTGCTCTCGGCATGGCAGGTCAGCCTCGGTTTCACGCTCGGCCTGCAGTACACCTATCTGCTTTTGGTGCTCACGCTCCTCGCAATCGCCTATTGGCTAAGAGCGGGACGCCCACGGGTGCCGAGACACCTGATCACGGTCACCTGTGTTGGCATGGCCGTGCTCGGGGTGGTATGTGTCTACCAGGCCCGCCCATATCTGAAGGTGGCCGCGGACTACCCCACCGCCAAGCGCACGATCCAGGAAGTCAAGAACTACTCCTCCGGGCCGGCGGCGCTGCTGGCTGCCTCCTCGGAGAACCGGGTGTGGGGCGGTGTGACAGCGACACTCAGAAACGATGTCAGCTCTAAGAACGAGAGCGTCTTTTTCCCGGGTCTTGCGATCGTCGTGCTGGCGCTCATAGGCCTAGCCACGCCGCTATATCCAAAGCGATTGCGCATCGGCCTGCTGTCGGGGGTGATCGTGTGCTCGGTGCTGGCGATGGGACTCGGCTTGACGGGAGCGGGCTACCCCTACCGGCTGCTGTTCGACTACGCGCCCGGCTGGGACGGTGTGCGTGTGCCGGGCAGGGTTTTCACGCTGGCCACCCTGTTCTATGCGCTGCTGGCCGGTGCTGGAGCCCAATGGCTGCTGAAGAGCATCGCGGCACGCACCGCCAGCCAATCGCAGCGCCTGCGTGACGGTCTGCCGGCGCTGGTGGGCGTGACATTGCTAGTGGGACTGCTCGGCGAGGGCGCCGGACACCTCGGTCACCCGGTCGTGCCGCAGCCGGCCAAGGCGGAGATCGGGCTGCCCGGACCCATCATGGACCTGCCAACCGACCAGGCCAGCGATCGCATCTGGCAGTACTTCTCGGTCAACGGCTTTTACAAGATCCCGCTCGGCAACAGTACCTTCGTGATCCCAGCCGAGGGTGACCTCCGCGGAGGCATGGCCGACTTTCCGGACAGGGCCAGCGTCGAGAAGCTGCGCTTCTACGGCATCCGTACGGTCGTGCTGCACACCGCGATGCCGACTCTGCCAGCGCTGAAGGCTCCCGAATCCCCAGAGCCCTCCGACCCGGCGGCGGCCGCGCAAAAGTCAGTGGCGGGCCTCGGGATCACCCGCCGGCAGGTCGGCTCGGTGGTCATCTACGAGATCGGCCCCGGGCCGAAGGCTCTGCACGGAACAGACCGATGAAGCGCTGGCAGCTGACCCGCAACCGCGTTGCACTCGCCGCGATCCTGCTGGTGGGGATCTCCTACGCGACCATGATCCAGAGCTTCTCGTGGAACCAGACCTCCCACTATGACCTGATTCGCTCGCTCAATGAGGATCGCGTCACGATCGACGCCTACCAGGCAAACACGGGTGACAAGGCTTTCTACAAGGGCCACTGGTACTCCGCCCGAGCGCCCGGTCTCGCGCTGTTCTCGCTGCCTTTCTACGACACGCTGAACCTCGTGGGCGCCGAATCCTGGACCGATTCACACATCGCGCCACCGAACCATCCGGGCGATGAGATGATCTATCTGATTGGCCTGTGGGGCAACGTGCTGCCGGGCCTGTTGCTGTTGGTGCTGGTGTGGCGTGTGGCCGAGCGCTTCCAGCCCGGATACGGCGTCGCCGCGGCGGTCGCGCTGGGGCTCGGCACCATGGTTCTGCCGCTTTCCACGCTCCTGTTCAGTCACGTGTTCACCACGTTCCTCTCCTTCGCGGCGTTCTGGCTGATGCTGCGCGAGCGTGACGGGCCGCCCAACCCGCTGCTTTTGGGACTCGCGGGGCTGGCGATGGGCTACGCGTTCTCCTCGGAGTACCCGACCTTTTTCGTGGCGGTCGTGCTCGGTGGCTACCTACTCTCGCGGCCGGGGGCGCTGACGCCTTCGCTGGTCGTGAGTCGCGCTGGGGCCTACATCCTCGGTGGCGTGATCGGCATCGTGCCGCTGGTGCTCTACAACCACTATGCCTTTCACTCCTTCACCCACCTGGCCTACTCCAACATCCCCCGCCAGCAGCAAGGCTTCTTCGGTATCAACCTCCCCAGCCCGAGGGTGCTGGCGACGCTGCTGCTGGACTCCCGCGGCCTGCTCACGATCTCCCCCGTGCTGCTGCTGGGGGCGCTCGGCACGATGCTTCTTTACCGTCGCGGCAAGCGCGCGGAGGCGCTCACGATTCTCGGCGTCTGCATCTGCTATCTGGGCTACAACTCGGGCTACTACCTGCCGTTCGGCGGCGGCTTTGAGGGGCCACGCTTCCTGACGACGATGCTGCCGTTCCTGGTGTTCCCGGTCGCACTGGCGCTGAAGCGCTGGCCGGGACCGACGCTCGCGCTCGCCTCGGTGTCGATCGTGACGACAGTCGTGGCGACGATCACCCACCCGCTCGTGGGTTATGAGACCGAGACGGTCGTGTGGGGACGCTACCTGCGCGAGGGCTTCTTCCAGCCGACGATCGCAACCGCCTACGGTCTGGGGCGCGGCTGGGGAGGCATCTGGCCGTTTCTGCTGGCCGCGGGGGGCGGTGTGGCACTCGCGGCGTGGGCGACCCCGCGACCGCGTCTATCGGGGGCGGCGCTCGGTAGCGGGGCTCTGGCGCTCGTGGGATGGTGTCTGTTCGCCGTGCTCGCACCGACGCTGCTGGGCATCGACCACGCGGGGCTCCAGTCGATCGTCAAAGCCGGCGACGCGACCGCGCTGAACCCAAAACTGCACCCGAACTTCAGCTCATACCCGTTGAAGGTGCTCGCGCCGACCGCCGCCGTGGTGGCGCTGTTGACGCTCGCCCTGGTCGGACTGTGGCCGAGCCGTTCGCGCGCCCGTGCGCCGCTCAGCGAGGCCCCGACCTAGCTTCTCGGTCATCGGCGAGGAGCGCGAAGGGCGTCGCGATCCCCGGGCGCTGATCGCCGCGAGCGAATCCTTCACCGTGCCGATGAGTTCAAAAACCACTTGCATGGCACACCCGAGCACCAAGACACCCCCGGCTCTGAACATCGGTCGCATGCTGGTGTTCGTCTGCGTGGTCTGCGCAGTATGTCTGGGAGCTGCCGCGACGCACGCGCGCGGGGTGCCGCTGACGGGCTTTCTCTCCGAGCCGACCGATCAGATCGCCGTGCCGGGGATGCTGGCGGGCGCGGAGATCACCCCCGAGGGCGACCTCTACACAGGCTGGGCCGAGTATGAGCTGCGCTACGGCCGAGGTTTGACGGCGTGGGATCAACCGACCCGCACGCTGCCGAACCCCGGGCGGCCGCTGCTGTCGAGCACTCTCTCCGATGGCCCGGTGCGCTATATCCAGACCGTCTTCGCGGTCGCTGTGGCTGGCTTACCCGTCGCCTACGACACCGTCACCGTCGTCAACGACTCGAATCGACCGCGGCGGGCGCAGGTCGCGATGGCACTCGCCTACACACGCGGACGGGAGATCCTCGGCGTCCACGGTGAGATGACCGGCGCATTCCGCTACGAGCGCCCGTTCACGGGCCAGCCGGCGGGTTTCTATGAACAGCCGGGCCAGTCCTTCTCGCCGGCCTTCCGCTACAGCACCGTGGGGCGTGACATTGACCGCTCCGGACTGTTGCTGGCCCGTGGCCCCACCGGCGTGAGTCGCCAGTTGCCGACACCGGCGGCCAACGAACCGACCACGCCTCACGCGCGCAGGCTCTTCAGGGTTCTTCTGCGCGCCCATGGCCGCCACAGCTTCACCTGGCAGATACCGCTGAACCCGCCGGCGGAGAGCCCGGCAGCCGACCGGTCCCTCGACGCTCTGCCGCTGAACGGCGCACGGGCTGTGCTGAACCGTGTCTGGACCGCCCAGGAGGCCGGGATGATGAGGATCAGCGTGCCCGAGCGCAAGGTGAATGACACCTACCGCGCCGCGATCAGCGAGATGCTCTCCAGTCGCTATCTGACGCCGCTGGGGTGGGTGCAAGGCTCAAACAAGCTCCAGTATCAGGCGTTCTGGATTCGTGACGGTGCGCTTGAGACCCAGGCGCTCGACCTCGCGGGCCTGCACTCCCAGGCGTCCCAGAACCTCGCTTTCATTGACACTTTTCAGCAGCCTGACGGGCTGTTCATCAATCGCGCGTATCAATACGACAGCCTCGGCCAGGCACTGTGGGCGCTGGATCAGCACGCTCAACTCACCCGCAGTCCCGCCTACGCCGCCGCCCAGCTGGAGCGGATCCAGGCGGCCGTCAACTGGCTCACGGCGGTCACCGCAACCGACCCGCTGGGACTGCTGCCGCCTGGAAACCCGCAGGACAACGAGCTGGCCTACGGGCACATAACGGGAGACGATCTGTGGGCCGCGGTCGGCCTGCGCTCGGCGGTCGCCGACGCGACCCTCTCGGGCCGGGAGGACCTCGCCGCCGCCTGGCGTTCGGTTGACCAGCGCTTTGAGAGCTCTCTCGACACGGCGATCTCCACCGCCGTGGCGAGCACCGGACACATCCCACCGGTGCTGGACGCTGCGGGGGGCAGGACTGGGGCAACTACGACGCCGCGTTCCCCCTGCAAATTCTCCCCGCCGCCTCCCCTGCCGTGAAGGCCACGATGGTCTGGGCGCGGGCGCACATGGCGCAGGGCCTGGCGACCTACGAGAACGGCCACAGCCTGCACGACTATCTGGGTTTCAGCGTCTTTGAGACCGAGCTGGCCGCGGGCGAAGTCTCCCGAGCAGTGGCGGGCCTGTACTCGGAGTTGGTTCACACCACATCCACGGACAACGGCTGGGAGTGGGACATCCCGCCGCTGGGCAAGCGCGCCTCGAATGTCAACCTCTCCCCGCACGGAACGTTCGCCGCCGACTATGTTGCGCTGCTGCGCAACATGCTGGTGCGGGAAACCGAAGCCGGTGGCTTGAACCTGCTGAGCGGCGCGAGCCCAGCGTGGCTTTCGCCCGGAGCGCACATCACGGTCGCGGGCGCACCAACCGAGCACGGGGTCATCTCCTTCACCGAGCGCTCGAGCTCCCACGGAGAGACACTCGCGTGGCGATGCGCCTGTGCGCCCGGCACGGCAGCGAGCTGGATATTGCCCGGCTGGGCACGAGACGCCCACGTCATGGGCAAGGCCCTCAGTGGCGGACGGGTCGCCCTGCACGGAGCGTCGGGGACGGTCTCGGTGACCTTTGGCGGGCACCGCCCCGCGCAGTCTTATGCTCGCGCCGTTGGCGCCCTGGACTCGATCTACAGGGCGCATTCACGCCCCGCTCCGCTGCGTCCGGCCACTGAATGACGCGAGCTTGACGAAGCGAGAGCCCTTACCGCCTGAACAACCTGTTCAGGTCTTACGGCTAGGTAGGCGAGGATCGGCTCAGTCGGAGGCGAGCTTGACCGCGCACTTGCTGGCGTGCAGCTCTTTGCACACCACCTCGTAACCTTCCCGCGGCCTGAAGTGGATGTCCATCAGGCCGGCGTCGAAGCGCGTCGAGGCGGTCCCGCCAGTCCAGTCATATATGTACAGGCGCTTGATCTGGGGTTGTGAGCGGGCGACCTTGAAGGTGTATTCGAGTGTCTTGGCGGCCCGCTTCAGGCCGGAGCCGTGGTTGTTCGGAAAGCCGCGGCCGAATTTCACGATCCCTCCGGTCTCGGTCAGCCAGATTGTCCCGCCGAGCGCCCTGTCTATCTCGAGGGTGCGCCAGTCTTCCAGCCGGTTGACGTCCGAGTAGTCGTGCAGGCCCCAGATCTTTGGCATGATCGTCTTCAGGCGATAGATCTCGCGCTTGAATTCGGAAATGTAGGTGAGGGTTGTGCTCGGATTGTCCTGATCGAGGATGTCCAGGCCGACCAGTGTGCAGCCGTTGCAGACTCGCTTGAGCGCCTGGTAGTACCTGGCGGCCGCGGACGCCGATGGGCTGGAGAACAGTCCTCTGACGTTGCCGCGGTTGGCCTCATCCCACGGCTGGTACTGGCGGACGTGCGGAAACAGCTTGACGAACTTCTGCACGTCTTTCTGGTAGAGGCTGACGCTGGGCATCTTCGTGGGTGTGTACTCGGAGTGGTAGAAGGCGACCAGCACCTGCTGGTGCTCGGCTTCGGCCTCGTGAATCCACGTGCTGGCTTGGCTTAGCCAGTAGGGGTGCAGCGCGGTGTCATACGGCGCGATGTAGCGAACGATCTTCGTGTGCAGTTGCTGCCACAGCGGGTTGGTGAACATCTCGCTCTGCTCGTCGCCGATGCCGATCTGAAAGGAGAGGCTCGAGCGGGCGTGAGAGGCCGCCTGCCGCGCCTGGCGGCCCGCCAGGGCCTGGGCGGAGGCGCCAAATGAGGCCAGCAGAATCGCCAGCAGTACGGTGCGGATCGTTCGGTTGCGTGGACGCATGATGATCCGAACAGGCTATAGACGTAAAGGTTGCGGTGAGGCAGCAGACTCCGGCATCGAGAGAGGTTTCGGCGGTTTCGGCGGTTGTCCTGTCCGATTCCGGTCAGTTCAAATGCCCGTCAGCGGCCCAAACGCCCGTGCTTGACCGTTGATCGCTGGCCGCAGGGCGATTACCTCCGCCGCGACATTCGCCATCAGCCATGCGATGTCCTCGGGAGTGAAGCCGCCCGAGAAGCCATTCGCCTCGGCCGCGACGACCATACGATCGAAACGCTCGTGGGTCATGAGCTCACGCAGGGCGTGGCGTACCGTCCGTCCGCGCTCTATGCGCGCGTTGACCTGCACCTCGGCGCGGACCGCTCGCTGCTCGATCGCCTCCAGCAGCGTCAACGCGAGCCCGCTCTCCTGTGGTAGGGGCACGTCCACCGCCAGGCGCCGTGGGACGAGCGCCAGGTATGCCGGCATCAGGATGGCGCCCTCAGCCCGTGCGATGCGCAGGGCCGCTACCAGCGCCGGCTCGGACAGCGCTTCGCCAGTGAAAGGAAACACTATGCGGCGAACCGGTGATGCACGGCGAAGCACCAGCAGCCGACGACGGCGCTCGAATACGAACGCCATCGCCGCGCCCAACGCCAGACCGCCGATCAGCGCAACGATCGCGACGATCATCGCCCCGCCCCTCCCCGGGGTTCCGAGAGCCTTGCCCGCTCGCCTGTCATGTGGGCGTCCGCTCCTCGGTCTGATCGCGAAGGGTTCGGTCGGCCACGATTCGCAGATCCACGCCCGGCAGCCCTTTGAGCAGCTGAAAGGGAAGGGCGGGCTGGCTCAGGCGCCTCCAGGCGTTGCGCGGTTTGGGAGTGCCCATCAGCAGATAGGTGGTGCCGCGAGAGCGCGCGATCTGGATCGCCGCCTGGGCGACGTCGTCGCTCTCCTCAATCAGCAGGTGCGCGCCGAGCACCGAGGCCAGTCGCCGCAGCCCCTCCAGCTGAGCGCGTTCCTCAGAGTCACCGACCGCACCGGGCCGGCGTACCACGAGCAGATCGAGCTCGGCGCCCAGACGCTGGGCCGAGCGCCAGGCACGACGCACCACCCGCTGGGAGCGGGGAGACAGGGTTATGAGCGCCATCAGCCGCTCGGAGATCGCCTGCGGCACCAGCTGGGCAAGCAGCGTGTCCTCGCGTCTAGTTGAGGGTGCCTCGCGCACGAGCCGCTTGACCTCTACTCCCTCAGCCACCTGGCGCAGCGCGGTCTCGCGCAGCGCGGCCAGGCTCTCCACCTTGAAGAAGTTGTTCAGAGCCGCCGGCACACGCTCGGGCGGATAGACCTTGCCGGCACGTAGACGGGCGATCAACGCCTCTGGAGTGAGATCGATCAGCACCACCTCCTCGGCGGCTGAGATCACCGCGTCGGGGATCGTCTCGCGCACGCGGGTGCCGGTCAGCTGTGTCACCTGGTCGTTGAGGCTCTCCAGGTGCTGCACGTTGACGGTGGAGAACACGTCGATCCCGGCCTCCAGCACGTCGCGCACGTCCTCATAGCGCTTCTCGTGCTCGAGACCCGGAGCGTTGGTGTGCGCCAGCTCGTCGATCAGGCACAGCTCCGGTGAGCGCTCGATGATCGCCGGCAGGTCCATCTCTTCAAGCGGGGCGCCCCGGTATTGCAGGCGCCTGCGAGGAATCACCTCCAGGCCCTCCGCCTGGGCGGTCGTCTCCCGCCTGCCGTGGGACTCCAGATAGCCGACCACCACATCCCTGCCGTTCTCCGCTTCGGCCTGTCCCTCTTGCAGCATTCGATAGGTCTTGCCGACTCCAGCGGCCATCCCGATGAACACCTTCAGACGCCCGATGCCAGCTGCCATGTGGCCATTGTCTCCTAACCTGGCGCGGTGCCGACCCCGGCGCTCCTAGACGGACTTTCAAGGACCGAGGCGGTCACATCGCATCCCCGCCGCACGTGGGCGGACCGTCCCGGCATCGCGGTGAGGGCACCGACGAGCCTCACGCGCCGAGCAGATTGTGGACGATCAGATCGATCAGCTTGATGCCGATGAACGGCGCGATGATCCCACCGAGGCCGTAGATCCACAGGTTGCGCCGCAACAGGGCGCTCGCGCCGATCGGGCGGTAGCGCACACCCCTCAGCGATAGCGGGATCAACAGCGGGATCACGATCGCGTTGAAGATGATCGCCGAGACAATCGCCGAGCGCGGCGTGCCGAGACCCATGATGTTGAGCACGTGCAGAGGCCCCTCGGTCGGGTGGGCACCGGTCCCCACGGCATACGTCGAAATGAACACGGCCGGCAGGATCGCGAAGTACTTGGCGACGTCGTTGGCGATCGAAAACGTGGTCAGCGCGCCGCGCGTGATCAACAGCTGCTTACCGACCTCGACGATCTCGATCAGCTTCGTCGGGTTGGAGTCCAGATCGACCATGTTGCCCGCCTCACGCGCCGCCTGGGTGCCGGTGTTCATGGCGACCCCCACGTCGGCCTGGGCAAGAGCGGGCGCGTCGTTGGTGCCATCGCCGGTCATCGCGACCAGACGCCCGTCCTGCTGCTGCTCGCGAATCAGCGCGAGCTTGCGCTCGGGTGTGGCTTCGGCGAGAAAGTCGTCCACGCCGGACTCCTCTGCGATCTTGGCTGCCGTCAGACGGTTGTCGCCGGTGACCATGATCGTCTTGATGCCCATTGCCCGCAGCTGGTCGAAGCGGGCCTTCATGCCCTGCTTGATCGTGTCCTTGAGGTAGACGACGCCGAGCACCTGGCTGTCGCGCGCGACGGCCAGCGGCGTGCCGCCCTCGCGCCCGATGCGGTCTAGTTGCACCTGCAGCTCCCGCGGCGGCGAGCCGCCTTCGCGCTCTACGAACTCGATGATCGCGTCGCCGGCGCCCTTGCGCAGCTGCTGACCGTCGAGATCCACGCCGCTCATGCGGGTCTGTGCGGTGAATGGCACGAACTCCGCGTGCAGCGTTGTCATGTCGTGCTCGCGGATGCCGTACTGCTTGGCCAGTACCACGATCGAGCGGCCCTCCGGCGTCTCGTCCGCGAGCGAGGACAGCTGCGCCGCCTCAGCAAGGTCAGCCTCCGCCACACCGGGCATCGGGATGAACTCCGACGCCAGGCGATTGCCGATCGTGATCGTGCCGGTCTTGTCGAGCAGCAGCACATCCACGTCACCGGACGCCTCTACCGCGCGGCCAGACAGCGCCAGCACGTTGCGGCGCACCAGGCGATCCATGCCGGCGATCCCGATCGCGGACAGCAGCGCTCCGATGGTCGTGGGTATCAACGCGACGAGCAGCGCGATCAGCGTCGTCTCGGAGATCGCGGTTCCGGCGAACAGCCCGAACGGCCGCAGCGTCGCCACCACGATCATGAAGATCAGCGTCAGCGCCGCCAGCAGGATGTTCAGTGCGATCTCGTTCGGCGTCTTGCGCCGCTCGGCGCCCTCGACCAGCGCAATCATGCGATCCATGAACGAATGTCCGGGCTCCTGGGTGATTTCCACGACGATCTCGTCGGATGTGACACGCGTACCGCCGGTGACGGCGCTACGGTCCCCCCGGACTCGCGGATCACCGGGGCAGACTCGCCGGTGATCGCCGACTCGTCCACGGTGGCAATGCCCTCGATCACGGTACCGTCGCCGGGGATCAGCTCGCCCGCTGGCACGATGACCACGTCGCCGCGAGTGAGCTCCGAGGCGGCCTTGATGGAGCCGTCGCGCATCCTCGCGACGGTTTCCTTGCGCATCGAGCGCAGCGTGTCCGCCTGCGCCCGCCCGCGTCCCTCCGCGAACGCCTCCGCCATGTTCGCGAAGACCACCGTCAGCCACAGCCAGATCGCGATCAGGAACGTGTACCAGGCGGGCTCGTGACCGCCGCCGAGCGGCTTGCCTCCGAATGCCTGTATCAGCCAGGTCACCGTCGTTATGACCGAGCCGATCTCCACGACGAACATCACCGGGTTTCGGACCTGTACACGTGGGTCGAGCTTCTTGAAGCTGTCGATCAGCGCTCGCACCACGATGTCGCGCCGGAACAGTGAGATCGCACGACGCTCCTGCGTCGCCGGCATCTGCGCGGACATCAGCCTTTACCTCCTGCGAGGCGGTCGAGTGCGAGATTCAGCTCGAGTACGCTGACTCCTTCTTCACCGGAGAAGCCGAGACCGCGGCCGGAGGTGTACTTGGAGATCAGTCCATCGACGACGTTCAGCGAGAGCCCGCGCCTGGCGGCGATGCGGTGTGCCTGGATCCACGCGTTGGCCTTTGAGATTTCGGGATCCAAGTTCGAGCCTGATGTGTTGACCGCGTTGACCGGGATCTGCGCGGTCGTCAGACCGGGGTCATACGGCTTGTTCAGTTCGAGGTATTCCTTGATGTTTTCGGCGTCGGCTTCCTCGGTCGCCTTGTCGTTCGGGCCACGGTTGGAGAAGGTGCTCGCCGCCGCGTTGTAGGCCCCACCTTCAGTCGCTGAGGGGCGGCTCTGGAAGTAGTTAGGGTCCGGTTCGGTGACGACTTCTCCTTCTTCCTCCTTGGGCTTGCCGTTCTTTTCGAGGACAGGCTTGGTGAAGGCTTGGCCGATGATCTTCGAGCCGACGAGCTTGCCGTTGGCGTATACCTTCTGGCCGTTGGCGTTGCCGGGGAAGGCGACCTGGCTAACACCCGTAATGAACAACGGATAGACCGCGCCGAGCAGGATCGTAAACACGACGATTCCGATTACCGATGTGACAATGTCGCGGCGCATGTCAGTAGAGATGTCCTGTCAGGCCCTGCACGATCGGGCCGAGCAGCAGCGCAGGCAAGAAGGTGAGCGCGCCAACGAGGATGATCACGCCGATCAAGAGCACGACGAACGTCGGGTTGTCGGTGCGCATCGTGCCGAGACCCGCGGGCGTGACGCGCTTGCCCGCCAGCGCTCCCGCCACTGCGAGCGCGAACAGGATCGGGGTATAGCGCGCGAACAGCATGTCGAAGCCGCCGAGCAGATCGGCGAAGGTGACCCCGTGTGAGCCAGCGTTGCCGGCGTTCGGCTGGATGAAGCCTGTGTAGCCGGCAAAGGCCGAGCCGTTGTTGTTCGCTTGCGAGAGGTAGGCGTAGAAGCTCTCCGAGAAGCCCTGCGGGCCCTTCCCCAGTGCAGAGATCGACGCTCGACCGGCATGACTCGCGGTCGCCATCGCGGTACAGAAGAGCGCCGCCAGCGGGGTGACCAGGATGCCAAGACCGGCAAGCTTGATTTCCCTCGCCTCGAGCTTCTTGCCCAGCCACTCCGGCGTGCGGCCCACCATCAGCCCGCCGATGAAGACCGCCAGCAGTACGTACAGCAGGATCGAATACAGCCCCGTACCTACGCCGCCGAAGATCACCTCGCTGGCGGACAGGTTCGCCATCGGCACCGCCCCGCCGATGCCGGTGAACGACTCGATCGCGCTGTTGACCGCGCCGCACGAGGTCACGGTCGTGACGACGTCGAACAGCGCCGACCCGGCGATCCCGAAGCGCTGCTCCTTGCCTTCCATGTTGCCACCACCGGAGCCGTGAACGACGCCCGTGTGTAGGCCAGCCGCATGCTGCGCGGGCGAGCCGTGTGCCTCGGCGATGTAGGCGACGACCACCGCGCCGAGGAACATGACCATCATCGCCCCGTAGATCGCGTGGCCCTGGCGGCGATTGCCGCTCATTCGCCCGTACATGAACACGAGTGCCGCCGGTATGATCAGCACAAGCAGCATCTCGAAGAAGTTGGTGAACGCTGTCGGGTTCTCGAACGGGTGCGCGGAGTTGACGTTGAAGAAGCCGCCACCGTTGGTCCCGAGCTCCTTGATCACCTCCTGCGAGGCGACGGGGCCCATTGCGATCGACTGTGTGACACCGGTGAGCGTGTGGGCGGTCAGATAGGTGGAGAAGTTCTGGATCACGCCCTGGGAGACGAGCACGATCGCCCCGATCACGGAGATTGGCGCGAGCACATACAGGATCGTGCGCACGAGGTCCTGCCAGAAGTTGCCTAGGCTCCTGCCGCTACGCCCGACGATCCCGCGGACGAGCGCGACAGCCACCACGATTCCCACGCCGGCCGACAGCCAGTTCTGCACGGTCAGCCCGATCATCTGGCTGAGGTAGCTCATCGTGGTCTCGCCGCCGTAGTACTGCCAGTTTGTGTTCGTCACGAACGATGAAGTGGTGTTGAACGTCACGTTCCACGGCGCCGATTTGTAGCCGAGGGGATTGACTGCGTGCGGAACGAAGAACGCATTCTGCGTGCGCAGGATCAGGTACAGCAGCAGCCAACCCGCCAGCGAGAAGATCAGCAGGCTTTTCGCGTATGCCTTCCAGTCCTGCTCGCGCTTGGGGTCCACACGCAGAACCCTGTAGAGGAAGCGCTCCGGCCAGCCGAAGATCGGCGTCAGGAAGACGCGCTCGCCCGTATACACCTTGGCCATATAGCGGCCAAGGGGTATCGCCAGCGCCGTCAGGATCACCACGAACAGGATGATCGTCAGCCAACCCGCGAAGGTCACTTACAGCTTCTCCCCGCGGATCAGCGCGTAAAAGAGGTAAATGATGATCAGCACCGAGACGACGAGACCGAAGAAGTCAGCACCGCTCATGTGCGCGATGAACGCGCCGAGCACGGGAGAGGAACTCATATGCGGTCGATTCCCTCGATCAAAAACAGCAGGACCGCGAACATCACAATCCCGAGAACGACCGCCAGAAGATCTAGGAGCATGGCGATCACTATCGCCGCCATCGCATCACGGCCGCATAACGATCCGCCCAGCCGGCATTACGATTTCGTTACGACGCCGCCATTGGCGCAAAACAGGGCGCCGCGGCCCAGGCTGGCGGCCGCGACGCCCCGTTCATAGATTTATTCAGTCAGCCCACATGGCTTTTAGTGACGGCGATGACCACGCCCCCGCGATCCGGGTTCCCCACCACCAGTCTGTGGTTCTGACGGTTCACTTTCCAGATCTCCGCTGAGCGATTCTTCGCCACTGGATTCCGTGGCCTGCCCTTCGGAAGGCAGCGAGGCGTTGGCGGAGGTTTCCGGAGTGAGCGCCGAGGCGGGCGCGGGTGTGACTTGGATCGTGAACGGCTGACTCGCGGTCGCGCTGTTCTGCGGGCCGCCCGGAATGAAGATCCTGACGGTCTTTGTGCCCGCGTCATAGAAGCGGTGTTCGAAGGAGTAGGTCGAACCTTCCCCGATGCTCGCCACATCGATGACGTGATAGCCGGCGCTGTTTGTGTCCTTGCGCTCGAGATAGACGATGCCTCTCGCGTGGTTCGGAGCGACGGCGCCCGAGAACGTCACGGGCATGCCCGCTTGGACGCTCGTCTGCGATACCGACGCGGTCAGCAGATACCTGACGCCCTGGAACAGGACAGCCGAGCGCTTGCTCACGCTCAGCACCCGGTAGTAGGTGCTGTTCACTGGCGCCTGTGCCGGGAAAGTGTAATCGCCTTCTCCGTTTGTCATGACCTGTGCGACCGGCGCGAAGTGCTGTCCCCGGCCAACCGTTCGGGCATCCAGGGTCACCATTTGGTTGGCCCCGTTTGCGAGCGTTCCGGAGATCGTCACCGACTGCCCGAAGACAATCGGATCCGCGGAGGAGTTGATTGTCAGCGCCGGGTTCTGCGCCTGGGAGACCTCATAGGTGAGCACGTTCGAGCGGCTGGGGATGTTCCTGCGCTGGCTGCGCACAACGACCCTGATGTCGGCGTCACCCGGGTAGCGGAACGTGTGGATGATGGAGAAGTTGCCGTTTTCTTGAACCACACCATGGTCGATGTTGTGCCATTCGTTGCCCGTGAGCGCGTTCTGGCGCTGCAGGATCACACGCGCTTGGGCGTCGGCGGGGTTGACGGTTCCAGTGAAGGTCACAGCGTTGGCGTGCCCCGTGTAGAGCTGTGTGCCTTCGGCCGGGCCGCTGAGGTTCACTTCGGCTTCGACCTTCACGGCTCTGCGAGCGCTCTGCGCACCGTGGGAGCGGACAACGAAAAACCGGTTGGTGTCGATCACGCCGCCGGCTTTTTCGATCTCGTAGAAGCCATTCACGTTGGTGTTGACGCTCTGCACATAGGTGAGCCCAGGCGTGCCGGGCACGTGCTGGAAGAGCTTGACCGCCTTGTTCGCGGCGCTCGCCGGTCGCCGGCAGGAGAGCCGCCCCCAGATCGTGATCGGGTCACCCACGGAGACGATCCGTGGCGCGAGATTGATGCTGACACGGCAACGTCCGAGCGGACTCGGACGCTTGAAGGCCGACGCGCCTGAAGGCGCCACCACAAGCGCCGCCGTCAGGGCCCAGACGGCCGAGATTAGCCTTAGAGAACGCATTGCGCGCCTCCTCCTTTTCGAGGTTGAGTGAGACATCTGCCCACATGACCCCCCGTCGGTGCCCAAGGTTGGTCAGTTGCCGGTGCTCGCGCTCGGCGTAATTACCGTGGTGGTTGTGGTGGTGGTGCTTTTGCGACTGGGCCGTGTCAGCGGGGTGGTGCCCGTACTCGTGCCGGTGGTCGGCGTGGTGCTCGTTGTCGTGGGAGTGGTCGCGGTCGGCGTCGGGGACTTCGGTTTGCTCCCGGTCGCTTCGCGTTTGCGCTGGGCTTCCAGTTCGCGCTGTTCTCTGGCTTCTTTGGCTTCCTTGAGTTCCCGCTCCCTGCGCAGGCGTTCTTCGCGAAGCCGTTCGCGCTGTTCTCTTGCTTCCTTGAGTTCCCGCTCCTTGCGCAGATGTTCTTCGCGCTCGTGCTTGCGCAGTTCGGCCCTGCGCCTGCGTTCGGCGAGTCGCCGGCGGCGCAGTCTGGCCAGCTGACGGCGGCGAGCGGCCAAACGCTTACGGCGCAGCAGCGGACGGCGGGCGTGTGCGGGCACCGAGCCGCCGCTCGGATTGGAGTTCTGCGTGCTCGGCGTCGGCGTGGTCGTCGTGGCGCCGGCGGGTGCGGGAGAGATCAGAGCCGGCGTAACTAGCGGCGAGGGCTGCACGGGGGATACAGCCAGCCCGCTCAGCGGGGAGGGTTCTGCGCCCTTAGCCGGTGCGCTGTTGGAATCGGGAGGGCTCGCCGGAGCCACGCTGGGATGGGTGCTCGCTAGCGTTTCTGACGGCGCACCGGTGGCAGAAACGCTCGCGCTGCCGTGGGTCGATCCACTGCGATGGATGTGTGCGTGGGTCACCGCAGGGCGATGTGAATGGGCCAAGCGATGGACTGTCGTGACCGCGCCCGCGGTGGCCAGAGCGGCAACCGCCCCGCCGGCCGCTACCTTGGCCACCAGGCCCCCGCCGAGCGCCGCGCCGGTCCCGCCGCCGCTGAGGGCCGCGGTACCCGTGCCGACGCCGCCAGCCGCCGTGGCGCCACCGGCCGCTCCCCCACCCGCAACAGCGCTACCGGCGGCGGGGGCGCCCGCGGACCCCAGGGCACCGCCGGCCTGCCCGACACCGCGAGCCGCGTGCACGGCACCGTGGGCAAGAATCCTGCTCGCCAGGCCAGCGCTGGGAAGCACCGGCAGCGCCAACGCCAGCGAGCGACGCTGTGCGGCGAGCGCCTTCTGAAAATCACGGCATCCGATACAGAGGCTCAGATGACGGCGCAGAGGCCCGCGGCGAAGTTCACCGCCGCGCGCCACCGATAGTTCTTCGCGGATCCCGCGGCAGGAGGCGTTGCGTGCCTCCCGGTCAGCGATCAGCGTGCTGCGCGCCTGGTAGATGAGGGCCTTGACCTTGCTCACCGGACAGTCCACGATCGTTGCGATCGACTGGTGTGAGAGGTCGTCGAGCTCAGCCAGCAGCAGCGCGCTGCGCTGGTCCTCGGGCAGCCGGCCGATGTCGCCGAGCAGCTCGCGCAGATCCTCCCGCTCGTGGACCTCCTCGGAGAGCCCGGCGAGACTCGGGGCGTTGTCGGTGAGCTCGGCTGTCGGTCGCCTCGCCGCGATCGCGGACAGGCAGCAGTTGCGCACGACCGCATACAGCCACGGGCGCAGTTCGCGTGGCTGTGAGCCCCCCAGCAGTGCCCGGTGGGTCCTGATGAACGCCTGCTGCAGGGCGTCCTCGGCCTCCTCCTGGCTGCCCAGCATGTGGCGCGCGTAGGAGAGCAGCCGGGCGTGGTGACGGTTGAAGATCGCCTCGAACGCTCGTTCATCGCCGGCGCGCACACGCTGGGCGAGCTCGGCGTCCTCGGCCGCAGTGGCCATCGCGCGCCGAACACCGGGCCTTGAGATGGCTTGGACGATCGACATGATTTACCGGATGCCCGCCGGCTGATGCGCTTGCAATCGGCAGGGGCCATATATCGGTGCCACCCCCTTAACTGGGGGCAGGTTGGCAAGTTGCGCAAATTCTTGTGAGGCGTGCGGAGCCGCCATGGCACACCCTGCCGATCCATCCGTCATCGGATCGACGGTCCTGACCGACTGCGACTCGGTCAGCTCAAAGTCACGCCGGTGTATGCGGACCCCTCTGCGGGAGGAGCCATTTCCGCGGACGCCCGGCCGCTCACTCCGAGGAGAATCGGTATCCCACCCCCGTGTCGGTGAGGATGTAGCGCGGCAGCGTCCCCGCGGGCTCGATCTTCGCCCGCAGCCGCGCGATGTGGGTGCGCAGCGGCTGGATGTCATCCACATACTCCGGCCCCCACACCTCCAGCAGCAGCGAGCGGTGAGTCATCAACCGGCCGCGGTTGCGAACGAGCACACGCAGCAGGTCGAACTCGATCGGCGTCAGGTGAATGTCTCGGCCATCCAGCCGCACAGCGCGGGCGGCGAAGTTGACCTCCAGCCCGCCGACTGAGCTCATGGGCTCGTCCTCTGAGCGTGCCACTCGGCGCAGCGCCGCCTGTAGGCGCGCAAGCAACTCACGTGCTCCGAAGGGCTTGGTGATGTAGTCATCCGCGCCGGCCTCGAGTGCCCGCACCTTCTGGTCCTCATCGCCGACAGCCGAGAGCAGCAGGATCGGCATCTGGCTCCACTCGCGGATGCGCCGCGTCAGCGTCACCCCGTCGCCGTCGGGCAGGACCAGATCGACGATCGCTGCCTGCGGCGGCCTGACGGCGACGCGATCGAGCGCCTCGTTTGCGGTTTCTGCCCCCAGGACCTCAAACCCCGCCTCGCGCAGCACGACCCGCAGGGCCCTCAGAATCTGTGGCTCGTCGTCGACCACCAGCACGCGTGGGCGCTCGGAGGGAGGCGGTTGGGAGTTCGGGCTCATCCGCTGTTGTGCGCGCTTGTCGCGGGATCGGAGGTGGCGCTGACGGCGCCGCCGGCCAACTCGAGTGGCAGCTCAAAGACGAATGTCGTTCCCTGGCCCGGCAGCGACTCGACCGAGAGGCGCCCGCCGTTGGCCTCGGTGAAGCCGCGGGCGATCGCCAGGCCCAGCCCCGACCCGCGACTCGCGCCATCCGGGCGACCGCCACGGTAGAACGGTTCGAACACGCGCTCAAGTTGCGCTGGAGGTATCCCCGGGCCGCGGTCGACGACCCGCACGATCACCCTGCCGTTCACTTCGCGTGCGCGGATCGACACCGGGTGTCCGTCGCTGTGGCGCCGGGCGTTCTCCAGCACGTTCACGAACGCTCTCGCAAGCTGTGCCGGATCCGCGCTGATGAATGGCAGGTCACGATCTATGGAGAGAGTGAACTCAGAAGGCCAGGAACCAAGCTCCAACAGAGCGGAGCGAATCAGCTCCTCGACCGAGGTCCACTCTCGGCGAGGCTCTGCGGCACCGGCCTCCAGACGGGAGAGGTCCAGCAGATTGTCAACAAGATGCGAGAGCCGCCGTGACTCCTCCTGGATGACGCTGGCCATCTCACCGCGCTCCTCATCAGACAACGACAGCGACGCGAGGGCCTCGCCCGCCGCCGAGATGGCGGTCAGCGGAGAGCGCAGATCATGGGAGACGGAGCGCAGCAGGGCGGTCTTGACAGTGTCGGCGCGACGCAGCGCGGCTGTCTCGACGACCTCGCCCTGAAGCTCCTCTCGCTCCAGGGCGGCGCTCAGCAGAGCCTCCAGGGCGGGAACCACACGCTCCTGCAGGCGACGCAGGCCGCTCTCCGGTGTGTCCGAGGGAACCACCAGCGTGCCCAGGCGAAGCGTCCCGTCACGCAACGCGAACGCCACATGACGTTCGTCGCCATCGACGACTCCCAGATCGACTCGGGCCGAGCTCAATCCCAGTGCCTGCGCCAGGCGCGCGGCGGCCGTTGGAAGCGAATCGGCGAGGCTGTTGCCGCGCAACAGCAGTCTCGCCATCTCGGCGGCGAGATTGGCCTCTCGTCGTCGTTCGTCGGCTTCGCGACTACGAGTGCGGGCGATCTCAGCGATGGAGCTGGCGAGTGCGGCGGCGATCAAGAACGCAACCAGGGCCACCCAGTTGCTCGAGTCCCTGATCGTGAAACGTCCCGTGGGAGGCAGGTGAAAGAAGTTGAAGGACGCGGCGCTAAGAATCGCTGTGAGGATGCCCAGCCACATTCCCCAGGTGGCGGAGACGACGAGCACCGCAAGCAGGTACACGACCCCCAGCGAGATGACCGGAGCGACACGCTTCAGCGGATAGATGAGCAGCGTGCACAGCACAACCGCGATCGCGGCACTGACCAAACCCAGACGACGTGAGGGGGGATCGGGTGTAAACGGGAATCCGAACGGGCGCACCATTGAAAGCAGCGTAGATCACCCCGAGGCGAATCACTCACCGAGTCACACGCGCTGGCATCTGCTCAGGGCAACCGCCGCCGCGGCTGGAGGCGACCGGCGATCTCGATCAGAAATCTGTCTCACCTGGCCCAGGTGACTGGCCCTGGACTGTTCGTCTGACTTTCTACCCTCTACTTGAGCGGCACTCGACATTTGTCGAGGCTGCATCTGAGAGAGGGGCGTTGCGGGTAGATGAAGAGCACCGACCCTGGGACGAGAGGCGGATCAGAATCCACATGAGAAGTCTGCTAGTAGCCGTCCGCCCATCGGGTGTCGGTCGGTGGTTCACGTTGCTTGGCCTGTGGGCTCTGCTGGTTCCCGTGGCGAGCGTCGCGAGCACGACCGCACCGCTCCCGGAATCCGACTATGAAACTCAGAGCGCGTGCGCCGCGCCCGCCCCCGACCACGCCAGCTGTCTGGCGCTCGGGCTCACGCCGCTGACCACGGCGGCGCGACGGCGTAACCATCCGCTTGGCTTCATACGCCAGACGCCGATCGCCAGCGCCAGCGCGGCGCAGGGATCCTACGGGCTCAGGCCCGTGGATCTGAAGGACGCCTACTTCCCGGGCGAAACGGCCGAAGCACCCTCTTCAAAACCGCAGACAATCGCGGTCGTGGACGCCTACAACGATCCCAGAGCCGAAGCCGACCTGAAGGTCTACAGCCAAGAACTCGGCCTCCCGGAATGCACCGCCGCCAACGGCTGCTTCCGCCAGGTCAACCAGTACGGCCAGAGCACCGGCCTGCCGTTTCCGAGCGGCACAACGGAACTGCTGAGCAGGGAAGCGAGCTGCAAAGCCAAAATACTCGCCAGCCGAGAAGCCTGCGAAGAACTCGAAGAAGCCCAGGGCTGGATAGTGGAGATCTCCACCGATATCGAGGTCGCCCACGCCGTCTGCGAGAACTGCTCGATCGTGCTGGTGGAGGCCGAACAATCCCAATACGCGGACCTCGACACGGCTGAGCAGACCGCCTACCAGCTGGGCGCCACCGAGATATCGAACTCCTGGGCGGCTCCGAACCGCCCTCCGAAAACCCGATCTTCAATCACGAAGGTGTCGTGATCACCGCCTCGGCCGGCGACGCCGGATACCTGAACTGGGGGGAAAAGGGCCAGACCAGCTATTTCGATGGCGCTGACTACCCCGCCTCCTCCCCCAATGTGGTGGCCGTCGGCGGAACCGAGCTGCACCTGTCAGCCGGCGCTTGGGAAAGCGAGACGGTGTGGAACGAGAATCCCGGACCCGACGGCAAGAACCACGGCGCCACCGGCGGAGGCTGCAGCGCCCAGTTCCCCGCCCAGCCCTGGCAGCAGGCCGTGCCCGACTGGCCGCAGGTGGGCTGCGGCTCCAACCGCGCCGTCGCGGACATATCCGCCGACGCCGACCCGTACACCGGTGTCGCCGTGTATGACTCCACGCCCGACGGCAAGAGCCTGCCCGCCGGATGGCACACCATCGGCGGCACGAGCGTCGCCTCCCCGATCATCGCCTCGATGTTCGCGCTCGTGGGAGGAGCCAACGGCGTGCCATACCCGGCCAAGACGCTGTACTCGCATCTGGGGTCCTCGCTGCTGCACGACGTGACGCTCGGCGGTAGCGGCAAGTGCACGGGCCTCTACACGAGCTGCAGCGGGTCTTCGATCTCGCCGCTTGACTGTGGAGAGGGTTTGCTGATCTGCAACGCGGGCCCAGGCTATGACGGTCCGACCGGGGTCGGTACCCCGAACGGACTCGGCGCCTTGGAGCCCGGGAGCTCTGGACCGCAGACCGAAGGCACGGGCAAAGAAGAAACAAAGCCCAAGGAAGAATCCCCACCGCAAGGCGAAGGCGGCAAAGAAAAACCCCCGGCTGACGAAAGCAAAGAAACGCACACGGAAACCACCGGCCCAAGCCCGACCGGTAAGCCCGGCGAAGGCTCCTCGCCCACCTCTCCTGGCAGTGGACCTCAAACCTCATCGAGCGTCCTCTCAGCGACACCCGGTGTCACTCCGCACACCAAGCCAGTGCCGCGGATCTCCGCGCTGGCACTGAGCAGAAGCGTCCTCGCCGCCATCGCCCACGGCGAGGGACTGTCGCGACTGAGCTACATGTTCACCATCTCCACCGCAAGCCGGGTGCGCGTCAAGCTCTCCAGACAGGTCCGGCTAAACGGCCGCCTGCGCTGGGAGACCGTTACACCGACAGTCACGCTCACAGCCTCCAAGGGCTCGAATGTCATGCATCTGAAGATCGCGGGGGGATTCGCCCCGGGCCGCTATCTGCTGACGCTGTCGCCGCCGGCGGGCGTGGCGCGATCGATCACTTTCCGTCTGGCCTGACGGCCGCACACTGAGCGCCGCGGCGATGACTGGGCCGTGCCGGTGGACGCTCGCGCGGCTGAGGACTACCCTCAAGAGAGGTTGCCAGCCGACCAACCACAGCGCCAAACACAAGCCGACACTCCATATCTGGATGCGCTGTTGAGCTACTCGGCCAGGAGACCGGCGCGGCTACACGTACCGGGGCACAAGGGCGGCCGCGGCGCCGATCCAGGGCTGCTGGAGGCGATCGGCGAGCGTGCGCTGGCGATGGACATCCCGGCGCTCACGTACGGGATCGACTTCGGGGTGAGCCCGACGCCGTTCGAAGAAGCGCAGAGGCTCGCCGCTGAGGCCTGGGGAGCACGGCGCGCGTGGTTTTTGGTCAACGGCGCTTCCCAGGGCAACCTGTCGGCCGGCCTGGCGCTCGCGCACCGTGGTCAGAACATGGTGGTGCAGCGCAACGCCCACTCGAGCACGATCGACGCGCTCGTGCTGTCGGGTATGCGCCCGACCTTTGTGGCCCCGGCCGTGGACCCTGAGCTCGGCATCGCCCACTGCCTCACTCCCGAGGCGCTCGATGAGGCACTCGCCGCGACGCCCGCGGCGATCGGGGCATGGGTGGTGTCACCCACCTACTTCGGTGCCGTGGCGGACGTCAGGGGGCTGGTCGCGGTCGCACACGCGCGAGGCGTGGCGCTGGTCGTCAACGAGGCTTGGGGAGCACACATGGCCTTCCACGAGCGTCTGCCAGAGCACGCCCTGGCCGCGGGCGCCGATCTCGTCATCTCCAGCACGCACAAGATCGTTGGCAGCCTCACGCAGTCGGCGATGCTGCACCTCGGCAAGGGGGCGGGCGAGCTCATCGGCGAGGACACCGTCGATCGCGCCGTGACGCTGACCGAGTCAACCAGCCCGAACAGCCTGCTGTTCGGGTCGCTGGATGCCGCCCGCCGCCAGGCCGCCATACATGGCCGCGAGCTGCTCGAGGAGACGATGACCACACTCGCCCAGGCGCGCGATCGGATCCGCGCGATCGACGGTCTGGACGTACTCGACGAACGTATCATCGGGCGCCTCGGCGTGGCGGGCTATGACCCGTTGCGGCTGGCCGTGGACGTGCGCGGCGTCGCCGCCACCGGCTATGAGCTCGCGACCCTGTTGCGGGACATCGGAGACATCAACCTGGAGCTGTACGGCCAAAACGTGATCGTGGCCGTGTTCGGTATGGGCGAGCGCGGCATCCCCGAGGCCGAGCGCCTCGTGGCGGCGCTGGCCCAGGCCGTCGCGCAGGTCGGCCTGGACCCGGTGGGCGAGTCAGCGAGCTTTGCCGCCCCGCCGCCGTGGGGCGAATTGGCCATGACTCCCCGCGAGGCCTATCTCGGTGCCCAGGAGGTCCTGCCGGCCGAACAGGCCGTGGGGCGGATCGCGGCCGAGTCGCTTGCCACCTACCCTCCCGGGATCCCCAATGTGCTGCCCGGGGAGCGGTTGACGGCCGACACCCTGCACTACATCAAGCACACGCTCGAGCAGGGCGGCAGCGTACGCGGCGCCAGCGACCGGCAACTGCGCACCGTGCGGGTGGTCACCGAGCGATGAGCGATGCCCGCCAGGCCCCCCGCTACACCGGTGTACGCACCTTCGCCGGGTTGGCGCATCGGCCCATCAGCGAACCGCCGGGCGCCGGAGTGCCGCTCGAGGCGACGGCGGTGGTGGGGATCCCGTTCGACACCGCCACCAGCTACCGCCCCGGGGCGCGTTTCGGGCCACAGGAGATCCGCTCGGTCTCGGCGCTACTGCGTCCCTGGCATCCGCTGCACGCCGTCGAGGTGTTCGGATCGGGGCGGGTCATCGATGGGGGCGACATCGCCGTCACACCCGGGAACGCCGAGCGCACGGCTGAGCAGATCGCCGAGGCGCTCTCGCCGCTGAGCCGATCAAAGGTCAAGACGGTCGTGCTCGGCGGCGACCATTCGATCTCGCTGGGCGAGTTGCGGGCCCACCACGCCGCATACGGTCCACTAGCGATTGTGCTCTTCGACGCTCACGCCGACACATGGGATGACTATTACGGAGAGCGGCTGTTCCACGGCACACCATTCCGGCGAGCCTGCGAGGAGGGGTTGATCGACCCGGCCCGATCGACGATCGCGGGAGTCCGGGGGCCGCTGTATTCAGCGGAGGACCTGCGGCAGGCCAGAGCGCTGGGATTCGAGCTGCTGACAATTGAGGAGCTCAGGAGCATCGACCCGCTCATCTTTGCCGAGCGCGTTCGTGCGCGGATCGGTTCGGCACCCGCGTTCCTGGGATTTGACATCGACGTGATCGACCCATCGGCGGCCCCGGGAACCGGCACTCCGGAGGTCGGTGGGCTCGCGTCACACGAGGCGCTCGATCTGCTGCGGGCGCTCACCTCGATCGACTTCGTGGGCTTTGATGTCGTCGAGGTCTCACCGCCATATGACTCCCCCGGCCAGATCACCGCCCTGCTCGCTTCGAACATCGCCTATGAGATGCTGGCGCTCACGGCACTCAAAGGACGAGGTGAGCTGATCACGTGAGCCGCTTTGAAGTCGAGGGATTGCACGAGCCGACGCCCATCCATGCGCCGCTCGACACTAAGCTGCTCGGATTCACCGCCGAGCCGCGGCAAACCGCCACCGGCTGAAGGGATCCATGCTCTCGCCCCCGCCGACCACACGCCCGGCTAGGAGATCTGACATACCCGCGTTGGCGAGCATGCTAGCGCGAGCCTTCTACGACGATCCGGTTGCGATCTGGTCGTGCAAGCCCGATCGGTTGCGCCCGAAAGTACTCGAGCGGTTTCACGGCACGCGCCTGCGCCAACTGCTTGCGCACGAGGAGGTGTGGACCGACGAGGGGCTCGGTTGCGCCGCGCTGTGGGCGCCGCCGACACACTGGCGGGAGGGTGTGCGCGCGGATCTCGAGATCGCCCGCAGCGTGCTGCACCCACGCCTGTTCTGGCGTATGCCGCTGCTTGGGATCGGCTTCGGCGGAATGGAGATGGCGCATCCAAAGGGACCGCCGCACTGGTATCTGTCCGTGCTCGGCACCGACCCCACCGCCCAGGGAAAAGGATTGGGGTCCGCTGTTCTGCGGCCGGTGCTCGATCGTTGCGACAGTGACGGCGTGGCCGCCTACCTGGAGTCCTCAAAGGAGCGCAACATCGACTTCTACGCGCGCCACGGCTTCAAGGTAACTCGGGAGATCCAGCTCCCGCGCGGCCCCAAGATGTGGGCGATGTGGCGTCAACCGGGGGTGTAGGCGAGCACTAGCGCCCGCGCCCGGTGGCGCCCGGTTTCATAGATGTGCGCCACGTCGGCCGGAAATGAGCAGTAGTCGCCGCTTTCGAGCTCGCTGATGCGCTCCCTGGGACCAGCAATGAGCACGCCCTCGAGGATCAATAGATGCAGGCGCGAGCCGGCCGAGGCGGGCAGCTCCTCGCGAATATGCCCGGCGGGAAGGATCAGCTCACGAATCTCGAGCCGGCCCTGGACAGCGGCCAGATCGAGCTCACGCACAGCCGGTTGGCGGGCGTCGAGATGGCTCCGCTCAGCTCGCACGATTCGCATCTCCTCGACGGGCGCGGGTTCGATCAGCTCTGTCACTGGCACGCGCAGTGCGCTCGCCAGAGCGGCGAGCGTCTGGATCGTCGGGTTTGCCGCACCCCGCTCGATCCCGGACAGCGTCGCCTTGCTCACCTTGGTCGCGCGGGCCAGCTCCGATAGCGACTGACGCGAGGCGATGCGCAGCCTGCGCAGGTTCGCGCCCACCTGTGCGCCGATCTCCGTAGCCATCTAACGGTGCAAATAATGGTGTAAAATATAGAACATATCGTTCATTATATTATACGAAAGGGTCTGGTTGCCATGTCGCGCGTGACCTTCTATTTCGATCTCGGATCGCCATTTGCCTATCTGGCCAGCGAGCGCGTGGACGAGCTCCTCGGCGCGTCGGTGCGCTGGCAGGGCGTGTCTCTCGGAGCCCTGTTCAAGCTCAACGGAAGGTCCTCCTGGGCATTGGGCACACCTCAGCAGAGGAGCGCCGGGATGGCGGATGTGGAGCGACGCGCACGGGACTACGGGCTGGCACCCGTGCGCTGGCCGGAGCCATGGCCGGGGCACTACCTGACGGCGATGCGGGCAACGATATTCGCGTTTCAAAGCGATCGTGGCCGGCCGTTCGTCCGCCACGCCTTCGCCCTGGCCTTCCAGCAGGGTCAGGATCTGAGCGTGCCCGCCACCGTGCTGCGGGCGGCCGGCGAGGCTGGGCTCGATCCGCGTGAGGTGGAGGAGGCCACCGGCGATCCACAGATCAAGTCGGCGCTGCGCGAGGCGACTCAGGAGGCGCACGAACGCGGGGTCTTTGGCGTTCCCACGGTGGCGATCGGCGAGGAGCTCTTCTGGGGGGATGATCGACTCGAGGAGGCCGCGAGGCGAGCCGCGGCGAACCTTCGGTAGCGGGATGCGAGGCAACAGGTTTCAGATATCAGAGCTTTCGGTGCCAATCATTGGAGCCCCGATGGCCGGCGGTCCTTCGACCGTGGCCCTGGCTGGCGCGGTCTGCGGTGCGGGCGCTCTCGGCTTTCTCGCCGGCGGGTATCTTCCGGTCAGGGCGCTGGGCGAGCAGATCGATGCCCTGCGCTCACAGTCGGCACGCCCTTTTGGGGTCAACCTCTTCGTCCCCACCACCGCGCCAACCGAGCCGGACACCCTGGAGGAGTAACCTCGCCGAGATCGAGCCGGAGGCCAGGCTCCAGGGCGCCGAGCTGGGAGAGCCTCGCTTCGACGATGACGGCTGGGAGGCGAAGCTGGCTCTGCTGATGACGGAGCGTCCGCCGGTGGTGTCGTTCACATTTGGCTGTCCGGCGGCGGATGTGATCGACGCTCTGCACGATGGACAGGTCAGCGTCTGGGTAACCGTCACGAATCTCGACGAGGCTCTGCTGGCGGTGGCCGCTGGCGCCGATGCGCTGATCCTTCAAGGGATCGAGGCGGGCGGCCACCGTTCGACCTTCGACGACCAGGACGAGTCCGGCCACGGACTGCTCGCGCTACTGCGTTTGGTCGCCCGTCGGGTGGAGCTCCCGCTGGTGGCCGCCGGCGCGATCGCCGACGGCCATGCCCTGGCGGCGGTGCTGTGCGCCGGAGCAAGCGCGGCGCAGATCGGTACCGCCCTCATGCTCAGCCCCGAGGCCGGGACTCCCGGCGCTCTGCGTGAGGTCATGCTCGAGCACCATCCGACGAGGCTGACACGCGCGTTCACCGGCCGCCTGGCGCGCGGGATCGTCAACCGCTTCATGCACGAGCACGACGCTGGCGCGCCGAGTGCATATCCGCAGATACACAACGCCACCAGCCCGCTACGGGCCAGGGCCCGTGAGCGAGGAGATCACGACGCCTTCAACCGATGGGCCGGGGAAGCGCACGAGCTCGCTCAAGCCAGAGAGGTCGGGGAGATCATCAACGGGATGCACGTCGAGGCTCGTGCGAGACTGCGCGAGCTGGTCGAGGGGTATGGCTAGCCGCGAGCAGCGAGGGCCCGCGCTCGCTCGCTGTGATCAGCCCCGGCACCCGGGCCCAGCTCGGCGCGCACGTCTCTGACCCCCACCGGTTCTGAGCAGCTCGTGCAGACGCGCCGCTCGCCGATCACCCCGCCGCAGCCACGGTGGCGGATCACCACCGGCGGTCCAGCGGGCGGACTCGCGTGGAGATCTCCCCAGCGCATCAGCTCGAAGATCACGGGCCACAGGTCGAGGCCCTTCTCGGTCAGCCTGTATTCGTGACGAACGGGACGGCTCTGATAGGGACGCTTTTCGAGCACCCCTTCGGCGACCAGACGCTCCAGGCGCGACGCCAGGACGTTGCGCGCCACGCCGAGATCGCTCTGCAGCGCCTCGAAGCGGCGCACTCCCAGGAACACGTCACGCAGGATGAGCACGGTCCAGCGCTCTCCCACCAGCTCCAACGCACGCGCTATCGAGCAGTTCTGTTCTTTGTAATCGGATCCGAGCATCGCTCCCCAGCATAACTATACATAGAAAGTTGCTTGAAGCAACTTACCTTGCTAAGGTGCGTCTCATCATAAAACTGAGTACGTTCGGAAGGAGCCTCTCCATGACACCCGAGAACCTCCCCGGTCTGACGATCACAGCCGAGCAACTGGGCCCGATCTGGACGCCGCGCGGCGAGCCCCTGCGGTGCCTCGCGCTCCCGGCCCCGCAGGCACCGAGCACGATCACCAAGCTGGCGGCATAACCGTGGAGCGCCGCTGGCAGGTCCTACTCGTGGTCGTGGTCGGGGTCTTCATGGCCGGCCTGGATGTCTTCATCGTCAACATCGCCTTCCCGCAGATACACAGCGACTATCCGCATACGAGCATCGACTCGCTCTCGTGGATCCTCAGCTCCTACACGATCGTTTTCGCGGCCTTCCTGATCAGCGCCGGGCGCTGGGCCGACGTGGTCGGGCGCAAGCGCGCATTCCTCCTCGGCGTCGGCCTGTTCGTGTGTGCCTCGGCGGCCTGCGCGGCCGCTCCCTCGATCCCGTTCCTGATCGGCGCGCGCGCCGTGCAGGGTCTCGGCGCCGCCCTGTTGATGCCCGCTTCGCTGGGGCTCTTGCTGCCCGAGTTCCCGCCGGAGCGCCGGCACATCGCGATCGGGGTCTGGGCAGCCGTCGGCGGCATCGCCGCGGCCGCGGGACCGCCACTCGGTGGCCTGCTCGTTGAGGCCGGATGGCGGTGGGTGTTCATCGTCAACGTGCCGGTTGGTCTGGCCGGCCTACTCGCCGGTTCACGTGTGTTGCGTGAGATCCGCCACCCCGAGTCAGACCCGCCCGACCTGCTTGGCGCTGGACTGCTGACGGTCGGGGTCGCGGCCCTGGTTGTGGCGATCGTTCAGGGAGAAGCCTGGGGTTGGGGCGGCGATCGCGTGCTGGGGTCGCTCGCCCTGGCCCTGCTTGCCCTCGGCACGCTCGCGCGGCGCATCGTCTCTCATCCCGCTCCGATCGTCGAGCCGGCGATCCTGCGCGTACGCGCCTTTAGCCTGGCCACGCTTGGATCGCTGCTGTTCTTCACGGCGTTCTCGGCGATGCTGCTCGCGTCGGTGCTGTTCCTCACCGGCGTCTGGCGCGAGCCGATCCTGACCGCCGGCGTGATGATTTTCCCCGGTCCGGCGATGGCGGCTGTCACGGCCGTCCCGGCGGCGCGCCTGGGACGGCGTATCGGTCCCGGACTGGTCGGCGCGCTCGGAACGCTGCTGTTCGCGCTGGGGGGTGTCTGGTGGATCGCCAACGTCGGCGCCAGCGCGCACTACGCGAGCGCGTTCCTGCCCGGCATGATGATCGGCGGGATCGGCGTGGGGCTCGTGATTCCCTCACTGACCGGTGCTGTCGCGGCGACCCTGCCGCCGGCGCGACTGGCCACCGGGATCGCCGTTCAGACCACCGGACGGCAGCTGGGCTCAGCGCTCGGCTTCGCGATCCTGATCGCCATCCTCGGCACCCCCACCGGCGTGACGAGCTTCCGGGAAGCGTGGTGGTTCATGCTCGTGACGAGCCTGCTCTCAGGCGCGGTGCTGGCGAGCGTGGGCCGCGAGGCCGCTGTGAGCGCAGAGGTGGAGAAGATCGGGCTCCCCTCAGAGATGCCCACCTGAGGCCGCCGGACTCACGCCACTTGATCTTGCCATGAATCTATGGCACTATGTTTTGCGGCCCATACATGTGGGTGATGATCGAGCGCGTCCCGGCGTACCGTGAGCACCACTACGACCACCTCTCCCCCAGCCGCCCTCTCACAGCCACCGTCGGGGCAGGCCGCGCCCGCGACCCCGCGGCTGCCGAGAGGACCTAGGTGGCCGCGCCTCGTTCAGACGCAGATGGTGTGGCGCAAGCTCGACGCCTTCGATCAGCGCTGGAACCGCCGCTACGGGGATGTGTTCACGATCAAGGCGCTGCCGTGGGGTACGGCCGTGATGATCCGCGATCGCGAGATGATCAAGGAGATCTTCACCGGAGATCCCGCGATCTTCCATGCCGGCGAGGGCAACGACCTGCTGGCCCCGGTGCTCGGCAGCAAATCCGTTCTCGTGCTCGACGACGAGGACCACATGCGCACGCGCAAGCGCCTGCTGCCACCCTTCCACGGCGAGGCAGTACGCGTCTACGGCCAGGCCGTCGAGGAGATCGTCAGAGAGGAGATCGCGCGCTGGCCCATCGGAGAGCCGTTCGCCCTTCATCCACGCATGCGGGCCATCACCCTGGAGGTGATCCTACGCACCGTTATCGGGGTCGAGGAGCCACAGCGTCTGGCGGAACTGCGCCGCGTGCTCCCGGATACCGTGGACATCAAGTTCTGGACGATGGCGATGTGGACGCTGCCCGTCCTCGGATACTTCGGTCCGTGGCGGCGCTACAAGCACACGGTTCGCGACGCCTTCGCCCTGCTGGACGACGAGATCGCACGCCGGCGAAGAGTCCCCGACCTAGAGCAGCGCACCGACGTGCTCTCGCTGCTGGTGCGCGCCGGGGAACTGGACGACGCCAACCTGCGCGACCAGATCATGAGCCTGCTGCTGGCCGGGCACGAGACGACCACGACCGGGCTGGCGTGGACGTTCGAGCGGCTGCTTCGCACACCGCGGGCGCTCGAGCGCGCTCGCGTCGCCGCTCGGGAGGGAGACGACGCCTATCTGGACGCCGTCGCCAAGGAGGCGTTGCGGATCAGGCCCGTGATACCGGCCGTCACACGCAGGCTCACCCGTCCGGTGCAGATCGGCGGCTATCATTTCCCGGCGGGCGTGACGCTGCTTCCGATGATCACGCTCATGCACTCCTCGCCCGAGTTCTTCCCCGACCCGCAGAGCTTTAGTCCCGAGCGCTTCCTGGAGGGACCGAGCGACACCTACGCCTGGATTCCCTTCGGCGGCGGGCGGCGGCGCTGCATAGGGGCGGCCTTTGCGACGCTCGAGATGCGAATCGCGCTGCGCACGATCCTCAATGAGACCGACCTGTATGCCCCGGATGAGCGGGACGAGCCGATCCGCAACCATCACATAACGCTGACGCCGGGCCATGGCGCGCGCGTCGTGAGAACACGCTAGGGCAGATCGGGCGAGCCCTCCCGCGTTATCACCCGACATGGTCAGGGCTTGGCGGGCACTGACCCAGCGGCGAAGTCTCTCCGTGAGTCGCCACACGAGGGCGAGCGGACATCGCGCGCCATCATCACGCTGAGGGTGAAGATCCAGATGATCCCGGGAGCGGCGCCGATGACGTCCAGGCCGCCTCCGAACTGGGTGAACGAGCCGTGCGCGAACAGCGGGATCGCGCTCGCGACGAGCACGAGGGCGCTTGCCGTGCCCGCCTGGACGAGCCGGCGTGGGAGGAGTTGGGTCCGGTGTGCGGCGAGCGAGACGGCGAGGATGAAGGTGGCGAGCGGGAACTTGAGCAGCTCGATCGAGGCGTTGCCGGCGTCGGTGAGCGCTCTGACTGCTGAGAGGCCTCCCTGGCCGGCGACCTTGTAGGTGGCGCCGTAGAAGAGGAGCATCCCGAGGACGCCGAGCGCGGTCGCGAACAGGCCCGCGGCGAGAGCTGTGTTTGCGAGCTGTGTCCGCTGCCCGTGTGTGGCTTGCGCGAGCCATCTTTGGACGGCCGCGAAGAACCAGATGCCGAGCATGATCGCCAGGCCGGCGAGGTACATCCCGTGAAGGATCCTGCTGTGGGCGTGTATGAGGATCGACGCGACCTGAGAGTTGGTGTCGCTTGCCTTCGGCGGTGCTCCCAGGTCGAACAGCGCTGCGCTGAAGATAACAATGAAGAGCGCTCCACTGGCCGCGGCCAGGCGCGTGTATGGGGGACTGGTCATTTCGAGCTTTCTTTGGATTGGGATCGCGTCCTTATGAGAGCTCGCTGGTGGCCAGGTGTAGTGTTGCCTGCTGCCAGACCTCCGCGGCGATGAACCGCTCCGCGGTCCAGCTCGTGGAGGTCAGCTTGCCCACATCTCGGTACTTGCGCATGATCGCGACGTGCACGGGCCAACTCACGAAGTGACGTAGCGCCTCTTCGTCTTGCCACACCGATACTGCGCCCGAGCGTCTACGCAGAGGCTGACCCCACAGCCACAGGCCGACGGCGCCCGGCAGGTCAGGCCACGCGTGTTGCAGGCGCATGGCGGCCATGTACGCGCCGGGCATGTCTTGGGCCCTGGCCAGTCGGAAGTCCGTGACGCTGATCAACACTGGACCGTTGGTTGGTGGCGCCGGCCCTGACGCCCATGGAAGCCTCAGCAAACGATTTCCCATACGATCGTATTGAAGCAGATGCAGTCGTATTGCATATTATGCACCTGTAATGCACGTTCTGGACTCGGACCTGACGACGGTCGCACGCATCCGCAACGCGGCCCTTGAGGGCTTCGCCACCAATGGAGTCGCCGCGACGTCGATACGCGATGTCGCCAAGGCGGCGGGAGTGTCGCCGGGCCTGGTCCAGCACCACTTCCCGACCAAGGCAGCGCTCGCGCAAGCGGTCAACGACTACGTTGCCGCGATCGCCGTGGCGGCTTTCGTGGACGTGCCGGCCGCGAGCAGCGCCAGGGATGCCTCGGAGGAGCTAGGCCGCCGCGTCGCCGCGCTGGTCCACGAGCACCCAAACGCACTGCTATACGTCGCCCGGGCCAGCATCGAAGGAGACCCTGGCGCCCTCGATCTCTTCGACACCTTCGTGAGCATCGCCGAGCAGCAATGGCAGCAACTAGCCAAAGATGGCCTCCTGCGAGCGGACATGGACCCGCAGTGGACCGCTCTGAACACAATCCTCGTCAACCTCAGCCCCTTGCTTTTCGGAGCGGCGCTGAACCGCCACCTACCCCACCCCTTTCTCAGCCCCGAGGGACTCGAGCGCTGGCAGACCGCCGCCACAAAGCTCTTCCGTCACGGTGTCTACGCGGCGGACCCAGGCTCGCCCACACCGCGCGGGCCCTCCTGATCGGCCTCGGGATCCTCAGCGCTTGCGCTTGGTCAGCCGCTCCAGCTCGCGGCCGAATGCCTTCTCGACCTCGTGTGACATCGTCAACTGGTAGGTGCCGAGCAGCGCCTTGGAGGAGATCGGGCGCAGACGCTCGACCGCCTCTGTCATCGCCGACCAGCGCTCCTGGGGATAGCCAGCCTGGGCGAACGGCTTCCACAGATCCTCAAGGAAGAGACGCACGAACTCGCGCGCCACAAGACGGCACTGCTCCTGCAGCCTGACGCCGTTGGCCAGCACGTGCCTCAGCGGAATCCCGAGCTTCACGGCCTCCTCGGCGCCGTCGAGCAGCGCCGGCACCGGGATCTCGTAGCGTCCGTCGCCGAGCTCGGCCAGCAGGCCGATCTGCTGGGCGCGAGCGATCGCCTGCGCGTTCAGCTGCCCGGCGAAGCGGTCCTCGAGCTCCTGAAGAGTGAGCACCTGTGGCTGTTCGCTCTCGAACGGAACCGCGACGACACGACCCATCTCAAGCAGACGCTCGTCCGGGGCATGCGTCTGCTCGAGCAAATGCTCGATCGCCCGCAGGTTGAACCCGTCGGCCTGCAGACGTTGGATGAGCTGCAGACGGCTGACGTGGCCAGGGCCGTAGTAGCCGACGCGCTCACGCACCTGGGGAGGCGGCAGCAGACCGCGCTCTCTGTGCGCTCGGATGTTGCGCACCGTCATGCCGGTGAGTGCCGCCAGTTGCTCGATCGTCAGGGTGAACTCCTCCGGTTCGTCGGGCTCCTCTGAGGTGGAGCTCACGCACGCTTGATCGAGGGCTCGCCGGGGCATCGGTGTCAGGGTCACCATACTGCAAGCTCGACACCGAGAAACGCTGGCGGCCGCTGGGATGTCAGGTGGTTTTTTCGGGCCTGGATCCGTAGTCGCCGAATGGGTCGTCGCGCTCGGCGACGGCTTGGCGGAAGCCGGCGTCTTGTGCTCGTGAGACGAAGTCGAGCCCCTCCTGGGTGTGGCGGGCGATGCCGTCGAACAGCGTCCCGAGCTGGCGGCTGCTCGCCAGTCCCATGTTCTCCGCCGGCTGGTTGCAGAGCGCCTTGAGCATGATCAGCTGGCTCGTGGGAAGCCGCGCGACACGCCGGGCCAGCGCAAACGCGTGCTCGAGCAGACGCTCGTTTGGAACGGTCTCCAGGACAAGCCCGATCTCGACAGCGCGCTCGGCCGGGATCTCATCGCCGGTGAATAGATAACGCTTGGCCATCTGAAAGCCAAGCCGGTAGACCCACATGGCGGTCGTCGGTGTTCCCCACACCCGTGCCGGGGGATAGCCGAAACGGGCGTTCTCCGCAGCAACGATCAGATCGGCGCACAGGACCATGTCGGTGCCTCCCGCGATGCACCACCCCTGGACGGCGGCGATCGTCGGCTTCCGCGCGTACCAGAGCTTCTGGTAGACCTCGACGAAACTGCCGATCAGGGCCATGTCACCGACCGAGTCCCACACGCGCTGAGAGTCGCCCTCGGCGGCCTGCGCCACGGTGGACCAGTCAAGGCCGTAGCCCGCGCAGAAGGCCGGGCCCTCGGCGCGCAGCAGCATCACCGCGACATCGGGATCCTGGTCGGCCTCGTCGATCGCGTTTGACAGCTCCTCGCGCAGCTGCGGGGTGATCGTGTTGTATTCGTCAGAGCGTGTGAGAACGATCGAGCGGACTCGCTCTGAGGTCTCGGTGCGTAGTGTCGTTGCGCCGCTCATCGTCAACGCGAGCCTACCGCGCAGGCGCGGTGGTGTCCGGCTATGTGTAGAGCGCCTCGATCTCCTGCGCGTACTTGTCCGCTATCGGCTTGCGCTTGAGCTTCATAGTCGGTGTCAACTCGTCACCGCCGGGGAGCCAATCGCACGGAAGGATTGCAAAGCGCTTGATCTGCTCCACGCGACTGAGATGACCGTTGGCCTCCTCGACGCCGCGTGACACCTCCGCCCTGACGCCAGGCTCTTGGCAGAGCGCCGCGGGCGAGACGTCTGAGAGCCCGTGCTCAGCTGCCCACACGCTCACGCCGTCGGGGTCGAGCACGATCAACGCGACGTTGTAGGGGCGCCGATCGCCGATCGCTATCGCCTGCCCGATCAACGCGCTAGAACCCTTGATGTGGGCCTCGATGTTCGCCGGAGACATGTTCTTGCCGGCGGCGTTGATGATCAGCTCCTTCTTGCGATCGACGATCTTTACGTAGCCCTCGGAGTCGATCTCAGCGATGTCCCCCGTATGCAGCCAGCCGTCGGAGTCGATCGTCTCCGCGGTCTGCTCGGGGTTTGATCGGTAGCCGCGCATCACCATCGACCCACGGCAGAGCAGCTCGCCATCCTCGGCGAGGCGAACCTCAACGCCAGGCAGCGGCGTCCCGACGGTTCCGATGACGGGACGCTCACGTGGGTTGCACGTTCCCACGCAGGTCAGCTCCGACATGCCCCACAGCTCGCAGATCGGCAGGCCGATCGCGTGGAAGAACTCGAGCACATCGATCGGCGTGGGGGCCGCTCCCGCGTAGAGAATCTTCGCTTGATCGAGCCCAAGACGCTCGCGCAGCTTGCTCAGCACGAGCTCATCCGCTTGGGAGTGTTCGGCGAGCAGCTCTGTCGATGGCTCCTCTCCCGCCTGCTCGGCGCGCACCCGTCGAAGTCCCACGTCGATCGCCCACTCGAGCGCCTGCCTGCGGGCGGGATCCTGCTCGGCGGCGAATCGCGCCTGCAGCCCAGCCTTCATCTTCTCCCAGACGCGTGGCACCGACCCGAAGCTCGTGGGGCGCACCTCGGGAAGGACAGCGACGATTTCCGTGGCGTTTGAGAGCACCGTCATCGAGAAACCGTGCAGCATCAGCGAGTAGTGCGCCGAGTAGCGGTCAGCCATGTGTGCGTGCGGGAGGTAGGAGATGATGCGATCTTCCGCTCCCACGGAGATCCTCGCCGCCGCCGCACGACACTCCGCCAGCACGTTGGTGTGGGTCAGCTCCACGCCCTTGGGGGGTCCGGTGGTTCCGGAGGTGTAACAGATGGTGATCAGATCCTCGCCGCTGACCGCCCGCCAGCTCGCTTGGAAATCGAAGTCTGGGGACGCGAGCGCTTCGAGGTCCGCGAGCGCCAGCGTGCCCTCAGGTGCGCCGTCCACGCAGATAACGCGCTCGAGTGAGTCAAGACCCGCCGCCTGGATCTGCTGGAGAAACATCGACTCGGTGATCACCACCTTGTTCGCGGCGTTGGAAAATAGGTAAGAAATCTGCTCGGGCGAGCACGTGTTGTAGATCGAGAAGGGCGTCGCGCCCAAGTGCATCGCCGCGCAGTCGCAGAGGTTGAACTCAGGGCGGTTGAGCAACATCAAGCCCACGGTGTCGCCATGCCTTACCCCGATCTCATACAGGCCTGTCGCGATGCGCCTGACGCGCTCGGCCACCTCCGCAAACGTCAACTCGATCCCTGCGCCAGGGGTCCGTAGAGCGATCCGCCCAGCGTTTTCGGCGGCCGTGATCTGAAACCCCTCGCAGAGCGTCGATGCCTGCAGCGCCAAGGACCCATCACCGTCCAATCCCGTGCCTGTTGTGCCCGCTGTCACATTCATCGTCACTACGCTACAGCTTCCGCTGCAGGCGGTGTGCGGGTTCGGCGAGCTGCGTTTTTGGCTGACAGCTGAGCGAGAGGCCCAATGTCAGCCTCCTTGGTCAAGCAAGTCACAGTCACATAGTCATAGATACAGCCGCCCCTGGCACTGGCCGATACGAGCGGTGGCACGATCCACGTCAGCGCTTGGACTTGCGGGGTCTCGCTAACCCACGCTTCTGGTGAGCTGGGCCGTCCCGGGGGCGCCGGCAGCAACACCGTGGCGAATCAGATCGGCCGCGCGCTCTGCGACCGCGATCGTCGGGGCGTTCGTGTTGCCGCGCGGGACCGTCGGCATCACCGAGGCATCCACGACACGCAGGCCCTCGATGCCGTTCACGCGCAGCTCGGTATCCACGACGGCCTCGGCGTCCGAGCCCATGCGGCACGTGCCGACCGGGTGATAGAGGGTGAAGGTCTGCGCTCGGATATGCGCGCGCAGATCCTCCTCGGAGTCCGAGGCGGGGGTGTAGTAGGGGCGGGTGGTGTAGGGAGCCAGCGCGGGTTGGCGGGTGATCTCCATCGCCACGCGCATGCCCTGCATCATCCGCGCCATGTCGCTCTCCTCGGCGTAGTAGTTGTGGAGAATGTAGGGCTTGGCGGTGGGGTCGGGTGAGAGCGGCGCGAGCATTCCGCGGCTGTCGGGTGTGAGCACACAGGGACCCACGCCGAAGCCGTGCTCGAAGACGGGCTCATCGACATACAGCGCGGGGGCCGCGTGGAACTGGATGTCGGGTGCATCCAGGTCTGAGCTGGAGCGGATGAACCCGCCGGCCTCGGCGATATTCGAGGTCAAGGGGCCGCGGCCCTGATTGACGAAGGCGGCGACGTTCGCCTCGGTCAGCGAGTCAAACAGCGAGACCGGCTCGTCGTGGGCCCAGGAGAGTCCGCTCGCGGCGTGGTCCTGGAGGTTCTGCCCGACGCTGCCCAGATCCTGGATCACGGGGATCTGCAGCAGCCCCAAGATTGCCGCCGAGCCGATTCCGGAGAGCATCAGCAGATGCGGGGAGTTGTAGGCGCCAGCGCAGAGGATCACCTCGCGCTCGGCGCGAAAGTCGTGCAGCTCGCCGAGCCGCGCCCCCTGCACGCCGACGGCGCGCTCGCCCTCGAACAGGACCCGATGGACCTGCATGTAGGTCTCCACGGTGAGGTTGGGACGGGACATCGCCGGATGCAGATAGGCAACCGCGGCGCTGCAGCGGCGCCCATCGCGCTGGGTGCGCTGGTAGCGACCGAAGCCGTCCTGCTCGGCGCCGTTGAAGTCCTCATTGGCGGGCAGGCCGGCCTGCGCACAGGCCTGTAGGAAAGCATCGGTGATCGGGTTGGGCGCGCGGTCCTCTGAGACGGTCAACGGTCCGCCTGCGCCGTGCAGCTCGGAGGAGCCGCGCTCGTTGTCCTCGGCGCGCTTGAAGTAAGGGAGCAGATCGTCAAAGCCCCAGCCCTCGCAACCGTTCTCGCGCCAGCCATCGTAGTCGGCTCGATTGCCGCGGATGTAGACCATCGCGTTGGTCGAAGAGGAGCCCCCGAGCGTCTTGCCCCGGGGCAGGTAGATGCGCCGGCGATCGGCGAACGGCTCCGCGGCGGTCGAGTAGTCCCAGTAGACCTCGGTGCGGAACAGCTGACCGAAGGCGACGGGCACGTGGATGTTCTCGAGCGTGTCCGGCGGACCGGCCTCGATCAGCGCCACGCTGACATCAGGATCAGCGCTGAGGCGATTGGCCAGCACACAGCCGGCGGAGCCGGCCCCCACGATCACATAGTCATACATACGATCCCTGCCTCCCTTTAGCCCACCGAGCAGTTCAAAAGGTAGCGCGGATGCGGCTGTCTTTTCCACGGTGTCCGATCGAGACTTCGGCGGGAAGCTCGCGCGAGATCCAACAGCTGTGCGTCAGCCGCCTTCGGCGGGGCTCTTCGCCTGCGAGGCCTTGGCTCTAGCTCCGAGGTCATCCAGTGTGAGCGGCTTGGCGGGAGGGCCATCCAGTAGCACGCTCGATGAGAGCTCGAGCGTCGCGCTCACCTTCAGCAGCTCGCCGCTGTCGAGCAGACGCCAGCCCGGATCTGCGTCCATTCGCTCGCTGGCGATCACGACCAGCGGCTGCTCGCGTCCATCCTCGGATCGGACCCGCGTGCCGTGTGAGCTCGAGTGCTCCAGCCTCTTCCCGGGGGATCGATCGAACACGTAGAGCGGGTGGGTCTCCGGGTAGCGAAAGGCCCACAGCCCGTCTGCGGTCGCGAGCACGAAGTTGATCGCATACAGAGGTAGATTCGATGCGATCCAGCGGCAGGCGCAGGCGATGCCCGCGTCGAGGTCTCCGCCGTGGGTGGCGATCTCGCGCGTTATCAAGGCGAAGAAGCGCTCGGAGTCGGTGTCGCCTCCAACGAGGCTGAGCGCGGCGCCGAGATGAGCGTCGAGCGCCTGCAGGTCCTCGATTACACCGTTGTGCGCGAACAGGCGACACTGCTGCTCGAACGGATGGGTGTTCTTCAACTCAGCGCCCCTGTCGAGGCGAACCTGATGTGGGCGATGAAGGTAGTCGAGCAGAGCTCATGCGCCTCGTGGCTGAAGTCGGAGTCGGCGAACGCCGCGACCGGCTGCTTGCTCACGTGCGGGCGCCGCTGCGCATCAAACCAGCCCAACCCTGTCCCGTCCGGCTCGCGGTGGCTCTGCTTGGAGAGGCTGTCGGGGGCGTCCAGCAGCCAGAAGGTCGCCTGCGCTCGCTGCGCGCCGGCGCTCATCGCGAACAGCCTGCACATCGATCAGGCGACTTTGACTGAGGTGACGTCCATCGCGTGAGCATTCTCCTCCTGCATGCCGTTTGATGCAGGATGGACCCCGAGGGCGACTGCGTGCCCTTTAGTTCTCGAAATGGCCTACCCGATAGCCCCTGCGTTCGCCCATCTTCGCGAGCGGGCCAAGCACGAGATCCTGTAGCCAGATAGGCGGTCCGGAGAAGCGCACCATGTTGCGGTGGTGATGCAGCATGACGGCTCCCTGCAGCAGCGCCTTGAGACTTCTGGGAATCCCGCGCATCGTGAAGGCGCCCGCCCGGTCCAAGATGGCGCTGTCTTCCAGGAATTGCCTGAGCTGCTCGTCGTTGGGGTCACGGACCTCGCAGATCACGTGTGCCTCCTCGCTGCCCGTGTTCTGGTAGCCGTGTCTCACGCCCTTGGCCGCGCAGGCCTCTTCGCCCGCATGGGCGGGAATCCGCTTGCGCCCGAGCAGGAACGTGATCTCCCCCGAGAGCACCTTGAAGCGCTCGTCCATGGTCGGACGCACATGGGGTACGAGCACACCTCCCCCGGGCGCCACCCACATCTCGAGCTGCAGATCCTCGCCACCATCGTCCGCCTGGACGCGCCTGAATATGTACTTCTGGCGCAGAACGGGATCCTCGATGATGCGCTCCTGCGCCTCGCCAGTCTCTGCATCTACGCGCTCAGCCACCGTGTCTCCTTCTGTCGTGATCGGAGGCTAACCTAGTCATAGTTAGGTTATATCTAGACCATAGCTAAGGAGCGTTAGGTTGTCAAAGTCCGGCACAGGCGAACCACCCGTCGAGAGCTCCCCGGCGCCCGCAAGCGGATGAGCGCGCCGGCGCGCCGGGAGACGATCGAGCTCGCCGCCACCGAGGTGTTCGCGGAGCGCGGATACCAGGGCGCAGCGATCGACGAGATCGCCAGGCGATCCGGCGTCAGCGCTCCGATCGTCTATGACCACTTCGACTCCAAGCAGGACCTCTACAAGCGCCTACTCGAACGCCATTTCGCACAGCTCAGAGACGTGTGGCGCGCCTACCTGCCCAGCTCAGAGCCCCAGGAGCAGCGGCTCGCGCGTGCGTTCGACGCCTGGTTTCAGTACGTCCAGACCCATCCCTTCGCCTGGCGGATGCTCTTTCGCGACACGACGGGCGATCCGCACATAGGGGCGATCCACGCACAGGTCGCAGCCGCGAGTCGCGCGGCGATCCTGCCCATGGTTTTCCAGGAGCCCGGCAGTGAGCACATCGCAAGCGCGACCGGCGCGGGCGACCAAGCCTCAGAAGAGGCGCTCGAGATGGCCTGGGAGGTGCTGCGCGGCGTGCTTCAGGGACTCGCGATCTGGTGGTACGAGCACCAGCACGTCCCCCGTGCACAGGTGGTCGCCACAGCCATGAACGCCATCTGGATGGGATTCGAGCGCGTACGCCGGGGCGAGGTGTGGATGCCCTCGGCCAGCGACGGACTCGCGTCCGATTAGTGCTGGGCGCGCTCCTTGATCAGATCGGCCGCGCGCTCGGCAACCATGATCGTGGGGGCGTTTGTGTTGCCGCCCGGTATCAGCGGCATGATCGAGGCGTCCACGACACGCAGTCCCTCGACGCCCCTGACGCGCAGTTGCGGGTCCACGACCGCCTGCTCGTCGGTGCCGGCGCGGCACGTCCCGACGGGGTGGTAGATCAGCTGCAGGCGGCGACGCACGTCTTCAGCTAGATCCTGTGCGCTTTCGACGCCGGCACCGGGGAACAGCTCGCGACCGACGACAGAAGCCAGTGGTTCGCAGGCCGCTATCTCGCGTGTCAGCGACGCCCCGGCCACGAGCGCGTCCAGGTCCTCGGGCTCTGCGAGTGAATTCGTGAGGATCCGCGGCTTGTCCAATGGATTTGATGAGTGCAATCTCACCCAGCCGCGGCTGCGTGGCGAGACCAGCACCGGGCCCATCGTGATCGCGTGTCCGTCGTACTTCTCAAAGCCGTTGTCAACGAAATACGCGGGCGCGAAGTGAAACTGTAGATCGGCGGCGGGCAGTCCCGGGCGGCTGCGCACGAACGCGAACGCCTCGGCGACGGTCGAGGTCAGCGGGCCGGAGCGACGCAGCAGGTACTCGAGCAGCGCCTTTGGCCTCTCCGCGTCGGCGAGAGAGCCCGCCTGGGATGTCCCACAGGCACGAGGTGTAGGGATGATCCTGGAGATTCTCGCCAACCCCCGGTAGGTCCGCCACAACGGTGATCTGATGCTCGCGCAGCTGATCGGCCGGCCCGATACCCGAGAGCATCAGAAGCTGTGGCGATGCCAGCGCACCGGCCGAGAGGATCACCTCGCGCTCGGCGTGCACCGTCTGCTCACGGCCACGGCGGTCACGGTATCCAACCCCGATCGCGCGCTCGCCCCGCATCGCGATCTGCAGGATGTGCATCCCGGTGCGCACCTCGAGGTTGGGACGCGAACCGGCGGGACGCAGGTAGGCGTCGGCGGTGCTCCAGCGCCGGCCGTGTCGCTGGGTCACCTGCACCATTGACGCACCGTCCTGCTCGGGGCCGTTGTAGTCCTCGATCCGCGGAATCCCCGCGTTTTGGGCGGCCGCCAGGAACCGCCCGGTCAGCTGGCGGGGGGAGCGCTCATTCTCCACCCGCAACGGGCCTCCGACCGCGTGATACTCCGACGCTCCGCGCTCGTTGTCCTCGGCCTTCAGGAAGTATGGCCAGACGTCCTTCCAGCCCCACCCCGTGGCGCCGCTCGCCTCCCACTGGTCGTAGTCCAAGGGACGTCCTCGAACGTAGAGCATCGCGTTCATGGAGCTCGACCCACCCAACCCCTTGCCGCGTGGCATGTACAGCGAGCGTCCGTTGCAGTGCGGCTCGGGCTCTGTCTGAAAGTCCCAGTCGAGCTTGGTGCGGAACTGCTTGGCGAACGCGGCGGGGATCTTTATGTTCGGATGACGATCGCGTCCGCCCGCCTCCAACAGAAGGACGTTGACCGCCGGATCCTCACTGAGCCGATTGGCGAGCACGCAGCCGGCGGAGCCGGCCCCAACGATCACATAGTCATGCATCTGCACCACCTCCCACGTGGGCGCCAGTTGATCGGCGCAATACTGCGCCCTGATGGGCACCCCGTCAAGTGTCCGCTCGCCCGGCGGACCGACGCAGTGCCGGTGAGGCCCTGTCGATGTGAGGGTCGTTGCCGGGGCGGCTAGTCGTTTTCGTGGAATTCACCTTTGCACAGCGCGTACACCCCGAGACGGTGGCGCTGGGCGTAGGCCTGATCTGATCTCAGCGTGCCCAGTAGCCAGGTGCTGTTGGCGCGATAGACAAACACCTCGGCCCACCCGGAGCTCACCATGCGCTGCTGCCAGGTGATCGCCCGCGGCCCGCCGAGATAGACCAGCGCCAGCAGACGCCCGTACTTGTCGTGATGTTCTGAGCCCGCGAGTTCGAGGGTGACCTTCTCCCCGTGATACACGAGGGTCTGGGCATAGGCCTTCGCTGGAGCGCCGCAGCGATCCGCGTGCCCGAAGCGCAGAGTCGAACTCTCCGGCGCGTCGATCTGCAGCGTGCGCACCCTGGTCTTGCGACCGGAGATCCACACGTCGAGTGTGTCCCCGTCAACCACGTAGTCCACGACCACCGATACGTCGGGACCGTGGGCGGTCTGGTTGCCGGTTCTCTGGTTGGCCAGCATTCCCGCGCAGCCGGCGCTCGCCAGGGCGCTCAGAAGCACGAGCAGTGGCATGCGTTTGAGATTCACGTACTCATGGGGTTGGGTTTGTCGCGCGTGGGCTCTAATCCGACCGTGCAGGCGGGCGGTGACACAAACCTGGGGTGTGGCCCGCGCGGGCGGCCGATGGGCATAATCGGCGGCTCGTGCGCAGCTTTCACTTACCCGAGCGCCCCTTCCGTGGCGTTGCTTGAAGCGCTCGGGATCCTCGCCGCCGGCCTAGCGGCGGGGACCATCAACACGGTCGTGGGCAGCGGCACGCTGATCACTTTCCCGGTGCTGCTGGCCTTCGGCTATGGGCCTGTGACGGCGAACGTCTCGAACACGATCGGTCTGGTGCCCGGATCGATCGCCGGGGCGATCGGTTACAGGGCCGAGCTCGCCGACCAGCGCCGGCGGGTTCTGACACTCGCCTGCGCCTCGGTGCTGGGGGCCACAGTCGGAGCTGTCGCGCTGCTCGAGCTGCCGAGTTCGGCGTTTGCAGCGATCGTGCCGGTTTTTATCCTGCTCGCGCTGGTGTTGATCGTCGCACAGCCCTATTTGGCCAGGCGGCTGCAGGCCCGCCGGCGTGAGGACTCTCACCACGGCGGGCCGGCGACGCTGCTGGCGGTGTTCGCCACCGGCGTGTATGGAGGCTATTTCGGCGCGGCCCAGGGCATCATGCTGCTGGCGATCCTGGGTGTGGCGCTCAGCGAGTCGTTGCAGCGCATCAACGCGATCAAGAACGTGCTGGCGGGCACGGCGAACCTGGTGGCCGGTGTCGTATTCACGCTCGTCGCCCACGTCTCCTGGCCGGCCGCGCTGTTGATCGCCGTGGGCTCCTCGCTCGGCGGTGTGCTCGGGGCACGGGTCGGCAGGCGCCTGAATCCGACGGTGCTGCGCGGCGTGATCCTGCTGGTCGGTTGCGCGGCGATCGTGAAGCTCGCGGCGTAGACAGTTTTGGCCAACCGCACAGGGCGATCCCCACGAGCTTGCTCCAGGATTGGGGCCGCTTGGAACTGTGCCGTGGGCTTGCTGATCGCGGCCGAGGCGCGGCTGGCGAGAAACCACGGCAGCCTGGGACGCTCACTCAAGCGCCCACGCACGACGGTCTTCCGCGGGCGACCGAGCATGCGGGTGTTGGCGATTTCCCGCGGTTGATCTCCGTCATTGATCGGTGAGTGTTTCGGAGTCGGCGTCCCGCCCGAGTTCCAGCGCGAAGAATCCGGCGATCACGAACGTGAGTAGGCAGAGCACGCCCACGGCGTGCGCCCACGAGGAGTTCGCGAGCGTCAGCAACGCAAACCCACCGATGAGGCTCGCCACGCACAGTCGAGCGAGGACACCGCTCGACCGGCTCGCTGTCAGTGCGCGGTCGGCGGTGTGCGCGAGGGCCTGTTGGTCGGGGGGTGCGTGGTCGAGCTGTCCGTGCAACAGCAGGCTGAAGAGCAGGGCGAGCGCGGGGAACAGGATCACACCGCCGGCGATCACCGCGACGATCACCGCCACGAGCGTGTCGTGCGGCGCGGCCGCCTGGCTGACTGTCAGTCCGGGTAGCAGCAGTGGCTGCTGGGCGAGCGCCCAGCCGAGGATGATCGCCGCGACCGCCAGCGCGGCGGTGAAGCGGGCCTGCTCAAAGCGCGATCGCCACACCAGCAGCATGGTGGCGATGCCGGCCAGGATCGAGCAGGTCAAGCCGATCACGCCCGCGCCCGCGACGAGGTGGTGATAGAGGGGATGCGCGTCGGTGCGCAGCACGAGGATGCCCGCCAGCGCCAGGACACCGGCCGCCACCCCAGCAATCAGCGCACGCAGACGAAAGCTCCTTTCGAGCTCGCTCTCCCCACGGCGCGCGGCGTCCGCCGCGAGATAGACGGCGGCCAGATAGGCGGCGCTGGTGAGGGCCAGCGCCCCGACCAGCAGCGAGGTCGGGCCGGTCCAGCTGGAGAACAGATGGCCGGCCGCATTGCCGACGGGCACCCGTCGTGAGGCGATCGCGCCGATCACCGCACCGAGCGCGAACGGCGTGAGGATGCTCGAGATCGAGAAGACGGTGTCGACCAGGCTCAGCTCCCCCGCAGTTCGGGTGCCGGCGCGCAGCGCGTAGGTGGCCCCTCTGAGCACTATGCCGATGCCGGCTATGAACAGTGGCACGCACAGCGTCGAGGCGATCGAGGAGAAGGCCGTCGGGTATGCGGTCCACATCACCGTCAGCACGAAGATCAGCCACACGTGGTTGGCCTCCCAGACCGGCGCCATCGAGTGATGCGCGTGATCCCGTATGCGTGCCCCGCTCGGACCTCCCCCGGCGAAGAGCTTCCACAATCCCGCACCAAAGTCGGCGCCGGCGAGCACGGCGTAGAGGGCCAGGCCGATCAGGACGAAGATCAGCGGGATCTCATATAGGTGCACCGCTTGCTCCTTGTCGGCGCTCGTTCTGTCCGTTGGCGTCCAGAGGTGCGTGGGCGAGCCGGCGCAGGATCCACACGACGGCGCAGGCGACGGCCACATAGACGGCGGCGAGCGTGGCGTAGCCGACGATGATCCCGTGTGCCCCCGTGACCGCCTGTGAGGTGAGCATCACCTTGTAGACGACCCAGGGTTGGCGGCCCACCTCGGTGACGATCCAACCGGCGATCAACGCGACCACCGACGCCGGCCCGGCGAGCGCGAGCGCGCGGTAGAACCACGGCGAGCGCGGCAGCCGTCGACGCCGGTAGCGCACGAACAGGTAGACCACGCCGAGCAGCGCGAGCATCGTTCCGATCCCCACCATCAGTTGAAAGGACACCCGCACCACGTTGACCGGTGGACGCAGGCTGGGCGGGACCGCGTCGAGTCCCTGGACCGTGGCGTTCGGGTCGTGAAAGGCGAGCAGCGAGAGCATCTTCGGGATCGCGATGCCGATCTTGACCTGCCCATCTTCATACCAGCCGAGCAGATGCTCGGGTGCGCCTTTCGTCGTCTTTGCGAGCCCCTCGATGGCGGCCAGCTTCGTCGGTTGCTGGGTGGCCACGTCCCGTGCGGCCCAATCGCCGACGAGCACCTGCACCGGCGAGGCGAGCGCGGCGATCGTCAGCGGGACGGTCAGCGCGACACGCTCGTAGCGACCCCATTTGCCGCGCAGCCTGCCGATCGCGTAAGCGCTCGCCAGCAGAAAGCCGGTGACGATGTAACCGGCTATGTACATATGCACGAGCTCGTGCCAGAGGAAGCTGTTGCCAAACAGAGCCTCCAGCGGTTTGACGTCCACCGCCTTGCCGGCGTGTAGGCGAAAGCCCGTCGGGTGCTGCATCCAGGCGTTGACGGCGATCACCATCAGCGAGCCGGTGAAGCCGGAGATCACGATCGGGACGGCGCTCAACAGGTGCGCCACCCGCGGCAGTCGATCCCAGCCATAGATGTAGATGCCGATGAAGATCGCCTCCAGGAAGAAGGAGAAGCCCTCGATCGCGAAGCCCAGGCCGAAAACGCTGCCGAAGGTGGCTGTGAAGTTCGGCCACAACAGGCCCATCTCGAAGCTGAGGATCGTGCCGGTGATGACCCCGACGGCGAACAGCGCGGCCATGATCCGGCTCCAGCGGCGGGCCAGCGTCAGATACAGCTCATCGCCGGTGCGCAGCGCGCGCCACTCGACGAACATGATCATCGCCGGGAAGGCGATGCCGAAGCACACCAGCGGAATGTGAACGGCAAACGACAGCGCCTGCATCTGGCGCGCCTGCAGCAGGTAGGCCTGCTTTGCCGGCCCGAGCGCCGCGGCCACGAGCGCCAGGCTCATCGGCTCGAGCATCGGTCGGGAGCGCTCATGACGGGCCTGGGTTTCGTCGGTGCGCCGAGCATCTCTCTGTAGAAGCTAGGCCGAACCGGTGTGCTTGGCTAGGGGCCAGTTGGCTTCATCGCCATAACCGCTGGTTATGTGCCGTTGGCTATCTCGATCGCTTTGGGCGAGCGCAGGTGCTCGATCAGAGTCGCGGCATCGGGCTCCAGCACGGCTCTGGCCGCGCTCAGGATCACGAACCGGCGACGAAAGCGAATGCCCTCGACGCGACGGGCGACCATGTTCTGATCATCTGCTGTGAGCGCGAAGCTGGACAGCAGCGCCGGCGCGCGCTCGGATATCGCCCTCGCGATCGCCGCGCCGGTCGAGCCGACCTCGACTAGCGCCGGGGCGAGCGTCATGTGGCGTTTGCGGAGCGTGGCTTCGACGACCCGCCGCGTGTTCGCGGCTGGATCGCGCATCACCATCGCGGTGCGCAGCAGCTCGGCAAGCGGTATCTCCGCCATGGTCGCCCACGCGTGTGCGCGCGGGACGGCGACTATCACCTCGTCCTCGCAGAGACCGATCTCCCCCAGGTCACCGGCCTGCTCCTCGGCCGGGTCAAGCGCCGCGATCCCGAAGTCGACGCGTCCCTGCACGACGAGTTCGCGCACCACCGCCGAGTTTGCGATGACCAACTCGAGGGCGAGATGGTGATCGCGCCGCGCCTCATAGCGTGCGAGCGCCGCCGGCAGCACGAACTCCGCGATCGTGTGGCTGGCAGCGAGGCGGACCGGCGTCTGATCGCCGCGCATGTCGGCGATCAGCGCCTCCACGCGCCGCGCCTGGTCCAGTAGTGAGGCCGCTCGCTCGTATAGCTCCGTGCCCGCCGGGGTGGCGTGCACCCCACGTGGGGAGCGCTCGAGCAGCGCGGCGCCGGCCAGGGTCTCGAGTCCGCGCACGCGCTTTGACAGGGCGGGCTGACTGATCTGAAGCAGTCGTGCCGCGCGGCCGAGGCTGCCGAGCTCCACAGCGGCGCAGAATCCGCGCAGCTCGGCGATGTCCACTCTGCGAAGCGGCCCGGACATGCCCCAATCGTATTCCCTGGTGAGGTTCTCCCAGCCGTCAGGCTAGGTCTTGAGCGTCGGTGAGGCGCCGATCACCGCGCCCCCCGAGTCCAATGCCTGCACCAGCACGTAGCGTGCGGAGCCGCTTATCGGGACGGTCGTCTCAAAGCCGGCGCGTGAGACCGTTACCAGCGGTTTGAGTGACTGGGTCGAGGAGCCCGCGAGAACCCGCCAGTCTGCGACCTGGGTGGCCCCGTTCCAGCTGACGTCGATTACCTGGTGGTGACCCTGCGCCTTCACAACGACCGCGGGGCGGCTGTGCGGCTGACCTGACCAGGGGAATCTGAAGGCGCGGTAGTTCTCATAGCCGTTGGGCAAGTTGGCATCGAAGAGGACGGCGCCCGAGTGGCTGAATTCGGTGAAATAGGGGACCTCGCCCCAGCCCACCATCCAGTTTTCGTTGGACAGGGCCTGCATATTTCCCTGGCTGCCAGCGAGCAGAGACGGGTTGTGCTCGTAGCGGTGAGTGAGCGTGACGGTCATGTTCTGCATGTCCAGCCGCTCCTCGATCGCGCGGGATTGTGGATGGACGGCCGGGTTCGCGCCGTTGTCAAAGAACGTGATTTCTCCATTGGGCTGGCGACGCGCATCGTGCTGGAAGGCTGTCTTTGTGCCCGGGCCCATCGTGAAACTCGAGTGCTTGCCGCCGAGAGTCCAGACGACCTGCCCGGTCTTGGCGTTCACGTCATACAGCGCCCAGGTGTCGCGCGCGTCGATCAGCAGATTCCCGTCCGGTTCGACATCGACCGAATTGATGTGAAAAAAGTCGAACGGGGTCTTCAGACTCGTCGGTCGCGCGGAGGAGTAGGAGTCCGTGAGCGCGACGTGGTCCAGGCTGTGCCACTCGAACATGACCAGACCTGTCTTGAGATCTATCTCCTGGGTGATCGCGTCCACCAGCCCACCGTTCTTCGGTCCTTCGATGGATGCTAGGTCGCACTTGATCGCGTTGTAGATGGTGATGAGGGCTGTCCCCTGGGGGGTGATCTGGAATTCGTGCAAATCGGCCTGGTAGCCGTTGCCGGCACCCACGGTCGCGATCTGTTCGTACGATGAGTTGTCGATGACTATGCCGGCGGTGGACTTGCCGTCGATGAGGAGCGGGTCCTGCCACCAGGTCAGCACCGGTTTGCCTTCGTAGGACTGGACACGCAAGTCCGCGGCGCGATCGCGGCCGGGCAGGGGCTTGAACCAGATCAGCTGACCGTGTTCGGAGAGGATCATCGGCCCGTACTGCCCTGGGCCGGAATAGGGGGCGAGAAACAGCTCGCCCGGCCCGCTGGAGGGAGAGTCGGCTGTCACGGTGACAACCGGCGGCTGCAGATCAGGACGCGAAGCAAAGTGCTGGTAGTAGCTCGACTTGGAAGGAGGAATGGGTGTGCCCGCGCCGGCCACGTGGGCTGTGTCCGCGCTCGAGACAGTGAAGCTCCAGGAGAACGGCGTCTGCCTGCCTTCCTGGTTCAGGGTCGCTCGCACGGAGACGAGCTCTTCTTCATTGAATGGTTTTGCGGGTAGGAAGCTGGCGCCGTCACCCTGGGAGTAGGGCGCAAGCTGGCCGGCATGAGCCCCGCTTCGCGAACCGGTCACGGTCACATTCGAGAGGTCGCCCGCCGGAACCCCCAGGAAGCTGATCTGGGCATCGGCCGAAGCGTCCCTGCTCTGCGGTGCCGGCGAGACGGTCACCAGTCCGCCGGCGAGCGCGGCGGATGTGTTCAGGGACGGCGGAGCGCAGGAGACACTCGGCGGGTCGTTGTACCCGCCATTTGCCCTGGCAAGGCTCGTGTTCGCGAGCAGGATCGCCGAGACGATGACAAGCAGAGAGGAGAAGCGCATCGAGCGCGCATCCAAGCGGGCGAATGTAAGAAATCTCTTCTTGCGCTCGCCGGGTCTACGTCTCACGCCGGCTCCCGGTCTCAAAACCACGAAAGGTCGCCGAGACTCGGCCTGTTTTCTCTGCTGCGCGTCCAGCCAATCCGGATGGGCGACACGCGGAGACCCCGAAGGCGGTATTGTTAACCATATGGCTAACAATGCATTGCTCGACCGCTCGTTCATCGCCTGCTCTCACCCGATCCGCCGGGGGATCCTCGAGCGGCTCGCGGGCGGCGAGATGACGGTAGGCGAGGCAACGAGGGACTTCGGTGTCTCAAAGCCTGCGATCAGCAAGCACCTGAAGGTACTCGAGGAGGCTGGGACGATCACCAGGGTGATCGATGGGCGCACGCATCGTTTGCGTTTGCAGGAGCGCCCGCTGGACGACGCCTATGCCTGGATCACCCGCCAACGCGAGCTGTGGGAGCGCAAGCTCGACACCGTCGAGGAATATCTGCGCGAGCAGCGCGAGAGCCAATTGCCGAGCGAGAAACGAACCGAGAAGGAGTCCAAGCGATGACCGAGGTGACCAAGCCGACAGAGACGAGCCTGCGCGTAGAGCGCACATTCGACGCGACGTGTGAGGAGGTGTTCGACGCGTGGACGAACCCTGAGGTATTGCGGCGCTGGTGGAGACCCAACCCTGCCTGGGTGACACCTGTCGCCGAGGTCGATCTGCGCGTGGGCGGGCGCTATCGCCTCTCCATGGAAGATCCCGAGAGCGGGACGAGGCACACCGCCGGCGGCGAGTACCGCGAGGTGAGCCGCCCGCAGCGACTCGTGTACAGCTGGCAGTGGGAGCAGGACGACCACGCGAGCACGGTGACCGTGGATTTCAGCGCCGAGGGGGAGCGCACGAAGGTCGTGCTCGAGCACACAGATTTGCCAACCTCCGAATCGCGAGACTCGCACGCATACGGCTGGGTGGGAATCCTCGAACGGTTCCAGGAGCACGTGTCGGCGAGCCCGACCCACGCGTCCTGATCGCGCACATGAGTACCCGTGCCACCTGGCCGAGGCGGCGCGACCAATAGGCACGCAATTCAAGACAAACACCAACGACAAGGAGAAGCGACATGGCGAATTACCTGCTGGCATACACCGGTGGAGGCATGGCACAGACAGAGGCCGAGCGCGAACAGGCAATGGCCGCGTGGGGACAGTGGTTCGGCAAGCTCGGCTCGGCGGTCGTGGACCCGGGCAATCCCGTCGGAGCTTCGACGTCGGTTAGCGGCGCGGGTAGCGACGGTGCGGCCGCGTCCGGTCTGACGGGCTACTCGGTGATCTCGGCCGACAGCCTCGACGCGGCTGCGAGCTCGGTCAAAGACTGTCCGATTCTGGCCAACGGCGGCAAGGTGGATGTGTACGAGACGATCCCTGTGATGTAAACGCGAGGGTGGTGCCGGGCGCGTATTTTCAGCCGTCTGTTGGCTAAAGCCCAGCGCCCGGCCCACTCATCAACGGAACGGCGATCCCGACGACAGGCGCAGTTTTTCAATCAGCCGCCGCTCCGTGCCTGGCCGAGCGGCCACGACCCGCATCCTCGTCAGTTCATGCGTCCCGCGCTGATCTCCAGACAGGCCCTGCACAGTTGCCAGGGTGGATTCCAGGGATAGTCGCTGACGTCCTTTCCGCACAGCGCCGTGTCGGGATCCTCCTCGGTCACTATGTGGCAAATCTCCTCCAGGCCGTCTCCGTGAAGGCGGGGAATATTCAGGCAATTTGGCGCGACGTTGGGTAGTCGTGGGAGGGTCGGCGCGCTCACCGGGACATCCTCGCACTTATTGACCGGTCAGTACTCCCATCTGGCGAGTGCCATCTCGCCGATCGTTCGTGATCGGTCGGCGGCGCACACCGCTGGGACCATCTCGCTCGTCACCAGGCCGTGCTCGCGGGTGAGCTCGTCGATGATCTGAAATGAGTGCGCGATTCGCTGGGGGGTGTCGATCACGGTGGTCAGAACCGGTGTGTGGCGGCGAGTTTGAAAGAGGCGGTCCCCGTGCGGCGGATGTTCTCCGTGAAATCCCCAGATACCGCGTTGACTAGTAGCGCCCGCAGCGCCGCAGCCCGCCAGCCGGCGAATTATCTGTGGGGCGATCGGACGTCCGTCGTGGGTGGCGTTCTGGGAGGTGTAGACAGTCAGCTTCTGCCATATCGGACGACCGCGGGGGTCGCTCTCGGGGAGCTCTTGTGGTCGCCGAAGCAGTTGGCCGTCACGCTTGCAAACGCGCACACGCTCGAGCGTCAATAGCGACTGATCCAGCAGTCCCTGGAGCTCGGGAATGACTCCCGCGAGTGTCTCGGCGGCGCAGACGGCGACGATCATCGTCGGGACTGTGCGGTTGCGGCCGAAGAACCGCGCGCGATCCCTGCCCGAGGCCTGGGACCCGTCCACGCCGAGCAGCACGCTCGCCCCAGCGATCCCATGCCGATGAAGCAGGTCGGTCACAGCCACAAACGTCGGACCACGGCCGGTCCGCTGGTGGCGTCCTAGGAAGATCGTGAGCTTGATCGTCTTATCCGGGCTGGCCGGCAGCTGACTCGGGTGGATCGATCGGTGCGCCACCTGGACGCGCTCCAGGGTCAGCAGTCCCCGCAGCTTGATCGCCAGCAGCGGCTCCAGCAGGCTTTCGATCTTCTCTTGGCGATCGATCGCCATCGAGACTACGGGGAGGTCTTCGGAGAGCGTGAGCAGCCGATCCGTGCGCAGGTGGTGCGGCGCCCCAAAGCCCTCGGCGCCGCGTAGGAGGATGCTCAGCGGGACTTTGCGTCGCTCATAGAGATCCAGCAGACGGTCGGCGAGCAAGCCGTCCGGCGAGCGGTCGCGCTCACCGAAATAGGTGGTGATCTTTAGACAATCCTGGCTCACAGGGCAGTCCCGAGTGCGTGGCCGAGGGCTGCTGCGACGATTCCCGCGAGCAGGCTGAGTGCGACGTTGAGTAGCGCGAGCCGGACGCCCGCCTCCTCGGTGAGACGATGAGACTCGAGCATCCACGTCGAGAAGGTGGTGTAGGAGCCGAGTGTCGCGGTCCCGACGAGCAGCAGTGGAGTGCCGGTCAGCGCGACGCCATCGAGCACCCCGAGCAGGAACGCGCCGCTGATGTTGATCGCAAGTGTCCCGAGCGGAAAGCCGGTGGTGACGCGAGCGCCGATCGAACCGTCGATCAGGAATCGTAGAATCGCCCCGCCGCCGCCCAGCAGCGCGACGCCGGCCCATACGGCGGCACTCATCGGATCCTCCGAATCTGCCTGGCCGCGGAGGTGGCTATCCAGATCGCGAGATAGCCCGCGAAGATGCTCGCGAGGGCGTAAGTCACAGCCAGGCCATAGCGGTGGTGTTCGAGCATCCCGAGGATCTCCACCTGCATCGTCGAGAAGGTCGTGTAGGCGCCGCAGAAACCTGTCGCGATGAGCGGCCGGCGGTAGGTGGACAGCGGCAGTCGCTCCTGCAGTCGAGTCAGAAGGTATCCCAGCGTCAGGGCGCCACTGACGTTGATCGCGAATGTGACCCACGGGAAGTGCGCCGCGGAACCGGCGAAATGCTCGCCGAGCCATACGCGCAGCAGCGCACCGGCAGACCCTCCGACAAAGATGGAAGCGAGCTCACCGCGGTCGAGATTGGGCATTGGCGTCCTTCGCTAGCTATCGGATAACGAAAGAAGCCATCAGCCACTCGTGGGCGGTTCGGCAGCCGCTCGCGACCGCACACCAGAGCCTCATCTGGGGCGCAGAGCATATCCCGATGAGTCCAAGACCGTGACCCGGGAGTCTCTCCCAACCCCCACATCGCTTACATCTTTAGACGAAATGTAAATGAGCTTGACAAATACTTGTTTGTTGTCTACTTTCTTCGTGTGCTTCCCTCACCCAAAGGAGACCAGCCATGAGCGCCACGATGAGCGAGACCCCAGCCGCTCACCGCCAGGAAACCGACCCCGCCCTCCCCCGGCCCAAATGGCGCGATCGCAAGCGCTACGCGTGGCTTCTCGGCCTGATCGTGCCGCTGCTGCCGTTCATCTCCTGGGGGCTGGTGCAAGCCACCGGCCTGGGGGCCTTCTGGTTCTATGGGCCGGTGCTCATCTTCGGTGTCTTCCCGCTGCTCGACTTGCTCGTGGGGCTTGACCCGTCCAACCCGCCCGACAGCGTGATCAAGTGGCTCGAGCAGGATCGCTACTACCGCTGGTGCACCTACCTGTTCCTTCCGCTGCAGTACGCGGGCCTGATCTTCGCCTGCTGGATGTGGTCGCACGGCGGGCTATCTGTCATCGACAGCCTCGGCCTGTCCCTCACGGTCGCGATGGTCGCCGGCATCGCGATCAACACCGCGCACGAGCTGGGCCACAAGCGCGCCAGCTCCGAGCGCTGGCTGAGCCGCGTGGCGCTGGCCCAAACCGGCTACGGACACTTCTTCATCGAGCACAATCGCGGTCACCACGTACGCGTGGCGACCCCGGAGGATCCCGCCAGCGCACGGCTGGGCGAGAGTTTCTACGCATTCTGGCCGCGTACGGTGATCGGCAGCCTGCGCAGCGCATGGGAGCTCGAGCGTACGCGCCTGGCTCGCATGGAGCGCGAGCCGTGGACGATCCACAACGACATCTTGAGCGCGTGGGCGATGACCATCGTGCTGTTCGCCGCGCTGGCGGTCGGGTTCGGGGCAGTGGTACTCCCCTATCTGCTGATCCAAGCCGTCGTGGGCTTCTCGCTGCTCGAGGTCGTCAACTACCTGGAGCACTACGGACTCTCCCGCCAGCGGCGCGAGGACGGCCGCTACGAGCGAACCCGCCCGGAGCACAGCTGGAACAGCAACAGTGTCGCCTCCAACGTGCTGCTCTACCACCTGCAGCGCCATTCCGATCACCACGCCAACCCGCTGCGCCGCTATCAGGCTCTGCGCCACTTCCAGGAGGCGCCACAGCTCCCCGCCGGATATGCGGGCATGATCCTCGCCGCCATCGTTCCGCCCGTCTGGCGAGCGATCATGGATCATCGTGTCGTGGAGCACTACCGCGGTGAGCTCGCTTCGGCCAACATCAGTCCGCGCGCCCGTGCGAGGATCCTCGCACGCTACGGGGCCAAGCCATGAGTCGCTGGCGCTGCCCGGTGTGCGACTACACCTACGACGAGCAGCTGGGCGCTCCACGCGAGGGCTTCCCCGCCGGCACGCCGTGGAGCGAGATACCCGACGACTGGCACTGCCCGGACTGCGGTGTGCGTGACAAGGTCAACTTCGAAACGGTCCAGTGAAGGCGAAGGGAGCATGAGCGTCTCACCCGTCGAACCAAGCCACCGCAGGTGCTCGAGGCGAGTCCACCCCTTACAGGGTGGCGGCGCGCCAGCTCCTGCGGGACTCTCTCTTCGACGCGGCCCGCGTGCTGCTGGGGGATCGCCCGTGGGCGCAGATCACCATGGCCGAGGTGGCACGACAGGCTGGTGTCAGCCGTCAGACCCTCTACATGCAGTTCGGCTCACGAGACGAGTTCGCCCAGCAATTCGTGATCAATGAGGGAGCCCGCTTTCTCGACCTGGTCGAGGAGGTCATTCGCACACACACCGACGATCCACGCGCCGCCGTGGCCGCTGGGCTAGAAGTCTTCCTGGACGCCGCGCCACGAGACCCACTCGTGCGGCTGCTGCTCGACGACGACGGCACCGGCGGGATGCTCCCCCTGATCACCACACAGGGCCGTCCCGTGCTGGTGTGGGCCTCCGCGCGGCTGTGCGCTGTGATGCGCTCGGGCTGGCCCAAGATACGGGACGATGACGCCAAACTGCTGGCCGACTCGTTCGTGCGCTTGGCGATCAGCTACATCGCGCTGCCGACCGACCCAGCCCAGGACGCCGCCGACGCGGTGATGAGGCTCCTGGATCCCTACATCTCCCAGATGCTCACCAGACAGGACGATTAGCCGACGGCACCGCTTCGCCATGGACTTCGGCGAAGTAGGGCTAACGTTGATCGTGTGAGCATCCACGAGCACCAGTTGAAGAGGCCCCAAGGCGATCGCTCGATCACGTTCGAGCGTTGCCTGCGGGCACACGAAGCCTCCTCGGAGATCGTTCGTCACACGCCCGTGCTCACGTCGGCCGCTCTATCGGAGCGCTGCGGCGGAAGGATCGCGCTGAAGGCCGAGTGTCTACAGCGCACCGGCTCTTTCAAGTTGCGGGGAGCGCTCGAGAAGCTCCGTCACCTCGACCACGCAAGTCGCGGCGTCGTGGCGGGCAGCGCCGGCAACCACGGCCAGTCGCTCGCGTACGCGGCGCGCGTACGCGGAATTCCCTGCGAGGTTTACATGCCGCTCGACGCGCCGGTGTCCAAGTCAACAGCGGTCAGCGCGTTCGGGGGCAAGGTGCACCGCGAGGGCAGATCCGTCGAGGACTGCCTGCAAAGCGCCCATGAGCGCGCGGCCGAAGCGCGCTTTGAGTTTGTTCACCCATTCGACGACGAGGACGTGATCAGCGGTCAGGCGGGCGTGGGGATCGAGCTATGCGAGCAGGTGGATGAGCTGCGCAAGGTGATCGTCCCGATCGGCGGTGGCGGCCTCGCCAGCGGAGTGGCGCTGGCCATCAGACACCTGCGCCCGGATGTCGAGATCATCGGCGTTCAGGCCGACGCGTGCCCGGCGCTGATCGATTCGCTCCGCGCCGGCTCACCGGTGCAGGTCGAGGCTCGGCCGACGATCGCCGACGGCATCGCGGTCAAGCGCCCGGGGACCAGGACGCTTGGACTGATCGAGCGGCTCCTAGACGACGTCGTGAGCGTGCGGGAGGACGAGATTGCCGAGGCGATGGTGTTCACCCTGGAGCGCTCGAAGCTCCTCACGGAGGGCGCCGGCGCGGTGACGCTCGCCGCCCTGCTCGGCGCCAAGGTGATCCCGGCGTCGAGCGGCACGACCCTCGCCATCCTCTCCGGAGGAAACGTCAACATCGGGATGCTGGCCACCATCGCCGCGCGGCAGGAGACACGAGCCGGTAGACGCGTTCGCCTGCTGACACACGTGCGGGACCGGCCCGGCGGCCTAGCCAGCCTGCTGTCCCTGCTCGCCGACTCGCAGGCCAATGTGATCACTGTCGAGCACATCCGCGACGGCGTGCCGCTGGCGGTCGACGAGTCTGGACTGGCGCTGACCATTCAGACACGGGGACCGGCCCACAGAACACAGGTGCTCAAGGATCTCAGAGACGCCGGCTATGAGATCCAGGAGGCCCAGTGAGAGCGGCTGGTACTACAGCCCTGCAACCGACGTGCCCATGAGGACGCGCCGTCGCCGCCAGAGCCGATAGCCATGTCACAAGCGCAGCCCGAGATCAGAATGCGTCCGTTTGCATCCGCGGACGCTCCCGCGATGACGAGTTGGGCATCCACCGCCGATGAGCTGCTGCAATGGGCGGGGCCGATCTTCCGCTTTCCGCTCGACGAGAGCCAGCTCTTGGAGTACGCGCGCGACACCGGTGATCAACGCCATCTGATCTGCGCGGCACGAAGCAGCGACGACACGGTCCTGGGCCACGTCGAGCTGAAGGTACTCGCCGAGCATTCGCTGGGCAAGGTCGGTCGTGTCGCGGTGGACCCCTCGCTGCGGGGCCAGGGGATCGCCGGCAGAATGCTCGGATGGCTGGTCAGGTTCGCGTTTGAGGACCTGTGCCTGCATCGGCTGGAGCTGGTGGTCTTTGCCTTCAACCGGCCGGCCTTGCGCTGCTACGAGCGCCTGGGCTTCTGTGTGGAGGGTCGCGCACGCGACGCGCGCAAGGCAAGCGAGGGCTACTGGGATCTCCTCTACATGGGCATGTTGGAGAGCGACTACCGCGCCGCGTCGGCGAGCCCACTGATTCCCAGCCCAGACCAACCGCAGGCCGGCAGACACTGATGACCGCGACGGTGAACTCATCCGTGAAGAGCGCACCGGCGATCTGATGTCGGCTCCCTTCCGTCTGTCTGTCCTGGACCAGTCGCCGATAGCCGAGCGCTCGACAGGCTCCCGTGCGCTGCGCAACACGATCGATCTGGCACGTCTGTGCGACGAGCTCGGCTACCACCGCTACTGGGTCGCCGAGCACCACGGCGGTCCGATGCTCGCCGGTCCCAGCCCCGAGGCGCTGATCGGCCCGATCGCCGCCGCGACCACGCGCATCCGGGTCGGTTCCGGTGGTGTGATGCTGCCTCACTACAGCCCCTTCAAGGTGGCCGAGACCTTCAGCCTGCTCTCCGGCCTCTACCCCGGCCGGATCGACCTCGGCATCGGACGTGCCGCCGGGACCGACCCGCTGACCACCTTCGCTCTGCAACGCGATCGCCGCCAGGCCTCCGCCGATGACTTCCCCCAGCAGCTCGCCGAGCTGCTGGCATACCTCGACGATCGCCTGCCAGCGGACCACCCGTTCGCGCGTCTGGCAAAGACGCTGCCGGGCCGCCCCGAGACACCCGAGCCGTGGCTGCTCGGATCCTCTCAGCAGAGCGCGATCTGGGCCGCCGAGCTGGGCATTCCATACGCCTTCGCCGACTTCATCAACGCCGGCGGCCAGGAGATCGCCAAGCTGTACCGGGAACGCTTCGCCGAGCACGAACATCCTGACGCCCGGGCGCGGACAGCCGTCGCCGTCTGGACGATCTGCGCCGACACCGACGAGGAGGCACAGCGGCTCGGGGCGAGCGGGCGCATGGCCTTCACGCTGCTGCGGCGCGGCGAACTGATCGCGGTGCCGCCGCCCGAGAAGGCGCTCGAGTTCCTGGCGAGCGACATCCCCCCGCCTGATCGGACACGCTCGGAGCGTCGTGCCGTGCTCGGATCGCCTTCGACCGTTCGCGCCGAGCTGCAGGAGCTCGCCGCGAGATACGGTGCGGAGGAGGTGATCGCCGTGAACATCCTGTATGACCACCAGGCGCGCAGGCGATCGTATGAGCTGCTCGCCGAGGCGCTCGAGCTTCGTCCGCCGGAGGTCAGCTAGCTGTAAGGCCTGAGGAGGTTGTTCAGCTCGTTGAGGCGAGCGTTGGGCGGCTTGTGGCTGAGGGCGCCGTGGGGTCTTCGGTGATTGTAGAAGTCGATCCAGCCGCGTAGGGCTGCGGTGCGCTCGTTGCTGTCGCGGTAGATCGCGCCGTATGCCCAGCCGCCGAGCATGGTCCGGATGAATCTCTCTGCCTTCCCGTTGGTCTGGGGGCGGTAGGGGCGTGTGCGTAGGTGGCGGATACCCAGAGCGCGGCAGGCGATCGCGTGCACGCCTGAGCGGTATGCGCCGCCGTTATCGGTGATCAGCTGCTGCACGGTCATGCCATAGCTTGCGTAGTGCGCGACGGCTCGGGCAAGGAACGCGATCGCGGTGAGTGCTTTCTCGTCTGTGAGTACCTCGACATAGGCCAGGCGTGTCGCGTCGTCGATCGCGATGTGCACAAACTCCCAGCCCACTGTCTTGCGGACCCTCCCCTCAGCGTCGGTGCGCTGCGGGTTATAGCGGCCGCGTTTGCCGTGCACACGATGCCCAGCACCGTCGTGGATCCTGCCGAGCTTCTTGACATCGATATGGATCAGCTCGCCCGGGACCTGGCGTTCGTAGCGCACAGCGGGCTCGAGGCCGAGTCGGCCGAGCTTGCCCATCCCGATCTGAGTCAAGATCCCAGAGACCGTCGAGAGAGCCATCCCGAGGGTCTCGCTGATCTGCGCACCGGTCATCCGCAGGCGTCGCAGTGCGGCGATCGCCTCGATACGCCGCTCCTCAGTGCGGTTAGCGACCCGCAAGGGCGCGGAGGAGCGATCCAGCAAGCCGCAGGCTCCCTCCGCCCGGTAGCGGCCCAGCCACTTATAGGCAGTGCGCTCGGTGATTCCGGCCGCCTCGGCGGCCTCCATCACCGACCATCCAGCATCCTCGACACGGTCAACCAGCAACTCGCGGCCCTTGACGCTCAGACGAGCGTTAGCGTGCAACTTCATCCGGTGTCCTCCCTTGGGACTGGTGGCTTCGACACCAACCAGCCTCCAAGGAGGCCCGGATGAACAACGTCCTCAGGAACTACAGCTAGCCACTCTTCACTATCTCTTCAGTTCTTTTGAGAACCGTATTAGCGAACTGAGAGAGACTTTTCGACATGAGCGCGATGACAACCGAGCAGCCGACCGTTGGCGAGCAGACCGAGCGACTGGACGCCCTGGCGCACCTGAACCGGCGCGAGCGGGGCCGCTCCGTCCATCCACAGGACCCGCCGCCGGGCCAATACCTGACCCTCGAGGACGGCGAGGAGATTCGCTTGCTGGCTCTGGTGCAGCCGGTAACCCACATCGGGCGCGGATTTCACTGCGAGGTGCACCTGGACGATCACAGTGTCTCCCGCCGCCACGCGATCGTGACACGCAGGTTCAACACGACGAGGATCCTCGACGACCGCAGCTCAAACGGCACCTATGTGAATGGCAGGCGCGTCACTCAGCAGCTGCTGCAGGACGGTGACGTGATCGTTCTTGGCAGAGTCGTTCTCGGATACCTGGAGGTGCCAGGCGCCGAACGCGCGCCAGGACTGACTAGCATTTGATCTCCACGCCGAGCGGGAATAGTTCGGGCGCAACCGATCAAAGGACAACTATGAGCGACCCGGGAGCCACCGACGTGGCCTACCACCTGTTCGTGAGTCCCGAGCAGGCCTCCACAGTCAGCCACACACTGGGAATGCTCATCGACGATGAGGCCCACGAGCCGCAGATACGTATGCTCGCGCGCGGAGTGCTCGAGGAGCTATCGAGCGCGCCGGATGAGGAGAGGGTTCGCAGTGTGGCTCTCACCGCTGCCCAGATGAAGATCGTTCACACCGCCGTCAAGCTCGCGCTGGATGACACGCAACGCGAGCAGAGCGAGCAGCGAACGGTCCTCCGGGAGATCTTGAGCAAACTTCCCGACGAGCACACGATCCGGGCAATCCAGCTCGCTTGAGGTCGCTTATCCAGCCGCCTTTGAGCGCCTGGAGGTGGGGGCCGAAGTCGAAGGACCGACGTTTTGGCGCAGCCAATGCACCACCGGGACCACCGCCCGCAGCTGCTGTTGGATGCGTGTGCCGGCATTCGCACGCTCCAGCCACCGAGCCAGGGGGTTCCGGGCGGCCAGCGTGATCCGCCGATGGCGCAGCAGATCCATCTGTGGGTGATCCGCCGGGAATCCCCGCGGTCCGCGAGTGAGGTCGGGGTCGTTCAGCGTCAGACCGGCCCGTTGTCCCTCCTCGATGGCCTGCCTGAGCAGCGAGGCCAGACGAGGACTGTCCAGTGCTTGACGAAGGCGATCGACCTGGTCGGCAGCGGGATTGTGCAGGCCGCCGGCGACCAGTAGACCATCGAGTGAGAGCTCCACATAAAACCCGCCGGCCCCCTCGTAGCCAACGGCGAGACCGATGTGCTCCTTGATCGGCGGCCCCGGGCGAAAGCGCGTGTCGTTCCAGGGGCGAAACAGTCGCGCACGACCGAGCTCGGATAGATCCTCGCCCAATGCAGTGATCGGCGCGAGCAGAAACTGCTCGTAACGGGCACGGTTGGCCTTGAACCAATCGCGATCGTTGTTCCTCTCGAGCTCACGCAGAAACTCGATCGCCTCGGCGGGAAATCCGCGAAACACCGACATCACCAGCGATCATCTCAACTATCAAGCCAGGGAGACCTGCCGTGCTGGTTTCATCTCTCCTACCGAGAGCGGCAGGTTGATCGAAAGATCGCCGGGTGCGCCTCTAGTGCCGTCCGCGCACCAGACAGGTGGTCGCAAGCCACTCACCGTCCTGGCCCGCGGCCACCAGCGGGAACGCCAGATCGTCAACCAGAGCCCACATCTGCGTATCGTGAGCGGAGACCACCCACGGTGGCGCCCAGCGTGTGAGATCGGCCTGCTCGAAGGCCTCGCGCAGCTCCTCTGCGACCGCCTGTATGCCGGGGACGCGGATCCGTCTGCGCTTGCGAAACCTCTGCACGCAATGCTCGCTGGCGATGACCGTTCTAACCTCCGGATGATCCTCGCGCCAGACACTGATTCGCATTGGTTGACCCTACGCGATGAACCCGGGAGAGCGAGTCGCGAGCGCGATCCGGCCAGGGTGCTTGCGCGTCGTGCAAGGCGGGAGTACTGTAGGTGCAGGTACCCCCAAGGTAGGAGGGACAGTCCAATGGCGCAGTCGAGCTGATCACCTTTTGGGCCGACGTTGGCGAGCAATCGGTTCTCGTGAGTGTGCTGCCTACGCAGCGACCGGAACCTCCTAACGAGGAAAGCGCCCCTCCGTTCGACTAATCGGCGATTGACCAACTTACATCCGCGCCAAGCCCTGGCGCGGGTCTCGAGCGCCGGCGGGACACCTTCTCGCCGGCGCTTTCGTGTGATCTGCGAAATCCCGGTTGTAGGCTGCACCTCGCAGCCCACGCGGCAACCCTCCGAACGCTTCGCGAAACTCCAGCCATGCGACTGGAAGGCATCCACACCGGTGACATAGTCGAAGTCGATCACCACGGTCGGCGTTTTTACGCGGTGGTGACCGGCACGGCACCGGGGGGCCTGGCGCTGCAGCCCCTGGATCGACGCGTCAACCACTACAGCGCGCGTAGCCGCGAGGTGATCGGACACTGGGCAAAGCGCGGGCGACCGAACACCACCAGTCAGCCGCTCGAGCCCTCCCCCAGGCAGCTCGAGATTCAGCTGTTTGACTCCTAGCCACATCCCTTGACCGAACGCACCTCAGCACCGCGCGCCACAACGACCTGGAAGGAGCTCTTGATCAGCCTCTACCGGCTGGCCGGAGGGTTGGCGATCCTCGTCGCGATCGGCTACCAGGTCGCCCACGAATCGACCAAACCGGGCTACTCGCCGGCCGACTACTTCAGCTACTTCACCGAGCTCAGCAACCTGTTCGCGGCCGGTGTCCTGCTCTTCGCCTCGCTGTCCGGGGCACGAGCGCGCACCTCCACCCTCTTCCAGTCCCTGCGCGGGGCGGCCGTGCTGTACATGCTCACGACTGGCATCGTCTACGCGGTGCTGCTGTCTGGGCACGGGGTGAGCCTTCCGTGGGTCAACACGATCGTTCATCGGGTGATGGCCGTGGTGCTGGCGCTCGATTGGCTGCTGGATCCACCGATCGCGCCGCCATCGCCGCGTCAGGCGCGCTGGTGGCTTGCCTTCCCTGTCGTGTACCTCGCCTACACGCTTCTACGCGGATCGATCGTCCACTGGTACCCCTACCAGTTCCTTGACCCCCGGCTTTCTGGTGGATACCCGCGGGTCCTGGCAAACGGTGTGGGGATCGCGTTCGGACAGATCCTGATGGGGCTCTTGATTCTCTGGAGCGCCACTCGCTTGCGTGGCGCACGGAGTCAGGCTGCGACGGTGGCCCCGGCGACTAGCCATCCATCTGGATCACCGCGGCGCCGGTGAAACGCCCGGCGCGCAGATCATCGAGCGCACGCGGTCCATCCTCCAGCCGGTAGCGGTTGACCTCCGTGACCACCCGGGCCCGGGGCGCCAGCTCGAGCATCTCAAGCGCGTCGGCGCGGGTGAGATTGGCCACGGAGCGAACGCTCCGCTCCCCCCACAGCAGCTCATAGGGGAAACTCGGTATCTCAGACATGTGGATGCCGGCACAGACGATGCTGGCCCCCTTCGCGCTGGCTTGCAGCGCGGCCGGTATCAGCTCACCCGCCGAGGCGAAGATGATCGCCGCCTCCAGCTGTTCGGGCGGGTGCTGGGATGAGTCGCCCGCCCACACCGCGCCGAGGCGGCGCGCGAAATCCTGGGCCGCCACGTCCGCGGGCCGCGTGAAGGCGAAGACACGCCGTCCTTCAAAGCGGGCGAGCTGCGCGACTATGTGCGCGGAGGCGCCAAAGCCATATAGGCCAACGCGGTTGGCGTCACCGACGAACCGCAGCGCGCGATAGCCGATCAGTCCCGCGCACAGCAGCGGGGCTGCCTGCACGTCCTCGTAGTTGTCGGGGATACGGAAGCAATAGCGTTCGTCGGCGATCGTGAACTCCGCGAAACCGCCGTCGATGTCCCTGCCCGTGAAGCGGGCTCGATCGCAGAGATTCTCACGGCCAGAGCGGCAGTAGAGACACTGCCCGCACGTCCATCCAAGCCAGGGGATGCCGACCCGCTCGCCGATCTCTAGTGGTTCATCGACCGTCGCTTCATCGCCGCGGCCGACTACCGTTCCGACGATCTGGTGGCCGGGAACGATCGGCGGATCCGGGATCTCCAGTTCCCCGTCGAGCAGATGCAGATCGGTGCGGCACACACCGCACGCGTGAACCCGCACGAGTAGCTGCCCATCGGCGGCCACCGGCTCGGGGAGGTCCACCACACGTAGGACGCCTGGCTGCCACAGTCGCATCGCCCTCACACACGAAATCATGCCACCGGCCCGATACCGCGGAGCCTGTCATTGACGACATCAGGCTGCTGAGGCGGAATCGATCTGGCGCAACTCGCCGGGTGGTTCGCCGCGCAATATCCAAAAGCGCCCCTCTCTCTTCAGCACCCCGTCGTCGGTCAGGGTCGCGAGCGCCGCCGACACCGTTGGGCGGCTCGCCGCCACCAACTCGGCCAGTTGGGTGTGTGTCAGCGGCAGACGCAGGATGATGCCATCCGGTCGCACTCTCCCCCACCGCTCGGCCAGATACCAGAACAGCATGTGCAGACGCGCATCGGTCCGTGGGTTGTGGACTATCAGCATGTTCAAAGCAAGGTTGCGAGAGCGTGCCAGCACACGGGCGGTGAGACCAACAGCCAGCCCGGGGAAGCTCGCCGCACGCTTGGCGAAGTCCATGTCGAGTACGGCCAGCCGCGCCGGCAAGAGGACACTCCACTGCGTGGATACCGGCAGCGACGGATGATCGCTGTCCTGCAAGGGTCTCAGCAGATCGCCAGCCCCGAGCAACTCCGCCCCGAAGCGTCCGTTGTGGCCGATCCGGCGGCTGAGCAATCCGCCCAGCACCAGCAGCCCGTATCCACTCTCGGCTTGCTGGGCGCTTTGCCCGAGCAGCCATGGACCAGGCTCCAGCGACACCTCAAGCGCCACGCACGCTCTTCGTGCCTGGGCTCGTTCGCTGCCAGTCAGCGTCTGGGCCAGCTCGGCGTCGTGGTCCAGCAGCCTGACTGTCCTACCGGCGAAACCGCGGTCGTTCTCGCCAACGGCATCTGCTCGTTCTGGAGGAATCACGTCTTTGATTCTTGCGCGCGAAGTCTCGCCGCGTGCAAGAACGGTCGGCTTGGCAGCCTGAAACACCTCCCATGCTCGCCCTCTCGGATCCGTCGCGGGCGGGTCAATATGCACGCCGGCTGATCGTCTGACTGGCCAGGTGGCACGGCTCAGAGCCGTGAGCCGACGTCGTTTGCGGTCATCGACGTTAGTCTCAGCGACCATGCTTTCGCGCCTCTCTCGCCATGGCAGCGTCGGTGATGAGACCGGTCACTGTGGGGCGCTGCCGGATGAATCCTGAGAGATCCCGCCGATGGCGGCTCGCTGGAGCGTTGGCGGCCTCGTGCGTGGCACTGACCACACTGGGCGGCTGCTCGATCGGAGGCGACGGACGGCGGAGCTCGAGTGCGGCCAACCAGACGCCATCTTTTGCCGAGGAACCGTTCACCCATCAGCAGCAGCTGGTCACCGAAGGAGCGCGTTTGGTGATCAGTGATGGCTGCTCGGCTTGCCACCTCCTCGACGCCCACCGGGCGCTTGGCCCGAGCTTTCAGAGCTTCGCGGGTCACCGCATAACGCTCTGGAACGGGCGGCGTGTACTGGTGGATGAACGCTTCCTGCGCCAAGCTCTCCTACATCCCCGAGAGAATCGCGTCCGCGGATATCCGCTGCTCCCGATGCTCTCGGCGCTGAAGCGCGTACGCCTGGATCGCCATCCCGACCAACTGGCCGCGCTGGTGGCGTTCATCGAGCAGATTGGGCCAGAATGATCCCCGTCGAGCGGACCGCCCATCCACGTCAGATTTCGGTCGATGTTCTCAACTGAGCAGCTGGATCGCCACGAACCCGCCGTACAAACCGATCAGCACGATCCCGCCGAACCGGCCGATACCGGCCGGGCGCACGAGCCAGCACAGGGATAGGAGGCTCATCCCCGTCAGCCACAGCAGATCGAGTCGCGCCGTCGGAGTCGCGCCCGCGAGGCCCACGAACAGGGCTGGCACGATCAGGCCGAACACCAGGTTGATCGTGTTGCTGTTCAGCGTCTCGCTCAGCAGCGCCGATCCCCGTCCGGCGAGCCCCAACCGCACAGCTGTGAGCGCGTTCGGAATGCTCGTCAGGGGCCCCAGGATCAGCACCCCGATGAGAGCACCAGATATTTGAAATTCGTCACCCAGAGCAACGGCCGACGTCACCATGCCGAAGCTTCCGAGCACGATCAGCAGAACATCGGAGACGATCCACCACGCCTCACGCGCGTTGTGCCGTTGCCCGGGGGATCTGGGCTCGCGGGTCTGGAGCGCTCGCACGAGCCAAGCGCTGACGGCGCCCGGCAGAGTCAGGCGTGCGAACAGCCGCGATCCTCCGACCACCAGCATCAAATACGGTGCCAGCAGAAAGACCAGCAGGATCGACGCGGTCAGCGGCGCAAGCCATCGGTAGTAGACCGCCACGACGAAACCGATCACGACCATCGCAACCGATCCATCCAAAAGCAGCGTGGCCCTTGCAAGCCGAACGCGGCCCGCCAACAGCGCGCTGACACCCACCATCGCTGCCAGGTTGAAGACGTTCGAGCCCACCACGACCCCCACGCTTACCCCGTTCTCCGCCCGCAGCAGAGCAATCAGCGCCGAGGAGATCTCCGGTCCGTCGGCCGCCAGCGCCGTCAGCAAGCCGACCAGCGCCTCTGGCAGCCCAAACGCGACCCCGAGTCGATCAAGCCGACGAGCGAAGAGGTTCGCGGCCATCAGCGTCGAGAGCAGCGAGACGGCAAACAGCGGGATGGAAAGTCCCGGCGCCATCAGCGCATCAGGTTTGCGGTTGTCTGTCTGGTAATCGTGGTCTCAGGAAAAGCCATCGTGCCCGCGCTCGACAAGTCCACGCCGACCAGGCTTCCCGGCACACCGCGATCAACGATAGCCGCTCCTCACGGTCACGACATCTCGATTGCGATGGTCACGCCGGCTTTTCCGCGCAAATCATCGATCTCCCGCGGGCACGACAGCCAAGAGCAGGTTTGTCATACCTATGACAATTCGGGTTGCGTAATCGAAGCTGTGCCTCCTAGGATCGGCGGCCTTGCCCAGGAGAGGAGGAGGGTGAGCAACGAGCAGCAATGCTCGAACGTGGCTGTGTCCGGCTTTCTTGGCCGGACACAGCCACACTCCTTGAGTTCATCTCGCCAGCCGAGCATAGAGATCCGATCGCATCCTCAGATTCGGTTTTAAGCGATGTCGCTGGCCTCCGAAGGGGCTATCGCGTAATCGAGGATCCTCTTCGAGGAGCGTCGGCGTAGATGCTCACCACCACTGCGAGGATGGCCGAGGTCGCCAGCACGGATGGCCACGCACCAATCACTAGGCCAAGCGGGTGTGAAGCCACCAGTGCCGCAAGGACGGTCGCGCTCAGCCTCACCGCGGCTTGACGCCCTCGGCTTCTGACCCAGATCCGTACGCACCAAAGCCCGGCGACTGCCAGCACGAGGGTTGCCAGAACCCGCGACCCGCCGTATGCGGCTACGGCATAGCCGGCTATCAGCGAGCTCGCGGCGATCGGTGCCGTGGGGATCCTGCTCATTGTTTGACCTTAGCCTAGGAGGGGCTATCCGAGAGCTCTCGCACCGGCAAATCGTGAACGCCGCACACCCCGTCCGACATGCTAGGTTCGTTGCTGGGCCGACTGCGGTGCCGGCCCAGCAACGATGGGATCCAAGAGGCGGCCTGGCCACCTCTCTGAGAGGGAGGAGAGGTATGTCAAATTGTCCGTTCGTGCTGGATCACGCCCAATCGGGCTCACCATGGCCAGACCCGCAGTAGAGCGCGCCTAGCCACACTGCTCAGACAATACCTATCAGTTTTATAGAAAATCTATCCGATGTCAACTCCCTCACAGACTCCTTCCCCTCATATCCTCCGCGACGTGCACCAGCCAGCGATATCGCTGCGCGGCGTGGTCAAGTGCTTTGGAGCGATCGTGGCGGTCGACGGGCTCGACCTGCATGTGCCTTCGGGTGTCTGCTTCGGCCTGCTCGGCCCGAATGGCGCTGGCAAGTTGACGACGATGCGGATGCTGACGGCGCAGGCGTTGGCGGACGAGGGCGAGCTGGCGGTGCTGGGCTACGAGCTACCGCGCGAATCGAAGCAGGCGCGGATGGAGATGGGCGTGGTGCCACAGCTGGACAACCTCGATGTGGAGCTGACGTGCCGGCAGATCCTGACGGTGTTCGCGCGCCTCTACCGCGTGCCGGCGGGCGAGCGCGAGGCGGCGGTGCAGCGTGCGCTGGCGCTGGCCAACCTTGTGCCGCGGGCGGACACGATCGTCAGGGAGCTCTCGGGAGGCATGCGCCGGCGCCTGCTGGTCGCGCGCGGGCTGATCCACGAACCGCGTTTGGTGTTGCTGGACGAGCCGACGGTCGGCCTCGATCCGCAGGTGCGCCAGGAGCTGTGGTCGTTGATCGACGCCCTGCGCGCGCAGGGCGTGACGGTGCTGATGTTGACGCACTACATCGAGGAGGCCGAGCGCCTGGCTGACGTGGTGGCGGTGATGTCGCACGGCAAGATCGTCGCCCAGGGCACTCCGGCCGAGCTCGTGCGCGCGCACGCGGGCGAGCAGGTGATCGAGGTCTATGGCCCGCCGGAGCAGCTCGCCGAGCTGGGCGAGCTGGCGGCGGTCAAGAGCTGGCAGAGCCGCCGCTCGGGACCGGCGCTGGCGATCATGCGCGCGGAGGGGCTCGATGGAGAGACACCGGAGGGTGTACGGCGCCCGGCGAACCTCGAGGACGCGTTCGTGGCGCTGACTGGTGAGGAGATCGAATGATGAGAACGATGATCGGTGGGCTGCCCGGATGAGCGCGCAGGCGCAAGCTGACGGCACGCAACCGCGCGCGCGTCGCGTTGGACGGCTGGAACCGGCTGCGCTGGCGGCGGTGATGAGCCGCGACATCGTGATCTTCGGGCGCTACTGGAAGGCGACGACGTTCTCGTCGATCGTGCAGCCGACTATCTACCTGCTGGCGTTCGGCCTCGGCTTCGGCACGCTCGTGAAAAGCATCGGGCACGTCAAGACGATCGAGTACATCGCGACGGGCACGGTCGCCACGGCGGTGCTCTTCTCCTCGGCCTTCCCGGGCATGTTCAACACCTTCGTGCGCTGGCAATTCCAGCGCACGTACGACGCGATGCTGGCGACGCCGCTGGACGTGGAGGAGCTGATCACGGCGGAGATCCTGTGGATCTCGCTGCGCGCGGGCGTGTACGGCTTGGCGCCGCTGATCGTCGGGCTCGCGTTCGGCCTGGAGCCGGAATGGGGCATGCTGCTGGTTCCGGCGATCGGCTTCGTCACGGGCTTTGGCTTCGCCGGCTTCGGCGTGCTCGTGGCGGCGATCGCGAAGACGATCGACAACTTCAACTACATCACCAGCGCGGTGCTGACGCCGATGTTCCTCGTGGCAGGGACGTTCTTCCCGGTTTCGGCGCTGCCGGCGGGCGTGCGCCAGGTGGCGCAGGTCAATCCGCTCTACCACTGCGTGCAGCTCGTCCGCGACGCCTCGCTGGGGAACCTGCATCTCGGCGACCTCGGCCACGCGGGCGTGCTGCTGGCGTTCGCGCTTTTGATGTGGCGCCTCGCGATCTGGCAGCTCGGCCGGCGGTTGATCGACTGACCACCAGTGCTTCACCCATGAGCAAAAGGAGACATTCAGGCGCCTTCCGAGCAGACGTCCGCAACGACTCACAGGGAGCCTCGTGGGCAAGCTGATCGTATCCACCCAGATGACACTGGATGGTGTGATGAACCCGATCGAGTGGTTCAATCGCAAAGGCGAGCATGCCTGGGACACGGCGGCGGGGCGCGCCTCGTTTGACCAGCTGCGAGCGGCTGACGCACTGCTCCTCGGTCGCAAGACCTATGAGGGTCTAGCTGACGTGTGGCCCAGCATCACCGACGAGGTCGGGTTCGCGAAGTGCATCAACGGCATGCCGAAGTTCGTAGCCTCTCGATCACCTCAAGGGAAACTTGCCTGGAACGCGAGGCAGCTGGAAGGCGTGTTGGCGGACGACGTCGCGGCACTCAAGCGGCGCGAGAACGGCAATCTCATCTCCTACGGCTGTGGAGAGATGGCCCACGAGCTCCTGACCTGTGGCCTTGTCGATGAACTGCGTTTTTGGATCAATCCCGTTGTGTTCGGCGACGGGGCACGGCCTTTCTTGGATCGCTGTCCGGTATCGCTTCAGCTCCTCAGCACCACCTCCTTTGAGACGGGAATAGTCCTGCTGAGCTACGGGCCGGTCGCCTGCGCGTAGGCACACATCGAAGGGCTGCGGCTTTCGAAAGCGCAGCCGGCGCTCCCGTGCCGGCCGGTGGCAACTAAAAAACGGCGGCGCCGCCCGAGCTACTTGGCGGCAGTGAACACATCCGCCCCGAACGTCGCCGGGACGCTTGCGGCGTCTGCCAGGCGCGCAAGCCCCAGCAGCGACTCCCAGCTGGCAAGCGAGGAATAGTGGTTGTAGGGAACGGTGCTGACGGTACCGGGTTTTATGAATGGCGAGAGCAGCACCGCGCCGACACGCCCCCCGCCGAGGCCCGTGATTCCGGGCAGCGGCGATCCCGGACCTGGAAGCTCGCCGCAGCAGCTTTCCGTTTCTGAGTCTCCCGCCTCGTCGAAGACGATCTCCAACAGACCGTCGCCACGTGTGTACGCGGGCGAGGCCGTGATCTTCGGCACCCACGTTTCCAGGAATGTGTCGATGTCCGCGAGCGCAGAGGCGCCGCCTGTCTGGTTGGTGCACGGGTAGTCGTGACCGTCGTCGCAGAGGTTGGGGGTGATGAACGAGAACTTTGGTGTCTTCGTCAGCGAGCTCAGGTCTGTCGCGAGCCCGGTCTCGCCCTTCAAGGCAGCGGCCGGCATCGCGCCGGTGGGCGAGCCCATCGCCACGACGTGCGCGTCGCAGTAGGACTGTTCGCCGATCACTGACTGGAAATACACGAATGGGTCATGCCGTGTGGCGTAGCCGTCGCCCGCAACCGCGCTCTGGGTTTCATCGGCGGAGTTCAACCCCGGATGTCCGCAGGCAGCCCTCTCACGGTTGGGATCGTTGCCCATGTCCTCCTCGTAGGCCTTCCAGGTCAGGCCCCTGGCCGACAGCTGGTTGCCGACGTTCTGCACTTCTGACGGATACACGCAGCCCGTTCCCGTCTCGACGCCGTCAGGGAGCATCACCGCGTCGAGGAATTCATCGAACAGCGGGCAGTCAGCCTGATTCTGCACGTTCGGTGGCTGGCCGGAGACGAGCGCGATGTAGTTGTCGTTGCTCTCGTGTCCGATGGCGTAGTAGTCCTGCACCAGCGCCCCCTCGGAGGGCAGCGTGCGCGCGAGGTATGGGTCGGACGCGGGCGATCCGAACGTCGCGTCATAGCCCTGGTTCTCGAGCACGATCACCCAGACGTGCTTGACCGCTGGCTGTTTGTAGGCCACGGCGCTGGCGCCGACGGCACCCACTGTGAGAACGACCGCGACGCAGACGGCGAGCAGCGCCGCGAGCCGGGCTGTGCGCGCGATTCTGTGTCCCTCAGAGCAGCGGGTGAACGCATGCAGTCGGGTCTCGGCGGGCATCTCTTTCCTTTCTCACGCGGCGCTCGCGGCCTGCACGGGCGCGGGCGGTTCGACGATGGTGGGCGTCCTCAAATAGGCGGCCACCCCGAGATCTAGGAAGTCCATGACTGTCTTTGCATTCGCGTCGCGGTAAGTGAGGGCGGGGAGGTTCCACTTGGCCTCGACCGTCGCCAGGAAGGAGGTGTGGTCGTGGACCACGTTGGTCACCCCATTGGCTTTCGAGTAAGGCGAGACGACGATGGTGGGAACGCGCGGCCCGTAGATGTTGTAGCCGCCGGGGATGTCCGAGCTCGAGAGTTCTGGCGGGATCGAGTCGGGTGCAATCGCCGCGGGCGGCGGGACGTGGTCGTAGTAGCCGCCGTGCTCGTCGTAGGTGTAGATCAGCAGCGTGCGCGGCCAGGCCGGCGAATCGAGCACGGCCTTGATCGTCCGGTAGGCCCAGTACTCACCGTAGGACATGTCCTGCGGATCCTCCTCGTCGCCGCCGGTGCTCTGGAGCTCCGCGGCGATCGGCGCTAGCGCCGGCACGGTGGCCAGGGCGGAGCCCACTTCGCCCGCCACACCGAACTCCGGGTCCACGAGGCTCACCGACGGGAGCGTCCCGAGTGCACAGTCAGCGTAGAACTGGGCGATGGGCGCGATATTCGCGGGGTATTTCTCGATCGTCGAAGGGATGATCGCGGTGGAGGGCAGGTCGGTGAAATAGTTGCGCCAGCTGACCCCGTAGGCGTGCAGGCGGTCCCAGATAGTGCCGTTGGGAGGCGGCGGGTCTTTGAGGCTTTCGCTGTTGGTGGCGATGTTTCCGTAGGCGGTGCCGGCCATCAGGAAGCGGCGGTTGGGGTATGTCTGGCATGGAGCTGAACAGAACCAGCGGTTGGCGATCGTGAAGGTGCGGGCCAGCGAGTAGGCGAACGGCAGCACCTCTTCTGTCCAGTAGCCCATCGGCTGGTCGGCACCCACCGAGCGCACGAACCCGTCCATCAGGCCGCCGTCGATCTGTTCGTGGGTGGCGTTCCACGACTGCGAGACGTTCGAGCCCTGCACGGTGCTCGCAAACGGGAAGCAGGCGACGGGCCCGCTCGGGCCGGGGTTACTGTTCAGCGCGATACCCCCACGACTGAACTTCAGCCCCTGCGCCTTCGGCTGACCAGAGCGGGCCAGTGCCCCGAGCAGGTTGTCGAACGAGTGGTTCTCCATCATCACGATCACGATGTGCTCGAAAGGCATCGCCTCGTTGGCCGTGCCCGCAGGTCGTGTCGGGTCGGGCAGGCTGTCGGGTGTACGGACTCCCGCAGCGGCCGCTGACACGGCTCGCCACAGCGCACCGCCCGAGGACATGCTCGCCAGCGCGGCACCCACCGATCCGCCATAGCGCAGCAGGGCTCGCCGGGTCATGATTGGAGCTCGAGCGGGGCCGCCTGCACCGGTGGTGTCGATTCGGTTGCCCGCTTCAGGCTCTCTCACCGCAAGGCTCTCCTTCTGAAAGATTTGGATACAGGCGATCCACGAGGACTTCGATCAGCCCGTTCTTACCCCGAAGCGAGCATCGACAGTCCGGCTTTTGTGAACTTCCTGTGAGGGGCGCGCGAGCGGCGGACACGGCACCTGAAGGTCGCTGATCTTGTTAGGCATCCTCCGCGTCTGCTTGGCGCGTTCTCAGTCGCGAGCGCAGAGTCTCGCGCCCGCGATGCAGGCGCGACTTCATTGCGGCACGGCTGAGGCCCAGCGCCTGGGCTGTCGCGGCGCCGGACAGACCCTGGATGTCGCGTAGGACGAGCACAGCGCGCTGATCGGGGGGAAGCGCTGCGATGCAGTCCACGATGCGCTCGACCTCCAGGCGCGCGAGTGCGGCGTCTTCGGCGGAGAGTTCAACCATGGTGGAGGATGTCGGTCTGTGTAGCGAGAGCCGCGAGCGGCGGATGCACTCGTTGCGCACGATTTGAAACATCCATGACGCGAGCGCCGCGACGGCGCGCAACGTGCCGATCTTGCGATAGAGGATGATCAGGGCCTCCTGCGCCGCCTCCTCGGCGTCCTCGGGCGTTGAGCAGAGAGTGTGCGCAAAGCGCTGTACGTGTGCGTGTGAGCCGTCCAGGAGTGTCGCGATCGCGCGCTGGTCACCCTGTTGGGCGGCGCTGACGATCTGCTCGGCGGGCCACGACCACGAAGTGCCGTTCATCGTCATGGGACTATCTCCTGGGACACGGCATCGTGGTGTTGATCGTGACTGATTCTCCAATGAGGAACTTAAGTTCGCCACGTACCGGGAAGCCGCCCTTGGGGCACTTCTTCGGAAGATCGATATAGGAGATCAGTTTCTTGCCCTGCTTGAAGGCAGCACCGATCTTGAGCCGCACGGATTCCACGACCCCGTAGGGTGCTTCGGGAACCGTCTCCACGAGCGGCACGGCCGCCTGGAACTCGGGCCCAAACAAGCCCCCGGCGGTAGTGAAGCTGACTTTGCCGAGGACTTCGACCAAGGCGGGGGTTACGCCTTCGGCGAAGAATGCAAGTTCTCCGCCGGGAGCGAAGAACACCTGCAGGGTGAGATGCTCGTGAACGCGGGTGCCGCCGAAGCTCACGACGCCGGACACCGAGCCGATCGGACTCGCGACCGACCGCTTCGGGCATTTAGACACTTCGTGGCTTTCAAGCGTCGCGTCCGGGCAGGTAACGAACCCTTGCGGGTGCAGCTTTGTGCCGGCTGGCGCGAAGAACGTGACATGTGTCAGCGGCGGCGGGAAGCCGCCGTATTCGGTGCCGCTGATTTTCAATTCGCCTTCCACAGCGGTACCAGCACCGAGGACATCGCCGGTGCCGGGGTAGACTGGGCTGTTTGGGGCGCTTGGATTGACTGGAATCGGTACACCCTTGAGCCAAAGTGTGGCCGCCGTCGGGGTGGCTCCCGCCATCGCCGGCACGCCGAGAAGGATCCCGATCGCCGCCAATCCGGCTGCGAAGAGCACTCCAGAAAAGCCGGCGCGTGTGTTGAGCGCTATGCGCCTACACGCGACTATCGTGGCGGCGATGAGATTAATGGCCGTGGTCATGCAGAGCCTCCCCTTCTGTTCAACCCAGGTTGTCGATGTGGAAATGAGAGGCTCACGGTCGCGAAAAGGATTCTCTTCAGGCGTGATTGCCTCGGGGCGACGCGAAGGCCACGTTGTTCACACATCTCGCCCGGCCGGCTGGAGATAATGGGCGCATGCCATATGACGAGGATCTCGCCAACCGCATACGAGAGCTCATCCTCACGAAGGACGGGATAGTCGAGAAGCGCATGTTCGGGGGCTTGGCGTTCCTGCTCAACGGCAACATGTCGGTGAGCGCGAGCGGCCAGGGCGGTCTGCTACTGCGTGTGGATCCGGACGAAACCGACGACCTGCTGCAGAAGCCGCATGCCCATCCCTTTCAGATGCGTGGGCGCACGATGCAGGGATGGCTGCGGGTTGACGTGGAGGGCCTACGCACCAAGCGCCAACTCGAGCGGTGGGTCTCTCGCGGTGTCGCATATGCGCGGTCGCTGCCCGCCAAGCGATAGTCGGATCGCCGCAGCTCATACAGCCGTGCCGAGCCCCACCTCAGGCGGCGGTCACAGCGACGGATCCTGCACGTATTGGTTGTAGATGCCAAGCGAATCGAGCGATGAGGATCTGCTGGTCGGTGGAGACGCGCAGGACTTCGCGCTGTTGTACGAGCGGCGATACATGCTGGTGCGCGCCTATCTGTCGCGCCGTTTGAGGTCACGGCCGGATGTCGTGTTTGACCTCGTGGCGGAGACCTTCGCCCGCGCACTGGAGCGCCGGGAGCAGTTTGATCCGAGCCGCGGCTCGGCGGTCGGGTGGCTGCTGGGTATCGCTCACCATCTGCTGCTCGACGCGATTCGCCGTGGAGGAGTCGCCGCCGAGTCCCGCCGCCGCCTAGGTTTTGAGCGCATCGCTCTGGATGACGAGCAGCTTGAGCTGATGGAGCGCGAAAGCCAGTCCGAGCTCCAGAGCGCGCTGGCCAAACTGCCGATCGAGCAGCGGGAGGCCATCGAGCGGCGAATCATCGCCGAGGAGCCTTACGCCGCCATCGCCGAGCGGATCGGGTGCTCAGAGCAGGTCGTCCGAAAGCGCGTTTCTCGCGGCCTGGCTGCGCTCAAGCGAATCGTCAAGGAGACCCCATGACCAACCCGTACAAGGCTCTAGGAGAGCAGATCCTGACGGTCGCCCGCCGGCAGAGTGTCATTCCGCGCTCGGCCACCGCAAAGGCGCGGCGCCATCGGCGCCTACGCGTGGCGGCGCTGATTCTCGTCCCTGCGCTAGCGAGCGCGACGATTGCGCTGGCGGCAAGCGGTCTGCTCAACGGCAGTCCGGTGAAGCCAAGAAGCTCGCTCAACCCGCACGCCTATGAGGGCGTCCCCGCCCCTGGGGGCTCGCGTCTACTTTCCCTAAAAGTGCCCGACCCGGAAGGCGGTCCGGCATGGGGTATGCAGATCGTGCACACGACCAGAGGCGCGGTCTGTGTCCAGATTGGACGCCTACACGGCGGGCGGCTAGGTGAGCTCGGGATCGACGGGGCGTTCAATGACGATCGGCGCTTTCATCCCCTGCCGCCAGATGCGCTGCCCAGCGATAGTCCGACCACCCCGAGCAGCAATGGGGCCTGCGTGCTGACAGGGCAGACCCTCAGTGGCTTGTCGAACATTGATCGCAGCGCAGCTGTCACACAAAACCACACGGCCTCGCCCACAGAGGATCGGCGAGAAGTCTCCTTTGGACTACTCGGACAGCACGCGCTCGCCATCACCTACCGCACCCAACACGGACTCGGGACTGAACCGGTGGCGTCAGGCACTGGCGCCTACCTGATCGTTCAGCGTGTCCACCGGCCGGCCTCCAACGGCGACTACTCGATTGCGTACGGCAGCCTGGGCAAGCGCCGCCCGAGCCCATTGGGAGCACTCAGCGCCATCACCTACAAGTTCGGTGAGCTTGTCTGCGTCGACGGGGTAGGCGCGAAGGTGACCATGCCCTGTCCGAGGGCCGCTCTGGCACCCTCCAGCACAATCAACCCCACGCGCAGCCTGCACCAGCCGCTGCGCGTCACCCTGGACACTCGACGCAGATCGATCGACAGCGCCGAGTTGGAATTTACCGCCCCATACTCGGTGAGAAGCGCTCACCAGCTCTACGAAGTGATCGAGCCTGCGCCGTCAGATTGCGGTGGTGACGGGGGCAGTGGCCTGCTTCTGGAAAGAGATATCCGCCAGGGTCAAAGAGTTCAGATCAAGCTCGATCACCTATTCCGGTTCGCGCCCAAGTGCGGTCTCACGCAGGCAATCCAAGTGCGCTTCATAAACCCCGAAGGCCCATCCGCTACCTCTCCCCACGAATCGGTGATCGTCGGGGAAGCAACGGTCACCGAGCCACCTGAAACCCACGCGTCACCGTTTCATGGTGGCTAGCGTCCAGGCGCGTCCACGCAATGCGCATCCTGGAACACCCTGGGAGGCTCCCGGACCTTCTTAGGGAGGCAGTCGAGTGCATCCCACTGTGCAGCTTCGCGCTTGCCTCTAGAAATCCGTGCGGTTTGCCGATGGGGGCACATGACTTCGGTTTTGCCGGTAAGCCCTGCAGTCGATGACGCACGCGCCCGGCCGGCGACTTCCTCGCCGCCGGCCGCTTTGGAATGTCTCGACGGTGACCTTCGTCGTCTTGGTCAGGCGTTGAACGAGCGCACCGTCGATGTCGTCGCGGGCATGCTCCAACGGACCAAGGAATCCGGTCAAGTCCTGGATGAGACCGTCGAGGAGAGCTTTGAGCGGGTCGGTGCCGTCTCGACGGTCGCGGTCGCCAGATGGATGGCGGGTGAGGGCGTCGAGGTGGCGCGCGAGGTGGGCCAAGAGTCTTGGCAGATCTTTGGACAGCTCGCGGCTCAGCGCGCCGCGCCGCTGAACGAGGTCACCAAGCGCTGCTTGCGTTGGTGCGATGCGGCGGAAGACATCGTGAAAGAGCTCGCCACGCAATTGACACTCGGACCGGACGTGCTCGCGCGAGCCATGGCGATGCTGCAGCGCAGTCTCAAGGTGACGCTCGTGCGGATGTGCGAGTCATTTGAGACAGAGCGCCAATCCGCGGATGAGCAACTCGCATTCCTCGCAACCCACGACCCTCTCACTGGTCTTCCCAACCGGACATTGATCTTGGATCGCATCGAGCAGATGCTTGCGCGCTCCCGTCGTGATCACACTCCCGTAGCGGCGCTATTCATCGACCTCGACAACTTCAAGAGCATCAACGACACCCTCGGACACAACGCCGGGGATGAACTATTGAAGGCTGTCGCCGCCCGGTTGGATGCCATCGTGCGGGCTACTGACACCCTCGGTCGTCTGGGTGGCGATGAGTTTGTGGTGATCGCCGAGGATCTCTCACTGGCCGCCGGCCCGGACCTCGTCGCCGAACGTTTGCTGTCCGCGCTGATGGAGCCCTTTACGCTCGAGTCTCACCCGCAGACACCGTTGACGGTGACCGCGAGCGTCGGGATCGCCGTGGGGGATCGCACTTCTCCCGCAGACCTGCTGCGCGATGCGGACATCGCGATGTACCGAGCTAAGTGGGACGGCAAGAACCGCTACGTTGAGTTCGAGTCGGGGATGCAGGACGCGGTTCAGGGCCGCATGAAGCTCGAGATGGACCTGCGCCAGGCGATCGAAAACGACGAGTTCGTGCTCGTCTACCAGCCCACTTTCAACCTCAGGGACATGAGCCCCACCGGCCTCGAGGCGCTGATCCGCTGGCACAGCTCGACACGCGGAGTCGTACAACCGAATGACTTCATCCCCCTGCTCGAGGAGACGGGACTCATCGTCAACATCGGCAAGTGGGTTCTGCACGAGGCTTGCCGGCAGGGGGCGACGTGGCGCGACGCTGGGTATCCGATCAACATGGCAGTCAACGTCTCTGGGCGTCAGCTCGACACCGACGACTTCATAGCCGACGTTCGGGAAGCCCTATCCAACACTGGCCTTGAACCCTCGGCGCTGACGATCGAGATCACCGAGACGACACTGATGCGAAACGTGCAGGAGACCGCCCGGCGCCTCACCGCTGTGAAGAAGCTCGGCGTGCGGATCGCTATCGACGACTTCGGCACCGGTTACTCCTCGCTGGCTCACCTGCAAAAGTTCCCTGTCGATGCGCTGAAGATCGATCGCTCGTTTATCTCAGGGCTCACGCACAGTCACGAAGGCGGGACATTGATCCACACCCTTGTGCAGCTGGGCAAGGATCTATCGATAGAGACGCTCGCCGAGGGTATCGAGCGGCCAGGAGAGCTCGACCTGCTCAGAGACGAGCACTGTGACTCAGGACAGGGCTTCCTCTTCGCACGGCCACTCGACGTCGCCGCGACCGAGGACTTCCTCCAAAACTGGGCAGCCAAGAACCCCGCGGCGATCGACTCTCTCTCCTGACCCAAGGCGATCAACCGGCCGCCCGGCATCGCTCCGGCGGGCGGCCGCAACCATCGGACACCGCGACGACGTGCTGGTAAACGACGGCGAGAGCGAGGCTCCTCGATGGACCGCTCGCCCCGTTCAAGAAAGGCCACCCACGGGTATCTGCTCTACGAAGCGGAGGACCTCGACGCTCGCGATTGACCTCGCTTCCCGGATTCCTGCAGCCCGGATGGGTGGCGTGACCCGAGGTGCGCCCGTTCGTGGAGACGTGAGGAGACAGCTGATCGTGGGTGCGCTGTCACATACATGCGCCGCCTCGTGTCAATGAGATGACCCCGGAGTCCGGCATCGGTGAGCCCGGGGTCAACCTCAAACCCCACATCCGGAGGAAAACCAATGCAAGCCCGTATCGAGAACCCAGCTATGACAGTCCCGGGCGCCATGCAGGCGCTGCAGCGACTCGCGAAGGCGGCGAAGCAGTCCGGTTTGCCCGAGACGACGCATTACCTCATCGAGTTGCGCGCCAGCCAGATCAACGGCTGCGCGGTGTGCGTGGACATGCACGCCCGTGAGCTGAAGGCGGCCGGCGAGAGCGACGAGCGCATCTTCTCCGTCGCCACGTGGCGCGAGGCCCCTTACTTCACGGACGCGGAGCGCGCCGCGCTCGCGCTGACGGAGGCCGCGACACGTCTTGCCGACCGCCCTGACCCCGTCTCGGACGAGGTCTGGGAGGAGGCCGCTCTGCATTTCACGGAGCCAGCGCTCGCCGCGCTCGTCGTGTCGATCGCGGCAATCAACGCATGGAACCGCATCAACGCCACCACACGTCAGATCTCCGGCGAGTGGGTGAGCAAGTGGGTTGCCCAGAGCCAGCCCGCCGGTCAGGCCGCGTGAGCGGACTCGACCCTCTGCCGCACCAGCGGGTGGGCGGCACCCCACGCGCCGCCCACCCCGGTCGCTATGCAGCTCGTGGAGGTTCGCTGTCTGCAACTGTGCACCACCGTCGTTTTGGACCGAAGAACTCGCCTCGGACTGCATGCCCGCTCCTCGCGAGGTCCGGGCGCCAAGACAAGGGATATCGAGGGTATGACTCCCGTCCCTGTGGCCATTCCAACCTCGCAGAAGACGACGTCTTTGCTTCTATGGCAGGTCTGCGGCATATACGCTGGCCGGGCCGCCACCTCCAGGAGCATTGACCAATACGCGAGCGCAGCCGGCGGTGGCTTTGTGTCCGGTTGCCTGAGTGAAGAGGACGTACCTCGCGTCGGGGATACCTGTCGCTCGGGCAGTCGAGCGCCAAAGTGTCGCGGCCTGCGCGACGCTCGCACAATGGCCATCAGCTGCCAGTGCGCTGTTGACGTGAGTCTCCGCGGAGGTGAGACGCGTATGTTCGATGGGTCCACTCGGAAATGGGCGCGACCATCCGGGAGGCTCCTGCTCTGGTCGCTCTACCAGCAGGACCGACCGCGCCGCGGCGCCCGTGACCGCCGAAACGGTCAGACAGGTTGCATGCGCGCTGTTTGCCCTTTCGGTCTTGACGCGAACGTGCCAGGTGCGCAGACCGTCAGCGCGCAGGATCGAAGTGACGAGCGCGGTGGCGGTAGACGCTGACCAGCATGAGCGCGTTTGGATGCCGGTCGTTATGTCTTCGAGCTGCATACTCAGCTGCAGCACGGCCGAATCGGCTCTCCAGCCGCTCGGCAGGGGTCGCCACCCACGGCCAGACGGTGGATGACCGGCGGGAGTCACCACGACGGCGCCACCTGTTTCATAGATCCACGCGACCAGAGGGGGCGCTGGCCGGTGGTAAATCGACCGCCACAAGGTCGCGCAGTCGCGCACAGGTTCTCCTGTCACGTTCGCCACCGTCGTTCCTTCACCGCAATCGATTTGTGTGATTTCCGCCGGATTGCGGGTTGGCCCGAGCACGGATGCACCCGCGGCCGCCAATGTCCCGACCAAGAGTGCACCCGCGGCGATACGCAGCCCACGGCGATGCAAACGTACTCCCAGGAACGACCGGCGTTGGGCGGTCCTCGTGCTCGCCGTTTTGGCGCGGGCGCTGGCGGCGTGCTGCTCGTAGAGCATACGTGACGCACGTACGAGCGACTTCTCGAATTGATCCAGGAAGCTGCTCATGAGGTTGCTCCTCGGTTGGCTCGTAGGACTGTCAGGGCTCGACTGACCCGCTTGCGCACCACGGCCTGCGAGCACCCGAGCTCGTGTGCGATCTCTGGGTAGTCGCGCTCATCGAACAGGTGGGCAGTCAGGGCATGAAGCTGATCCGGTGAAAGTTCGTCCGCGAGTTGCGCAAACAGGTCCGCGTCGGCCGCCAAGTCCTCCACGGCGACTAGATCCTTGTCGGCGAGCGATACCGGCTCAAGCGCGAGCCGACGCCGAGCGTCGTCGGCAACCTTGCCACGTCGCCGTGCATCCAACAGCTCGTTGCGCGCAATCGTTACCAGCCACGCGATCGGCTCCCGCGGCAGCTCACGGTCAGACTCGTGAACAGCGATGAGCGCGGCCGCAAACGTCTCGCACATTAGATCGGCCGCTAGTTCTGAACTCCCGACACGGGGACGCAGGAAGGCAAGGATTGCGCCGTGGCGACGACGATAGAACTCACCAAAGCACTCCGCCTCACCGGTTCGCGCTCGCTCCAGTAGCTGTCGATCGGTCAACTCGCCTATCGCGGGGATCGGCTCCATGAGGACATTGACGCAGGAACCTGCCGACCTGTGACCGTCCGGCGAAATAGCGTCAGGATCCCAGCGCAGAGCCAGAGCGCTTAGAAGCGCCTCACCCGAGCAGGTGGCGAGCGGTTTTGGGGGCCAGGATCGTCGACGACTATCGACTCTCGGCAAGCGACACCGGAGCCGCGCCTAACCCGGGCCCTTCCTCATCTTTGGCCGGCAGGACCGACAGCCGTGCCTTCGGCGCGCAATGCGCCAAGCAGCATTGCGTCTATCGAGGTGGATGGTCCTTGCACGACCAGCCATGCGCGGCCGACGCGTGTGGCCAGCAGCGGTCCGTCCGCCCCTCCGTCCTCGATGAAGACCCCGGAACGCCCAGTCGATCTGAGACCGGGCAGTGCAGGCGCCGCGCGACGCGGGTCTCGAGCGCCGAGGAGGATCGCGGCCGAGGGCGCTTCGGTGTAGCCCTTGATCGAATACCAGCTGCGCGCACAGCTGAAGAGCACGTTTCCAGTCACGCTTGAGCCCAGCGTCGGCACACTTGTTGCGAGAACGCCCCAAGAGGCCGTCACATTTGGGAGGCGCGGTGCGTGGATCGAGCACGGGCTCGACGTGGCGTGGGTGCCAGGCTCGATGGGGCGTGCGGTAGCGCGTGTAGTCGTCGGCAGCCCGCCGCCCGGTGGTTCGTGAATCACGCGGCCGGCGCTATCCAACGCCACCGGGTCGATCTGCCCGGACACGAACGCGATCACCGCCTTCCACCCAGACGGCAACCGGCTGTCGCGCCGCGCGGCTATGACATGACCGGGGCTCAGGCGCACAGCTACCGCGCGCGAGGTGACGATCGCCCAGAACAGCTCCATGTGGCCCTGCCGCGCCGTCATCGGTGTGTGGGATGATTTCAAGAGGTTCTCCGCGTTGCTGATCGGCTCCCCACCCGCCAACAAGATCGGCGTGCCCGGCCGATACGACGGCGCACATGTCCCTCCACCCGCATAGGGCGACCGGACGCGGCTGATCGAGAAGCGCGGGTCACTGCACCAACCGGCGTGGCCGGCCTCAAGGTCCGGCGTCAGGGGCACGTCGTAATGAAGAGCACCCAGGCTGGGTACGCTCCCACTCAAAGGTGCTGAGCCGCGATCGACGAGCACCACGATTGCAGCCGCAGTGGTCGCACCGATCGCCAACACAAAGGTCGCCAACGCGACCGGAGGCCAGCGACGCGACGATTGCACCCGCGCGCGTCGGGGCTCGGAGCCGGGGTCGCCCGCAGGGCCGTTCGCTTCCTGCTGTGCCCCGAGGCTGCGGGCATGAGCGCCATACTCACGCGTGGCGGCGTCACTCAACGCCTGCCGCAATTGGCCGAGGTGATCGTTCATTGCTTCTCCTCCATCAGTATTCGCAGTCGTCGAAGTCCTCGACTTACGTGCTGGCGGACCACCTGCTGGGAATGCCCGAGCTCCAGTGCGAGCCGCTCGTAGTCAAGCTCGTCGATGACTCGTCCGCGAACTGCGTCCCGCTGGGCTGCGGGAAGCCGATCGAGCAGCTCCAATGCCGTCTCGCCCACGCTCGCCAGCTCCTGCACACGCAGCATGTCTTCGTCGTCGAACGCTATCGCCGGGATCCCCAACCGCTGCCGGGCTTCGACCTCGACGCTCCCGCGCCTCGCGCTCTCACGCAGCTTGTTGTGTGCTATCCCGAGCAGCCACGCCACCGCCGGCGCCTCGGCCGCCCGGTAACGCCCGCAAGCCAACAACGCAGCTGCAAACGTCTCGCCAGCCAGGTCCGCCGCAACATCCTCAGAGCCCACCCGATGCAAAAGAAACGCCAGCACCTCGGCAATATGCCGACCATAGAACACCGAGAAGGCGGCGCCATCGCCGGTGGCCGTAGCGAGCAACAACTCGTCGTCATCTCGCCGATCTTCGTGTGAGCCCACTACCAATACCTTGCACGAGGCTCACGTTTGTGACAGATCCCGACAATGGCTGCGACTTGGTGGATACACGACCTGCTCCTAAAAAGCCGGGACCCATAGCCGATAACGACAATCCAGCCTGACACTTCAGTGAGAGTAGGACCGTTCCCTCACAACGCAATCAGGGAGAAGACCATGCAGATCACCAAGAGCTCCATAGAGACCATAACCGGGCCGAGCGACTGGTTCACCGGAGCCGTCTACATCGACACGGTCGCCGCCGCGCCCGCCCCCAATCGGGCACAGGCCAACCTTGTCCACTTCACCCCCGGCGCGCGTACCGCCTGGCACACCCATCCGCTCGGCCAGACCATCTACGTCACCGAGGGCATCGGTCTCTGTCAGCGCCAAGGTGGGCTGGTAGAAGTCATCCGCCCTGGTGACCGGGTGTTCTTTGAGCCCGGCGAGAACCACTGGCATGGCGCCGCCCCAACACGCTTCATGGCACACCTCGCCATCCAAGAGACCGACGACTCCGGCGGCCCCGTCACCTGGGGCGAACATGTCACCGACGACGAATACAACGCCACACCCGTGTCATAGACGTCACCTGCCCCGGCGACTGGAGGAAGGGAGCATGGTTCGGCGAACGGGCCCTTCTGGACACCCGCACGGAAAAGTAAGGAGCACCGAAGCTATGTGCCGGGCGGGCGGAGTAGCCAACTGGCCGGACCGTGCAGCGTCTCGCGATCGCGTCGTGACAGCGGTCGTTGGATGGGCGCGCGGTCACCACCTATCGGCGTTACGCGACTGCTGAGAATTTGCCACCGTCGGCTGTTAGTGCGACATGGAGCCAGTGTGGGGCTCCATCCGTGTAGGCGTCGGCGAAGTGCCCATCATTTGCATCGTCGCGCCGCTGTGGGGAATCGTGAGCATGGGCACTCGTGCGGGCGCCGCGGCCACACCGATCGCGACCGCGGCGAGTAGCGACGCAACGCCGGTGGTGGCCACGGCGCGCCACGGCAGCAGCCTCTCGGCCGCGATCAGTACGGAGATCAGCGCCATCCACCCGACGCTCATGGCTCCCAGCGCGAACAGTGCGGCCATCAACGCCCAGCAGCAGCCCAGGCACCAGGCGCCATGCTCCATCCCAATGCGCAGCGCGCCGTCGCGACCGTCGCGCCAGCCTTCCAGGAGAAACGCACGCCGGCTTCGGCATCTGCCCAGGCATGCGTTCTTGGACGGCGTGAGCTGGTAGAGCGCGGCCGCTAGGAGCACGCCCGCGGCGGTAAAGCGCCCGGCCCGACCCCACGCGAAGAGCCCACCGTCGAGGGAGCGACCAGCCTCGAGCAGCGCATAGCCGAGGAGTCCAGCCGCAACCCAGACGACGAGGTAGCCGGCGACGAACAGGCCTACCTCCCCGGGGTTCGCGCTTGCGCTGTGACCGCGTCGCTCATGCTGGAGGGAGCGATACTCAAGGATCATCGGCGTGATCGTGGGCAGCATCATCGCGGCCATCATCACAACCCAGGTGCTGACGAAGAAGCCGAAGGCACCTGGGTTCGTTCCCGGGCCGCCGTCCATGCCGGCCATCCTCAGATCGGTCGCGACCCACGCGGCGGCGGCGAGTGTGAGCAACGCTCCAGCGAGCGCCGTTTGCCTGCCGAGGCGCCCGAATACCGTTGACGAATGCGCAGCCAGAGGTTTCCGTTCCATACTCTCAGCCATACCGCAACTGGGGAAACGCCCCCTCTCCTCCGCGCCCTTGCGGGGTCATGTCTAGCACGTTCCAGATCGGCCAAATGGAGTCTACGTGCCGAGCGTCCTCGCCTTGCTCGCGCGGCGCGAACATGAGCTCGGTGGCCCATGCATGACGAAGTTCCTCGCTATCGCGTACGAACACGTTCAGAATGGGGATCTGGTTGCCTTCCGCGTTTTCGGCTTGGTAGTCGCGGTTGTAGGCGTTGTTCTGGGAGGAAAGCAGGCGCAGGTTTCGCCACCCACGCTCGTCTGCGAAGGTGCGAATTCGCTGCGGATCTGACTTCGCGACCACGACAAGGCTGAGCCGTTGGTCGAGGTGGGCAGCCGCGCCGTCGAGCGAGTCGAGAATCGACGTGCAGGACGCACACGGAGTCTCTGCGAGCGGCAGCTTGCCCGTCTCGCCAGCCGGCCCCGGCCGGGTGTCGCCCGGCGAGCGCGGGAACATGAAGCTGTAGACGACGAGCGTATCCTTGCCAGCCTGCAAGAGTTCAGAGAACCTCACCTCGCCACCGCCCTCGGCGACCTCCTCGAAGCGGTAGTCCTCCTGCACGGCTCCGCCCAAGGGCAGGGCGCGCCGCTTGGCTGCAACCGCCTCGGTGCGCCGGCGCAGGTCGATCTCTGCCTGCAGCAGATCGTCGCGGGCCCGCCGATACTCATCGCTCTCGCCCGGGAACCGGACGGTGTGTAGCGGCTCAGTCATTCCCATTGCCTCCTTTTGTGGTGAGCAGTCCAGCGAGTGCTCCGAGCTTGTCCGTCCATCCACCGGTGGTACCTCTGACGGTGCGCTCGTCGGACTCACCGGTGTGCCGCAGCGTCAGGCGAGTTCCTCGCTCGTCGGCTTCCAGGTCGATGACCAGGCGCGTCGTTGCGGGATCCGCCGCACCGCGCCAGGACCAGACCATGCGATTCGGCGGTGAGAGCTCGAGCACCTCGCATTCGACCTCGCCACGGCAATCCGCACGCATGACCTCGCGAAGTGTGAAACGCGCCCCGACCTTCGCCTCATAACCATCCGGCCTCATCAGCCAGCGCTCGATCATGCCCGGATCGGTCAAGGCGTGCCAGACACGATCGATGGGGACCGGGAACAGCTCCTCCATCGAGATATCGAGCCTCATGGCTGCTCGCCGAGAAGGTCGCCCAGCGCATCGAGCCGACCGCGCCAGAACTCGCGGTATTGACCTGACCAGTCGTAGACCTCTCGTAGTCCCACTGGGCGAAGCCGATAGATGCGACGCCGTCCGGAGGCCTCGCTACTCACAAGCCCGGCCCGTCGCAGGATCGCCAGATGCTGAGAAGTCGCAGAGTAGGACATCCCTGACGCAAGCACGAGCTCACCCACGGCGCGGGGCCCTGGCTCCATCAAGTCGATCAGCACACGGCGATTGCCATCGGCGATCGCGTGAAAGACATCTTGACTGGCCTGTCTTCGAGGCACAAACATCATTTTAGCAAAACCTAATATATAAGGCTCCGCACGCACCGGCCAACGGCAGCTCCCACTCACGAGGACGAGGCAGCCCGCTCCGAGCTTTACCCAGATGACTTCCCATACCACCCGAACTTGAAGGCCGGACAGGTCCATCCGTGTATCTCATCGTCTCCACGAGCCTCGATCACGTCCACCCGGAGGCCGGGCGAAGCGGCGGGCAGGTCGCAAGCGGCGGAGCGCTACGCAGCGATTACGTGCGGACCCGGAACCGGAGAATGGTGACGCTGCGCGACCGCGTGGCGCTGACTGGTTCCAGGTCGATCCGGGGAAGGCTCGGCGGCGAGAAGCGGACGCCGTCGCCGAGCAGTACCGGCAGTACGTACACCAGGATCTCGTCAACAAGGCCCCGCTGCAGGCACTGGGCGGCCACATCGGCGCCGAGGATCTCCACGTTCTTGGCGCCCGCGGCGCTGCGCGCCGTGGCGACCGCCTCTCCGATGTCACCGGTGAGGTATGTGATGCCCGGATTCTGTGGCTCGGGTGGCCGATGGGTGAGTACGAATATGGGTCCGGAAAAGGGGTAGTCAACGCTGCCCGGTTTCTCGGCCTCCATCCTGTCCCCGACGTCGGATGTCCGCCGGCCGACGAGCATGGCGCCTGTGGCCGCCGCGATCTCGTGGAACTCGTCAGGGCCGACGAAGTCGGCGAGCTGGCGACCAGCGCCCCAGTCCATCACATGGCCGGCAGCGGCGATGAAGCCATCGAGCGACATGCACCTGTTCACGACGACCTTGCCCTGTCCGGTGCTCGTATCGCTCACCCTGTTCCTCCGAAGGACTTAGGATGTTTCATGATCCCGTCGGACGTGGCAATCGCCGTCCTGGGAAGATAGCGTCATGCAACGTGTACTTGGAATCGGTGGTTACTTCATCAGGGCCGCCGACCCTACGACCCTGAGCGCATGGTACCGCGATTGCCTCGGTTTGGACGCCGACGAGAACGGCCTGTGGCGTCAGGGAGCCGAGCCGACGGTGTTTGCTGCGTTCGAGTCCAAGACCGACTACTTCGGGTCCCGCGCCCAGCAAACCATGCTCAACTTCCGGGTCCGCGACCTGGATGCGATGCTCGCGCAGTTGCGGGCCAAGGGAGCGGAGGTAGCCGAGGAGACGCAGGACATGGAGGGTGTCGGTCGATTCGGCTGGGTCACCGATCCTGAGGGCAATCGGGGTCGAGCTGTGGCAGCCCGTATGACCGCGTGGTCACGCAGGTCCGCCGCGAGCCTCAACCCGGGTGCGAGGGCCTGATCTTCTTCCCCTGGCCTCCACTTTTCCTGACGCTAGGCGAACGGCTCCAATGCCCAGTTTCTTGGTGGTCACTGGCAACGTAGCGTGCCGCGCCTGTACAGGACTACCCGGCGTTGCGCTCGCTGTCTTCTGTCGCGGAGAACGCCGGCATGACCTCCTGCGCGAACCGTCGCAGCTGCTCCTTGCCGCCAAGCACCTGGAGCAAGACATAGCGAGCGCCGGCATCATTCAGTGCCGCCAGCTTGGCGCAGATTTCCTCAGGCGTTCCATAGAGCGCGTGCTCCTCGGTGCCGCCGCTCTTGCTCGTATAGGCGAGCACATGCGAGCCGCCCTTACGTGCAGGCGAGCGGGACACACTGACCGTGCGCTGGGTGTACTTGGCTTGACGAGTCAGAGCGGCCTCGGCGTCCGTCCGATCCTTCGCCACGTACAGTTGGCGCGCAACCGCGACCCCCATCGGATCGAAGGGTTGACCGTGCGCTTCACGCTCGGCGCGGTACAGCGCAATGCGCTCGCCGATCTGCTCGGGGGACGCGTACTGGTCGAGCATGAGGTTGAAGCCACGCTCGGCCGCTTTGCGGATCGATGGAGGGCTCCCGGCGGCCATCCAGAACGGCGGGTGTGGTCGTTGCGCCGGCGGCGGCTCGACCACGATGTCCTCAAAGCGCCAGAAGCGGCCTCGGTGCGAGAAGCGGGAACGCTCGAGCCAGCATCGTGTGATGACCGCAACGGCCTCCTCAAAGCGTGCCTCCGCCTCCTCCGGCGGGACTTGGAAGCCGTTGAACTCGCTGTGCCTGTAGCCCTTCCCGACACCGAAGTCGAGCCGCCCGCCGGACACGAGATCTAGCGTTGCCGCCTCCTCCGCAAGCAGGACCGGGTTGTGCCAGGGCAGCACCATCACCGCCGAGCCGAGGCGCAATCTGGTGGTGCGCATGGCAAGGCAAGTGAGCAGCATCAGCGTGGCGGAGACCTGGTTCCAACCGGTGAAGTGATGCTCGACCAGAAAGCTCGAATGAAAGCCGAGCTCCTCAGCTTCGACATTGAAGTCGAGATAGTCGCGGAAGCCTTGGCCGGTCTCGGGAGGAAGATCATCGCGGCTGGCCTGCGCCGAGCAGAAGAGACCAAATCTCATCGGCTAGGGCCGCGCCACATCTGACGACGACGCTCCTCCAGACTGTGGCGGTTGAAGCACGCCAGCGCCTGGCCGATACCCCAACCCGCGCAACAACACCCCCAGCTTCGCGAGGCGCCAGAGACAAGGCTCATCTGGCCGCTGTGTCGCCATCACGGAGGTGATGGTACAGCTCACCAGACATTCGACGCCGCCGGTTTCGGCCCCGATCACACCTGTAGTGCCCACCCCACTCGACTGGCAATCCCGCCCGGGCTCGCAGCCGCAGACGCAGCTCCAGCGCCAGACCGCCCTTGAGCAGGAAGATGGGCTCGCCGCCCTCATCGCGAACCCGGTCAAGGACGGCTGCGACGATCATGGCGTTTAGCCACCTCTGCAGCCGCGCCGGCGGCATGCCTCGATCAGGAGCGCGGTCGGCCAGGGGCCGCAGTGTCCTACTCATAGTTCTCGCGCGAGTAGTGATTGCGTGCTGCGCCGAGCGACGACCGGTAGCGAGTAGCCGCAGGTGGCCATCATGGCTGCCGGCGTCTCGTCCTCGGCCACCAGCCCCCGGGAGACGCGGCTGTCGTTGGCCCGCCCGCGGCCGGGACGACAGAGTTGAACCAACTGCCGGGCGGCCTCCCCGGCGGCGGTGAGGATCGCCGACGTGTCACTGCCCTGCCCCTGCCCCATCACCACGCCGACCGCGGTCAGCCCGTGACCGGCAACGGTCACCTGGGTGAAGAACGCCAGGCACCCTCCCGCCGCGGAGTCCGACCCGGTCTTGCCGTCGTACCCGTCGGCGATCAGGGGGTTGAAGTTGGTGAGCGTGCCGGCGACCGGCAGCGTCACGCTAGCCATCGAGGCGATCTGGCGGAAGACCTTGAAGCGCATCGCCTCCTGGAAGACGCGCAGCTGGTCGGCGGCGGTGGAGACCGTACTCCGGTCGAATCCGCTGGGATCGGTGTAGGTCGTGTGGTCCATCCCGAGCGTGCGCGCCTCGACGTTCATCGCGGCAACGAAGTTGGTTTCGCTGCCGGCGACCTGGGCAGCGAGGATCCGGGCGATGTTGTTGCCGGAGGGGATCAGCAGCGCCTCGAGCAGCTGGCGCTCGGTCAGCTGCTCGCCAGCCGCCACCGCGACGCCCGACTGGTTGTCGGCAGTGTCTTGGGCCTCGTCCTGCACCTGGGTCGCGGTGATCGTGATCGTGAACCCGTCCTGTGCGCCGCTCAGCGGGTACCGCTCGAGGGTCAGGTAGGCAGTCATCACCTTTGCCAGGCTGGCAATCGGTGCCGACTGCTGGTGCGGGCTCGCCGCTGGCCCGCCATTGCCGAGCACGATCGCCGCCTGCCCCTGCAGCGGCCAGCCGACCGCCGGCACGTCGGTGCGGTGCGGGTCGTTGCGCTTGCGAACCGTCGGCATGCGCACGTGGCCCGTGTCGTTCAGGAGCTGGCCAGCCGTAGAAGCGAGAAGCAGGACTACGACGACGCCGAGCAGCAGGGCCCGGCGCCGCGCGCGGTACACAGTCGGTCGGCTCCAGCGGGTGGCAGTTCGTGCTGGTTGGCTGTAGGCCATGGCTCCAGTCAAGCCCGCCTCGTGTCGCCAGCACGTATGTGGTTTCCGATATGCCGACGATATGTTCCGGCTGTCAGCATCTAGAGCATGCGTGTGTTGATCGTTGAGGACGAGCCCTATATGGCAGAAGCCATCCGCGATGGCCTACGCCTGGAGGCGATCGCGGCGGACGTCGCTGGTGACGGCGCCACCGCTCTGGAGCTGCTGAGCGTCAACGCCTACGACATCGCCGTCCTCGACCGCGATATCCCCGGACCCTCCGGTGACGAGATCGCCAACCGCATCGTCGCCTCCGGCAGCGGCATGCCGATTCTGATGCTCACCGCGGCCGACCGGCTCGACGATAAGGCCACCGGGTTCGGGCTCGGCGCCGACGACTACCTCACCAAGCCGTTCGAGCTCCAAGAGCTCGTGCTCCGTCTCAGGGCGCTCGACCGCCGCCGGGCCCACAACAGGCCACCCGTGCGAGAGATCGCGGGCCTGCGTCTGGATCCGTTCCGCCGCGAGGTCTACCGCGACGGCCGCTACATCGCGCTCACCCGCAAGCAGTTCGCAGTGCTCGAAGTTCTCGTCGCTGCCGAAGGTGGTGTCGTCAGCGCCGAGGAACTACTGAAGCGAGCGTGGGATGAGAACGCCAACCCGTTCACCAACGCCGTCCGCATCACTATCTCGGCACTGCGCAAACGCCTCAGCGAACCATCGATCATCGCCACTGTGGCCGGCGCCGGGTACCGCATCGACACTCAACCAGACACCGGGCGCGAGGAACGGGACCTTGGATAGAGCCGGCGGATACCGGATCTGACGATGCCCCGTCTCAGGCTCACCCCACGCCGGATGCTCCACCTGCCCTCGCGGACCGTCCGCCTGCGCCTGACCCTGCTCTACAGCGGCCTGTTTCTCGTGTCGGGGGCGGTGCTGCTCGCGATCACCTACATCCTCGTGCGCAGATCCACCCGCCCCGACCTGGTCGTCGCGGGCGGCAGTCCGCACGGGGCGAGCGGCCCCCGCGCCCTCAAGGAGGCTCTGGCGAACCCGGACGTCGCCCGCTACGTCCGCGATGTCGCCGAACGGCAATACGCCCGGGCCTTGAGCCTTCATGCCAACGATCTCCACCAGCTGCTCGTCCGGTCCGGGATCGCGCTCGCAATCATGACCGTGGTCTCGATCGTGCTCGGCTGGCTGGTCGCGGGCCGGGTCCTGCGCCCGCTGCGGGCGATGACGGCGAGCACCCGGCAGATCTCCGAGCGCAACCTGCACGAGCGCCTCGCGCTCTCGGGGCCGCGCGACGAGCTGAAGGATCTCGCCGACACCATCGACGGCCTGCTCGCGCGGCTCGAGGCACACGTCGCCGAACAGCAGAGATTCGCCGCCAACGCCTCCCACGAGCTGCGCACCCCGCTGGCGGTCACGCAGACGCTGCTGGACGTGGCCCGCAGCGATCCGAACCGCAGCGACGGCGAGCTCGTCGAGCGCCTCCACGCCGTCAACACCCGGGCGATCGACCTCACCGAGGCATTGCTCCTGCTCAGCCGCGCCAACCACCCCTCCTTCACCAGAGAGGACGTCAACCTGTCCCTCGTGGCGGAAGAAGCCACCGAAACGCTCATCCCCCTCGCAGAAGAGCGCGGTGTCACGATCGAGACGTCCGTCGAGATGACGCCCACCATCGGCTCGCGCACGCTGCTGCTGCAGTTGAGCACGAACCTCGTTCACAATGCGATCGTCCACAACGTGCCTGAAGGAGGCACCGTGTGGGTCACGACCGGCGCTCGCCCCGACGTCGTGGAGCTCAAGGTCGAGAACACCGGGGAGAAGCTCGCCCGCCAGATGGTCTCCACGCTTGCCGAGCCGTTTCTTCGCCGCGACGAACGCGTCCGCACCGACCACGCAGGCGTAGGGCTCGGCCTGGCGATCGTCAAGAGCATCACCCAGGCACACGACGGAACCCTCACCCTCACCCCGCGGGCCGCCGGCGGGCTCTGCGTCACGGTGCGAATTCCCGCCGCGTCGCTGCCGCAATGACCTGAGCGAGGCCGCAAGGCCTGGCGGCGCGCGAGCCGAGTCGGTCCCGCCGGCCGGCGCATATCGTCGGCATATCGGAAACCACATACGTGCCGGCAACATCGCTCTGCCTTCAATGTCGGCCTGCCGTTCAACGCGACCCCACACACATGGAGCGAACATGAATAGAACACCGCGGCCGCTGGTCGTCCTCACGACCGTCGCTGTGATCAGCGTGATCAGCGCGGGCTGTGGCTCGAGCGGACCGTCCGGCACCGGCAGCGCCGGCACGGGTGCCAGCAAGAACGCCACCGGTCAGGACGAGGCGGTGAAGTTCGCCGAGTGCGTGCGGGCACATGGCGTCCCCCACTTCCCAGACCCGAATGCGAAAGGCGAATTCGTCTTCGGGATCGATGTGACCCCGACCGTGTGGGGGAGGGCCGTCAACGACTGTAAGAGCCTGCAGCCGCCGGGCAGCTTGAGCGCAAAACGGACACCCAAGCAGCAGACGGCAAGCCTCAGGTTCGCTCAATGCGTCCGCGCGAACGGCGTGAAGGACTTCCCGGACCCCGCCAATGGTCAACCGCTGATCGACACAACTCGAATCCCATCCTCGGAAAAGCCAGGTGGTATGACGATTCTCAACGCCGCGGTACACAAGTGCGGCCGTGTCCTCTCTGAAGCAGCGGCGGGCCAGTGAAGCACAGGGCCCGGGTCCTGTATGGAGCGGCCGTGTTGGTTGTCGTGGCCGTCATCGGTGGCGTGCTCGTGCTGTCCGGCGCCGGCCACGCGACCGGCGCTGCCCAGGCGGCGGCGCCGAACACCGAGCAGGTCGAACAGGGAAAGCTCTCGGCCGTCGTTTCCCAGGACGGGATTTTGACCTACAAGTCGCGGCCGGACGGCTCGCCGTACTCCGTCATCAACGAGGCCCAGGGCGTCTACACCGAGCTGCCCGAAGTCGGGGACAAGGTTGACTGCGGCGACGTGCTGTACCAGGTCAACGAACATCCGGTGCTGCTGCTGTGCGGAGCGATTCCGGCCTACCGCACGCTTCAAATCGGCGATACCGGCCAGGACGCGCGACAGCTCAACCGCAACCTGCACGAGCTCGGCTACGACGCCAAGGCTCATGTCCGAATCGAGCCCACCGAAAACGAATTCACCATAAAGACAGGGAAGGCGCTCGAAATGCTCCAGCGCAGCAAGGACCTGCACGTGACCGGAGCACTGGCCAGCGGTGAAGCGGTGTTCCTGCCTGAGTCGGTGCTGGTCGCCAAGGTCAGCGGCGAACTTGGCGCCCTCGCACGGCCGGGTGCACCAGTCCTCAGCGCCACGTCTGACGCGTTGGACGTACAGGTCAATTTCGAACCGTCACAGCAGGGCCAGGTCGAGACGGGCGACCGGGCGCAGATCACACTTCCGGGCAACACGATCGTGACCGGGAAGATCATCGGCTTCGGACGCATCGCCGAAGCCTCCGCTGGCCAGGGCAGTAGCGCCGCGGAAGCGACCATCCCCACCTACATCAGCCTCGACGACCCACGAAAGGCTCGTGGGCTCGCCCGAGCCCCAGTCCAGGTGGAAATCACCACCGCGGGCGTGGAAAGCGCGCTGAGCGTCCCGGTCACCGCGCTGGTCGGGAAGTCGGGTGGCGGGTTCGCCGTCGAGGTGGTGCGTGCCGGCGGGCGACGCGAGCTGGTCGCGGTGACGGTGGGCCTGTTCGACACCGCCGGCGGACGCGTCCAGGTGCAGGGCGATCTTCGCGCAGGCGATCGCGTGGTTGTGCCGTCGCTGTGACCGCGGTTCTGGAGATCGACGCGGTGAGGAAGGTCTACGGCGAGCAGCCGCCGGTGACCGCGCTGCGCGGGGTGTCCTTCTCCGTGCAGCGCGGCGAGCTGGTGGCGGTCGTCGGACCGTCTGGATCAGGCAAGTCCACGCTCCTGCACGTCATGGGGACTCTCGAGCGGCCATCCAGCGGCGTGGTCCGGATCGGCGGGGTCGATGCGGCGCAACTGAACGACCGCGCGCTGTCGCAGCTGCGGGCCCAGCAGATCGGCTTCGTCTTTCAGCAGTTCTTCCTGGCCGAACACGCCACCGTACGCGAGAACGTCGCCGACGGCCTCCTCTACGCCGGCGCCCCGGCCGCCGAGCGGTATGAGCGCGCAGACGAGGCGCTCGAGCTGGTCGGCCTCTCGCACCGCACGACATTCAAGCCCACCAAGCTCTCCGGCGGCGAGCGCCAGCGGGTGGCGATCGCCCGGGCCCTCGTCGGGCGTCCGGCGATCGTTCTCGCCGATGAGCCGACGGGGAACCTCGACATGAACACCGGCGCGTCGATCATGGAGCTCCTCCGCGAGCTCAACGTCGCCGGTGCCACGATCATCCTGATCACGCACGACGGTGGCCTCGCCGAACAGCTGCCGCGCCAAATCCGGATCGTGGACGGCCAGGTGGTTTCCGACATCAAAGCCACGGCATGAGCGCCACCGCCGGACGGTTGTCGCCGCGGGACGGGCTGCGGGTGGCAAGCGTCGGACTGCGCGTCCGGCCGCTACGCGCCGCGCTGTCCGCGCTGGGGATCGCGATCGGAACGGCGGCGATCGTGGCGATCCTCGGGTTGTCCGCCTCCTCGCAGGCCGGGCTGCTCGCGGAGATCGACCGGCTCGGCACGAACATGCTCACGGTCGAAGCCGGGCAAAGCCTCACCGGGCAGGAAACGCAATTGCCCCTCGAAGCGCCGGGACGGATCACCCTCCTGGACGACGTCCAGGAGCTGGCGCACACGGGCCTGATGAAGAACGAGAGGGTCTACCGCAACTCGATGATCCCGGTGGCCGAAAGCGGTGGCCTGCAGGTGCGGGCCACCAGCCTGAACCTGCCAGCCGTCCTCAACACGGGCATCGCCCGCGGCGCGTGGCTCAATGCGGGCACCGCCCACGAGCCGGTCGCCGTGCTCGGGGCGCTCGCTGCCGAACGCCTGGGCATCGAGCGCGTCTACCCAAATCAACGAATCTGGTTGGGAGGCCAGTGGTTTAACGTCGCGGGCATCTTGGAGCCCTCGCCGCTGGCCACCGACATCGACACCAGCGCCCTCATCGGCTACCCAGCCGCCCAGAAGTACCTCGGCTATGTCAGCATCGTTCGCGGCGAGCAGAGGACCGGCCCACCCAGCACGATCTACGTGCGCGTCGCCACCGGCCACGAGGCCTCGGTGCAGGCACTGCTTGCGCCGACCGCCAACCCCGAAGCACCCAACCAGGTCAACGTCAGCCAGCCCTCCGATGTGCTCACCGCACGCGCCGCCGCGGCCGGAGCGTTCGACAGCCTCTTCCTCGGACTCGGCATTGTCGCCCTGATCGTGGGCGCTGTCGGCGTCGCCAACATCATGATCATCTCAGTGCTCGAACGCCGCTCGGAGATCGGCCTACGCCGGGCCCTCGGCGCGACCAAGCAGCAGATCCGCACCCAGTTTCTCACCGAGTCGATCCTTCTCGCCGTCCTAGGCGGCATCGTCGGAGTCCTCGTCGGAATCTTCGCCACGGCTATCTACGCCAGCACGAAGCACTGGGCTGTCGTCATCCCCGTCGATGCCTGGTCGGGCGGCATCACCTCCGCCATCCTGATCGGCGCGTTCGCCGGCCTCATGCCAGCCATCCGAGCCTCCCGGCTACCTCCCACCGTGGCATTGCGAACGGGATGAGCGCGAGGACGTAGGTGAGCAGCGCCTGCAGCTGAGCCTGCACATCATCCTCGCGTAGGTCGCTGGGCGCCTGCTCGCCCTTATCCTGCCCTGGTACTGCTACCAGCACACGCGCGGAAAGAGCTAGCCGCCCTTGTCCTCGTCGAAGCGGACGCCTCGAAACGACTCGACCGGCTCGCTGCCACCCACGACCTCCAGCACCCGCTGGTACACGTCCTTTCGGTAGCCGGCTGTGCCTCGGTGAGCCACGCATCATCTGCACCTTTAACGCCGTACGGATCGGCTGGCGCAACACTTACAACACTCGCAATACCAAGCGGCCTTCCCCTTAGACGGAGGCCCCTGAGCGCTTCGGTAGGCCACCTCGGGTTGCTGACTCCCTCAGTTCGCGAAGACACTCGAGGGCGAATCGAGCTCGCTGCTACCGGGACGCGTTTCCTAGCGAGAGCTGGGTTAGCGAGGCAGCGCCGTCGATAGCGATCGCCTGTCCGTTGATTTGAGCTGCCTCCTCGCTTGCGAGGAACGCGACCGCAGCGGCTATCTCCGCGGGCTCGACCGCTCGCCCAGTCGGTAGGACGCCGAGCACCCGCTCGCGTACTTCTTCGGGCATGTCGAGCACCTGCTCAGTGGCGACGAGACCGGGGAGGATCGCGTTGACGGTGATCCCGTGTGATGCGTTCTCGCTCGCCAGCGTGCGGACCATCCCCAGCTGTCCGGCCTTCGACGCGGCATACGCCACCTGCCCGGGCAGGCCTCCCAGCGCGGCGATACTCGAGACCACCACGATCCGTCCGTAGCCTCGCTCGCGCATCCCGCTAAGGCACGCCTGCACGGTGCGAAAGGCGCCGGTGAGGTTGACGTCGATGTCGCGTTGCCACTGCTCTGCGGACATCCTGTGGGCGGACGCGATCGTGGTCGTGATACCGGCGTTTGCGACGCACACCTCGACGTCGAGCGGCGGGAACTCGTCCCGGGCAACGTCGAGCACGACGTCGCACCCCTCACGAAGATCGAGTGTGGTCACCTCGAAGTCCTCGACGGTCAGCCGTGCGGCGATCGCCGCGCCGATGCCGCGCGCAGCACCGGTGACCAGCGCCCTGCGTCCCTGGGTCACAATTGGGCCTCGACGATCATCGAGGAGGGAACAATGACAGACCGTTGGTTCTCAGAGGAGGAGCTCGTGCAGCTCTCGCGGCCGACGATGGACCGCGCCATCGAGGCGATCGACGCCGGCGAATTGCAGCAGGCGAGACGCTTGTGCGCCGAAATGAAGCACGAGTGGCAGATGTTGCACGACCTGATGGCGGGCGGTGTGCTGGACCTCGTTTCGTTCATCCAGCAGCGGCTTGGCGACGATGGAGTCGCGGAAGCGTGGACCGAGAGTATGGGGCGCGGCTGGCGCCGTCATCACGATGCGATCGCGGCGCTCGACCGGCGCGAGCTTGTCGGCCTGCTGGCGGCGACATGGCGGGCTCACTCTTGCTCAGGGGTGGGCCCGAATCCGGGCAGCTTCACGGTCACCGAGGATGAGGAGAAGGTGACCTTCACGATGAACCCTTGCGGCTCGGGCCAACGGCTCGTGCTAAACGGAGCTTATAAGGGTCTCCCGGACGGCGGCGGAACGCGCGAGGCGCACGCCTGGTCCTACGGACGCAAGGGCTTCCCGCTGTACTGCACCCACTGCAGCTTCATGAACGAGTCGCTTCCGATCCAGTGGTCGGGCTACCCGCTCTACCCATCGGATCCCCCTCAGGACTACGCGAAGGACCCGTGCACTTGGTACTGGTACAAGGATCCCGACGCGATCCCCGAGCGTCACTACAGCCGTTATGGCGCGGTCAAGCCTGGGCGGGCCTCGGCGCCGTGACCGTGCTCGGGACGGCTAGCTCGATGAAACTCCGTGCCTCGGGTGTGTCGCACATGAGCCCGTCCAGGAATACTGTGTGAGACTGCAACGAAGGCTGGATCGGAGGACATCGATGGCATGGGATTTCTCAACCGAGCCGGAGTTCCAGGCCAAGCTGGACTGGATGCGCACGTTCGTGCGCGAGGAGATATGGCCACTGGAGACGGTCGTGGGAGAGCTCGACCAGACGGCGCTCGATCTCCTCTATGCCCCGCTTCAAGAACAGGTCAGGGAACGCGGGCTGTGGGCGGCGCATCTTGACCCGGAGCTTGGAGGACAGGGGTTCGGGCAGCTGAAGCTCGGGCTGATGCACGAGATACTCGGCACTTCCCCCTACGCCCCCAACGCGTTCGGATGCCAGGCGCCGGACTCGGGTAACTCGGAGATCCTCGCGCTGGCCGGTACGCCTGAACAGAAGGATCGTTTCCTGCATCCCCTTCTGGCCGGCGACCTCAAGTCGGCCTTCTCGATGACCGAGCCGCACACTGCCGGAAGCGACCCCACGCAGCTGCAGACACGCGCCGTGCGCGACGGCGACGACTACGTCATCGATGGACGCAAGTGGTTCTCCTCCAACGGCTCGATCGCCGACTTCTTGATCGTCATGACGGTCACCGACCCCGAGGCGCGACCGCACCAGCGCGCCACGATGTTCATCGTCCCCGTCGATACCCCCGGGGTGAACATCCTGCGCGACGTGCCCACCATGGAGCATCCGCAGGAGGGGTTCGGCAAGCTCGGCGGCCATGCAGAAATCGTCTACGACGGAGTGCGCATTCCCGCCGCCAACCGACTCGGGGCTGAAGGGGAGGGCTTCCTCATCTCCCAGCAGAGGCTCTACCCGGGACGCATTCATCACTGCATGCGCTGGCTGGGTGTTGCCAGCCGGGCATTCGACATGCTCTGCGAGCGTTCCATCTACCGCTTCGCCCACGGCAAGATGCTCGGCGAGCACCAGACGGTGCAGAACTGGATCGCGGACTCCGCCGCAGAGATGCAGGCGGCGCGCCTGATGACACTCCATGCCGCCTGGGTGATGGACACCCAGGGCACGTCCGCAGCCCGCCAGCAAATCTCGCTGATCAAGTTTTACGGTGCCGGGGTACTGCACGACGTGATCGATCGAGCAGTCCAGGCTCACGGCGCTCTCGGCTACTCAACCGACTTGCCGCTGGAGGCCATGTACCGGTATGCGCGCGGATGGCGCCTCTACGACGGACCAGATGAGGTTCACCGTCAGTCAGTCGCCCGCCAGATCCTGCGCGGCTACTCGTCGCCACCGGAGGATCTGCCCAGCGAGCACATCCCGACGCGTCGGGCGGCGGCCCGCGAGAAGTTTGCGGCGATACTGGAGACGATCACCGCCAACGACTGACGGCCTATGCCCTCCAAGGGTAGATCGACCCGTAACGCGCCTTGTGTCTTCTCGCATCGCGAACGTGGGCCGTCAACGGTTAGCCGTTAGATCAGCGAATGGCAGAGAGCCTCGACGCAAGCCGCGACCAGCTGCTCACTGGCCCAAAAAACGCCCTTATCCGAGAGCTTCCTAAATACACGAAAGCCCCGGATTTCGGTGACTGTTCAGGTTGCTGTGGGGTTGGTTAGGGGCTGGCGGCGGCGGGGAGCCAGGGGGTGTGGCGTGCTAGGCGGGTGAGTGCGTCGAGGGTATCGCGGCCTTGCTTGCGCGTGGTGCTGATGTAGGCGCGTAGGGCGAAGAAGCGGTCGGCTCCGGTTGTGGTGCGCCAGCTGCCGGAGAACTTCTGCTGGATCTTGATCATGCGGATGTCGCGCTCGACGAGGTTGTTGTCGAACGGCACTCCGAAGTCGTGGGCGAAGCGCAGAACCTGTTCGCGTTGCTCGTCGAGGCGGCGCAGCAGGTTGGCTGATGGGCTGCGGCCGATCGGGCCGCGCTTGCCGGTGCGAACGGTCGGTGGCTGGTTCTGGTGGTGGCCGAGCGCGATGATCTGCTCGTAGGCGGCGCGGTAGCCGGCCAGCACCCACGGGTCCAGCCAGTCTTCGCCGTCGGCCTTGGCGGCCTGGACCTCGTCGTGCAGAGCGCGCAACAGCGCGTCGATCTGGGTTGCCCACGACTGCTCGTCGGGGTGCTGCTCGATGATCGCCAACAGCTCGCGCAGGTGGTGGGCGTTGCACAGCGCGTGGATAGCGTGCTCATAGGCGCGGTACTGCGGCCAGCCATCATGCACCGCGATCCCGCGGAATCGCGGCATCACGCCGGTGTGGTCGATGCCCTCGGTTCCGCGCCTGTCGTGCAGCGCGTAGAAGGTCAGTGTCTGGGTGCTCGCGCAGTGAAGCCAGCGTCCGCGGCCACCCACGCGAGCGCCGGTCTCATCGAAGTGCACGACCGGCGAGTTGATGATCTGCTCGTGCACACGGTCGAGGAACTCATCGAGGTCCGCAGCACCGTCCTTGACAAAGGCCACCAGCGTCGCGGGTGACAACGGCACGCCCAGCCAATCGGCCAGCAACCGTGCGGCGCGCCGATAGGGCAAATGCTGAGCAGCAACCAGATAGATCCCCAGTGCCCGCACCCTCGGCCCGTACTGCGTCGGGGCGCCAACACCGGCAGGGAACACTCCAGTCATCACGTGCCCGCACGCGCAACGCCGCCGCTGGGCACGGTGCTCGCAGACGGCCAGTCGCACCTGCGGCAGATCGAACACCTAGCGCGCCTCCTCGCCAACCCGCTCGCCACCAAAGAGATCGCCGCCGCAGCCGCCGCAGCGATCCGGCACATGCACGACAACGTCCTCAGGCCGCTCAACGAACCCGAGATGACGGCCCTCATGGCCGGACTGCCCGCCCGGCTTGCGACCCGACCGGCGCCGCAGACTTTTCGGCGCTGACGGCTTTGAAAGCCCATCCGAAGACGGCGGCCACGACGAGTTACACGAGTCCGCCGACAACCACGCCCACAGATCGGCGACCTCCGCACGCAACTCCACGATCAGCGCCGCCTGCTCACCGACCAACACCTCCAACTCCTCACGCGACAGCCCACCACACAACACATAACAACGTTCGCGGCCAACCCACTACCCCCTGCCACCACCTGAACAGCCACCGAAATCCGGGGGTTTCGTGTATAGCGGGGGCGGGATTCGAACCCGCGACCTTCGGGTTATGAGCAGGCTGGATAGGGGCGCGGTGAGGCATATCTGGCGTTGCGAAGCCAAATCACGTCCAGCAGATTCCGCCAGATTTGCTCAGATTGGTACCGGATTGGTACCCGACGGAACCAGTGAGGAACCCGACGAGCTGATGCTCGCCATCCGCTATCGGGACGGGCCAATGACAGCCCGTTGCCGACGAGCGACCCCGTGGTCATCGCGCACCTCAGTTGAGCTGAGCGCCTAAGTACGCGGGGGCGCGTCGATGCAGTACTGCGGTACCGACGACCCCCGGACGAGCGTCGGGCAGGCTGTCGATACCTCGGGCCCCGGCCCACCGCATGCAGCGCATACCTCGACGAAAGGAATCCACGTGAAACGCCCACTTCTCACCGGCATCGCTACCGCCCTGAGCGCCGTCGCGATCGTCGCGCCGGCACAGGCAGCACCGTCCCTTACGACTCGTACGCTGACCCCAAAGGTCCAGCGTACGGTCGGCTTCAACGGCTATGCGACCTACGTCTTCCACGCACCCAAGGGACGTCGCATCCTGAGCGCCTCGGCGCGAATCTCGGGCAAGTCCCGCGCCGCCCTCGTACGCCACGCCTCCATTTCGCACAACCACGCCCGCTTCACCGTCCAGCTCGTGTTCCGCGGCGAGCAGGGCACGCCCGGCAAGTTGGTGGTCCGGCTGCGCTTCAGCTGAAGCCGTCGCCGAAAGGTCATGGACGCCAGGTTCCAACACGAAGACTTCCGGCTCGCCCTGGAGCGTGTAGGGAGGGCCGCACGCCACGGGGCCGCGGACGTCAACGAGGTGCGGGCAACTTGCGCCCGAATCGAGGACGGCGACGCGGACTCCTGGCTCGGGGAGTGGACAGCCACAGCCGGCTCGGCGTGGGCCGTCGCAGCCACGGCCGCTGCGCGGGGAGACCGTGCCTGTGCGCTGGCGCACTACCAGCATGCGGCCAGTTACTACGCGACCGCCCTGGAGGTGATCGCGTACACCTCCGAGCGCGAGCGCGAGCCGGATCTCTGGCGCCGTCAACGCGAGTGCTGGGAGCGCGCGGTCGAGCTGTTCCCGGTCCCGGGCGAAAGCATCGTGATCCCCTATCAGGACACCACGCTGCCGGGATACTTCTTCCGTGCGCCGGACTCCCGGCCGGGGGAGCGCCGGGCGCTTCTCGTACTGAACAACGGCAGCGACGAGACGACCTCTCAGATGTGTTCATACGCAGGCGCGGTGGCCGGACGGAGGGGCTTCCACTGGATGACGTTCGACGGCCCTGGTCAGCAGGCGATGCTGTTTGAGCGTGGCGTCCCATTCCGCCCCGACTGGGAGGCCGTGCTGACGCCGGTCGTCAACGCGATGGCCGCTCGTGCCGACGTCGATGAGGAGCACATGGCCGTGATCGGGATCGGCCAGGGGGGATACTGGGTCCCACGCGCGCTGTGCTTCGAGCATCGTTTCGCGGCCGCCGTTGCGGATCCCGGGGTGCTCGACGTCTCGAGATGCTGGAAGAACGATCTCCCCGACCACACACGCGAGCCGTTGCGCCGGCGCGCCCGAGTCGCCTTCGAGCGCGAGATGCATCTGGCCGAGTTGCTCTCGCCGGGCCTGCGTGCCGAGATGGAATCTCGGGGCAGGCCCTTCGGCATCCGAAGCGGCTCGCGCTACGAGCTCTATCGGACGGTCGAGTCCTATGCCCTCGGCGAGGAGATCGCCGAGATCACCACGCCCCTGCTGATCACCGATCCCGGGACGGAGCGGTTCTGGGATGGACAGTCGAGGGAACTCCACGAACGTCTCCCCGGTGTCGGGGAGCTGATGCCACCGGGAGCCGACGAGCGGATCTTCGACTGGCTGGAGCCCTATCTCCGTGCCGGCGCGGGCGAGCTCAAAGTTCGCGGCGGTCGCTGACGCCGAGCTTCGCCATCGCGCGATAGATGTGTGACTCGACGGTCCTCACAGATAGCACCAGCCGGTCGGCGATCTCGGCGTTGGACAGACCATGCGAGGCGAGGTCAACGAGCTGTGCCTCGCGGGCGGTGAGACCGACGGCGGTGGAGCCGAGGCCGTCGATTTCGGGGAACGTACCTCCCTGCCCGGGCTCGTGCAGCGCCCGCGCTCTGGCTACGGCCCGGCATGCGAGTCCTCCCGTCCTTCCGCCAGGAACACCGCGGCGGCATCGACGGCCGCCTCCATGGCGTAGCGCTTCGCGCCGATCGCCTCCATCTCGTCAGCGACGGCCACCAACCCCGGCCCGGCCTCGGCAACTCTCAATCGCCTTTAAAAGAACTGCCACGCCGTTGCCCTTCGCATAGAATGCATCGGCCGTCACTCCATCGGGAACCTGGTGTCCGGAGAATGCGCCACTCATTGCCACCACACGAATGGCTGGAAATCGGCGGCGAACGGCCGAGAGCAATTCAAAGCCAGACATGCCCGGCATGTTGAGGTCGGAGAGCAGAATTTCTGGAATCTCCTGGTTAATCTCGACCAGGGCAGCTATGCCATCCGCCGCACACCGCACCCGATGTCCGAGCACCTTGAGAATCTCCGCGAGGGATGTTCGAATGGGTTCCTCGTCCTCGACGATCAAGATGGAGGCTTTAAGATCTGGCATTTGTCGCTCCGATAAACACAATTGATATTGGGCGCCAGTATCTCAGTGCTCGATTTTCAATACTGGTCTCTTATGACCGCCAGTTCCGGCCTTGGCGAGACTTGACCGGCGTCTCGGGCCATCGAGGACGCGAGGCTTCACTGCGTTAACGCTAGGCATTCGATCATGAAGAACCACTTTCAACAAAGACTTGTGCACTTGAATACGGCCGTTGTATTCGACAAACCCCAGTCTCCGGAATCGATTCATGAAGAAGCTGACACGAGAGCGCGTCGTCCCAATCATTTCCGCAAGCGTCTCTTGAGAGATCGGAGGAATCTGCGTTTCCGGTTCGCCCGGCTCACCATACTCGGCCATAAGGAGAAGAATTCTGGCCAAACGCTTCTCACTGGAATTGAAGAGTTGATCGATGAGGTCGGCCTGGCTCCGCATACTTCGCGCCAGCAGAAACTTTACGAACAGGTCAGAGAACTGATGTTCGCTGTGCATTACACGGATCATCTCTTCCCGGCTTATTTTGAGCGCCGAGCAGGCGGTGATAGCGGTGGCCGTGGATAGACGCAATCCGGGCACTCCCGATAGCGCTTCTTCTCCCACAAATTCGTGCGGTACGAGTAGAGTGACGGTGGCCTCCTTGCCGGCGGTCGAAACGACGGTAATCTTAGCGCGGCCATTCTGCAGATAGAAAACCGAGTCAGCTGGATCGCCCTGTGAAAAGAAAGCCTGTTTGGGTTTGAGTTCAACGATCCTTCGGCCAAGACCGGCGCTAGCCAGGAATGCTGCGAGGTCGAATTCGGGTGGAGCAGCGAAGGTCATCCTCAGGCCACCTCTCAGCACTAAAGCATCGAGTAAAGATGCCGCAGGCTTCGGACACGGGAATCGGCTACACTCCTGTCGATGCGATTTTCCTATGAACAGTTTATGCCGTCTGTGCCGTTTTATACACCGTATCTCACCTCACGCTCAAATCCCGGATGGGCCTAGTCCAACCGTCGAAGTTCGACCATGCCCGAAGTCGCTCAAGGTGCAAAATGGCCCGCCTCTGCATTGTTCAGCCACTCGATTCACTAGCCTCTACACGCGAACGACCCGAATCTTCGTCTGAACTGATGACCCGATAAGGAAACTGGCAATGCCCATCATTAGAGTCCTGACGAGCCTGATTGAACCCCAGGCCCCAAGGTGTCCACTATTGAGCAGATCGATTGCCGCATGCCGCGTCAACTAGATAGCAATTCGTGGAATAGAACGATCGGGCGCAACAGCCAGCGGAAAGGCCAGGGCAAGAGAATGGAAGAGCATCGCTGCAGAATTACGGCAACTGTGGTCGAAGACTATCGTTGCAGGAGCCTCCTCGACAGTGCACAAGTTGTGACGCCGGACCCCAGGTATAAGTGCCTTCAGCGCCGAATGAATGTCGAGGTCGAAGATAGCCGGTGCAGTAGCTTTTCAATCCAAATGGAAGACCCACGGTGCAAGGACCTCGCTCCGAAGTGGTAATTGAGACTACTAATTCTTAAAATGCAAGTCACTCGCTAGACTTCCCGACGAGCGGACCATAAGTGCGCCTTGGAGCAACCGCAGAGGGATTATCTGGCTGGGCGCGGTCTCCAGGATGCGAACATCGCACGGGGTTCGCCGATTTTGCTTTCCGAGCCGTTCCTGTCGAGTTCGCCTCGAAAATTCTCAGAACATCGGCAGTCCTCTCCCAATGCGATCACATTCGCATGGAATTGAATGCTCATGAGAGGCAGAGAGCGTGGGCACCCTCAGCCAACATCGCTGGCGACAACCGTTCTGTAACTACTCGGAAACAGTTGTGCCAGCGATCTGACTACCTCGCGCGATTGATCTTAGTGCTTTCCCTCACCTGCGTGGCCGCGTCCATCCCGAACTTCGTTGCCTTTAAAGTGGGCAACTTTATCGAGGCGCCGTGAAGGCTCCGCTTTCTCTCCACGTTGCGGCGTTGGTCCGCTGTAACCGTGTTCGGGATGAAAACGATTGTTGACATGTCCTCGGAAGTCGTCTCGGCCATGAAACCATGGACCAGCTCCGACGAAAACACCACCTGTGAACCATTCCGGCCCGTAGTAGCCGTAAGGGGCACAGCCATAAGGTGCGGCGTCGTAGTAACCGTATGGACACTCGGGCGCGACTCCGATCTCTACAGCAATCTGGGCAGGCGCTTTGGGAACGGTTGCAAACATAGCGCATCCAACAAAAGCAGCCAGCGCAAGAAACTTAAATCCTGTCATATAAATCCCTCGCAATTGGAGGCCTTTCTCGAGCGCCCCCAACTCTTCATGGTAGGGACTTTGATTACCATCTTCTGAGCAGAAACGACCACCATCCGGCTGCACAATGCCGAATCATCTCAGCATTCAGGGGACGGCGCTAAGCTGCTCGCGTTTTGTGTCTTGACCGGCCCAAAAACCAACCTACAGAAATGTCCGGACAGAGAGATGGGTTCGCCTTCTGGCAAACCCTCTCCAGAGGCATTAAGGATAGGCAAGAGTGCGGAGGGGTGAAAAACTCTGCGGGGCTTGGAAGGGCTGCGGAGAGATGGTTACTGCGCGGAATTGATTGAGGATGCCTCTTTGGTTGAACTTTACGAGAGTGCTCGGTCCCCATGCTGTGCAATATCGCTCGCAGCCGTCAACTGAATTCAAGCAATGTGGATGAGGGCGATCGAACCACAGCTGGTTGATCTATGCCGGGTTGCCTGACCGGGCCCCAGGAAATAGCGGACCGGGGTAGGATCTGCTCCTCTGGGTTGGATTCGAGCCGATGTCCCAAGCGGGCGGAGTGCTGGCGGTCCATTGTGACCATACATTCGCCTGACAAGTTTCTAGGATGATTCGTGCGGAAAAACATCTTTCGAGGGCGCCGCAAGAACCGATCTAGGCTCGAGGAGTCCTCGGTGAACATGGGCAATAAGACTTCGCATCAGCGGCGCTGCTTTCTTATGTGAAGACCAGCTCAACGTGGCCGCGAGTCGTGAGTCACCCATTACGTCGAAGCCAGAACGATTCCCGGAGTTTGATCAGACAAGAAACTGATCTACAAACCGGTAAGAAAGGCGTTCAAAGTGAAGAAGAATGGCCGGATCGAGCTTGCGAGAGAGATCATCGCCCGAGTCAAGAAAGAAATGCAGGAGCCCCGAGTGACGGAGTCTGTCCGAAATGGCAGGCGTGGCAAAGTTCCACTTCTTTCAATCGAACCGGCAACCCGCCTCGAGAAAGTGTGATGCGGCTGTTGGATGCGATCGCTCGCGAGTGAGTCATTGAAGCCTTAGACGAGCCGAACTATCTACAGGGTAAGAACATCGTTTTATAGAGCCGCGACTTGCGTGTAGGTCAAAGTTGCTCAACAGATTGCGCAGCCTCAAGTCACAATAGGGCATGAAGAAGTTCTGGATCGCTTTGGTTCTCCTTTTCTGCTTTGCAGTGCCCTATGCGGTGCAAGGACAGGTTGTCGTGGTCGTACACCACCATCACCATCATCGGCACCATCATACCACCCTAATCTCAACCAGTAGTCCGCCAATGCGAAGAGGCGGATGTTCCACGCGGGTGCGGCCAAGCCGACTATCGGATGCGCGTGTCCTACAGAGCATGTGCCGCAGACTCCGGTCTTAGAATATGGCGAATTCAAGAAGACTGTCTGAGGGATCCAAGAGTCGTTGGCGAGGTTGAGGGATCTTTCAAAGAATAGACAAATCATTATCAAACTGAAGGGCGACCGAGGTTAACACGCTATGGAACAATCAGTATTCGAACACGTGGGACAACAGATCGACGACACAACGCACAAGGCGACACGAGCGGCATCTGCTGTTGCCGATGCGCTGGAAGACAGTGTCATAGCAGCTCGGCGCGTGGCAAGAGACGGCACCGAGGCGGCAACGGAGCTTCTCTACAAAACAAAGAGGCGCTTCGAACGCCACCCGTTTGAAACCGTTGCAATAACATTCGCAGTTGGCATTGCGGCTGGAACAGCAATCAGCTGGATGATGAAGCGGGGAAAGTCGCAGCAACGGTGCGAATAGCGTAGATGTGCACCCGATAGCATGGGTCGCTCTTTGCAGTCATCCTGTCGACGAACTCCCAGTGGTCTCTGTCGGCACCAGCATTTGTATCTCGGCTCCGAGTTTGGGCCTGGTTCGCGAAGGGATCTGAGGAGATGGGGACACCGGATTCGAGTCATGGCGTCGAGAGGGCTCGCGCAAACCTAATTCCCGGCGCGCTCAGTGCTACAGGAACTCTTCCGGCACCTGACGAATCTCAAATCCCCGCAAAGGCGAAGGAACATAACATTCGCGTCTCCCCTGCCGTACTCGAAGCGGCGGGAAAAGACGGGGACGAACTGCTTCGTTCGTTGCACACCGCTTCCACGGGCCTCACACAAAGCGAGGCCGACTCGAGAGCGCGCGCAGTGGGGCCTAATGAAGTTGCGCAAGAGCAGCAGCGCGGCTGGTTCCTCAGTCTGCTGATCATCATTCGAAACCCTCTCGTCATTTTGCTGGCGGTTCTATCGTCGGTCTCCTTTGCTACCGGCGATCCGCGTGCCGGAAGCGTCATGGCGGGCATGATCGTACTGAGCGTTACGCTCCGATTCCTGCAGGAGGCTCGTGCCGGCGCCGCAGCTGCGAAACTCAAGGCGATGATCCACGTAACCGCGACAGTGGTGCGGGACGGCAAGCCGCAGGAGATTCCGCTTCGCGACCTCGTTCCCGGCGACATCATCGATCTATCCGCTGGGGACATGATTCCAGGCGATGTGCGGGTTCTGTCCGCGAAGGATCTGTTCGTGAGCCAGGGTACGCTGACCGGCGAGTCGCTCCCGGTCGAGAAGTTTCACGATGCCGACCCCCACGCCGCGAATTCTCCGGTCGAGCTCAAGAACATATGCTTCATGGGCACGAGCGTCCAAAGCGGCACAGCGACCGCGGTCGTTGTCGTAACGGGAGTCCACACCTACCTCGGCACAATGGCTGGTGCCATCACGCAGGAGGGAACGCCGACGAGTTTCGACCAGGGCCTCAGTCGTTTTACCTGGCTCATGATTCAGCTCATGGCGGTCATGGTTCCCCTGGTCTTCTTCATCAACGGGTTCACCAAGCACGATTGGAAAGGAGCATTCTTCTTCGCGATGGCCGTAGCTGTTGGCCTGACTCCGGAGATGCTTCCCATGATCGTCTCCGTTTGCCTTGCCAAAGGCGCGCTTGCCATGAGCCGCAAGAAGGTAATCGTAAAACGTCTTAACGCCATTCAAAACTTTGGCGGGATGGACGTGCTCTGCACCGATAAGACCGGCACCCTCACCGAAGATCGAGTCGTCCTGCAGCGGCACTGCAATGTCGCCGGCCGGGAGACCGATGAAGTGCTTCGCGATGGCTACCTCATCAGCCATTTTCAGACGGGCCTCAAGAACCTGCTCGATACCGCGATATTGAATAGCTCCGATTTCCATGAGCAGGCCCTGATCGAGAGGTACAAGAAACTCGATGAAATTCCGTTCGACTTCACCCGGCGGATGATGTCCGTGCTTGTCGAGAATCCAGAGAGCAAGGCGATCCTCCTAACCAAGGGCGCACCGGAAGAGATCTTCCACCAGTGCTCGCAGTTCGAGTTGGATGGCAAATTGTCGCCCATGGATCCGGCCTTGATGAAAGGGTTGAAGGACCAGTATGCAAGTCTGAGTAATGATGGATTTCGGGTTTTGGCTGTTGCGGTAAAGGAGTTAGCCGGAAAGACCTCCTGCGCAAAAGAAGATGAACACGACCTTGTTCTGAAGGGATATGTCGCATTCCTCGACCCGCCCAAGCCCACTGCATCAACGGCAATTGAAGCGCTGCACAAACATGGCGTGGTCGTGAAAATCCTTACTGGGGACAATGACCTGATCAGCCGTAAAGTCTGCCGTGACGTAGGGCTTATCGCCGACCCAATGCTGCTGGGCGATGACGTCGAGAAGATGTCAGACACCGAACTGGCTGAGGCCGCAGAGAAGACAACACTTTTCGCCCGGCTCTCGCCGGCGCACAAGCAACGAATCGTTCGCGTCCTGCGCAGCAAAGGTCACGTTGTGGGATTTCTGGGCGACGGAATCAACGATTCTCCCGCCCTACGTGCCGCAGACATTGGCATCTCGGTCGATACCGCGGCCGACATCGCCAAGGAGTCGGCCGATTTGATTCTGTTGCAGAAGGACCTGATGGTGCTCGAAGGGGGCGTCATCGAGGGACGAAAGGTCTTCGCCAACATCATCAAATACATCCGCATGGGAGCCAGTTCCAACTTTGGAAACATGTTCAGCGTGTTGGGGGCGAGCGCCTTTTTGCCATTCCTTCCCATGGCCCCGATTCAGATTTTGACCAACAACATGCTCTACGACTTCTCGCAGGTTCCAATCCCCAACGATACGGTGGACGACGAGTTGGTCGCGCGGCCGCGACCCTGGAATATTGGTGAGATCAAGCGGTTCATTCTCTGCATCGGACCAATCAGCTCGATCTTCGACTACACGACTTTCTTCGTCATGCTCTATCTGTTCAAATGCTGGGATCCATCCCGCGCTCCGCTCTTTCAGACAGGCTGGTTCGTAGAGTCCATCATGACCCAGACGCTCGTAATCCATATCATTCGCACGAACAAGATCCCCTTCTTCCAGAGCCGCGCAAGCTGGCCGTTGCTGATCACAACATTGACCATCATGGTCTTCGGAGCGTGGCTGCCGTATTCTCCGTTAGCCTCTTCGCTCGGCCTGACGCACCTGCCCGCAATGTATTGGCCAATCCTCCTGCTAACGCTCCTTGCCTACACCTGTCTTACGCAGGGCGTCAAGGTTTGGCTGCTGAGGATGAAATGGATTTAGGACAGAAGAAATCGATCGCGCCATTAGGCAGTTCCATATCGTCCCATGGCCACCCGGTCAAGAAGAACGCACTTAGACGCGTTCAGAAGTTCCTCGTCCAGAAGCACTTCAAGATGCCCGTGCGGAGCAGAAGGCTGCATCGGACCGGCGGCATCGGGCTTCTCAGGGCTGCAGTATTGGGCGCAAACGATGGCATCGTTTCAACATCGAGTCTGCTGATCGGTGTTGCGGCGGCGCATGGAACCCACCGCAGCATCCTGGTCGCAGGAATCGCCGGCCTAGTCTCCGGGGGGATGTCCATGGCCGCTAGCGAGTACGTTTCGGTGCACTCGCAGGCCGACACCGAAGAAGCAGAACTGGCCCTAGAGCGTACGAAACTCAAACAGGACAACAAGGGCGAACGCCAGGCGCTGACGGCAATTTATGTGGCCCGCGGAATTGAACCGCTACTCGCAAATCAGGTCGCGCAGCAGTTGATTGCCTATGATGAATTGGGCGCATATGCCCGCGATGAACTCGGCATCTCAGAGAAGTTTCGCGCACGCCCATTGCAGGCTTCCCTTTCGGCTGCATGCAGCTTCGCGGTTGGAGCCATGATGCCACTCATAGTCACTTCGATTGCACCCGAGGCGCGATTAATTCCCATCGTCTCTCTGTCATCACTGGTAGTTCTCGCCCTAATGGGCGGACTGGCTGCGCGCGCCGGTGGCGCGAGAGTAATGATGGGCGCGATGCGCGTGACATTCTGGGGTGGCCTGGCAATGGCGATGACCGCCGGCATCGGGTGGCTAGTTGGCGCAATTGCGTAAACGGCAGCTAATTGACGCTACAGCCCGAGAGACTGCCGAGATTTGCTCCCAACCTTGGCAGATGGTTAGTAGTCGCCTCAACCTCCGAGATCGTGACCTGATCAATTTTGAACAGTCTCGTTCTACCTCTACCCTTAACAATCTTGTTAGTACCAAACCCAACGTCCCATTTTGCGGTTGCGGAGATTCGATGCAATGGAGAACGCAATATATTCCCATCTGACGAATGCCACATCCATCATTGGTGGTTCTTTTCTATTCCTTCTCATCATTTTTGCCTTAGTGGCATTCCATGATAAACACCGGACAACAACGGCGCTGCCTCGGAGATTCGACTCTGACGGCAAGCCTTGTCCTCTCCTCAAAGCTTCGGCCGCGATGGCAAAAATGAGTCGAGCGCGCTTTATTCGCGCCGTGCAGACTTATGTACCTGTCGTCTAGGTACCTCTGAGCAGCAGATTTGTTTCCGTGACGAGAAAGTGCAGAACCTCACAGGAGATTGAGGTCGCTTTCCAAAATCTCGAACATCCCTGCCTTCGCCAGCCAGCACTTCCGAAAAGGACTGATTCCGGCGCTATGGACGTCGTCTACTTAAGTTGTAATTCCGAGATTTCGTCCACTTCACTGGCCCCCTTGGCATCGAAGAGCGCCTTCTCCGCTGGAGCAAGCTCATACAACAACCTCAGGAACTCCCCGGCGTGCACAAGTTCCTCGTCCGCAATGTCCTTGAGCACTGCAACGGCGAGTTGGTTTTCGGTTGACTCGGCAAGCTGCATATACATCTGAGTCGCTTCGTACTCTGCAGCTACCATGAACCGAATCGCTCTGACGAGTTCTTCGTCCGTGAGCTTCCTTGCATTTGCCAACTCTGAAAAAGGCGACCCGAACTGTGGCATATCGTTTTCCTCTGCCTAATGCACGTGACACCAATAGCTAAGGTGGCGACATTGAGGACTATCACGTTTGTAAACCCGTGACGTCTTAAGGTCTGTGCGGAATCGACCATCGCGGCTACGTCTGTACCTTGCAAATGTCTCTCTGAGTTCTTCAGCGAGATCGCGCTGGAAAAGTACTCAGTACCCGCCCGCCTGAGTTCGCATAAGCGATGGGATTGGGGTGAGCCAAGGGATTGGCGTGGCCGAAGAGCCGGAATACGTCGTTTGAGGTGTCCTCCAGACGACTATTAGGCCTATGCAATACGCGTGTCGCCTTCGCGGCAATACTTGTGAGCAAGTAACGATTTGTTACGTGCGCCGCGGCGCCGAATACAAGTTCAGATCGCATTTTCACAAGCTTCCAAGGCCTCAAGATTCGGAACGATTAGAATCGACCCGCGCTGCTCAACAAGCCCGTGGCTCTTGAAATCCTTCATGATTCGGGAAATTGTTTCGCGTGAGGCGCCGATGTGCTCACCGATTTCCCCGTGAGTAAGCGAGCACTGTATTCGGACACCACGCTTTGTTTGCACACCCTCTTTGCACCACTCCAGAAAAAGCCTCGCCAGCTTGGATGGCGCGGTCAATACTAGGCCGAGAGTCCGCAATCGTTGAGCGGTGCGGTTGTAGTCCACGCCCAATTCGCGCATTACATTCTGACTGGCCATCGGATAGCGCATTAGAAAGTCGAGAAAGTCTTGACGCTGGAGCGATCTGATCATGCAAGGGAATTGTGCCTCTGCCGTTATCACATGAGGACATCCGGAGAACGCGGATGTGAGCCCGAGGATTTCCCCTGGCCACGCGATAGCAAGAATGAGTCGTCTGCCATCGATTGAATTGATCGAAAGTTTGACTCTTCCCTCAAGCAAGAACAGCACATCCGATGGTTCTTGCTCCTCGCTAATCAGAACGGTGGTGCGGGGACAGCGTTGGGGTTCTGTAATCGACTCAAACTCTCTTATCGCTTGCGTCGACAGGTTTCTGAAGAATTCACCTCGTCTCCAATGCGGGCCAGTATCGTCCAATCGAGCCTCCCAATTGACTAGCGAGGGAAACTCATCGACCGTGCATTCTTCTCGCTGTTGGGCACTCTCATCGAAGGAACTACCCTCGGACCGATCGGCATGATAGGCCCACGAGGGTTGTGAATCGATCATTGGCAACGTTCGCATTCCATCCCTTTGATGTACGACCTAATCTCTTAACGGCGAAGAACGGACACAATACAAAAGTCCGTTTTACCGCCAGGAAACCGGTTAGCAGAGCGTTGCATAAACGGAGGAGAAGGCTGTTCAATTATGCTCACTTTCAGGAGATTTCAAGTTCGTTGAAAGCGCAAGGATTCTCCCGCCTAGATTTGCGAGCACTTCAAACTTCCATCAACTCCTCTTCTAGGGCCATTAAGCAGTATGAAGTCAGTTTGCTTAGCTGGCAGGAAGACAGAGAAACATGTGCCAGAACGACCCGGCCGGCACGTACTCCAAACGCGTATTGAGCCACCAACACGGTTGACGATACCGGCGCTTACCCATAGTCCTAGGCCTGTTCCTCGTTCCCCTTTTGTTGTGAAGAAAGGCTGATAAACTCGCGCCCGATCTTGCGCCGCAATACCACTCCCGGAATCAGCGATGGAGATGCAATAACCAGATGATTTATGGACTTCACAAAGCCAGGGTGGAGCAGGATATAGGTGCACGATGACCTGTCCCCTGAGGCGGCGTGGCATCAAACGCATTGAGCAAGAGGTTCGTCACGACCTGCGCAATTTCACTTCTGAAGGCCAAAATGGCACCTTCCGTCTCGAAGCGCTGGTGAACAACGATCCCTTGCCTCTCAGCCTGAGGGCGATAAAAGTCTGATACTTCGCGGAGCACAGCTTTCAAATTGAATTCTGCAGGCTTGTTGCCATCTCGGTGAAACTTGAGCGCATGTGCAGTGATGTGACGCAGGGCTTGCAACTGATCTTCGAGCGTGGTGATGTAGGCTCGCGCCTCGGGGCTGGTTTGGAGAGGGGCCAGCAGATATACCAGATTAGTCATTGCTTCTAAAGGATTGTTAATCTCATGGGCCATGGTTGAGGCGAATCTCGCTGTCACCGCCAGCTTTTCGCTATTCACAAGCGCCCGTTCCATCCTCTCCCGATCGGCGATCTCAAGTTGCAATTGCGCGTTTAGGCTCTCTGCGGTTTCCCTGAGTTCATGCTGGCGCACACCTGACAACAGCAGTTGCTCATTCATGGCGATTGCTCGCTGATGAGCTTGCGTCGTCTCCGTCACTTGCATCATGACTCCAACTGGGTGATCCCCTGCGCCTTGGATAGGCCACATCGTGTATGACCGACGAGCGAAATCAGCTTCTGTTCGTTCCGGTTCAGTCTGAATTTCGACTTCTCCCGTGCTATACACGTGGTTCAGCAATGCAAGGCAACCCTCCCAGCCTACGACCTCGAGGAGCGGCTTTCCCACTAGTTCATCTTTAGTCTTGCAAGCAAGCCGGCAAAAGGCGGAATTAACGTAGCGCAGAATGTGATTAGATCCCGCCAATGCAGCCGTCGGCAGGGGCAAAGTATCCAGAATTGAGCGCTCGCTGCTCGTCACACCGGGCTCTCCGTTAAGGCGAACGTCGGTGTTTGGCTCTGGATTATCAGATATCTTAGGTCTCATTCTTGGCTTCCGAATCATGGGAGGACTGAGCCTCCTGGGCGGTCCGGTTCGAATGCACAGGAATTCCGCTGATCAGACCCTGATAGTTTGTCAGACGTTGGTCCAGGATAACCACGCCCTTCGACGTTATTTCATATTCGCGAATATCCTTGGCATGATTGCCGCCCCGCATCTTGATGACCACCATAATCTTGCGAAGTTGGTCATCAATGGATATATACCGCAGCCGAATGATGTCATCGCAAAGGAAAGAAATGGAGTATGTACTGAAGGGGAATTCAGTAAAAGATTCATCTACCTCAACTGTGCTCAGAATCGTTACGCCGATTCCTGTCAATGCGAAGATCATCCGGTAGAGCGATTCGCGAAAGTCCGCGCGGAAGCCTGGCGAAAGAGCCATCTCAAAGCCCGCTAGAGAATCGATCACGAGGCGTTTCGCGCCGATCTTCTGGACAGCGTCGAGAATCGACTGCATGGTTTCGTCCACCGACAAATCGAGAGGACGGAGATAGAGGATCGTGAGTTTCTCGTCTTCCTGCGGCGTCTCAAGATCCAGGCCCAAACTTGCAGCCCTCTCCGCATAGGCTTGCGGCCGTTCTTCAAAGACAGCCACGATTCCCGGTTCCCCATGGCGTATGCCTTCCGCAATGAATTGGGTTGCGAGGACAGATTTCCCGGTGCCCGATGACCCAGCTATGAGCACGCTATCGCCCTCGCGCACTCCCCCATCCAACATCTTGTCCAACTCCGGAACGCCGAAGGATAGGCGCCGATTGCCGGGCGGATTTCTCTTGCGTGCGGTCAACCCAAATGTACGCGAGAAGGCTTGCACTCCGGCCTCGGTGATGCGGAACGTGTGCAACCCAGGCACAGACGCCTGGCCGCGCAGTTTTATGATCTGCAGCTTGCGGACAATCGAGTTTCGCTCTGTTGTCTGGCGCAGCCAGAACAGTCCATCGGCGACTGTAAATATGGGATTATCGCGCAACTCCTCTTCGGCATATTCGCCGATCAAGAAAGTTGTCGCTTGCCAACTGGCAAGAGACAGGGCTAAGCGCTGAATGAAAGATTGCAGGTCCATGTCGCTTTTCGGCTGTCGCACCATCGTGCGGAACGAGTCAACAACCACCACAGCAGGATTGGCCTTTTCAACTTCTTTTGTGATCTCCTCGAGGACCGCGCCAAGGTCCTTCTCGAGCACAACCTGGCTGAGGTTGATAAAGCGAATCGCATCCGGCAGTTTAGCGGGATCGAAGAATGTGTACTGCTGCTGATATCGCAGCATCTTTATGGCGGATTCACCGAGGACCGTGAAATATAGAGCCGGTCGCTCTGGGGTCGCATTAGCAAACACGAACTGGTGTGCCAAGGTCGTCTTCCCGCTTCCGGGGGCCCCCGCGATGATGTTGAAAGAGTATTCGGGAAAACCGCCCCCCACAATCTCGTCGAGTCCCGGAACTCCGGTTGGCAGCTTGTTGATCGTTACATTCTTTTCCGTCGTCACGATTTTCTCCCATTCCCCGAATTGCGATCGTCAAAGGCCGCACCTGGCCACGCATCGCGCAGCAGGCTCAACGTTAATGCTTCGCCAAGGAAAATAAAAAGCAGTCCGAGTAAGCGAGAGATCAGGATGACTCCGCCCTCATGAACCCGATCCTGCTCAACTTTGGTCGAAGGCTCAATCGCGCTCATACCTTCGAGATTTCCATCCGCTCCCACCTGCACCTCGCGAAGGCTGGGAACTTCGGATCTCGCCAGCGTTAATGCACGAGAGGCGAGCGCGTGAAATCCGGCAGATCCAGCTAATTCGCCAAGACTCTGGCGCAGCTTTTGATAGACGCGGAGAGTTGTGGACTCCACGGGCTCGGAGGTGTCGCCCGCACTGGCTTCGTAACTGAGAAGCCGTTGCGCCAAATCTCGCGTTTCCGGGAGAGTGGTCATATTCAATCCCGCATCTCTCCAAGCGCTGGACTCCGATATCTGTTAGACGCCTTCGCGGAAGGATCAGAACGGCAAAACTCTTTTCGCCAGCGACCCCCGTTAAGCTGCTCTGCAGATCAGAATCCAAAAGTTCGGATCTTGATGGAGTTCCGTCGCCACTCAGTTCATGTAGCGATTTGTTTGTAGGTCCGGTGCGTCTTCTTGCGAGCCGCCGGCCTTGCTTCGGATGAGTGTGAAAACGTCCAGAACCGTCGCAATGCTGCGAATGCTTCCAGCAGCACTCAAGAGTCCTTCCTCCATGCCAGGATGTTTGTCCGCCAGGTTTTCAATACGTCCGCTCACCTTCCTCAGCTGGTCAATTTCCAGAAGAAGGTCCTCGAAAGCCGCAGCGATTGCGAGATCTTCAGACGCCGAGTCCGCAGTGCCCGCTGAAGTCGTGACAGACTCTGTCTCGATTTCAGCCTGCAGGCGTAAATCTTCTATCAGGCGCATCGTTGTCGATTCACCAAGGAGGGTAAGAAACAGCCCGAGCAACTGCGCGATCAAAATGATTCCGACGTCGCCATCCTCGCCCGAGTTGGTCTGAGACTCAATTTCGCCAAGACCGCGCAAGCCCCCATTCGCCATGACCTGCACGGCATTGAGTCGGGGAGACTCCGACCTGGCCAACGCCAAAGCACGAGTAGCGAGAGACTGAAAGCCCTCAGTTCCTACGGGTGCGCCGAGTTGTCGGCGCAACCTCTCGTATACGCGCACACTCGCTGGCTCAGTTTGGAGTGAGGCAGCGCTCGAATCTGCCTCACGAGCAACGAGACTGCGGGCCAGGTCACGGGTCTTTTTTGGTGTAAGCATCGGTTCCCTTTCGTTGCAAACTTGCTCTGCCCGGCTTAAGCGTGCACGCAAATATGGCCACAATACTGCGATGTCCCGATGCTGTATATCGCATCGATACAGAGCGGCATCTTTTGTGTTGCTAAATCTATTCGCGCAAACATCGTTAATGCGCGAATTTTTTCAATTTCCGAGGGGACCCGAAATCGAATGCTTCTTCGGTCCTATCCCCCGGCAATTGGTCGTGCAGAACCACGTTCAGAAGAGATTTGTGAACCTGGATTCGGTCGCTGTAGTCGATAAAGCCGAGCTTGCGGAAGCGGTTCATGAAGAAGCTCACCCGGGAACGCGTTGTCCCGATCATCTCTGCCAGGGTCTCTTGTGAAATTTTGGGGAGATATTGTTCGACCTCGCCAGTCTTGCTGATCTCCGACATCAGGAGAAGAATACGTGCCAGACGCTTCTCGCTGGAGTTGAAGAGCTGGTCGACAAGATTGGCCTGGGTGCGCATGCTGCGGTCCAGCAGGAATTTCAAGAATAGATCGGAGAACACGTGCTCCTCGTGCATTATGCGTATCATCTCCTCTCGATCAATCTTGAGTGCGCTGCAGGCTGTGATGGCCGTAGCCGTGGCCAATCGCAGCCCACGGGCCGCTGTCAGTGACTCTTCTCCTGCAAAGTCGCCTGGGGCGAGGATCGTGATGGTGGCTTCCTTTCCCGCTTGCGATACGACCGTGATCTTGGCCTGGCCATTTTGCAAATAGAAGATGGAATCCGCCGGATCTCCTTGCGAGAAGAGGCTCTGCTTTGGCTCGAGTTGCACGATTCTTCGCCCTGGTCCGACGTGTGCCAAATAGGCCGCAGTATCGAATTCCTGTCCACCAGGCTGGATCATTCCGAAGCTCCCTTCCGGGTACACCAGCGATATGGAGCGCTCTGCGAAGATAGAGCCATATCGGCTTCAGCTAACGGCGGAATTGCCAAACTCGGTAGGATTCAGGGCAAAAATCGCGAAGGCAAATGCCTGAAACGGCTAAATCTTATTGAAGATCAATGCCGATCTGCGCCGTTTCACACTCTTACGCGGTATTTTCCCATATGATCGCACCTACTTCAGCGAGTCGTCCGTTCACTTTTGCTCACCCCGCGAATAATGTAAGCCTCTGAAGCGGGAAATCGTTGGTATCTTGAACGACACCTTATATGTAGAGGACGCATATTGCCGTTAAGACGTCTTGTTTTCCTACATCGCTGGCTTGGAGCGGTCTATCTCTATTGGAACTCCGAGGCCCCGTAGTTGCTTTGGCACAGTTGCGAATCCGATCGCGATGATGACGCAGGAACACGATGCTGCGGGCACCCTGATCGCTGAAATCCGTCGTCTGAGCGGGAATTTCACCACACCAGAGGATGCCTGCCCTACCTTTCACGCGTTTTATGACGGTTTAAAAGAATTCGAGCAGGACCTGCATCAGCACATCCATCTTGAGAACAACATCCTCTTTCCTCGCGCCATCGCGCTGGAGGCATCTGCGGGTTGAGAATGGACCGGAAGACGATAATTCTCCGAGTGATCGGGTTCCAACGCAGATCATCCAAGGGCCGTGTGAGGCCTAAGATCGATCCCGTTCACTTTGCTGCTGGCCGTCGGGGAGCTGGACTTTGCACTCTCCGCCTCCGCCCTCCTCATTTATGTGTGGCGGCGATTCGTTTCGCCTGATCGATGACCTGCTGTTCGTTTTTCAGAGCCAGCATCTTGCGGCTGCAGTTGGCCGGATAAACGACAAGATTGCCGTCCCCTCCTACGACGCTCGGAAATAGTAACCCTTGTATTCCGGTGGTTTCGAGTTACCTGGCAAGATCCATCGAAGCGGCCAAATCGTGCTCGGCGAGACAAGCTGCTCTGATGGCATATGCGGTTTGCGAGGATCCGAGAGCCGACAGGTCCAGCGTCCTTTCAGGTTCACGGCGACGGCATAGACGACGCGAGGATATTTATCCGTTGTGATCTGGGCAGCTCCTCCGAGACGCGCCTTCCGCGCGGTAACCTCTTTGCTCGCCCCTGAGTCAGTGGCTGACAGGTAAACCGCTCTAGTGCCAACAGCCGCGAAACGCCCACCATAAGCTCGCGTTCCGGCGCCGCTCAAGACGTCGCTCGGGTCCATGAAGCGATATTCGACGCTTCGGAAGTAGATCCCCTTTAGGGGAATGGCCTGATCAATCCATCGCTTGATTGCTGCGCGCTGTTTGGAATTGAAGCTCAAATGGGCTGTCCCTCCGCAGCCTATCGAACTCGACGACGAGATCGCGGATACGGCCCTCGCTGATCAACTCCTGTGGGGTATGTCCCGCGAATGCCTCAAGCGGCGACGATAGCCACTCCTTCTCTTTTGGTGCGACGACATAGTCGTCCATACGGGAGAGCAATTCCCGGAGATCTCTGGTCTTTTTGTACATCTGACTAGTACCCCTGCCTGCCTCCCAGTTTTGGAGAGTCCGAGCCGTCACATTCAGTGCAGTTGCCAACTGTTCCTGGCTGAGCCCGAGCCTTTGCCTTGCTTCCAGAAGGCCGAATGGTTCTTGCTCACCAACTGTTCGTCCAGCATGAGCTCGGATGTTGCGCGCCTTCAAAAGCTGTCGCAAGTGGGGCCAGTTGAAAACCCATTCGGCCTCGTCGAACTTCTGACGCCCAACGATCGTTCCCACGCGGAATGCAAATTCCAACGAATGGTGAGGCGTATAGACCAACAACGTCGACACCTTGCAGTTCCGAAGCGCTGCAAGCGTGCTTTCGACAGCAGTATCCTGTTGGGCTGGAGGGAGGAATATCGGACACTCACCTGCATCTTCCCCAAGGCCACCTTTATGTTGCAGGGTACCGTCCGGAACTTGGGCGAATAGGGCGCAAAGAGGGTTTTGGCTTCCGCCAGCGTCTTAGGTTGCGTCCATACAACCAGTTCTTCGGATTGAGTTGCGGCTTTTACATACTCACCTCAGGAATCTGTCTGCGCGTATTTTTTCGTGTCGCACGAAATATTGTTACGGCACCGCGCACGTGTCACTCGGTCTAAAGCAGGCGGGAGAAGAGGCATAGGCCCTCGTGCCGATTGCGGGAGGTTTAATATCTGTTGCACTTAAGAACTGATGTCCGAATTGAATTTGGAAGCGATGGACTTCCGACCCGCTTCAGAGTTCTTCAGGCCGATTGGAGGCTGGCTCTCAATGAACCGACAACGGATAGAAATATGAGGCTGGGTCTCCCTGATGGGTCGTGGCGAGGAAGTAGGTGCCCGGCGATAGGCTGCGCAGATCGAGAGCGACCGTGAGGTCCGCGTGAAATCCCTGCACATTTGCGACCCCACGGCCGGTTGCTTTTTCTGAGGCGCCGCCGCGATCGGTGGTGACGGAGATAACGTAATTGCCGCCCGGGCTGAAATTTGGAAGGACCACGTGGGCGGTGACCATACGACGCGGAAGGGCCCCGGCCGGAACGGTAGAGGTGTCCGTACCTCGTGTCGTACCCGCCTGACTGAGATCAATCGTCGCGGCCACCGGGGTGGAATCGGCGACTTGGGCCGGCGTAGTCCACCGAATGGGTGCGCCAATAGAACACTCCACGCGACAGCACGCAGGAAGAAGTCAGACCCGAACGCTGCCCATCGCCAGTCCGCCGCATGGACTGAGCGGGAGTCGAGACTACCAGGTTCGCCCGCTCAGATTGCGCGTTCCGGAGGTGCCGAAGTTCGATCAGCTCGCGGGTACACTCGGCACACTTCAGCACATGCATATATTTCGGGTTGGAAAGATCAAGCTTTTCTGGGGGTAATAGACCCACTCTTTCAGAGTGGCGCGGTGAATACCACCAATGCGCTCAGGGTTAGGGTACTTTTCGAGAACATGCTCCTGAAGCTTCTCAAAAAGCAACGTATCGTCGTCATCATCCTCGAAAAACGATTGACGTTCGTTCACGGAATCCTTCCCGGTCGCGTGAAGTACCTCTGCCGGAGTTTACTGCGGGGCCCCCGGAATTCTCAATTGCTGGCGGATGCGATTGAGAAACCTCTACTGCACTTCTTTCGTATGGCATTAGGGGCGCTGGTCGCCGTTCGGGCCGCCACATCCGCCCCAGGACTCGGAACCGCCGTATCGCATCATCATGGCTTGTCGCACTTTCGGGCGGCGCATCGGCGAGAACTCTTTCCGTATCGATTACTGCTTCTGCGGCGGAAATTTCTGAATGAGACCGGGACGATTGAGGAGAATAGCAGAAAAATCGATAAAGACCAATCGCTTGCGTTCCTTGCGCCGTCGCCCTACCTCTTGCCTGAGAGAAGCGAAGAGCGGATTGCACTCACATCTTCTTGATCTCTCAGGGAGGATGATCGGCAAGGTAAGCAACAGCTTGTTCGATTGCTCCTCTCCATGATCTCTGACGCCAGCAACTGGTAATGATTGCGGAGGCTGCGGCGCGTTGGGTGTCCGGGCCAGTGTCTCTCAATGGCTGCGCGCACCGCCGGCATGATCGGCAAAGAACCCGGTGAGTCCTTCACCTTCCAGCAGCGGTCTAGGGGAGACGGGGAAGCCATGACTGAACAATGAGCAAAGTCCGAGTTGAACAACCCTGATCGGACGCGGGAGTCGAGTCAATATCGCGCAATTTACCTGAAAACGGCCTTGATTTCCACATCGCGCGCTATTTTTCCACTAGATGGTGTGGCCGTTATTTTGCGTTTTCCACACCCTTATATGTATAGGGATATTTTTTGCCCTTTGCACGCTCTCCCCTCCCCCCGAGGTGCATATGGCAATTGCTCGCCCACTCCTTAGGATTCGTCCCCGAATGGGGGCAGGAAGCAATTTCTTTGGCGGAACAAGCCAGGGTGCTTTCAGGAAACAAACTTGCCCAACTCGTTCGCAGGCTTCAGCGTCAGAGCGGCCGGACGCAGGAGGAATGCTGGCGATTCGTCGTCAGACCGGCATCAAGGCGGAAGTCGATCACCGGCGCTGGTGCCGGGAAGAACTGGACGAAGCGCGGGAACTCCTCAGGAAGTACTCGGTCGAGGAAGTCGCCAAGCGGCTGAACAGAAGTCCGAAGGCTCTTCGGAGCGCTCTCCAGAGAAGGCAGTTGCGAGTTCGTGAGATTCGGTGTGACTGTTTCTCCCTGGAATCGCTGGCCCAGACGCTGCACGTTCGTCGCAGTGAAGTGTCTGCTGGATTGAACAAGGGTGGCTACAGGCAACGATCACCAAGCGGGCTCATCGAAGCGAGTATCGGATCACGCCCGAAGCCCTCAGTGCGCTCTACAAGCACCATCTCGAAGACCTGCTGAAACGGCGTATCTCCAATCACTCGCTCTTCGAAGCCTACGTCCAATACTGCTATTCACCAAAACACACTACCAGGCGAGCAATTGCTGGAAGTTCGCCGCGATAAGCGCGAGCGAGAGGCATTCGCGGCACTACACAACGGAGAGGATTTCTCTCAAGACGACGAGGAGGTCGACGATGGCACTTTCGACGCTTGATTCCTCGAAGAGTTCGCAACGCCAAGAATCGGTATGTCCTCACTGTGGACGTTCCGTCGATACGGCCCGCACGCCGCTACTGGAGACCGTGTTAAGCGCGCTGGCGGGACTGGTCCTG
>CAVQZJ010000016.1:0-353459 GCA_963718425.1 uncultured Solirubrobacterales bacterium
GGTACTGTTCACAGATCAGGCGAGCGTTGTCGGCCGGCTCGTCCGATCCAAGATGTGCGATCAGACGTCTGTGGCCAAGCGTGACGGAGTCACGATCGACGACGAGCACGCTGCCGCCCGCACCAGCGCGCATCACGATCTCGTGTGTGCGTCCACTGGAGTCTGTGTATTGGCCCAGCACGTCACGAGCACTCCCGGTGTGGTCTGACCAGGCCCCAGAGCGCGTCTCGCGACGCTGCGCTTTGCGTGTGGGTACGGAGAGCGGAGGCGAGACAGTAGCGGTCATAGCTGATCTCCTAGCGAGCCTGTGCGGCTGCGATCGAATTGCTTGACGCGCCTATTTAGAGGTCGCCGGCGAGGGCTTGAAAATCCCGGGTTTCGACCGAGAGCGAACGGTCGGAGTATCCGAGCCCCTTAATTAAAGGGGTCTCGGAGCTGACTCTCCGCAGTGAGGGCACCCATCTGAAAGTGGGCGCGATATCGCTCATCGCGATCACACAGGTAGACCGCTCGCCCGGACCTTCAGATGTGACTTTTTACAGCAAAGCAATACGGCCGGACGGACCGACCGTCAACGCCCGCGCATCACCGGTTTTGGTTTGCAGTTCACCTTTCTAGAGCGCAACTGCAGCACTCGTGTGAGCTCTCTCTCGACGTGTTCGCATTCAGCTCCTCGACCCACGCTGTCGCTTTTTGAGTCTTCTCGATTGTCTACTTTCGCGCGCCCGACGCTGCGCTTCATCCAGCCACGGGTGCGCCCCGGGCGATCGCTGATGCGACCTAAAAGTAGTGAACACCGAAAGGTCCGATGAGCGCGCCACGGCGGCCGTCCGCCCGACGGCGACGTCGAGAAAGCAACGACCGCAAAGCCCCGAAGACAGTCTCTGCCCCTTGCCGTACCCGCATGGACGACGGACGCTTGGACACATGACACCTGCACATGCCCTGCTCATAGAGGCCGATGACAACTGAGCTTTTGTGCAGCCGGCGCGTTGCGTGTAGACCAGGTGGCCGTGACATCCACGGCTCCGCGCTCGGGGTATTTCCTCAACGACGCACCGTCTCCGGTTCGATCTTCAATCGCCAGCCCCGACCTCGCCGCATCCTCAGCCGGGTAGACCGGCCGTGTATAAGGGATACCTCCAAACCCGCTCGCGTTGTTCTAGCCCAAAGGCGAGCAAGCCCGCTCGGAAGCCCGACGATCGATTTCCGGCCAGCTTGTCTGGCGATATCGGTCAGGCCCGCTGAAAGCCAGGGCAACTCTGCCCAACCAGGCCTTTAAATGAAAAAAGCCCCACCGGGCCCTTTAAATGCGAAAAGACCACGAGGCCCTTAAAAAGAAAAGAGCGCACGGGGTCTCTGTGCGAGGGACGCGACAGTCCAAGGCAACTAAGCCTTGAACTGCCGCGATCCACTACGCGAACGTCAGCCCACGACGCTCAGAGGGATTCTGGCGGGAGAATGTCCACGACGGTCGGCTTCTCACCAACCATGAACATCACCGCCTGACCGGTTGTGAGCCTTTGGACGTCGGACGGATCGACACGAAGTTCTCTGTCTTCGGTGTACGTCTTGCGTCCGTGGTTGTCCTGTGACTCTCTGCGCACCCACTGATCGCCTCCGAATTCGGCGAGGTATGTCGCCGCGGTACGAACCCATTGACGATGTGCGATGACGTAGAAGGCATTCTCAAAGAGCTGATCGCGAAGCTGCTCGTCCATGTCCGCGATGCTCTGGCTGGATAGCACGAGGGTGACTCCCGCGCCACGTCCTCGGGCGCTCAAGTTGACTACGTTGGCCGATGGCGCCGCGGCAAACTCGTCCAGAATCACCGTCAATTTGAGACTGCCGCCCTGCATCTCAGAGGCGGTCGATGCGAGATTCTGAAGAATCGTGGAGACCAGTATCTCCGCGGTCTCAGGCCGCTTGTCCGCGTCCAAGCGGAAGTACACAACGTCTCGTTTTTCTACCGCCTTGCGGATATTGAATATCTCCGTGTCCGGTGTCTGCGGGTCGATCCACGGCCTGACGTCCGTCTTGACGAGAATCTGAAGTCGCCTGAGCGTTCCAAGGATCTCATCCACCACTTTGGGCGACAGACCTTTCAGGTATTTCAGAGCCTCGGCGGACCCTTGGGCTGACTTCGTCTCGTGTGGAGTACTCTCGGTAGAGGGCTCCTCGGCGTCGGGAGCCTCTGACTCGACGTCGTCATCGGGCCCTTCCAAGTCGAGGCCCATGTCCGTGCCCTCAAGGTCAGATCCCGGCTCCAGATCGACGTCGTTTGTTGAGGACTCGGGCTGTATGAGTTCGCCCAGCACGATGGGATCGACGTACTTCGCGACGTTTGCCATTGTCAATGGGACGCCTCGCAGTACAAGCTCCTGCATCATGTAGAGCAGATACAGCTGTGCCTGGTTCTTGTAGTGGTGGTTTTCCCACTCGAAGCAGGCCATCAGCAGATCGACCGCTTGGTTTGGCCCCAGACCGGCGAGAATGTCGTAAACCCAGCGCTTGCTAGAGCGCTTTATAGGTCCGTCGCAGGAGATCTCGATGACCTCCTTGCCGGCAAGCAATGCATGTCTGGTCGCTTCTCCAAACATGTGGCCGTCGTTCTTCAACTCGATGTAGATGGTGCAGTCGTCTTCTTCGATCGCCGCGTTGCCGATCAGGGTCGCGGTGACCGACTTGCCGGAGCCGGTGGACCCGATGATGACGAAGTGCTTGCCTTGCACCCTGTCGTAGGGAACGTAGACGGGAAGCCCGCGTGTGTTCGTTCCCATCAGAATTCCGTCGCTGCTCACCGACACGGTACGACCGTCCGCGACAGAGGTGAGCTGCCACCAGAAGGACAGCCGCCGGATCGCGTCCAGGGGAGTCAGTTGCTGTTCGACGACATGTCCGCGAGCGCCTCCCATTCCACTGTCTTCACCGTGCCAACGTCGGCCACGCAGCGCCAATCGCAGCGTTATGACCAGCAACCCAAGAGGACCTATTGCAGGACCAAAGGGGATGCTATTGAGTACTCCATTGACAACCGCGGGCGCCTTCAGATCGGCGATGCCAACGATTGCGCACGCAAGCGCGCCCCACGTCCAGTGCAGACTCCGTTTGTACATCATCTTCACGAGGAACGCTCCAAGCGCAAGACCCACTCCGATATGGGCAAGGGTGACCAGAAAAAGACGGCCTAGGTGGTGAAACGTGGCCACGTGTCGTTCTTGGTCAACTTCACCGAAATTCAATGGCGAAGGTCTATTCGACATTTTTGGTTCCTCCTTTCTTCAGAACCTTTTTCATAAAAAAGACGCGCTCTAGGCGCGTCGCAGTCCGTTGAGACCTAATAGGCCTCCTCATAAGGCGACCCTGCTCGGAGTCGCATAATGTGCAGCGGGTATTAATTTCACTCCCACTACCAGCAAGCATTTTTAGTGAGATCTACTCTCGTTAGATACGGATCCCTGTATGAGCATGCGAGCTCACAGCGAGGATCTCGTTGAACGAGAACCTCATTGTCAGATCGCCATAATCCCAGCCAGATCGCTGCCTGGCCGTGAAGTCGCCCTTGCCGACTGCCACTCGGCGCGATCGCGAGTCAGGTCAGCTCGACCTCTCGTGGGCTGATGCCCAGGCCACGCCTCGCTATCAGCGCCAACACATCACTGTGCACCCACGGCGTCGGGGAAGTCTCACCACCCTCAGGCGCAAGCCCCAAACGACGCGACAACCAACTCGTCTCACCACTCACATTCCCACGAGAGTCATACTTCACCCTCCCACACCGCATCGCAATCTCACTGAGGCTCAGCCCCTCGGCCTGGGCTATCTTCAGTACTGTTTCTCGCAGGCGACGGTTGAGCACGATGCGGCTCGCGCAGAGCCGCTGAATCTCACCCCTGAGAACCGAAACAGAGACCTCGGGGTTCTGCCGGTAGGCCGTGACCACCCCTTGCGTCAGCGTGCGAATGGGCTCATAGCTCTCCACCGCGGCGATAACCTCGCGCGTGCTCAGAACCCGAACGGGACCCAGCTGTCCGCCTGGCGGGTACTGCAGCCAGCGCATCTCGGGAATCGAGGCGCGTGTCGATATGAGCTGGGCCTGGTAGGTGCGCCCATGCCGGTCGGCGACCACGTCGCCGTCCGGGAGGGCATCCGGCTCCGGGGGAAGATCGGAGTCGATCTCCTGGAAGTAGGGGACGATCGTCAGATCCTCCCCTATGACGGGCCGGCACCACCGTCCGCGGTCATCGGCCAGGTAGTGTTCGCAGACCAAGCGAGCGTTCTCGGCCGGCTCATCGCAGGCCAGATGCGCCACCAGACGTCGCTGACCGAGTGTCACGGCGTCACGATCAACGACGAGTACGCTCCCACCGGCACCAGGGCAGGCAACGAGCTCGTGAGCACGACCAGCGTGGTCCACATACTGGCCGAGCACATCACGGGCCTCCCCCACGATGTGATCAGAGAGCCGCGCCGTTCGTTTTTTCTTTTGGCGCGAGGCGACGCGGGCATCCGCCGAGGCCGGCGGTGAAGATGGAAGGGTGGCTGTCATCGTGGGCTCCTGGCCGTGTGAGGTGGATTTGGTTACTCGAAGTGCCTTTTAGGAGCCGTCCGTCAGATAGTCAAATGGAAAATTTCCTCCTTCTGCCTTTACAGTGAATTTCCGAGAGACCCCCTATGGGGGTTCTCGGACCCTGGAATAAGCGGCCTTTCGCCACCGTGAAGTGGGCGTGAAAACGCTCACCGAGGCCTGCTCACGAGGCTGCGATCAGCCCAAAATCACGTCTGATCACACGCTTGCCGAAAACTACCCGGCCGGGTGCGCAGTTCGGCTTCAGATAGCCGAACTGCGCACAGGACGAGGTGAAGGCTTTAGCTTTCGCGCTTTAGCTTTCACTTTGCCCGGACTGAGAGAACAGACGCGCCCTGATGTGGGAGATCGGCTCGTTCAGATCGCCCAACCAGCGGACGCGAACGGACCGTGTCTTCTTACCAGCGCGATTTTTGCTTCCGACGGGGCGCCCACGTCGCGATGCGGACATCGCTTTGTCCCAGTTGATGTTGCGTGGCGGCTCGTGCTTACTGTCCCGGAGGATCTTGCAGATGGGCGTCCATCTTCCTTCCCCCCTGAGGTCGAATACTCGCCGAGCACACCCTGTGCCCGATCCGTACCCGAGCTCGGAGGGAACTTTCGACAGCGACAGACCGTTTGACGCCGTGTACAGGAACGCGTCGATCACCGACCGGTAGCACACTTTCTTACCGGTCAGGTTCTCGCAGGCCATGTCGGGATACTGGCTGGTGATGGCCGCGAAGGTCTCGTCTGTCACGCCCGTGAACTGCACCCCATCGGGGAGCGCCCGCGGCTCGTGTGAGCGTCCAATGCATTCCGCGGAGGCCTTCTGACCGTCTGACTGTCTCTTCTTCCAGCCCCCCGGTTCCCGTGTGTACTTCGCCCTTTCCTTGGCCACACGAGAGAGGGGAAGAGACCTGATACTGATCTTCTTGGTGGGTTTGAGCCGCTTGCGCGCCCCCCGTGCCACGCTCACCATCTGCGGGAGCAGCGCATAGTAGATCGCGGCATCCACTTCATCGTGCTTGTCCAACGCCGCGAACACCCTCTCCACTTTGTCGGCCTGCATGAGGTGACGCTCGATCATGACAGCGATCGTCGGCCCCTCCCACTCACCTCTGGGCATGAGCATCAGATCCGGACGCATACGATCTCCGATACCCGATCCCAGCGGCTCAAGTCTGAAGATCGGCTCCCCGTTGATCGGCTGATCCCTGCGGAGCTCTTCGCGCGTCTTTGCGATGTGGTTCGGATACATCTGCTGGAGCTCAGCAGCCGCCTGTGCGCACGCCACATCCCTGACGACGACGCTGTAGCTGATGATGGGCCTGGCGGGCCATACTTCTATGCCGAGATCTCTGAGCTCCTGTCTGCCCGACTCGCTGATTCTGAACATTGCCTCCTCGTCTCGCAGCATCGCCGAGTACTCCAGCCAGCCCGCGCCGTGAGCCAGCACCAGCTGCTGACACGCGTCCACCTCGGAGAGAGCAAAGGCTTTGGCGATCGCACCCATCGAGACATAGCCAAGCCAGCCGATCCATTCCACCTTCTCCAGCAGATCGGGCCTGAGATAGTCCTTGGCCCGATCCGACAGTGCCCGGTAGTAGGCCTCGCTCGGAGGAATCGCCACAGGCTTGTAATAGTCCTTGCGGCGCTCGCTCGGCACGTCCTCGTCATCCAGGGGGATGATGTTGATCTTCTCGGCCGCTGCGTCGTCCCCGATGATCTTCAGTGCTGCCAGCAGTTCCGGTATGACTGCCTTGTTCGTGTAGTAGTCAACCCGTTCGACCGTGGTACACCGGATCCAGGCACGCAGATACTTGACCAGCACTTTCTTGCTCTTCTTGCTGAGCTCCACCTCGATCGCCACCGGCTTGAGACCGGTGCCTCGACGCGGCATCAGCAGGAGGTCTGACCGCTTGCGCTCCTTCTTCCCTGTCTCCTCGTTTTCTTCAATGACAGGGTTGGCGATGCCTTCCTCTCTCTCTGCCTCCCGCGGGTCGTCCTTGTCGCTGTGGTCTGGCCGGCCACGGTTCAGCGCGAATATCTCACGCTCACTGAGGCACCGGTAGTCGTAGCGGCGCTCGAGTTCGAGCTTGATCGCATGCAGTACGACAGCGCGCAAATGGCCCTCCACCCGGTGTGACACCCGAGCCACGCTGAGGTATCGCAGACCGGTCCGCGACAGCCCCGTTGCAGTGGCGATGACCAGTTCGGGCTCGGCTCGCAGCGTACCGCCCATACGCACGAGCTTCTGCTTGAGAGCCCAGACAATGAACTTGTAAGCCTCCTTGCTCGAGATTCCAAAACGCTGCACCAAATACCGCCGGGTCGCCAGGCCGTGGCGTCCGGCCCAGAAGAGAAATGTCATCCGTCGCCCATAACGGGTGAGAGAAAAGATCTCTCGCCCGTCAGGGGTGGTGCCCGTTACCTCCGCCAAGCCCTCGTTGAGCAGCCAAACTGCAGACGCTTCGGCCTTCCTGGGAAGGAGGTGATACAGCTCTGCCAGGTCCTTGACCGCGATCTGGCCCTCGTCTCCGATCATGGTCGCAAGGGCCAGGCCGTTCCTTATCCTCGCTTGCTTCTCTTTGAACTCACTTTGCTTTCGCTTTGCAGCATCGTTGGTGGCCTTAGCAGACATATCTCACCTCCTTTCGGTGATCGCTGTGGGACAGAAAGCCAACGACGTCATTTGTCAATCCAACTAACCGTGGGGGCGAACGAGAAGTCGAGCTCGATCAGAGCCTCGAGGTCTCCTTCAAGCGTCGCCTTGTAGTCAGGCATCGCAAAGAGACCCCTCACCTCGACCGAGTTGTTCTTCCATTCGTCCACCAAGAAATCACGCTTGAAAGCGCGGTCTGGTGCCAACTCAGCCAGCTTCTTGACGACGAGTCTCCACACACCGCACGCAATCCATTCCGCTACGCGGTCCGCAGCTGTATCGCCGTTTGAGTATCCCTGGGGGATCGTCATTCCCCGGAGCGCCCGCTGCCGCTGATTGGCGAGCAGAACCGTATCGATGATTTCCCGGTCACCCTGTATCTGGACTCCGTACCACATTTTGGCCCAGGTGTCCAAGTCGGCTCCGATAATCGGAACCAACGCCTCCCATTCCTGGTCGGTCAGCGACCTGAACTGAGGAGTTTCCGCGAGCAAACTTGCCCGCGTCCTTGTGCGCCTGTCGTGTTCGGTCAGATTGCGAGCCAGATGCTCGAGGTTTCGCCTCTTCCGCACCTGCTCGGCCTGCTCATCGCCGGAACTCGGCATCGCCAGGAGCTTCAACTTCTTGGTCTCCCCCATTTCCCCGACCACTGATTCCAGCATCGCGAGTATCCCCGCGGTGGCATAGATATAGGCCTCTGCCACCTCCTGACAGTCGTCCCAAGCCTGGAGCCAAGCCCGGTATCCTGACCGTGACATCAGACTGGTGACGAGAATCACCGCGATGGGTTTGCCCCAGGATTCGATGAGTGGTCTGAGGAACAGATCCGCGTCGTAGCGGCATCGAGATCCGTTTACCTCGGCTTCGATGAACGGCACCCGTGGCCTGAGATCGCGGGGGCTCAAAACCTCACTCTCGGGACAAGTATGTGTCAGCATGCTCACTATTCGAGCGCGCCTACTCAGATGTGGGGCGTTGCGCCGACCGATCGTCAAGTTGATCGGGTCGTTGATCCCAGCGAGTTTCTCTCCCGCCTTGGTGAGCTGGTAGACACTGGCTCCATTCAGCTGCTTGATATGAAGCAGAGTCTTCTGCTCGGCCATGCTCAGCAGTCGCCCGAGGAGCTCGGGGGTGAACTTTTTCGCGAATTTCCAATTCACGACCTGCACTTCGACGATCTTGTGGGTCCCGATCCATGCCAGCATCTCCACGAGTGAGCGCTTTTCGTCGTCATCCAGAGTCATTACCGTCTGCTCCGCAGCGATGATTAGCGGTGATTGTGGATCGACATTCACCAGATCCTTGGCCTGTCCAGATGCCGGCAGCTGATAGATCACTATCTGCTCCCGGTAAGGACTGCGCCCCGCGATCATTCGCAGGCGGTCGATCTGCTCCTCCGCGGCGTAGAAGGACAGCTTTGCAACCGCCTCATTCCGCGGCCACTTGCAGAGCCACTCCAGTTCCTCGTCGCTTCGCTCGATTACCAGCACCTCGATGACTTCCGCCTTGGCGTCGGGCGCATCGTCGTGATAGGCGATGAAATCAGGGCAATGCCACCTGAGTTTGTCGCCGAGCTTCATCTCGAGCTCAAAGGAGTACCTTCTGCGGCGCTGGACCTTGCGGCCGGTCACGGGAAGATCCTTCCTCCCGTTGCGTCCTTTCAGGCGCATGACTAGCTCGCTTTCGATCCGCCCCTTGTGAGTCCCTTCGGCATCTAGCTGGACGCCGATAGCGGCGCCCACCAGCGCTACCGCCCTGATGTGCTCGGGAACTCTCTTGGCGAGAGTATCCACCCCTGGGCGCACTTGGGTGGATTTCCAGTCGGGCATGCCCGCCAACTCATAGCCCAACTGTGTTGGAACATAGAACTCCTGACCCTCACCGAGCTCTTTGTCTATCTCAACGGCGCCACGTGCCCGCGCGGCGTCCAATACTGCTTGCACTTCATCTTCACACATCCCATACCGCGTGCTGAGATGCTCGACGGTCGCTCCGCGACATGCGGCGATGTGCTTGACGAGCTTCATCCGCATCTTGAATGCTTCACTCGTCTCTACCTGCTCGACATGAGCAGGCGGCCTTGACCCTTGTGCCATTTATCTCACCTCCTTTCGTGGTCAGCTGGCTAGGGAAATGCGGGGTCGAGGATGCGCCGCGAAGGCGTCCCTCGACCCCGCCATTGTGACCTTCAGTTACCTCGCGGCGTTTGGCGCGATCGCCTAAGCCTTGCGAGTGCCTTTAGCCGACTTGCGGCTGGTTTTCTTGGCGTTGCTGGAAGCCGCGCGAGGGCGGGACTCCGAGCAGCCCGCGCTGGTGGCGAAGAAGACCTTTCTGCCACCCTCACGCCGGAAGCTGCCCGCCGCTCGCAGACGGTCTCCCTTGATCGCCTTGCAGTAGATCCTGTAGGCGGCGCTGCCCTCGATCAGAACGTCGGCGACCCTTCAGTCGGCCAGTCGGACTTTGACCGGCAGACGAGTGGTCTCGCTCGCCACTCGCTTTGAACCCTTGCTGGCACCCACGCTCTGCGGACGTCCGATCCGGGTGATCTCTCCGACGATTCGCTTCGCGTCCTGCCTTGTGCTCTTTGATACTGACATATCGATACTCCAACTTTCTCGTCGATGTTGTTTTTGACAGGCCTTCGAGGGTCCAACTGACTGTGACCTATCTGCCACTGTCCAGACCCTCGATACGACAGGCCATGGCAGCTCTCCACAAAGTGAGAGAACTCCCATCGCCCGTGCAAAAGCTGTCCAAAATGAGACCGACCGGCCGTGGCGCGCCACAGACGCACCACGGCCAAGCCGATTCGCCCCTAACAGAACCCGTCCACAATCAGACGGGATCAACAGCTAATTAGGGATCCTTCATCCGTTCAGGACGTCAAGCGTTCAGTCCGAGGACCGAGCCGAGCGCTGATGCGCTCGGGAGCTTTCCGACCTCACACGGGATAACTGCGACCTTCTCGCCGAGTCCCAGAGTGTCGATCAGCCGGTAGTGCTGACCAATCGCCCGCGGATCCTGAGCGACGACCGCGACGCGGCCGATGTGCTCAGAGTCCCGGATGCCACAGAGGCGCCTATGTATTTCCTTGCGCATGTGAAGCGAGCATTCGAGTTCGACGAGGACCACCTTGTCGCCGGAAAGACCGACGATGTCCGGATGCTGTCCATAGACAGTTGACCCGATCGTTCTGCCCAGCGCTCTCTCCGCCAGGCCGACTGGCCCCTCGCCCAGCACCAGACCGTCGAAGACCTGGGCAAACGTCACCGCAAGGGCACCGCATCCGACCGTATGTGGCATGACAACCGGACTTTTGATGCCCATGCGGCAGTAGTCAGTGACACGTTTGCCAGGCTCGTTGAACTCGAGCACGCCGACCTGGGGAATCTGCATCTGACCGAGAGCGCGCATACCGCGTGCCCGCAGGCCAAACAGTGGGGCGTATTTCTTTACCACTACGCATTGCACGTAGTCACGCCGCCGGAGGTTGCCGAGATGAGCCGCCACGCGGTTGATCTCGAATCCTGTGGCAACCGAAATCTGACCTGGCGTCAGATAACGGAACTGCAGGAGGTATCGCAGAATCGCGAGCGCATCGCGACTCAATGGTGTATCATTCTTGAGCTGTTTGCTCATGTTTTTTCCCTTCATGAGGCGACCAGCGTTCAGTGGTTGATTGACTGGTCGTGTGAGTGACGGACCTGGTACGTCCGTCCTTACTGGCAGCAGGTCGTAGGGACGTCTCACATGTGAGACGTCCCTCGCCTGCCTTATTTAACTGCTTGTTATCTGTAACTACTGGGGCTCAACTGAGCCCTGAGTGCTTCAGTCGTCCGTGCCGGCCTCGGGGTCCTCGGGTCCGTCTGCCTCATCAGCAGCGGTCGTCGAAGACGCTTTGGAAGAGCCGGTCATCGTCCGGCCGGCCGTGAAGCCCTGCAACGCCTCGGCGACGAGCAACTCGCCCTTCTGGACACCGGTCACCAGTACGAGATCTTCCGGCTTCAGGCCATCGACCACGTCCTCCGCCAGTGGGCCCGTCGCTTCGACCATGTCTCCGTCGTCGCCGAGCAGGAACGTGACCGTCAACTCCGCGAGCAGCGCCGGCAGTCGCATTGCGATCGCCTCACGCCTCGCGACCGAAGCCGCGATTTCGTCCTTGATCTCTTTGGGGAGACTCCCGCGGCCGCGGCCTCCCGACGGCTCCTGGCGGTTGCTCTTGTCGAGGTCCCGCTCGCGCTCCCACGCCCGGAAGAACTGACGCAGCAGCTTGGCCGCTTCGGGTGGCAACGTGAGATCCTCGATCTCGCTGATCTTGCCCATCGGCTGTGTAGTGCTAGCTACCATTTTCATTTCACCTTTGTCTTTCCTGATTGTTTGTTTGTTCGACCAACCAAAGCTGGAGCCGCGCCAACCATTTGGGTAACACGGTCATCCAGGCACGGCAGGCCGTGGCAACGCCTTTCGGAGAAGGCGCACCCACCGCCGTCGTGCGGGCCCAGAGTTAAGTGGCATCAGAGCACCACGAGGCTCTCTCGAGGTGAGAAAACTCGATGGTGCTCTGATGCAGAGGTCCGGCGTCGTTCAGAAGTCTCCGGAGATCATGAGATTCGCTATCTCCAGAGCGTGCGACCTGTTAGTCGCCCGCGTAGAACCACCTGTCGCCGGGATACCTGTAACGGGCTTCGTCAACCTGTGCCTGCGATACCAGGCCATGCTCTTGGGCGAGTTTGTACACCGTGGCCGGTGCACTTGCCGCCGCCTGCTGTCCGAGCATGTTGTCGATTCCTGCCAGTCGCGCTTCGAGTTGCGAGCGCGTGGGAACACTGATCATGTGCTTCCTTTCCACATCCGGCTGTCGCCGGAGCTTGACTGACGATTGGCCCAGGGAGGTGGCGCGTAACTGACACAGTGAGAACCACTTGTCTGGGACAATCTGATTGAGCGAGAGTCGGGGTATCTACGTCCTGGCACATGGATGTGCCCGGCGTCAGATCGATTCGTTTACCGCAGATCTGACGCGGAGTCCCCGGGCATCCCCTGTGCGCACTTGACCCTTCCCTAGCGCCTTGGAAAGGCTCTAGGAATGTGCGTACAGCGAGATCTTTGTCCTTCACAGGCCCCTTTTCGCTGTCCTCTCGGCAGGCTGGGGCGTCGCCGTAGGCGCTCCCTGCCGAGTGGTGTGACCTCATAGTGTCCGGTCACCGCGTTTTGTCCTACCAGACCATGCTGGATCGCGATGCGGGTCACATCTGTCACCTCTTTTGTGCTCACTTCATAGCGACTGGCGAGGGCTGTGACCGGACACTGGTCCATCAGCGCTTTGAGAAGCTGCCTGATGGACAATTGCTTACTGACTCCTGACTGCATGTTTCTCCCTTCGTTGTCTTTCAGTTGGCAGCAGCGCTTGCACGCTGTGCTCGAGAGAACGCAGCAGGCCAGAAGGCGCGCACGTTAGAACGCCCTCTGGCCTGCCGCGTGCCACCCCAGCTAGCGCTTTTGAAAGCTGGGGGCCACCAGGTCGCCTGCTTCGAACCAGTCGGGTATGACCGGCGGTTCCTTCCTGCGCAGGCTTTTGCAGGCCCTCACGATCCTGGAGCGCGCTTCTGTCCACAGCGTCCGGTGATTCGTGAGAGGTACGCGCCGAGTACTTCGGCTTTGAATCGCCATGATGTACCTCCTGTTGCGTCCCGTCTTTGGCGAGAGACGGGAGTGCCCGGCCGTCGTTGATGGCGGGCCGTTGTCTATGAGTGAAATCTCGTGCCCAGCGCGGACCGCTCGTCGCGGACCTGTCTAAAGCCTGGGCCGGTGAGATTCAGGGACGCGCGGTGGCGAGACGCCTACCGAGTGCCCAGCTGATACGCAGTGTCACAGCCACGATCAGCGCAACTTCTATCGAGGCCTTGGTCGTGCTATGCAGCACCCAGACCGCGCCGATCGTCGCGACCAGCATTCGGCCACCGTATGCCCGCCACTTCTCGTGGAGCAGTTGGTTGAGCGTGCTCAGTGCAGCATTCACTGCCCTGTTTGACCGCCATCCCCCGGCTGTGCCGAGTATCCCCGCGACGCCAACGCCAACCGCGATCGTCGCCGACAGACCCGCGATCACCGCGTAAATCAGAGCGCTGACGGTCACCGTGACCATGGCCGGGCCCGCCCACCAGAATCGTGCGATGGGCCAGGCGAGGGTCCAAACGACCGCTTCCGTGGTCGTCAGGCCTCGCCACCTCGGTCCCAAAAGGTAACCGCACAGGCAGATGACCGCCGCGGCGGTCAAAGCCGCCGTCACAGCCGTTGTGCGTGGATCGCAGAGATGGTCGATGACGGCGAGAAAGTAGGCGCCGAGAACGCACAGGCTCCGGCTCAAGCGCCACCGACGCATGCCGTACGCGACGATGATGCCGATAATCGCGCCCGTCAATGCGGACTCGATAAAGCCGGGCAGGAATGCGAAAGGATCTCCTGGTGTGATCATTGTTACCCCTTCCACGTCGTGTGGGCTCAGCCCACGGATGTGTAGAAACGAGGACCCCTGTCGGCAGGACCGCGAGGCGCTACAAGACGCCTCACGGTCTCTGCCAACAAAAAACCCCACCGTGTGGCGGGGTTAGAGGGTCATTGCTCCAGATCTCAGGTGAATCTGGAGAGGCTCACTCTGAGCCTTTATGTGCAGTGACAGTCCGCTTTGGGCGTGCTATCACCGTTGTGTTGCCCGTCGGCTAGGCCGCGGCGACGTCCTCGGAGACCTCCTCGGTCTCCTCGGAGGTCTCCTGGGCGTTCACCTTTTTCATGTCGTTGACGATGATTTCGACGTTCTTCTTTTTGCGGCCCTTGAACATGGAGTAGCGAACGCCGAGATGCGCTTTGATCTCGACCTCGTCCTCCGCGCTGAACTTTTCAGCGGCTTCGATGGCCTTCTTGCCGTGGAACCGGACGGTGTACTTTTTTCCGTCGTCCAGTTCGATCGCCACGAGACCGTGCTTGCCGCCGGCCCTGAAGTTGACGATCTTGACGATCTGGCCGTCGTCGCTGTCCGTGGCGATCTTGCCCAGGAGTTTGACGGCGTTGACCAGTGCCCTGAGCTTGCTGACCTTCTTGATGCTGACCAGCGTGTAGGCGGAGGTGTAGTCACCAGAGTACGCCACGCAGGCCTTCGCCTCGACGTAGTCGTCCTTTTTGATGCCCTTGCACCGCTCGTCGCTGCCTTCGCCACGGTCGGTGATCAGGTACGACGGCGCGTTTTTTTCGTCAGCTTTGGCCTTCTGACGAAGTTCGATGAAGTGGGTGACGTTGCCCGCCTCATCCGCGTTGCGTTCGTGTCGTACGACGCGACCGTGCAGGTTGACTTCGTTGTTGCTGTTTGCTGCGGTCTCGTTTGCTGCGGTCTCGTTTGCTTTCGCTTGCGTAGACATGTTTGCTTTGCTCCTTCTCCAGCATGTGCTGGATTGTTTTTGTTTTGTTGGTGGGCGCCTGTCTGTGTGAAGCGAACAGGCGTCCATGTCGGTGGATCACTCGATCCAGCCGACTACCGGACGACCCGCGGGTCGTCCGGTACTCGGCTGCTCACAGAGTGGTGCTGCTTCTCTCTGGGGCAGCGCTGTGGGATCACACGAGGTGCTCCCACAGTCGCTGCCGGTGTGAGCCAGTTGTACGGGCCCGAGAGAGATATTTGTGTGCTAGAAAGCCAGCTCAGTCTTCGGTTTCACACCGGGAACCCGAACTGGAGTTGCCTCTTTGTTTTCGATCAACTCGATCAAGTCGGCTTCCGCCGCGAACGGGGCGAGCACCAGATAGGCGAGATGGTCTGCCAACTCCGCAGGAGAGACTGACGTTCGTGCGTCTGGCGCCTCACCCAACCAGGCCCCGATCGTGTACCAGATGGCTCCTCCAAGCGCGTCGATGAGGAACTCGTGGGGCACCAACGGGGCCATCTCCCCCAGTAGCTTCGATACCACGTCACGAGAGAGCCTGAGGTTCTCCTCCGAGGCACCCGCCCCGGCCGAGAAAGCCCCGATTGCGATCGTTTTGGCATACAGACCGCTGGTCGAGAAGTAGTGCACGATTGAGCCGATCGACTGTCGCACGGTCGTTGGCCAGCGATCGAGGTTCTCATCGATCGAGATCAGCTCGAGCAGCTCCGAGCGCAACTCTACAAACGCCGCCAGAAAGCACTCGAATCGATTTTTGAAATTCCCCCGTGCCGCCATCGGTACCGCGAACCACTCGGGTGAGACCTTGGCCAGATTGGTGATTTCCGTCTCGAGCGTACGCTTGAGGTTTCGCTGCGCAGCGTAGTACTGCACACTCGACCGTAGGCGAGCCCAGGGGTCCGACGAGGTCTCGTCTGGCCGTACCCGCGGTCCGATGAGAGGAACCGGGGGTCGCCAGCTTTCATTCGGGAGATGAGTGACGACAGGCGAATGGAACAGCATTACCCAAGCCACCATGTCCTGCACCAAAGAGTCCATGAGATCTGGGATCTCCTCTGTGTCGCAGTATCGGAAGGCGGTGTACATCATTCGCTGCAGACCTCCCACGATTGCCGTTGCCAGCGGCCTTGGAAGGGGTGTGGCTAGGCCCTCTCGTGTAAAGGCTTTGATCAGCATCTCCTCGAAGTCTTCGCTGACCTGTTGCATTATGTGCGTTCCCGTGAGTCCGAGATCCTGGGCTCGGACGATTGCGAGCTTCACCAGAAATGGGTCTTTCCGGACTTCTCTGGCCAGGGCCCGCAGCACGAACTGCAGCCGTTCTTCGATATCGCCGTGGCAGGCGGCGCATGCGGCTGTCAGGGTCCGCTTCCAGCCGATGAGAAGCATGCAGCATATAGCGAGAAAGCACTCCTCCATGTTGGTGAAGTGCGTATAGAACGCACGCCGTGAGACACCGGCCACCGCGAGTATCTGAGCGACAGTCGGCAGCTTCTCCTGGGACCGCAGGACGTGGATGGTGGCACCCGTCAGGCGGACACGCTGATCTCGATCCACGATCGCCCGGGGTATTCTGTGCGGTCCATGTGGGAGCTTCCTTGAATAGCGCTTCCTTGTTTCTGGCATCTGCGTATCACCTCCTTGGCTGTGTTTGCGTAACGCCAGTCACTTCTTTTGCAAGCACCCTCTGACTTTCAGAGGACGATGGATCGCGGAGCGCCCCGCTGAAGGCAGCCCGCGATCCATCGCACGTCCGATGGCTGCTCACCCGAGCGTCCGGCGCTTGTGTGGGGGAGCAGTACGGGAGCGCTTGCACTTGCGGCCACGCGGACGACCGTGGTTGCGGTTTCGTTTCTTGCCCGCTTTTGAGCGTCTGCGCCTAGGCGCCTGGACGGGCTCCTCTGCGTCCGAAGCGTTTTGCTCCCAGAGGCGTGCCCCCTCCGGACGTCCGAGTCCGCTGTGACTGGCGCCCGTGTCACTCGCCGCTTCGGGGGCGGGTACGGTCGAGGTTGATTTGCTGCGTTTGATGCTCCTCGCCACCGCTAGCAGCAGCAAGGTGAGCACCACGAGAGCGATCGTGAAGAATCGAATGAACATGAAAACTGTCTCCTTGTATGTGGGTGGACGCGAATGTCCACTTGGTGGATGTCTGCTGCTAGAGCTCTCACCGCGGTTGCGTGAGAGAGCGATACGGCTATCCGTGCGAGCACGGAAGGAGACGGCCGGTCCGGGGAACTCAAGTCCCCGAGACCGACCGTCCGTAGATACAAAAAGAGCTCCCGCTAGAGGAGCTCAGATACTGTGCTGGGGGCCTTGTCGGCCTACGGCTTGGTGAAGCGGAGGAGGCCTTTTGCGTGCTTGCGCTGACGTTCACAGCGCTCCTTGTTGACCTTCTCCAGGTCCACCCCGAACAGATACAGCGCATGCACTGCCATCACTCGCCTGACGATCGTCGGGATTCGCTCGGTGAGCAATTCACTCAGCACCGAGATCACCCCAATGACCCCCACCCACTGTATGGGCGCTAGTACGTGATAGGCATGGAGCTTGTCCAGGTGTGTGGCTCGCGCCACCGCCCAGATGGATCCCGTCACGACCACCACGAGCGCGACCCTGACTAGCAGGGCACCTACGCTGTAGGCAAGCGCCGCGAACAGATCCTTCAACATGCTTGGTTGCGCCGGCAGCTTGCACATAGCGGTTTGTGCCGCCGCCGATCCTTCGGTCGCAGACATATCTACGTCCCTTCTCAGCTAACGCTGGATTGAGCTATTGATGTGATCTCGCCCTGGTGGGGCGATGGCGCTGCCGTGGCGACCAGCGTTCGGCTAGCCGCGAAGCCCAGCCCGTCAACCGAGCTGGGGCAGGAGGATTTGGATCGACAGTGCGATCGACTGACCCTCGATGTCCCGCCTGTCTTCGACGGAGGTGAGCGCTGCCCTCAACGTGTCGATGAGGGGCCGTACGAGGCCGCGCTCCAGCCGACCCATACGTACTTCCTGGCTGCCGAATCGCTCCAGCAGCGCCGTTCGCCGGAACAGCGCGAATACGCAGTCCCGCGGCTCGGGCTGACCATCCTCATCGAGGATGAATCCACCGAGCAGATCCATTGTTGACAGCTCTGCCCCGAAGGCGTTGAGGATGATGTTCACCGCTTGCGGGTAGTCCTGCAGCATCGTCGGCGAGGTGCACAGCGGAGCCAGCAGCCAGCTGAGAATCCTCACCTGCAACGTGGTTGACCCTGGAACGGCAGTTCCGGTAGGGGCGACGGCGATGGATGAATCCATGGAAGGTGATCCTTTCCGTGATTGTTTTTCCGTCTTCTTTTTTGTGCCTGCGTAACGAGAATCCATCTATCGAGGCTCAGAGACCAACCGCGCACGGACGAAGTCCGGCTAGGTAGTGGTGGGTCTTGCTCGAGGGCCTTTGCCGTGAGGCTGAGGCGTATGTGGTTAGGTGGTGCGAAAAGCCGCGCTAGGCAAGGAAAAAAGAAGGATTGCAACTTAGCGCTAACCCTTCACCTGTTCAAGCGCGCACCGTGGTGTGAACCCAAATCAGTGGCAGCAGACACACCACACAACCGCAGTTTGGCTCTCCAAAGCCAAATAGCAGGTGCAATACACGCCGTTGCCCTCCAACTGACAGCGGCGGTGGACTGCCTGAAAGACCCCCATACACTCGGGGTAAAATGCACCGTCACCCCGGGGCGACGGCGTTAGAACCAAGGTAAATGCGCGAGCGTTTTCGCGCCAACCGTCACCCCACGAGCGTTCGGCCTGCCGAGGGTTACCTACAGAGCGCCTCTCTGCCCGCGCCCGCTGACACGGCGCACGTGCAGAGAGCGCCCTACACATCACGCCGCCAGCCCGGGCAGGCGGCCCCGTTGGCGCAGCGTCTGCAGTGAGAATTCATCTGCGTCAGCGAGGTAGCGACTGACCCACCCCTCGAGTTTGGCCAGGTAGTGCCTGAGGACCACTCCCTGCTTGCCGGGCAGCTCATAGCTCAGGTCCTCGAGCCGCTCGGGCGCGAAGTGCGCGACGACACTCGACGAGTCAAGCGGCCTTCCGAGCTGGCGCAGGGCACCGATGACGACGCCGGAGTGCCCTTCGAAGAGCATTCGATGGTTGGGCTCTGCAAAGTAGAAGAGCATCACCACTTGGCCGATCAACTCGGCATCGGGACCCTGCGGATTAAGTACGCCGGCTAACCACGGCAGCCGACCGAACATGAGCGCGGTCCGCTCCTTTCCTCTAGATACATGACTCATTTGCTTCTGCTCCTTTGTTCACGACGGCGCCGCGCTACTGGCACGGCGGGCCGGTCTGTGGATCAATGCCCCAGAGACAGGCGATGAACATGCCGCATCCCTCTTGAGGCTCTTTAATGGCAAGAGCTCCCGTCCCCAAATGGTGACGGGACCTCCGCCGCTGCTTTGCGCTATCGGGTGGCGCTCGCTGTCATCCTCGGATCTACCGCTGAGATTGCCTCGCGGATGTCACCGAGGAAGCCGTTGGGCACCTCCACGTACACGACCTGACCCTTCGATCCCTCCGGGCGCCTTGCGTCCTGAGCGACCCTCAAGGCGAGCGCGCTGTGGATGCCTTCGTTCACGCGGAATATGAAGACTGGAGCGTCGGGCAACTCCACTTCGAGAACCAGGTCCCCAAAGTATGAGCTGACGCAGGCACGCACGAATGGCCCACCGTTCACGCAGGCGTACGTCTCGCTCATCAGGGACTGGACCTCCTCGTCGGCCGCATCCTCAGAGATCAGATCGAAGGGACTACCCAGAACAAGCTCTGGTATTTCTACGCGGGCTCCGCTTACCGAGTCACCCGCATCACCGCGTGGCATCTCAAGCGTGACCGCGTCGAGATTCCCCCCTGTCATCACATCAAAGCAAGACCCGTTGGATAGTTCCACGCCGATCGCCAGTCCCGTGGGCGTATCGAGGTCATAGAAGATCTGAGCTATGACATGCTTGTCGGCTCCCCAGCTCACACGGACGATATCTCCGGCTAGCTGCTCCATCAGTTCCTCGGTTGCCTGCTCCGGTTCTGCCATTGTGAGACCGTCGGGATGGGGGCAAACTCCAACATACGCAGGCGACATCTCGGAGGCCGTCACGAAGCAAGCCATGTCGGACCTCTCGCCGCGTCTCGTGCGGTGGCGCAACTTGGAAATGCAAGATCTAATACTGATACGCATCGATTATTCTTTTCAACAGTTGATTGCGATAAATCTCTGGGAGCCACTCGTGGTGGTTCACGAGTGGCTCCCGTCTTTCAGAACAGCCGGTGCCGTGCGCCCACCAGATGAGCCCACGAGAAGCTCGACCGGCTGATTGGATCGTCAGTCTTCTGCGTCCCGGGCTTCCTCGTCCTCGCGGCAACCCGGACAGTAACCTTCACCATCCAGTTCGCTGGATGGATAACCACAGATGGCGCAGTCTTCGTTCGCCGGCTGCTCCTCGGGCTCAGATCTACCTGAAGATCCAAGGCCCTCTTCGACGTTGGCTTTTGACAATGTGACTCCCTTATTTAGGTGATGGACAACGACCCGATGGGACATTCGGTGCCTCATCGAGACGGCTCCGTCGTTGACGGATGACGCGCGGCAGGCAGCGAACCCGCATCCTCTCCAACCGGAGATAGGACCCAGCCTCTGCGTGAGACCCGGCGCGTGTCGATGCGCACCCGCCCAACTGCGGGTGACGGTGGCCTAGTGGTGAGCGACCTATCTCACGAGGACTGATTTGGCACTGCGGTTAGATACCACGAGTTCTTCCGAGAGCCGATAGTTGATAGTTGGCAACGACAAGCGGCCCGTCACTCGCCGCCTACGTCCAGACCCCGCTAACAGCCACGAGCGGAGATATCGATCTCATTTCGGCGACCAGACGCCTTTCGACTTCGAACCAAGTTGAATCACCGGTCAGCTCTGTTATCGCCTCGCAAAAAGCACACAGAGCTCCGCGAAGCGCCGCTCTTTCTGCTTTGGTCTTTTGACGCCTGGAGCGAGTTCCCCCCAGCGCCAAGAATCCGTCGAAGTCGCCGGTGGCACCATAGAACCCCGTCCTCTCAGGGATCTCGGCTATCACTTCCCGCGCGCGCTCTTCGAGCTTGGCGACCACATCGATCACAGACGCATTTCTATTTTTGTCCTCAGGGGTCGTTGCCTGCATCTTCTTCCTCCTTATTAATCGAATACGAGACTGTCCCTTCACATATGCCAGTTCGTCTATATGTGTGAGACTGGCATTTACCGTCTGGTCCAGCGGGAGAGCCAACGGCCGCTGTTACGAGGCTTTCAGCAAGCGGCTTTTAGGTACCTTTAGAGGCCGCCGGACGGCTCGTGGTGTGATTGCCGGAAGCGATCTCGACATACGACGAGCGCCACCAGAGCAACACGAAGCGAGGAAGGGCCCAGCCGCGTTACAGCGGCCGGGCCCCAGGGATCGCCGAGGCGCCTAGCGCCGGTTGGGCCTAGCCGACTTTCAGGATCAGGCGACCCTGCACGGCGACGAGCAGCTGTGATAGGCGCTCAGGGAGACCGGCGAGATACTTCCTGAGCGAGTCACAGGCCTTCGGGTGCAGCTCGTCGCTGAGGCGCATCAGCTCCTCTGGGCTCATGTACCAGATCAGATTCGCCGGCTCGAGCGGAATCCCGGCCGCCCGTAGCGCATTTACTACCTGGACGATGTGGTTTTCGACCACCGAGGCATAGTAAGCCGAGCCGAATTGCAGTTGCGCGAGCAGGCCGGACGCGATCTCCGTCGCGCTAGCCTGCGACGCCGAGCCGCGAGCAGACGTGAGACGACGCCACAGATGCCCAACGATGTCTAGTATTGGTGAGAACACGAGAACTTCCTTCCCTTTCGTTTACATATGGAGATCTCCGTGTCGCATCACTGCACGACCACGGATGTATCCAGACAGCAAGAGGCTCCGCTGAGCAGAATCTCTTGCGGTTCCGCCACACGACGGATGACGCACAGCGGGAGCGACCCGCGTCCCATGGGGCTAGACCCGCCGCCTTCAGAGCGACGGTGCGCGTCGGATGACTCAGGTCATCGCAGGCGACCGCGATAGGCGCTCGCGTAAGCGCGCTGGCGCAGCCACTCGATTTTCAGGCGCCGCAGGTAGACGCCGATGGGAGCGAAGATCGCCGCTAGGACCTGCTTTCTGATTGCTTCGGTCCTGCTAGACACCTCTTCTCCGAAGAGGAGGATCAACAGGCTGATGCCCGCCCACTCCAGCAGCGAGAGTTGGGGCACCTCGGTGAGCCCGGCGTTATGCAGCGTCATGACGCCGAACATAAACAGCAGGCCGCATACGACACACGAGAAGGCCCACTGCACCAGCCCGAACAGCACCCGGCGCATAGCGACGGCGAGGTCGATCAACTCCCGTTTGGTGTTGGCGACAGTGCGCCAGGCTCCGAGCCCGTAGTTGAGGACCTGCGCTGAACGCTTGCGCAGTACGCGTCCGGCTCGCCGGACGAGGCTGTTCTCCCGCTTGGCGATTTCGATTGTTACCAGGACCGCCAAAGCACAGAGCGCATAGCCCACTCCGAACGCGATGCCGCAGACCAGCTGCATTGACCCCGCGATTCCGAGCATGCCTACGAGGCCGCGGAAGGCGACGTAGTAGGCCCCCGTGAAGGCAGCCAGCTGTGCCATTCCGGGCAAACGCCACTTTGCCTCTGTCGCAGCGGTGACGAGACGGTGCCGGAGGTTTCTGAGAAAGAACATCGTTTACTGCTCCCTTCCCAGCTGAAACGCTGGAGTTGGATTGGGTGATTAACGACGAGAGGCCCGCCCTGACCATGGTCAAGACGGGCCTCACCGCAACCACGAGTGGATGCGGATGACACGCAGTGGGAGCGACCCCTACACCCTCTCCTGACGGAGACCGGGTCTCATCTCAGAACTGAGATGAGTGCGCATCGATGTTTGATCACATCGCGTTAGAGAAAATCAACGCGTGATCGGATGAGTCACAGCTCCAACACCGTCCTCTTGAAGGCTTCGAGGTCAGCGGGGATGTTGTTCAGAGCCCGGTTTGGGATCTCTACTGCGACTGTGGCTCGCTCGATCCCGCCGCCGGGAATGGAGGCGGCCCGAGGGATTCGGACACACATGCCGATCGTGTCGCGAGACTCGCCCACGCCCACGATGCACGTGGGTGCACCGGTCAGCTTGAACTCGATGGCCAAGCTCGACTGGTAGTCGACCACCTGCACGCTGCACCGTTCGTGGTCGTCCAGAACCAGCTCTGTGCTGCTTGTGAACCTTTCGAGTAGCTCCTGACTGGCTCCCGCAATTCGCCGCCGGATATCGGTTCTCGTGGTGATGCCCAGGAGATGCGGCGTGAACTCCACCATCAGGGGAGCCCCGAGCTGGCTTCTGCCTATGTAGTCGAGGTGCAGAGCCTCACAGAAGTACTGAGGCAGGAACGTCACGCGAATCGGTTCATGGCGGTCCACTCGAGGCAGCTCAAGCTCGAGCGCCATCCCCGTGGCGGACAGCCCGTGCTCCACGAGCGTGGCCTTGGCTTCGCGACCTCCCGACCAGCACACCTTTGTGCTCGTGCCAAAGCCTCGGATCCTGAGATCCGAGGCTCGCTCCCGCTCTACGGCATCGGCGGCTCTTGAGGCGTGTGACTGTGAAACGGTCATCTGCTTCTCCTTCCCAGCCATGTGCTGGAGTTGGATTGGGTGATTAACGACGAGAGGTCCGCCTTCGGTGCATCAGGAGGCGAACCTCGGTTGCGTCTGGTTGGACAACGCAGAGATCCCGACAACAGGCCGCGCGTGCCCTCTGGCTTGCTTGGATCCCGGAGAACGGGTCCTCAGAGAGGCCGGGCGGCCGACAAAAGGTCAAAGGCGGTGTATCCCGGGCCGAAGCGGCGATCCATAGTTGTCGGGGATATCTGCCGACTGGGGCAGCGGCCGCGTAGTTCACGCTCAGCTATCTGCCACTGGCGTGTAGCCGGCAGGTCGTCCCATTGGACGCCGTCAGGCGATGGCTCCCAACCGGCTACGTAGCGGTTTGGGAAGTTCCCATCGCCGTAACTCATGACGATCGGCCCCATGTGATCGCACTCCACTTCCCGAGCCAGTTGGAGAACTGATTCCCATCCGCGGCTGGAGTGCAGGATGTTTTCCCGGCGACCTTGCTGGATCAGGTTGGCGAACCACCCCGGCATCTTCGACGTCAACGAACCCATGACCCGAACAGGTGCCGTGCAGCAGGGTCGCCAGTTGCAGGACCGGCGACCCAATGGCGATCAGCGTGTTGAGCACGAGGTGCGAGCAATGGATCGTCTCCCCATCGATCTCGAACCAGATCTGCCCGAGCTTGATGCACGAACGGAACTCCTCTGCCCACTGGCCACCGTTCAGACCTTCCAGGCTGCTTGTGTGCCGCATAAGCGGCGTGAGCAGATCACGCGTGTGACTCTTCTCTGGGCGTAGGATGCTCAATGCGATGTCCTCGGTGAGTTCCGCCATACGGGTGTATTCGAAACCGATGACCTCGACGGTCCTCTCCGGTGTGTGAAAGTCGATGCGAGCCATGACTAATTGCTCCTTATGCGTTTACTGGTTTGGTGTTTGTTGGCTGTTGTTGACATAAGCTTTTGGACTGCTTGCGCTGGATTGGCGAGCGTCCGGCGCGCCAGCGGCCCCAGAACGAAAAAAGGCCCGGCGTCCCTGGGGTGGGAGGCCGGGCCTGTCAGCTACATAAACAGCTCAGGAGAGCTGTTTTGCTACCACTCTGCGAGCCACGGGAGTGGACCACAGGTTCCGTTGAGCTCGCCACAGAAGTGGTCGAGCATCGAGAGCATGAGAACACGCTCGTGGAGAGCGTGTTCGGAGCATCCTTTACAGAGGCTCTTTATGCCCTCGGGCGCTCGATGCATCTCAAGCGCGTAGACCGCGCGCCAAGCGGCGGCGACCGCCTCTTGCGCAGCCTCCTTCAACTCCTGCTCTTCATCAGAGAAGGAGCTACTCCTAGAAGCAGACATAGCTGCCTCCTTTCTTGCGTAGGGGACACGGGTGGCACAGGCCACTACGACCGGGCAGTCCCGGTCACAGCTTGTGGCGGTGATGCCTCGGTGTTCCCTGGCGGCCAGGCCACCACGCAAGACGATTGGTCACCTGCCGGCGAGACTCCGCTGCTTGCCGGCCAGCGGAAAGCGCATGGTCCCACCGCAAACCGACGGTGAGACCTCCCCGCTTTTCTTTAGCGAGGAGGTCTCTGCTGGCAGCCGCTAGCAGACCTCGGGCTGGCAGCGGCGGTGCTGTCCGTAGGTCATCCCGACCAGCGCACGAGCGACCCGGGCGTGATCCCCATCTGCCAGGGCCCTTTCCATTCTGGCCGCGGCGCGGGACGAAGCCAGTTCCAGGATCGGGTTTCGCTCGGCGGTGCCCATGTATGCGCAGTCCGCGAGGTCGATCACGTGGTGCGCTTCCCACCGCCGCTCGAGGAGCTCCGCGACCCGTTGACGCTGATGCGGTAGAAGCCTTCTCATCAGCCGCCCCGGGCGCTGCTGCTCCTTAAGCTCCGCTAGGGTGAGTCCAGCCATCTGCCCGCACAGTTTCCGCTGCCCGGCTCGGCGCAGCCCACCTCCAGAGCGGTTGCAGGGAGACTCCAGCTGCGCGACGAGCTGCGCCGTCTGCTCGTCTGACATTGCCTTGAAGTACCCCGGGAGCATGCCTTTCAGCTCGTGCACCAAGCGCCGTTCCACGAGCCGTTCTACAGTCGCGTGGAGAGCGCCGATGGCCGCGTGGGGATCCTCACAGTCCTCGCTGACGAAGGCCTGCCAAACATGGCTTGCGAGGTCGCGGAGAGTGATCCGCTCACCGAGGAGCGCCACGTTCTCGACAACGAACCGCAGCAGCGTGGTGACCTTGTCCTCCTCCCATTCACGGTCGGACTCTTCTTCGAGCCGGATCTGCTCTTGCTCGTACTCCTCCATCCAGGCGTTTTCCTCAGCCTCTTCGGCTTCCCGCTCCGCCTGTTCCGCGAGATACTCGTCCATCTCTTCGTCGGCCTTTCGCTCGGCCTCGACGTCCCTCTTCCTGCACTCTGGGCACACCCAGTAGACGGGCCCGCTCGGCCCCTCTTCCCAACAGCGACTCGGGACGAGCGTCTCGCTGTCTTTCTTGCAGGTGTCGCACTCTCCTGACAAAGAGGGTTTGGAGCTCTCCTTAGCGCACTTCGTGCAGAGGGTCCACCACTCAGCGCCGAAGCTGTCCGTCTCGCCCTGCAAGAGACATGTAGCGGGTGCGCCACACTCCTGGCACTCACCCTCGCTGATTGAGATTCGGTGCCCTGGCAACGTCGCGTAGACTCCACCGGCCTGTGGCATGCTGCTCTCCTTTGGTGTTTGGATTTCACGATTGGCGAAGATCACCGATCAGACCTCGGCCATCGAAGGACTCGATAGACCGCTCTCCTCTGCTTCGTGTAAGAGCCGCGTATGCGCCCAGATGCCACTCGGTGCCCACGGAGGATCCGCGGAAAACAACTGCTCGAGGGGTCTAGGTCAAGTGCTCACCTGGTAGGTGAGCTAGGGATGAGACCTGAAATACGCAGGGCTAAGGAAAAGAGAAGGACTTCAACGTAGCCCCTAGGACCCAGATCCGCAAGGTCTACGTTCGCTCGATCGATGATCAGGGACGGCCGGGGCGGTCAGTGCAGGTGAGTGGACTAGCCGTTTGGCTCTAGAAAGCCAGAATGCACTGTCATGATGTGCAGTTTGGGTCATCCTGAGTCACCCGGGTAACTGCGCAATCCACCTCTCGATAGAGGGGTGACTGCGTCAGATACAGGGGGCAGCGGCGTCTTAACCCAGGTAAATGCGCAAGCGAAAACCCGCCAGCTAAGCCTCTGCGCACCTATCCCATTTTCCACACGCTAGCGATCGCTTGGGTCGGGACGCTCGCCGCCCTCGGAGCGGCCGGCGAGTCGTAGCGCGGCTGACCCTCGTCGTCGTCAAGAGCCAGAGGTGATCCCCGGATCTCGCGGTCAGTCCAGGTGGGTCTTGCCTGGATGCAAACGGTGGTGGCTACATCTCCGAGACGGTCACTCCCCGCTGTCGCTGACGTGCTGGCGGATTGTCTCGAGCGCATCTTGGGGACCGATGATCGGAGCCAGCACGAGGTATGAGACGTACCCGTCGAGCGCCGCCAGCAGGTGCATCCGGCCGACCGTCTGCAGGCTCCAGACGGTGTGCCAGATGGCACCGGTGGTCTGTGCGATCACGACCTCATCCACCGATGCTTGCGGGATCGGCGCGCAGATTCTCTCGGCGATGTTTCTGGCGAGCCTGCGCTCGCGCTCGATGCCCGGCGCTCCGACTTCACGCGAGGCGCAGAGGACCGCCCAGGCGTGCAGCTGATCGCCCGCCAGATCAAACAGGAGCGAGCTGACCGCGCGGCACACCTGCTGTGGCCATGGCGTGGACTGCTCGGGCTCAGTTATCGCGTTCAGTGATCGTTCAGCGGCAGCGTCGAGTGCCTCCAGAACACATTGCTCGTGCTCCTGGAAATGTTCGAAGAACACGTCGAGCGACAGTCCTGCGACCTCGGCTATCTGGATCGCGCTCAGCTCCTTCAGACCCACGTCGTGGGCGACCTGGAGCGCGCTTGCAAGCAGTTGGTCGCGTGGCGAGTCACCGGATTGGGCATGGCTCGTGGCCTCTTTGGCTCTGCGTACACGCTCGGATGCACAGGCGCGCATCAGGTCGTGCACAGCTTGGGAGGCGGGGTGATCGAGCAGCATCAGCCAGCTCAACATGCGCTCGCCGAGGCTCGGCAATTCGTGTCCGCGCTGCTCTTCGATCAGCATGCTGACCGTGTTGCGGATGGCTCCCGTCGCGGCTTTGAGTAGTGTCGGCGGGACCCCGTCGGAGGGGTTGATCCGTTCGGCCAATAGACGTTCGAATCCGGCCGCGGTGCGTATCAGGCGATCGGCCCCCTCCTTGCCCAGCAGGTCGATCTCGACGAACACCAGTCGGGCGTCCTTGGGATGCTCCAGCACCTCGCTGGCCAGGGCCCCGAGCGCGCCGAGCAGGTGCTCCGCGAGATCTCCCTCGATGGTCTGACAGGTCGTGAGGATTCGCTCGCGAACACGTTCGACGATCTCATCGAAGGTCACGAGGAAACAGTTCTGCTTGTTTTCGTACTGCTCGTAGAAGGACCGGCGGGACACGCCCGCCAGCGCGACTATGTGCTTGACGCTGCTGTGCATGTAGCCCCGTGTGGCTATGGACTCCACCAGCGCGCCCTGTATGCGCTGACGCTGGTGGCGGATCACCTCCGCACGAGCTATTTGATGCGGCCCATGCGGCAGCCGCTCATACAATGGCGCGACCGGCTGAGCGCCGAATCCGCGTCCACGGTTCCCCGAAGCTGACATATACCCTCTCCAACTAGACCTCTCCAGTCCCCGACGGCCAGTCGCCGAGGAGACAATCAAATCACCTTCCGATCCCTTTTTGCAACCCCCAACCCAAAAACATGATCGAAAGGACCGTTCGCCGGACTTCACGAGCTGGCTCCCACGGGCCTCGACGTGAGCCCGCCTGAGCAGTTTGAACCCGGGTCATCCGACAGCGATCCGGCGCAGGCGCCGGGTACAGTCCGTTGCAATGACGGAGCGCGAAAAGCTTCACCGCTTGATCGATGAACTCTCCGAGTCCGATGTAGCCGAGGCCCTTCAGTATGTGACTTGGCAGCGTGCTGACGGGTTCACGCGCTGGCTGCGGTCGCTGCCCCCGGGGCAGCCCGATCTGGACTCCGGCGACACTGGTCCCGAGGCCGACGAGTCCCGGCCGAGTGCGCGCGTGATTTCTTTCGAGGAGCTCAGACACAAGCATCGCCGCCGGTGAACGTCGCCTCCAACAGAGACGCTTCATACTGGCCACTTTCACAGTTTTCTCCATTTTTGATGCCGCCGCTGTCGCTTTTTACTGTCGATGATTGATTGAACCAAGGACGTCGGCGGCAGAGATCCGCGCGCTCGCTTGAAAGTCACTCGGCGGTCAAAAACGGTAACCCTTTGGGGATCTATTACCTATACGAAGATCTCGGGTGGCTGCAATTCCTCCATGTGGAGTTCACCACCGGACGCTGGTTTACCCGTGGCGCTCGATGAGCACCAAGCCGCGCCGTCCCGCCTTTAGCCGAAGTCGCTCGTTCCGCGCAGCATGTCCACTGGCACCTTCGCGAAGGTGACCGCGGGGAGTTCGGTCTGTCCCTGGGAGATCGACGCCATGAAGTTCTCCCACAGCGGCAGGCCGCCGAGCAGCGCGTCACACTCCACGCAGCCGTTTGACCAGTTGCTCTGTTTGGTCACGTTGGAATAGCGCGGCAGCAAAGGGCCGGCGCCAACCTCCCGCAGTTCGTCGGCGGTCAGCTGGCTGGCGAGCACCTGCAGAACACCCTTGTGCGCGAATGTCAACTGATCGCCGTCCTGGCAGGCCGCGATCGCGAGTGTGTCGGAGCGGCACTTCCAGCAGCTGCTGGGCATACCGAGAACCTTGACTATCGGATCCTCCTCCAGCGGCCAGATGGGTCGCCATTGCGCGAACACGGTCACGTCCATGTCGGCGGTCACATACCACAGACAGATCTGCCCATCCCACTTGGCGCCGAGCTCCTTGGCTATTTCCCGTTCGGCGAACGGCACGTATAGATAGAGATGCTCGGCGGTGAGATTCTCGACGAACCCGGGCTCGGCTTCCAGACGCATGCATCTCATCTAACCATCCGCAGGCGAGAGATCTGAAGCCACGCAAGCACAGCGGGTCGATCGAAAGCGCGGAGCCGATCTCTTCCCCACGCCTCCCGGTGAGGTGGAAGCTCTTAGCTGTGGGTGGTGATGATCGTCACGAGCACCAGCACGAAGCCGAGCAGCACGGCCCAGCCGGCGATCCTGTCGGGGCGGGTGCCGATGCGATCAACCACCCTGAGCGGGGGTCTGCGCCGCGATCGCGGCACGATCATCCGTGGCGTGTGATCCTCCACTAGGCGCAGGGGCGTGCTGTCCGCTGGCCTACCGGTGATGCTGACGGTGCGCCGCTGACCACGGCGCTCGACCAGAGCGCGCTCGTGTTCTGAGGCCTGACGGCGCTCGATGCGTTCTCTGACCTCCTCAACGTCGGCCCACCATGCTCGCTGGGCCCCTGCTCGTGGGGGCATCGCTATCTCTTTCTGTTCGGCTTACGGGGTTAGCTGACGGGCTCGCGCTGAAAGAGCTGCGCTACGCACAAAGCGATTCGCCCCACCTCTTGGGTCCCCCGCTTCTCGCTTACCAGCGAGAACTCAGCGGTTTGGCGCATCCTAACAAGCTGGTCGGCCACGATTTCCGTGCACGGCGGAAGTGGCCCGTATTTGCAGGGTTTTGTTACTCCAGCGCATCCCGAAGGCGCATGGATTGCAGCTCACAGCGCTCGTCGTGGGCATCCTGTGCGCAACCGTGCCCGGGCGAGCCGAGATCACCCCAAAGGGGTGGACCGCCGCGCTGGACCGGTCCGTCTGAGAACGCCCGAAAAGCATCCCAAGGCGCCCCTAGCGTTGAGCGAGTGCCGTGCAATCCTCAAACCGGCCAGGCCAGCTGGGCTCCATCCCGGCCTGACCAAACCGAGCCGACCGATCTGCGTGATGTTTTCACCTCCTGGCTGCCTTCGACGGGAAGTGATGGCGCGATCGAGACGCTCGACCGTCTCCCAGGCCTCGCCCGAGCCAACGAGGTCTGGGAGCAAGACTTCAACGGACCGGAGCAACCGGACCCGGAATTCGGAGAGCGTGGTCTGTTTCAGATCCACACGCCCGCCTCGCTGTCGGGGCTAGAGGCCGACGAACCCCAGTGGCGGGGTCCCGACCAGATCGGGCTGGCCCTTCAGAGACAGTTCGACTGACCCGTCGCTCGCTTTACACGAGCAGGTTTCTGAGCAGCGGCTCCATCGCTCGCGCGGACGGATCATCACCACTGCTGGTCACCCTCACGTCCGGTGGCAGACGCGGCACACCGTAGGCGCACAGCAGTCCCTCGTGCACGTCGCGCTCGGCGGCGAAGAGGATTCGTTCGCGCCCCGTGTATTCCCAATCGGAGGGATACTCGCCGGCGTATGCGCGGCAGGAGGTCAGCACCGAGTCGGCTCTGCGCGCGCAGTCGCGGGCTCGTGCGCGGTCGCGGCAGACGAATACCACCAGCGGCTCTCTCCCCAGGTGCCTGCCGTAACGGGTGTTCTGCATCGCCCAGCCGGTGACCATGTGGTCGTAGCGCTCTAGCTTCGCGGCCCTGGTGCCGAGCGGTATCCGATCGTCGAACTCGACCAGCACGTCGGTGCGCTGGGAGCGTTTGTGATCTTCGGAGTTCTCGCCCGGTATCGGGACCTCGATAGTCGCATCAGGCCTGACGGTCTCGAAGCGCTCGACGGGGGAGCGTCCGCCGTCTCTGCCGGTGCGCCAGAAATCGTGCGGCGCACGCCCGCCGGACAGACGCAGATCCGCCGGACCGAGGGCGACCCGCCCCGAGTCGCTGGAGCGAGACGGTGGCGAGAGCACGGATTCCCGCGGCCCCTTGATCGGGAACGGTGGGCCGCCGAGGGCGCGCTCGAGCGCCAGCACCCAGGCGCTGACGTGAATCTCGTGGCGGGCCTGGGAGAGCAGCCGCTCATCCTCGCCCGCGTCCGACGACACGGCTGCGGTGATGGCCGGGCGGCGCTCCTCCCCCACCGGCTCCAGGCGATCGCGGCTATACAGCAGCTCCAGTCCCGCGTCGGTCACCACGTAGCACATCGGGATCCCCCCGCCGTCGCGGCGGTGGAATTGGAAGCGGTGAACCAGACCGGCCTCAGAGAGACGCTTCAGGCGCCGCTGGGTGGTGGTGGTCGCGCGACCGGAGTTGAACCGCCGGTGGATCTGGCTGGAGAGCACGTGCTGCAGACGCGCGAGCAGCACCATGACTTCCAGATCCAGCTGATCGGGCTTCAGCGTCTTGGGCGACTCAACCCGCTTGGCCCAGCGCAGGCGATGCGCGCCGTCGAGTTCGACCAGCTCGTGGTAGGTCTCCGCGGCGCTCGACGCGGGCGCGGGAGCAGGGCCCTCAAACGCCTTGAAGGGATCGGCTGAGTGGGCGGGGTTGCGGTCGTGACCGTCGTCCGCAGCCGTTGTCCGCTCCGCGCTCTCCGGTGGCCGGCGGGGCTGTTGCTCCACCGGGGTGGGGGGAGACTCGGGGGGCGGCGTGTCGGCGATCGCTTCGGGACGCTCAGCCGGGGGCTTGCGCTCGGCGGGCGGTGTGCTCGCGGGGGGCACAGAGCTCCCCAGGGCACGGTCACGCACCTCGGGCTCCGGCGTGCCAAACGACGCCGCCACAGGGCGGTTGCGGTCCCCGTCGCCGATGCTCGAGGCTGGCGGCCTGCGTGACGGGGGCCGGTGCCCCGCCGCGGGAGCCCGCTCGCGATCCCAGTGTGGTTGTCTGAGATCGTCGCGGTAGCGTCCGCCGCGCGCGGCCTGCCGTTCGCCGTGGAACGCGATCCGCTGCTGATCGACGCGCAGCGGGATGGTTTTGGCCATGAACGGGGCCTGGCGACCCATGGGTGTCGTCCAGCTGACGATGGCGTGGTGCTTGGGGAGGTGCAGCCGGGCGTCCGGATGGCCGAGCGCGGATATGTTGTTCAAGTCCGGTCTGACCATGTCTGAGTATTCGGCCATCATCAGGCTGGCGGCTTCCCGCGCGTCACGGGTGGAGGCGGTCGCGAAATACACGCGGTGGGCGAACAGCGCATCGAGCTGGTCGCGGATCTCGCGTTCGGTCCACTGGGCGTCGGTCTGCCAGCACGCGACGGTCTCCAAGCCGGCCGAGCGCTTCAGCGCCATCGTCTCGGCGAACCCGCGGTTGAGCACGAGCGGCGCCTCGTCGATCTTCAAAGCCACCGCGACCCGCTCCTCGCCGCCGACATAGTCCTGCTGGCGGGCCAGGGAGGCGTCGAGCATCCCGACCAGCATCTGCATCAGCACGGAGGTGTTGCCCGCGCCCATGGCACCCATGGCGCCCTTCACGATCAGCACCTCGCGTCCGCGGATGACCTGGTCGAAGTCGATCATCAGCGATTCGTTGAGCAGTATGCGCTTCATCGACGGCGAATTCAGCAGCCGCGCGAGCTTGTTCACTGGCGCGTCGAGCTTGGCGGTGGTCGTGGACCGCGAGTCGGAGAGTTGAGCGGAGAGCTCGGCGGTGAAGAACTCGGAGATCTCCTTGAACTCGGGAATGCCCCGCATGCTGGCTCCCACCCGTCCGCGATAGGCGTAGCCCTCCTCGCCGACGGACAGCAGGCGCGCCGCGTCCCACAGGGTGGAGTTGCGGTCGTGAGCGAGCACCGCGATGATCGCGTTGCGCAGATACCGGTCGGAGGAAGCACGGATGTCCGCGTCGGTGTAGAGGTTGCGCAGCGCCCCCACGACATAGTCCGCGATCACGTCCGCGGGTACGTCGGCCGCCAGCGGATTGAAGCCGCACGTAGGGTTTGAGAAGTCCAGCAGCGTGCACGTTCGGTCCTCCGGGACGACGCTGACGGCGGCGTCGGCCGCGTCGCCCTTGGGGTCGAGCACGATCACGCAGCAGCGCTCGCGGCGCAGATCCTCGGCGATGGTCGCCACCAGGTAGCTCGACTTTCCCTGCTCAACCGTGCCCGGAACCGCCGTGTTCTGGCGGCGCATCTCGGGGTGGATCGACACGGGCCCGAGCGAGTCGGTGAGCGTCCCCACACCGCTACGTGGACGAAAGATCGCGGGCGGCGCGGGCGCGAGCGGCATCGACGCGCGCGTGAACGGCACGGTTGCATAGTCGATCGAGGGGAGATGCCACAGGGCGGCGAGCTCGGTGGACGCGAAGACCCCCTTGTGTACAGAGGGAATCGGGTTGCCCTCGCCGCGATCGACCCGTTTGTTGTAGAGGCCTAGAAGTCCCTGGCGGATCGTCGCGGCACGTTCGATGAGGCGGTTCTCCGCGCCCTCCGCACGCAGCTCCGAGCCGATGCGTTCGGCGATCCGCCGGCTTTGGGCGACGATCCGCAGATCGACGAAGAACAGCGGGCGGTGCTGGACCTCCAGGGCGCCGATCAGCTCGCTCTCCTCGAAGAACGACCGCTCTGGATGGTCGTGTGGGCCCGTCGGGCGGCGGGTCGCGTAGCGCTCGTGGTGCTTGTAGGCGCGCTTGGCGTGTTTGTCGAAGCTCATCGGCGCCGGTGTCAGAGCCAGTTGCACATAGGCGGGGCTTGCGCAGGCGCCCATCACCGTCAGCAGACGGTTCATCGGTGGCTCCCGCTCGAGCTCATAGCGGTCGAGGATCTTCACCCGCTTGATGAACTCGGCCTGCTTCTTCAGCCGGATCATCGTCGGCGGCCGACCGAGCGGCATCTTCACCGGCTCCACACGGCAGTTGGGGTAGGCGGCGCGCAGCGCGGCGCCGACCATTTCTTCCAGACCGGCGGGGCAGGAGAGCATCAGGCAGGCGTTGTAGGCAAAGCCCCCGGATACCTGGTGGTCATCGTCTGAGGGCACGGACCCGTTGCCGTTGCTGACCGGGCGAGGGATCAGGTGCACCTCCAGGGAGATCGACTGCTGGCCGACGATCATCCGTCTCCACCAGCGCCGCAAAAGCCGCTTGTGCAGCGCCTCGAACATCGAGACGATCCCCTGCACCGTGGCGCGGTCGGTGCGATAGGGACTCACACGCATGCGCACATACACACGTCGGCGGCGCGCCAGGAGCCGGAGGGTCAGAAGCGTTGAGCCGAGCACCACGCAGATCCACACCAGCAGTTGCATCAGCGGGATACCGACCAGCGGCAGGGCGTTCCACAACGCGCTCAGGCCTTCACCGGCCGATCCCAGCAGACCGTGAGCGGTGGGGACCTTCGGGACGTGGATGCTCGGCAGGTGCAGCCGCCCGGTCTTGGGGAGATTCAGGGCCGGCTTCTTGGAGGCCAAACCGGTGCTCGCGCCTATTCCCTGCAGCGCACGTCCCACGCCGCCGTTCAGAGCCCAGGTTGCCACCGACAGGCCCAACAGAACGGCGAGCGCCCCAAAGAGTCGCCACATGAGGAAACGGACAAACACCTCGCTCTCTGTACCGACTCCGTCGCTGTGAAGTGGACGAGCCACGAGCGCGGGCGCTCGACACTCAAACCCGTGTCACTGCACCGCTCCCATAGGAAACACGGCTGCCCGAGCCTGGCCGACGGTGCGTGCAGGTAAACGCCGGTGCAGATGCCCGGCTCGAGATCCCCACCGGTACTCTTTTAGTGATGCGGGCGCTCGAGGGAGTGAACGTGCGTCGGGGCACTCGTTATGAGGCGATCGGCCATGGCTACGGTCAGACTCGCCGGGAGGATCCAGATGTCGCCGCGCGGATTCACGCCGCGCTCGACGGGGCCGCCACCGTCGTGAACGTGGGCGCCGGCACCGGCTCATATGAGCCCCGTGACCGGCACGTGATCGCGGTCGAGCCGAGCGATGTGATGTCGGCTCAACGCCCAGCCGACCTCGCCCCCGCGCTCCGCGGCGGCGCAAGCGGATTGCCGCTGCGCGACGGCAGCGTCGATGCTGCGATGGCGATCCTCACGATCCATCACTGGGATCAGGATCAGCAGCGCGGCGTCAGGGAACTCAGGCGGGTCGCGCGTGGTCCGGTCGTGATCCTGACCTACGACTCTCGTGTCAGCGAACGGATGTGGCTGATGGCCGACTACCTGCCGGAGGTGGCGGCGCTCGACCGCGGGATCTTCCCGTCGCCCGAGCAACTGGCTGAGTGGCTCGCGGGCGACACCAGCGTCGAGCCGCTGGCCATCTCTCGCGAAACGCCCGACTGGACGCTCGGTTCCTTCTGGGCGCACCCGGAGCGTGTGCTGGATCCGGGTGCGCGGGCGGCCACATCGGGCTTCGCGCGCATGCCAGAGGCGGTGGTCAACCGTGTCGTGGCGGCGGTGCGCCGCGACCTCGCCGACGGCAGCTGGGATCGACGCCACGGTCACCTGCGCGATCTGAGCGAGTACGACGCCGGGCTTCGGCTGATCGTCTCGCGCCCGTAGGCGCCGTCCTCTGGGGCGAGGACCGGGATCTGGCGTGGGTTGATATCGCCGTTCTCGGTCCGCTTGCGGGCCCGCCGCTCAGGCGGCTGTTTGGTCTTTCCACTCCACCGGTCCCGCGATCAGTGTGTGGCTGCCCAGCGCTCGCCCCAGCAGATCCCGCACGGCGGCCGAGCAGGCCAACAGCGCGTCCAGGTCCACGCCCGTTGAGATGCCCATCTCGTGCAGCATCGAGACGAGATCCTCGGTGGCGATGTTCCCGGTGGCACCCGGCGGCACCGGGCAGCCGCCCAGCTCGCCGAAGCTCGACTCGAAGCTCGTGACACCTGCGTACAGCGCGGCGAGCACGTTGGCCAGGCCCTGGCCGCGGGTGTTGTGGAAGTGGGCGGTCAACTCGACATCCGGCAGCCCCTCGCGCCAGCACCCAAACAGCTCCCCCACCTGCAGCGGGTTGGCCATCCCGGTCGTGTCGCCGAAGCCGATCTCCTGCGCGCCGGCGTCGCGCAGCGCGGCGGCGATGCCGAGCACCCGCTCGGGCGGGACGTGGCCCTCATACGGGCAGCCGAAGGAGGTCGAGATCACGCCCTCACAGCGCAGGCCCGCCGCGCGAGCGCGTCCCAGCACACGCTCGAGGCCCGCCAGCGACTCGGCGATCGAACGGTTGACGTTCTTGCGGTTGTGGGTCTCGGAGGCCGACAGGAAGACGTTGACCTCGTCGAACGCCGGCCTCCCACCACCGCAGCTGGTCTCGCGCAACTCGAGCGCCCGCTCGAGGCCACGCTCGTTGGGGATCAAGACGCTCAGCGACACCTCGGGCGGAACGTCGATCGCGTGAAGCACCTGCTCAGCGTCCGCGAGCTGGGGGATCACGTCGGGTCTCACGAAGCTGGTTACCTCCAGCCGCTGAAGGCCCGTGCGCGCCAGCGCGTCGATCAGTTCCACCTTGCGCTCGGTTGGGATGATCTCCGGCTCGTTCTGGAACCCGTCGCGCGGCCCGACCTCCCGGATCTTCACGGCCGAGGGAAACTCGCTCACCGGGAGCCCCGCCTACCTCAACGACCCGCGCTTCGGGAGTGCTCGCCGACGTCGATCAGGCGTCGCTCGTGCGTACCCACCCCGATCACCCGGCCCTCGTCGGTGTCGCCGTCGAGCGCGCACACGCGGACGTCGAAGCGCAGCTTGCGCTGTTCGACGACCTCGCGCAGGCTCGAGTGAACCTCGCACTCCACGCCCGCGAGCGCCGCGGCGACGTGCTTGACGCACACTTCGAAGCCAACGGTCGCCTTCTGCACCGGCAGGTGTTCGAGGGCCAGGATCGTGCAGTTGCGCTCGATCATCGCGATCATCCCCGGCGTCGACAGCACGCTCACGGCGATCGTTCCGCCGACATCGGTCAGCAGCGGCTCTTGCGCGGTGAACCTGCTCACGCGCTCGATACCCGTCTGGAGCGTGATGTCCTGTGGGCGCAGCGAGTCGATCGGTCCCAGCGAGCTGAAGCTCACCACATCGACAGACCACCGCTGACACCCAGCGTCTGACCAGTTACATAGGAGGCGTCCTCGCTGGCCAGGAAAGCGATCGCGGCCGCAACCTCATGCGGCTCACCGGAGCGCCCCAGCTGGGTGGCGTCGACCATCCCCTGCTTCAGACGCTCGCCGATCTCCCCGTACACCTTGGGGGCGGCGTTCAGGAGCGGCGTCTCGATCGGCCCGGGCGCGACGGCGTTCACGCGCACCCGGTAGCGGGCGGCCTCCCTCGCGATCGCCTTGGTGAAGCCGATCACCCCGGCCTTGGCGGCCGAATACACCGCGGACCCCTGCGAGCCGACCCTGCCGGCCTCGCTGGCCACGTTCACTATCGCGCCGCGGCGGCGCTCCTGCATACCGGGCAGCACCGCGTGGGTGACGGCCAGCACGCCGCGCAGGTTGACGGCCAGCACGAAGTCCCACAGACCCGGGTCGGTCTTGACGAAGAACGAGAACAGGTCGGTGCCAGCGTTGTTGATGAGCACGTCGATCGCCCCGAGCTCAGCCTCGACCCGCGTGACGGCCGCGAGAACCGAGTCGGTGTCGGTGACGTCCAGCTTGACGGCCAGCCCGTCCAGCTCGCCGGCGATCTCGCCCGCACCGTCCTCGTTTATGTCGCCGACCGCCACACGGGCGCCCTCCGCGGCCAGCCGCCGCGCCGTGTGCGCCCCGATCCCCGACGCGCCGCCGGTGACGAGCGCCGTCTGCCCCTCGAATCTCATTTCAACGCTAAGCCTATACTCAGCCGTCGTGGCTGACCGCACCGGCGATCCCGTATGCATCATCGGCGCCTCGGGAGCGCTCGGTTTCGGGCTGGCGCTGCGGTTCGCGCGGGCCGGCGTCCCGGTCGTGATCGGCTCGCGGGATGGTGAGCGGGCCGCCGAGACCGCGCGGCGCGCGGGGGCGATCCTGCCGGACGGCTCGTTCGTGGGGCACGAGAACGCGGTGGCGGTCGCTGACGCCGAGATTGTTGTCCTGAGCGTCCCCTTCGCCACCCAGCCCGAGACGCTCAAGAGCATCAAGGAGCCGCTTCGCGACGCGGCCCTGTTGATCGACGCCACCGTCCCTCTGGCCACGGCGGTGGGCGGCAGGGCGACCCGCATGCTGGGCGTGTGGCAGGGCTCGGCCGCGCAGCAGACCCAGGAGATCCTCGGCGGCAAGGCACGCGTCGTCTCGGCGTTTCACACGGTCAGCGCCTCCTCGCTGAGCGACCTCGAGCACGCGCTGGGCGAGGACGTGCTGCTGTGCGGCGACTCACTGCAGGACAAGCGCCAAGCGGCAGCGCTGATCGAGCGGGTGGACGGCCTGCGCTGTGTCGACTGCGGGCGCCTTGAGATGGCGCGCGTCACCGAGTCGCTGACCGCGCTGCTGATATCGATCAACATTCGCCACAAGACCCACGCGGGCATCGGGATCACTGGCCTGCCAGAGCCGCGGTGGGAGTAGAGAAGTCACCGGCCGGGTCCTCCGCGGATGCGGGCGCGGCGGACGGCGGGACCGTCGTGGTGCTCGCCGGCGGTACGGGCGGCGCCAAGCTGGCGCGAGGCATGCTCGACGTGGTGGGCGAGAAGAACCTGGTCGTGGTGGCGAACACCGGCGATGACATCGACATCTACGGCGTGCGCGTCTCACCGGACCCGGATCTCATCTCCTTCTGGCTGGCCGATGAGATCGACGAGCGCGGCTGGGGCCTTGCCGGCGACACGTTCGCGGTGATGGACGGCCTGCGTGAGCTCGGCGTGGACGTGTGGTTCAACCTCGGTGATCGCGATCTGGCGTGGTGCATGCGGCGCAGCCACATGGAACGGGACGGGCTGGGGCCGACCGGGACGCTGGCCGCGTTGAACGAGCGCATCGGTCTGAAGGCACGGGTGCTGCCGATGTGTGAGGAGCCGTTGCGCACGTGGGTGCGCACCGAGGACGGCTGGCGCGACCTGCAGCGCTTTCTGATTCGCGAGCGCGCCGTCGGGCCCGTGCTGGAGGTGGAGTTTCGCGCGCCGGCGGACGCGATCGGCCCGACCGCCGAGGTGCTGGCGGCGCTCGCCGACGCGCGCGCGGTGATCGTCGGCCCCAGCAACCCGGTGATCTCGATCTGGCCGATCCTCCACGTGCTGCGCGATGCGCTCGGCGGGATCGCCGCACCGGTCGTGTGCGTGAGCCCGGTGCTCGGCGGTGAGATCGTGAAGGGCCCGACTGCCGCGTTCCTGGCCGCCTACGGCCAGCCGGTCAGCGCCAGCGGGGTGGCAGCCTTTTACGAGGCCCTGGCGCCGGGCCTGCTGCACGGGATCGTGGCCGATGAACCGGTCGCGGGCATGCCGACGCTTCAGATCGACACCGGCATGTCAGACGCGGCGAGCAGGGCACGCGTGGCCGAGCGGACGCTTACGTTCGCCACGACGCTGTGCGCTTGACACGCGCGTGCTGTCCGCTTCGCGCTTTGGCGCGGGATAGTCTCTAAAGGGACCATGCGCACCGCCGCGATCCTGCCAGTAAAGGGCTTCTCACAGGCCAAGCGGCGACTGGGCGGCGTCGGTGTGCCGTTGAGGGACGAGTTGGCGCGCGCGATGGTCGGAGACGTGCTGGTGGCGCTGCACCGCTGCGCACGGATCGATCGGGTGATCGTCGTGACAAACGAGTCGTCCGTTGCGGCGGCCGCCCTGTACAAGGGGGCGATCGTGATCGAGGACACGCAGGAGGCCGGCCAGAGCGAGGCGGTCTCGCTCGGCCTGCAGCGGGCGGTGGCCGAGGGCTTCCGGCGGGCGCTCTGCATACCCGGTGACTGTCCGGCGCTCGATCCGACGGAGATCGACGAGCTGCTGCGCTGCAGCACACGAATGCCGCAGGTGCTGGTCATCCCCGACCGGCACGGCACCGGCACCAACGGCCTGCTGCTGGCGCCCGTCAACGCGGTCGCACCGAGCTTCGGTCCCGGCAGCTGCGAGCGTCACCTCGCGCTGGCGCGCGCTGCGGGCGTGGAGCCGGGGCTGGCTCGGCCGTCCTCGCTGCTGCTGGATATAGACACGGGCGAGGATCTCGACGTGCTGCGCGAGCGCCTGCGCTCGGAGCGCATCGGGGCCCCGCGCACCCGTGCGGTACTCGGATTGACGGGAGCGTCGTGGCAAGCGTCCGCGCCCGCGGCCTGAACGGGCTGCCGGAGGTCCGGTCCGGCGCTGACCTGGGGGACCTGATAGTCCGTGCTGCCGCCGAGCAGAGCCCGGCGCTCGCGCTCGCCGATGAGCAGATCGTGGTGCTCGCGCACAAGGTCATCTCCAAGGCGGAGGGCGCGGTCGTGCCGCTGCAGGAGGTGAGACCCACCCCGCGGGCCCTGCAGCTGGCGGGCGAACAGGACAAGGACCCCCGTGTGGTGCAGGTCGTCCTCGACCAATCGCGGGAGATCCTGCGCGCGCAGCGGGGGGTGCTGATCAGCCGCACCCATCACGGCTTTGTCTGCGCGAACGCCGGAGTGGACACCTCAAACGCCGTGGACGGCACGGTCATCACCCTGCCCGTCGACCCCGACAGCTCGGCCCGAACCCTGCGCGAGCGACTCACGGCGCTGACGGGCTCGAGCCCAGCCGTGCTGATAACCGACAGCTTCGGGCGGGCGTGGCGTCACGGACAGTGCGACGTGGCGATCGGCTGCGCCGGCATCGAGCCGCTCGATGATTGGCGCGGGCGCAAGGACAGCAGCGGCATGGAGCTGCGCGCCACCTGGCTGGCTGTCGCGGACTCGATCGCCGCGACGGCCGACCTGGCGCGCGCCAAGGACTCGCGCGAGCCCGTGGTGATCGTCGAGGGCCTCGGGCATCTGGTCATGCGCCGTGACGGACCGGGCGCCACCGGCCTCTTGCGAACAGTCGATGAGGACCTGTTTCGCTGACGGCGAGAGCCCGCGCGCGAGCGTGGGCGCCTGCAGCCGCACCACGCCGCAGGCGCCACCGTCCATGGCGGCGCTTCTGTGGCAGGCTTAGGCCCGGTGAGCGAGCCATCGATAGAGATCGTGCGCGTGCCCTTCGAGCGGCTGGATGAGCTCCAGGAGCTGTGGGCGGCGCTGTATGAGCACCACGCCTCGCTGACCTCTCATCTTCAGTCACGCGCGCGATCGCTGAGCGACGCCTGGCGCGATCACCTGGAGCTCGAGCGCCGATGGCTGACCGAGGAGCCCGATAGCTTCGTGCTCGGCGCCGAGTCGGGCGGCCGGCTGGTCGGCTACGCGTTTGTGCGGATAGTCGTCGGGCAGCTCGCGGTCTCCTGGACGATCTCAAACCCCCATGCCGACCTGGCGGTGCTATCGGTGCTGCCCGAGCTGCGCGGCAGAGGGATCGGAACGATGCTCCTGGACGCCGTCAACGTCGAGCTTCGGCGGCTTGGCATCGGTGACCTGGCGATCACGGTGATCGCCACCAACTCCCAGGCCGAACGCCTGTACCGCAGCAGGGGCGCCGCGCCATACACGACCCTGCTGCTGGCGCCCGTGCCCGCCAGCGAGGGTTGACGACAGCGTAAGCTCTCCCCCGCACGCCCCAAGAGCATCGGGGGTGGCTCCTGCGAGCAGCGGGCGAGGTGCCGTGGGAGGTCCAATACACTGCCCGCCGTGCTTGGTGATCATCCGATCCGCCGGCTCGCTCTGGGGGTGCTGGGGACGCTCGCCCTGGCGATCGTCGTGCTCAACTGGACCTATGGTCGTCTCCCCTCCGAGCCCAAGCCGACCGGCTCGTTCGTGCGAGTCGGGAAGCTGCGGATTCACTATCTCGAACATCCCGGGACCGGCGTCCCGGTCGTGCTGATCCACGGCTTGCCGGGGACGGCCGAAGACTGGAATGCGGTGACGCCACTGCTGGCGGGCCAACGCACGATCGCGATCGACCGGCCCGGTTTCGGCTATTCAAGCGGCGGCTATGTCCCGTTCGAACGCCAGCTGAGCGTGATCCACCAGTTGCTCGCCAGGCTGCACGTGACGCAGCCGATCCTGGTCGGGCACTCCTACGGGGGCACGATCTCCCTCGGCTATGCCGAGCGTTACCCCGGCGAAGTGAGTGGGCTGGTGCTGGTCAACGCCGCCGCCGCCGGCACGCATCCCGGCGCCATGCAGGGACTCGAGGCGCACGCGATCAAATTCCTGCAGCTGCCCGTGATCAGACAGATCGCGGACGCCACCTTCTCACAGCTGCTGCGCAAGGTCTCAGCCGAAATGGGCGACAGCGAAGCGTTTGACCCCGAGCCGGTCGCGGCGGCGCACAGGCAGCGGGTGCTGGCGATCAACATGACGCACGGCAACCTGCAAGCACTCGCCGGCGAGTACCTGGCGGCCGCAGGCGTGATCGACCGTATCGATCGGGGACTGCACTCGATCGAGGTCCCGGCGGTCGTGATCCAGGGCGAACAGGACCATCTGGTCAAGCAGGTCTATGGCCGTCGTCTGGCTACCGAGCTCCCGCACGTCCGTCTGATGATGCTCTATGGCGGGCACATGCAGCCTTATGTTCATCCGGCGGCGATTGCCGCTGCGGTTCAAAGCCTCGTCCCTGCCACGCGTTCGACGACAGGACGAAGTAGCCACAGCAAGAACAGGCCTGGCTGATACCCCGGGCGCCGCGGTCGGGCTACGCCGCCCCGAGCGCCATCGGTAGCTCGTAGCGGCGGCGGATGTCGTACAGCGTCGTACGCTCGGCGGCTGGGCGGCCGGCCCGGTGAGCCGCCGCCACGAGCTGGTCGGGATCCAGGCGCGTGCCGTGGTAGCTGCCGGCGAGGCGGCTGATCGACTCCTCCATCAGTGTCCCGCCCAGGTCGTTGACACCCCAGCGCAGCGACTCGGTGGCGGCGTCGAGACCCATCTTCACCCAGGAGGCCTGCACGTTTGCGATCGTGCGCCCGAGCGCGAGACGGAACACGGCGGTGTGCTTGAGGTTTTCCTCGCGCGAGATCTCCTGCACCCCGTGGGTGCGTCCGAGCAGCGTCTGGAACGGGATGAAGGACAGCGGCACGAACTCGGTGATCCCGCCGGTGCGTTCCTGTAGCTCGCGCACCACGCGCATGTGCTCGGCGAGCTCCCACGGCTCCTCGATGTGGCCAAACATGACCGTGGAGGTCGAGCGCAGACCGGCGCGGTGCGAGGCTTCGATGATCTCCACCCAGCGCGCGACCGGGAGCTTGTTCGGGCTGATGCGTTCGCGCACCCCGTCGTGCAGCACCTCGGCGGCGGTACCGGGGGTCGAGTCGAGTCCCGCGTCGCGCAGGGCAGCGAACACCTCCGAGGGCGGCAGCTCGGAGATGTCGCACATGTGCGCGATCTCCATCGGGCTGTAGGCGTGCAGGTGAACGTCGGTCCCCGCCCGCGCCGCGAGCTCCTTGGCGAAACGCAGCCAGCCGAGGTAGTCCTCCAGCTGCCAGTCCGGGTGGATACCCGACTGGATGCACAGCTCGCTGGCGCCGTACTGGAGCGCCTCGTGCACGCGTCTTGAGAACTCCTCGCGGTCGTGTTCGTAGGCGTCGGGTGAGCGCTTGCCCTGACCGAAGCCGCAGAACGCGCAGCCGACCGTGCACACGTTCGAGATGTTGATGTTGCGGTTGACGACGAAGGTGACGGTCTCCCCCGCCAGCTCTGAGCGCAGCTCATCCGCGGCCTGGCGCATATCGTCGATGACCTCGGGACGCGTCTCGGCGAACATCGCTGTCAGCTCCTCGGCGCTCAGAGTGGCGCCGTCACGTCCCCGTTCGATCGCCCTGGGCACGAGGTCGAGCCGGATCGGGGCCGGAGCCTCGGTGCGTCCCGAGCCGCGACGCGGGATGAAGCTCCAGTACTTGACCTTGATCGTGTCCATCACACCCCTCGAGATCCAGTCGGGGTCGATGTATGCGGGATACACGCACAGGCGCTCGGTGAGCGCGTAGCCGTCGGCCTGCAGCCGCTTGCGAACCTGGTGTGGCGAGGGGAACGGATGCTCGGGCGAGATGTGATCGCCGTTCGCCGAGAGCCCGCCGAGGTCTGTCGCCCCCGCGGCCACGAGCTCACCCCACCAGTCAGCGAGGTTAGGCGGGATCTGGATGCCTACGTCTGGCATCAGGCGTCGCGTCTGTGAGATCAGGCGCTTCATGTCCTCGATGCTCACCGGGCAGGCCCAGTCGGGCAGCGGCAACTCGGGGCGTCCGTCGGCGACGCCGGTGCGCCAGTACTCGCGGGCGGCCGCGTCGGCGATCTCAGCCGGCTCCTGCCCGTAGTAGCGCTGGTGGGGCACGAAGTTCTGCAGGATCACCTCCTGGATGTGCCCGTACTCGGCGTGCACTTCGGCGAGCGCTTCCAGCGACGCCAGGCGCTCTTCCTCCGACTCGCCGATACCGACGAGGATCCCGCTCGTGAACGGGATCTTCAGCTCGCCCGCGGCGGCGATCGTCTCGAGGCGTCGCGCCGGGTGCTTCGTCGGCGAGCCTTGATGCACGGTCTGCATCAGCCGCTCTGAGATCGACTCGAGCATCAGCCCCTGTGAGGCCGTGACCTCGCGCAGCCGCGCCAGGTCCTCGCGCGCGAGCACACCGAGGTTCGTGTGCGGCAACAGGCCCCGCTCGAGGGCACGCTCGCAAGTCCACACGACGTACGCCGTGAAGTCCTCGTGTCCGTATTCGCGCAGCCGATCGGCGACCTCGGGGTTCACCTCAGGGTGCTCCCCGGTCAGCACCAGCAGCTCCTTGATCTGGCGCCGCGCCGCGCCATCGAGGATCTCGATGACCTCATCGGGCGGGTACAGGTGCGCCTGATGGGTGGCGAAGGAGCAGTACTTGCAGTAGCAGCGACACGTCCGCGATAGCGAGAGCGTCAAGTTGCGCGAGAAGGTGACCCGGCGACGCATCTGTTCGAGTCTAGAGGGACGGACATCGCTCGGCCGTCCCGGCCCAGTTCGTGAACCGTCCCGCGCCTTCGCGGGTTCCCCTGTCCGTCCGACCCCCCGCATAGCTTTCTCGCATGTCTGAAGATACCTTGCGCCGTGCCGTGGCCGAGATGGTCGGCGCGTTCACACTGACGTTCATCGGAGCCGGTGCGGCCGCCGCCTCCGGTGCCATCTCAGACCCATCGCTGATCGGCGTCGCGATCGCCAACGGGCTCGCTATCGGTGTGATGGTGTGCGCGCTCGGTCACATATCCGGAGGGCATTTCAACCCGGCGGTCACGTTCGGTTTCCTCATCACCCGAAAGATCAAGGCAAGCCTTGCGGTCGTCTACTGGGCCGCGCAGTTCGGCGGCGCCGCGCTGGCGGCGCTGCTGGTCAAGCTGCTGCTGCCGCGGGCAATCACCAACGCCGTACATCTCGGCGTTCCAGCGCTCGGCCATGGCGTGAATGCCGGCTCGGGCTTTCTGCTGGAGGCGATCCTGACGTTTTTCCTCGTGTTCGTGATCTTCGGCGCGGCGGTTGACGCCCGCAACCAGTTCAGCGTCACCGCGGGGCTCGCCATCGGCCTGACGATCGCGATCGACGTGCTGTTCGGTGGCCCGTTCACGGGCGCGGCGATGAACCCATCGCGCGCGTTTGGACCGCAGTTGGTGGGCAACCACTGGGCTAACGGCTGGGTCTGGTATGCCGGGCCGCTGCTCGGCGCCGCGGTCGCGGCGGGCCTGTACTCGTTCCTGTATCTGCGCCAGCCCGGGGTCGAGCCGGCGGTCAGCTAAAGACGGCTGTACCCGGGTCTAGACCCGCGGATGTGCCCGCTAGCCAGCGGGCGCATCCGCATCGGTGTTCCCGGAGGTCTGCCGGTGGCGGGCCGCTCGGGGTGCGTATGCTGCACGACCGTGTCGAGCATCTCTTTGGCCACCAAGCGTCGGATGCATCGCGCGGCGGTGCTTGTGCTGGCGCTCGCGTTGGTTGCGCTTCTCGGTGGATGCGGCGCGAGCAAACCGTCGCTTAGACAGGCGACGCTGGTGCTTGATTTCACGCCCAACGCCGTGCACGCCGGCATCTACTCGGCACTCGCTCGTGGCTATGCGAGCGACGAAGGCGTCGATCTGCACGTCGAGCAGCCCTCGGAATCCACCGACTCGGTCAAGCTGCTGCTCGGCGGCCGCACCAACTTCGCGATCCTCGACATCCACGACCTCGCGATCGCCCGCGCCCAGGGGCAGGACATCGTCGGCGTGATGGCGCTCGTGCAGAAGCCGCTCGCCGCGGTGATCGCCCAGCCCTCGATCCACAGCCCCCGCCAGCTGCAGGGGCGCACGGTCGGTGTCACCGGCCTCTCAAGCGACGAAGCGGTGCTGCGCTCGGTGCTCGCGGGGGCCGGAGCCAACCCCGGCCGGGTCAAACGGGTGAACATCGGCTTTCAGGCAGTTCCCAGTCTGCTCGCCGGCCGCGTGTCGGCGGTGACCGCCTTCTGGGATGTGGAGGGAGTGGAGCTCACCCACGCCCACCCGGGCACGCGCGAGTTCAGAGTCAACGAATACGGCGCTCCCTCCTACCCCGAGCTGGTCCTGTGCGTCACCGGATCTGAGATCCGCCGGCATCCCGCGCTGGTGAGGCACGTGGTGCACGCGATCCAGCGCGGCTACACGGTTGCCATCAACGACCCGGCGGGAAGCGTCCGAGACCTCATTGGGCAGGTGCCCGGTCTCGACCGCACCGAGCTCAGCGAGCAGATGCGCGCCCTCGACGGCGCTTTTCTCGGCGACGCCTCCCGCTTTGGAGAACTCAACCTCCCGCGTCTGCGGACATGGGCCGCCTGGGAGGCGCGCTTCGGGATCGTCAAGCAACCGCCCGACGTCAGCGCGATGTTCGATCCGAGCTTCGCGGGCTGAGCGCCTTGCCCGACCTGCCACTGGACAGCCCGACCGGCGTATACCTCGCCCGTCACGGCCAGACCGCCTACAACGCGCAGCGACGCTTCCAGGGCCAGCTGCAGGTGCCGCTGGACGAGACAGGCCGCTCACAGGCACTCGCTTTGGCCGAGCGTGTCGCGGGGCTGGGCTTCAGCACACTGTGGTGCAGCCCCCTCGCGCGGGCCCGTGAAACCGCCGCGGCGGTCGCGGAGCGGGTCGGTCTGGAGCCGCGCGAGGACGAGCGGCTGATGGAGACCGACGCCGGCGACTGGACCGATCGTTTCTTCGCGGAAATCGAGCGGGAGGACCCGCAGGGCTTCACCGCGTTCATCGGCGGGCATCCGGACTTCGCGTTCCCCGGCGGTGAGTCCTTCGCACAGCAGGGCGTGCGGGTGGCAGCCGCGCTTGCCGACATCGAACTGGGCGAGCGCCCGGCGCTCGTGGTGTGCCACGGAGGGGTGATCCGGATCGCCGTTCACCAGCGTGCCGGCGAGGATCAGGCGCTCGGCCTGCGGGTCGCGAACACCGCTCTGTTGGCGCTTGGCCCGCCCGCCCACCCCGGGCGATGAAGATCAGCGACTGAGCAGACCGTCGATCAGCTGCGCGGTCTCCCGTGCCATGCGCGAGCGGGGAACCACGACATCGAATCCGGCGGCCAGCGCCCGTTCTCGAACCTCGGGCTGTACGTGCGCGTAGAAGCCCAGCAGGCCCAGCTCACCGGCCAGCGAGGCGACGCCCGCCGGATCCACCCCCTCGGCGTTCAAATCGACGATCAGCGCGTCGGCATCGGCCAGCTGGCCATCCAGCCTCGATGGGTCGGCGACCAGTCTCACCTCGTGGCCGGCGCTGCTCAGTGCCCCCTGCACGCGCGAGCCGAACAGCAGATCGGGGATCAGCGCCACCAAGCGCGCCATCTAAGAGACCATCTACTGGGCGTGCAGACGCTTGAACTCTTCGCGCACCGAATACGGCCTGCCCCACATCTGGGTTATCTCCACGCGCCCGGACCGCTGCTCTCTGAGCGCCAGCTCGCCCTCGATGGCGGCGTCGTCCAGCAGAGCCAGCGCACAGTGCACGGCCTGCGGCGCGGCGGCGTGACCGAAACGATGAGCGACCAGCAGCCGCCAGTGCCAGTCCGCGTGAGAGTAGGGACGGGCGTTGCACGTCACTAGGTAGACGGAGGCGTCCACATAGCGCGACTCATCGGCGATGCGCAGGTCAAGCTCCAGATCGGTCCAGTCGTCCGGCAGCGAATCCACGATCTGCTTGAAGGTGTCGGCCAGTCCCATGGCGGCAAAGCCTACCGCGCTGCGCGGGCTATCCTCGAACTATGGCCAGCACCGAGGCGATCGACTCCGCCGCCGAGCATCGGCTGCTGCTGCAGGGGTGTGGCCTGCTCGATCGCTCAGAGCGCGGCAAGCTGGCGCTCAGCGGCGCTGGAGCCGTCGAATTCCTGAACGGGCAGGTGACCAACGAGCTGTCGGATCTGACGGCGGGCGAGGGTCGCTACGCGGCGTTTCTCACGCACAAGGGCAAGATGCTCGGCGATCTGCGTGTTCTCCTCGGCGAGCACGGCGAACTGCTGCTGGACACCGAGCGAGTGGCGCTGCAAGCGCTGTTCGACATGATCCGCCGCTTCAAGGTGGGCTATGACCTCCAGTTGCACAAGCGGACGCTGCAGTGCGCTCTGCTCTCGCTGATCGGCCCCGACAGCGCCGGCGTGGCGGCCATAGCCAGCGGCCTGGCCGAGCGGGAGCTCCCGTCCAGAGAGCACGACCACCGGGCGTGTGAGCTCGGTGGACGCCCGGCGCGCCTGATTGCCGGCGCGGAGGGTCTGGATGTGCTCTTGGACGCCGACGACGCCGCGATGGTCAGCGATGCCCTCATCGACGCGGGCGCAAGACCGGTCAGCGAACGGGCGGCCGAGATCCTGCGTGTGCAACGCGGCCGGCCCCGCTTTGGCATCGACATCGACGAGAGCACCATCCCCCAGGAGGCCGGGCTCAACGAGCGGGCGGTGAACTTCACAAAGGGCTGCTACGTGGGGCAGGAGACGGTCGCCCGCCTCTACTACAGGGGCAAACCCAACCGTCATCTGCGCGGGCTGCGGCTATCGGTCCCCTCCGCCACCGGCGATGAGCTGCATCTCGAGCAGCGGCCGGTCGGGCGGTTGGGCAGCTCGGTGGTGCACCCGGTGCTCGGCCCGATCGGCCTTGCCCTGATGCGCCGCGAGGCGGCGCCTGGGATGACGGTGAGCGTCGGCGAGCGCCGAGCGGATGCCGAGGTTCTGGAGCTTCCGTTTCCCGCCGAGTGAACGCGGATGGCTAAGCGCCGTCGGCCTGACCCGGCTGGGGGCGGCGAGCCTGCAGGTGCTTGCGGATGGCGGCGTCCTGCGCCTTGACGGCGTCGGGGCGTGGAGGGGTGTCGAACGTGCTCGACACGTTGGGCCCTTTCAGCGGGACCTTCGTGGGCCCAATGTCCTCGGCGTCTTTGAACGGCTCCTCTTCAGTCATCGCGCTCACGTCCGGGCGGAATACCTGACTCCTCAGTGTACTCCCGCCACTGTTCTCCGAGAAGATCGAGCAGCTGGCTGGCCAGCAGCGGGGAGAACGACACGCGCGAGACGACTATCCCCTGCTGGCCCTGTGGTCCTATGCGCATGAAATCGAGCGTGAACTCGTGCGGTGTGCGGGCGATCGCCGCAGCGTTAGCCCACTTTCCGGCGAACTCCTCCGGCGGGATCATGATGTTGGGACCTTGCTCCTCGGGGCTGCGCTCGGGGTCCTCCGGTGGCTCTGGCTCAGACATGGGCTAGCGAGACTAGCGCGTATCAGGAGTCACGAACAACAACGCGTAATAGTTGCACTTTATGTATACTTGCGTGCATGCAAGCAATCTCTTCACCCACGCAAGCTTCGCGGGAGAGCCTGATCAGCGATCTGTACGCGCTGGCCAGCCATCTGATGCGCACCTCCAACGTCGGCGCGTTCAACACGATCGCCGAGCTGGACCTGTCGTTCACCCAGATAAAGACGCTGTGCCTGATGGACATAGGCAACTGCGAGACCTCGGTGAAGGGACTCGCCGAAGCCATGGGAGTCTCGCTGCCCGCGATGAGCCGCGCCGTGGACGGCCTGTATGTGAGGGGCTTCGTGGATCGCTGCGAGGACCCCGACGACAGGCGCATGAAGCGCATCGCGCTGACCGACTCCGGCCGGGCAGTGACGAGCACCGTCAACGAGTCCCGCCTGCGCGGCCTGCGCGAGTTCCTGACCTCCTTGGATGAGAGCGAGACCGATGCGCTGGCCCGCGCCCTGGAGCTGATTCTCGCAAGCCGCGAGGAGATCGCCGCGCTGCGGCCAACGCCAGAGAAAGGACCCCGCGACCATGACTGAGAAGACCTTCCGCGGCCTGCCGATCACCGAGCAGAACCGGCGCTGGTGGACACTCGGCGCGATGTGCTTCGCGCTGTTCATGATCATGCTCGACAACACCGTGGTCAACGTCGCGCTGCCGTCGATCCAGCGGGGCCTGCACGCCACGACATCCTCGCTTGAGTGGACGGTCAACGCCTACACGCTGACGTTCGCCGTCACGCTGGTGACCGCGGGACGGCTCGGGGACATCTTCGGGCGCCGGCGGATGTTCCTGTTCGGAGTGGCCGTCTTCGGCTGCTCGAGCTTCGTGATCGGCCTCGCCCAGAGCGACGTGTGGCTGATCGCCTTCCGGGCGATTCAGGGCATCGGCTCCGGCTTCATGATGCCGGCGACGCTGTCGATCATCACCAACACCTTCCCCGCCCGCGAGCGTGGACGCGCAATCGGCACCTGGGCCGGCGTCTCGGCGATGGCCCTGGCGATCGGCCCGGTCGTGGGTGGCCTGCTCGTGCAGGAAGTCAGCTGGCAGTCGATCTTCTTCCTCAACGTCCCCGTGGCGATCCTCGCGATCCTCGTCACCCTGCTGGCGGCGCGCGAGTCGCGTGACGAGTCGGCCAAGCGCGAGATCGATCTGCCCGGCGTTGCGAGTCTCACCGTCGCGCTCGCCGCACTGGTTCTCGGGCTCGTGCAGAGCAACGAATGGGGCTGGGGCTCGGCGCGCGTGCTCGGCCTGTTCGGCCTGGCGGCGGTGAGCGTCGCGGCGTTCGTCACGATCGAGCGTCGGCGCACGACGCCGATGGTCGATTTCCAGTTCTTCCGCTCACGCTCGTTCTTCGGGGCGAACACGGTTGCGTTCATCGTCAGCTTCGCGATGCTCGCGATGTTCTTCTTCCTGGCGCTGTACATGCAGGACATCCTGCACTACACCCCGCTGCAGGCGGGCCTGCGCTTCCTGCCCTCGACCGCCCTGGTGATGGTCGTCGCGCCGATCGCCGGGCGCCTGGCCGACCGTGTGGGCCCGCGACCGCTGATGACGATCGGGCTGACCCTCGTCTCGCTCGCGCTGCTGTGGATGACGCAGATCACCACGCACTCGGGCTACGGCCTCTTGCTCGTCAGCTTCCTGCTGATGGGCGCCGGGATGGGGCTGGTGATGAGCCCCATGAGCACGGCCGCGATGAACTCCGTGGAGCAGACCAAGGCCGGGGTGGCGTCCGGCATCCTCTCGATGGTGCGCATGGTCGGCGGCACGTTCGGGGTCGCGGTGATGGGAGCGATCATCGACACACTCGGCCGCGAACGACTCGCGACCTTGCTGCCGCAGGTGAGCGCCTCAGAGCGCGTGCGCCTGGTCAACGCGCTTGGATCGGGCGCCAGCGGCAGCGGCATGCCCGCGCACATCCAGGCGGCGATGGGCCAAACCTATGTGTACGCGCTGTCCAATGCCCTGTATGTCGCCGGGGGGCTGGCGCTGCTGGGGGCGCTGCTCGCGTGGCTGCTGGTCAGTCCCGCCTCGCGCGGCGTGGAGAGGCGCCCGGCAGCAGAACGCGAGGCGCTGATCCCTCCCGAGACGGCCACGACGCAGGCAACCGTCGCCGAACTCACAGGCGCGGAGACACTGCACGTGTGAGCAGCGCCGGCTACTCCCAGACACCTCTGTGGAAAAAGCTCGGCCTGCGCGACGGCCACGATCTGCTGTTGCTGGACGCTCCCGAGAGCTTCAGCCTGCCGGACCTGCCCGCGGGGATCACCTGCCGGCGAGGCGCGATCACGGACGGTCCACAGCCCGCGGCGATTGTGGTGCTCGCGTTCTTTGAAGCGCTCGCGCCGCTGCGTGAGAGCATCCCAGCGCTGGCAGAGACGATCTTCCCGGCCGGAGCGCTGTGGGTCATCTGGCCGCGGCGGGCGGCCGGGCACGAAAGCGATATTCGCGAGCAGGACATCCGTGATCTGGCGCTACCGCTGGGGCTGGTCAACGTCAAGGTGGCGGCGATCGATCAGGACTGGTCGGGGCTGCGTCTGGTGTGGCGCTCCGAGCGTCGCCACGCCTCGCCGGCCACCCCCGGGTAGGATTGCGGGCGCGTACATTTCCCCGACAGCGAGGTCAAGAGCATCGTGGCAATCGATCTGCAGCAAGTCTCCGAGGTGAGCACCGAGCCCGGTGAGCTCCCCAAGACGATGGCCGCCTGGGTCATCCGCGAGGAGCGTTTCGGCGAGCCGAAGGACGCCTTCCAGCTCGAGGAGATCGATGTCCCCGAGCCCGGCGCGTTCGAGGTGATCGTGAGAGTGATGGCCGCCGGCGTCAACTACAACAACGTGTGGGCGGCGCTCGGCAAGCCGGTGTCGGTGATGAAGTACGGCGACCACCCCGAGTTCGGGCACCACATCGGTGGCTCGGACGCTTCCGGGGTCGTCTGGAAGGTCGGCGCCGGCGTGACCCGCTGGAAGCCGGGCGATGAGGTCGTCGTGCACTGCAACCAGGCCTCCTACGAGGACCCGGAGGTTCACGGTCTCGATCCGATGGCCGCCCCCTCTCAGAAGATCTGGGGCTATGAGACGACCTGGGGCTCGTTCGCCCAGTTCACCAAGGTCCAGGCCCAGCAGCTGCTGCCCAAGCCAAAGGCGCTGAACTGGGAGGAGGCCGCTTCCTACGGCCTCGTGTACTTCACCGCCTATCGCATGCTGATCACCCGCTGCAAGCTGCAAGCCGGCTCCAACGTGCTGATCTGGGGAGCCGCCGGCGGGCTGGGCGTGTTCGCCACGCAGATCTGCGCGGCTGCCGGGGCGCACTGCGTGGGCGTCGTCTCGAGCGCCGAGAAGGGCGAGTTGGTCAAGCGCCTAGGCGCCGTTGACTACATCGACCGGGCGGAGTTCGCCGGCATGATGCGCAAGGGCGGCGAGAGTCCCGAAGAGGAGAAGGCGCGCTTTCTCGCCTCGCGCGAGTTCTCAAAGCGCGTCAAGGGAATCCTCGGCGACGCTCCCGACATCGTCTTCGAGCACGTCGGCCAGGCCACCTTCCCCACCTCGGTGTTCACCGTCAAGCCGTTCGGCAAGGTGGTCATCTGCGCGGGCACGACCGGCTTTCACCTCGACTTCGACGTGCGCTACCTGTGGATGAAGCAGAAGGAGATCCTCGGCTCGCACTTCGCCAACGCGTACGAGTGCATGAAGGCCAACGAGCTGATCGAGAGCGGCCAGATCCGCCCGGTGTTGTGGCGCACACTGGGTTTTGAGGGTGTCGCTGAAGCGCATCAGCTGATGCTCGAAAACAAGCATCTCGGGAAGATCTCGATCCTCGTCGGCGCCGATGGCGAGGGGCAGGGCAAGACCGCGGAGGGTCCCGGCGCGATCCACGCGGAGGTGGGTGCCTGATGGCCGGCACCGTGATCGTCCCCTGGTATGCCACCGGCTTTCGCGGCGACGCGTTCGAGGCGGCACTCGGCGAGGTGGCCGCGGTGGCGCTGCGCTACGGCGCGGTCTCCTACGCGGTTTATCGCCAGCGCGATGACCGCTATAAGTTCCAGCAGCTGGCCGCCTTTCAAGAGCACCTGGACTGGGAACGCTACTGGCAGGGACCGGAGATGACCGAGTTCCGCGTGCGTCACTCGGGCTGGTACCAGGTGCCGGTGCTCTACGCCTGGTGGGATCTCACCGTCAGCGGCGCTACCGCCGAGTCAGCGCTGCTCACAAACGGACACTCGGGCAACGGCGAGCACCTGATCGAGCACTAGCCACAGGTGTGGCTATCCCGCCGCCGGGAGATCCAGCTCGGCGACGAGCGGCACGCCCGTGTCGAACCAGTAGCGGTGCAGGTCCCGGATCTTCTGGCGGGACGGCAGTCCCTTCAGATGCAGCACGCACTCGCCGTAGTTGACCATGTGAACCGGCTCGCAGAAGATCTCGCGGGCCTGGGCAAGTTCGGCTTTAGTGTCGATCTCACGCACGACGGCGGCGTACGTGTGGCGGCCGAGCTTGAGCCGCACGCGCGGGTTGGCGCGGATGTTCAAGACCCAGGCGGCGACCTGCAGCGGCGTTTGGATCGCCGGCGCGGGCGGGCGCAGCTGGACGATGTAGACGTAATTGCCCTGACGGATCGCGCGGATCACTTTACGTCGTGACTTTCCCGTCTTACGACCGGTGGTCGTCAGTACGCCGTGCCCGGGTGGCGTCCCGAATGTGTAGTCCGGCAGCATCAGCGCACTGAGGATCTGACCGTGCCGAGGAGAGCTGATCAGCCGACGGTGCTTCGGCTCCTCGGCAATCGCCGCCTGGCGAATCGCGGCCGCGCGAGCCTCGCTACCCCCATCAGCGAGTGATGGACTGGAACTGGTGCTTTGGTTCATCTCAGCAGTCCTTGGCGAGGGGCTGATTGTGCGGGACGCGGCCTTTTGGCATTCGCACAGAGAACGTTCGCTCGCCAGCGAATGGAGCACGGCCGCTCGTTGCCGGGGAGGTGTGTGGCGCCGCTCACGATCGTGAGAACATGCCGTGAAAGCTGAATGGGATGTGGTGCGGCGCCTGCGCGCGTGCCACTTCGGTCAGATCGGCGGCGTTCAGCACCAGCAGGAACGAGGTGCCCGCCGATCCGTCGAGCACCACCGAGAGCAGCACCCCGTCGTCCTCGTGCTCGGCTTCGGGGCGCGCGACGAACACCGGCTCGCCCGGGTAGCAATCGGGCTGTGACCAAGAGACCGTCTCGCCGTCGGCGGTGTCCGCCTTGACGATCTGTTCGAGCCAGCCGTGCTGGCCGGTGGCGTTGCCCCACACGTAGCGGTGGGGGCGCTCGTTACAGCGCCCGTAGTTGATGCGCGGCAACTCGAGATCGGTCTGCGCCAAGCGCTCGCGGCTCACCGATCCGCTGGCGATATTCAGACGAAACCTGGTCAGTGAGGCTTCGGCGACGGGCTTGCCGGCACGAAGCCGCTCGAGGTAGAGATCCTCGATGATCCCGGCGTCGGGGTAGACGCACAGGTTGACAACGACCTCCTCGCCGTCGTCATAGGCATTGACGTGGTGGAAGGCAAAGCACGCGTCTGTCTGCAAGCCGCCGACCGACTTGCCGGTGACACGGTCCAGGAGCGTGAACCGCGTGCCCAAGTCTGGCTTCCACTGGTAGTTCTCGATGTAGGGCCTGCCAGCCAGCGCGAGCGCCAGCGGATTGACGACGAACGGGAACTCCGCGAGCACGATCCACCGCTCGGTGAGCCCAAACGAATGCATGTAGGACGGGTGCTTGACCGGCAGCGAAGCGACGACGCGAGGCTCGGTGTCCTCCGCGCCCACCATGAAGAACCGGTAGGTGCTGCGTGGACCGAGGTTGGCCGCGTAGTTGAGCGCCGACCCGCTAGCGCGATCGAGATGAGGATGGGCTGTGGTCAGCTGCCCCGGAGTCCGGTAGGGACGCACGTCCGCCGCCTTGAGGGTGGCCGGGTCGAACTGGACCTGCATCGGGGTCTCGGTCATCGCGATGAAGCGCTCTCCGAGTTGCATCACGTTGATGTTCGCGTTGTCGGGCAGCGCGTCGTTCAGCGCCTTCGCAGAGAACAGCGTCTGGACACGCTTGAAGAGCGAACGGCATGGGTCGGTTGCGAACTCGCCGTACACCATCTTGCCCTGCTCGCGTGCGGCCCGATAGGAGCGGCTTTCGAGGAAGCGGTTGCCGTATGAGACGCGTCCGTCGTCGATCGTGAAGCGATGCAGCATCGCGAGGCCGTCGAACCAGTGACTCATGTGGTCATTGCCGACCTCGAACTTCGCGGGGCCCGTGCGCAGCAGCGAGCCGGTAAGCCAGCCCGGCAGCTCGCCGCGCAGCTCCAGCTCGTCCACGGTCACCTCCTGCTCAAGAGTGGTGTACCCGAGTTCGGCGGCGGTTGACGGGGTACTGCTGGCAGCGGTGGGAGCGCTCACGGACATATAGTACCTCCTGGATGGTTCGGACCGAACGATACGTACCGTAATATAGTCTGCGTGGCGTGTCAAGCCCGCGGCTCACCGAACCCTCATACATAGTTCTCGGCCTGCTCGAGAAGGCGCAACCGGCGACGCCGTATGACCTCAAGCAGCTCGCACAGGTCAGTACCGTCAACTTCTGGGCTCTGCCGCACACCCAGCTGTACACCGAGTGCGCAAGACTCGCCGAGGAGGGACTGCTCTCAGAGGAACAGGAGCCGACCGGCCGGCGTCGCCGGATATATCGCCTCACCGACAGCGGGCGCCAAGCGCTCGACGCCTGGCGAGGCGAACCGGCACGCGAGACCTACGAACTGCGCGACGCCGCGACGCTCAAGCTCTTCTTCGGCGCGGACCCGGCGACGCTCGCCGCCGCCCAGGTCCAGGTGCACGAACGACGGCTGGAAGGTTGTGAAGCGCTGCTCGCCAACCTCGCCGATGCGCCGCACGGATGGCGTCTGGCACTGGAATGCGGTATCGGCCACGAGCGTGAGTTCGTCCGCTTCTGGTCGCAGCTAGCCAAGGACACGGCCGTCGAGGAGCAGGAGCGATAACGGGCGGGAGGATGCTCTTTGGCCCGTCCTGTGTGGAGTCTCGCCGACCAGGCATCCTCAGACCGTCGCTCACACGCATTGCGGACCGAGTCAAACCCGAAACGACGCTTTCGCTCCGAACGAGATCTTGACCACCTCTGTGCCGACCTCGAGAATGCCGTTGTGTCCGTAGAAGAGATCGATCGGTACCTGGGTGCTCTCGATGAGCCCAAGAGAGCGACACTTGCCCAACTGCGCGACACGATCATCGCGATCGTCCCTGACGCAGAGCAGTGCATCTCCTATGGCTTGCCGGCATTCAAGCTCCGGGGAAAGACGATTGCTGGCTTCGCGGCTTTCAAGAGCCATCTGAGCTACCTGCCACACAGCGGCTCGGTGATCGGAGGACTCGCCGAGGAGACCGAGGGATACTCAAAGACCAAGGGTTCGCTGCACTTCCCGGTCGGCAAGCCGCTGCCGAAGAAACTCGTGAAGAAGCTATTGGACGCCCGGATGGAAGAGGCTTTCAGCCCAAGGCGCTAGCGCGACGACACCAAGTTCGCCAAGCCTATGAATGACCCTTTCGGAGGAACCCCAACGCCGTGGTGGAGAGGAGTGTGGCGACGCGGCCGCTCCGAGAGCGCACCTAAGCGCTATTTGATGCCCGCTACGACGATTGGTGCAATTGCGGGGCTATCGCTGCCGCCTATGCACGGTCACATCGATAGGGCTGTGATCTTCGCCTTCGTCACCTCGCTCCCACCCTCGTTGGTAAATGCGTGGTGGAAGCAGCGTCGCCGACGAGCCTCCGAACAGCTGCTCGTCGTCCCCGAGGCAGGAAAACGACCGGTGGAGCTATGAGACCTGCGAGCGCTTGGCGAGGGAGGTTGCAGCAAAAGCAGGTCTGGATCGGGTGTGCGTGGGGCTGCCCGTCGTCGATTACGCGACCGGGCTCGAGGCGACTCTCGCCTGGCGGCAGAGCGAATACCTCAAGCCAGCCGGACGACGCGTGCCTTAGAGCTTCTAACGGAAAGAGGTTTGTGTAGCTTTGGGTCGAATGTGTGTGTGACCTCGATTTGAAGGGGGCGCACATGGCTAGGCCGTTGGTCAGTGATGAGCTGTGGGAGATCGTCGAGCCGTTGATCCCGAAGGTGCCGCGTCGTTTCAAGCACCCGGGGCGCAAGCGGATACCCGACCGTGAGGTGTTGACGGGGATTCTGTTTGTGTTGCAAACAGGTATCCCGTGGGAGTACTTGCCCCAAGAGATGGGCTGTGGGTCAGGTATGACGTGCTGGCGGCGGTTGCACGAGTGGCAAGAGGCCGGCGTATGGGACAGGCTGCATGAGGTGCTGCTCTGCAAGCTGCACCGGGCGGATCTGATCGACTGGTCCAGGGCGGCGATCGACTCATCCCACGTGCGCGCTGTTGGGGGGGCTCCAAGACGGGCCCAAGCCCCATGGATCGGGGCCGCCGTGGTTCCAAGCACCACTTGATCTGCTGCGGGGAAGGCAACCCGCTCGCTGTCGAGTTGACCGCCGCCAACGTCAACGACGTCACCCAGACACTCCCGCTCGTCAACGGGATCCCGCCCGTCAGGGGCAAACCCGGCCGGCCCCGGCGAAGACCAAAGCGGCTGCTCGGCGACCGTGCCTACCACTCCAAAAAGCACCGGCGAGAGCTGCGAGCTCGCGGTATTCAAGCCAAGATCGCCAAGCCCAAGACCCCGCACGGCTCCGGGCTCGGCCGCGAGCGTTGGGTCGTCGAGCGCACACTCTCCTGGCTACACCAATACCGACGACTCAGGGTCCGCTCCGACGACGCGACGACATCCACGAAGCATTCCTCTCCATCGGCGCCAGCCTCATCTGCTTCAAGGCCCTCACCCGAGAAAACGCATTGTGTTAGGAGCTCTAAGGTCTATGACCGTGGTGCGCCGTCAACAGGATTTCTCCGCCGACGTACAGTGTGCCGACAGGCAGACCGCCGCTGGGGTGTAGGTACAGGTAGGCGCGCGCGTGCTTGTGTTGCCTGAGGAGCTTCCTGCCGGCCTTTCCCAGGGTGATGGCGACGGTCATCGTCTTGCCTGCGGGGATCGTGTACCGCGTGCTCGCATAGACCAGGCCCCCGCTGGCGTCGTAGGCGAGCGACTGCAGATCAACGACGCCGGTGCAGGAGGCGCCCACCCGGCACGTTATCGACACGATCGCCGTCTTCCCGTGCACGGCGATGGTGTTTCCGGTGCCGATGATCTCCACGTCAGCTGGAATCACAGCGCTCGCGACGCTCGAGGCTGGCGGTGGGGCCGCCGCGAGTCCCTGGCTGAGGAGCGCCCCCGGTGGCGCTGGGTCCGCTCCGATCGTCACGGACTCGCCCGCTTCACCGCACGCCCCCGCCCCGGCTTCATTGTCGCTGTCACCAGAGTAAGAGGCGACCCACCGGTAGACACCCGGTGCCGACGGCGCGAATTCACCCGATTCATAGCCGCCATCACCAGAGACCACGACAGCCGGTGAGGAATACACCGGCGAGCTCGCACAGCCGGCATCCGCGGGGCCATACAGCTTGAAGACAATCGAGCCCCCCGGCAAGCTGCCACCCGACAGCAACGCCTCATCATGCACCGCCCCGCCCACAGTCACACCCGCCGACGCGCTCGTAGACAACACCGCAGACGCCTTGGATACCGTCACCGTCTCGCCTGTTTCGCCGCACGCGCCCGCCGTGGCTTCGTTGCTGTAGTCACCAGAGTAGGAGGCTACCCACCGGTAGACGCCTGGTGCCGACGGCGCGAATTCAGCCGATTCATAGCTGCCATCACCGGATATCGCGACTGGTGGCGAGGTGTAAGCCGGCGCATTTGCGCAACTACCGTCATCGGGGCCATAGAGCCTGAATGTGATCGATCCGCCGGGCGAGCTGCCACCCGACAGCGACGCTTCATCGTGCACCTTGCCACCCAAGGCGACAGCCGCCGAAGCGCTCGTGGAGATCGACGGGAATGCCTTGATCTGGTGGTAGGTCCACGTGTCTGCGAGGGATTCGCCGTTTGCGCCGTACCCACCGAAGAGGAGCATTTCGCCGATCCCCGGGTCATACGCCATCGACGCGTGGTGTCGGGCCATAGGGCTTCTCGCCGGGTCCTGCTCGGTCCATGTGGAGCCGTTATAGGTCCAGGGGTCGCCGAGGATGCTGCCGCTTTCGCTGCCCCCGCCGAAGAGGACTGTCTCACCTGTCGCCGGGTCATACGCCATCGACGCGCCATAGCGGCCCGGAGGGTTTTCCGCCGGGTGCCGCTCGGTCCACGTGGAGCCGTCATAGGCCCAGGTGTCGTTGAGAACGCCGCTTTCGTCGCGGCCGCCGAAGAGGATGATTTCGCCCGTCGCCGAGTCATAGGCCATCGAAGCTTCAATGCGGGCCGGTGGGCTTTCCGCCGGGTGCCGCTCAGTCCATGTAGAGCCGTCATAGGCCCAGGTGTCGGCGAGATAGCCGTTTTCGATGCGGTTGCGTTCGCCGTACCCGCCGAAGAGGACTGTCTCACCTGTCGCCGGGTCATACGCCATCGACGCGCCATAGCGGCCCGGAGGGTTTTCCGCCGGGTGCCGCTCGGTCCACGTGGAGCCGTCATAGGCCCAGGTGTCCCCGTAGACACTTCCGTCGTACCCGACGAGGAGGACCATTTCGCTCGTCCCTGCGTCGTACGCCATCGACGCGCCGGTGCTGCCTGGAGGGCTTTCCGCCGGGTGCTGTTCGGTCCACGTGGAGCCGTTGAAAGTCCAGGTGTCGGTGAGGTAGGCGTTTTCGAAGCGCCCGCCGAAGAGGACCATTTCGCCTGTCGCCGCGTCATACGCCAGTGGCGCTTCGAGGCGGGCCGGGGGGCTGTTCGCGGGGGACTGCTGATCCCATTCGGCCGTGGGCGGGGCGGCCAGCGAGTCCGCCGGTGCCACGTACGCGAACGCGATCGAGCTCCCGAGCGCAAGCGCGATAGCCAGCCGCCGCAGCGATAGAGCCCAGCCCGCGCAGGTCGCAATTGCGCTTAGGAAGACGCACAGGGGCGACGGTTGCGCTGCCCGGCTGGGACGTGCGGGTGACAATCGGACTCCTTAGCTCTGCCTGGCGTGCACACACAGCGTTCACTACGGGCACGCAGGCTTACGGAAAGGCAATTGAGTCCACATCGGCGAGACGCGGCCTCTGCCCACCACCGATCCAATCCCATCGACACACGGACCGCCGAACATGAGTCCTAACGCACCCTCGACGGCACTCATGGATCGCTCGCTGCCTGCACAGCCGCTGCCGTGGGGCGAGTTGTCGTTAGCCTTGCTCCAGCGGAGCCATCGTCAGGCCGGCGCCCTTCAGGCACTCCCAGTAGTGCTCGGCGGGCTCCTGGTGGCCGCTGTAAACGATCGCCTGGCCTGAGTTGTGAATCGTGTTGGCTATCTGGTAGCCGCGCTCCACGTTCACTCCGGGGATGTACCGTGCCAGCGTGCGAGCCACGTGATCGAAGGTGTTGTGGTTGTCGTTTCGCACGATCACCCGCCAGGAGTCACCCAGCGCCCCACCCGGTCCGTTGGTTCGCGGCAGCTGCACGGTCTCGCTCATAGTCCCGCCAGGATAAAGCTCAGGCGCTCTGACGCAAGTGGCGCGCCAGACCGGCGAAGCTCTGGGCGGGCTGCATCGCCAGTTCGTAGGCGCGTGTCACCTCCCGCTTACCGTTCGCGTCCAGCAGCTGGCGCAGCGCCGCGACGAACAGGCGCTCATCGCCGCCGCGAGCCCAGACCTCCATGCGCTCGAGACTCTCTGCCAGGCTGTCCAGATGCTCCTGCACATCGGTATATACGCCGAAGTGCGTCGGCGCGATCGCGCTGGGACGCAGCCCCGCGATCAGTCGCAGCGAATCGCGCCAGGCACTCAGATCTATGTCCGGAGGGGGAGTCGGCGCCAGCACCGGGGCGTCCTGGTAGATGCGCACGCCGCACACGTCCCCCGCGAAGAGCTGCCCGGAGTCCTCGTGCAGATAACAGACGTGATGGGGAGCGTGCCCTGGCGTGTGAAAGACACGAAAGCCGCCGATGCGCTCGCCCCCCGACAGCACCCGCAGACGGTCGCTGGCAATTGGCTCAACCGCACCCCACAACTCCCCCATCCGCTCCCCGTACAGTCGCGTGGCGCTCGCGACCAACCTGCTCGGATCGACCATGTGGGTCGCTCCCCGTTCGTGCACCCACACCTCCACCTCCGGGAAGCGCGCCGCGAGCGCACCGGCGCCACCGGCGTGGTCGAGATGGATGTGCGTCAGCGCGATCGCTCTCGGCGACTGCCCGCCAAGAGCCGCCATCAGGCGCTCCAGGCAGCTGGCCGGGCCCGGGTCCACGATCACACCATCCACGAGCCAGCTGGCGATGATCCGCTCGTGCCCCTGGTGGCACAGATCGATCAGATCCATGTCGTCCCCACCCTCAACGCCGTGTGAGAGCGCCCTGCGGCGGGCATGTCCAGCGCCGGGTGTGCGAGCCCATGGGTTGAAATGAGATGACGGCGGATATCGCCTGAACCCTACAATTCCAGTATGGGTACAGACCGCTCGCCGCGCCTAGCCAGCCCCGACAGGCCGTGGATGATGCGCACCTACGCGGGGCACTCCACGGCCGAGGCGTCCAACGAGCTGTACCGGCGCAACCTCGAGAAGGGGCAGACAGGACTGTCGGTCGCGTTCGATCTGCCCACCCAGACCGGCTATGACCCCGACGACGAGCTGGCACGCGGGGAGGTCGGCAAGGTGGGCGTGCCCGTATCCCACCGCGGCGACATGGCGATGCTGATGAGCGGCATCCCGCTCGGGGAGATGAACACCTCGATGACGATCAACGCGACCGCCGCCTGGCTGCTGGCGCTATACATCGTCGCCGCCGAGGAGCAGGGCGTCACCCCTGAGCAGCTGCAGGGGACGACCCAGAACGACATCATCAAGGAGTTCCTGGCGCGCGGCACCTACGCCTTCCCGCCCGCGCCGTCGATGCGGCTGATCGCGGACATGATCGCCTACACCGTGGAGCACGTCCCGAAGTGGAATCCGATCAACATCTGCTCCTACCACCTGCAGGAGGCGGGCGCCACGCCCGTGCAGGAGATCGCCTACGCCATGAGCAACGCGATCGCGGTCCTCGACGCGGCACGCGAGCGCGTTCCCCACGACGTGATGGAGCAAGTGTTCGGACGCATCTCGTTCTTCGTCAACGCGGGGGTGCGCTTCATAGAGGAGCACGCCAAGCTGCGCGCGATGGGAATCCTATGGGAGGAGCTCGGACGCGAGCGCTACGGCGTCAGCGACCCTCGCCACCTGCGCTTCCGCTACGGCGTGCAGGTCAACTCGCTGGGACTGACCGAGGCCCAGCCGGAGAACAACGTGCAGCGGATCGTGCTGGAGGCGCTGGCGGTGACGATCGGACGCGGCGCGCGGGCGCGGGCGATCCAGTTGCCGGCGTGGAACGAGGCGCTCGGGCTGCCGCGCCCCTGGGATCAACAGTGGTCTCTGCGCATCCAGCAGGTGCTCGCCTACGAAACGGACGTCCTCGAGTATCCGGACATCTTCGAGGGCTCGGTGGTGATGGACGGGCTGGTCGCCGAGCTGCTGCACGGCGCCCGCGCCGAGATGGCCGTCGTCGCCGAGCACGGTGGGGCGGTCGAGGCCGTCCCCTACATGAAGGCCGCCCTCGTGGACTCCCATCGTGAGCGGATCGGTCGCATCGAATCGGGCGAGCAAGTCGTGGTCGGCCAGAACCGCTTCGCGGAGACGGAGGTCTCGCCGCTGACGGCCGACGCGGAGGGCGGGATCCTGGTGGTCAACCCGGCCGTGGAGGCGCAACAGATCCAGGCGGTGCGCAGCTGGCGCTCGGAGCGTGACCAGAAGGCGGTGGACGACGCTCTGGAGCGGCTCGCCGCCGTGGCGGGCGAGGAGCATGGCGGCGAGAATCTGATGGTGCCGACGATCGCGGCGGCACGCGCCGGCGCCACCACCGGTGAGTGGGCCGCGACGCTGCGCGAGGTGTTCGGCAGCTACCGGGCACCAACGGGTGTCGGCGCCGCGAGCTCCTTCACCGCCGAAGGAGAGCTGGCGGAGCTGCGTGAGGAGGTCGCCGCCCTGGGCGAGCGGCTCGGCCGCCGCCCGAAGATCCTGGTCGGCAAGCCGGGGCTGGACGGGCACTCCAACGGGGCCGAGCAGATCGCCGTGCGGGCGCGGGACGCCGGCATGGACGTGGTGTACGAAGGGATCCGCCTCACGCCCGCGCAGATCGCCGCCTCGGCGCTGCAGGAGGGTGTGCACGTGATCGGCCTGTCGATCCTGTCCGGTTCCCACCGGGAGCTGATTCCCTCGGTCATTCAGGCGCTGCACGAGGCAGGAGTGAATGTGCCGGTGATCGTCGGCGGGATCATCCCCGAGCAGGACGTTCCCTCGCTGAAGCGGGCCGGGGTGGCGGCCGTGTACACACCGAAGGATTTCGACATCACACGCATCGTGCGTGACATCCTCGGGCTGCTCGACGCCGACGCCTCAAACGGCGACGGTTTCACCTCAAACGGTTCGGCGTGAGCGAGGACGGAGCCGCCCTCGGCGGACGTCTGGCCGCGGGTGACCACAGCGCGGCACCGCAGGTGCTCAACCTGCTGGAGAGCAAGGCTCAAGCGGACCGCCAGGAGACGCTAGCGCTGCTGCGCGAGGTCTCCCCCGCCAAGCTCGGCCGGGAGGCGCCGGGGCACATAGTCGGTGTGACGGGGCCCCCGGGCGCAGGGAAGTCCACGCTGCTCTCGGCGCTGCTGGGCGTGTGGCGCGAACGGGGCCTGACGGTGGCGATGCTGGCCGTGGACCCCAGCTCGCGACGGTCGGGCGGCTCGCTGCTCGGCGACCGCGCCCGCATCGAATTCGATCCAGCGGATCCCGGTGTCTTCATCCGCTCCACCGCGGCCGGTGAGCGACTTGGCGGGCTGGCGTGGGCGACCCGCGCCGCGGCGGTGGCTCTGGCGAGCGCTTTTGACGTGGTTGTCATCGAGACGGTCGGGGTCGGCCAGGCGGAGACCGACATCGCCGATGTCGCCGACACGGTGGCCGTGGTGGTGCAGCCCGGCAGCGGCGACACACTGCAGTTCCTGAAGTCGGGTGTCATGGAGATCCCCGACGTGCTGGTCGTCACCAAGGCCGACCTCGGCCAGATCGCCACCCGTGCGCGACGTGACCTGACCGCCGCGCTGCGCTCTCTCTCCTCCCGTTCAACACCGGTGATCGCCGTGTCCTCACTGCCTCCCACCGGCGGCGTGGAGGAGCTCGCGGACGCGCTGGCCGCCCACCGTGAGAGCCTCGAGCTGCCCCGGCGGCGGCTTGCGGCACGCCGCGCGAGCGCCCTGACGGACTTTCTCGCCGAGCACGGAGAGCGCTCCATGAGGGCGCTGGGCGGGCGCCGCGCCGCCGAGCGTCTGCTGGAAGGGCAGGATCCGGGCCTTGACACACCGGAGCTCGTGCGGGTGCTCGAGCGCGCGATCGAGCGATGAGACCGGTCCTCACAGACCTGCTGATGATCGTGGCGGCGTTCGTGTTGGCGAGTCTGCTGGCCGAGGCGCTGGGGGCGGCGAACCTCGGCACGGCCCTGGCGTTCGGGCAGATCGCGCTTGCCGGCACCGTGGTGTACGTGCTGCTCAGACGTTGACGGTCCTTGCGATCCGGTGCCGTCTCACGGGAAGGTTTCCCACCTGAAGGTGTCTAAAGAGAGACAGCCAGGAACGAGAAAGGGAGAGTCATGCGCGATACACCCAAACAGCCAAACGGCCTGTCAGCAAGCCTTCGCCGCAGCCATCTGCTCCTGATCGCGGCGCTCGCGTTCAGCGGAGCGCTGGCCACGGTCACGTGGGCCGCGAGCACAGCGACTGTCAACCAGACGCGCAACGCCCACCTGCGCCAGCAGATCGTCGTCGACAGCCGGGGCCGCACGCTCTATGTGCTCTCCCCGGAGACGACACACCACCTGCTGTGCAAGAGCAGCGAATGCCTGGAAACGTGGCCGCCGCTGACCGTCTCCTCCGCATCCAAGCTGCACGCCGGCTCGGGTGTCAGCGGAAAGCTCGAGATCCTGCACCGCGCGGGCGGCAAGCTCCAGGTCACACTGCGCGGAATGCCGCTCTACACATATGTGGGCGACAGCGGACCGGGCAAGACCACCGGGCAGAACCTGAAAACCTTCGGCGGCACCTGGCACGTCATCTCCCCCACCGGCTGACGGACGCTCGCCGATCGACGCGGCCGGTGTCCTAGCGCGTATTCTCGACCGATGGCCACCGGCTGCTTCATATCCGTCGGGCGCTCGCTGGCGACCGCCATCGAGCGCCTGAAGCTCGCCGAGTCACTCGGCTACGAGGCAACCTACACGACCCACATCGCGGGCTGGGAGTCCATGACCGTGCTGAGCGCCTTCGCCGCGCACACCAGCCGCATCCGTCTGGGCAGCGGTGTCGTGCCGATCTACACCCGCACCCCGGCGACGATGGCCCAGACGGCGGCGAGCATCGACGAGCTCTCGGGCGGACGCTTCACGCTCGGCCTGGGTGTCTCACACCGGCCGGTCGTGGAGGGCTGGCACGGTCAGAGCATCGAGCGGCCGGTCAGCGAGATGCGGGAATATGTGGCGATCGTGCGGGCAATCCTGCGCGGCGAGAATCCGCCAGCCGGCGAGAAGTGGCAGACCGGCTTTCACCTGCTGGGCCTGGATCCGCGCCCGGCGCTGCCGATCTACGTGGCCGGCCTGTCCCCGGCGATGCTGCGCCTGGCCGGGGAGATCGCCGACGGCGTGGTCCTGTGGCTCTGCAACCCCGTCTACATCCGTGAGGTCGTGATTCCCACCCTGCGCGAAGGACGCGAGCTGACCGGGCGAAGCCTAGAGGGATTCGATGTGGTGGCGGCCGTACCGGCGGCGCTCAGCGAGGACCCGGGCGACGCGCACCGGGCGCTGCGAGACGATCTGATTCCCTACTTCGGCCTGCCGTTCTACCGGGCGATGATCGAGCGTTCTGGCTTCGGTGCGGATATCGAGGCCTTCGACGCGGCGGCCGGGGACATGCAGCGGATGCGGGCGGCGATATCGGACGCCTTCCTGGAAGAGCTAGCGGCCGTCGGTGACCGAGACGCCGTGCGTGCGGGGGTGGAGCGCTACCGCGCCGCCGGGGCCGGCTCACCGTGTGTCGGGGCGATCTCCGGCAGCGATTTCCAGAGCACTCTGAAGGCCGCGATCGGCTAGCCACCTCATCTTGCGCGCACACATACCTCAGGCACCGGATCCCAGTGACGCGATGCGCCAGCTTCCATGGACCTTCACGAGCCCGATCGTGTCTTCGGAGGCGGGCTGGTTTGAAGCGGTCGTGTAGACGAGCGCGCTCGCCGTCGCTCCCCTCACCCGCACGGCGCGGACCCGCAGCGTCGGGTGCCGGGCGCCGCCAGCCCGCGGCTCATCGCCTGCTCGCAGGGAAGGCCTATCCGTTCCAGCTTCTCGGTCAGGTTCCCGGCCAATAGCTGTGTGCACAATTGGCGATAGTCGCGGTGGGCGACCGCGGCACCAAAGCGCGCCAGCACCGCCCGCACCTGTGCTTGCTCGCTTGCGCCGCCACCGCAGGCGCCCAGCAGCAGCGCCGCGGAAACGAGCGCCGGGACCAGACCCTGGAGCACTCGGCGAAAGGGTCTGGTGGGTGTCGTGAGGGCTTGCACTGGTGTGTGTATCGGCGTGGGCGGGAACTCGGGCGCTTACCCTGAGGGTCGATGCTCATCCTGATCGTATTCGCCGTGCTCGCCGGCGTGGGAACCGCCCTGTCTCCGTGCGTGCTGCCCGTGCTGCCGGCGCTGCTGTCCGCGGGGGGCGTCGGCGGGCGCCGCCGGCCGCTTGGGGTCGTGACCGGGTTGAGCGTCACGTTCACCGTCACGATCGTGGGACTCTCGAGCGTCGTGGATGGCGTCGGGCTGGGGTCGGATCCGCTGCGTGATGTGGCGGTCGTCGTGCTGCTCGCCTCCGGTGCGGCGCTGATCGTCCCCGGTCTGGGCGAGCGGCTGGAGGCGCGCCTGTCGCCGTTGGCGAGATTCGGAGTCGGCGGGATCCGAATCAGCGGCGGGGATGGCTTTCGCTCGGGGCTGCTCGTCGGTGGGGCACTCGGGTTCGTCTACACCCCGTGCGCCAGCCCGATCCTCGCGGCCGTCCTGTCGGTCAGCGCCGCCAGCGGACGCACTGTGGTGGTGGCGATCGCATACGCGCTCGGCAGCGCGGTTGTGCTGCTGGCCCTGACGCTCGGTGGGCGCCGGCTGTTCGACCGGACGCGGGCCGCGGGACGGGGACCGGTGCTGCAGCGTGTGCTCGGCGCGGTGATGGTCATCACCGCCGTGTTCATCGTCACGGGCCTGGACGTGAACTTCGACCAGCTGGTAGCCGAAGAGATCCCCAACGTCAACCTGACGGCGGCGCTGGAGTGCTCGAGCACGGTCACCAGTCGTCTTCACCAGATCACCGGTCACCGTCCCAAGTTCCTCGCCGCCAATGGCTCGGCGGCTTGCGGTGGCGGGGTGAGCAAGGTTCCGGTGGCAAAGACAAACGCCAGCCAGGGAAGCCTCTTGAAGATCGCCGAAGGACTGCCTGCTCTCGGTGCCGCGCCGGAATTCACCAACACCGAGGATTGGTTCAACACACCCGGCGAGCGGCCACTGTCGCTCGCGGGTCTGCGCGGGCGAGTGGTGCTGGTGGACTTCTGGACCTACACCTGCATCAACTGCATACGCACGCTGCCGTACCTGAAGGCGTGGGATGCCGCCTACCGCAAGAAGGGCCTGACGATCGTTGGCGTGGAGGCACCGGAGTTCGCGTTCGAGAAGGACGCATCCAACGTACGCGACGCGATCAAGCAGTTCGGGATCCGCTACCCCGTGGTCCAGGACAACGAAATGGGCACCTGGAACGCGTACGGCAACCAGTACTGGCCCGCGGACTATCTGATCGACTCGATCGGGCAGGTGCGATACGCGACCGCCGGAGAGGGCGACTATTCCCAGACCGAATCGGCGATTCGTGGCCTGCTCGCCCAGGCCGGATACCAGGTCGGCGGACAGAGTCGTCCGACCGGGGTGATCGTGCCGAGCCGCGAAGCGACCCCCGAGACCTATCTCGGAACAAACCGGGCGCAGGGCTGGATCAACGGGCCCCACGCCGGCCTGCACACCTACGGTTCGCCTCCGGCGCGGCTGGCGCTGAACGATTTCGCCTACAGCGGCACCTGGGACATCGCCGGGCAGCCCGCCCAAGCCGTCAGCGGCGCCGGCGTGGACGTGGAGTTCGAGGCCAAGAACGTGTACCTGGTGCTCAGCTCCCCGGGCGAACACCCACTGCCGGTGCGGGTCATGCTCGACGGGCATCCGATCGCGGCCGCCGACGCCGGCGCGGATGTCCACCACGGTGTGGTCAGCGTGCGCCACCAGCGCCTGTATTCGCTGGTGTCCCTGCCGCACGAGGGAACCCACCGTCTCACGCTGAGCTTCGCGCCGGGTATAACCGGCTATGCCTTCACTTTCGGCTAGCCCTTTCGCGTGAGTCGCGGGGTCCCAGACCGCCCGCCCGCTACCTCACCTCCCCGGGCGCGCATACAATGGTTCGATGGACACCGTCCCGCCGGATGACCCGATGGATGCGCGCCGCTCGGAAGATCCGCTTGGCGCGAACGACCCGCACTCCACCACGCGCAGCTGGTTGCGCTGCTACCGCTGCTGGTCGCAGAACCTGGAGGTCCAGGTTCACTACAAGGGGATCCACAAGATCGACCCGCACAGCGGGGAGCGCGGCGAGGTCGTGGACGAGCTACAGGAGGCTGTCGTGCAGTGCCTTGACTGCATGCACGACCAGCCCCATCTGGGCTTCAAGGACGGCCGGGTCGAACCGATCGAAGACCGTTGGGAGAGGATGGTCGCCGGCACGCCGTGGGTGGCCTCCTGCACCGTTACGGTGGACAGTGACGACGTCGAGAACTGCTCGGGACCCGATGCCGGGGAGGCGCTTTCCTTCGCAGCCTTCGGCGACCATGGCGTGCGGGAGTTCTTCACCCACGTGCGCTTCCACAAACACGAGGAGGAATCGAGGATCGTCGTTCACCTGCTGGTCGAGCTCTACGCTCGTTCGCTCGAGGAGGCGACCGAGGTGCTCGAGTCCTCCGCGCGCGGCATCCTGACGATCACCTCACTCGCCGAGGAGTCCCGCCCTCCCGCGGCAGCCGGCGAGGTGCACGGCCACGAGTAGAGGACGTCCGGGCGGCGTAGTTCTTCCGTGCCGGGTGGCTTCCCGCATCACATCCTTCCCGATCGTTGTTCGACGGGGGTCCCCCGGTCGGCTGGTAATCCCACCTCTCGTGGGCGTAGACGCGCCAGCGGTGAAACCAGCATCATCTCGGGCGATGAGCGCCCTGGTCGCCAAGATCGTGCTGGCCCCGGCGTTCGTGGTCGGAGCCTCGCTGGCGGCCAGACGGTTCGGTCCGCGGGTCGGCGGCCTGGTTGGAGGATTGCCGGTCGTGGCCGGTCCGATCCTGCTCGTGTTCGCGCTCGAGCACGGCGCTGCGTTCGCCGCACAAGCGGCTGGCGGAACGCTGCTGGGTATGGTCTCGCTGAGTGTGTTCATCGTCGTCTACGCGCGCGCCGCCACGATGCGCGTGCCCTGGTTGGCGAGCCTGCTCGCCGGCTGGGCGGGGTTCGCAGCGATGACGGCCTTGCTCGATGGGACGTCCGTCTCCGCCGGGATCGCGCTGACGATCGTACTGGTGACCTTGGCGCTTACGCTGACCGTCCTGCAGCAGGATATGCGGGAGCCCGATAGCCGCGCCGAGGAGCCGGCGTGGGATCTGCCGGTCAGGGCGATGAGCGCGCTCGCGCTGGTGTTGGCGCTGACCGCGCTGGCCGGTCATCTGGGGGCCCACCTCAGCGGTCTGCTCGCCCCCTTCCCGGTCATCGCCAGTGTGTTGGCGGTGTTCACGCACATCTTTCATGGGGATGAGGACGTGGTGCGGATCCTGCGCGGGTTCGTCGTCGCGCTCGTGGCCTATGCGATGTTCTGCTTCACGCTGGCCGTCTCGTTGCGATCGCTGGGCATCGCCAGCGGCTTTGCCACGGCGATCGGTTGCGCCCTTGCGACCCAGGCGCTCGTGCTGATGCTCGTGCGGTGGCGTGGGCGGACCGCCTAGATCGACTCGCCGCTGGCACATCCGCAGACGGCGGCTCCGAGACGCTGCTCGAGGCCCTTCCGGGATCGCCGCGCCGGGTCGCTAACGTTGCTGCAGGCGCATTACGGGTATGCGCCTGACGCCGTCGGTGCGGCGCTGGTACTCGCTGTAGCCGCTGTAGACGTGCTTGGCTAGCTCGAATAGGCGGTCGTGCTCCTCGCCCTCGGTCTCCTGCGCGAGGTATGTGCCCGAGCACCCCATCGCTTCCAGGCGCACCTCGGGGTTGGCCTTGAGGTTGTGATACCAGCCCGGCAACTTCGCTTTGCCGTAGCTGGAGGCGATCAGGATCACGTCGTCGCCGTCGCTGAAGTACAGCAGCGGCACCTTGCGCTCGAGCCCGCTGCGCGCGCCGCGCATGGTGACGATCACTATGGGGATCTGCCCGAAGGCTGAGTCCAGGCGCCCGCGCGTCAGGCGCACGAGCCACGGGTCGATGCGGGCGCCTACCTGGGAGGAGTACCAGGTCCCGACATCGGTGAGGGCGAACGCGGTGAGAGCACGCTTGAAGCGCGAGTGCGAGACCTGGGGGTCCACTCTTCGGATCCCCATGGCCATCGGCTCAGCCCAGCCGCTGTTCGAGCGCGTCCAGCTGTGCGTTCAGCTCCGCGGGCAGGCGATCGAAGCCGGCGAGATATTCGCGGAACTGCGGCAGTTGGGTCCTCCACTCCTCCACGTCCACCCGCAGCAGCTCGCTCATCGCCTCTTGTGAGACATCGACGCCGCGCGTGTCGATGCCGTCTGGACCGACCGGTGGGATCCAGCCAATGGGCGTCTCGGTGGCGGCGCCGTGGCCGGCGCAGCGTGCGAACACCCACGCCAGCACACGCGAGTTCTCACCGTATCCGGGCCACAGGAAGCGTCCGTCTGAGTCCTTGCGGAACCAGTTGACGTAGAAGATCTTCGGTAGCTTCGCGCCCTCGCGGCGTCCGATCTCCAACCAGTGGGCGAAGTAGTCGGCCATGTTGTAGCCGCAGAACGGCAGCATCGCGAACGGGTCGAAGCGCAACTCGCCGACGGTGCCGGCCGCCGCCGCCGTCTTCTCCGAGCTCATCACCGACCCCAGGAACACGCCGTGCTCCCAGTCCAGCGCCTCGGTCACGAGCGGCACCACGGTCGAGCGGCGTCCGCCGAACAGCATCGCGTCGATCGGCACTCCCACCGGGTCCTCCCACTCCGGCGCGATCGCCGGGTCCTGCGCCGCCGGGGTGGTGAAGCGAGCGTTCGGGTGCGCGGCCGGCGTCCCAGACTCGGGTGTCCAATCGTTGCCGTGCCAGTCGATCAGGTGCTCGGGCTTGTGCGCGGTCATCCCCTCCCACCGACATCGCCGTCGTCTGTCTTGGCGCAGTTGGTGAAGATCGAATTGCGCTCGATCGTACGAATCGCATTCGGGTTGGTGGCCTCGCCCGTGCCGGGCGCCACGCCGAAGAACCCGGCCTCCGGGTTGATCGCGTACAGCCGCCCGTCGGGGCCGAACTTCATCCAGGCGATGTCGTCCCCGATGGTCTCGACCGTCCAGCCCTCCATCGTGGGGATCAGCATCGCCAGGTTCGTCTTGCCGCAGGCGCTTGGGAACGCGGCGGTGATGTACTTGACCTCACCCTCCGGGGAGGTCAGCTTGAGGATCAGCATGTGCTCGGCCATCCAGCCCTCGTCGCGTGCCATCACGGAGGCGATGCGCAGCGCAAAGCACTTCTTCCCGAGCAGCGCGTTGCCGCCGTAGCCGGACCCGTACGACCATATTTCACGGGTCTGCGGATAGTGCACGATGTACTTGTTCTCGGCGTTGCACGGCCACGGTACGTCCTCGGCCCCGTCGGCGAGCGGCATACCCACCGAGTGCACGCACGGCACGAAGCGGGCCGCGCCCAGCGCGTCGAGCGCCCCCTGGCCCATGCGGGTCATGATCCGCATGCTCACAACCACGTAGGTGGAGTCGGTCAGCTGCACCCCCACGTGGCTCTTGTCCGAGCCGAGCGGGCCCATCGAGAACGGCACCACGTACATCGTGCGTCCGCGCATACAACCGGCGAACAGCCCGTTCAGCGCGGTGCGCATCTCCTGCGGGTCACGCCAGTTGTTGGTCGGCCCGGCCTCCTGCTCGGTCTCCGAGCAGATGAACGTGCGGTCCTCGACCCTCGCCACATCGCCCGGATCCGACAGCGCCAGATAGGAGTTGGGACGCTTGGCGTCAGAGAGCCGCTCGAAGGTGCCCGCTTCGACCAGCCGCTGGCACATGCGGTCGTACTCCTCCGCCGAGCCGTCGCACCAGTAGACCTCGTCGGGTTCGGTGAGAGCGGCTATCTTCTCGACCCAGGCCAGGAGCTCTTGGTTGGTGGTTGCGGGGGCGGTGGTGGCGGTTGTCTCCATGACGTGTGCGCGGCTCCTCGAGTTTCGCGGTAGCGGGCGCCGGGGTGGCGCCGCTGGCCAGAGTTGGCGTCGGGAATGGAAAACGCCCTCCCGGGGCGTCAGGAAAGCGTACCGTACGACCTGAGCTAGGGCCAGCTACTCCACATTGCCCTCGGCGCTCGTGTCGCCGGGGTTCTTGCGCGGCACCAGCACCAATCGCTTGAACTCGGCGACCAGCACACCATCCTGGTTGAGCACACGGGTGTGGACCTTGACCGTGCCGCGGTCTGGCTTTGACTTCGACTCGCGCTTCTCGAGCACCTCGGACTCGCAGAACAGCGTGTCGCCGTGGAACACGGGCGCGGGATGCGACAGTTCTTCGGTGGCGAGATTGGCGATCGCCTTGCCGCTGACGTCGCTGACGGACATGCCGAGCGCCAGCGAGTACACCAGCGGCCCGACCACGACGTTGCGTCCCTGCTGCGATTTCGAGGCGTACACGTCGTTGATGTGCAGCGGATGATGGTTCATCGTGATCAGGCAGAAGAGGTGGTCGTCGGCCTCGGTGACGGTCTTGGCGGGCCAGTGCTTGTAGACGTCCCCCACCTCGAACTCCTCGAGATACCGGCCGTACGGATGGCCGCCGCTCGCCTCACGCGCGGCCTGGTCAGTCTCAACGGTGTTTGCTTGACTCATTGGTCTCGGGGGTCTCCTAGATTGAGTGGGTTGATCTCGGTGTCCGTCCGGAATCGCCGATCCGCGATGGTGGCTGAAACTCTAGTGGGCGGCTGGTGGGATCCGCCGTGTGGGGGCCGGGGACACGCACACGCTGCTGTGCGCCTGCAGCGGGCAGGCGTAGCCCGGCGGGGCCTGACACGGCCCGCAGCCGGGCGGTTCTATGACCGGTGGGACCGGTTCGGGGATCGGCGGGGTGGAGTTGGTCTGTTCACCGAGCGACCGCTTGAAGCTTTCCTGGAAAGGCAGGCCGCAGCTGAGGTCATAGCCCTGTGCGAGCGCTTCTTCGGCAGAGAAGCCGGGCAGTGGTTGACCGAACGAGTACAGCCCTTCAAAGGCCGATCCCATGAGCGGAACCTGTCCGCTTTGCGGGTGGCAGAGCGTCGAGGGTGGGCTTTGACGGGCTGCGAGACCGTCCGTCACCTGTTCCAGGTAGGGCCTGCCGACCGCTCGCCCCATGCGCAGGGTGAGCTCGATGTCCACGGGGTCCATCAGGTCGGTCGCGCGGTCGAGCAGCAGGATCACGATCTGAAGCTCTGCGGCGTGGCCGTGGCGCATCCGCCCGGCGGCGAGATAGTCGGCGCCGTGGGGACCAACGGAGCCAATTCGTACATGTGTGCCGACTGGAGCTTTCACGCTGATCCGCGCAAGCGCGTAGTCGGACGGCCCGGGCGCTTTGACCTGCACTCGCCACCGGTGCTCGAGGCGGTTTGGGGCGCGACCCGACCGGGCCTGCGCCGCGCTCGCCTGCGCGAACCAGAGAGTGGCGAGGATCATCACCAGCGCTCTTGGCATTTGACTTGGTGCTAGCAGCCGCCCGCACGATTCACAAGTCCCGCAGGTCGACCGGCGGCGAAGCCGATACCGTTCCCGATCGACCTAAGCCTCGACCAGGAGACCAGATTTGCGCAACCCACGCGACTTCTTCAAGCCGCTTGCCATCGACGCGCCGGCACCGGCCCAAGAAATTCCCTTCAAGCCTTCTCGGATGATCCACTTCCTGGATTTCTCAAACGAGAAGATGGTCGCCAAGGTGCCGGACATCGCACCGACCGTGGACATCCTGCTCGGCAACCTCGAGGATGCCGTGCCCGTGAACCGCAAGCTGGCCGCACGCGCTGGATTGATCAAGGTCGGCAGGGAGATCGAGCTCGGCGACACCGCGCTGTGGACGCGGGTGAACGCGCTCGAGTCGCCCTGGGTGCTCGATGACCTGACCGAATTGGTCAGGGAGATCGGCGAGAAGCTCGAGGTGATCATGATTCCCAAGGTCGAGGGCCCGTGGGACATCCACTACGTCGATCGTCTGCTCGCCCAGCTGGAGGCCAAGGCGGGCCTGGATCGTCCGATCCTGGTGCACGCGATCCTCGAGACCGCGCAGGGCGTCGCCAACCTCGAGGAGATCGCCTGCGCCTCTCCACGCATCCAGGGAATGAGCTTCGGGCCGGCTGACCTGGCAGCCTCGCGGCGCATGAAGACCACCCGTGTCGGCGGCGGGCACCCCGGCTACCGCACCATCGCCGACCCCGACCCGGAGAATCCCGAGGCGCCGCGGCCCTCATACCAGCAGGATCCGTGGCACTACTCGATCGCGCGCATGGTCGATGCCTGCACGTCGGTCGGGGCGCTGCCGTTCTATGGCCCCTACGGCGACATCCGGGACACCGAGGGCTGTGAGACGCAGTTCCGCGCCTCCTTCCTGCTCGGCTGTGTCGGCGCGTGGTCGCTGCACCCGGTTCAGATCGACATCGCCAAGAAGGTCTTCTCTCCCGATCCGCAGGAGGTCGCGTTCGCCAAGAAGGTGATCGAGGCGATCCCCGACGGCCGTGGCGTGCACATGATCGACGGCAAGATGCAGGACGACGCCACCTGGAAGCAGTGCCAGGTGATGGTCAACCTCGCCGAAATGCTGGCACGCAAGGACCCTGAGCTGGCCGAGGCCTACGGGCTCTAGGAACAGGCGGATGCGCCGAGCTATGCCACGACGCGCCCGCGCTGTGGCGGCCCTGCTCGCCGCGCTGGCACTCGGTGGCGGGCCGCCCGCCACGGCTCACGAGGCCGAACCGTCGTCCAAGAGCGCGGAAGCCAGCGCCCAGGAAGGACCGGTCCACGCGACGCTCACCTATCGCGAAGGACTCGGCGGGCCGCTGCCTTACTTCGACCTGAGGCTCGCGATCGCCCGCTCCGGCACGATCTTCTACGAACAGCCCGTCGCCTCGCACTACTGCCCGTCCGGGTGCGTGCCCGAGCCGATCGGCAGCGGCCCGTCGAAGTCCAGTCCACTGGCCGTCGGCGACCTGGAAGGAAACGGCGAACCCAACGTGGTGCTGGAGCTGAGCACCGGCGGCGCACACTGCTGCACGATCACACAAGTGTTCTCCCTAGATCCAGGCACGATGACCTACCGCCTCACAGAACACGACTTCGGCGATCCGGGTGCCCTGCTGACCGATGTCGCGGGCAACGGTCAGCTCGAGTTCCAATCCGCCGATGACCGCTTCGCCTACGAGTTCACCTCCTACGCCTACTCGGGGCTCCCGCTCCAGATCTGGCGCTTTCACGAAGGACGCTTCATCGACGTGACCACGGAATTCCCGAAGCTGATCGCCGCGGACGCCAAGCGGCAGTTCAAATACTTTCTGGCCAATCGTCGCCAGGGCCTCGGCCTGGGATTGATCGCCGCCTGGGCAGCCGATGAATACCTGCTCGGGCATCAATCAAAGGTGGCGAGCGTGCTGGCAAGAGAAGCGCGTCTTAACCATCTGCGCAGCGCTGAACACGCAAGTCCGAGCGGTCAGGCGTTCGTCAAGAAGCTGAAGCGTTTCCTGAAAAAGACCGGCTACAGCTGAGAGCTCGACCGAACGTACGGTCGCAAGGACCCGAGGCCGCCGATGCGTAAGGGTTCGTGCCGGGCTGAGGAGCCCGCCGGCACGGCGACCCAGGGCATCAGCGTATTGCATTTTGTTATGCTTCTTGTATGGCGCAGGTTGTGACACGTCTTGACGACAAGCTCGTCGCCGACCTCGACGGCTTGGTGGCAGACGGCTTCGTGGCCAGTCGCTCGGAGGGCGTGCGCATGGGACTTGAGAGGCTTGTGGAGGAGCATCGAAGACGCCGGATAGGAGCCGAAATCGTTGCGGGGTACACGCGTCTTCCTGAGACCGATGAGGAGCTCGCACAAGCGGAGCAAGCGACCCGCGCGCTGATAGAGGAGGAACCCTGGTGAGCGTCCCCCAACAGGGGGACATCTGGTGGGCCGAGGCTGAAGACAAGCGCCGACCAGTGTTGGTGATCACGCGATCGCAGGCAATACCGGTGCTGAAGCGCGTTGTCGTCGCCCCGGTCAGCCGAACCGTACGCGGAATCCCAACCGAGATAGGACTCGGGCCGAGCGAGGGCCTCAGCGACGACTGCGCAGCCTCGTTCGACAACCTTCAGCCGATTCTGCGATCCGCGCTGAGCGAAAGAGCCGGCACCCTCGGCCCCCGACGCGAGGAGATTTGCCAGACGCTACGAGCACTCGCCGACTGCTGAGCGTGTAGGGTTCCGCGCCGAAATGAGATTCTTCGAGTACGAGGCGCGCGAGATCGTAAAGCGTGCCGGCATCCCGGTAACGGACTACGGCTTCACCACGGACGCCTCCGAGGCCGGTGAGATCGCCAAGCGCATCGGCGGGCCGGTCGTGATCAAGTCACAGGTCCTGACCGGCGGGCGCATGAAGGCCGGTGGCGTGAAGTTCGCCGACACACCCGAGGAGGCCGAGACCCACGCCGCCGACATCCTCGAGCTGGAGATAGGCGGGCACCAGCCACGTGGCGTGCTCGTTGACCCCAAGGCGCAGGTCAAGCAGGAGTATTACGCGGGGGTCGTCTGGGACGGCACCGCCAAGAAGCCGCTGATGCTCTTCAGCGACATGGGCGGCATCGACATCGAGCAGGTCGCCGAGGAGCACCCCGACCACGTCGGCCGCGGCCACTTCTCAACGCTAGAACCCTTCTCCGACTTCCAGGCCAAGCAGGTCATCGCCGCCGCCGGCGTCACCGGCAAGGCGCTGCAGCGCGCCACACCGGTGCTCGCGCGCCTGGCGAAGCTGTTCCTGGACAACGACATGACGCTGGCGGAGATCAACCCGCTGGCGGAGCTAAAGGATGGCTCGTTCGTGGCGCTGGACGCGCACATGGAGATGGAGAACGAGGGCATGCCGCGTCAGAAGGGCCTGCTCAAGGCGCTGGGCATCGGCGAGGACGAGGGCACCCGCGAGGGCCACACCCCGACCTCCTTCGAGGAGGCGGTCAAGGCCATCGACAGCGCCGACCACCGTGGCGTCATCCAGGGCAAGGACACAGGCTTTGGCGGCAACATCGGCCTGGTGATCGGCGCGGGCGGCGGCTCGCTGACGCTCACCGACGCCGTGCGTCAGCAGGGCGGCAGACCCGCCAACTACTCCGAGATCGGCGGCAACCCGTCGGTCGCCAAGGCGTGCGGCCTGGCCAAGGAGGTCCTCAAGAAGGACGGCGTCGAGAAGATCGCCGTGATGATGTCGATCGTCTCCAACACGCGCGTGGACATCGTCGCGCGCGGCGTGATCAAGGCCTGTCTGGAACTCGGCAAGGATCCCGGCGAGACGATCGCGATCTTTCGCATCCCGGGCGCGTGGGAGGAGGAGGGCTTCAAGATCCTCGACAAGTACGGGATCGAGTACTGCGACCGGTCGGTGTCGCTGTGGGAGGCCGCCGGTCGCGCGGTCGCCAAGATCCAAGGAGCGGCGGCGTAGCGATGTCGATCCTCATCAACCAGGACACGACCTTCATCATCCAGGGCATCACCGGGCGCGAGGCGGTCAACCTCACCCGCGAGTGCCTGGACTACGGCTCAAAGATCGTCGGCGGCGTCACCCCAGGCCGCAAGGGCCGCGAGGTCCACGGCGTGCCGGTATTCGACACCGTCGAGCAGGTCGTCGAGCACAACGGCGGTGTGGCGCCCGACGGCTCGGTCGTCACCGTCCCGCCGGCGGGCACGCGCGACGCCGTCTTCGAGGCGCTGCATGCCGGCATCAAGACAATCGTGATCGTCACCGAGCGGATCCCACGCCGCGACGTCGCGATGATGGTCGAGCTGGCCGACGCCAAGGGGGCACGGATCATCGGGCCCAACTGCCTGGGTCTGATCGTCCCGGGCGTCGCCAAGATGGGCGGCATCGGCGGCCCGGCGCGCAACGCCGCGGTGGCCTATCAGCCCGGCGCGGTTGGCGTGATGAGCCGCTCCGGCGGCATGACCACGGAGATCTCCTCCACGCTCACGGCCGCGGGACTGGGTGTCTCCACCGCGGTCTCGATCGGCGGCGACGCGATCATCGGATCCACCTACGCGGAGCTGATGCCGTACTTCGAGGCCGACGAGCAGACCCAGGCGATTGTGATCTACACCGAGCCCGGGGGCCGCATGGAGGCCCAACTGGCGCAGTGGGTCAAGGACAACAACTCGCGCCTGCCGATCATCGCGTTCATGGCCGGCAAGTTCATGGACGACGAGGAGATGCAGGGCATGTCCTTCGGCCACGCCGGCACGATCGTCGAGGGCAAGGAGGACAGCGCGACGGAGAAGATCGCCCGTCTGGAGGCGGCCGGCATCCCCGTCGTGCAACGGATCGACGAGATTCCCGACCTAGTCAAGGCCAAGATCGCCGAGAGGAGCCAAGCGTGAGGAAGGACGGGATCTTCATCGCGGTCGAGGTCGAGGATCGAGTCGCGGGCGACCGCGAGCTGGCCGTCAAGCTGAGCGACGCCTGCCCGGTTAACATCTTCACAGCCAGCGACAATGGCGTTGAGATCGCCCAGCAGAACATCGACGAGTGCGTGCTCTGTCGCCTGTGCCTGGACGCCTCTCCCGCCGGAGCGGTCAAGATCATCAAGCTCTACGACAACGACGCGGTGCTCGCCTGATCACCGAGTCTCGCTAGATCGTGATCATTTGCGCTGGCGGACGATTCTCCCGAGGGAGCTGCGACCGCTCGTGTTGGTCGATGTTAAGATCATGTTTGATTAGGAACACAACCAGGGCGTCGATTCCCTAGAGCGGTCGTTAGTGGCATGTGCGGCCCGTCGTTCGTTAGCCCGCCGAGCTCCGGGAGCACATGAGAAGCAACGGTCGCATCGTCCTGCTGGTCGCCGTGGTGGCGTGCGTCGCGATCGCCGCGCTGCTGGCGACCGGTGTCCTGTCCGGGTCAAACCGCTCCTCGCTGGCCGGCGCCGCTCCCCGTTGCCTGCCCTCCACTCTGAGCCACAGCGCCAAGCTCGCCGGGCTGCCGGTCGATGTCTCCCCGGCGCCGGAAACCGACACGGCCAATCCGCACACCCAGATCAGCTTCCTGGGAGTTCCCGCCAGCGAGATCCACGAGGTCTCGGTTGTGGGCTCGCGCAGCGGCGATCACGGTGGGCGCCTTGAGAGCTACTTCCAGGGCGACGGCGGGAGCTTCCTGCCCGACCGCCCATTTCTCGCCGGAGAGCGTGTGCTGGTGCACGCCGCGATCGGCCCCGGCGCGGGCAAGCCGGTGTCGTTCGGCTTTCGCGTGGACACTCCGTATTCCACGGCGCAGGTGCCGGCGTTTCCAAACCCGCCGGCTTCGGCGGCCGACTACCAGAGCTTCGACACGCTGCCCGGCGTACAAGCCCCGATACTCACGGTCACCGTTGCAGATCGCGACCCCGCGGCCGGCGACATCTTCACCACCAACGGACCCGGTCCCGGCCGTTACGGACCGCTGATCTACACACCGCAGGGACGCCTTGTCTGGTTCGATCAGCTCGCGAACGGCGTCAGTGCGGAGAACCTGGCGGTACAGAGCTACGAAGGTCACCGTGATTTGACCTTCTGGCAGGGCAAGGTGCTTTCGCTTGGCTTCGGACAGGGCGAAGACGTCGTCATGAACTCCGGCTATGAAACGGTGGCCAGGATCACCGGCGCCAACGGTCTACATGCCGACCTGCACGACTTCCAGATCGCACCCCGCGACGTCTCCTACATAACGGCATACAACCCGATCCGCTGCGACCTCTCCGCGGCGAATGGGCCCGGCAACGGCTGGATAGTCGACACCGCGGTGCAGGAGATCGACTCGAAGACCGGGTTGGTGCGCTGGGAATGGCACAGCCTCGACCACATCGCGGTGAACGAGTCGGAGACCTCGCCGCCGAAGGACACGCCGTGGGACTGGTTTCACCTCAATTCGATCGACCCCGAGCCCAACGGGAACGTCCTGCTGTCGGCACGCAGCACCTGGGCCCTCTATCAGCTGGAAGGCGGCAGCGGCAATGTCCTCTGGCGCCTGGGCGGCACCAATAGCTCCTTCAAGATGGGGCCGGGGACGCAGACCGCATGGCAACACGACGGCCGCCTGCTCCCGGACGGGGAAGTGACGATCTTCGACGACGGCTCCAACCCGCGTGAGCACAACCAGTCGCGCGCGGTGCGGATAGCGCTGGACTTCAAGACCCGTCAGGCCCGCCTGGGCGCCGTCTTCACGCATCCCGACCCGCCGCTGCTCGCGGCGAGCCAGGGCAACATGCAGACGCTGGGAAGCGGAAACACCGTGGTGGAGTACGGCGGGGCGCCGCAGATGAGCGAGTTCGCCAAGGACGGATCGCTGCTGTTCGACGCCCACCTGCCGTTCGAACTGATCTCCTACAGGGGCTTTCGCTTCCCCTGGAGCGGACATTCCCACAGACCGCCGGCGGTCCTGGCGAACCTCAACAACACAGGCGAAGAGACGATCGTCCACGCGAGCTGGAACGGAGCGACCGAAGTGGCCGCCTGGCGTGTGCTCGCGGGCGCACGGCGCGACTCGCTGACGGTTCGGGCTACGGTGCCCTCCAGCGGCTTTGAAAGCTCCTCGATCCTGCCCGCGAAGTACCCCTATGTGGCGGTGCAGGCGCTGAACGCCGCCGGCCAGCAGCTCGGGCTCTCCCAGACGGTGCCGGTGAGAAGCTTCGCCGCCTCGCTCCCGGCGACCCGGAGCTCGGGGTGAGAACCGCGCTCAGTAACCCGGCGCTTTGGACGGCGCCTTGCGAGTGCCGGTGCTCGTCGTGCCTTTGGAGCCCGAGCCGCCCGAGGATTTACCGCCACACCCCGCCAGCACGACTCCGGCCATCATCACGGCCGTCAACATCATCGCGATGGCCAGTAGCGTGCGTCGTCTCCTCATTCTCTGGACTCCTGTGGTCGCTCGAAGGCTTCGGCCGGCACACTACCAGGCGTCCCTTCCGTCGATCACCGCCGAATGGATGGCCGGCGGGCGAGCGGCGATCGACCGGCCGGGAGAACCGCTCCTCCCACACTCCAGCCGAGCGGGCGGTAGACTGCCGGGCCGAGCTGCTCGGGTGCGAACGTCTGACTGCCCTGCACGTTTATGCAGGGCGAGAGCCACGGGCGCCGGATATCCTCGCCGATGGAGCATCCTGCAGCCAGCTCCCTGCCCGAGGCCAGCCAATCCCAGCGCGCCACGCGCAGAACACCGGGACCTTGAAGGGGATCTGGGGCTGATGCACGAGCACGAAAAGACGACACGAGCAGCCGGGCAGGACCGTGACAGTCGCCGGTCTCGGTCGCCACGCCAGCCGGCCCGCGGGTCCTCATGAGCGTCGAGGTGACCAGCCCGAGAGTTTCCGAGACCCCCCCGCCGGCGCATGGCAGGCGGGGCTCTGGCACCTCGTGGCTGCTGGCCGTTTGCTGCGTGGCGCAGTTCATGGTCATCCTCGACCTGAGCATCGTCAACGTCGCGCTGCCCTCGATCCAGCTGAGCCTCGGGTTCTCCTCACCGGACCTGCAATGGGTCGTCGATGCCTACGCGATCTCCTTCGCCGGCTTTCTGATGCTCGGCGGACGCATCGCCGACCACCTCGGCCAGCGGCGCACGTTCGTCGTCGCGTTGATCTGGTTCGGGCTCGCCTCGATGATAGGAGGGGTCGCGCCCAGCCAGGGGGTGCTGATCGCCGCCCGCGGCGTGCAGGGCATCGCCGGCGCCCTGATGGCGTCCTGCTCGCTGGCGATCATCACCGCCTCCTTTGAGCCCGGCCCGGCGCTCAATCGCGCGATCGGCACCTGGGCGACGATGAACGGGCTCGGCGGCGCGGCCGGCGTGCTGTTCGGCGGGATCATCACCCAGGCGCTGAACTGGCGCTGGGTGCTGCTGATCAACCCGCCGATCGCGGTCGGAGCCGCAGCGGTGGCCTGGGCTGTGGTGAACGAGCGCCGCAGGGATCCCGGCAAGTCGTTCGACTTCGCCGGTGCCCTGACGCTGACGATCGGGCAGGTGATCCTCGTCTTCGGGGTCGTGGAAGCAGGCCTGAAGGGCTGGGACACATTCGCCGCGCTCGGCCCCATCATCCTCGGCATCGTGCTGCTCGGGGCATTCGGCTTCATCGAGGCGCGGCTGGCCTCCGATCCGCTGATCCCCTTCAAAGAGCTGACGCTGCCGCTGCAGATCGCGAACAACATCGTGCTGCTGTTCAGCGCGACGATCTTCCCGATGTGGATTTTGAGCTCGCTCTACCTGCAGCAGGTGCTGGGTCTCTCACCGCTGAACACGGGGCTGATCTTCCTGCCGATGACGGTGGTGATCGGGCTCGTCGCCTCTCGTGCCGGAAAGCTCGTCAGCCAGTTCGGTGTGCGCGCCGTGCTCGGCAGCGGCCTGATCATGCTGACGGTCGGGATGGTCCTGCTCTCGAGGATCGGCTCGAGCGGCAGCGGGATCGTCTACATCATGATCCCGGGACTGTTGACGGCGGCCGGAATCGCCATGTCGATCGTACCCTCGACGATCGCCGCCACGCAGGGCGCAAAGCCCGGCCAGGCCGGGCTCGCCTCGGGCCTGGTGAACACCTCCCGTCAGGTCGGGGGCGGACTCGGTCTCGCCGTCCTGATCACGCTCGCGACCCAGCACACCACCCACCTGATCGGCGCCGGCGCGCAGGTGCCGAACGCGCTCACCGACGGTTTCCGGCTCGCCTACCTGATCGGCGCCGGTCTGGCCGCCGCCGCGGCGGCGATGACGTTCCTGGCTTTGCCCAGAGTCGCTTCGGGAGCGGCGGGCGCGGTGCGATGGCTGGCGCTCACGATCGCCGCGGTGCTCGCGCTCTTCATCGGGCTGACGGTCGCGTTCTCGGGCTCGCACTCCCCTCCGATCGGCAAGTACATCACCAGGGACACCTACAGCTTCGTGACCGCGCCGGCGCTTCACCCGCCCGAGATCCGCGTCACCCAGCAGGCGCCCACAGCGCAGCTCACGGACGGCTACATCCTCACGACCAACTTCTACAACCTCAACGAACCCCCGATCATCGGCCAGAGCGGGCCGCTGATCCTCGACCGTCGCCTGCGGCCGGTGTGGTTCCAGCCGGTGCCGGAAAAGCTGGTCGCCGCCAACCTCAGCCCCCAGACCTATGAAGGCAAGCCGGCGCTCGCCTGGTGGCAGGGAATCGTCACGAACACCGGCTCCACTGAGCGCGGCGAAGACGTGGTCGTCAACCAGCACTACCAGAAGGTCGCGACGCTGAAAGGCGCCGACGGCTGGATCCTCACCCTCCACGAGCTCCAGATCCGTGGAGACGACGCGTGGGTGACCGCCAACAAGAACATCCCGATTGACCTCTCCAAGTACGGCGGCGCCTACAACGGCGCGCTGATCGACTCGGCCGTGCAGGAGTACAACCTCAAGACCGGTAAGCTGCTGCGCACCTGGGATGCGCTCAAGCACATCCCCCTGAGCGACTCCTACGCATCGGAGCCGACCAACGGGTTCCCGTGGAACGCCTACCACATCAACTCGATCAGCGTCGCCAACGACGGAACCTTCCTGGTCTCGATGCGCAACACCTGGGCCGCGTATCTGGTCGACATCGCCACCGGCGAGATCCAGTGGACCCTCGGCGGCAAGCACTGAGCTTCCAGTTCGGCCCAGGCGCCGCCTTCCAGTGGCAGCACGACATGATGCCAGCCGGTACCACGACCGTCGCCCTCTTCGATGACCACTGCTGCCAACTCACCGGTGGAGGAACCTCCGTGCCGGCGACAGGACCATCTCGCGGGCTGGTGCTCAACCTCGACCAGAGCACGCACACGGCGACACTCCTGTCTCAGTTCACCGGCGACGACCAGTTCGAAACCGAATACATGGGCGATACGCAGCCGCTGAGCGGCGGCAACGTGTTCGTCGGCTGGGGGTCGGAGCCCTACATCTCGGAGTACAGCCACTCGGGCAAGCTGCTGCTGGAAGGGGAATTCCCCAGACCGGACCTCACCTACCGGGCGACGCTCGAGCAGTGGGTGGGGCTGCCGCTCTCCGCGCCCGTTGGCGCCATCCGCCAGACCGCCGCCAAGACCACCGTGTACGCGAGCTGGAACGGCGCCACCCAGGTCGTTTCCTGGAGGGTCCTGGCCAGTCCCAGCAGCGAGCGCATGATTGCCGTGGCGACCCAGGCGAAGTCGGGGTTTGAGACGGCGATCGGGGTGCCGCCGAGCTACACCAGCTACGAGGTCCAGGCGCTCGACGCCCGCGGCAGGGTCATCGGAACTTCCCGCCCGTTTGAGCGATAGGGTCCGATCATGTCCCCTGCAGACCTCCAGCAACGAGGTACACCGCGCCAGATGATGATTCGCGTGACGGCGATGCTCATGGCGCTGGCGACGTGCGCCGCCCTGTGCGCGTGCGGATCCACCTCCACGGCCGACACGGCGAGCTCCGCAATCTCGGGCGGCGTGGCGGTCTCCCCGCTGCCCGGCACCCCCGACGCCTCGCCGCGCACCCAGATCAGCTTCCTGGGCGCCGCCGGCACACAGGTCTCAGAAGTGCATGTCGTCGGCTCGCGCAGCGGCGCCCACAGCGGACGCCTGGAGGCCTACTCGACCGGCACGGGCGAGAGCTTTCTGCCCTCCCGCCCATTCAAGGCCGGCGAGCGGGTCACCGTGCACGCGCTCGTATCCGCCGGTGCGGGCGCACCAGCCCAGACGGCGAGCACCACCTTCACGGTGATTGCAGAAACCCCCGTCAGCCACAAACAATTCCCCAACAACCCCGGCGACCCGCGCGCGATTCAGCACTACCTCTCGGCGCCCACGCTCACGCCCTCCAGTGTGCGTATCACCACGCCTGCGCAGGCCGGCGCGAGCCCCGGCGATCTGTTCATGGCGCCCTATCAGGGCCAGGGCACGCCCGGACCGATGATCGTCGAACAGAACGGCTCGCTGGTGTGGTTTCACCCATTGCCCGCCGGCGAGTCGGCCACCAACTTCCAGGTCCAGTCCTACGAGGGCCATCCGGTCCTGACCTGGTGGCAGGGACGCATCCTGGAGGTCGGGTTCGGGCAGGGCGAGGACATCATCTACAACACCTCCTACCAACCGGTCGCCTACATCCACGCCGGCAACGGCTACCACGCCGACCTGCACGAGATCCGCCTGACCCCCCAGGGCACCGCCTGGATCGACATGTTCGACCCGATTCACACGAACCTCTCCCGCTATCACGGCGCGAACAACGGCATCGTCAACGACTCGGTCGTGCAGGAGATCGACATCAAGACGGGACTGGTCATGTGGGAGTGGCACGCGATCGGGCACATCCCCTTCAGCGAATCGCACAGCGCGGCATCCACCAGAGCGAGCAGCCCATGGGACTACGTGCACATCAACTCGGTCGACCCCGGCAACGAAGGCGACGTGCTGCTCTCCTCGCGCGGAACGTGGACGCTGTATGACGTGGATCTGCACAGCGGCGCGATCCGCTGGCGGCTGGGCGGCTCTCACTCGAGCTTCAAGCTAGGCGCCGGCACGCACACCTACTGGCAGCACGACGCCGAGTTCCAGCCCGGCGGGCTGATCTCGGTGTTCGACAACGGCTCGGACCCCCCGGAGGAGAAGCAGTCGCGCGGTCTCCTGCTCGTGCCCAACACCTCCACCCACACCGTCAGCCTGGCGCGCGCGTTCACCAACCCCCACTACACGCTGCTCGCCACCAGCCAGGGCAACCTGCTCAACCTCTCCACCCCCGCCAGCTCGAGCGGCAACTGGCTGATGGGCTACGGCGGGCTGCCGAACTTCACCGAGTACAGCTCCTCCGGTCACGTGCTGCTCGATGGGACGCTCGGCAAGAACGTGCAGGACTTCCGCACCTACCTCTCGCCGTGGAGCGCCACCCCGAGCGGCTCGCCGTCGATCGCGGTCAAGCACGGCGGCTCGGGCGTGACGGTGTATGCGAGCTGGAATGGGGCGACCGAAGTGGCCTCCTGGCGGCTCCTGCAGGGCGGCTCCCCCTCCTCGCTCAGCCCAGTCACGACGGTGCCCCGCAGCGGCTTTGAGACCTCCATCGGATCGCAGGCCGCCCCTTACGTGGCGGTGCAGGCCGTGAGCGGCTCCGGCACGGTGCTCGGAACCTCAACCACCGTCGCGGGCCAGTAGGAGATTGATGCCTCCCGGCCGTGGCGCGCTGTATGCTTAGTCTCCGAAGATGTCAACTAGCCGCGGCGTGCCGTTCAGGGCCGGGGACAGAAACGGAAACAGACGTGAGAGAGAACTTCTCCCTGATCGTGATGTGTGTGTTCATGGTGCTCTCACTCGCCTTCTTGGCGCAGCAGATCACCGCCTACCACTAGCTCGCCGCCTGGCGGCCCGGCTTTAGTAGGACTTCGGCAGTCCGAGCGAGTGCTCGGCGACATAGTTGAGGATCATCTCGCGGGAGACCGGGGCGGTCCGTGCCACACGCGCGCCCCAATAGAGGTCGCTCAGGCCGTACTCGAGGCTGAAGCCGTTGCCGCCATGGGTCTGGATCGCGCTGTCCACGCACTTGATGGCCGCCTCCGCCGCCGCGTACTTGGCCATGTTGGACGCCTCGCCCGCACCGGGCACACGCGCGTCACACAGAGCGGCCGCCTTGCGCATCATCAGGCGAGCCAGCTCCAGCTCGATCTTGGCGTGCGCCAGCGGATGCGCGATCCCCTGGTGGGCGCCAATCGGCTCCCGCCAGACCGTCCGCTCACGGGCATAGTCGGCCGCCTTTTCTAGCGCCAGGCGCCCAATGCCGCAGGAGATCGCGGCGCCCATGATCCGCTCCGGGTTCAGCCCATCGAAGACCACGCCCAAACCGCCCTGCTCACCGCCGATCAGACGCTCGCGCTCCACCACCACGTCGTCGAAGAACAGCGACCACTGGCGGTCGGCGCCGCGCACCGCCATCGGGATCTGCTGGCGCTCGAGACCCGGGCTGTCGGTGTCGACGATGACCAGCACCGGCAGGCCGAGGCCCCCATCCTCGCCGCGCACGCGTGCGATGACGAGGATCGCATCGGCGTCCTCCACACCAGAGATGAAGACCTTCTGGCCGTTGAGCCTGTAGGTGTCCCCGCTGCGGGACAGCGCCGTGGAGAGGTTGTGCGAGTTCGTGCCCGCGTCGGGCTCTGTGATCGCGAAGGCGATCTTGGTGGTGCCGGCACCGATTCCCGTCAACCACCGGCGCTTCTGCTCCTCGCTGCCGTGTCGGGCGAGGATCGTGCCGACGATCGCGGGTGAGACGACTATCAAAAGCAGCGAGCAGCCGGCCGCGGCGATCTCCTCAGCGACAGCCGATAGCTCGACCAGTCCCAGTCCGCCGCCGTCGTATTGGGCGGGGATGTTGACGCCCATGTAGCCGTGGGCGGCGAGCTCGTCCCACAGCTCGCTGGGCGGCTCCCCGGCCTCGATCTTGGCGCGGATGTAGTCGCGTCCGTACTTCGCGCAGATCCCGGCGACCGCTTCTCGCAGCTGGCGCTCCTCGTCGGTGGGCAGGAGCGCAAGGACCGGCTCGGCGGAGCTCAATGGGGCTTTGCCTTGCGAGCCATCTTCATCCGTTCGCGTTCCTGTTGCTTCTCGACGACGGTCGTTATCAGCTTCAGGAACTGCGTCGGCCCGGTTGCCTTGGCCTTGCCGTATGTAAACGCCTCGACCCAGTCCGCGATCTTGCCCTCGGCGGCCATCACGTTGAAGAACTCGCGACGCATTTCCACGTTGATGCGCGCGTCGTCCGCCGGCCCCTTGATGACCTGGGCCTCGGGCATCTGCAGGCGGAAGTGCTGTGTGTCGCCGCGTCCACGCAACTGCACGCCGACGACGAGCGTGATCGGGGCGAGCGCGGGGACTTCCTGCACGAACCGGCGCGCGGCCTGCTCGATCAGCGCCTTGGCGTCCTCGGACATCAGATCTTGTGACGCTCGAGCAGCTTGCGTCCGATCACCATGCGCTGGATCTCGGAGGTGCCCTCGCCTATCAACAGCAGCGGGGCATCTCGGTACAGCCGCTCGATCTCGTACTCCTTGGAGTAGCCGTAGCCGCCGTGGATGCGAAACGACTCCTCCACGCAGAAGCGGCCAGCCTCGGAGGCGAACAGCTTGGCCATACCGGCCTCCAGATCGGAGCGCACACCGGCGTCCTTCAGGCGTGCGGCGCGCAGGGTCAAGAGGCGCGCGGCGTCCACCTGCGTGCCCATGTCGGCCAGCTTGAACTGGATCGCCTGGTGCTGGGCGATCGGCTTGCCGAATGTCTTGCGCTCCTGGGAGTAGCGCAGCGCCAGCTCCAGCGCGCGCTGGGCGATGCCCACGCCGCGCGCCGCCACGTTGACGCGCCCGACCTCGAGCGCGTCCATCATCTGCGGGAAGCCCTTGTTCAGGCCCTCCTGCTCGCCGCCGAGGATGTTCTCGGCCGGGCATTTGTAGCCGTCGAACACCAGCTCGGTCGACTCCACGCCCTTGTAGCCCATCTTGCGCAGCTGCGGCGGTACCGTCAGGCCGGCATAGGCGCCCGTGTTCTCCGAGGCCCCTGGCTCCTTCTCGGCGATGAAGCAGGTCATGCCCCGGTGGGCCTTCTCGGCGTCTGGGTCGGTCCGGACGAGCACGAACACGAGATCCGAGCGCAGACCGTTGGTGACCCACATCTTCTGGCCGTTGATCTCGTAGTCGCCGCCGTCGGTCTGCTTGGCGGAGGTTTTGATCGCCTGCACGTCGGAGCCGAGCTCGGGCTCTGAGAGCGAGAACGCCGCCCGGATCTCGCCGGTGGCCATCCGCGGCAGGTAGTTCTGCTTCTGCGCCTGGTTGCCGAACTTCATCAGTAGGTAGGAGCCGATGAAGTGGGTGTTGATCACGCCCGAGATCGAGATCCAGCCACGGCTGAGCTCTTCCACGATCATCGCGTAGGTCGTCACGTCCAGGCCCATCCCGCCGTACTCCTCGGGGATCGTCACCCCGAACAGCCCCAGCTCCTTCATCTGCTCGACGATCGGTTCCGGGAAGAGATCCTCGTGGTCGTAGTGCTCGGCATTGGGCAGGATCTGCTCGTCGACGAACTGGTGGACCATCTCGGTGATGGCCTTTTGCTCGTCGGTCTTCTCTGTGAATGGGCTTGCTGAGGCCATTGGTCTTCAAACGCTCCGGGGTCGAGGGATCTGCGATCGGCGCTGCACTGGAAGAAAGGGCATCGAGTGGCTTTCAGCGGCGCACCTCTACTCACCTGCTCTTTGCGGTGAGCCGGATCTGGACCCGTGCACGATCCTGGGTTCGCCTACCAGAGAACCAGGCAAGGATACCCAAGATGAGCAACCCACCGACCGGTGGGAGGCCCCCGCGCCAGCCGCCGGCGCATCGGCGACCCGCAGATCCAGAGGCCGACCGGCGCCGCGCTCAGACGCCAAATCCCGGTGCGCGACAGGCAAAGAGCGATCTGTCGCCCGGAGGTCCGGCCCATCCACAGGCCGGACCTCCGGGGTCAGGAACGCTAGGCGGCCAACAGCTCGGCCGGTCCCTGCTCGTGCTCGAAGTCCTCGATCTCCTGCACGACCGGACCGGCGGGCGGGCGTAGCAGGACGAAGGCCGCGAGGATCCCCAGGCCGACGCATATGGCGGCCACGACGTAGGCGAGGTGATACCCGCCGGTCAGGGCGCTCACCAGCGGGTGTCCGCTGGCGCTCAACGCTTTGGTGTGATCGGTGGCGATCGTGCCGAGCGCGGCCAGGCCAATCGCGCCGAACAGCTGGACCGAGACGTTGATGATCCCCGATGCCAGGCCGGCGTCCGCGGCGGGCGCGTCGGCCATCCCCATCGTCAGGAGCGGCAGGAACGAAGCGCCCGCACCCAGCCCGAGAGCCAGGAAGGCGAAGAACAGGCCGGGGAAGTAGCTGGCGTGAACGCCCTCGGAGGCGAGCAGCGACAGACCGAGGACGATCCCAAGCAACCCGCCGGCAAGCGTCGGCACCTGGCCGAAGCGGTCCACCAGCCGTGCGGAGACACCCATCGACATGGTCGCGATGGCGATCGTCAACGGCATGAACGCCAGGCCGGTGTCGATCGCGTCATAGCCGAGCACACGCTCCAGGTACAGCGCGCCCAGGAAGAACGCCGAGAACATGCCCGTGATCAGCAGGCCGCGCACGAGGCTCGACCCCATCAGCATGCGTAGCCGCAGGATCCGCAGCGGCATGATCGGGTTGGCAAGGCGTCCCTCGAGTGTCAGGAAGGCGCCCAGCAGGATCACCGCGACCGCGCCCACGCCAAGCGTGCGGGCCGAGGTCAGGCCGTATTCGCTGGACTTGACGATCGCGAACGCGCCGAACATGGTCGCCAGCGTGATCAGCGCCGACCCCAGGACATCCACGCCGCCCGCCAGGCCGAGGCCCTCGTTCTCCTCGATCAGCGCCGAGCCGAGCAGCAGGGCGATGGCACCGATGGGGACGTTCACGAAGAAGATCCAGTGCCAGTCAAGCGACTGCGTGAGGGCGCCGCCCGCGAGCAGACCGATGGATCCGCCCCCGGCCGATACGAACGCGTACAGGCCCATCGCCTTGGCCTGCTCGACCTTCTCCGGAAACTCGGTAACGATGATCGCGAGGATCACGCTCGAGGCGACCGCGCCGCCGATCCCCTGGACCAGACGCGCGCCGATCAGCATCGCCTGGCTGTCCGCCAGCCCGCAGACCATCGAGGCCGCCACGAACAGCACGAGCCCGGAGAGGAAGACCTTCTTGCGGCCCACCAGGTCACCGAACCTGCCGGCCAGCAGCAAGAAGCCGCCGAAGGTGATCAGGTAGCCATCAATCACCCACGTCAGGTTGGCCTGGGTGAAGTGCAGGTCGCGCTGGATCGACGGCAGAGCGACGTTCACGATCGTCGCGTCGAGGACCATCATCAGCTGGCCGAGGCACAGCACGGCCAGCGCTATCCAGCGGCGCCGCTCGGCCCTCTGCGGGTCCGGTGCCCTCGGCCCCTCATCCTCAGAGCGGCGAAAGGCACTCGCGGCTCGCGCGAGCACGTTCCGGACGCTCGCACGGTGCTCGCGCGCGGCCGTCTCGTCGGCCTGCCCACGGCGGCGTGCCTGGGCGCTCTCCGCGTGGGTGAGCTCGGAGGTGTAGGCCTGCTCGGCCGGATGCGTGGGTGCCGAGGTGCCGAGACGTGGCCTAAAGCGCCATTCACGGCCGGCGATCCGGCCTGTAGGACTGGTTCTGGGTTGTGCGATTGCGTTACTCATTTGGCTCCTTCTGGTCGCTGCGTAGGAGCACCATATCATGGATGATCCATGTTTCAAGGATTATCGATGATAAATTTAGAATCGCTGCTAAAGTTAAGGTCGATAACACGATGATGACAAATGACACCATGAGCTATAAAATCGACGATATGGGCGGCGAGAGAGACCCGGGGCCGGGCACGGCAGTGCTGCTGAGCCGCCTGGCAAAGCAGATCTACCGACGCAGCGAGGAGGAGCGCTTGGGGATGGGCCTGCGCCACCTCGTCTCGCTCAGCTACGTAAACGATCACGACAGCTGCCCCCAGCAGGATCTGGGCGACGCGTTCTGCATGGATGCCAACAACGTCGTGCTGCTGCTCAACGAGCTAGAGCAGCTCGGCTATGCCACCAGGGTGCGCGACCCCCACGATCGCCGTCGCCACCTGGTTCAGATCACTCCAGCGGGACGCAAGGCCCTGCAAGCCGCCGAGCGCGCGCAGAGCGCAACCGAGGACGAAGTGCTCGGAGCGCTCGACGGCGACGAGCGAAAGGCTCTGCACGAGCTGCTGACGCGCGCGCTGCGCAGTATCGAGCCCGTCGGGACCAGCGAGGATTCCGCCCGAGCCCTCACAGCCTCAGCCTGAGCGGCCGCCGGGCTACGGCGCCACGATCCGCGTCGATCTGGATCTGAGCTGCGGCGGGGCAGACCTGTTACGCCGACGGTCGAGCTCGCAGCCGGCTCGAGTTGATGACCCGCGGGTCCTGGCTCACACTCAGTGACCCTCGTCTCGCCGCAGGCGAGGGAGCCCACGACCATTATGTCACCGGGATTTCAGGTGCGACTGCCGTTAGGAGTGTCCGTTACATTGCAGATAGTGCGAAAACATGCCGGCACGCTCGTTAGCGCACTGCTCGCTCTGCTGGCATGCGCGGCACCCGCCGCCTACGGCGCTGAGGGCCCGATCGTCTACGGTCCCTGCCCGGAAACGAACGACTTCGCTTGTGGGCACCTGCGTGTGCCGCTGGACTACTCCGGTCACGCTCCGGGGACCATCAACTTGACGATCCGCCGCCACAGAGCGCCGCTTGAATCACAGCAGCGTGTCGCGGTGATCGCGCTGGCGGGAGGGCCGGGACAGGCCGCCGACCCGTTCGCGTCGGACTTCGCCCAGGAGCTCGGCCCGATCATCGCAAGACGCGACCTGATCGTCTTCGATCAGCGCGGCACCGGCAGCTCCCATCCCCTGTCCTGTCACGCCTTCGAACAGCACGGCAACGCCCTTGGGAAAGCGATCACCAGCTGCGCCGACCAGCTGGGCCCAGAACGCGCCTTCTATACAACAGCGCAGAGCGTCGATGACATCGAGGCGATCCGCGAAGCGGGCGGGTATGAAAAGCTCGTGCTGTACGGCACCTCCTACGGCACCAAGGTCGCCGAGCGCTACGCCCAGGAGTACCCGCAGTACGTGCAGGCGCTGGTGCTCGACTCGGTCGTGCCGCCCAACGGACCAGACCAGCTGCAGGTCAACACGATGGCGGCCGTCGCACGCGTCCTGCGGCAGCTGTGCTCCTTCGGCGACTGCAAGCACATCACCTCAAACCCGGTCGCTGACCTGCGCCGGCTGGCAGCCCGTGCGCGCCGCAAGCCCCTGCGGGGACGCTACGTTGACGGACTGGGGATCCCGCACACGATCGAGATCTCCCCCAATGAGCTGCTCGACGCCCTGGTCGCCGGCGATCTGGAACCGACCCTGCGCTCGGAATTCCCGGCCGCCGTCCGCTCGGCGCTGGAAGGGAACACGGCGGCGCTGGCACGAATGATCAGCAGGACCTTCGGCGAAAACGAAAGCTCGGAGGGCATCGACGCGCCGCTGTACTACGCGACCACCTGCGAAGAGGAGACCTTCCCGTTCTCGCGCAGCGCCCCGCCGGCCCAGCGTCTGCGTCAGGCGCGAGCACGGTTGCGCTCGCTGGGATCCAGGGCGTTCGCACCGTTCACGGCCGCCAACGCCTTCGCCTTGAGCGACATCCCCGAGTGCGCCTTCTGGCCATTTGCCGACAGCGGACCGGAAGTTGACGAGGCCGCGCTGCCGAAAGTCCCCACGCTGATCCTCTCCGGCGCCGATGACCTGCGGACCCCGACGGCCAACGCCAGGGAAGTGGCGCGCGAGATCCCGGGCTCGCGTCTTGTGGTCGTCCCGAACACCGGACACTCGGTGCTCGGATCGGACCCGAGCTCCTGCTCCAGCGACGCGCTGCAGGCGTTTTTCGCCACCAAGCCGATCGCGCGCTGCCACCCGGCTCCCCTGCCGCAATTTCTACGTCCCCTCGCGCTCGCGCCCTCCCGACTGTCGAGCATCACCCCCGCCCACGGCTATCACGGCCGTCCCGGCCGCACGCTGCAGGCGGTGAAGCTGACGCTGCGCTACTTCTTCCGGCAGCTGACCCTGAGCGAGCTGGACCAGCTCGAAGGCGGGACCCTGGGCGCAACCGAATCGCTTGACACCGGCGGTCTGGTCTCCGGTTGGGGCAGCTACTCGCTGGGCACCCTGAGCTTCCACCACTACTCCTACATCCCCGGGGTGTTGATCTCCGGGAAGATCCAGACCGGCAGCGCGGTGCTGCGGGTGGGCGGCTCCGCGGCCGCAGCGGGAGTCCTGCGGCTGGGCCCCAACGAGAGACTGAACGGGAGGCTGGGAGGTGTTCGCGTGCATCTGCAGAACTTCGATCCCCAGGCGGCGGCAGCTGCCCGGGCGCGCGCGGCGACGGTCAGGACACCACGTCACGGGTAGCCCGGATGCCAGGCCCACGACCGATGGCTGTCCATATCCTTGAAATTCCTTCACCTGGCCTTAGAAGCTGGGCGCTATCGTCGAGCCGATGAGGAGGACGATCTTCAGCTCAGGTGCTCTCACGGTCCTGCTGGCGCTGTGCACCCCCGCCGGCGCGCAGACGACGGCCCCAACCTTCACGCCCTGCACCAGCGACCCGGGGTTCTCGTGTGCCTCAGAGAGCGTGCCGCTGTCGCGGGCTGCGCTAGCGCCGGGCACGATATCGCTGAGCATCGAGCGTCTGCAGGCCGGCCTGGTCTCCAGCAAGAGCGCGGTCCTGGCGCTCGCCGGCGGACCTGGACAGGCCGCCGACCCGCTGGCTGACTTCATGGCCAAGGCGATGGCCCCCGCCCTGCAGAACCGTGATTTGATCGTCTATGACCAGCGCGGCACCGGACGCTCCCATCCATTGAGCTGCAAGGCGCTGAGCAGCCCTCTGGAAGGCGAAGAAGCCTCCGCCAGCACGCTCGGCAAACTCAGTGAACAATGCGCCTCGGAGTTGGGTTCCTCACGCGGCGCGTTCACGACCGAAGAATCCGTCGAAGACATAGAGGCGATCCGCCAGGCCCTCGGCTACGAAAAGCTCGTGCTGTATGGGACCTCCTACGGCACCAAGGTCGCCGAGCGCTACGCCGAACGCTACCCCCAGAACGTCGAAGCGCTCGTGCTCGACTCGGTCGTCACACCCGAAGGCCCCGAACCGTTTGCGCTTTCCACGTTCAAGGCTCTGCCGGGAGTCCTGAACGAACTGTGCTCCATGGGAGCATGCGCAGGCATCACCTCGAACCCCCTGGGTGACATCACCCGCCTGGTCGCCCAGCTCTCCAAACACCATCTCAACGGCTCGGTGTACAACGGCACCGGTCACCGCCGCTCCAGCTCGATCGGCGAGCGCGACCTGCTCGGCATCCTCCAAGCCGGTGACCTGAACCCGGCGTTGCGGGCGCTGCTGCCAGCCGCGGTCGTCTCCGCGCTGCACAAAGACCCCGACCCGCTGCTGCGCCTGAACGCGCTCTCGGAGGGCTTGATCCCAAACGTGCCACTGCCGCCCCGCCGCACACAGGCTGAAAAGGAAGCAAACGAAGAAGAGAACAACGCGCTCTTTCTGGCGACCTCCTGCGAGGAGAAGCAGTTCCCGTGGCAGCGGCAGTCGAGCCCCCCGAGCCGCAGCGCCGAAGCGATGTCCGCCCTACATGCGCTGCCCGTCTCCGACTTCGAGCCGTTTGACGCAACCACCGCGTGGGAAGACAGCCTGATCCCCTTCTGTGTGGACTGGCCCGACGCCTCCTCTCCCCCACGGCCGACCGCGACGCTGCCCAATGTGCCCACGCTGATTCTCTCCGGCACCCAGGATCTGCGCACGCCGACGTCGGGCGCCCGCCAGGTCGCCTCGGAGATCCCCGGCGCCCAGCTGCTGGTTGTCCCCTACACCGGTCATTCGGTGCTCGGCTCGGACTTCAGCGGCTGCGCCCGCAGCGCGGTCGAAGCGTTCTTCTCGGGCACGGCGGTCAAAGCCTGCTCCACCGCCAAGAACCTGTTCAGCCCCACCCCGGTGACCCCCACCAAGCTCGCTTACGTCAAACCGGTGCCCGGGCTGGCTGGTAAGCCGGGGCGAACCCTCACGGCGGCGCTCGACACGATGGTGGACCTTTCGCGTCAAGTGATCGGGGCGACGCTGCAAGCCGACCAGGAACTGCCGAGCGGATCGAGCTTTGGGGGTCTACACGGCGGCTACGCCCGCTTCACCGCCGGCGGTGTGGAGCTGCACGGCTTCACGTTCGTGACCGGTGTGAGCCTGACCGGGAAGCTGCCCGTCCTGAACGGCGAAATACGGCCCGCGACGATCACCGTAACCGGCACTGCGGCCGCCGGCGGGTCGGTCAAGTTCGGCACGAGCCAGCGCGTGAGCGGCACGCTCGGAGGCCACCGCTTCAACCTCAGCGTGGCCAAGGTCAAGCTCTCGAGCGCTTCTCACGCCGGCTGGCCCTCGCGCCCGGTGACCTTCCCACTGGGCGCACTGGCCCGCATCCGCTAGCGCCCCCACCCGGACGCTACGCTCAAACCATGCCCAACGCCCTCGCTGCGGAGAGCTCCCCATACCTGCGCCAGCACGCCAGCAACCCGGTCGACTGGCTTCCCTGGGGGACGCTGGCGCTGAGCCGCGCGCGCGAGCTCGACCGTCCGCTGCTGCTCTCGATCGGCTACTCCTCCTGCCACTGGTGCCACGTGATGGCCCACGAGTCCTTCGAGGACCCGCTGGTCGCGGCGCTGATGAACGAAGAGTTCGTGTGCGTGAAGGTTGACCGCGAGGAGCGACCGGACATCGACGCCCTCTACATGGAGGCCGTCCAGGGCATGACCGGTCATGGAGGCTGGCCGCTGAACGTCTTTCTCACCCCCGAGCAGGTCCCCTTCTACGGCGGCACCTACTTCCCCCCGCAGCCCCGTCACGGGTTGCCGTCCTTCACCCAGATCCTGCAGGCGATCGCCGAGACCTGGCGCGAGCGCTCGCAGGAGATCCGGGCGGGCGCGGAGCAGATCTCAGAGCGTCTCAGTGGCGGCGCGCGGCTCTCCCCCTCCGAGCAGCCGATCACCGAGGAGACGCTCACAAACGCGCTAGAGGGCCTCGAGGGCTCCTTCGATCGCGACCGTGGCGGCTTCGGCGGGGCGCCGAAGTTCCCACAGCCCACAGTGATCGAGTTCCTGCTGCGGCGAGCCGCCGCAAACGCGGCGCGCGGCGAGAGCCCCGAGGGTCGCATGGCGCTGGGAACACTGCGGGCGATGGCCGCCGGGGGCATTCACGACCAGGTCGGCGGAGGCTTTCATCGTTACGCGGTTGACGCGACTTGGACGGTGCCGCACTTCGAGAAGATGCTCTATGACAACGCGCTGCTCGCCCGCGCCTATCTGCATGGCTTTCAGATCTCCGGCGATACGTCGCTGCGGCGGACCTGCGAGGAGATCCTCCAGTGGACTCTGCGGGAGATGCAAGCCCCGGACGGAGGCTTCTACAGCGCCCTGGACGCCGACTCCGACGGAGCCGAGGGCCGCTTCTACGTGTGGAGCCTGCGCGAGTTGCGCGAGGAGCTCGCAGAGGACGCCGACGCCGCGATCGCATGGTTCGGCGCGAGCGCCAACGGCAACTTCGAAGACCCTCACCACCCCCAACCGGGACTGAACGTCCTTCAGGGCCACGGCGCCGAGCCCGCGCCAGAGCAGCGGCAGCGAATCCGCGGGCTGCTGCTGGCGGCCCGCTCCGGCAGAACCCGACCCGGGCTCGACGACAAGCGACTGGCGAGCTGGAACTCGCTCATGATCTCGGCGCTCGCGGAGGCCGGGGCGGGCCTCGCGCGCCAGGACTTCCTGGATGCCGCCGAGAGCTGCGCCGATTTCGTGCTGGGAAAGCTGCGCGCCAACGACGGGACCCTGCTGCGCAGCTACAGCGCGGCAGGCGCGCGGCTGCCCGCCTACCTGGAGGATCACGCCCATCTGCTCGAGGCGCTCCTGACTCTGTATGAAGCGAGTTTCCGGGAGCGCTGGTTCGTCGAGGCGCTCGCTTTGGCCGACATCATGATCGAGCGCTTCTCAGACCCCGAGCGCGGCGGCTTCTTCTCGACGGCAGCCGACCAGGAGCAGCTGATCGCCAGACGCAAGGAGCTCGAGGACACACCGATCCCAGCCGGGGCCTCCAGTGCGGCCTTCGCGCTGCTGCGGCTCGCGTCCCTGACCGGTGAGCCCCGCTACGAGCAGCAGGCCCTAGGGGTCCTGCTGCTGGTACACGAGATCGCCGCGCGCCACCCGCTGTCCTTTGGGCATGTCCTGCAGGCGATCGACTTCCACCTCGGCCCGGTCCGTGAGCTCGCGCTGCTCGGCGATGATCCCGGAGACCTAAAAGAGCTGGCCGGACTCGCTCGATCGACCCTGCGTCCGCATCTCGTCCTGGCGGGCGCCGGCGGCAGGACCGAGCGCAGCGCCATCCCGCTGCTGCACGGACGGTCGGCTATCGGTGGCCGCCCGACCGCCTATCTGTGCGAAAGCTTCACCTGCAGAGCCCCGATCACCGATCCCGCTGAGCTGGCGGCGGCTCTGCGCTGAGAACTCCGAGCAGAACCAGAGCCCGCTAGGACCGGCCGACCTAAGCCTCAGAGGCTGGGGCTAGTGTCCACCGGACTGCAGCTGCGACAGGTCGATCGCCCCGCTCGGGGCCTTGAGCGTCACGGGCTTGTTCCAGTTTTCGAACTTGACGATCCCAGCTTCTGAGCCGGTCTTTGAGATCTGGATCGGATAGGGCGTGCCGGTGGCGGCCACATACAGCGTACCCCCCTTGGTGGTGTCGTTGATAGCGACAGCCTTCTGGCCGTTGACGGTGCTGGTGGCGCCCTTGGCCAGCTTCCCATGACCGACCAGCACGTCTTCTATCAGCTTGTGCAGGTCCGTCAGCGAGCCCAGCTCGGCCAGTTCGCCGCTGTTGCTCGGCGCCTTCAGCCACTTGCCCTGGAACAGCTGTGCGGCGGCGTTGCCAGCAAACTTCTTGTAGAAGGCCGGGCTGCCCTTGATGTAGAGCGTCGAGCCGAGCGAGATCAGTTCGAAGCTGAGCCCTTTCTCGGCGACTTGCCCGCGGCCGCCCTTGCCGGCCTGCAGGTCCAGATCGAGCGTGAGCCGTTCGCTGCCGCTCGTCAGCTGACCGGAGACGTGAACCGAGGTGGCGGCATCGGCGGCTTTGCCGGTCGCGGTGAGGATCTCGTTGGCCGACTTCGACGCGATGCCGTTTTCAGAGGACCCTCCCCCACCGCAGCCGCCGAGCGCGAGAAGAGAGATGGCCGCACCGGTGAACGCAACAGATCTAACCCACGCTATCGACACGACATAACCTCCACGTCCCGACCGGGACAGTCCGCAATTCCACCCATTACCGGCCCCATAGAAGACCGCCGGCCCGTCACCCTACAGGATCGATCGGGCACCAAACGGTTCGCCGCCGCACCGCACGCGTGAGGCCCGCTGGGGCCTTTTCCTCCAGCTTGTCAGGGATTTCGCTGCACGGCAATCGCGAAGCCGAGCCCACAAGAGCCCGCCCGATTGGCCCCTTACAGGATCGACAGGTAGCGATCCAACTCCCACTGGGTGACCTGCACGCGGTAGTCGTCCCACTCCTGGCGCTTTATCTCCACATAGCGGTTGAACATATGCTCGCCGAGGGTGCGCAGCACGAGCTCCGACTGGGCAGTCAGCTCGATCGCCTCGCCCAGCGTCTCCGGCAGCTGCTCGATCCCCAGGCGACGGCGCTCCTCCCCGGAGAGGTGGTAGAGGTTCTGCTCCATCGGTTCGGGCAGCTCGTAGCCCTTCTCGATCCCCTCGAGGCCCGCCTGCAGCAGCACGGCGAACGTCAGATACGGGTTGCACGCCGGGTCCGGGCAGCGCAGCTCCATGCGGGTGGCCCGCTCGGAGCCCGGGTGATACAGCGGCACCCGCACCAGCGCCGAGCGGTTGCGGCGCGACCAGGCCACGTACACGGGCGCCTCGAAACCGGGCACCAGGCGCTTGTAGGAGTTCACCCACTGCGCGAAGATCGAGCAGATCTCCCGCGCGTGCTTGAGCTGCCCGGCGATGAACGCCTTGCCCACGTCCGACAGGAAGTACTGATCGTCGGGATCGAAGAAGACGTTGCGCCCCTCCCTGAACAGCGACTGGTGGGTGTGCATGCCCGAGCCGTTCTCGCCGAACAGCGGCTTGGGCATGAAGGTGGCGTGCCACCCGTACTTCATCGCGTACTCCTTGACCGTGATGCGGTAGGTCATGCAGTCGTCGGCCATCTTCAGCGCCTCCGCGTAGCGCATGTCGATCTCGTGCTGTGAGGGACCGACCTCGTGGTGTGTGTACTCGACGTGAATGCCCAGCTGCTCGAGCGCGAGCACCGTCTCGCGGCGCACGTCCGAGCCGGCGTCGAGCGTCGTCAGATCGAAGTAGCCGCCCTCGTCGAGCACTTCCGTGGAGCGGTGGTCTTTGAATAGGAAGTACTCGAGCTCGGGTCCGACATTGAAGGTGTCAAAGCCCATCGATCTGGCGCGCTCCAGGGCACGTCTCAGCACGTGACGTGGATCGCCCTCGTAGGGGCTGCGCTCGGGTGTGAGCACGTCGCAGAACATGCGCCCGACTCCCTGCTCCTCAGGCCGCCACGGCAGCACGGCGAACGTATTCGGATCGGGCATCGCGATCATGTCGGACTCCTCGATCGCGTTGAACCCGGTGATCGATGAGCCGTCGAAGCCCATGCCGGCTTCGAAAGCGTCGTCGAGCTCCGCGGCGTTGATCGAGAACGACTTCAGTTGCCCGAGGATGTCGGTGAACCAGAAGCGGATGAAGCGGATATCGCGCTCCGCGACGATCTTCTTGACATCCTCCGCGGTCTTCGGCTGATCGGCCATTTGGCGCTGAGCGTAATGGATGCGCCCAGAGACCGCTATCGACTGTTGGCCAAAGACCGGAGAGCGCATCGCTTTTCAGTTGACTATTCCTCAGCGCGGGCGATGGGCACTTCAAGCATCCCCCGGGGACGATGCTACGGTCGGCGCGATGGGCCTTGAGATCCTGCACCCTGGGGTCCAGGACGAGGATGCCGTGATCGATCTGATCGTCTCGGCCATGGCCACCTACACCGACTGGTGTGCTGGCTTTAGAGCGCCCGCTGACGGCCCCAGACGCGAGCGTGCCCGCCTGCGGACTGCTGGGAGCGACACCACCTGGCTCCTGGCCCGCCGCGATGAGCGAATCGTCGGGGTCAGTCGCTGGGTCCTGGGTTACCCCGCAACGCTCTCGCTACTGATGGTCGCTCCTAGCAGCTGGGGCAGCGGCGTGGGATCGGCCCTCCACGACCGTGCATTGAGCGAAATGACAATGGCCGGACTGGGCGATGCGCGTCTGACTGGGCCGCTTGAAAACCTTCGGGCACGGCGTTTCTATCGGCGACTTGGGTGGCGCCAAACGTCCGCCCCTCCCACGACGCACACGTGGCTTGGGCTGCATATGCTCGAGTACGCTCGAGCATGTACCCGACGACAATGAGCGCTCAGCTAGGCGCAATTGAGACGAGCCGCTATTTGCCGCGGCCGGTGGCGGTCGTCTCAGTGTCCGGCGACGGCCGCGAGGAAGTCGGCTATCGCTTGCGCTTCGCGACCCTGGTAGAGCAGAGCGGGCATCTGTCCCAGACCGCGGGCGCGCCCTTCAGAGATGGCGCTGAGAACCAGCGCCTTGCGGCCAGCCTCGGTTGAGATCTCAGAGCCCAGGCGAATGTCGAGGTTCGGCCCTATGCGCCCCACCGACTTGGTGGCCGCGAGCGTGTGACATACCCCGCACGAACGCGCGAACAATTCGCGTCCCTTCTGCTCTTCGGAGTTCAGATGCAAGCCGCCGACCGCGACGCTTGCCTTGTGGGCGCTATTGAGGGCCATAACAAACCCCGGAACGATCAGCCCGAACGCGAAAAGCACCATGACCGCCAGCACCACAAAACGGCGACTGGCCTTGGATTCTGTGTGCAACGACTGGCGTGTGGCGCGCGGTCCACCCCGCATAGCAACGAGGAAAACGACCACCCCGACGACCACCCAGAAGATGATGAATCCGATAACCATGTCGCGGGACAATATAGGAGCGCTACCCTGGAGGACGTGAGCAACTTTCCCGCCTGGTGCGTCCCTGTCCCGGCTGCCGCTCGGAATCCTGAGAATACTCCCAGACTCCCTTCAGGATTCCTTGATCTGGCGCGCTAGCCTGTAATCAGATCTTGGACTATCCCCGTGAACGTCCTGCGCCGCATATCACTGTCACGACTCCTGCTCCTCTGCGGCGTGATGGTCGCGGTCGGCGTCGGGGCCACCGCCCTGGCTTTGGCCGTTAGCTCCGGGCCCACGCCGCCACCGAAGCCGCTTGCGCAGGCCATCCACGACGCTCTGGAAGGCGGGAAATCGGTCCAAGGAATCAGCGCGAACGTCACCTGGACCAACCACCTGCTGGAAGGCGTCAACCTCGCATCCGGCGACGGCGAAGCCAGTCAGCTGACTTCGAATCCTCTGCTCTCTGGCGCCTCCGGTCGAATGTGGATCTCCAAGGACGGCCACGTGCGTCTGGAGCTGCAGTCCGAAAAGGGAGATACCCAGGTCTACTACGACGGGCACAACGTCTCGATTTACGACGCGTCAACCAACACGCTGTACAAGTACACGCCCCCCTCCCGCGAAGCCTCGGACCAAACGCCGCCCGACTCCTCCTCTGAGTCCCACGAAATACCCAGCGTGGCGAAGATCGAAGAAGGGATCTCGCACCTGGACAAGCACACGAGCCCCTCCGGCGCGACCCCCACCGATGTCGCCGGCCAGGCCGCATACACCGTGCGCGTCTCCCCCAAGGAAACGGGCAGCCTGCTGGCCGGCGCGGAGCTGTCCTTCGACGCAGCCCACGGCGTGCCGCTGCGCGCGGCCATCTACTCCACCGAGAGCTCCTCGCCGGCGCTCGAACTCGCAGCCACCGAAATCTCATACGGACCCGTCGAACAGTCGGTGTTCGAATTCACCCCGCCGGCGAACGCCAAGGTCGAAGAAGTCATCTTGTCCGGCAAGCACGGCGCCGAGTCCGGTGATTCCACGGACAGCGGTGAACACCCGAAACTCACCAGCCAGGGACACGGTCTCTCGACGGTTGGCGTGCTCGAAGGCAAAACGCAGACCGGCGCCTCACAGTCCACACAGCTGCCCGAAGGTCTGCAACAGGTCAAGATCAACGGCGTCACCGCGAGCGAGCTGCCGACCGAGCTCGGCACGCTGCTCAGCTTTGAGCGCTCCGGCGTGCGCTTTCTGATCGGCGGCGCGGTCCCTCCTGGCGCCGTCGAAGCGGTCGCCAAGGGCCTGTAGCGGTGACCGAAGCGCCGCCCGTCAAGGCGCGGGGATTGGTCAAGCGCTACAAGGAGGTCCTGGCGGTCGACCACATCGACCTGAACGTGGGCGCCGGCGACGTGTACGGGTTTCTGGGGCCCAACGGCGCCGGCAAGACGACCACGCTGCGGATGGCGCTGGGCCTGATCATGCCGACCGAGGGCACCGTGGAGCTATTCGGGCGCGACCCGATGCGGGAAGGCGTGCGGGCGCTCGACGGCGTCGCGGGTTTCGTGGAGGCGCCGCGCTTCTACCCGTACCTGAGTGCTCGCAAGAACCTCGAACTGCTCGCGGCCCTCGACGGCCGTGGCGCGCACGAGCGGATCCCAGAGGTGCTTCAGACCGTCGAGCTGAGCCCTCGCGCCGAGCACCGGGTGGGTGGCTACTCCCACGGGATGCGCCAGCGGTTGGGGATCGCCGCGGCGCTGCTGCGCGACCCTCAGCTGCTGATCCTCGACGAGCCCGCCACCGGCCTTGACCCAGCTGGCATGCGCGATATGCGGCTGCTAATCCGCCGCCTCGCCGACGGGGGCATCACGGTGCTGCTCTCCAGCCACCAGCTGCCGGAGGTACAGGAACTGTGCGACCGGGTGGCGATCGTCAACTCCGGCCGCGTCGTCTACGAGGGCGCGCTCGCCGACTTGCGCCGCCAGGGCGGGGCGGGCTACCGGCTGCGCACCACCGACGACACACGCGCGCTCGCGCTGCTGCGTGCCCAGCCCGGCGTCGAAAACGCGAGCAGCGGCGAGCACGGTCTCTCTTTCCAGGCGCAGGAGTCCGACGTGGGTGCGCTGTCGATCGCGCTCGGCGTTTCCGGCGTCGGCATCCTGGCGCTGACACCCGAGCTGGCGACGCTCGAGGATCTCTTCTTCCGTCTGACCGAGGGCGGCAACGGAGCCACGCCTCAGGCGGTGCAGGTCGCGTGAGCAGCACGGCCGTAGGCGCTCCGCCCACCGCGATTGGCGCCGCCCGCGCGCGGCGGCCGTCCACCCTGACCGCCTACCGCTGGGAGCTGCGCAAGCTGGTCTCGCAGAAGCGCACGTATCTAGGCCTCGGACTGGCGGCGATCCTGCCGATCGTCTTCGTGATCGCCCAGAGCCTGCGCACGCACCCAGGTCACGATCGCGGCAACATCTTCGCGTCGCACATCACCCAGTCGGGGCTGGCGACGCCGGTGCTGATGCTGCTGTTCCTGTCGGTTTTCATGCTGCCGCTGATCGCCGCGCTCGTGGCTGGGGACATCGTCGCCGCCGAGGATGGCAACGGCACGCTCAAGACGATCCTCACGCGCTCGGTCGACCGCGGGCAGGTGTTCGCCGCCAAGGTACTGGCGGCGCTGAGCTACGGAGCGCTCGCAGTATTCCTCTCGGCGGCGGTGGCGACGCTCGCGGGAGTGGCGGCGTGGGGCTTCAACCATGTCGTCACATTCTCCGGAACCGTCGTGTCTGCCCCCGAAGGCCTGCTGCTGGTGTTCGCGGCCAACGCCGTCTACCTGATCCCGCTGCTGACGGTCGCCTGCATCGGCGTGATGCTCTCGACATCCACCCGCAACAGCGCGGGAGCGGTCGTGGGCACCGTCGGGTTCACGATCCTGCTGTTCATCGTCGGCCAGATCCCCGGCCTTGAAGGGATCAAGCCATACCTGCTGACCGAACAGTACGAGAACTGGCACGGCCTGCTGCGCACACCCACCGACTGGGCGCCGATCGGCCACTCGGCATGGGTCTGTGCGCTGTACGCAGTCCCCGCGCTGGTGGTCGGCTACCTCGTGTTCCTGCGTCGGGACGTGGCCGGCGGATAGGCCGCCCAGGATTGGTCACGCCGTCGCGGTGCACCGAACCGCAAGGTGGGCATACCCTTCACCACATGAGTGCCCTAGAGAAGCTGCGTGGTCGTGTCGCCGAGCTCGCCGATCTCGCTTCCCTGGACATGCTCGCCACCTGGGATCAGATGGTGACAATGCCGAGCGAGGGCATGGAGGCCAGGGCGCACCAGCTCGGTACGCTTGCCCGACTGACCCACGAGCGTGCTACGGCTGAAGAGATCGGCGACTGGCTGACCGAGCTGAGGGACGAGCAACTCGACGAGATCGACAGCGACGTCGTGCGCCTGGCACGCCGTGACTGGGAACGGGCTCGGCGCGTGCCGCACGATCTTGCCGCTGAACTGTCACGCGCCAGCGCCGAGGGCCAGGAGAGCTGGCGGATCGCCCGAGAGAACGATGACTTTGCGGCGTTCGCGCCCGCGCTCAGGCGCAACGTCGAGCTGGCACGGGCATATGGTGAATGTCTTTGCGAAGAGGAGGGCGGTGCCTATCAAGCCCTTCTGGGCGACTATGACTTTGGTCTGCGCACCGACGACCTGCGACGGTTGTTCTCCGTGCTGACCCAGAGGTTGCCGGCGCTCGTGACCGAGGCGGCCAGCATCAGCGTCCCCCATAGCGAGCTCGCCGTGCCCGTTGACGCGCAGAAGATGGCCGTGACGAACACGCTGCGGCGAATCGGCGTGGAGAGCGCGAGCTGGCGGGTTGACACCTCGGCGCATCCGTTCACGGCGTGGATGAGCCCCCGGGATACACGCCTGACCACCCGCTACGGCGACGGTAGCGTGGAGTCGCTACTGAGCTCGCTGCACGAGTACGGCCATGCCCTGTATGAGCGCCAGATCGACCCCGCCTTGGAACGCACCAACCTCGGCCATGGCACATCGATGTCGATACACGAGTCCCAGAGCAAGTTGTGGGAGAACCACGTGGCACGCAGCCCCGCGTTCGCCGAGGTGCTGGCGGCCGAGCTTCTCGCCGCGGGCTTCACGATCACCGCCGGGGAGCTCTACACCACGCTGATGCGGGTCGAGCCCTCCCTCATTCGTGTCTCCGCCGATCCGCTCACCTACCCGCTGCACATAATCCTGCGGTTCGAACTGGAGCTTGCGATGATCGATGGGGATCTCGACGTTCGCGATCTACCCGGAGCCTGGGCGGAAGGGATGCGTCGCCTGCTCGGCTTGGATGTGCCGTCCGACGCGCTCGGTTGCCTGCAGGACATCCATTGGGGCGCCGCCAGCTTCGGGTACTTCCCGAGCTACGCGCTCGGATGCCTGATAGCGGCGCAGCTGTGGGAGGCGATGGAGGCGGAGCTCGGATCGCGCGATGAGGATCTGCGCGTCGGACAGGTCAAGCCCATCCAGGAGTGGCTCGCAAAGCGAGTGCACCGCCACGGCCGACGCCTGGATACCCTGCCGCTCGTCGAAAGTGTTACCGGTGAGGGCCTGAGCGTTGAGCCGTTCCTTCGCTACGTGGCTCCTCTCGTCTGAACCCTCCAGCTGACCACGCCACCCGAGCCGCAGAGACGAGCAGGTCGATCTGGGGCTAGAGGAGGCTGGCCACTGAACCGGCGGTCTCTTGGGCGAGCGGGACGAATCGCTTGAGCTTGCCGGTGGCAAGCCGGGGCAACTCCTCAGTGAGCGTTGTCGTGATCACCGGATCGGGATGACCCAATCGTCTCATCGCCGCTTGCAGGTCCTGCCGTATGCGCTCTGCGTCAATCGGCCCGCTTGCTCTGAGGCTTATCATCGCACCGCTCGTGGTTTGGCTGACCTGGTACTCGATGATGGCGGGCTCACGTGCGAGCACCGACCGAAACAGGTGCGGATGGACGACGAGATCTTTCGTGTACACAAACACGTCATCGTGGCGCCCCTGAATGTCGGCGACCCGCCGGTGGGCCGACCCACAGACACATGGCTGGTCTAGGAGCGTAACCTCGTCGGTGATCTCATAACGGATCAGCGGCAGCAGCGGATTGAACAGGTTTGTGAGATACACCTTGTCCGAACTGGCGCCCGGCGGAACGGGCTCGCCATGAGCATCAACCGGCTCGACGAGCAACAGATCGTCGGGCAGATGCATGCCTTCCCCTTGAAAGCAACCGAAGGCTGTCACCCCGCCCTCCGAGGTCCCCCAGAGATTCGCAACCGGCGCGCTCCACGTCTGCTCAGCGACGTGGCGAATCTCGGCAAGCAACGGCTCGGCCATGGTGACGATCCGCTTCGGTTTGATCGTCAACCTACCGGCCTGTGCCTCCGCAGCCAGGGTGGCGAGCATTGATGGGTAGGTCGCGAGGCTATCTCCCCTCACCTGGTTGAGTCCCTCGACCACCTCCCGCAGCGGTGTGCTGATCGGGAACCTGTGCATCTGTACGGCCTCGGTGGTGAACGTCTGCGCTAGCGCACTGGTGAAGTGAGTGGCGTTCTCGGCAGCCACGACCATCGTCACTGGCGGGTTGGCGGCGAGGACGGGATCACGCATGCGATCCTGCAGCTGACCACGCAAGAGCACAAGTTGTACCGTCGCCCAGGCGTCCCACCCCCATACGAATACGCCGCGCGTGCCGCTGGATCCGCCGGACGCCACCGCGTGCAGATCGTCTAGAAAATATGCGTCAGAGGTCAGCGACGCTATGTGTTCGTCGATATTCGCGAGCTGCACACGTGGATCGGTGACGATCTCGTCGAAGTGGGCCATCAGGTCGTCCTTGGTCATTGCCGGCAGATCACGCAGCCCGTCCTCGTCGATGGTCTGCGGATCGACGTCGCTCAGGCGATGGGCGTGCCAGGACGATCGTTCCTTGGCTATAGAGATCAATTCCCTGAGGCGCGCGGTTCGCTCCGTGCGAAGTCGCTCAGCCGACCATGTCAGGCGATCCAGATGCTCCCCCACGCGGCTCATCACGTCCTCGACGTGTCGCTGGCGTGTGCTCGCGTACTCGACCATGCGCTGGGACCGTATGTGCGCCAATCCCGCCCGTCAAGCCCGACAGAGATGGCTCAGCGACTTGGCCTCGACGTCGGCGCGACCATCCGCCAGATCCAGGAGCTACTTGGACACAAGCACCTGGACTCCACACAGTGCTACACCCGCGTGAACGCCCACCAACTACGAGGAGCCATCAAGCGACTGCCATGGACACAGGGCACCCGAGACTCAGACCGTGGCCGATCTTCGGCGGGGTCCGGGGCGCTATCTAACTTTGGCCAATGACCGCCCGTAAGCATCAGAGAAGGCGGACTCTCCAGCGTCAGGCGGCGTGTGCGAGTTGCTTGACGAGTTGCTCGTATTCCTCGGCCTGCGGAGAGGCACCGAGGGAGAGCAGCATCGCTGAGTGCCCGACGGCGGCAAGTGCCTCGGGTGTGTTGAGCGCCAGCATCTTCTCGCCGGTGGCGATGTAGAGCCCGGTCGGTCCGTCGTAGTCGCTGAACTCGTCGTTGGAGGCCTTCTTGCTCATGTTCCCATTCTACCTTGTGATGAGGCACGGATCGTTCGCTCAAAGAGGGCTGCGAGCTCCTCGTAGTTGTGGTGTCGTCCGCCGGGACGCAAACCTTGACCCAGTGCCCATTGCTGCTCGTCGTGGTCGGGCAACGCGACCCCGGTCGCGCCAAGACGGATGAGGGCGTACTGAAGGGCCACATACGCGGTGCGCCCGTTGCCGTCGAAGAATGGGTGCGTGGAAAGCAGCTTGGTGTAGAACGTCGCGGCTGGAAGCGTCGCCTCCCGCAGCTTGCGCTGACGGCCTTCTCGCCGGGCGTCTTCTCGTTGGGCGATGGCGTCCTGCAATCCAGTGAATGCTCGTCTCAAGCGCGGCTGGACATTGCGCCCCTTACAACTCACTATCGTCAGCAACTCTGGTGCCTGCCGGCTGCCCCAGACCACGCCATATTGACCCCGCTCCTCGCCGCGTCGAAACCGCCCCGCCCGCTCACCAAACCACGGCTCGAAGATCAGCCGATGCCACCGGCGCTACGATGAAGAGTGAGCGAAGTTTCACCTCAACAGACCCTAGCGCCGCTAAACGGACATAACCGCAGATGAGTGAAATCTCATCGTGTCACCGTCCGCGTGGTCGGTGCCGACGACGTCGCTCGACCCAAACCGAGACGGCGCAGATGGCCAGTACCAGTAGCGCCGCTACGGCGATGACCGCCAGGCCGGGCGCCATTAGCAGCGCCAGCAGCGCGATCAGCACTCCGAGGCCCACGTCCACGCGAGCCAGGCGCCGGCGTCTGCGCGCCAAGCGGCGGCGGGCACGCAGGTCCGAGATGTCCCTGAGAGGCTCAGTCGCGCTCATTGTTTCAGACGGCGGAAGAGGGGACGAGGGAGCAGGCATACGACGATCATCAACCAGCGTAGAGCGGGCGGCGCCCAGACCGTGTGGGCACCGCGATCCAGTCCGTCCACGACGACACGGGCAACCGCCTGCGGGGTGGTTGACAGTGGCGCCGGCGCCAGTCCCCTGGTCATGCGTGTCTGCACGAAGCCGGGGCGCACCACCAGCATCCGAACACCGTCGCCGTGCAGTGCGTCACCGAGTCCCTGGGCGAGTGCGTCGAGCCCCGCCTTCGAGGCTCCGTAGACGACGTTCGCCGAGCGCGGCCGTTCGCCCGCCACCGAGGAGAGCACGACGAGGGTCCCAGCCTGCTGTGCACGCAGCCGCTGCGCGCTTCTGATCAGCAGCGACCCTGCTCCCACCAGGTTGACGTCGAGCACCTGGAGCGCATCGAGGACGTCGGTGGGTAAGCCGCCCCGCTCGCCGAGGACGCCGACCGCGAGGATGACGATGTCGGCGCCTCCCAGCGCCTGGATCGCTTGGTCTAGAGCCCGCTCGTGGCTATCGAGCTCGAGAGCGTCGAGTTTGAAGGACAGCGCCCGCTCGCAGCCGAGGCCGGTCAGATCGCGGGCCGTGCGCTCCAGTGCGTCGGGGTCGCGGCCCAGCAGCGCAACCTCGCGGGGGGCGCGGCTCTGCAGCTCGCGCACGATCGCCAGGGCAATCTCGGAGGTCCCTCCCAGGACCACGACACGTCTGCCCGTCGAGCCACCCTTGGCTCTTCTCATCGTGCTGCTTGGCACAGGCCCAGGCGTAGTGCGAGATCCGAGCGCAACACCCCGTCGGGGTCAACTCGGGCACGCTGGGCTTGCAACCGGTCGAGCTCGGGATACATCACGCTGATCACGTCGCTTCGCAGCCGGGCGTCCTTGGTCAAATAGACCCGCCCGCCGCATCCGGCCACCAGCTCGTCGAGCTCGTCGAGGGCCGCCCGCAACCCCGGGGCGCGCGCCGGCAGGTCGATCGCGAGCGTCCAGCCCTCGAGCGGAAACGACAGCGGGCCGCCGAACGCCGCGCCGCAGCGCTTGAAGACGGCGAGATAAACGGGCAGGCGGCGTGTGCGGATCAGCTCGAAGCAGCGCTGCAGCTCCTCCTCCGCTCCAGACGGGATCACGAACTGGTACTGGATCAGCCCGCCCGGCCCATACAGCCGGTTCCACTTTCCCAGCGCGTCGAGCGGAAAGAAGTACGGCGCCATCGCCAATGGGCGCCCCCGCTCGCGGCGGGGAGCGCCACGCCAGCGCAGCGCGTTGAACGTGCGCACGCTCGACGCGCGCAGCAGCCCGGCGGGAAAGCCGCGCGGAACCTCAAAGGTGTGGCGGCGCGCGAGCGCGGCAGGATAGGTGCTGTCTGCCGTTCGCCGCCTGCCCGCGGGCGGGATCGGCTCATCGCTGGAGAGCGCCTCGGCGCGGCTTACGATCCCACGTCCCACCTTCGACCCGCCGGCCAACAGGTCCAGCCACGCCACCGAGTAGCGGTGACGCTCCGATCCGCTCATCAGCTCGAGCGTCTGCTCGAGGCCGTCGGTACGGTTGACGTCGGCAATCACCCACGGACCGTGGAGCGGCTCGGTGCGCAGCGTCGCCGCGACCACGACGCCAGTTAGGCCCATCCCTCCGAGGGTGGCGTAGAACAGGTCCGGGTCGTCCTGGGGTGTGATCTCGATCAGACCGTCCGCGGGGGTGCAGAGAGAGATCGCCGCCACGTGCTTGGCCAGGCTCCCGTCGCGGTGATGGTTCTTGCCGTGTACGTCGCTGGCGATCGCCCCCGCGATGGTCACGTGCCGAGTTCCGGGAACCACCGGCAACGTCTGCTGGTGTGAGGCCAGGTAGCCCATGAGCTGGGCCACCGTCGCGCCTGCCTCTGCGGTTACTAGGCCACGGGAGGGATCGACCGAGACGATCTGGTCCATGCCCGTCATGTCGAGCACCAGCCCACCGCCGTTCTGAGCGGCGTCGCCGTAGCTGCGCCCCGCGCCGCGCGCTATGACGCCGGTATGCGAGGTGCGGCTGGCGAGCGCTTGGAGCACCTCATCCACACCGGCGGGCTTCCGAACGCGGCAGCGGCTGCGTGCGGTTCCTCCCCATCCGCACAGCCAGCGTTCGACCTCGGCCTGTACTGGCGCTGCCCTGGGCTCAGCCACCGACATAGATCCCACCGAGGAACAGGATGCCCCAGGTCAGACCGAGTGTGAGCAGCGTTCGATCGCGCAAGATCAAGTCCTCCGGGGCTTCGCCGGCGCCGGAAGAGATCAGGACCGAGTAGTAGCAGAGCCACCCGAGCAGCGGCAGTATCGACAGGCCGTACCACACGACGTGCGAGGGCCGTGTGAACGCCCAGCCCGTGTAGGCGACCATCGCCAGCGCCCCGGCCGCCACGAGCAACAGACGCAGGCTCACCGACGAGTAGCGCCTCAACGTCGCCCGTGTCGGATGGGACGTCATATGCTCACGTAGCTCCGAATAACGCTTGCCGGCAACCAGGTAGATGGCGCAGCACGCCGTCACGATCACAAACCAGCGCGACAGATAAATGTCGGTCGCCACGCCTCCGGCGATGGCGCGTAGAACGAAACCCGCGGCGATCACGAGGATATCGGCGACAACGACGCGCCGCAGCCACAGCGAATAGCTCACCGTCAGCGCGAGATAGCAGCAGAGGACCGCTCCGAGACCGGGGGCGATCGCGGTCGCGCCCGCGAGGCCGACGAGCGCGAGCACCGCAGCCAGTCTGAGCGCCGCCCGCACCGAGAGCCTGCCGGAGGCTACCGGGCGCCGTCGCTTTCGTGGATGCAGGCGATCCTGCTCGCGATCGCGCACGTCGTTGACCAAATAGGTGGCGCTCGACACCAGGCACAGCACCACGAACGCGCCCGCCAGCCGCAGGGCGATCTGCGGCTGGTCGATCACGCCAGCTGCGCAAGGCGCCGCCAACACGAGCGTGTTCTTACTCCACTGCCGTGGGCGCCATGCCTGCAGCAGCACCCGCGCTGAGGGTCGGGCTGATGGGTGCAGCTGGATCGGCGTCTGCTCAGGGCCACCGAGCTGCACCGCAGCGTGCGGAGTTTGTGCCTCATCGAGGACTGCTGTTGCTTGACGTGAACTGATTGCGAGAGCCCTGTTGACCGTTGAGGAGGACGTTTTGGGCGTGACGGGAGTGCGTCCCCCGTTATAGTTCCACACAACTACCGCATTTCCGGTGGTTTTCAGGTAGCTGTTCAGGTTGCTTTCAGCTTTGGATCAGTGAGATTCTCACATCTGAGAGTCCCCTGACTCGGTAGCTTCGGCTTGGCGCTAAAAGCGCTTAAAGTCTGGGGCATGGAGTTCGGTGGGGCCACCCGCATTCCGCCCGTCTCGAGACGCGGTCATTCATCTCGGCGTCCCGCAGGAGAGGGCCTGCGCCGGATGCGCCGCATCGCGCTCGTCGCTGGGCTGGTCGCGCTGCTCCCCGGCGCCTTCTCATATGTGTCCACGATGGTCGAACCGTCCAACTCGAGCCTGGGCATCCGCTCGGTCGAGTGGTTGCGCGAACACGGAGCGGCCGGGATCGTCTCCAAGATCGAGTCGATCTACTACTCCCTGACCGCCCCCGAAAAGGGCGGCCCCGCGCTGCGTGCGCTTCCGTCGGTGGGCTACGGCGCCACTCACAGACCGTCACTGGCCGCCGGCTCCGGTGGATCTCCGGGCGTCGAATACCGGCCAGCGCGGGTACCAGCGTTGCTGTCGCCCGTGTTGGCAGGCGAGGGCGTTTGGCACGCCACGCGACGGAGCCTGGAAACCAACCCACCGGTGCTTTTGACCACGATTCGAGATCAGCCGGAATATCCGCGCGTGGTGGCGGGTCTCGCCTGGATCAACACGAAACGAGCGCGGCTCGCGCTGAACCCTGGACGCCTGGAGCCCTCGGTCGAACTTCCACGTGGCTCCATGGAAGTACCCGACAAAAACCGTCAGGTGCTGCTCGCGACGTTCAACAGCGGCTTCAAGCTCGCCGACGACCACGGCGGATTCGTGCTCCACGGACACACCTACGCGACGATGCACGACGGGCAGGGAACGCTCGTGGGATACACCGACGGAAGCGTCAACGTGATCGACTGGAGCCACGGCGCGAGCGCACCGCCCAACGTTTCCTTCGCGCGTCAGAACCTGCCGCTGATCGTGGACGAAGGAAAACCCAACCCGAAGGTCGCCAACGACGCCGAATGGGGAACAACCGTCGGCAACGCGGTCCTCGTTTGGCGCTCCGCGGTCGGGGTTGACCGCTACGGCAACCTGATCTACGCCGCCGGCGAAAACCAAACCGTCGGCAGCATCGCAAGAGCGTTGGTTCGGGCCGGCGCGATTCGCGCCATGGAGCTCGACATCAACTCCTACTGGGTCAGCTTCATCACCTACGGAGCTCCCGGAGCCGAAGCCCCGCAGAACCTGCTGCCAGGGATGGAACGCCCCGACACCCGCTATCTGGAACCTGACGACCGCGACTTCTTCACCGTCTACTCGCGCTAGTAGACGTCTCCGTAAGTCCTGCGGGTTATTGGGAGGGATATTGGGTGGCGCGCGGAATGTTGTGTGGTACCCCAGGATCGGCACGTATGTGATTGAGCTCTCGGTGGAGGAGCGGGCGGAGCTTGAGCGGCGAGCTTGCACGGTCACGTTGCCTTTCCGCACGGTGCAGCGGGCGAGGATGATCTTGTACGCAGCGGAGGGGATGCAGGACATCGAGATCGCTGCCCGGTTGGATTGCTCGCCTTACAGTGTTGCCCGGCGTAGATCTCGGTTCTGTTCTGAGGGATTGGATGGGCTTGAGGATCAAGCGCGGTCGGGCCGCCCGCGTCGTTTCCCCCGGAAGAGGTCGCCGAGGTCAAGGCGACCGTGGCGGATCTGTCCCCCCTCAGCGAAGCTCTCAAGCCCAGACGACGATCAGGTGCGTAGGGTCCGCGACCAGATCAGACTGCTGAACCGCAACCCTCATCTCACCAGTGGCTGCCCGACCGTGATCGGTCTGATCGTCCACCAGTGACGCCGAACTCGGCTCCGAAGCACCAGCTCGCGAACCTAACACAAATATGGAATTGTCTATAGATCGGGATCCCTCGCCGGGCGTATGTTTGGGCCGACCGGCGGTGTCGTCGCTGGTGACATCCTCCGAGGCGCGGTGGGTCCGCTGCGGTCACGTGGCGTCCGCTCGCGAGGTCCGACGTGCGCGGCTGACATCATCGAGGTCACAGGCTGTGCGCCGCACACCTCTTGTAACCGCGAGCCGGTCAGCTTGATGACCCGACCGACCAGACGCTCGATGTGAGCGACTCAAGCGATTAAGGCGTCTTGGTAACGACTGCGCCGGATGGGTCGATCACATACCACAGACCGCCGTTTGTTTCTATACCCTGGCCATTCGCCTGGCCGGCGGCTGAATCTGAGATGTAGGTGTACAGCGGCCAGCCGGCGTAGGTCGCGACACGACCGCCTTCGGAATCCGGGTCACTGCCAAGAAGCGATGGCTTTACCTTCCCGGAGACGAGCGCCTTCTGAGCGTTGGGCAGCTTCACCGGCGGCCATAGCTGTGCGCAAGTGCTCACGCATGTGACTTTCGAATGCTTGTCGGGGACGAAGATGTAGAGGGTTTGTCCCTGGCCGTTGACGAGAATCGTCCCCAGCCCTGGCAGCGTCTTGGTGGAGATTTGCGCCGTCGCTGCTGAGGGTGAGCTCGATGCTGTGGCCGGGGTGCTCGATGTACCAGCGGCGCTCGTCGATTCGTTGGTTTGACCGCTGCCGCAACCCGCAGTGGCCAGGACAACGGTGAACATGATTAGCATCGACGGGAGTCTCCGCACGGTTCTCTGTTAAAGCAGGCTCACGATGCTAGTCCAGCCGTTCCTGTCCGAATCCTGACGCCTGGATGTTCGCAGCAGGTGGCCGCTGTGTCAGTGGTCTTTGTCCAAGTGTGAGTGGTAGGTGTGTAGGAGGTGTCGGTGTGTGAGCCAGCCGACGACGCTCTGGCTGTTCGGGTGCAGGACTGGCAGGCTGTCTTGGTTGGTGGTGGCCAGTGCTCTGACGGCGTCCTCGAGTGATTGGTCTGAGCGTAGTTCGGGCACGTCGTGTGCGAGCGCTCGGGCGGTTGGGCTGTCGTGGGTGTTGGTGATCGCCTGCTCGACATCCAGGGCTGTGACGATGCCGAGCAGTGTGCCGTCAGAGTCGATCACCGGTAGGGCGTCGGCGCGCTCGTTGGTGAAGCGCTGAAGGACATCGCGCAGGGGCTGCTGGGGTGCGAGTGGTTGCGGGAGCTTGCCCATCGCTTCGGCGATGGTGATTTGTGCCATCAGGGTTTGCTGCTGGGTGTCGATATCGATCCCGCGGCGGCGCAGCTTCAGGGTGTAGATCGTGTCGTGGGTGAGCGCGTTTGAGAGTGCGGTCGCGACGATGATCGCAATCATCAGCGGCAGGATGATGCGGTAGTCGCCGGTCAGCTCGAAGATGATCAGCACGGCGGTGATCGGCGCGCGTGCTGAGGCGGCGAACGTCGCTCCCATTCCGACGAGCCCGTAGGCGCCGGCGGCTGCCGCGAGGTCGGGAAGCAGGTGGTGTGCGATAGCTCCGTAGGCGCAGCCGAGCATCGCGCCCATGAACAGCGAGGGGGCAAACACCCCGCCCGAGCCGCCGATCCACATCGTCAGGCTCGTCGCGAGAATCTTCGCCGCCAACAGCCCCAGCAGAGCAAGGATCGCGTAGTGCCCCGCAACCGCGAGCTGGAGCACGGGGTAGCCGACCCCGTACATCTCAGGAACCGCCAGCAAGAGCAGCCCGAGCAGCACGCCGCCCGCAGCCGGTCGCAGCCAGTCCGGGCGGCCCCTCCACAGCCCCTCAGCGATGTCCTCGCCGGCGTAGAGCACGCGCACGAAGCCCACCCCCACGCCGGTCGCGAGCACGCCGAGGCCGGCATAGAGCAAGAGCTCGATGGGAGAGCTGAAAGTGAACGCCGGGAGGGTGAGGAATGGGTGGCTGCCGAACGCCGCACGGCCGATCGCATCGGCAGTGACCGAGCTCAAGACGACCAGCCCGAATGATCTTGTCTCGAAGTTGCGCAGGATCAACTCCAGCGCGAAGAACACCCCGGCGATCGGCGCGTTGAACGTCGCCGCTATACCACCGGCGGCTCCGCAAGCCACAAGCAGACGAAGCTGGGACTCCGAGACACGCATCCCCTGTCCAAGTACCGATCCGAGCGCCGAACCGATCTGCACAATCGGACCCTCCCGCCCGACCGAGCCGCCCGACCCAATGCAAACCGCGGAAGCCAGCGACTTGACGATCGGCACCTGCGGGCGCATACGACCACCCAGCCTGTTCACCGCATACATCACCTCAGGCACACCGTGCCCTCGCGCCTCCGGCGCAAAACGGGATACAAGCGGCCCGTAGATCAACCCGCCGACCACGGGCGCCAACACCACGAACCAGATACCCAAACCCGGGAGCCACGGGTCGGCGGCGTGACCGGCGGCGCTGTAGTCACGGTGCCCCGTGAACAGGTAGGTGAAGCCGAGGATCATATAGCGAAAAGCGACGGCTCCAAGCCCGGCGCCAGCACCCGTCAGCAACGCGAGGGCAGTCAGACCACCACTGCCACGCACCACCGAGCGGCGCAACCCGCTGAGCCAGTCCTGGCTGATCGCGATCCCCGCGTATCGCTGGGCGCCCGCGTGTCCAGTTGACTGGATCCCGTCTTCGGTGACGCACTCCACGTCGCCCGGCACAGGCGCACTTGTATGCGTCTCGGGTTGAGCGTCATCGGGGGTGAGCAGCTCCTCGCGGCGGTCGATCACTGTCAGGCGAGCGTATGAGAAGCCTCCCGAGATCACCCTGCCGCGGACACCATCCAGGGCGCTCTGGTCAGAAATCTGACCACAGATGCTCGTGTGGCGCACGTCGTCTCGCCATGCGCCACCGTTAGGCCGAGAGCCGGCCATCATTCCCCAACGACGAGGTCTGGCACAGTGTGTATGTGAGCGTCGCTACAACTGCTTCCTCAAGCGTCTGCCGTGTGCTCGATGAGGACCGGGACCTGGCCGAGGCCGTTCCGCCAGACAGCAGAGAGCAGGCGGTGAGGGAGTGCCTCGCGAGAGAGGTCTCGATTCCGGCCGGCTGCTGGCAGACCACGCAGATCGCACCGCTCGGCGATGGGATCGGCCTGCTGGTGCTGAGCGGCCTGCTGATCCGCCGTGTGGGCATCGACACTCGCTTCGGCGCGGAGATGCTCGGCGAGGGCGATCTGCTGCGGCCGTGGCAGGGCGAGGACGAGCCACCAACGCTGCCTGTCACGACCGGCTGGAGCGTTCTCGAACCGACCCGGATGGCGGTACTCGATGAAGCGTTTGCGCGGCGGATGGCGCGCTACCCCCCGCTGAGCGGCCGCATCGCCGGCCGGGCGTTGAAGCGCTCACGCGAACTGGCCGTGAACATGGCGATCGTCCATCAAGCCCGCGTCGATGTGCGCCTGCACATGCTTTTCTGGCATCTAGCGGCACGTTGGGGTCGCGTGCGCAGCGATGGCGTCAGCCTGCCACTGCGCCTGACCCACAACGTCCTGGCGGATCTGGCCGCGGCGCGCCGTCCGACCGTCACAACCGCACTCTCCGAACTGGCCAAGCGTGACCTCGTTCACGCCGCCGATGGTGGATGGCTGCTGCTAGGAGAACCACCCGGCGAGCTGCTGGAACTGGCACCCGTCCCCAAGAGGCTCACAGGCGACACTCCCTAAATGGTCGCGCGTGCAAGTTCGCACACGTATCTGGTAGGTCGGACACGCTCGCTCTTTCCGCGAAAGCCAAAGCGAGTGGCGCGCTTTCGGAGAGTGCTGATTCGTCCGAAGCGGCTACGCGATCGGCGCGGACGCTGGCTACCGCTCGCCAGCGTAAAGCAGGCGCCGACGGTCCTGCGGTTGAGGAGCTGGTCGTTAGCGAGCTGGGCGAAGACTCTTGCTTCGGCGGGTCCTGGTATCCGCGCTCGCGACTGCCGATGCGCTTGCACTCGTGCGGATTGAAGACGGGGGTTCGACGCTGCGAGGGGAATCTGTTGGTCGACCGCGAGGCCGGGTGTTAGCGTTGGCGGTGTGGTCTGCTCGGAACCTTGCCGTTGGGAGGGGCGCGAGGTCGGTGGTGAGTGGATGCCAATCGTATGACTGAGTCTGGGTGGAACGTCGAGGGGTTGCCGGTGTTGTGCACGTTATGCCGACATCGGCATAACCAGAAGATCGGCATAGTGCACGATGCATGTCTGGATGGTCGTTTGGGGGAACGTTGCCTCGATCGCCTCGGGGAACCCCTTCAGCCCGTCAACACAGCAGATCAGGATGTCTTGCACGCCGCGCTGCTTCAGATCGGTCAGGACCTGCATCCAGAACTTCGCGCCCTCGTTCGCCTGAAACCACATGCCGAGCACTTCGCGCTCACCGTCCATGTTGATCGCCAACGCCAGATAACACGCCTTGCGCTGAACGCTGCCGCCATCGCGGATCTTCAACACGAGCGCGTCGAGGAACACGACGGGGTAGACGTCATCAAGCGGCCGGGTCTGCCACGCCCTCGCATCGTCCATCACCGCGTCGGTCACTTTGCTGATCAGATCCCGGCCGACCTTCACGCCGTAGATCTCCGCCAGATGCGCTTCGATATCCCTGGTCGACAGGCCACGGCTATAGAGCGCGAGGATCTTCTCGTCAAACCCCTCGAACCGCCGCTGGCGCTTTCTCACGATCTGCGGCTCAAACGAGCCCGCGCGGTCTCTGGGCGCGTCGATCCGCACCTCCCCTTGCTCAGTGATCAGCGTCTTCGGGGTGCTCCCGTTCCTGGCGTTCCCCGCGCCGCCGGGCGGCTCCAGATGCGGCTCATAGCCCAGATGGTCGATCAGCTCGACCTCCATCGCACGCTCCACCAAACGCTTCGTCAACTGCGAGAGCAACCCCCCAGGGCCGACGATCTCCTGCTCGCCCTGGGCGCCAGCGAGCAGCTCGTCGAGCACCTCGTCCGGCAAAAGCCCCTTGACCCGGTCCGGCAAATCCGCCACCCCGGGAGGTCTACCACGATCACGTCCGCTGGCATTCCGCTGCGCTCGCCCTACGGGCTCGCTCCGCGAAACGCCAGCGGAACCCTCGTCCTGCGTCTGCACCTTCGTCTCTGTAGACATGAGCCTCCCTTTCGACCCAATGCCTACACAGAAGCCCGGACACTCCCGAATTACAGCGTCAAACCACGAAGTTAATTATGAACAAGCCCATAGTTGGTGTGAGCGGGGGCCGTGTGCTGGGGTTTGGTCAAGTTTTCGTTGAGGAAGGCTTGGCAGGCGGTGGCGTCTAGGGGCCGCGAGTAGAGGAAGCCTTGCCCTGAGTCGCACTGCTCGTCTCGGAGCATGGTGAGCTCTTGTGTTTGCTCTATGCCCTCGGCGAGCGTCTCGATCGAAAGCGCCTTACCGAGTTGCACCAGTGTGCGGATGATGCTCTCGCCCTCGGCGTCCTGCGTCAGCCTGGAGATCAAAGAGCGGTCGATCTTCAGAGCGTCGACTGGGAACTTCTGGAGGTCGCAATCGGAGTCTGGTTACGACGCGAGCGCGTGAGTATCTGCTCCGCCCGATCCAGCAGCAAGGTGCGGTTCGGCAGTCCCGTCAACGGGTCGTGAGTCACCATGAACGCGACACGGTCGCGAACATAAGCCAGCTTTTGAGGTCGCGGTCAGGCTTCGCGACCGGGGGAGCGGCGGACGAGCGCGAGGAGGATTATCAGTACCCCGGCGGCGAGTAGTGCTCGGCCGAGGATCGAGCTGACCGCCACCCAGGCCGATCCCGCCAGCACCCCGGCGCTTATGAACGCGGATGCCCAGATCGCGCAGCCGACCGTGGTCATCGCAACGAACACGGGCAATGGGACGCGCCGCGACCCGGCGGGCAGCGAAACGAAAGTGCGGGCCAGCGGCAACAGCCGTGCGATCAGCACTCCGCGAGCTCCGTAGCGCTCGAGCACACCCTCGCAGCGGCCCAACAGGCCACTGGCACCCGGCAGATGCTCCAGTATCCGGGAGGCACCAAGCCCGTAGGCGATCAAAGAGCCGACGAGATTCCCGGCAGTGGCCGCTAGGACAGCGGCCGGGAAGCTCATCCACCCCTCTCGCACTGAGAACCCGGAGAACAACAAGGTCACCTCGCTGGGGATCGGGATGCACGCGCTCTCGGGCACCATCAGAGCGAACACACCGATCAAGCCGAAGCGGGCGATCACGCCGGTCATGGCCCATTCCCCTTGCCTTCGGGGCTTGGCGCGCGGGATGCGACCACAGTTGCTGCAAGACTCATCAGTAAGCTAAGCACCATTAGATGTTAAGACCACTTATCTAATGCCCAAGCCGCGTCACATCCAAACCGCTGCCGCCGACGCGCTGCTCGCCGTCACTCCCCTCGTGAGCCGGTGGATCGAGCGGCTGCTCGCCGAACACGACCCCCCACTCACCCTCGCCCAATACCTAGCGCTGCGCGCGATCGCCCGCGACGGCGTCAGCGGCACAGAGCTCGCGCGCCGCACCGGGGTCTCGAGCCCCGCCGTCTCCCAACTCATCGCGGCGCTCAGCGACGCCGGCCTACTAGATAGGCAGACGAGCCCCGAGGACCGTCGGCGTCAAACCCTCACCCTCTCGGCTACCGGCAGACACGCGTTCGGATCCGCCGAGACACTGGTAAGCCAGCGGCTCGCATCACTGCTGTCAGAGATCCCACACCCAGAGGCCGATGCACTCGCCCGGGCACTGGCGCACGTACAGAGCGCCCTCACAGGACAACCCCCACCACGAAGACGCCCACCACCCCCACCGCCTGATGGCCACCACCCACACAGGCGACCATGACCCCGTGACCGAACGGCACCCAGTCACTCCGGGGGTCAACGATTGATCGCCGGGAAAGTGAGCGGCGCGACCCGTACGCCAAATGCCCGCGGCACCACAAATGGACCGCCACTTGGTTGGTTTATGCCCCCGGTAGGTAGTCTGGTTTTCTCGGTCTTCACTTCTCTCTGAAGGCATCGCTCTCGCTCGCTTCCCAGCGACACGAGATCCACTCCGCCCCCGCACAAGCGGCCTGTTCTGGTTGTAGAGTCCCGTCAATGTGACCTATCCAATCCACGAGGGAGGCTTGGGAATGTCTGATCGTTGGAGCCGGCTAGCGCCGTTGACGGGAGCTGTGTTTGTAGTGCTCGCGATCGCTGCGGTGGTCGTGAGTGGCGAAGAAACCCCGAAGGCGAGCGCCAGTGCAACCAAGGTCGTCTCGTTCTACAGCAAACATCACTCGGCCATCGAGCAGGGCGCCATCCTGTTCGCGCTCACCTTCCTGGCGCTCGTGTTGTTCGCCGGTGCGCTGCGGTCCTACCTGCAACGCAGCAGAGGGTGCGAGGGCCTGGCAGCGATGGTGCTCGCCGGAGCCATCCTGATGGCGGTCGGCGCGCTCGGTGGAACCGGCATCGAATACGGGATCGCCCACAACCTTCACGATCTGAGCCCCGAAACCGTCAAGACCCTGAGCTTCGTCAGCACTGAACTCTTCCTCCCGGTGCTGGCCGGTGGCTTCATCTTCGGAGTCTGCTCGGGCCTGGCGATCCTTCGCGGCGCCGATCTGCCCAACTGGCTGGGCTGGGTAGCGATGCTCCTCGGCATCGCGGCGCTAGTCCCACCAGCGAGCTTCATCGCCTTGGGCGTACTCGTCCTGTGGTCGCTCGCCGTGACCATCCTCATGTACCGGCGCAGCGGCGAGCCGACGGTAGCGAGCGCCACCCCAACCGCCCAGCCCGCGTAAACCGCCTTCCGCGACGAGCGAGCACTGGATGCAAGCCCTCCCCGTTCGGGGCGCGAGATATCCCCGAACGGGCGCAGGAGCGAGCTGGCTCGGCGAGCGGTACAGCAGACCTCGAAGCAGGGATCGGCGTGTAGTTGCTCGCCAACCGCTGTAACGAGGGCCCGAGAAGTGCCACACCAGGCTCCGGGTGACCCCCGGGCATAGTTGCGTTTCCGCCGGGCGATACGCCCCAGGCGGTAGGCTGCTCGCGGATGACTTCCGTGGTCGATTTCCGCGATTTGCCAGTGCCGATTGTTCAGGCGGGGATGGGCGCTGTAGCGCGCCATGAGCTTGCTGCGGCTGTATCGGAGGCAGGTGGTCTGGGGACGATCGGTGGCGCCCGTGCACCGATCGCGCAGGAGCTCGCTGCCGCCCGGAGGCTCACCGGCCGACCGATCGCGGTCAATCTCGTGCTACCGCTTCTTCGGCCAGGCGATGTGCAGGCGGCGGCAGACGCTGAGGTGATCGTCACTTTTTGGGGGGAGCCACGCAGGCTTGCTCAGGGCACGTGGGTGCACCAGTGCGGCTCGGTCGATGAGGCAAGAGCTGCGGAGGCGGCGGGAGCCGATGCGGTGATAGCCCAGGGGGTCGAGGCCGGCGGGCATGTTCGCGGCACGACACCGGTGCTCGAATTGGTCGAGCGCGTTCGGGGTGTGGTCAAGATCCCGGTTCTGGCGGCCGGAGGGATCATTGACCAATCAGACGTGGGTCAGGCGCTCGATGCCGGCGCGGTCGCTGCCGTGCTGGGTACGCGCTTTTTGCTCAGCGACGAGAGCCGTGCGCATCCCGATTACAAGCGGCGCTGCCTGGAGGCCGACAGCACAGTGCTGACCGAGCTGTTCGGGCTCGGGTGGGCTGAGGCGCCGCATCGGGTGATCCCGAACGCTGCGACCCGCCGCTGGCTAGGCCACGACCAGCGGGGACCGGGCTGGATCAGGCTCTTCAACCGGCTCGCCTCGCCAGTAGTGATGCGCGTCCCGGAAGGACTCCAGGATCGCGGGCTTGCGATCCAGCGACCATCACTCCCCTTCCTTGGGCCACCGATGGCCCTGGACGATGGACCACGCAGCCTCCTTGACTCCGGGCCGCTGTACGCGGGCGCGAACGTGACCCGCATATCCGACATCCGCCCAGCCGCACAAATAGTCAGCGACCTCACCCCCTAAGGCACACTGACGATGCCCCAGAGTCCGGGGAACATCCAGCTTGTTGACCGATGTTCGTGGCGACCCCCTGATTTCCCGGCTATCGGTTCGTGGAGGTGCGAGGACCTGCGGTGAGATCGCGGACCCAAGCGGGCGTCGCGTCAGTCGGTCGGGGTTGGTGAGTGCAGCAGGTCGCGCATCGCGTCGCGCACGAGATCGGCGATTCGACTGACCGCATAGCGGAAGCACAAGGATCAACATCGCGGTACCAAGGCCCACGTTGGCCCCACGAGACCGAGCCGGCGGGTCAGCCTTGACACCACTCAGTGGTGACCTGGGGGATGTCAGCAGCGCAGGCGTTTGAACGCTACCGCTGCTCAGCTACCGGCTGGCGTGATCGTTTTGGATGTGCCGATGGTGGTCCCGGCGCTGTCCAGCGCTTGCACGGCCACGTAGGCGGGCGTGCCGGCCACGGAGATCTGCGTCTCAAAGCCGGTCCTGGGTGTGCTCGTGGCGGCCGTCAGCGAACTCGCGCTGCTACCGGTCAATACCCGCCAGTTGGCGATCTCGGTAGCACCGTTCCAGCTGGCGTAGACGGTTGTCGTTCCTTTTGATCCTGCGCTGGCGACGATCGCAGGTGTCCCGGTAGGAGTGCCGGTCCACTGGAAGCGAAAGGCACGGTAAGACTCCGTCTTCGTGGGCAGGCGCGCGTTGTAGAGGACTGCGCCGCTCGGCGTGTATTCGGTCACGTACGGTTCGGCGCCCCAGCCGATGAAGAGATCGCCGTCTGTGAGTGCCTGTACGTCGCCCTGACTCCCGGCCGACAGCGGCTGGGAGTGCTCGTAGCGGCTAACGAGCGTCTCGGTCTTGGTCTTCGGGTCTATCGAGACGATGATCCCGCGCGACTGCGAGTGAACCATCGGCACCCCGCCGTTGTCGAAGATGCTGATGTTCCCGTTGGGCAGTTCCGTGGCATCGTGCTGATAGGCGGTGGCGGTGCCGGCTCCAAGCTTGATCGTGCTGCTCTTGCCGCCGATCTGATCGGTCACCTGGCCCGTGCTCGGGCTCAGCTCATAGAGCGCCGAGGTGTTGCGCGAGGAGATCAAGATCAGCCCGTTCTGCTGCGAGTCGATCGAGTTGAGATGGAAGTAGTCAAACGGCCATCCGGTCGTGCTGCCGTGGGCGCTGGAGTAGGACTGCCTGAGAGCGACGTGGTCGAGCGGAGTCCATTCACGTCGCACCAAATGGGTCTTGAGGTCGATTTCCTGAAAGACGCTGTCGGTGACGGCGGCTTCGTGCGAACCTCCGACACTCGAGAGGTCACAGCGAATCGGGTCAAAGGAAGTCAGCAGCGCTGTGCCCTGCGGGGTTATCTGGAATTCGTGCAGATCCGCGGGCAGGCCGTTGCCGGCGGGAAATTTCATGATCTGCTGGTAGGAGGAATTGGCGATCACCTCTTCGCCCTCGCCGAAGCCCTGCGGCGGGATGTAGCCCTGCCACCAGGTCAGCACCGGCTTGCCATCGTAGGACTGGACCTGCAGATTGGTCGCCTCGGTGTTCGCCGCCAACGGGTCGAACCACACAAGATTGCCGGAGCTTTCAAAGATCATCGGGCCGTCCTGGCCGACGCCGGAGTAGGGCGCGAGAAAGATGTCGCCTGGGGTCTGTGTCGGCGAGTCGGTGCCGACCGTCACGCGTGGCACATGCAGGTCCGGACGTGAGTGGAACGCGAACAGTTCATTAGACTTGCCCAGCGGATTGGGGGTCGACTGTGGCCGGGGCAGCGCGTTGACCACTGCGGTCGTGAAGTGAAAGGCAAACGGTGTCGTCTTGCCTTTGCTGGTCAGCTTCCCGTGCACGGTCACCGTCTCTCCCTGGTGAAATGGTTTGCTCGGCAGGAAGCTCGCCCCGTCGCCTTGCGAATACGCCTCCAGGCGCCCGGTGTGAGGGCCTGAGGCCGAGCCGCTCACGGCGATATCAGACAGTGCGCTAGCGGGGTAGCCCAACAAGCTGATCTGCGTCTTATAGGAAGCGTCGAGGGAGTCCGATAGCGGCGAAACGGCGAGGTTGGTGCCCGGCAGGATCGCCGAGCGGTTGAGCTGGCTGGGCACGCACTGTGGCCTCTTCGGTGTCCGGTAGTTCGCGTTGTGGGCGACGATCCGCTTGGTCGCAAACGCCAGCGAAGTGATCGTGCCAACAGCAACGGCGAGGCCTAGCAGCGCCAGCGTCCTGCGCAGCAAGCGCATCTTGAGCTTGTGGTTGGCGGGAAAGTAGCGACGCACGTGATCAGTACCACGGACCGGATGGGTCATATACACAAGACCCGCGGGCGAAACCATCCATGTCCCGCACAACATGGGTATTCGACCAAAGTTGCCCGAACAAACTAAGAAGATCCGAAAACCAGTCCGGAGGGCTCAGAAGACAGGCGTCTCTGGGTAGCTACCGAAGACCTGTTACGGCGAATCCACGATCTCCCCTGTTGGGAGAGCACGACGAGTCTGTTCATCAGTCGCTTGACTCCCCTTCGGGGCGCAATCAAAGAGGGCACGAGCGTGTGGGAAAGCCCAGCCGGCGGGCCGCCAGCAGAGTAATTGAAAGAGCTACGCATCCTGGCTTGACTCCAGGCCGAAGAAGCCGCTGAGCAACTACCAGGTTAGAACCGTCCTGTGAGCGTCGAACGACTTTCCAGATACGCAGAGTCCTGCAAGCGTTCTTTACCACCGGCTCTGCCGGTCCTCGAAGTCGCCCGGGAGCACGGTTACGCTCCCGGCGCTACGACTGTGTTCAGCATCTACTTGCGGGCTGAGCCGGCACCGGTCGATGTATCTGGTGTTGGCACCCCTGTCGTCGTCACGGTATGGACGAACTGCGCTTCCAATTGGGCCTGGATGGTGCTTGCCTGCATAGCACTGAGCACTCCGTCTGTGACGGCCTGTCGCAGTTCGGCTACCGAGGGCTGCGACAGGGCACTCGCGAGCTGTTGGGCGGTCAGGCCAGGGTCATTGGTCTGGCATACGGCGAGCAGGCTGCCAGTCGCGATAGCTGGCTTGGGGCTCCCGCACTCGGAGGGGAGCATGAGCTCCTGCGGCCTAAGCACAGAATGGCTCGTGCCCGCGGGGAGCTGAAGCGAGAATGTCCCCGCTGGCGCGGACCCGGCTGCCATCGTGGTCGCGCTCTGCAGGCGAACCTGCCAGGAGGGGGCCGGATAGGACGGGTCGATGCTCGCGGCGTCGAAACCGCGCAGCAGGTCGGTTTGCGCGTCGAAGTAAAGCGTGACACGCAGCGCAGGGCGACCGAGCACTCCGTCGGCCTGAACCACGTTGACCGGCACCCCTTCAAGCATCTGCGGCGCCAGCGCAACGACACGCGCACCGCGAGCAGCGAGTTGCTCGATCGACCGCGCGAGGCTGGCCCCGTCATATGCCTCGTTGGGCAACACGATCGCCGGGGCAGCGCTCTGCTCAGCGGGCAACGTCAGCGCATCGTGCACAGCGTCATAGCCATAGCTCGCGCTGCCGACCTGGACGAAGCGGCCGAGCAGCGCCCCGGCGGCATCCGACGCGGTCGCCAACGTGACCATCTGTCTGGAGCGCATCGGATCGCCGCCAGCGATCCACAAGTCAACGGTGCCCGAACTCGCATTCTTGGACTCGCCACCGACGGGTTGCGCACCACTGCCTTGCGGGCTGTAGCTGAAGGTGTAGGTGTAGTGGCCGATCTCACCTGGGGTGAGGGCGCTCCCAGCCACGGCGCGCAGCACGGTCGCCGCCGAGGCGGGAGTGGGACCGCCGAGCGGCGTCGAGCCGGTGAGCTGCACGTATCCGAAGATGGAGCCGGCCAGAACCACGACCGCGACTGCACCCGCCAGGAGCGCCGCTCGGCGACGTCCGGTCTCCCACCGAGCGCTGGGGACGCCACGCCGGGGACGCGTCGTCGCTTGGCGCTCGAGGGTTACGCGAAGCTCTGCACGGAATAGCTCCTCGCGCTCGCACGGACGTCCAAGCTCTCGAAGGTCGCGCTCCAGCAACGAGAGGCTCTTATCCAGGTCATTGCTCATCGGGGTACCTCCGTCGCAGCTCCTTCACGATTCGATGCACGCGCACCCGGGCTGTGCCCGGGGGGACGCCGAGCACGCTGGCGAGCTCCTCGAAGCTCAGCCCGGCGCCATAGCGCAGCGCCAGCAGATGCTGCTGCTCGCGGCGCAAGCCGGACACGAGCAGCCGAAGGTGCACCAGACGCTCCCGCTCGAGTGTCAAATCCTCCGGTCCCGCCTCAGCGGCCGGAACCTCTTCCAGCACCGCCTGCGAAAGCACAGCCGCCGGTCGCCGTCAGACGCCGCTGCTCATCCTTGACCGCGTTCCTGGCGATCCCGAACAACCATGCGGCAAAGGGGCCTCGCCCTCGGAAGGATCCAAGCTTCGCGAGCGCCATCGTGAAGACATGACTGGTCACATCCTCACAGCTCGCCCGATCGGTGATCCGCAAGCAGACGTAGCCGAACACACGCGTGAAGTACCGCTCATATAGAGCGACGAACTCCCGCGCATCAGCCTGCGCCGCGATCACGAGCTCAGCGTCAGGATCGACGATCTGCGCGGCACCGCTCGCCGACGCGGCAGGCGCACGCACAGCGAGGTTCATCTCCATGATCGGCTCATCTCTTCGTCATTCGTCAAATAAGAACCCCGCAAGGTGTTTGACGCACCAACCACCCGCGCGTTACAACGAAATCCTCCCGAGCGCCGCTCGGTCAAAACACCAGGTCGCGGAGACCCCGCGGCCTCCGCGACCTTCAGCTCCACCGAGTGGTCGCGCATACCACGCTCTGCAGCCGGGGCCCGTTCCATCGGGCCATGAATCAGCTCAAATCCGCTAACTATTCTGGCGCGGGCCCGTGCGGGGCTTTGGCTAGGAACGACCCGCCCCTGGAATCTGCGCGACCACAAATTCATAGCCATAGCCTTCAAAGCACGCCTCGTAACCAGCCGCGTACTGAGCGAGCTGTTCCTTGAACGCGGGCGACACACTACCGGTGCGTGGATTCTGGCCTCCGAGAATGGCCTGCGCGGCGCGGACCATTTCCGCGTCCAGGCTCTTGCACTGCGCTAGCGTGGGCACGGCGCCTGATGCATGCGCCCGATGATGCTTGTGCCCGGCGCTCCTGGCCTGGGCCGCCGGGCTCAACACGCCGGTGGCGCCGGCGGCCATGCATGCCGTGAGGAGAATGCTTCTGCGGATAGTGGTTCTCATCGAAACCCTCCTAATTGATGTTGTGGCCTTTGCAGGGTTGACGAAACCAAAGCGACTTCGTTACACCGGTGACTCACCACTCGCCACAGCCCGCCATACCAATGACGCGGCCGCGATCGCCCCGGCGCGCGCCGGCGCGCCCACCTCGTGCCGCTGTTCCTCGGCGTGCAGGGCAAACGCCTGAGCGGAACGATCATGGCCGTGACGTTTCGCCGCTACGCCACCGCGGCCGGTGTGAACAAGCGCAAGAACATCACCCCACACACACTTCGCCACGTGTTCGCCACCGAGCTCCTCGATGTCGGCGCGAACCTCCGTCAGATCCAGGAGCTACTCGGACACAAGCACCTGGACTGCACACAGCGCTACACCCGCGTGAACGCCCACCAACTACAAGGCGCGATCAAGCGACTCCCATGGACACAGGGCCCCCAAATATCAAACCGTGGCGCATCCTCGGCGGGGTCCGGGGCGCTGCCTAACTTTGGCCAATGACCGCCCGCAAACACTCCGGGCAGAAGGCCCAGCCGTCCGGGGGCGCCGCACGTCTGGTGCGGCGGCGTTGGCGCGACTACGAGACCGCGTCGGGTCGCAGTCCCGTTGAGGAGTTCATCGAGGAGCTCTCCGACACCGATGCCGCGGCCGTGCTGGCCGGTATGCAGGAGGTCCGCGATCGCGGACTGGGAGCGGCACGTCACTTGGACGGAGATATCTGGGAGGTCCGGGTAGACGGCAACCGGGTCATCTACCGCATCCTGTTCGCCCAGGAAGGCCGCCGCGGACAGATCCTGCTCGCGCTGGATGCGTTCAACAAGAAGACACAAAAGACTCCCCGCGCCACGATCGACCTCGCCAAGCGGCGCCTGGCCGACTGGCGCCGGCGCGGCGAGAAAACGCGACACCCAGCCGCAGTGACCCTAAGCCCTGCTATGATCTCTTATAAGAGATATCCTCTGAGATATCTACGATAGGTAAACCGATGCCCGAGCGCGACTTTCTAGACAAGATGATCGACAAGCGGACGGCGCGCAACCCCGACTTTCCGCGCCTCCTCGACGCCGCCCACAGACGCCGAGAACTACTCCGAGCCCCGGCCGAGCAGCGCGAGCAGCAAAACCGCTCCCAGACCGCCATCGCCGCAGCAATGGACACCTCCCAGTCTTTCGTCGCACGACTTGAGAGCACAGCCCTCGACGCAAAGATCTCAACCCTCGATCGCTACGCCGAGAGCCTCGGATACATAGTCCAATACCACCTCATCCCAACCGCGAACGCCGAAGCCACCCAACCAATCGTCGTACACCCAACCTAACGCCGGGCCTGAGAGGCTAGCCACAATGCGGTTGACTCAAAGCCGAAACCGCCGCCGCATACTGCTGCTCTGGACGGAGAGCGAGCGCCAGGGTGAACCGTCGGCTTGGCTGCTGCCAGTCGTCCAGACGGGGCGTGTCGTCGGTGCGGGGTGTGACACCTGCTCTTTCTCGACGAGCAGCAATGCGCGTGTTAGAGAAGGGGACTGTATGGTCCATATGAGAGCCGAATCGCGCTAGCATCGCGGCCGCAGTTGTCATCGTGGCCGCAGCACTCCGCCTTGGCACTCGGATAGGATGGCGGCGTTCATACGGTCGGTGGTCAAGGGAAGTCCGGTGAGAATCCGGCGCGGACCCGCCACTGTGACCGGCGTACCACCCGCCGGCACGCAACGCGCGTGAAGCCACCGCCCACCGCTGGGCGACCGAATGGCGCTGGGGTATTGCCCGGAAGTCAGGAACCTGCCTCCGACCGAAGCCCACAAGCCCTCGTGGAAAGGGGTCGGCTACATGCGTCGTTCTACTCGCCCTAAGCGCGGCCCCTTGCAAGGTCGCGTCCTCATTGCCGGAAGCCCCCGAGGGAAGCTCATGGATGAGCGCTCGTGGCCGGTTCTTTTCGCCCCGACACCGTGGCGGGCCTCGTGAGTTGGCCGCTGGCGTCCTTCCTCGTCATCGCTCTCGTGTTGGCTGCTGGGTGGGTTGCCTATGAGCGCCGCCAGCCCTCTGCGCAGCTGGTGGCGGTGGTTGCTGTGATGGCCGCGCTCGCGGCCCTCGGCCGCGACGCCTTCGCCGCCCTCCCGGATGTCAAGCCGATCACTGCGATCACCCTCATCGTTGGCTACTCCCTCGGCCCGCTTCCCGGTTTCACCGTTGGGGCGATCGGGATGCTCATGTCGAACTTCATCTTCGGTCAGGGTCCCTACACCCCCTGGCAGATGGCGGCCTGGGGGATGGTCGGGCTCGCCGGCGGCGCCCTCGGCGCGCTCAGCTCCCAGCGTCTCGGCCGCCTACCGCTGGCGCTGGCATGCGCCGCGACGGCCCTCGCCGCGAAGGAGATCATGAACCTCTACACCTGGACTCTCGGCGCGACGCACACCGCGGCGGCGTTCGTGCTGGTCGCCGGCGCGGGACTCCCGTTCGACGCCACCGACACCATCGCAAGCTTCCTCTTCGGCCTCGCATTCGCCCCTGAGCTGGCCCGCATCCTCGCCCGCACCAGGATGCGGATGGAAGCTACCTGGAGCCCGGCGCCAGCCGAGGAGGTCACGTGAGGTCCAGCGAAACACAAGAGGATGTGACCGTGCGCAGCACCACAGCAGCGCTGGACTCTGCCGGGTTCGTGCGGATCGACGGACCGTTCCAGACGAGCGATACAGCCTTCGACACCGCAAATGCTCTCATCGAGGAGTGCCGCCTCGAGCGCGGGCTGCCGCCGATGTCGGTCATCGGCGACTTCGTCATCCCACCCCTTGACGGCACGGCCACCCGGGACTTTCAAACGCTGCACTTCGACTTCGGATTGCCGCTTGATCCAAAGGTCGCCCAAGACGTCGCGCGATACACCGCGCTCTATGTCCCAGCCGACATCGCCGATGTCCAAGCGGCCACCCGCCTAGTGCCACTGGTCGCACTGCTCGGCCAGCGCGCATGGCCGCCGCCGGCCGAGCTCGTAGAGCGACTGACCTCCTATGGTGCAACGCATGGCGCCTGGGACGATGACCTCGGCTACACAGAGGGAAGCCTGGCACGCATCATCGAGGCCGCCGCAACCTCCTGCGGCTCGCCGATCCTCCCGAGCGTGAAGGTCGATCCCGATTTCCTCTGCGGATTGGAGTTCGACAGCCTGTCCTCTGAGCTGACTTTCTTTGCACGCTACGGCCTCCGTATCGCCGACGCCAAGATCGAGATAGCGCTCCAACCGGGAGGGCTGCTCGTGTTCGACAACCTGGCCGTCGCACACGGACGACGAGGAACCCGCCAGCCAGGAGAGCTGCATCAGCGCGTCTTCGGACACCACCTTCAGCCGGCGGCGCAGATCAAGCTGCGTGACCGCGTCTTGACGGCGTTCTACGCGGCGCAGCCAGACAACGCCGCGTGATCGACCGCATCGATGCCGTAGGCAGCAACGAAATGACCGCCGACGTCGTCAACACCGGAATGCAGCACCAGGTTCGCCGCGAACAGCAGGCCGGCGACATAGGACCCGCTCCGGGGCGGGATCGTCGCCGTGAGCGCTCGATCCATGAGTCCCTGAGGATCCGCGGCGCGAACGTAGGACCCGTCCGCAACCAACTCGACACAGGACGAATCGACATCGAGATAGTGAACCGTCCGCCCCCAGCGCGCGCTGAGATTAAGCGGCAGCCGCTGCACCCGCCGCGCTCCGAGCGTCGTAACGTCACCACTCAGCGCAGTAGCAGCGTCTGAATCAAGATGGTACGCCGGGTCAACGCTCTGCTGCCTCAAGGACAGCCGCAAAAAGTTGAATCGATACCCCCTCCCCCCGTAGTCGATCACCGGCAAGCTCATCGCAAACATACGACAAGCCGGGAGGTCGCAATCGATGCCATCAACACCCTCAAGCGTCGGGAAGTAACCACAACACCCATCCCGGTCCACAGCCGCGCGAGCACCGAGCTCAAGCTCAGCGTCTGCGCTGCTCTCAGCCAGCCCAGGAACATGGATCTCGACCGCGACCGGGCGATGGATCGCTGCCAGCGGACGTGTGATTTGGACGGCCACGGGGCGAAGATGGTACGGACGCCACCGGCGGGTCCGACGGTATGCAGGGCTCATCGCCGGATCAAGGTTGCAGGTGGTCGGGACGTGGTCCGGACGTGTGCGCCTCTAGCGGATCTCGAAACGCTTCCGTCGCTGGTCAGGCCAACGCTTGCGCTTTGCTGGCTGATGAGGCGTCAGAGCACGGGTCACGCCCACTAGCGCAAAGGACGAGGACCGCGCGCGGCGAGCGACGGGATGAACGCTTCCGCAACGCCCGGTGAGAACGAGCGTGAGCGGATTGTCAGTCGATGCGCTCCGAGATCGCTCGGAGATCGTCCAACTCAGGAGTCTCGATGGCTACGCGGGGGGCGCTTGCTTTCCGCGCGACGCAGGGCTCCGCGGGTAGCTGTTGAGACCCCCGTAGCGAGAGCAGAGCAGGAGCGTCGGGTAGGAGGAGAGTGCAATGGCTAGGTTCGAGCCGGTCAACGATCCGACGACGCAGTTGCCATTGACTTGTGGTTGGTGTCATCTCCTCCACGGGGGACTCACACCCCCGAGCCGCTGGTCATGCCGGGCGTACCAGTAGGGACCGCCGTTGCCGCCCGCCCCCCCGCACAGATCCCAGCGTGCGGAACTACCGCACTGGGCTCCTGCCTCAGATATTGGCGTCATAGCGTGCCTCCGGCCAGGGATGCAGAATGCGGACGTTTGGTAGCCACCGGTCGCTCGCCGGCGCCCCGGCTGCTCGCTAGCAAAGCCCGTCGTGGTCTGGGATCGCTCTCATGCTGTGCGGGCTTGCGGCCGATAAATCCAGATGGAGGTGTTTTCTGAGGGAGACGTGTCCGCCGAGACGCTGGGCGGGTCGAGCATCGGCGCGAGCTTCAACACAAGCCTGACGGCGAAGGTGCTGTCGGGCCTGTTCGCGGCTGGTGCGACGCTCGCGGCGCTGACCGTCGTGCTGCCCCACCCAGCGAACGCGAACGAGGTCGGCTTGCTCGCGATCGTCGCGAACGCCTACGTGATCGCGACCCTGTTGTACTGGTACGCCGAGAAGCTGCCCGCTCGTGTTCTGCCTGTGGCGCTTTGCTGGGGCAGCACGCTGATCACCGGGGTTGCGTACTTCTCCGGCGAGAGCCCCAGCCCGCTCGTGTTCTTCTACCTCTGGGTGTTCCTCTACGCCTCCTACTTCTTCACCCGCCGGCAGGCCGCGCTGCAGATCGTCTACGTCGGGCTCGCCTACGGCGCGCTGCTGGCATCCAGGCCGCCTTCGAGCGGGATCCCCGCGTGGTGGCTGGTTGGGATGGGCACGCTGCTCGTCGCAGCGATCGTGATCATGACGATGCGCGCACGGGTGGAGCTGCTCATCGCCAGGCTGTATGACGCTGCGCGCACCGATCCTCTGACGGGGCTGTCCAACCGGCGCGGCTTTCGCGAGGTGCTCGACCTCGAGCTCGAACGCTCGCGCCGCGGCAGCAGTGTCACGACGGTGCTCGTCGGTGACCTGGACCATTTCAAGGAAGTCAACGACCGCTCCGGCCACCAGGTCGGCGACGCCGTGCTGTGTCGCGTCGCGCGGGTGCTGAACGAGCATAAGCGCCAGATCGACTTCGCGGCCCGCATCGGCGGAGAGGAGTTCGCGCTGATCCTCCCCAACACGGCCCAGGATGACGCATTCGTGCTTGCCGAGCGCCTACGGTGCGCTCTGCGTGAGGAGCTCGCCGGGGACTCCGTCCCGATCACGATCAGCTTCGGCGTGGCAAGCTACCCCCAGCATGGTGAGACTGCCGCCTCGTTGCTGCGTGCTGCCGACGAGGCGCTATATGCGGCGAAGGACAGCGGTCGCAACAGGACTGTGCTGCACAGCCCGCTCCTGGGCCAACAGGATCGGGCTGGCAGCGAGCTCAGGGACATCGAGGCCGAGCGCTTCATCGCGGTGATGCTCGACCTCGCCGAGGCCGTGGATCTGCGCTTCAGCGGCAGCGCTCGGCACTCCGAGACGGTCGGGCGCTACGCCGAGATGATGGCCCGCGAGCTCGGCCTGTCACAACAACGGATAAGCCGGGTGCGACTGGCCGGCATGCTGCACGACATCGGCAAGGTGGGCGTCCCCGACAGCATTCTCAGAAAGCCCGCGAAGCTCACCGCACAGGAGTTCGCGATCATCCGGCGCCACCCAGAGCTCGGGGCGCAGATCCTCGAGCACGCGAGCTTCGCCGACGTGCGCGCCTGGGTCGGCGCCCATCACGAGCGCCCAGACGGACGCGGCTATCCGCTCGGACTCTCCGGCGAGGAGATCCCACTGGAGGCTCGCATCCTCGCCGTGGCCGACGCCTATGAGGCGATGACCAGCGACCGCGCCTACCGTTCCTCGATCGGCCAGGCCGCCGCTTGCATCGAGCTAAAACGCTGCACTCCAGGCCAGTTCGACCCGATCGTCGTCAAGGCGTTCCTCGCATGCCTGCAGCGCGAGTCCGAACGCGCCAACGCGACGCTCTCACACGCCTGAGCACTTCGCGGGCTCCCACAGGGTTGAAAGGCGAACATCAAACAGCCGATGTCGGCCGGCCCACTCAGGCTTCGTGATCGAGGCCATGCCCTGCTTGCCTCATGGGTAGCTCAGCTGCTCATACCGGTCGCTTGGACGTCCCTCGGGGGTGAGATCCAACAGATTCCAGAGCGGCTCGATGGTGCCAACATGACGCGGGTCCTGGTCTTCGTCGGCTTGGGCCGTAGAGCAGCTCCGAGCCCCAGAAGCGTCGGATGCCGTCCGGCTCTCGGTGAAAGACGTTGAGCATCGGCCGTTGGAATCCCTCGGTGGTTTCGGCGTGATAGTCGCAGTTATAGGTGTTGGTGGCGCAGGACAGCAGACGCAGGCGACGCCAGCCACGCTCCTCGGCGAAGGTGAGTAGACGCGAGAGTGACGTCTTTGCAACGACAACGAAAGCTGATGTGTTGCCGGGCGTGCTCGGCAGCACCATCGAGCTGGTCAAGTAGCGCCGTACACGAAGGACACGGGCCCTCCTCTAGCGCCAGAAGCGCGGTCTTTCCTACCTGCGGCCCCGCCGATGTGTCGCCTGGGTCGCGCGGGAACATCATGCTGTAGATCACCAGCGAGTCCTTGGCCGGGTCAAACAGCTCCGACAATCTCACATCGGCCTGCCCACCATCTGCGCCGGCCTCCTGAAAGACGTAATCCTCCGGGAGCTCTCCACCCGCCGGCAGCTCGCGCCTGACAGCGGCGAGTGCCTCCATTGAGTGACGTAGCTCAATCTCCCGGGCAAGCAGTCGGTCACGCGCCGCCCGCTAGCGCGGTCGTCGATCTTTGTCGAAGTTGTCGTATTGGCTTGGCAAGCTAGCTTCCTGAAGTCACCTGCAACGCAGAAACACAACCATTCAGGATAAGCAGTACGACGCCCAACAGAGCTCGGCCAGTGATGGAGCTCACGGCCACCCAAGCTGTACCAGCGACCAGCTGACAGTGATGCAAGCGCTCCGCACGCTTCGCGATGAGGATCACCTCCTCTCTCGTTCTGCATCAGTATGACTTGGTCCCGGATCTCTAGATCACGCTTCGCCTAAAACCAGAGGAGGTGATCCTCCGTCTATCTCGAGGAACTCAAGGCTCACAGCACCGCACCTAGATCAGCGTCTCCGAAAACACCGCCACCGGACGACGACCCGGCGCCGCTGCTCGTCGCGTACACCAGCGTCCGCCAGCGAACCCCGATGAGCGGCACACAGCCACGAAGCGGTAACGCCGCTGTCGTGCCGCGGGCAGCGGCAGAGAAGCGACGCGGTTCCGGGCCGCTTGAGAAACCCTCATCATCGCGCCTGTGAGGGCGCGTCGGCTTGGGTGGCGCGGCCTCACACCTCTAATGGCCTCGCTCTTTACGGCTCGGTTCCGCGTCTACCTTTACACATACCCGGGCAAGCAGGATCCCGAGCTTCTCGCAGGGGGAAACTTCCGCACGTTGCGAGAAAAAGATGCATGTCGCGCCTCTCCGGCGTCAAGCGATCTCGTCGAGCATTATGGGCTGAGTAGAGGGATCAGCGCCGCGCGGCGTCAAGTCCTTACCGAACCCACGAAGCCGGCCATAGGGTCACTTGACACCGCTAATCGTTGACTTGGGGAGCAAGTCACCCGTGCAGTCAGAGCTGACTTTACGCTCACCCGCTGCGATTGTTCGCGGGCGCAATCGCGCCGTTCGTGTTCGACGCTGCGGGACTATCAAGCGAGGCATCTACTGCGAGCGGGAGGCTCACCTGGACCCGCAGGCCGCCCTCGCCGATGGGCTCGATCGTCAACTCGCCGTTGTGAGCGTGGGTGACGGCCGCGACGATCGCTAGTCCGAGACCGTGCCCGTCACCAACGCGTGCCCTTCCGCCACGCCGAAAAGCCTGCGTGAGGTCGCCTACCTCCGCGGCGGCCATGACAGGGCCGCTGTTGGCGAGGACGAGCACCGCTCGTTCGGCGTTGAGGGTGGTGCGAAGCTCAAGCCAGCCGCCTTCGCAGTTGTGCTTGACCGCGTTGCCCACCAGGTTGCCGACCAAGAGGCTCAGCAGCCGGCGGTCGGCGAGCACCGTTGCCGACGCTAGCTGGATGTCGATCAGCAGGCGGCGGGCAGCCGCTTTGGTCGCGGCGTCATCGAGCGCTTTGCGGGCGATCTCGGCGAGATCGACAGGCTCGCAGGCGAGAAGCTCGGGCTCGCTGCGGGCCAGCGCCAGAAGTGCCTCGATCAGCTCCTCGCTACGGTGGAGCTGGCGTCGGAGCACGAGCGTCGCCGCCTCGACATCGCCGACGGCGGCGTGCGGGTCGGCGGCCAGCACCTCGACCTCGGCTCGCATCGCGGCGAGCGGTGTGCGCAGCTCGTGTGAGGCGTCCGCGACAAACCGCCGCTGTGCCCCGAACACTGCATCCAGCCGCGCGAGCATACCGTCGAAGGCGTCCGCCAGCTCACGCAGCTCATCTCGGGGTCCCTCCAGGCCGATCCGCTCATTGAGGTTCCTGCCGGTGACGCGCTCGGCCACCGATGTGATCCTTCGTACCGAGCGCAGCAGCCGCCCGGCCAGCAGCCAGCCGAGCGCGACCGAGACCAGCACGATGCCAGCGAGGACCGCCAGATACTGAGTGACGAGATGACCGAGCGTCCGATTCGTGAGTGCCGTCTGCGCCGCCTTCGCGGCTGCTTCCTTGGCAGCACGCGCCTGCGAAACCCTGATAGAGGATCGCCTGACGGAGATAGGGGATTGCCCGGCGGACTTTGGCATGGACGGTGCCGCACGCTTCGAGGCGGCTGCTTCCTTGGTGGCACGCTCCGGCGAAGCCCCCGCAAGCTTCGCTTCGGGGTTGCGGATCTCGCCCGGGACTGGCGGTAGCGCGCCTTCAAGCGGAGTGTGCAGGTTGGAACTCACGAGCCCGTAGCTGACCGCAAGCAGCGCGGCCCCGCAGACCAACAGCATGAGGCCAATCAGCAACGCAAGCCGGAGTCGAAGGCTAAACCGGCTCACGCGCTGTCTGCGATCCGGTAGCCGGCGCCGGGCAGCGTCTCGATCAGCGGCGGCTTGCCGAGCTTGCGCCGCAGCGAGGACATCGTGACGCGCACCGCCGCGGTGAACGGGTCAGCGTTCTCATCCCACACACGCGCGAGCAACTCCTCCGTGCTCAGAAGCGCTCCGTCCGCTACGACCAGCGCTTCAAGTACACCGAACTCCTTGGCGCTCAGCCGCAAATCCCGCACACCCCGCCGCGCTTGCCGGCGCGCAGTGTCGAGTTCGACATCGGCGACGCACAGGACCGGTGGGCGCGGGCGGTGCACGCGGCGCCCGAGCGCGAGCACCCGCGCGGTGAGCTCCGCGAAGGAGAACGGCTTGCCGAGATAGTCATCGGCCCCGACGGCAAGCCCCGCCACCCGATCTGCGACCTCGCCCGCGGCTGTCAGCATCAGCACCGCCGGCGGTTGGTCGAGTTCGTTCAGCCGACGGCACACCTCGTCGCCGTGAACCAAGGGGAGGTCGCGGTCGAGCACCACGACGTCGTAGCTCGCGAGGGTCGCCTTCAGGAGCGCCTCCTGGCCGTCCTCGGCCGCGTCTACCGCAAGCCCCTCGCGGCGCAGCCCGCGCGAAAGCGCCGCCGCCATGTCACTCTCATCCTCGACGATCAGAACGCGCATAAGGACAATCGTAGGCTCGCCCGGCCCAGGATTGACCCGGGCCAGGCGAGCGTCTGATAAGGCGGGCGCGTCAACCGCGCGGCGCGCCGATTATGAGCTCTTCTTGGCGGCCACCGACGCCGCGCATGACTGCGTCAACTTCGCGAGCGCTTCCTTTTCGGCGCGCGCCGCCTTTTCAGCCGGCGATGCGTTTTCGGTTTCGGCGGGCGGGTGGTTCTTGGCGAACGCTTCCTTCTCGGCGCGCGTTTCTTTTTCGGCTTCGGACTCCGGCAGGGCCACTCCACCGGACCGCCCGGTGCCCTTCGGGTTGGACGGCGCCGCCGGACACGCGCCGCCGGCGCCGCTGGTCTTGGCGTGGTGGCTACGATGGTGTTTGGCGTGATGGTGCCCGTTCTGCGCGAGGGCGATGCCGGCGGTCGTAATCGCTGCCAGGGCCGCGACCGCGACCAGGGCGCCCACCAAGCGGACCGGCCTGAGATGTGACATGGAAGAACCTCCTGTTCGATTTGCATAGACGCGTCGCGCGACGCCAACCCCTTATAGACAGGCCGATGTTTGGCGGATGTATGGCGACGAAGGCGCGCCCGCGCAGGACCCCAAACGAATCCTGCCGCGCCTCTGGCAGAGCGTCACCGGCTGCGCGTCGGTGACGCGTTTCATGTCGGCGCGGTGGCAGAGCGCGCCTTCAGCGCTACAGAAGACATCAGCACACTGCGTCTCTTGACCGCTTCGCTCCCGCACTACGTGCATAGCAACACTGCCACGAAAGACCCTCGAACAGGGGATCTATCAAGTCAAGAGAAAGACAGTTAGCCTTCGGGCTGAAGAGCAATGAGCACCTTCGGTGCTCTGAAGTTAGTCACCCTCTGATCCCGACATCCATGCCGGGTCGGGTGACGGGTAGAACGCCTCATCCTCCGGCGCCCTACCAGGAAGTGTGGCCCGGCTGCGCCAGCCACGATACCTCCCTTTTTTCGTCTGCGGAACGCTCGCGTTCCTTGACTGAAGCCCGCTCTCTTACGTTCGCGAACTTCAGTCAAGGACCCCAGGGTCATCGACGAAAAAGGGGGAAACAGAAGTCACACGCGATCCACGCGAGTAACGATCAACAACTTAGGGTGACCCATCGGAAAGGCCTGTAGCAGCGATCCATTCTCGCGGCCCGGCCCAAACACACCAGCCAAAACTAAACAGCGCTAATCCGCTAAGCGATTGTCAAACAACCGTTCAGACACGCACACCACCGCAAGCACTCCAACCACCAACTCTGCTGCTCCTCGTCCAACTCGATCGTCTACGCAGCGTTGGTCGGGACGCTCGCTTATCAGAGTGAGGCGGTCATCAGTGGTTGTGTAGCGGGAACCCGCAGGCGGCTGCCGCCCGTATGAACACGGGCGATTGCTGGTCGATCGTGGTGGGGAACAGGAGGATCACTCCTTCGATATCGCTGAGCCCGCCGCCGCGGCCGGAGCCAACGGGTTGGAGGGGTCCGAGGGTCGGGGGAAGTCGGGGACGCCGTGCTTGCGCATGCACTGTGCGATCTTGAGAAACCTCGCCAGCGTCTGTGCGGAGGGTGGTTCCGAGCCGGGGCCGCCGGGCAGGCCGCCGCTCGGCATGAGCTTGCTGATTCGTGTGCGCAACGCCAAGGGCGGACGGGACCGGGTCGTGCCGATCCACCCAGGTCTCGTGCCACTGTTTCTCGCCTACGCCGCCACCCGGCAGGACTCCGACGATCCGGCGCTGTTCCTCGGCGTCCTCGGTAGGCGCTTGAACTCGAACATCATGGCGATCACGTTCCGTCGCTACGCCACCGCGGCGGGCGTCAACAAGCGCAAGAAGATCACACCGCACACCCTGCGCCACGTGTTCGCTACCGAGCTCCTGGACGTCGGGGCGAACCTGCGCCAGATCCAGGAGCTACTCGGGCACAAGCACCTGGACTCCACACAGCGCTACACCCGCGTAAACGCCCACCAGCTGCGCGGCGCGATCAAGCGACTCCCATGGACACAGGGCCCCCAAATACCAAACCGTGGCGCATCCTCGGCGGGGTCCGGGGCGCTGTCTAACTTTGGCCAATGACCGCCCGCAAACGTGCTGAGCAGAAGCCCAACCCATCTGTGAGCACGGGGCCTCCGGTGCGGCGGCGCTGGCGCGACTACAAGACCGCGTCGAGTCGCGGTCCCGTTGAGCAACTGTCGTAGTTTAAGACGATGCCAACGCTCGCGCGCTTCGACGGCCTGACCTTCAAGATCTTCTTCAATGATCATCCGCCTCCACACGTCCACGTTTATGCGGGGCGTGTGGGGAATCCTGGTGTACAGAGCGCACGGCTGAGGATTGACGACGGCGCCCTACTGACCGGCAAGCTGCCGCCGGCGAAGGTCGCGGTGGCAAAGGACTGGTGCGAGAAATATCGGCAGGAGCTGCTTGTTGACTGGGAGCGGGCGCGTCGTGGCGAACACCCAATCGGACGCTACCATTCGTTGTGATGGAACCCGCGATTGCTCCTGAAATGGTCGCCGTGATCCCACGGCCCAAGCACACCGTTCGGATCGTGTTCGCGGACGGCGAGGTTCGCGACGTGGACATCACACCACTGCTCGGGACTCCGGCGTTCTCTGCGCTTCGCGAGACCGCCATCTTCGAGCAGGTCAAGGTGGACGAGGACACCGGCACCATCGCGTGGCCTGGCGATGTCAACCTCGATCCTGACGTCATCTATGCGGCCATGGACCTCGGACCCAATGCCGTCCGGATCCACGTGCTCACACCCAGCGGCTAGGCCCTGACACGCTCGCTGGCCAGCGGGCTTAGCGCTTCACCGCGCTACTCGGCCGCAGTGACCCTAAGCCCTGCTATGATCTCTTATAAGAGATATCCTCTGAGATATCTACGATAGGTAAACCGATGCCCGAGCGCGACTTTCTAGACAAGATGATCGACAAGCGGACGGCGCGCAACCCCGACTTTCCGCGCCTCCTCGACGCCGCCCACAGACGCCGAGAACTACTCCGAGCCCTGGCCGAGCAGCGCGAGCAGCAAAACCGCTCCCAGACCGCCATCGCCGCAGCAATGGACACCTCCCAGTCTTTCGTCGCACGACTTGAGAGCACAGCCCTCGACGCAAAGATCTCAACCCTCGATCGCTACGCCGAGAGCCTCGGATACATAGTCCAATACCACCTCATCCCAACCGCGAACGCCGAAGCCACCCAACCAATCGTCGTACACCCAACCTAACGCCGGGCCTGAGATGAGCCAGGCCGGTTTTGACGGAGGCTTGATTCCGTGGTTTCGTCCGCGGGAGAGGAGAGCCTTCTGGTATGGCACATTCGAGGAAGTACCCCGAGGAGTTGTTGGAGCGCGCGATGCGGCTGGTGTTCGAGTCGGGGCGCCCGATCGCGCATGTCGCGCGTGATCTGGGTCTCCCGTCTGAGACGCTCAGGGTCTACGTGCGTCGAGTCGAAGCGAACGAGGGCCGGCGCAAGGACACGCTGAGTGATGGGGAGCGCGAGGAGATCCGCAAGCTGCGCCGCGAGAACTTCGAGCTGCGTCGCGCGAACGAGATCCTGAAGTCGGCGAGCGTGTTTTTCGCGAAGGAGCTCGACCCAGACCGAACGAAGTGAGCGCGTATATCGAGGAGCACCGCGAGCGCTTCGGGGTCGAGCCGATCTGCAGCACCTTGGGCGTGTCGGCGTCCGCTTACTACCAGCGAAAGACGGGCGAGCGCTCGGCCCGCGAGGTCGAGGATGAGCGGCTGCTCGCGCGGATCCGTGAGGTGCACGAGGCGAACTACTGCGCCTACGGTTACCGACGAACGTGGAAGGCGCTCACGCGCGCCGGGGAGCACGCGCCGCGGTGTCAGGTGCAGCGGCTGATGCGCGCGAACGGCATCCAGGGCGCCAAGCGCCGCGGCAAGCCGTGGCGGACGACCACGCCAGATCTCGATGCCCGCCGGCGGCCCGACTTGGTCAAACGGGACTTCACGGCCTCGAGCCCGAACGAGTTGTGGGTGGCGGACTTCTCGTATCTGCGCTGCTGGGAGGGCGTTGTGTTCTCCCGTCTTCGTGATCGACGTCTACAGCCGCATGGTCGTCGGCTGGCAGTTCGCGAGCCATATGCGCACCACGCTGGTGCTCGACGCGCTCCGGATGGCGCTCTCAACGCGGGAGCGTGTCGAGGAGGTACGCCTCGTTCACCATTCGGACCGCGGGTCGCAATATCTGTCCGGGGACTACACGCAGACGCTCACCGACCACGACGTCCTCGCGTCGGTCGGGAGTACCGGCGACGCCTACGACAATTCGATGGCTGAGAGCTTCCTCGACAGCTTCAAGACGGAGCTCATCGCCGACCGCGTGTGGCGCACCCGAAGCCAGCTGGAGCTCGCGATCGTCGAGTACATCGCCTGGTTCAACAACACCCGCCTACACGAAAACCTCGACGACCGTCCACCCCGCGAGATCGAAGAACTCTACGCTGTGAAAAGCACAGCCCTGACCACCACATCATGAGAAAGAAAACCTACTAACCACGCTCTCCGTCAAAACCGGTCCGGCTCACACCCCGCCTTGCGGCGTTGTGGTTTGGGTGGCGCGGCCTCACACCTCTAATGGCCTCGCTCTTTACGACTCAGTTCCGTGTCCAGGAAACATAGAAGCCCCCGTATGGGAGCACAACCCTTCGGCGCATTGCATTCCGCGTATTCCGAGAAACTCTGCACCCGGAGCTGCTACGCCAGCTGGTTGTCCAGCTCGGTCGGTATCTGCCGCGCGCGTCTGAAACATGACCGGGTTCTTAGCCCGCCAGCAATCGAGTGGCCAGTATCTCGCTGACGGTATTGATCACGCTCGCGCCTTCAGCGAACGGTTTCTGTTCGCGTGCTTCGATGGTGAAGTACATCGGATCGCAGTTGCCGACCTCGGTTCCGGCAGCCTGTACGGCTTCTGCGAGAACTTTCCGGGCGCTGTCGCGAAAGGTCAGGTGCACCACCGCGGGTTCGGCCGGCTCCGACGGGCAAACCCATGTCCCCGGCTCAACGATCGCCAGCCAGTCAAGCCCCGCGACGATTCGCCGTATAGCCGCGGGTTTGCTGATCACACGAAGAAGCCTTGCCGCTCCTCGTGAGGGGCGCTGTTGCCGGGCGGTCCGACGACGGGCGGGCTCGAACTCGTCTGCGGACCGTCGCGCGAAGAACAGTTCGTGGGCTCGGCGTTCCTGGCGAACCTGAACGCCGGGGGGCGACACTATCCCGGCGTGAGCTACACGGTCATCGAGACGCGCTATGACGAGGTTCTCACACTGTACACCTCGGCCTTCCTCCCGGGGCCGGACGCGAGGGACACCGAAACTGCAGCAGCAGTGCCCGCTCGACTTACAGCGAGCACCTAGCGAGACCGTTGGACCAAGTCGCGCTGCGCGACGTACTCAACGCGCTCGACCAATGCACACGCGCGCACCATTGTGCGGGGTTCTCGCGCCGATCGTTGGTGGTGATGCAGCCACCCGGACTCAACGATTAACGCGCAACCCGCTCTGTCCTGCCGCCAGCAACCACGTCTCGTCACCTCTGACCACACCCTGTCCGCCCCGGACTTTCGGCTGACGGAAGCTGGACCGCGCCGTTCCCGTAGGCATCAGACGGTGAGCCGGTGGCGCTGTTACGCTGCATGGTACGCGCGTCGGGTCCTTCAAGGCTCCCCTTCTACCTTGCGGGCGGCCAGCCAAGAATCGGAGCGGAACTTGAGAGACTCGTGGCCGACAGGCAGGCGTCTGGATCGCCCATGCACGGGCGCGGTGGCCTTGGTCATGCGATCTCGAACATGGTCGTGCGTGTCCTGAACGAGTACACCGGGCGGGGCTCGACGCAGGCCCGCACCTACATACAGGACGACCTGATCACAATCGTCCTTCGCGACACGCTCACCCAGGGCGAGCGGGTCCTCGTCAACGACGGCGAGGAAATGCACGTTCTAGCGACACGGATGATGTATCAGCGCACGATGCGCTCCGCGATCGTCACCGCCATCGAGGAGCTCACGGGCCGGCACGTGATCGCGTTTTTGAGCGCCAACCACATCGATCCCGACCTCGCGATCGAGAGTGTCGTGCTCGAGCCGCTGCGCGCCGACGGGCCGCCGCAGCCCGACGCGCCGACAGCCTGAAACCGCCCGATAGGATGATTGCGCGCGTCGCTCTCGCCCAACGTTGCGCGGCATCTGAGCCGATGCTATCGTCGCGTCAGTGTCGTCCGCCCCGCTGGTGGTGGAAGGCATGGTGAGATATCCCGTGGCGGTCGCGTCCTCCATTTCCTCGAGGGGGCGCTGAACACCTCGTCAGAGTCTTTCGAGTCTTCTAGAGGAGTGTTGCGTCATGACTAGCATCGCCCGTCTTCCTAAGTCGGTTGTGGAGCCGTTCTACGTTGAGGTGGAGCTCGGCCGCGACGCCGTCCGTGTCGTGCCGATCGGCGAACTGGACCTCGCCACCGTCCCGGAGCTAGCCAGTCAGATCAAAGAGCTGCGCGATGTGGGCTACGAGCGGCTCGTGCTCGACCTGCGCCGCCTGAAGTTCATCGATTCCACCGGACTGCACCTGATCCTCAAGCTCGACGGCCAGGCCCGCCGCGAAGGACGCGAGTTCCTCGTGATCCCGGGTCCACCGGCGATTCAGCGTGTATTCGAGGTGGCCGGCATCGATGGGTACCTGAACTTTCAGCACCGATCAGCCGCGACCGAGCAGGATCACAGGCCGCGAACACGGATAGGCGCCCGCGTCGCGTCGGCTCGCGACGCGATGCAGCTGCAACGATTCATCGCCGAGCTGCGCAGGAGACCACGCCGAGCCGATAACGCTCGCCACGCACTGTCCCCAGCCGCAGCCCACGCCGGCCCTTCGAGTTCATCGCACTCTCTGTCGGTGGCGAATCTCGGGCGAGCCGAAGATGCGCCGGTGACCGACGACAAAGCATCCCCTCCGGTGTAAAAAGAAGCGTCAGCACCCGACGGTGCGTCGATGGGCAATCGGACCTCCGAACGTGTGGCCGAGGATGTCGTGTCCGGTCGATTCTGCACGGCAGCGAGTGGAGATCGAGGCTGGCATCGGCGCTATCTCTGGAGCACCAACAATCGTCCGGAGCCGCGTCAGGTCGCGAGGATCGCGCGTGATGGGCGCCGGCGTTTGGTTGCGCGCTCGCGCGAGAGGATGGCGAGTGTGGCGTCGCACCAGTCTCGTGCCCACGTGTTCCAGCTGAGCGCGTACTCGGTGGTCAGCCGGTGGTAGGGATCATCGAAATCATCGCCAGCAAGCCGGTGCTGCAGTAGCTTCACGCGCCCGGCGTGGTAGTCGCGCATGCGCCGCACCACCGCTGGGCGCTCCGCGGGGTCCAGCACACCGGCGAAGCGGAGCTTCAACAGGCCCTCGTTGCGCATCTCGATCACGTCCTCTTCGGGATGGACCAGCCACGCGCGCAGCGCGTCGCGACCGGCGGGTGTGAGCAGGTAGGCGTGGCGACGAGACTCGCCGCGGGGATCCTCGCGGCGGCTCACGAGCCCCGCTTCTTGTAGACGTCGCAGCTCTGGGTAGATCCCGCCGATGCTCGCGCCCCAGTAAAAACGGGTCGAGCGCTCGATCTCGGCCTTGATCGCGTAGCCCGTGCCGTGACCCTCGGCGATCATCCCGAGCAGCACACGGCCGGTGTTCGTCAGCGTCGCCGCCATGCGTCCAGTATGACCCATACCGGCCACAAAAACAAGCAGTCTGAGCGATCTCACTGAGCGCTCATATTGACCGCTCAGTCTGATATGATTCGGGTGTCCTAAGACTGGAGGCAAACGAAATGAGTACTCGCTATCTAACAAACCTGATCCTCATGCTCATCGGTGGCGCTCTGGTGGTTGTATCCCAGGCGTTCAGCGTCGGCCTATTTATGTGGGTGATGCTTGGCGTGGGCATCGCGACGATCCTCCTCAGCGCTCCTGGCGTGGCGATCCCCTCACGCGGAAGCACTCAACGTGGACTGGACTATCTGTTCACGCTGCTCGGCGCCTGGACGATCATCGCCAGCGCAGTGTTCGCCGGGGCGGCGGTCACATGGCTCGGCTTCGCCTCTGGCATCGGTCTCGTGGCACTCGCCGTAGCCGGCCTGACAGCGCACGAGCTCTCGACCGAGCGCGTCGTGCACTCCCTCGCGGTACCAGAGCATCGGGAGCGGGAGCGTGAGCACGACCTCGCGGGCGTCGCGTAACCCCCCGGGCTCCGCACGAGCCGCCGCGGGGTGAGCCTCGCGAGCCGCGATCAACGCTGGCTCGCGGGGCTCCCGCGTTTGCTAACGGGGGTGATACTTTCCGCCGGCATGACCGACGTGCGATCTGATCCGCGGACCGAGATCTGGACACCCCCTCAATGTCCGTAACGAGTCCGCCGACGGCGCCAGTGAGATCACCGCCCACGTCCAAGAACCGGCCCGTGAGATCAAGCTCACCCACGACTTCACTCCCCGTGAGCGTGAGATCCTGCTCGCGGGCGGACTCCTCAAACCACCTATGCCACCAGCAAGCCGAGGACGATGACCTCACACCTGTGGCTACCACAGACTCCAAGGGAACCTAACCGCGAGCCCGCCGGCTGATCAAGCACGCCGAAGGACGCCCAGGCGGGGAATCTCAGCTAGGCGCACTTTCTTGCGGGTGCGTCGGGATCAGGCGGCGCAGGTCGCTTGCGGGGAGCTCGAACAATTCCTCGCTCGCGCAGTCCTCGACTAGGATCCGGTCGCCGTGGGCGTGCTCTACGCGGTAGAGATGATGATCTGAGTGGTAGTAGTCACCGCAATGCACATCGTCCGTCTTCTTTGGTGCGGCGCTGGGTCTTGTGAGCATCCTCATCACCCTTTCTCACCTAATCATCACCTACCCGACCGCCGCGCGCCAAAAACGCCGAACCCCGATCTAGGCGCTGTCGAGGGGCACGAACCGCACCGGGCCCAGGTCGCTGTACAGCAAGCCCGTTTCGGTGACTCGGGCTAGGATCAGCCGCTGTGTACCACGGTCGATTGGCGCGATCAACCTGCCACCGCGAGCGAGCTGTTCGAGCAACGCACACGGCAGTCCTCCAGACGCGGCGGCCGCGACATTGATCGCGTCATACGGCGCCCGCGCTGCATAGCCCTTTGCGCCGTCGCCGGTCACTAGCGTCACGTTCTCGATATGCGCCGCGGCGAGGTTTTGCCGTGCCAGCTCAGACAGTGCGGGATCACGCTCGATGCTCACCACGGACCGCCCCAGAGACGCGAGGATCGCGGCGTGATAGCCAGAGCCGCTGCCGACATCGAGGATCCGCTCATCGCCTGTGAGGTGGAGCGCCTCACACATGCCAGCGACGATCAGCGGCTGGGAGATCGTCTGCCCGTGACCGATCGGCAACGGCCGATTCTGCCACGCCCGGTCGCGCAGCTCTGCTGCTACGAATAGCTCGCGCGGTACCGCGGCGATCGCGGCGAGCACCCGCTCATCGCGAATGTGCCCTCGCAGCAGGGCCAGCAGCCTCTCGGAGTCAGATGACGTTGAGCCGGGCAAACCCTAACTGTGACCGATCAAACGCAGCGTGAGGTCTGTGGATGGTGCCGCTGAGCGCCCAGAGACGAACGAACGAGGAGACCGCCGTTTGGGTGTCTGCCCCGGCGGGTAGGCATCCCTGGAGACGCTCGTCGCGAAGGAAAGGGAAGAGTGCATACGGCTTCGCTTGGCATTCTCGACCGCAGCAACCATAAGACCGAGGCATGGCTCAACGACCTCGGCGAAGAGCTGGGCGTCGAGGACCCGCGGTACGCCTACCGCGTTCTGCGCGCCTATCTTCACCTGATTCGCGACCGCATCACCATCGAGGAGGCCGCCCACCTAGCGGCACAGCTACCTCACTTCCTGCGAGGCGTCTTCTACGAGGGCTGGTCTCCCGCCAAAGCGCCCGAGAGCTACCGCGACCGCCACGCATTCTTGACTCGTCTGGCGGACTCGGCGCAGCTGGCCGGCGAGACCGAGGCGTCCCTCGCGGCGGCAGCGAGCACACGTGTCCTGGGCAAGCACCTCAGCGGCGGCGAGCTGTCCAAGGTCGAGCATCTGCTGCCCAGGTCAATCCGAGCCGTTCTCTCAAGCACAGACTGAGATGCTGCGAAGTTCAGCGAATGAAAAGTTCTGGTACCCAATCCAACTGAGACAGGAGTAATTATATGAGCGCGCAAGCAGTTCGCGAGGTGATGAGCCCCGACCCGGTGACGTTGGACAAGTCCTCGCTTGCTTCCGATGCGGCACGAGCCATGAGCGAGCGCGACACGGGGGCGATCCTCGTTACCGAGGACGACGGCGAGCGCATCTGCGGAGTCGTGACCGACAGGGACATCGTGATCCGAGCGATCGCCCAGAACCGCAACCCAACCGAGGTCCCGCTCGCCGATATCTGCTCACAGGAGCAACTCGCCACCGTCTCGCCAGAAGATGACGTGAACCGCGCAGTCGAGATCATGCGCGAGCGTCACATTCGCCGACTGCCCGTCGTCGAGGACGGACACCCTGTCGGAGTCGTATGGATCGGCGATCTCGCGATCGAGCGCGACGGACGCTCAGCCCTGGCGGATATCAGCGCCGCACCCGCCAACCACTGACTCCTCCTGCTGCTCGGTGCCCTCGACGAACGCGACGGTGCGTCCCAGTCCGGACCGTCATCGCGATCACCATGGGCGCCCGGAGTGCCCGGCCTTGATATTCGCGCGCAGTATTTCAGGTCGATACAGCTCGCCAGATTTCGCTCCAATGGCCAGGGCCAGCAATCCCGCGACCCGCACACCTGGGAGTGAGAGTACCGGACGACCGCTAACGCAAAGGGATGGACACTCACTTCGGTAGGGACCTGTCGAAGTGAGTGTTATGGGCTTGGCAGTGAGGTCGGCGCTGCGGCGTCAAGTCCTGACCCGCCCGCGAAAGCAACCGGCGGGTCACTTGACCCGCTAGTCGGTCGTCTGCGACCGTGCGTGTGGCGCTGCCTGACCGCTTCTCTGTTCAGGCATGCGGGTGTCGTTGCAACCGGGAGGTGCTGTCCTGGGACGCTCCGGTTATCTGGTTTTGTTCGATCCTGCTTGGGGGTTTGTGTCTGGGTTGGTTTGCTCGTGGTCGCGGGCCATCTTCTTCGGCGAGCACCTCGAGTCCGGTGATCAGGCCTTCGCGTTGTGTGGGGGTGAGCCGATCGAGTGTGCGCTGGAGTCGTGCCGCTCGGCTGTTCAGACCCTTCTCGACTATTCGTTGCTTGCCTTTGGCGATCGTGACGATCGTGCGGCGACGGTCTGCTGGGTCCTCGCGACGCTCGATGAGGCCGGCCCGCTCTAGCTCGACGGCGATCAGGCTCGCGGTCTTGAGCGTTACGTGATGGCGCTTGGCGACCTGCGTGATCGTCATCGGTCCGTAGAGCGCCACGGTCAGCAGCGTGCTGGCGTGCCGCTGCTCTAGGTCGTGCTCTTGCATCGCTCGGCCTAGACCCAATCGCGATGACGGTCCTCGGCGACGGGGCTCTGGGCGGCGTATCAGCGCAGAGAGCTCGAGGATCGCGGCCAGCAGGCGCTTGCGCTCCTCATCAAGGCGCACCGGCGAGGTGTCGGGCGAGCCGTCTCGCGCTGTGGTCACGGCTCGTTTGGAGTGTGTTCTCGCTATGGACATAGTCAGGACATGGCGCTCGCTGCCTACCGGGCCTGTCGCGGGCCGACCCAAACTGTTGCACAGCGTTCACGCGGATCACACCCAACCGGTTAGTCTTGCTAGAGTAACAGTCTCGATAGCAAGATCATCACGAACGAGGGAGATCCGAAGGTGAAACGTTCTGAGAGCAATCGTCCGCAACTTCCTCCAGCCCGGAGAGCCAGAGGCGCGATCAGTGTGGTCGCTGCCCTAGGTGCGTGCCTGGCGCTGGCGGCGTGCGGTGGATCCAGCGGCCCCTCGAACGGTTCCGCAGGGGCCAGCACCGGCGGGTCAAAGCAGGAAACCGAACGCCTGAAGTTCACGCAGTGCATGCGCGAACACGGGGTCAACATCCCCGACAAAGACATCAGCGGCTCCAACGCCCTCAAGAGCGTTCCCCAGAACACACTCCAGGCCGCGCTGTCTGCGTGCGGGAAGTATCAGGCTGGCGCTTTCGCCAACGGCTCCTCGCCCTCGCAGCAAAACGAACTCCGCGAAGGCTTCGTCAACTACGCCCGTTGCCTGCGCTCAAACGGGCTGAACGTGCCCGAACCGACGGGAACCAGCATCGGCGATTGGTGACGTTCCGCCAGGCGATCACCGAACTCGAATCCAACCCAGCATTCCAACAAGCCAACAGCAAATGCAAGCAGGCGCTGCCGTCCAGGCACTGACCGAGCCTGATGAACCTTCCCAAACGAGCAGCACCGGACTCTCACCGCGATCGTGACGGAGATCCGGCCGATGGCGGTGCCCGCCGTTCTAGAAAGCTCAGCAAAGGATCGTGGCTCGTCGCCGCGGGTATCGCGGCCGCCTTCCTCGCAGGCGGCATCGGCCTCGTGATCCTTAGCGGCGGCGGAAGCTCGAATGCCGCCCCGCCACGAGCGATCGAAGGCACCGCCACCGCAATCGTCCAGCGGCGAGACCTCGTTGAAACCGATATCCAGACCGGCACACTCGGCTACTGCGGCAACCTCAACGTCTACGGGCGCCTCGCGGGCACGGTCACATGGGTACCAAGCACCGGGACTGTGATCTACCCCGACCACGCCCTCTACCGGGTCGAAGGCAACGGCGTCTACCTCCTCGACGGCACCCAGCCCGTGCGGCGCGCCCTCAAGACCGGTATGAGCGACGGCACCGACGTCACCCAGCTCAACCGCGACCTGCGCACAATGGGATACGACCCCAACCACGAAATCGAACTGGGCGATCACTTCAGCGAAGCGACGGAGGCCGCGGTCAAGCGCTGGCAGGACGCCCACGGTCTTGAGCAGACTGGTGAAATCGAGTTCGGGCGCATTGTCTTTCAACCCGGACCCAGACGCGTGCAGAAGGTGTACCTGAGCCTCGGCGGCAGCGCCACACCGCAGGCCAGCTCGAGCACCCAGGCAACGACGACAGAAACCGCCACCGCCACCTGCAGGCACGCACCGGGTCGAGCAGCGGCGAGCTCGAACGCGGCCTACCGTGCGCCCGCGCTGCCGGGCACCGTCACCGACGCGACCGGGTCCGGCGAAGTGCGCATCCAGGACGTCGCGTTCACGCAACCAGCTACATCGAGCGCTCCCACCACGACCACCCCGCCGACTCCCACCACCGCTGCGCCGACCGCGACCACGCCGACGACGAGCGCTCCGACGCCCTCTGCCTCGCCGACGCCGACCACGACAGGAACTGCACCCAAGTCGCCGGAGGGAGGCACGGGTAGCGGTGGGAACGCCGGCAAAGGCACCAAATCGTCAAAGCCGCAAAGCCGCGGTGGAAATAGAGGCTCTGGGGCGGGCGGCGCCGGGACGGCTGGCGCAAAGGGCGCTGGCGCGGGCACCGGGTCCACCGCCGCCACTCCGTCGAGCACGAGCGCCAGCCCGTCCTCGACCTCGGCCGGGAGCGGAACGCAAGGCTCCTCGCCGGGCGTGGCGCTCGTCACGACGTCGCTGCAGCGCGTCGTCACGGTCTCCCTCGAAGCCTCCAAACAGTCGGAGGCGCGCATCGGTGAAGCCGTGCAAGTGACGCTCCCGTCCAACGAAGTGATCTCCGGGCACATCGCCGGCGTAGCGCCGGCCGCGATCTCGTCGAGCGCCTCCAGCGGATCGGGCACCTCGAACTCCTCGACCGTGAGCGTCGAAGTCACGCTCGACTCGAACGTGCGAGGGGGTGGCCTCGATCAGGCCCCGGTCAGCGTGGCGTTCGCGACACAGCGCCAGAACGGCGTCCTGTCGATACCGGTCACGGCGCTCGTGGCGACCGCGAGCGGTGGCTACGCGGTCGAGCAGGTGCAGGGCACGAAGCGCAAGCTTATCCCCGTCACGCCCGGGATCTACGCGGGCGGATTCGTGGCGGTCAGCGGCGTGCCCGAAGGAACGCTCGTCACGAACGCAAGCCAATGAACGACCACAAATGGTCTGCCGGGCAGGCGAGCGGCGGTACGCCTGTGCTCGAGCTCGCCGGCGTCGTCAAGGAGTACGGCGACGAGGTCGCCGCGCTGCGCAGCATCGATCTCGTAATCGACGACCGCGAGCTGGCCGCCATCGTAGGCCCGTCAGGGTCGGGGAAGACGACGCTGCTGATGATCATCGGCACGCTCGAACGGCCCACGCGCGGCACCGTCAGGATCGCGGGCCACGACGCGCACGACGCCTCGACGCAGGAGCTGGCCGCGCTGCGAGCACATCACATCGGCTTCATATTCCAGGAGTTCTTCCTGCTCGACTCGCTGTCGGCGCTCGAGAACGTCGCCACCGGCCTTCTCTACTGCGGCACGCCAGCCAACGAGCGTCGCGACCTCGCGCGCGTCGCGCTCGAGCGGGTCGGCCTCGGACACCGCCTCAGCCACTGGCCGAACCAGCTATCCGGCGGCGAGCGCCAGCGCGTCGCGATCGCCCGTGCGATCGTCAACCGACCGTCGCTCGTGCTCGCCGATGAGCCGACGGGCAACCTCGATTCGCGCAACGGCGAGAGGATCATGGAACTGCTACGAGAGCTGAACGACGCGGGCTCCACGCTCGTGGTCGTCACCCACGACCACGAGATCGCCTCTTCGCTGCCCAGGCAGGTCGAGATGCGCGATGGCCGCATCGTGCGCGACCAGGTCGCAAACACCGGCGACGCGGACGCGGTCGCATGACGGCCGTCCCGCTCGTCCCGAGCCGGCTGCTCCCCGGCGACATCCTGCGGGTCGGCAGCCTCGGCCTGCGCTCCCGTCGCATGCGAGCCGCGCTATCGGGGCTCGGCATCGCGATCGGCGTCGCCTCGCTCGTCGCTGTGCTCGGCATCAGCGCATCCAGCCAAGCCAACCTGCTCGCGGAGATCGAAGCGCTGGGGACGAACCTGCTGACCGTGGCGCCGGGTCAGGCGTTCACGTCGAGCTCAGCGACCCTGCCGCCATACTCGCCCGTCAAGGTCCGCTCATTGCCCGGTGTGTACGCCACGTCGGCCGTGTTCCCGATCGTCAAAGCCACCGTACGTCGTAACCAGTACGTCAACCCCAACATCACCTCCGGGATCAACTTGCTGGCCGCCGAAGACACGCTGCGCGCCACCCTCAGCGGCACGATGGCCGCAGGAACGTTCCTCAGCCACGCCAACAATCGCTACCCGACGATGGTGCTCGGCTCGCTGGCCGCACAACGGCTTGGAATCGACACGATCACAGGCGCCCAGCAACTGTACGTGTCCGGACACTGGTTCACGTTGATCGGGATCCTCAACCCGCTCACGCTAGCACCAGAAATCAACAGCGCGGCGCTGATCGGCGTACCGGTCGCCAAAACGCTCTACGGGAAAGAAACCAACTCGACCGCCATCTCAGATCCCGGCACCATCTACCTCCGCGCCGACACCGAACGAGTAGCCAGCGTCTACACGAGGCTCGCCGCGACCGCAAACCCCGGGCATCCAGCAGAAGTACAGATCACCCGCCCCTCCGACACGCTCGAAGCCCGCGCGAAGGCGAAGGGCGCGTTCACGAGCCTGTTCCTCGGCCTGGGCCTCGTCGCTCTGCTCGTCGGAGCAGTCGGTATCGCGAACGTAATGGTCATCAGCGTGCTCGAGCGCCGCTCAGAGATCGGACTGCGCCGCGCGCTCGGCGCCACCAGCCACCACATCGCCTCCCAGTTCATCACCGAATCACTCCTGCTCGCCCTACTCGGCGGGATCGCCGGCGTCGCGATCGGCGTCCTCGTCACAACCAGCTACGCCACGCTCGAGAACCTACCGACATCGATACCCGCACTCGGCGTATTCGGAGGACTCGCCGCCGCACTGCTCACCGGCGCGACCGCAGGCCTATACCCAGCCATACGCGCAGCACAACTATCCCCGACCCAGGCACTGAGAACAGTCTGAACACACCCACCACAGCCCGGCACCCCGACCGCCGGGAGCTCATCATCTCGTCTCCAGCGTGCCCACCGTTACGTCACGGGACAAGTTGGGGCCACCCAACATGAGTGTCCGACTGTCGCAACCTACGTACCACCGCCGCGTCAACCAGCGCGCTGTCTGCGCGATCCGCCGACTGGCTGGCTAGCGCGACCGCCTTTGAGCGCCGCGCTCAGCTTTGCTTGTGGTCGAACGCGACACCCGTCTCGACAAGCAGCTACCGGAGATGGTTGGTGACTGTGTGCCGTTCGTGGTACCACGGCCAAAATCCGTTGGCCGGTTTGGCGTGGTCGTGAACCTCAAGGGTCATGCGCACCGACCGATTGATAATCACATACACACCTGCCCCAGTCGGAACCGATCAGACGTCCAACGCTACAGACACCCCTCGGCGTCGGCGTCGTGGCCCGGCTGAGCAGATCCTTGGGCCTCGAGATGTCGAGGTGCTCTGCTGGCTGGCGGAGCAGTATGCCGCACGTGTCGATCAGCTGCAGGTGCTTCTGGGTTGTCGGGAGCGACAGGCCCAGCGTGTCGTGGCACGCCTTCGAGCACACGGCCTCGTATGGTCAAAGCGACTGACAGGACATGAACCGCCGTGGGTGACACCCACCGCATTGGGGTTGCAGTTGACTCACACCGTGTTCCGCCTCTGGGCGCCAGGCCTCACCCTCCTCGCGCATACGGCGGCGGTGAATGATGTGCGGCTGCACATCCAGAGCCGTTCGCCGTCGTCGGTGTGGACCTCTGAGCGTCAGCTCGCACGCGAGAAAGGCACACGCGGACATCTACCTGACGCAGTAGTCCTCACCGACGGTCAACGTGTTGCGATTGAGGTCGAGCTCACACCGAAGTCCAAGCGTCGCACCATTGCGATCATCAATGCTCTCTGTGCGAGTTATGACACCGTGCTCTATTTCGTCTCGCCTCAGGTGCGGGCGAACTTGACGAAGCTGGCCGCCGGCGGGAGGTGGCCCAAGCTGGGGATACGTGAGCTACCAACGATCGTTGGTGAGCGATCATGACCGCGGCCTTCCAGAGTCGTGGGATTTTCGGCTCTTCACGCCGGCGGTCGCCGGTGGCTGTTCCGGTCCTGCCACCGCTTGCCGCTCGGGTCGATGGTGAGCTTTGGCTCACCGCGACGCAAATCACGCGGCAACCCAAGCGTGTTCAAAAAGCCAAACTCAGCCGTGAGGGCCTGACGCAGCGGGTCCTCGAGCTGCTCCGCTGCGGCTAGAGGACCCGGCGGCCCGTTCGCCGGGATCTCCAAAAACTGCTCGCGCACCCCATACATCTTCGGCTGATCTAGCAACGCCACGATACGCTCGAGATGCACCAGCAGGACTGGGGCAGTGGACAGCTCTTCAAGCTCGCGACGTTCGGCGAGCAACAGCTCTTGGTTGGTGACAAACGCCATCCCCTGCGCGCCGTTGGCAGCGACACCGTGTAGGTCACACACGAACTTGGTCTTGATCTCGCCAAACGACCGTTTGCCACGCGGAAAGTAAACGGCCATGATCCACTTCTCACCATCCTTGAGTGCGACAGCGTCCTTTCGTCCGTCGCGTCCGCCCAACGGATGGCTCGGATCAACAGACGTGAAGCCTTCAGCCAGTAGCAGCTGAGCCGCAAGTCGCTCTGACAGCGCTTGTCCGTAGGTCCACTCGCAAACGCGGTGCCAAGTCTCATCCGTCCGCATCACGACCATAGTGTGTCAACGGCGCAAGCAGAGGTTTTCCTGCAGCCGAATCGCTTGTGGTACTACCGGCCGAGGAGGCCAACCAGGGGCGATTCTGTCAGGCTCGGCGCTAGAACCACAGAGTTGCTGGGCTCTGAGGCAGATATCTTAAGAGGAATCAAATCGCAGGCGTTAGCGTGGGTCAGGCGGGAGGCGGCGCCAGATCTCACTCTTGGTCACTTTGAGGGAGTCGGCGCTGGCGAGGTTGGTTGGGAATACGGCAAGCGTCTCGCCAATTCGGGTCGCGGCCGGTGCAATCAGCCCAGCTAGTCCAGCGCTATGTGCTGCCACGCCCAGCGCCTGACAGGCTCTGTAGTCGCCGACATCCGAGAACAATTGCGCATCGCCCAAGTCAAGCGCCCTACCGTTCGCCTCCTCACGCAGATCTAGGACATTTTGGACCTTCACCTCCACCGTGAGAAGACGTCTCTCGAGCACAGTTGCGGCAAGTGCATTTGGATTGTCGAGCTCGTCTCCCACGAGATGGCGGTAGGCCTCAACCACGACACTATCCCTGGGACGCCCGAGGTAGAGCACTTCAAACGCACGCCTGGGACCCCAGCGTCCGCCAGCAGCGCTGCCCCTCAACTCCTCCCAACGTAGAGAGGTGTGCCGCTCAAAACGTCCCTCAACTATGACCGGCTGCAAGCGGGAGATCGCAGCCAGGAGATCGTGCTGCCTCACATGGCTCCCGCGTTCAGCCGCTCGATCGCGTCGAGCACCTCCTGGAAGGCGCCTTTAGCGAGCAGATCGATCGGCCGGCGGCCGGCGAGACTGCGCTTGCGGCCATGTAGCCAGATTTCCGAACCCTCGCGGCTATAGACATCGCGCAGAAGCCTCGCTACATAGTGCAATTCGAGCAACCGATCACGATTACGGCCGCTCGGAGCGTTCTCGCCTGAAGCCCAGTTACGTACCTGCCGCTCAGCGACATCGACGACACGAGCAACATCCGCACCGCTCAACCCGCTATCGCGAAGATCCTCGACGATCCGCGGATAAAGCCCCTCAGGGCGATCGACGCCTGGAAAATCCTCAACATGTGCGGGAATAGCACTTCCACGAGCCATAGCCAGACCTCCTTTCTACATGCACTATAGCACTCCAAACTTCCTACTGAACTTCCGCGATAGGTCCGATAGGCCGCCATGGCCGGACACTGGCCACTCATCAATGCCTCCACCGGAGTTATCCGTCGAGCCACCTTGGTTAGCGACCCCCGCCCCGGTGCTGGCAGCGTGCCGAGCCAAAGGCGAGCAGTCGCTACCCCCCATCGGCGTGGACGAGCCCTCAGCGGCTGTTCATCCTGGGCAGCTCTGCGCCTGGGTTTGACGCTTGTCAGCGTCCGGTCCTCCTGCTAAAAATTGGTGTGCGGTGTGGAGCGCTGCCGGGGTTTTCCCGGGCGCCCGTGCCGAGCGATTCCATAGAGATCGCCCTAACGTACGTCCCATTGCTTAATCTGACGAGATCCCGGCTGATTGGTCTATAGAAAAGCCCCGCCTGGGCGGGGCTTTTCCTTAGCAGATCGATAAGCCGGAGTCTTCTCGCATCGGGTCCACAGAGTTCCGAGGGCTGCCCCGAAAGGACGGTCCTCATGTTCAACGCCCTGTCTGACTTCGTGATTTTCTGCCGTGTGGAGCGCCGTCTGGCGGATCTGACATGCAAGGCCTACGAGCGCGACGTGCGCGCGTGTCTGCAGTTCCTGAGCTCGGAGGGCATAGCGACGCTCGGAGACGCACGCACCCCGGATCTGAGGCGTTTCCTCGCGGATGAGGCGACACGTCGCCCTGCCGCGTCGAGCCAGTCGCGCACAGTCGCGGCCGTGCGTTGCTTCTTTCGCTTCTGTGTGGAGAGCGAATACATCGACCGCGACCCCGCTCATGTGTTGCGAAGCCCGAAGAAGCGTGAAGCGCTGCCCGATGTGCTGGACCGCCGAGAGCTCACCCGCCTGTTGGACGTGCCGGGCCGGGAGGGCGTGTGGGACCGCGTACACGCGGGCAAGGCAGAGCGTGACCGTTTGCTGCTGGCGCTGTTCGCCTACAGCGGTTTGCGTCGCTCGGAGCTGATCGGCCTGGATTGCGAGGATGTCGAGCTCGAGCGGCGGCTGATTCGTGTGCGTAATGCCAAGGGCGGACGGGACCGGGTCGTGCCGATCCACCCAGGTCTCGTGCCACTGTTCCTCGCCTACGCCGCCACCCGGCAGGACTCCGATGATCCGGCGCTGTTCCTGGGCGTCCTCGGTAGGCGCTTGAACTCGAACATCATGGCGATCACGTTCCGTCGCTACGCCACCGCGGCGGGCGTCAACAAGCGCAAGAAGATCACACCGCACACCCTGCGCCACGTGTTCGCCACCGAGCTCCTGAACGTCGGGGCGAACCTGCGCCAGATCCAGGAGCTACTCGGACACAAGCACCTGGACTCAACACAGCGCTACACCCGCGTGAACGCCCACCAACTACGAGGAGCGATCAAGCGACTCCCATGGACACACGGCCCCCAAATACCAAACCGTGGCGCATCCTCCGCAGAGTCCGGGGCGCTGTCTAACTTTGGCCGATGACCGCCCGCAAACGCCCCGAGGAGAAGGCCGACCCGTCCGGGGGCGCCGCCCGCCCGGTGCGGCGGCGCTGGCGCGACTACAAGACCGCGTCAGGCCGCAGTCCCGTAGAGGAGTTCATCGAGGAGCTCTCAGACACCGACGCGGCGGCTGTGCTGGCCGGTATGCAGGAGGTCCGCGATCTCGGGCTCACAGCGGCACGTCACTTGGACGGAGATATCTGGGAGGTCAGGGTGGACGGCGACCGGGTCATCTACCGCATCCTGTTCGCCCAGGAGGGCCGCCGCGGGCAGATCCTGCTCGCACTTGATGCCTTCAACAAGAAGACACAGAAGACTCCCCGCGCCACCATCGACCTCGCCAGGCGGCGCCTGGCCGACTGGCGCCGGCGCGGCGAGAAGAAATCAGACAGCCGGCCGTCGTGACCCTGAGCCCTGCTATGATATCTGAAAAGAGATACCCTCTGAGATATCGACGATAGGTAACCGATGCCCGAGCGCGACTTTCTAGACAAGATGATCGACAAGCGGACGGCGCGCAACCCCGACTTTCCGCGCCTCCTCGACGCCGCCCACAGACGCCGAGAACTACTCCGAGCCCTAGCAGAGGAGCGCGAGCAGCAAAACCGCTCCCAGACCGCCATCGCCGCAGCAATGGACACCTCCCAGTCATTCGTCGCACGACTTGAGAGCACAGCCGTCAACGCAAAGATCTCAACCCTCGACCGCTACGCTCAGAGCCTCGGATACATCGTGCAATACCACCTCATCCCCACCGAGAACGCAGAGGCCACTAACCCAATCGTCGTACACCCAACCTGACGCCGGGCCTGTGGGGCCTAGCCGCAATGCGGTTGACTTAATGCTGCTTGGGATGGACAGCGAGCGCAGGGTGGACTGTCGGCTTGGCTGCTGCCTGTCGTCCAGGGCGGCACAGTCATCGTCTCGGTGGTGGGCTCCCGCTTGCGGCAGGGTTGCGGTTGTGCCGAGCCCCCTGGTTGTGGCGAAACTCAAAGCTGCGTGTGCCGACCCGGATGGGTCCTGCTTCGATGTTTCCGCGAGTATCGCGGCAGTCAACCTTCGTGCGCGCAGGGCGAGTGCAAACGCGGTGGGGCTCATGTGGTGCCGGTGATCGGCACCATCGAGACGTCGCCGATGCGGTCGCGCGCCGAAGCCGCTGTTGAACGACAGTGATTTCGTGTTAGGCTCGCGCGCATGTTCAGGGGATGGCGGTGCATGTTGATCGCTTTCGCGTCACTGATAATCGGCGTCGGCGCAGCGTCCGCACTGACGACAGTCACCGTCAAGCGCTGCGGCTACGCGGCCAAAGGCTTCTACGGCAAGGACGCGATCTATCCGTGGCACATGTCATGCGCGCGGGCCCGGACAATTCTTGCCGGCGCCATCAACCCACACGCCAAGCACATCGAACTGACCGCAGACGGGGCCGCCACCGGCGACGCCGGCCGGTACTCATTGGCGGCCGCTGGTGGGTGTGCGGCGGTCGTATGGGGTTCTACTTCTGCGGCTATCCCTACCGCCCGGCCTACGTCTCAGGGACCGGCGGCGGAACCACTTGGAAGGGGCCCTTCACAGAAAAGGCCGACTACAACGCGTGCTCGGCCGGGGGCACCTGCGGTCCCCGAGATGTTGTCTATCTGCCGCACTGAGCGGCATTGCGCTCGGCGATGCGGCAGAGCGAGCGCTTCCGCTTCGCCCATCTCAGGCGGTTTATGTTGATCTCAACATAACCGCTTACGCCGGGCCAAACAGGCGTGTGGCCATCCTCAGCCGGCGCCATCGAGATTCGTCTAACTCAGGGGTCTCATTGGCTACCCGGGGGGCGCCTTGCTTCCGCGCCAAACCGATCATGCGGGCGATCGGGTTCGTGACAACGCGATCGTGATCTCTGACGTCGGGCGCGTTAGGGGTGTGGTCAGCGTGTGCCAGTACAGCGCAGGTCGGCGTCGTGCGGGCCGATCCGGTACTGCGCGAGGTTCGGCGCCACGCCGGTGAAGCCACCGCTCGTGCAGTTCTGCCGCGCCTGCGTGAGTGTTGCGTCGGTTCCGGCCACCCAATCGGGCAGCTGGCCGTTGAAGGGCGTCGATGTTGTCTGCGCCGTCAGCCCGGTGATCTCCTTCCACTGGGCGCTGGTGGAATAGATCCCGATCGGTCCGGTCGCGCCGGCGTTGTTCAGGCCGGCGATGAAGCCCTGCAGCGCGGCGATGTTGAGCTGGTAGGTCCCGGCCCAGCTCACCATCAGCTCGACGTCCAGCCACCATGGCGCGGTCTTGGCCGCGACCGGGTCGAGCGCGGCGACGAGCCGGTAGGAGTGGGCGGCGCGCTGCTCGCCGTAGATGTATGAGCAGGCGTTGGTCAGCAGGCCGTTACAAGCACCGTAGGCCGGCGTGGTGCCGACGCTAGGCCAGTCCGCGACGTGATGACCGCCAGGGTTACCGGTGTCGATGTACAGCGACAGGGGCGGCTGCTTCGGCCGCTTCTGCCCCGGCGCGTCGCGGGCCCAGTGCAGCTCGCCGCTGATACACGGGTTTGTGTTGTTCGCCAGCCCGCCATTGACACCGGCGATCCCGAACAGCGGATTCGACGGGTAGGAACCCGAGCACTGCGGATAGGAGACGTCATAACCGGTGGTCGGTGACGAGCTGCCGCTCACCGCGATGACCAGTACCACGATGACGACGAAGGCGAGCGCCACCACCGGCACCCATCGCGCTCGGTACCGGGAACGGCTGGCAGGCGGCACGGCCGTCAAGCTACCACGAGGCTGGGCACGCGCCGACCGCAAGCGCCATGCCTCCCGGTATGCGTTCTTACGGCCTGCGCCTGCTTGGCGAGCATTGCGAGTGTTTCAGTACCTTCGCGGCTCGCTTGCGCGATGAACGAGGATCGTGTCTGGCGATCGGCGGGGGCAAGAGCTTTCGCGGCACCTACCATGGGCGCAAGAACCGCATAGCTCAACCCAGGGTGCCTCTGAGTGTCGCCTTCAACAGCGACCTTGCTCGGTTCAGGCGGCGTGTGCGAGTTGCTTGACGAGGTGTTCGTATTCCTCAGCTTGTGGAGAAGCGCCGAGGGAGAGCAGCATCGCTGAGTGTCCGACCGCGGCGAGCGCCTCCGGTGTGTCGAGAGCCAGCATCTTCTCGCCGCTGGCGATGTAGAGCCCGGTTGGTCCATCGTAGTCGCTGAACTCGTTGTTCATGGCCTTCTTGCTCATTCTCCGATTCTACCTTGTGATGAGGCCCGGATCGTTCGCTCGAAGAGGGCTGCGAGCTCCTCGTAGTTGTGGTCTCGTCCGCCGGGACGCAGACCTTGACCCAGAGCCCATGCTGGAGCGATGGGGGTCGAACCCTGACTTTGCGGCCCCGTCTCCGCGAGGGCATCGGAGTCTGGTGGGTGGCGTCGTGGGCCGTGGGTTCGTGGCCTTGCGGGTGAGCCGGATCACCTGCGATCATGGGCACATGGCATCTGAACCCCATGTGACGCTGTCCGGCGACATCACCGGCGCCTACGTCGTGAAGAAGAAGAGCGCCAACGGCGAGCTCACGCTAGTCCCGGACGAGTATCCGGCGACTGTGCCGCAGTACGGTGGCCGGCGAGCCACGCCCGAGGAGTTCGAAGCGTTCGTAGCCGAACATGACATTTTGCCGCCCGACGGCGAGGGCTGAATCGTGCCCGACAAGCGAGGACGCGGCGCGAGCTTTCGCGTCGAGTTCGACGACACCACGTTCGCCGAAGATCTCGCCCACAGCACTCCCGCGGGACGAGACGCCGCGCTCCGAAAGCGGGCGGCCGTCGAACGAGATGGCCAACCTGCCGAGGAGCTCATCACCTGCGACGCCGAAGCACAGGATGGCACCAGGCTGCCCGGATGCTTCAAGACCTATGTCCCTCGGCCCACCGGCCGCTGGGGCATGATCTTTGAATTCCGGCTCGAACAAGAAACCACCGACCCTACCTCGCATTCTTGGCCCTCGGCGTACGCCACCACCCGCCCGGTTCCCATGCCTTGACCGTGTATGAAGTCGCGCATCGTCGGATACACGGCCGACTGCCACGACGCTGACCGCGCGTAATGAGTACCGATTGGGCGCTCTCTCAGCGCCCGTGGCCCAGACACCAACCTGGCGCCGATCGCACCATGGCGATCCAGGTCTGTCTCACTGCGTCAGAACGGTGAGTTGGGCGCTGCAGCCCGCCCGGTAGGGAAACCCGTTTGCGGGATCCTGTGTGTGGATGCGGAATGGGAAGCGGCCGGTAACGCCGCCGAATCTGTAGTGCAGGGTGAAGTGCCCGTGGTTGTCGGTGTGGGCGGCGGAAGAGACCCATCGTCCGAGGTAGCGCACTTCCAGGGCCAGTGGCACGCCGCCGTTGGGGACCGGTCCGTAAACCCGCCCGGTCAGCGTGATGGTGCCTCGCGATCGTGTGTGGCGGGGTGTGACCTGCAGGGTGATGCCGGCCGCGACCGACTCGGTGACCTTTGCCGTTGCGGTCACCTTGCCAGCTGGGCGATATACGAGCTCGATGGTCCGTGACGCTCCGGCTGGGATCTGTGCGATGAACGATCCGTCTGGCGCAGTCGTTGTGTGAGTGACCAACCGCGTTGTGTGAGTGCCGAGCCTCTGTTCGAGTACTTCGATGGTCGCTCCCGCGATTGGTTGACCCGTACTCGTGAGCAGGTGGCCTGGGATGCTGAGCGCGCGGTTGGCATAGGGTCTGGAGATCGAGTTATCCACATCGAGCTTGATGGTCGATTGTGTGTTCGCTGGTGCTGGTGATTCGCTGGCGGTGCTGAGACTCGTGGGAGGATCCACGAGTGTGTGGGTGGGCCCGGCAACGAGTCCTGTCGCGGTGCTGAGCGCGGTTGCCTCGCCGTCGGTGTTCGCTGCAGTGACGGCCAGCTTGAGTGTGTGAGCGGTGTCAGCGGATGTGGGTGTGTATGTGGCTGCTGTAGCGCCCGGGATTGGTTGGCATTCGCTTCCTGCCGTGGAGCATCGTTCCCATTGGTATAGGTAGGTGATCACACCTGCGGCGGGTGGAGCGGACCACTGGCCGGGTGTGCTTGTGAGCGACAGACCGTCTGAGACTCCTTCGGGTGTGAGGATGCTCGGTGCCATGCTCGCGATCGGTGCGTTGTGGGTCGTGACGTTCCCGACGAACACCCTCGTTGTGTTCTGTGCGGCGTCTGTGACGAGCACGTTCACCGAGTGCTCGCCGTCGGTCAGGCCTGCTGTTTCGACCGGGACCTTCACGGCCTCGATTTGCTTGCATGGCTGCGGGGAGTCGAACATCATCACCCCACCGCCGGTGGTAGCGGATGGAACACAGGCGCCGTTGTTTGTGTCCGGTGTGCCGTTGTAGAGGGTTTTGCCTTCGCCTTCCACCGTGATCGAGTACACCCCGGGACCGCTCGTGTCGGTGGCGGTCAGTTGCAGCTGCTGGGTGCCGCGGGCTTGGGGTTCCAGCAGACTGCCGCCGAAACCGCTGGCTTGCGGCACCGAGTTATTGCTCAGCAGGAGGTGTGCTTCGGTGATCTGGGTATTTGCCCAGACCAACGAGTCTTCGCCTTCTTGACAAGACGCATTCACTGCTCCCTGGCAGATCACGCTGACATACAGATCACCGCCCGTTTCAGTTGGTATCTGGACCTGTCCGGTGTAGGCGTTGCGGCTGCCTTGCGGGCAGGATTCATACGCGCATGACCACGATGGTGTCCCTCCCAGTGCCGGTGTATACACCCCGACTTCGGTATATGCCCCAGGTCCGTGACCGGCGGCGAGTGCTTCCAGCTCGAGCGATCCGCCCGCGAGAGTGGATCCTGCCGGCGGCTGATACTCGAGTGTCTCTGAGGTGTCTGAGTGGGCGGGTTCGAGCGTTGCCAGGGCCGCTGTCATCCGCTGTCCTCCGCCACACACGATGCTCGCCTCGTCGTATTTGCCAGGGTTGGGGCTCGAGGAAGTTGACCAGCCAGGGCTCGCAGCCGATGTGCCCGTGGCCGGGCAGGAAACCTGTATCCAGTTCCCAGCCCGGTGCGGTGGGTGCACCTATCAGCAGCGTGCAGCTCACGGCGAGTGCGAGAGTCACGACGGCCAACCTGTGGTGAGCTCTGGCAAAAAAGTTGATGTCGGAGATCTTTGTCATGTTCGGTCCTTTTCGGTGACGGGTTGGGCGACGGGTTCACCGACACGCCAAACCGGCCAACCAATTACGATCTCCTACCCTTCGACCAGGCTCCCCGGGGCTGTCTGATGGCTCGTATGGTCCGCTGGGGCAGGCGCTAGCCGGCCCGGCGGCGCTGGGCCACTGCCGCAGGCGGCGGTTCGTAGGATGCGCTCCTGGCGACTTCGTTCGGTGCACCGCCGCCGTCGGAATGAGTGGGGCCCGCAACCAAAGTTCCCGGGGCCCGATCATTCGTGTTAGGCGCTGAGCTACCACCCCCACTGACCAGATGCCCCGGGCTCCCGGTTTCACCCACCAGAGCACCGGGAGCGCCGTTGTTCTGGACCAAGTGCCCCGGCGTTGACTGGGAGCCACTGTCTGATTTAGCCGCGTTCCAGGCTGAGGGCTGCAGAGGTGGGGCGCCGAGCTGGCTCACAAGCGCGCTTGACCTTGGGAGCGGTGGGACGGTCCGGGCGCTGGTCGTATGGTGATTTCGGTGACCCGGCGAGGCCTCGTGAACCCCAACCGTCACCCCGGTAGCGACCACGGCGACAACACCCGCGACCGAAACCGCGACCTTGGCGGTAACGCCTGTGGCCGCCGCTGCCTCCACGACGCGTTCGCGGGCGACACCGCCACCTCCAGAGAAACGCTCCAATAGTCGTACTGGCCTTTCCAGCACTGCGAGTACGCGGTCCACCAACGAGATGTGGGCGGAGCCTGCCACCGGAAGTGGAAGCAACGCGAGCGCCTGACGATCGAACCTCGCCCGCAACTGCGCGAACGTCACCTGGTACTCGGTACGACACTCACGGCAATGACGGACATGAGCGAGTGCTTGGCGCCAAGCCAGCTCACCGGTCTGCTCACCGGCCAAGACCTCATCGATCGTTCGCGAGCGGCACCCACACAACCGACCGGACTCGAACAGCGTCACAAACCGCTCACGCTTACGCTCAACATTCCGTGTGACGTTGCGCGCCTCGTTCTCCGGCATACCCAATGCTGTTGCGATCGCCCGCCAAGACTTGCCCTCCGCCAACAGAGCGAACGCACGCCGCTCATCCAGCGTCAGCTCGGCGATGAACTCGCCGATGATGAAGTCATCCTCGCGGGCCAGCACCGCCTTCTCTGGCTGCACGGACCATGCGCGATCCTCCCCATCAGCCTGCATCACAGGTGCGGCTTCATCGACGACCCGTCTGTGTATCGCCCTGTCGCGCAACAGCATCAACGCACGCAGCCGGATACCTATGCGCAAGCGCGCGCTGCAGATGCTGCTCGTGGTCATGCGGCCGGGACAGCAGTACCTCGACCGTTTCGTCATAGATCTGCTCGAGATCGTGAATCCCGAGGCGACGGAACTGCCCCGGGCCTTCCGCAGCTCCGCCGGGCGCCACTCAAACAGTAGGACAACAGCGACCGCGTGATCGAGTTCCGGCCGGGAGAGGCTGTTGACGGCGATAGCCATCAGCTGTGGCTCCCTGCGGGCGCTACAGCGCTCTTGCCACCTCGCCGGGCAGCGCAAGCGTCGCGGATGACTCGCGGGCGCAGATGCCCGCGATGGGTAGTGCGTGCTCGAGTTTTATCCATGATCTCAGCGCTTGGATCACAACCTCGCCAAACCGGCCCAGAAGTTTTGGTATCCCGAATATCGGGGCTGAGCAGGCATTTTGCTTAGCAATCAAGCCAGGAGCTAAGCACATGTCCTAACCAGTGGAATCCATGGGATTCGGCTGAACCGCGTCAGCAGCTGCGGCGCTCTGCATCGATCAACCAAAGTCGTTGGCCGGTCTGGGTCTGTCGTGCTCCCCCGCCCCGCAGATGCTCACCGATCACCCACAGAACAGCCGACCGTTACACCCACAGAAGTTGGTGTACGGCGCTGCCCAGGGTCATCCCTCTGGTGATCGGTGTCGCGCCTGCCCAACCCTGCCGGTAGCCGCCGACGCTACGGGAGGAGCCCTGTCAGTCACACCAATACCCAACCCTTGAAGGAGCGACCACCATGTCAGCAACCAACATCAACCGCGTCATCCTCACCGGCAACCTCACAGCCGACCCCGAACTACGAACCACACCCACAGGAACGGCCGTCTGCAGCCTGCGTATCGCGTCAACGACGCAGCGGAAGGACACAGAGACAGGCGAGTGGGTCGCCAAACCCAACTACTTCAACGTCACCGTATGGGGGGCCAAGGCGAGAACGCAGCCCGCTTTCTCTCCAAGGGAGGGCCCGTCGCGATCGACGGGCGCCTGCAGTGGCGAGAGTGGGAGACCTCCGACGGAGGTAAACGGCAGGGACTGGACGTCATCGCAGACACCATCCAGTTCCTCGGCACACCCAACGGTGCTGTGGAGGAGGTGGGTGTGGACTGAGTGTGGGTGTGATTGGCGCGCGGTCTGTAGATCGCCCGCTACAGAAATAATGAGCCCGCCGAGTGCATGACCATGTCTCGGCGGCACACCGCAAACGCTGCTCGCAAGGGTCGCGGCCGGACATCGATGCCGTCTCGGCGGGCGTTTGGCGCAATCCTGGCGCAGGAGCTCGCCAACCTCTGTAGCGAGCTGCCCTCTTCGATCTGCGCGACCATCGAACGGGCCGATGTTGACTTCGCACGTGAGACATTCCTGCGACGGCAAGAGGGTCACAACTTCGCTCGCGCCCTACGGCAGACCGCTGCGGGGATCGCTTGGGAACGAGCGGTGAGTACGCGTGTACGCAGCCCGGTGGAAACGCACGACGAGCTGGAGCTGATCGCCGAGCGCTGGCGACCCACACGAATAGCCATGGACCTCGACCTGATCGTCGAAGATCGACGCAAGAGCGTCATCTGGATCATGGACGCGAAGCTCTCCAGCCCAGACGAGGATCAGGTTCGTAGGGTCCGTGACCAGATCAGGCTGCTGAACCGCAATCCTCATCTAACCCATGGCTGTCCAACCGTCATCGGCCTGATCGTTCACCACCGCCGCCAGCTACACGGCCGAGGCGAGCACGAGACCGAGTATCGCCACATCCTGCGATGCACCCTCCAGGAAGTCGGTGATCTACTACTCGCCCGGCAATTGCCGCCTGGCACGAGGCCAGCTGAGTCTCGAGACGAAACATTGAGTTTTGAGTAGCAAGACCCTCCGTGAGGGCACCCATCAGGTCAGGTTTGATTATAGCTTCGCCTTTCGGCTGCGCTGACGTTGCACTCAGGTTTTGGGGGAAGGACCCCCAGGGGACTGAACAGCAAAAAACCAGGAGTCAGACATAATGCGATGAGGACATTCATACCCTACAACCACGAAGGGAGAGTCGGCTTTCACAGACCGGACCATGCTTCTCCAGGAGAAGAGGACTCGGGGAGACAACCCAATCTGCCTGATCGAGTTGATAGACCCTGCCACCCGCCGGTCAACGACTGGGCATCACACCGGCAACACTCGAACAGCCTAGCCAAGGGCTCCATGATCCCCCACTACCAGATTGCCGGGGAGATCAAATCCGATCTGAACGAGCTACACATGAACCGCGGACACAAGATCGACGAACTTGGGGCTATCCCCTCGATGACGAGGACTGGATCCACTGGGTAGTCGGGAGGGGCTATGACGGTCAAGGACCATCCGCTGCTCGTTTCCCCTCAGCGTGGACCTAGGGCCAGCACAGGGTCGTCCACTGCCTACACCAACCCCACCACATCTACATAGCAAGAGCATCCAAGTGGGGCAACCCTTTCCGGATCGGCAGAAACGGAACACGACTGCAAGTCATCAGGCAATATGAGAGATACCTGCTAAGTGCCCATGGCTATGGAAGATCTGCAGAACTCAAGGGCTTGGTGCTGGGCTGCTTGTGTGCACCCCATCCATGTCATGGCGATTTGCTTGTGAGGTTGGCGAATGCCCAGCCGGCTCAGGCGGCGTGATGAGGAATCGGTTGCGGTCACCCCCCTTTTGGCTTCGCGCAACAACGCGATGAGGGAGCACTCGCGCGTTAGAATTTGGGCATGACTGCCAAGGAGCTGGTCCTACAATAGCTGCCCGACTGGAGCGAGGAGCAGGCTACTGCGGCTTTGCGCGTAGTAGCGTCCCAGACTGAGCTGGCGGCCTACCTCGATCAGGAGTCAAAGCTCTCCCCTGAGCAGCTAAAGGCACGAGACGATCGCTGGGCGCAGGCGGACGCCCGGGATGCCATCCGTGAAGAGCCTTGGTGAGACGCGGCGGAGTTTACTGGCTGGAACTGGAGACAGAGGGTCGGCGCCCAGTCCTGAGTCCTTAGAGCGCCTAACAGAAAGAGGTTTTGGGATGCTGTTGTCGTAGACGGTGTCTATGGCGAAACCTTTGGTCAGTGATGGGTTGTGGGAGCGGATCGAGCCGTTGTTGCCGAAGGTCGAGCGGCGGTATCGGTATCCGGGTCGCAAGCGGGTGCCCGACCGGGCTGCGTTGACGGGGATCCTGTTCGTGTTGAAGACCGGCATCCCGTGGGAGCATCTGCCCCAGGAGATGGGGTGTGGGTCGGGGATGACCTGTTGGCGACGGTTGCATGACTGGAACGAAGCGGGCGTGTGGGAACGTCTACACCAAGTCCTCTTGGATGAGCTACAGGACGCCGAGCAGCTCGACTGGTCCAGGGCGGTGGTGGATAGCTCGCATGTTCGAGCCAAAGGGGGGGCGCCAAGACCGGTCCCTCGCCGGTTGACCGCCGCCGGGCGGGCTCCAAGCACCACGTGATCTGCGAGGGCCAGGGCATTCCCTTGGCCGTCACGCTGACCGCCGCCAACTGCAACGACATCACCGAGCTGATCCCGTTGGTCGATCGCGTCCCGCCGACCGGCCGCTATGGCAAGTTCCGCCCGAAGGCGCTGCTCGCCGATCGCGCTTACGACAGCCGAAGACACCGCAAGGCGCTGCGGGAGCGCGGCATCACACCGCGGATCGCCAAACGCGGCACCAGCCACGGATCCGGCCTCGGCAAAGAACGCTGGGTCGTGGAGCGCACGATCTCATGGCTGCACGCAAACCGACGCCTCGACCGCCGCTACGACCGGCGCGACGACATCCACGAAGCCTTCCTCACCATCGGCGCTGCACTCATCTGCCACCAACACCTACAGAAATCATTCTGTTAGGCGCTCTAAGCAGTGTATACGCGAGTCACTCCAATGGATCATCTTCGTGACACGCCTAGTCTGCGGTGAATCCGAGACCAGAAACCATAACGTGGCTCGTTCGACAATTTGAGCCGCAGCTGAAGTAGCTCCTGCAGCGAGGTGGCGCGCTCGGCTGCCCTCGCGTACTCCGCAAACCGCTGTCGCCGTGTGCCGAGTCCTGCAAAATATCTTCTAAGCATCGTCTCAAGGCGCTCCGGTTCGGGCGTAGCCTCTGGGTCAGCATGGAGGTGAACGCGATAGGCATCAACCGTAGCGACGAGTGGCCGGCCATCCGCGTCAAAGAACTCAAGCCTTCCCACGTCGTACGCCTCAATCCCCGCTTCGACATCTTCCAGCCTATCGAAAGCGATCAGATCGCCGCCTTCGCGCACGACAAACGGTGGCGTGAGTTCAGACATATATCACGGTCTCTTTTCCCAAGGGCGATGTCACTTTATGACCCTCCTTCCACCGTATTGCGCTAGGAGAAAGAGTAACTAGCATTATTTTGCTGCTTCGCTTGTGGTGACTGGCACCAATTGAGCGCCGGACGCGAGCGCCTCGGCGTTGATCGTGCTTCGGCCTTTAGGTTCTTCCGTTATCCATACTGCCGTCGCGTTGCCGTCCGGGTCGATAACAGTCGCCAATTCATACCGCAGCTTGCCAGGCACGGCGATCGTGTGCAGGTGCCCATAAGTGCCGCGTGTGTCACCCGACACGTAATTTATAGATGAACTGCCATCAGACCACACGGCGACGGTCTGCCCAGCAGCGTTTCCTGACATCCTAGGGAACGTGGCGCCTGACGGTCCAACGCGATGGCAACTGCCAACCCGCCCACCAGAAGCTATGTCAAGGTCTACTAGGCCGCGTCTTGCAGTTCCAGCAAGAATACTCGCCCTGCCGGTCCCATCCATGGTCGCGACATCACCATTCACCTCGTGTTCTACCGTGAAATCTCTAGGCAAGGGCCTAGCCTTGGTGAGCTGCCCGTTGGCGCCTCGATACAGCATGAGCGTCGGCCCACGAATTTCATATAGGGAGGTGACTGCTTCGATCGCTGTTTCCCAAGCAATGATGGCGTTGCCATCGGGCCCGATGGCGGCGAGCGGCGTAGAGACTCTTTCACGGAATCCGCGCTTCACACGTGTCCTTGGCCTGACTACCACGCGCGGCCGGAAGAGTACGCCCGTAGCGCTTCCGGTAATCACGTCGATAGCAATAGCGGTATCTACGTAACGGCGACTCGGATAGTAACCAACCACTAGCACGCGGCCATGTTCGTCAATCGCAGCAGTGGTTATTTGGAATTCATTGCCGTAAAATCTTGGCTTTGAGATCGTGCCTGCCGGAGAACCAACAGCCACATAGCTTCCACGCTCAGTGTTCCAGGTCAACACCGTCTCTCCATATCGGTTACCAGCGACGGTGGCGTTGGCAGCGTGGCTGTTTCCCGTAGGCAATAGGACCGGCGCCTGAAACCCGCCGCCAGTCCGACGAAACGCATACCACACACCCGGATTGTCGTATTCAATGAGGTTGTATTTACTATTATTGGGGGCAAGCGTCTCGTTCATCCCGATAACCCAGCCATCGCCGGCTTCATCGAGAAACGCCCCCGTCGGGAAAGACTTCTGACCCGAGGGCGAGACAACACCGGCCGCTGAGAACCCCTCGGACATCGAACCCACCGTTGCCTCGGCCGATGCCGCCGTGCAGAATTCACCGGAATAGCCATACACGTTCTGCCAGGCCACAAGCGTTTCCCCCGCACCGTTCACGGCCGCCAGCGGGCTCGACAGCCCCGGACCACACTCCTCAAGGAACATCGGTTCTCCGTGCGCAACAGCACCGCCCATGACCACGGCCCCAAACAGAGCACACGTGCTAAGCAAAACACGCCGCACCAACACACGCGAACTAGCTATTCGCTCCACGCCGCCTAAACCCCTAACAACACCATGAGTTGCGCAGTGCTTGACCTGGTACGGCCCAGCCCCACTCTTGAGTCAATCAGTGACTCGTTGGTCAGTACGCGCGTGAAAGACCACGTAGCAGCTTCTTTAGTGCCGACATATCTACAACGGCAGTATGGGCGAAGTCGAGTATCTCGTCTTACTCCCGGACTTTGTCAACAAAGCTACGGAAGTAGCTGAGCAACTCTATGAGATTTCGAGGGCCACAGGCCCCCTTAAACATCTTGTCCTCAACCGAGCAGTGAATCCAGTCTGTTGTAGTGCGTTCCACAGTTACCTTCTCAAACCTGGTCTCCTAGAACCGGTACCCTGAAGATCGACCTTGATTTGCCGGCCTGGATTATCCAGCGTTGAAATCTCTATCCCATATACATGCTCCCACTCACCATCATTTCGCTCAGAGTACCATTGCTGGAGCCACATCAGTACAGACTTATCGTTGAATTGCTGGGTCATCATGGTATCTCGATCGGGATCTCGTCTGGCTCAGCCGGTCTCACTCCCCCAGGCGTACTTTTTCCCTACAAGTACGGTGGGCCCGTGTCACACCAATAGTATCGGCAACGACTACACGTCAGTGTGCCGGTCGAACCTCAAAGGTGATTTGGGCAAACCAACCACCACCCTCCGGCCGTTCATTCTTCGGACGATCGAAGCCCACATCTTCCATCACAGTCGGCTCAAGCACGCGAGACCACTTATGTTGCTCGCCCTCCCACTTGTTTAGAGCTGCCCGCTCGCTCAAGCGGTACACGGCTGGAGGCTCGTATGTGTTGCCTGTGTCTACATACTCGAACACATTATCTGCAGTGAGTGCCAGGTCGGTCGGAATCACCGGGGCTGCGCCGATGCGCAGTGCCACACCCCAATGACCTCCATGCTCCACCAGGTGGGCTACGAGCTGTCGCAGTATCGGCAACCAATCGGGCGAACCGGGCTGCGGAGGGTTATCAACAAGCTCCTGCAGATGGACATGATCGCCAACTACGAGCTCGTGAACTGCTTCCCATTGATTTGCTGTATTTGTCATGGTACCGCCCAGCCCCACTCCTCGAGCCAATCAGTGATCTCGTTGGTTAGATTAGCTGGTTCGCCTCCGTGGCTCTATTCACAGCGCCTCATGGACGAGATGAGAACCGTCGGCGGGTGCTTGACGTGTTCAAATTTCATGTACAGACATCCGAGCTTCTTGCCGTCTGGGCTTGCAACGAGATAGGGAATCTTGACTCCTTCGTTTGAGTCATTGATGATTGTGCTCCCTCCCACGGGTATCGTCCTGCGTTCATGAAGTGTCCCGCAGGATGTGTCGCACTCTATGAATTGCACCGCCGAGGGCGTGTCGTTGCGGATAACTATGTTAGTGAAATGGCTAGGGTCGGTGGGGTCCACCGATGCGCAGCCTGCGACTGCGCCAGCCAGCATCATCGCTGCCAGTGCTGAGATTGCGGTCAGTCTCACAGGCCGGGCACGGTCATCCTTCAAGGTCGATTTCTCCATTTTCATGCACTCCGGGAAGATAGGTTTCGGGTCCCTTCAGCGGTCCAGGCAAGAATCCGTGGAGTGGGTTGATATAGCCATGTCTCCCCTCGTCGCAGATCGACTCTTCGGCCACGGTGTGGCCCTTGATCCAGTCGAGAAGAGCATCCGTCCCTAGGCCTGCGACCTGGGAGGGAACGAGCAGGCCGGCTAGCAAATGGGACGCCACTTCTCCGGGGGGACCCAATTCCGAACCTAGGGAGTTGATTGCGCGGGCACCTTGGTAGCTGGCATAGTAGATAGCATACGGTGGCACGGCGGCGAGATCCAGCCCGACGTGTAGGGCGGTCTTGCCCAGGTTGATGCCTTTGGCCAGAAATTCGCTGGCGGAAGGTATGTCTGGAATTCCGAAGATCAGCCCAGTGGGATCACCAAAGTTCAATGGGTTGTCTTCGGCATAGTTGTATGGTGCGCCAGTAATGTCAACTAGCGGATCCGTAGTGAGGGATTGACCTGTGGCTGGGTCGTAGGTGCGTGCTCGCATGTAGACGAGGCCGGTGTCGGAGCTGGTGTATTGCGAGTCGTAGCCAAGCGGTGAGGTAGTGCCGGTGCTTTCGATCTTGTTGCCGTAGGCGTCGAATGTGGTGCTGCCGGTGGTGGTGCCGGCGGAACCCGTCAGTAGACGGACCGATCCTTGCTGGTCGTGGTGGAGATAGGTCGGTGTTTCTGAACCATTGATCTGCTCGACGGGAACGCCGCCGGGACCATAGATGTAGCTGTTCGTGCCATCGCTAAGAATTACGGGGAGACCTCCGCTCATGTCCCACGAGAAATAGCTTGTGGTGCCTGAGATCGTCTGTGATGTGCGTAGTCCTTCGCCGTTGTAGGCGTAGGTGTCTTCGATCTTGGGGACGATTCTTTTTCGGGTCGTTCGACGGATGTCAGGTTGCCGGCCTGGTCGTATCCGTAGGTGGTGGCGGGTCCGGTTTCGGGGGTGGTTTTGGTGCGCTCTCCGAGTTCGTCGTAGGAGTAGCTCGCGCCGGTGCCTTTTTCGAGCTCGTCTGCCTTCGTTGAAGGTGTTGGTGCTCGCGCCGTCGTGGTGGGGTTGTTAGCGGGGTCGTATTTGTATTCGGTGGCTGCCGGCTTTCGTCAGGCGGTTGTTTTCGTCGTATGTGTTTTCCGTGACTTCGGTGCCGGGTAGACATTTGGAGGTGGTCTTTTTGACCTGCCCGTCGTTGTCGCGGGTGTAGACGAGCGATGCGAGCGTTTCCGTGCTTTTCTTCATTTTGATTTCGGTCATCTGGTCGGCGTCGTTGTAGGCGTAGTTGTCTTCGTCTTTGGTGGTTCTGTCGGGAAACGGTCGTCGTTGTCAGATCCGAGTCGGGGTTGTACGCGAATTTGGTTACGTTTTTGTTCCAGTCGGTGACCTTTTCCAGACGACTGTCTTTGTCAAGGCGCGTGTCACGGCTTTGCCATTGGGGTAGGTGATCTTCGTCTGCTCGTTCGCGAGGTCGTATTCGTATTTGATGACTCTTTGTGCCCGTTTTCGCTTTCGGTGATGCGGTCGAGCTGGTCGTAGGTGTATGGTGGTCGTGCCGGTTCCATCGATCATCTTTGTGCGGTCGCCGTCTTTGTTGTATTCATATTTGACCGTCGGCGTTTTGCCGTCCGAGTAGCTGACTTCGGTCAGGCGGTTCGCCGGGTCATACTTGTATGTCGTGGTGCGTTTCGCGGGGTCGGTTCAGCTTCATCAGGTTGCCCGCGAGGTCGTATTCCTTCTTCGTCTTGTGCCCGAGCGGGTCGATGACTTCCGTGACTCCTCGAGTTCGTTGCGCATGTATTTGGTCGCTTGTGTTTGTTGCCGTCGATCTGCGTTGATGATCTGGCCGGCGGCGTCGTATTCGGTTTCTGTGATCGCTTGTTGGGTTCTTTGACCTTGACCGGCTCGTTGTCTTCGTCGTAGCTGTAGTCGTGTTGTGTGGCAGTTGCCGTCGGTCACCGTTCGACGTTGCCGTCGCCGTCGTATGTGTATTTCGTGATGTGGCCGAGCGGATCGGTAATCTTGAGCGCCCGGCCTTGCGCGTCTCGTTCGATTTTGGTCGTGAATTTCGCTGGTTCACCGCCCGCAACGTTCCCGCGCGGGCTGACCGTCGCGATCTCTTGGGAGTCTTCGTTGTATTCCCACGTGCGCTTGTTGGCGGTCTCAGGGTCGTTTAGTTCAGCTATGCGGTCACCTTTGGCATTGTATTCGTATTTCCAGGTGTGTTTGAGTGGGTCTTCCATGCTTTCGAGTTCGCCGGTGGTCTTGTATTTGTATTTCGTGATCTGGGTTTTGCTTTCCGGAGCGGGCCGTTCGATCGATTTCCGCGTTGCCGTGGCTGTCGCGTTTGATCGTCGTCGTCTCGCCCTTCGGCGTGGTCATCGTTTCCACATCGTGCGTGGAATCGTAGGTCCATTTCGTTTCGTTTTTGTTCGGGTCGATCATGCTTGTCCGGTCGTTCGCCGCGTTATAGCCGTATTGGGTCGTGTGCCCGTTGCCGTCGGTCACGCTCGTCACGTACCCGGCTTCGCTGTACGCGAACGATTCAGTGCTCGCACTGGAGGTTCCGAAGCCACGAGTGATCGACGCCGGCTCGTCGTTGCTCGTGAAGTACTCGTTCGTAATCGAGCTGGTGTTTTCGTTGGTGATCTTGGTGTGAAACGGTTCGTATTCGAACTTCAGCTTGTGCCCGGCCGGATCTTCCTGTTTGGTGACCTGGCTGGAGCCGTTATATTCGTTGATGGTTTTGCCACCACGGCCATTAGTCATTTCGGTCATCCGGTGCGAGCCGTCGTATTTGAACTGCCAGCGCAGGCTTTCTTCGGCCGGCTGGGTGATGCTCTTTAGGTTCCCGCCTTCATACGTATATTTGACGACGTGTTTCATCGGGTCTTCGGCGCTTTCGACCAGACCTTCGCCGTTGTAGGCCAATTTCATCGTCCGGCTAACAGGATCGGTGATCGTCGTGAGTTGGCCCGCTTCGTTATAAGTGAGCGTGGTGGCGTTCCCATCACGATCGGTCACGCTTTCCAGCCGCCCCGTAGCCCCCGCGAATTTGTATTTGATCTGACCCGCCAGCGTCAACGTATAGCCAGAGCCTTCAGTGCCACCCAACGTGTCCTGCGTCCACACGGGCGCTTTGAATGATCCGCCACCTTCTTCGGTGAACGCCACGGTGCTGCCGTTCGCCTGGTGCAGAGTGGTCCTTTTGGCTTCTTTGTTGACGACTAGGTGGTCGCTGAACGAGCTTGTCCAGCCGTAGCCGAAGGCACCTTTGACTCCTTCCGCTGCCGCCTGCGAGTTATACGTCCGCGCCAAGTACAACCCAACACCACGACCACCAATCGCAAAATCCGTCTGCGTCTCGGAGAAGTTGCCCGTCGCGCAACTCACCGGATCACCGCACGTGGGATGAGGCTCACTGGGCGCCGACGGATTTTCCGAGCCACCGTACTCCGAAGACGATTCCCTAGCAAACACTGGGTGGTAGATCTTGAAGTAACCAGTTTCTTCCTTGATCGCTCCGAGGTTTTCAAATTCAAATTCTATGGGTGTTTCCCCCGTGCCTTCCGTCTTCTTTATCGTGCCGAGGTTTGTGAGCACAGCTCCTTCTCCGCCGACGATGAGACCGTGGCTGGCTTCTTTGGTTTCGCCGTTGACGATCAGTGTCCCGGTGTTGATCAGATGGGCTCGTTTTTCTCCCTGGATGCCACTACCACTTCCGACGGTAAGCGTTCCGGAGTTCTTAACCGTCCATCGTTCAAGCCAGAACGAGGTCCCAATTGCTTTTGCGAGAATGGTGCCTGTCGCACCCGCCTCAAGAACGGTCGAGCCAGACCCGTGAAAGCTACCGTTAGCCCCACCTGTAAACGCACTCGTCACGTCTATCTCACCCGTACCAGTCAACCTGCCGTCTTCGACCGTCAGGTCTTGCACCGTCGATGCTGAGGCCCCGATGAGTTCCAGCGTCCCCTGGGCGCTACCGCTGCCAGCCAGCGTCACACCTCCTGACGAACCTTCGATCTTGGTCGCGATCACGGTGCCATTCGTGACTTCGATCGAGCCCGAACTCGACAGCGAGGCGGTACCAAGAGCAAACGTTTCGCCCCCGACTTCGAACACAAGCCCGGCCCCAGCTCCCGATGCTGAATAGGTACCGTGTTCACTAGATGTACCACCCGCAGTAAATTCTAGCTTCCCTGAACTCACGCTGATAGCGCCTTCGTTAGCGACCGTGAACCCGACCTGCGTCGTGCCAGTGCCTTCGGTCTTCTGGACCGTGCCGGTATTCGTCAGCGTGGCTTCTCCCCGAGAAGCGACAAGCCCGTGGCCTTCAGCGCCCGTTTCGCCGTTGACCGTCAACGTGCCGTCATTGATGAGTTTGGCATGACCACTTCCACTAATCCCACTGGATTTCCCGACAGTCAGCGAACCTTCATTCTTTAGTGTCGCGCGTTCAATGTTCAGATGCGTCCCATCGACTGGAGAAACAGTACCGGTAGCGCCCGACTTGATCACAACCGACTCTGAGGAGCCTTCAATCCACCCATCCTCCCCACCAACAAACGAACTCGTCACACCCACTTCAGCGGCGGCTTTCAACGTCCCGCCCACGACAGAGAGCCTCGCAATGCTCGACACTTCCAAAGCGCTACTGACTTCCAGCGACCCGCCGGAGATCACAAGCGTGCCCGCACCCTGGACAACACCGGCCTGGTTGGTCCCTTCGGTCACCTTGACCGTCTTACCCGACCCGATACAAGCCACATCAGTCGATGAAGGCACTTTGCCTGCAGACCAATCTTCCGCGGTCCTCCAGCTCCCTTCCGCCGGACCCGTCCACGTGTCCGTGCACAGAGATTCGGCCGACGCAATCGCAGGCGATAGCGCAAGAGTACCGGCCACCGCTGCGACCGCGACCAAGCCACAGAGAACAGCGTGAATCGACACCACGCGGCGACTTGACGCCGCCTCACGAGTGGCTTCTGAAGCATTGAGCAGCATACTGTGACCCTCCTCAAGTCCTATGGCGGGTGACTCATGACACCTGAACGCCAACGCACTATTCGCGGCTAGCTAAAAAACACGCCGCCAGCGTCCAATTGACGTTGTAGCTCTCCTTGCTGATATCCGCAAGTCCGTATACAGGAATTTATCATCAGAAGGGAACTGCGACGCAGCGCTAGATATCGACCGGGCGATGGCGGCACCAGCAAAACAGCCTCTTTGCAGCGCCTTTACTCTTGAAGCACCAACGACTGCTTACGAACTGGTTTCACCTACAACGAACGACTGTTCGTAAACGTTTGTACTAGCGGCCCTACACGGCCTCCACGCAAACACACACGCCAAGCCGACCAGCCCCTCCTGAACCCGGAGCCAGCCGCCAATCGCTCTGCCCAACAGCGCAACCGCAGTGCCAGACCCTTCAAATACCGTGCGCAGCGCAAGCCCAAGCCGGCTCATGTCGATCACAACAAACGAATGAGTGACAGACCTTTCAGGACCCGGAGGACTCGTCTTCGGCTGCTGGTGCAATCTGTGTGCTGCCATGGACGTGCTGCTGGGTATGGCGAACGCGGACAGTCAGTTAGTGCTCGCCGCAGCTTGTGCATAGAACATGCCCTGGGCTGTGACGGATTCTGTCGCCCGGTATCACCGAGCAGCCACATCGCTGGCAGCTTCCGGGGTAGCGGGCCTTTATCCACCGGCCAGCACTTGACCCTTCAACGGCGGGCGGTTTGCTCTTTGTGGCCCGTGGTTTGCGTCCCAGACGGATCATCGAAGCCAGAAGCACACCGGCCAGTACCCCTACTGCAAGCCCTATGCCAGCCGGGATGAGAATCTGTTGCATCCCGCTCACCAGGCCGTCGGCGATGCAGTGGCCGAACACACCAGCCGGGTGGGCGTAGTGATGCGCGAGCCTGCTGGTGTTGCATGCTGCGACATGCGCTGGCTTTGTGCTGTCGTGCTGGATCCCCCAGACCAGACCGGACAGCAGCCCGCCGCCCGAGCACACACCGAATACCGTGTCTCGGAGCTCTCGGCCCATAGCGCGTCGCTGTCGGTAACTCAACGCCACCGGGCGTTATCGGCAGCCTATTCCGGCAACTGAAATTACAGCGGCCTCGAGATTGAGCGATTAGCCTGCACGATCGGCTGAAGTCGGACGTGTGCCAGAACTGTGACGAGATTGCACCGACTCTGCGGTGGGTCTTGATTCTGCTAGACGAGCGCGTAGCGTTGGTGGATCTATACAAGAGTGGCCCCCGCACAGCTTGCGACTGCCGGGGGCCCGGCACAGGAGGCATCTCTCCCATGCATGATGAGCGTACTGCTGCGCAGCGAGAGGGCACAGGATCCAGTGATCTGAGCCCCGCCAGTTTGGAAGCGATGGCTCAGGAATCGGTGCTGGGCCTACTACTCCAGAGCGACGGACCAGGTATCTGGTCAGAGGAGGAGCTAGCACGAGCAGTCGGGAAGCCCATGGACGTCGAAGACGCAATCGTCCGACTACACGGCGAAGGGCTCATCCATCGACTCGACGGATTCGTGTTCGCGGCACGAGCTGCCATCCACTACGAGAAGATCAACCGGTAGGGCGAGACGCCTTGAACGGTGGCTCAGCATCACAGGTACAGCGCGTAGCTTTAGCGGCTTCTCGTCTTGCTCCCAGTATATGGTGGTCTCTTGCGCTCTCGAGTATTTAGGAGGTGGCTGTGCCTGATTTCCTCGCCGGTAAGCAGCAAGAGATCCTCGATCGACTCAATCAACTCAGACCCGCGATGGACGAGTACACACGCCTAGAGGCCGCCGCCAAGGCACTCGCCTCGCTGGACGGAAGCTCTGCCAACTCAGCTGCTCCTGCTGCGGTAGTTGTCCGCAGGCGGCCAGGACGACCGCGGTCGCGCAAGCCGATCAGCAAAACCCCCGCCTCGAGCGCGACCACAGCGACACCGGTCAAAGCCGCGCGCAAAACCACGATGCGCCAGAAAGCTCATAGCGGACGGCCCAAAGGCAGCGGAGCGCGAGCGGCTGAAACACTCTCTCTCATTCAAGGTCAGCCTGGGATCACCATCCCTGAGCTCGCTACCGGCCTCGGGATCAAGCCCAACTACCTATATCGAGTCCTCCCCATCCTCCAACGAGACGGCAAGATCGCAAAGAAGGGACGCGGCTGGCACCCCAACGGCAAATAGATCGCGCTCCATCCGTGTAGGCAGAGACTGAAGCTAACTGCCGCGTGGGCGTTCGCCGGCCGTCACGTGCCTCTTTGCAATTTGCGCATCAGGCGGTACTACTCGATTCATGAATGATGTCGCTGCTTTCGAGGCGGGCAGGGCACGGTGCTGTTTGCCTTGACGACGGTCCCGTCCATGAAGCTGAATTCGCCCGAGAACAGGAAGCCTTGATGAGGACAGGATTCGGGCACCGCGATTCCTTCCGGGTGAAACGCCACGCGCCTACCGTGCACAAGCCTGTAATAGGTCACGCCTAGCGGGCCGAGTGTGGATTGGAAGCTGAGCACCGACACGTCGGGGGCGCCAGGGACGCTCGGGATCGGAGGCACGTTCGTGTTGATGTGCCCGCTGAACGGTCCTTCTTCGTTTAGGAAGATCACTGAGGGGAACACGAGCTGTGTCGAGACCGGCGTCTCGCCGTCCGCGTAGAACAATAGGACGAGGTGCTCGCCTTCCGGCGTGCCATTCAAGACCGTGATTTGCGCGTTCTCACGGATTGCCTCGGACCCCAAAATCACCTCCGCCAGCGCAGTCCCACCCCCAACCTGAGAGTTCGGCGGGCACCCTTTGAGGCCCAGTAGCAGCAACATCGGTGTCTTGCATTGGCCGTCGCCGATCGTCGCGGTAGCTGGGTTCATGCCTGCGGGAAGATGCAGGTTGACGTCAGTCAGCGGAGAGGGTACTCCGCCGTTGGTGTTCTTGATCGTGAAGCTGAAGCTGATAGTCGTGGGTTCACCGAGCTTGTCTGGCGTGAACGCGGTGTGCAACTGGACGATCTGCGCGGCCTGGGCTGCGGTGGTCATACATGCGCAGGCCAGCAGCGAAATGATGAAAAGGCGAATCTTGTGCATGAGGGCTCCTCTACTCCTTTGCGGGCTGCGTTCGAGACTCACCGTCTCGCTGACGTGAACACACTGCGTCTTTCTAAGCTGGGGTTGTCTCCGCCATGGGCTCGACCGAGCGGGCGGGCAGCAGCCGGTCGAGGGGCCGGGGTAGCCACCAGTTCCAGTCTCCGAGCAACTCCATCGTCGCCGGCACGAGGATCAGACGGATTAGGGTTGCGTCCAGTCCGATGGCGACCGCCGCGCCGAGTCCCAGTTCCTTGACTGAGGGCACTCCAGTCGCAATGAATACAGCGAAGACGCAGACGAGGATGAATGCGGCGCTGCTGATCGTTCTTGCGCTGGAGGCGAGTCCCTCCGCTACCGCGCCGCGTGAATCTCCCGTAGCCAGCCAGCGCTCCTTGATACGGGTCAGGAGGAACACCTCGTAGTCCATCGACAGGCCGAAGACGATGGCGAGGATCAATGACGGTGTCAGGGTTTCCAGGTACCCACGTGATTCGTAATGAAATAGCGAGTCAAACCATCCCCACTGAAAGACGACCACAAGGACGCCGTAGGCCGCGCCGACCGACAGGAGGTTCATCACGATCGCCTTGAGCGGCAGAAGCACCGAGCGCAGCAGGACCATCAAGATGACGAAAGCCAACGCCAATACGGCGGCGATCACCTTCCACATGTTTGTGGCTACCGTGTGCACCTCGTCGAGCTGAACAGCAGACGTTCCGCCGAGAGAAGCACTCACGCCTGTTCCGTCCAGTGCTGCCGAGAGAGACCGTCGAAGTCGCTGAACGAGCTCCATCGCAATCTGAGACTCGGGGTCTACCGTTGGTGTGGCAGTGAAGAAGGCGTAGGACCCGCCGCTAGATGTGCGTGTGGACCCAAGCGAGTGGACGCGAGGAAAGCGCTTGGTGATGGCGCGGATCTGTGCAATCCGCTGGCGAAATTCGGCTGGCGATATAGATGGGGATGCGTGCGCGACGACATAGACAGGCCCGAGCACACCAGGACCACCCAGTTTCTCCGCCTCGTCGAAGCCGACCCGTGTCTCGTTGCTCTTACTGAGCTGCGGCAGGACCCCTGTACTCATGTGCAGGCTCAGAGCCGGTATGCACAGAACCAGGAGCACGCTTCCAACGGCGAGGATCGAGATGACCGGGTGTCGCATCACCGATCGCGTCCATCGTTCCCAGCTGAAGCGAGAGACGCCGTCTCGTTGAGGCCGGCGCCAGCGCCGGATGCGTGTGGTGAGAAACCCCGTAGTGAGCCGTCTGGCGCCCAGCAGGCTTATGAGGGCGGGCAGGAGCGTCACCGACGCGATCACTGAGACCGCGACGACCATGATCGCCCCCAGCGCCATCGAGCGCAACGCGCCATTGGGTATCACCCACAGGCCTGCGAGCGATGCGATAACAGTGATGCCTGAGAAGAGCACCGCCCCGCCGGAGGTTCTGAGCGCGATCTGACGCGCGGTAGGAAGATCTTGGCCCGCTTGTAGCTCTTGACGGACACGGGCAAGGACGATCAGCGAGTAGTCGACAGCCACGCCTATGCCGAGCAGCGACGCCGTGTTCGTGACAAACACCGACATCTGCATGGCAAGTGAGAGAAAGTAGATGAGCGCCCCGGTGACGAGAACAGCCACGATGCCCTGCACGATCGGCAGCATCGCCGCCGACAGCGAGCCAAAGATCGTCAGCAAGACGATCAGCACGATCGGAAAGCCGATCGCCTCGGCGCTCGAGAGGTCCCGCTTGGATGTGTCCTCCAAGCCCGCCCACAGCGCGCCCTCTCCCAGGAGATGGACTTCGACTCGACCACGGGCAGGCCCGTTGAGTCCGAGGCGAGCCCTCAGAGTCTCCGCGACGTCCTGTGAATGGTCTTCGTTGGCATCTACATGCAGTTGCAGCAGCGTCGGTTCGAGTAGGTTCGCCGCGAAAAGGGCCGCCTGCCTTTCTTCTTCTGGTAGCCGTATCCCGTGGATCCCGCGCAGCGCCCGTTGCACACGATTGATGTCGGAGGTCACTGTCTGCGGCTTCGCTCCGGCGCGGGGGTACAACAGAACATCGAGAGTCGAGCGATTGTTCTGTGGGAAGTGCCTGGAAAGCGTCGCGTCAACGTCGGATGACTGTGTGCCCGGCACGATGAACCCGCCTGAGCTCAGGTGCTTGGACTGGCGCATTGCAAAGGGCACCGCCGCCGCGACGATCACAAGCCACACAACGACGACGGCCCGGTGGTGTGCGCGGGTCAACGCGTCGAGGCGCACCATCAAGGTAGACATGTGGCCACGATCCTCATCGTCTGTTCCCTGAAGCCCTCAAGGAAAGCTTCCTCGTTAGCGAGCTCAACGCTCCTCGCTGATCTCAGGCATCGTGATGTGCGCCGTCATCGGCGATTGTGGTTGGGCGACCCGTCGGGTCGACAAAGCCTGTTGTGCGCTTCGGCGGCAGCGTCGGCAGACACATGGGACTGAACGAGCTGTTCTCTCGAGCGCGAGAGTCTGCTTCCTATCCATATGAGGCCCGGCAAGCCCATCATCATCAGCGGGCAAGCAAGCATGAAGATCGACATCTAAGTCTCCATTCCTAACGAGGTTTCTACGACGGTGCGTAGTAGCACTACATGAGTGTAGTAGTACCGGGAGCTCGCGTCAAGGAGATCGAACGCGCCGGGCATCAGGCATCGCCAGCTGGCTGGACGTCTCTTTGAGCGGCGACAGCGTCAGACGGCCATTGCGCCGTGATCACCTTCGGCTCGTCACCGGCGTCGGTGAGTATTTGATGGGCCGCGGAGCACGAGTAGCTGCTCTTGCGTAGCGCCGTGTGTGCCTTGCGGCAGATATGTGACCTCACTGGGGCCGTCCCTCTAGTGATGGTGAACGACTCCCAGTTGAACGGATCGGCTATCGTCCGTCAAGCAGATTTGTCTAGGTCCATACGTTTGTGGTCCTACTAGTTCACCTGGCCGACAGTGACTTGTAAACGCCTACAGGACCGTGTCCTGAGTCACACCGACTTTGCCGGATGGGCCTTTGCCCATGCCACGATGTCTGCGGACTCCTTGATGACCTCGCTGCTGTCTGTAACCAAAACGGGCACCACGACGCTGCCCGTGAGCCGCTTGACTGCGCGCCGTCCCGGGGTGTAGTTGAGCACAGACGGCAGCGATGCCATGCCGTAAGCACGGATCACCTTGGGCTTGTGGCCAGCATCCCTGAGTGCCTTGTAGGCATTGGCGCAAGGATGTCCCTCCTCGCCGGGCATCTTGAATGTTCCCCAGCACACATACAGCTTCATAGGCGCGTCCCTCCGGTGGCGAATCGTCTCCAGTTCACTGGATCGCCTATCGCCCGTCAAGGATCTTTCACTCACTCGATACGTTTATGGTCCTGGCGCATCCACGCTCACCACCCAGCGGAGCCGCTAGCGATATGCCGTCGCCGAGCTCGGCTGGTCGAGGTCCGTTTTTCGGTCGCCTGCATATCCTGGCGAGTGTTACGTTCAGCGGCCTTTGTCAAATGGCGAGCAAATGATGTCCTCGCGTTTGACGCGGGAGCAGAGCAAGGTGCTCACACGTGAGCGTCTGCTGGCGGCGGCGAGAACCGTTTTCGCCCGCCACGGCTTCCATGGAGCTTCGGTAGAGGAGATCGCTTCAGAGGCCGGCTTCTCCACAGGCGCGCTGTACTCCAACTTCAGCGGCAAGGAGAACCTGTTCCTGTCCCTGATGGATCATGAGATAGACGCTTACTCCCAGGAGATCGCGGCAGGCGTCAGTAAGCTCGAGTCTGTCGGTGAGCGTGCTCGCGGTGGAGCGGCGCAGTGGATGGAGATCGTCGAGCGGGAGCCGGCAATGCTCATGCTGTTCATGGAGTTCTGGGCGTACGCGGCTCGTGATCCGCAGGCACGAAGGCGTGTCGCGGCGAGTTTTGCGCGCTCGCGGGAGATGCTCGACTCGATTGGTCGCAGACGGTACCCGCGAATTCAACCTCGAGCTGACGATCCCAGCCGAGCAGTTGGCGATCGCCATCGACGCGCTCGCTGACGGCATAGCGCGCCAGAAGATGACCGATCCCGAGGTGATCCCCGACGATCTGATGGGCCGGGTGCTATCGCTACTGCTCAAGGGAGCCACTCGACCGATAAGCACGTGAGTGGCGTCCTACGCACCGCGGGCAGAAACCAGGTATCCGCGGTGCGTCAACGGCACTAGAAGAAAAGGGACTTTAATAGTCCTACTGACCCTTCACACCAAAGCAGCCTCTTTACGCCGGCGTCCCGTCCGGGATCACGAACGTGGTCCGTTTTTCGGTCGCCATCGTATTTCGGTGGGCTTTAGGTTCGTAGTGGTTGTTGTGAAGCTTCCATGTTGCAACGACCGTATTGCCAGGACACGAGGTGGTATGTAGGAGGGGTCACACTGGTGCTTGACGAGGACGCGACGCTTCACATGGATGCTTCTGCCCCCGAGCAGATCGGATTGGCAAGCCTGACTGCCAGCAAGCGCCTTGGCGCCGTCCAAGAGATAATCGTAAAGTGCTACGAGGAGCTGCTCGGCACCGCTATCGCCGATCGCGACGAACAGCTGGTGCTCGGCTCCCTGGAGGCGGTGGAGCTCAGCGCAAAGGTGGAACTGGCAATCGGTGTGCCGCTGTCAGTCCAGCCGATCCTCGAGGGCGCAAGCATCACAGAGGTAGCCAAACTCTGTGCGGAGGCGCTGGGTGTCAAGGGCGCCGAAGCCCCGATGGACGTGGCCGAGGCGATCGTCGGCAACCCGGCAGAGCGGTATGACCCTTTCCCACTGACAGCCATCCAGCAGGCGTATCTGATCGGACGCCAAGCGCTCTTCGACCTGGGCGGCGTCTCTACGCACTTCTACATAGAGATTGAGGGTCGCGACGTCGATATGCCAAGGCTGCAGCTGGCGCTCAGGCATGTCATCGCGCGCCACGACGCCTTGCGCACCACCTTCCTGCCGGATGGCACCCAGCAGACCCTCAGGGACGTTCCCGAGTACGAGATCGAGTTTCGGGATCTGAGCGACTGCGACCCCGCAGTCGCGAGCGCCGAGCTGGCCCGTGTTCGCAAAGAGATGTCACATCAACTCCTGCCCGCTGATCGCTGGCCGCTGTTCGACGTCCGGGGCTATTACCGCCCCGACGGCGTCACGGTCGTGCATTTCAGCATCGATCTGCTCATCGCGGATGCGCAGAGCGTCGCGCTTATGTTCCACGAGTGGGGAGCGCTCTACCAGGATCTCGACGCAGACCTGCCCAAGCCAGGTGTTACGTTCCGCGACTACGTCCTGTCCGTGGAGGATTTGAAAGACTCGCCGGCCTACGCTTCGGCGCGCAGCTACTGGCTCGAGCGGCTCCCTACGCTGCCACCACCTCCAGGGCTTCCGCTCGCGAAGCAGCCATCGAAGTCCGATGGGCAGCGAGTCAGGCGAGAGCGAATCCTCGAGCGCGAGGTCTGGACCCGCTTGAAGGAGCGAGCCACCAGCGCCCGGGTGACTTCATCGGTTCTTCTGTGCGCGGCCTACGGTGAGGTCCTGGGTGCCTGGAGTGAGACGCCCAGGTTCATTGTCAACACGACGCTCGGCACCCGCCTGCCGTTGCATCCAGACGTCGGACGTGTCATCGGCGACTTCACATCTTCGATCCTGCTGGAAGTGCAGGCCGATGGCGCGGACACCTTCAAGGAACGTGCAAGCAGGCTCCAACAGCAGTTCTATGACGACCTGTCGAACAAGCTGTTCTCTGGCGTGGAGGTGCAACGCGAGCTCGCACGCGCCAATGGAACAGCCGCCGCGACGATGCCAGTCGTATTCACCAGCCTGCTCGGTATGCCGTTCCCTGAAACGGAAGGCGACTCGACCTTCCCATCCTCGCTTACCTATGGCATCAGTCAAACACCCCAGGTTCATCTCGACCACGTGGTCTTCGAACGCGACGGGGAGCTGTACTTCACATGGGATGCGGTGGAGGACCTATTTCCACCGGGTGTCCTGGATGGGATGTTCAACGCCTACTGCGATTTGCTTGTTCATCTGGCGTCCAGCCGCATGGCTCTGAACGAGCAGCGACCGCGTCTGCTCCCGAGCGAGCAGAGCGAGCGCCGGCGAGCCGTCAATCAGACACGCACCCCGATCGACGCCGCGCTTATGATCCACACACTGGTGGACGAGCGCTGCCAGGAGAACGCTGACGCGGTGGCGATCATTGCCCGCGATCGCACGATGTCCTACGGTGAGCTCGACCGCCGTGGCAATCAGGTTGCACGGGCGCTGCAGGCCCACGGTGCCGGACCCGACAAGCTGGTGGGTGTCATAGCCGAGAAGGGCTGGGAGCAGCTCGTGGCCGTCCTGGGCACTGTCCGCTCGGGTGGTGCCTATTTGCCGATCGACCCGCAACTTCCCCCGGCGCGAGTGCGATTCCTGCTCGAACATGGCGAAGTGCAGACTGTCCTGACACAGTCCGCGCTTGCCTTGGAGATCGACTGGCCACAGGCGATAACAACGATCGCCATCGACGGTCCAGAGATCAGCCAGGCATCCGCCGACCCTGTCGATTGTGCCGCGACGCCGAGCAATCTGGCGTATGTGATCTTCACGTCCGGTTCGACGGGGATCCCAAAGGGCGTAATGATCGAGCACGCTGCCGCCGTCAACACACTCCTCGATTGTCTCGCGCGTTATGAGATCACCGCCGAGGACCGTGTTCTTGCGCTCTCGGCTTTGAGCTTCGACCTCTCGGTGTTCGATGTCTTTGGGGTGCTTGGCGCGGGCGGTGTGGTCGTCATGCCTGACCGCGAGGACATCCGGGATCCTGAGCGCTGGGCCGAGCTGATCCGCGAGCACCAGGTCACGATCTGGAACTCCGTTCCGGCGCTGTTCGACACGCTGATCACCTATGTGGCCTCACGTGCGGAGACGATCGGCGGGTCTCTGCGCCTGGCGATGTTGAGCGGCGACTGGATCCCGGTCGAGCTGCCCAGCAGGCTCGCTTGGTTCTGCCCGACCTCGAGCTGGTCAGCCTCGGCGGGGCGACAGAGGGCTCGATCTGGTCGATCGACTACAGGATCAGAGAGGTAGACCCGGGCTGGTCGAGCATTCCCTACGGGCGAGCGCTCGCCAATCAGCAAATGCACGTTCTCGATCATGGCCTGCAGCCTCGCCCCGACTGGGTGCAAGGCGAGATCTTCATCGGCGGGAAAGGGCTAGCGAGGGGTTATTGGCGTGAGCCCGAGAAGACAGACGAGCGCTTCATAGTTCACCCCGGCACACGCCAGCGGCTCTACAGGACCGGGGATGTCGGGCGCTACCTCCCCAGCGGGGACATCGAGTTCATGGGCCGCCAAGATTCCCAGGTCAAGGTTCGAGGCCATCGGATCGAGCTCGGTGAGATAGAAGCGGTCCTGCAGCAGCATCCGCGGGTCCGGGGCGTCCTCGTGAAGGCGTTCGGAGAGCGCACGCAGTCCAAGCGCCTGGCGGCCTATGTAGTCCCGCTGCAGGACTCTCAGATCACCGACAGCGACCTGCGCTCGTTCCTCGCCGAACAGCTGCCGGACTACATGATACCCGCGGCCTTCGTGACCATCGAGCAACTGCCTCTGACCCCCAACGGCAAGCTGGACATCAAGTCGTTGCCTGAACCGAGTTGGGGAAGCCAGGACAGCGAGCAACACGAAAGCGCCCCTGTGGCAGTAGACCAGCCACAGCAAGACGCGGAGAAGCTCATCTCCAAACTGATGTGCGAAACACTCGGCCTGGGAGACATCGGACGGGATGACAGCTTCTTTGACCTCGGCGGCGACTCGCTGCTGGCGCTACGCGTGGTCGCTAAGGCAGGTGCTCTATGCCTGCGTGTCGAGCCGCGTGCTTTCTTTGAAACTCCCACCGTCGCTGGTCTGGCCGCGTCTTCGAGCTGGCAAGAGGGACCAGTCGGCGAGCAGGGGATCGTCACCGGAGAGATCACACTCACGCCCAGCCAACAGTGGTTTCTGGAGCAGGACTTCGACGAGCCGCATCACTGGAACGGGATGTGGCCGCTGCTGTCCGTCGGGGAGCGCCTGGACCCCGACCTGCTATCGGGCGCTTTGCAGCATGTGCTTCTGCACCACGACATGCTCCGTGTTCGCTTTCGCCGCGACGAGGCGGGATGGAGGGCGTTCATCGCGGGGCCCGAGGGGGCCTCGCCGGTCCCCTTCTCCACGGTCGACCTCTCCGAAACACCGGCCTCGGAGTTGCAGCTGCGAGTCGAGGAGACCTGCGCGGCGATGCAGCAGAGCCTCGATTTCATCAATGGGCCGCTCGTTCGCGTCACCTACATAGACCTCGGCGCTGACAAGCCCGGCCGGCTGCATGTGGCCGCGCACTGGATCGCGCTCGACTACTACTCCTCCCGGATCTTCTTCGAGGACCTCCAGGCGGCCTACCTTCAGCTCACCCGCGGTGAAGACCCACTACTGGCTCCCAAGACGGCGTCCTTCCCGGAGTTCAGCCGCCAGCTACACGAACAGGCCCAGACAGAAGCCCTCACAGGCGAGGTCTCACAGTGGACTTCGCCCGGCAGGGCAAAGATCCCCGAGCTGCCGCTGGACCATCTCACCGGCGAGAATCGTCAAGGTTCCGCGCGGCGTGTGATCGCCGCGCTCGGGGCCGATGAGACCCGCGAGGTCGTGGCAGACATCACGCGGGAGTACGGATGCGACGTTCGGGAGGCGATCATGAGCGCTCTTGCCCGCACGTTCAGCCGATGGACAGGCGAGGGGTCGCTGCTCGTCGAAGTCGAGGGCCACGGGCGAGAGAACCTCGTCGATGGAATCGACGTCTCACGGACCGTTGGGCGCTGCTCGACACTGTGGCCAGCCCACCTTGAGGTCGACGCCTCTGAAAGTCCAGCCGATTCGATCGCGGCCGTCACGGCGAGCATGCGTTCTTGCCAAAACCGCGGGATCGGGCACGGCATGTTGCGCTACCTCAATGACGATCCACAGACGCGGCTTTCACTCGCAGAAATGCCAACCGCGCCGGTTGGCCTGAACTACTGGGGACAAGTAGATGAGTACTTCACCCACCTGATCTGGCCATCGACAGAGTCCCCAGGCCCTCACCGCAGCGCCGCCAGTCTGCGACCGCGGCTGATCGAAATCACCGGCTTCATCGCAAACGGCCAGCTCATGCTGCTCTGGACCTACAGCGAGCACTTGCACCTGCCCTCGACTATCCAGCGGCTTGCCGAGCAGACGATGCGTGAGCTCGGTGACCTCGTGCCTGCGGGCTCTGAGCGTACGTTCGTTGTGGGGCCGGCCGTGATCGTCGAGGAGTCACGGCCGATGCAGGACGACGGTGACTGGCAGTTGCCGCCCGAGGTGCAGGCCGTGAGCGAGCCATGAGCGAGCACGACGCGATCGTCATCGGTGCCGGTCCGGCGGGGCTAGGGGTCGGCGCGACCCTGAGAAAGGCTGGGCTGCAACCACTGATCCTCGAGCGCGCCGATCGAGTAGGGCCACGCTGGCACACCTACTACGACCGTCTGCGACTTCAGTCCCCGCGTTGGCTGACGAACCTCCCCGGACATCGCCTCCCCCGCAAGGCGGGGCGCTGGCCAGGTCGGGACTCTGTCATCGACTACCTGGAGTCCTACGCCGAGCATCACCAGTTGCAGATCCGGTTTGCCACGACGGTCAAGCGGATCGACCGAGACGGCGATCGGTGGCGGGTGCGCGCGTCAAACGGTGACTTCCAGTCACCAGTTGTGGTGGTCGCCACGGGCTACAACAACGTACCTTTCACGCCAGAGTGGGAGGGGCTAGACACATTCGAGAAGCCCGTCCTGCACGGCTCGACCTTCAAGAACGATGAGCGGTTCCGTGGAAAGCACGTACTGGTAGTCGGTGCAGGCAACTCCGGCTCTGAGATCGCGACAGTTCTCGCCCAAGGAGACGCCGTGCGTGTGACGCTGGCCGTTCGCACCCCGCCACACGTCGCTCCGAGACAGGCGTTCGGTGTCCCCGCTGTCCTGAGCGTTGTGCTCATGCGCCGTCTGCCCCCGCGGATGGTCGATCTGATTCTCGCTGGCCCCACGAGGCTCAAGATCGGCAATCTGTCACGCTACGGATTGGAGCGCCCGAAGCTCGGGCTCTACAGCAAGTATCTCGCCGACGGGGTCACCCCAATCCTTGACACCGGCATCGTGAAGATGCTGCGTGCTGGGCGGATCGAGGTAGTGCGATCCGTCCAGAGCTTCGATGCGCGACACGTCAACCTCGCTGACGGCAGCACCGTCAGCCCCGACGTCGTGATCGCCGCAACCGGGTACCGCCAAGGACTCGATCCTCTTGTCGGGCACCTCGGGGTGCTCGCCAGGGACGGCCGGCCGAAGGTCATCGGGCCGGCCGATCACCCTGATGCGCGCGGGCTGTTCTTCATCGGCTACTCGCACCCGTTGAGCGGCAACATCCGAGACATGGCGCTCGACGCCAGGCAAATCGCACGGACAGTGCGCCAACGCCAGACGGGGCGCGGCGGCCGGCTATTGCGGCGAGGCGAGTTCGACTACCGCCGCCGCCGGCCGACGATCCCTGTCGCTCACAGCTCGCTGACCGCTCGCCCGGCCACCGTCCCCAGCAACGGTCAGCGTGTCGGCGGCCTTGAACCCGTACATCCAAAGGCGTAGGAGGAGAGATGACTGCATCGGCTGCATCGGGCGTGACGCCTGTGGAAGCGATCCTTGCCGCACCTGCCGTTCCCCACGCTCTGCGTAGCGGCGTGGACTCGCCTCACAAGCTCATCGTGGTCGATCGTCACCTTGGTGAGCAATCGCGCTCCTACAGAGAGCTGATGGACTGCGCGGCCGCCGGCGCCAATGTGCTGCGCGAGCTCGGGGTCAACCCCGGCGACCGTGTTTGCCTGCTGTCCTCGACATCGCTGTCGCTCATGAATGGCTTGATCGCTACGTGGTGGGCCGGTGCTGTGCCGGTGATCCTCGCCCTTCCGCGCCGCGAGTCAGAACTTCCGCAGTTCCTCGAGGACCTGCGCTGGCGCGTCACACATGTTGATGCTCGCCTGGTGATGGTCATGGACCAGTTCGCTGACGCGCTGCCAGCCGAGGAGGATGGGCCGAAGATCATCCCGCTGGGCCAGCTGGAAAACGCGTCGCAAGACTCCCTGTCAGAGCCGATCGGCCAACCCGACGGCTTGGCCTACCTGCAGTTCACCTCGGGCACCACCGCCCGCTCCAGGGCCGTAGCGCTCACGCACCGCCAGGTGCTAGCCCAGATCGCCTCGATGGCGATGGTCACGACCGGCACGATCGACGACGTTGTCATGCACTGGCTGCCGCTGTTCCACGACATGGGTCTGATCCTGACCCTCGGCGCAATCGCTCACGGGGCGCGCGTTGTCCTGCTGCCTCCGGAGGAGTTCCTCGGTCGCCCGGGGGCCTGGATGGACTCCATTTCGCAATTTGGGGGCACATTCACGGTGGCACCCAACTTCGCCTATGGGCTCGCTGGCCGGGACCTTCGCGCGCAGCCACGCGACCTCGAGCTCTCCCAGCTTCGGATCGCGGGTAACGGCGCTGAGCCGATCGACGCGGACACGATGTACGCGTTCGCGGATGCCGCCGCGCCCTACGGATTCAAACGCGAGGCGATCTGTCCGATGTACGGGCTGGCGGAGGCCACCCTCGCTGTCGCTACCTCACGCCCAGGCGAAGCGGTGCGCGAAATGTGGGTTTCTCGTGAGCAGCTCGAGGATCACGCCACGGTGGCAGAAATGCCGGCCGGCTCCGACGGGGCGAGGCGTCTGGTCGCATGCGGACCACCGGTGCCACGAACGGAGATCGCGATCGTCGACGACGCCGGGAAAAAACTCGAGGCTGATCGCGTGGGCGAGATCCTCGTCCGCTCGCCGAGCGTCATGTCCAACTACTGGCAGGACCCCGAGGCCACACGCAAAGCGATCGACGACGACGGGTGGCTGCATACGGGCGACCTCGGCTTCGTGGCACACGGCGAGCTGGTCGTCTGCGGGCGGATCAAGGACATGATCGTCGTTGGTGGACGAAACCTCTACCCCGAGGACTACGAGCAGTGCGCAGTCGCGATCGACGGCGTGCGGCGCGGCAACGTGATCGCGTTCGGCATCCCCGAGCAGGAGCGCATGGTCGTGGTCGCCGAGACCCGTGCACAGGACGGGGAGGGAACGGCCGTCGCCAAGGCGACGATGCAAATGCTCACTCGGCGGCTCTCACACGCACCGCACGAGGTTGTGCTCGTACCACCCGGCACGCTGCCCAAGACATCCTCGGGCAAGCCACAGCGCGGTGTCTGCCGGCAGCAGTATCTCGACGGACAGCTGCCCGCGGTCGCCACCGCCGGGCGCTGATGGCATCGTGTCAGGCTCGGGAATTAGGGAAGCAGTCGGCGAGCCCGAGCCATCGTTCGAGCTTCGCGCAGACGAGATCTCGATATGGCGGGTGTTTCTGGACACAGGACCGCGAGAGATCAAGGAGTTCCAGGACACCCTCCCCGCCGAGGAGGTAGCCGAAGCCGCCCGCCTTGCGACACCGACTCACCGGGCGCGTTTCGTCGTTGCCCGCGGAGTTCGCCGGGCGCTGCTCGCGCGGTACCTCAGATGCACACCGCAGGGGCTGCGATTCGACTCCGGAAAGTTCGGCAGGCCAACGGTCAGGGGACACACCGGCCGGCCGCTGCTGCGCTTCAACCAGTCCCGCTCCGCGCACCTGTCACTGCTTGCAGTGACGCTCACACACGACGTCGGCGTTGACATCGAGCAGATCAGGCTGGAGTTCGCGGACAGGACCATCGTCGGAAAGTGCTTTGCGCCCAAAGAGTCACGCGAGCTGTTGAGGCTGCCCGACCACCTCTGGCCACAGGCATTCTTCGCGTGCTGGACACGCAAGGAGGCCTACCTGAAGGCCACCGGCGAGGGTCTCTCCTATCCACTCAGTGCATTTGAGGTAACCGCGTCACCGACTTGCGATGCGGCGTTGGTGGCCCATCGTGATCGCCCCGACGAGCTCGATCGCTGGCGGCTACAGACCTACTGGCCGGCACCGGACTTCATTGCGAGCGTGGCGATCGAGAACGTCGCCGTGAAGCTCCGGCATTTCGACTGGCCACGAACCTGGACCAACTGACTATCGAGAGCGGAGAGAAATGAAACTGAATGGAACAGTAGGCATCATCACCGGAGCATCGGGCGGCATCAACGGTCGCCTGGCCGAGCGTCTTGCTCAAAGCGGCGTCAAGCTCGCGCTCGCGGCACGTTCAGCCGACGCACTCGAGAAACGAGCTGAGCTCATCCGATCGCGGGGTGGCCAAGCAATCGCCGTGCCGACTGACGTGACCGACACCGAGGCCCTCGAGAACCTCATCGAGCGCACGACCACCGAGCTCGGTCCGATCGACCTCCTCGTCAACGGCGCTGGCATCGAGCGGGTCATCGACTTCCAGCACATCGACGCACAGGACATCACATCGATCATTGCAACCAACATCGTCGCGATCCAGATGCTGACCCGTCTCATCGTCCCGGGAATGGTCGAGCGCGGCAAAGGACACATCCTCAACCTCTCCTCCGCCGCGGCCAAGACCGCTTACCCCTTCAATACCGTCAACGCTTCCACCAAGCACGCGCTCGTTGGATTCTCGTGGTCGCTGCGTGAGGAGCTTGCACCACTCGGCGTGGGCGTCTCGGTCGTCTGCCCCGGGTTCGTCACCGACGTCGGGCTGTCCGCGCGCTGGTGGGCCGGCAAGCCACCGGCAATCGCCGGCACTGTCTCCCCGGAGAAGGTCGCGAAGGCCACGATCCGGGTGATCGAACGCAACCGCGCCGAGGTCATCGTGTCCCCGGGACTCGGCAAGACCGTCGATGTCTTCCACGCCATTTCACCGGCACTCAGCACATGGGTCGCCCGACGCGGCGGCCTGTACCGGTATCTCGAGCGGGAGGCCGAGCACAATCGCCTCACAAGCCAAGAGTGAGAGCAAGCAATGCCCTACCTGCACAACGGGACCCCTTGGCGGCGTGCAATAGAGACAAGACGCGCACGCGCGACGCTCTACGTCTGCCCGGAATGCCCCTACTCCGCGATCGTCAAAGCGATGATCGACCACAAGCAGCTGCCCTACCGGCAAGTTGATCTCATCCCGGGGCCACACTCCGTGATCCTCTGGGCACTGGGATTCCCCAAGGGCACGGTGCCCGCTCTGAAGATCGCCGGTCAGCGGGCCCAGCCCACCGTCGATGCCGTGCAGCTACTGGACGCCGTCAGTCCGAGCCGCCCACTGTTGCCTTCAGACCCCGATCATCGAGCGGAAGTAGAACAGACGATCACCTGGGCGCGTCAAATGATCCCGCCGATCAAGGATCACCTGTATTGGTGTGGTATGCACCGAGATCCGGCCGCCGCGATAGTGCTTTGGGAGAACGCTAGAACCGGCGTGCCAAAGCCAGTCATCAGACGTGTCGTGCCATGGTCGGTGAAGGCAATGGGCCGCTCCCATCCGCCCGACATCCCCGCCGGTATGGCGTGCCTTCAGACCGTACCAGACATGCTCGATGTCATCGATGAGCGCGTCAACGCTGGCGTCATAGGCGAGGAGGATCTAAACGCCGGAGACTTCACGTCGGGATGCTGGCGCGACTGCTCATGAGCCTCACCGACCTACTTCCTATCGTCCAGGAGCGATCGGCGGGACGCCTGGCCGCGAGAACCTACACCGCACCGATCGTGCGGGTGGCACCCTTTCTCACCCCCGAGCAACTGAATGTTCTGGGGGACCCGAGCATGCGCCGGGGGTCGGTCTGACTAGGAGTTCTCGTCCTTGAGCTCGTCCACGATCTCAAAGACACCATCCAATAGCGTCTCTTCCACGAACGGCTCCATCGCGTCCGCGCGGCGCTGCATCTCATTCGCGAAGTCGTTGTCCACTGACATGCGCTCTGTGAAGAAATCCAGCGTGCGGTCCACCAGAGCAAACGACGCGATCACGTTCTCGTCCGCCAAGCTGCGCGCGTTGTAGCCCCACACGAAGCCGGGCGGGAGCTCTCTCGGCCGCGCCGCCTCGCGGTACTGCTCAGCAGTCCCCGGCTTGACCTTTGACACTGATGAAACAGAACATGGAGTACGGTCCTCTCCGCGAAAGCGTTCGTCACCTTCCGCTCGATTGGGTATTGACAATCTCGTAGAGCGAGCGAGCTACGCCTCGACTACGTAACGAAGAATCCGCACAACCTGCTCGGCCGTTCGCGCAACAGCAAACGCCGCCTGGTCGAGATCCTTCAGGGGCATGGTCGAGATGGCTGTCGTGATACGCCACGATCGCCTTACCGAGCCCCGCCGCGATCCCAGCATCGAACGCAACGTTCAACTCCTTGTGCTCGTCGTCGAACCTCGCGACGACGATGTCCGATTCCCGCAAGTGAACCTGGCGGCGCATCGCATTGATGCCACTACTGCGGTGATCGCGCCAAAACTCGTTCTCCTCGCGACCGAGGATCTTTACCCCGATGTCGTCGCTCAGGCTGTGTCGCGTGACCGGAGCGCTGAACGCGACTGGCAGGTTGTGAGACGAAACACCAGCAGCGATCTCATCGCGCCAGCCAGTATGTATCTCGCCAGCAAGATAGACACGCCACAGACGATCACCGACATAGGCCTGCCTTGGCGGCAACCCCTCGGGCGCAACCAGGCGATGTGACTCTCTACTCGTCGCCGTTGACATCGGTCAGGCTGCCCTTGCCAGTCCACAGACCAAAGCGTTCAGCGGACGCTCGAGGTCATTCCCGCGGCCATCATCAAGCCGCTGCTGTGACTCATCATGTCAGCGCCCATCATCCCCATCATCGAGCCCATGCCGCGAGCCATCATCGCGTTGCAGGCTGCCTTCATGGTCCCGCCCATCATCGACCCGTTGGCGTGACCCATCATGGTGGTGCACGCTTTGTTCATGGAGCCCGGGGTGGTGGTACCCATCATCGAGCCGGTGCCCTGGTCCATCATGCCGCTGGCCTTCATTTCCGTCACACCCGCTGAGCTCCCGACCGATCGGGAGCTTGCGAGCGACACGTGAGCCGGAGCGCCTGAAGCGCTGCCCCCGAAGTTCGAGCGCACAATCAGAGTCGCTATCCCCGCACCAAAGATGCAGCCGCCAAGCGCGACAGCAACAAGTATCTTTGGGAGCGATGTGTGTGAATCCGCCACAGAGCTGACACTACCAACTACCAGGGGTAGTAGAGCGTCGAGCAGTATGAAAAAGGTCTTTGATGAGGCGCATGAAAAAGGGACCAAGACCGCGCAGGAGTCTTGTAAGACGCCGGCCCTGAGCCTACAGTCGGCGCACGCGTGGGCTCTCACGAGGTAATCGTCATCGGTGCGGGGCCCGCGGGCCTCGGCGTCGGCGCGTCGCTGCGTCGGCGCGGCGTTGAGCCGCTCATGATCGAGCGAGCCGCAAACGTCGGTGACTCGTGGCGGGGACGGTATGACCGTCTGCGTCTCAATACGCTGCGGCGCCTATCGGATCTTCCGGGCTACCGGATGGAGCGTAGATTCGGTAACTACCCCTCGCGTGATGACTTCGTCTCCTATCTGGAGCGTTACACGCATCGTGAAGCCCTCACCATTCGGTTCAACACATCCGTCACGCGCATCGACCGAGCTGATCACGGCTGGTCTGTAATACTCGACGACGAGGTGCTGCACGCGCGGCGGGTCATCATCGCCACCGGCTATGACGCAAAGCCATTTTGTCCCGACTGGCCCGGTGTCGAGGAATATGCGGGGAGGTTCCTGCACGCCGCCTACTATCGCGACAGCAGCAGCTTCCTCGGACGCGATGTGCTCGTTGTTGGCGCGGGCAACACCGCTTCTGATATAGCGACGGATCTAGCGCAGACAGGTGCCGTTCGAGTTCGCATCTCGATACGAACACCCCCGAATATCTTCCCCCGCAAGTTCTTCGGTATGCACGCCCAGCACGGCGCCATCCTCGGCGAACCGCTGCCCGACATTTCAGACCGGATCGGGTTCCTAATGCAACGGCTTCTCTACGGCGATCTCACCCAATACGGGCTGCCGCGTCCACGCGACGGCATGCACCTGCACTTTCGCCACAGCGGCCACGGACCAATGGTTGACGAGGGATTCGTCGAGCAGGTCAAGGCCTGCAAAATCCAGGTGGTACCGGCCCTCTCAAGCTTCGAAGGACCTACGGTGAGACTCCTGGACGGAAGCCGCATTCTTCCAGACACCGTCATCGCCGCCACCGGGTACGTCCGCGATTTGGAGAAGCTTGTGGGGCACCTCGGGGTGCTCGCCCCCAACGGGTGCCCGGCTGCCTGTGGCGCCACAACAGCTGAGCACGCTGACGGCCTGTATTTCATCGGGTTTGTGCGGAAGATGAGCGGTCAGCTTCTACCCATGCGCAACGAGGCCAAGCACGTCGCGAGCGTGGTGTCCGCATCAGTCAAAGGCGAACGGCGCTCTGAAGGGAAACCTCGACGCGACCGTAGAGGTAAAGCGGGTTTGCCCGAACCTCACCAGCCGCGGAAATTCACGGCAACATCGACGGACTCTGGGCCGCGTGAGATCGACCGCGCCGTGAGGTAGGAGCCCGTCTACCGCGAGCCTTCAGAGCCCGCCACCGCTGCGGGAGTCCGTTCTGCGTCCAACAGCGTCGGGACGACGCCCAGTTCGATCGCGCTCTGCGGGTCGAGGACGACGGCGGCTGCCTCCGCACGAGACGCCACGCCGAGCTTGCGAAAACAAGCCGAGACGTGGGTCTTGACTGTGCTCTCGGCGAGAAACAGCCGACTGGCGATCTCATTGTTCGTATAACCCATCGCTATCAGCTGCAGGATCCGCTTCTCGCGATGGGAGAACGCAGGGTGAGCCAGCTGCACGCGAGCACCGCAAGGAACGCAGACCTGACCGGCGACAGCAGCGTAGATCGTGGCAAGCAGGCAACTGTCCACCTCGGACTTGGGAACGAAACCAGCTGCCCCCGCGCGCAGCGCCCTCCGCACACCACGGCCACCGTCTGGTGTCGCGGCGACCACGACCTTCACCGATCGCATTTCCTCGACGAGGCGATGCACTTGCGGCTGCCAGCAGGCGGATGCTTGTGCACCCCACACAACGACCACATCCAAGCGCTGTCCTCGACAAGCGTCCAGAAGCTCCTGGACATTCCCGGTGGACGCGACTATCGGGAAAGCCGCCTGGTGAAGGATCGCCTCGAGCTTGTGCCGCCCAACCTCGTCGCTGGCCATGACCGCACTGTGTGGCAGCTCGGAGGCTCGAACATCCGGGGTTACACCCGAATCGTAGAGGCCGGAATTGGGTTGGCTGTTTTTGAGCTCTTCGAGCGTCATTGGATTCATGCCATCGCCTATAGATGCCCGCCACCAGAAGCTCCGACTGTCACGGAGTCCCGGCAGCGAGCAGATGTTCTCCCCGTTGCAGCCGACCGCTACAGGTTCATCGAGCCCGTCACCTTGCAGCTGATCGCGTATTTGTTGTTGTTCTCGACGGTGCCCGAGATCTGTAGAGATCCGGAGGAGCGCGAGTAGCTGCCGGTGCCTTTGCTGACCGAGAGCGTGCCCTTGAAAGTCGCGATTGTGCCTATGTAGTGCACTGAGGCGGTCCCGCTGCCGCTGAAGCTGCCCCCATGCGGGGAGCAGGTAAACGCAATGGTCGCGCTGTTGCTTGTGAGGTTGAGGTTCAGGGAGATCGGGCAGCTAAAGGTTCCAGAACCCGAGCCGGTCTCGCTGAGTTTCGTTCTGTGGTGCTGAACGAGGCGTGTCTGAACGGACTCACTCACCGACATGTGCCTAGCTGCTCTAGCGACCTCACCTGCAGTTGCTGGCGTTGGCAATGCGGACGCCATTGCCATCACAAAGACGGGCGTGAACAGAAACTTCAAAAGCCGACTCGTCCTCATTGCATCTCTCCAGTGATTGGTTTGGATCTCCAGTCTTCGCCGACCCGGCGTCTGCCGACACATCCCTAACCACAATCAGCAAAATTGGGGTCTCTAAAGGATGCTGCTCGGTCGTCCTACCGAATCAGTGCCCGTTGGAACTCTTCAGGAGCATTCCTAACATGTGTCAGTTGGCCGCGCCACGCCAGTGTGAACATCGCAATGCTCCGAACTTGTCCACTGTGTCCAATCGGCCTGGCTTGACTCATCACGACGTATGCGCTGGCTCGACGGATGTCCGAGTCGCTGACTTGGTTACGCGCGAGCCCTCCCGCAACGCCTCCAATCGCAACGCGAGTTCAAGCTCGGCGTGCCGCGCATACAGAGGCACTCGGAGGCGCTCCTCGATCGCATCGAGTCGATCTCGGACGGTGCGACGGTCCACTTCGAGTCGATCGGCGGCAGCGGATGCGTTGCACCTCGCATCAAAGTAGGCACGAAGCGTCTCACGCAGTGTGGGAGAGCCACCCTCCCAACTGTTCAGTGGCACGAGATAGATGTCTACCAGCGAGCTGGTCATTGCGCCATCCTTGAGAGCCAGCGCCTCGAGCACAACGTCGGCGAACCGTGTGATGCGCTGAGAGTTGCCTTGGGCGATCCGCAGCGCAGCGTGTGCCTGCTGGTGTGTGACACGAAACCCAGTAACTCCAGCGGCTGGCTCACCGACCGCCATCTTTACGCCAGCGAAGGTGTCACCACTCAGCAGCCACTCGACATCTGTGAGGGCGAAGCGTCGCAATCCTCCCAGCCACGCCCATACGGTCCCATCGCTGCGGGGTACACGCAACAGCTGGTGGCCGAGCCGGCCGGCCAGATCCTGTACAGCCTCGTTCGCGCCCGGTCCCGTTACGAGCACTCCGACGTGCTCGGTCTCCAAGTCATAGCCCAGCTCGCGTGTGTCAACAGCCCCACCGGCGAGCACCCGCTGCACCAACTCGGCGACACGCTGTTCACGTGGGCAGCTTTTGCGTGCCATCTCGTGGGTGTATGCGTCAGCGGCCGATGCCACGAGACGACCGACCAGCGAGGAGAGCGAGACCGACGTCTGCAGCAGCAGTGCGGTCCGCTGCTCTCGTGTTAGATCGGCGCGATCGACCTCCTCCATCAGAAAAGCCATCAGGCGCTGGTGCCCGGCGATATAGCGGCGCAGAACCGTCGAGAGGCTCACACCGCTGTCCGCAGCGCGGCGCGCCTGGGTCATCGCCGCAAGCGGAATCGCCTCAGACCAGTCCTCTCCGCGCTCGATACTCGCCAGGCCATATTCCACCGACGCTGCGACCGCGTCTCGCGAACCAACGGCGAATTCAGGATTACCGTCCCCGGCCGGATCCGGGACAACGGCAACAATGTGGGCAGAAATCACATCCACTAGCTCATCTCGGCGTGATCGCAACCGCGCGACCAGATCAGCATGGATCCTCTCTCCTGATCCCCAACGACCGCGCCCATCCTCACTCATTGGCTACACCCCCCCACCGCAAACACTTGTGTCCTGCACGGGCGAGCGAGTCACAACCCCGGTGTCGAGGGGATGCCCTGACTGCGTCTGTGTACTAGCGTAAGCGGGGCTCACGATCTCCCCCTTGACCCGGTGTAGCTGACCCGACGACCCGAAGTCGCCAACCTCTTCTACGACACAGCATAGTAGCAACGTCAACCCCAATTCAAGGGCTGTCACCAAACCTGCACGACTTCCCTACACGGCGGCTAGCTGAAGACTCGCAACAGACGGCTGTGAGGGGCACACGATGCTACGCATCCACAGCCTTACTCATCGCCGACTGGCGCCTGCGACGGTAGGCGACTATCACCAAGGCCATTCCTATCGCGAACGGCACCATGTCCATCGGGTTCCCGCACGCCCCCGGCACCACTGACATCAGGACCATACAAGCCTGCGAGCTCAGCACCGAGATGCTGAGATCTCCCGGCGCCACGGTATAGATGAGGCCCAGCGCGACAGCGAGGAGTCCAGTAAGAGTGATCAGTGTTCCAGCGAGCACCCACGCAGGAAGTCTCCAACGAGGGTCCTCGCCAAACAGGTGATCGACGCGCTCGGGAGCTATTCCAACCACCCCGGGCCGAGTCCCCTCGGCGAATGCGAGCAGCGCACGGGCAAGCGCTCCGCTGCTACCCCCGTTCACAGCGGCCTCGTCCGCCGCGAGCTCGGCCAGCGTGCGGTACCGCTCGTGCAGACGCATCATGGCCGGAAGGAAGAACAGAGACTCGCTCAAGATCTGTGCGATCAGCAGGCGCAGCGGATCGCGACGACGACAATGATGCAGCTCGTGCTCCATCACCGCGGCGAGCCCGGCCCCATCAATTGTTTGCATCGCCGCAGTCGATAGATACAGGCGTGGCCTGAGCAGACCGGCACAGAACGCCTCCGGGTGCTCGTGAACGAACACAGTGAGCCCCCGACCCCTATATGTGCTCTCGTATTGCACATGCAGTCGTGAGAGCACCGCCCGTTGAGAGCTGTAATGGCGCATGCCTGAGCGAACCGCCAACACCAACACCGCGAGACCGATACCGGTAAGCGTCAGAACGACCAACGAGACAACCGTCTCGCCCGAGAACACAGCCTCACGGCAGGCTGAAAGGAGGTCGTGAGGCGACGGCACCGCGAGGTCCATCGAGCGCAACGCGCTGATGACCGCGAAGCCTATGATCGCGCTCGCCAACCCGGCCAGACCGAGATTGGCACGATACATCCGGCTTGCCCTACGCATCGCGAGCCAACCGTCGCAGTCGCTTCAACCGAGCGGGGTCGAGCTTGTCCATCTCCTTTGCGAAGTGCACGAGCGCCACCTCGCCGAACTCGCTTACAAGCGCGGTCACCTCCTCTTCCGCTCGTGCGCGCAGAAACTCCTCGCGGCTCAGAACCGCCCAGTAGACATCGTTCTTGCCTTCCCGTTCGCGATCCAGCAATCCCTTTGCCGCCAGACGAGCCATGATCGTCATGTAGGTCGTGTAGGCACGACCTGTCTTGTGTTTCTTGTTCAACGCCACCATGATGCCGCGCACATTCGTGCGGCCTTGACGCCACATCTCCTCCATGACCTCGCTCTCCAGCTCATGCAACGCTGGCGGCGGCGGCACGCGAGGATTCATGAACCCAGCGTCCCCACGGCGTCGGAACTCATATCGATCGGCGAGCCAAGACAGCTACCCATGCGTCCAAGATGATCGACGGTCAGATGCAGCTGTGCCAACGACCTAGAAAATCGCGAGCGAGCGACCCGGCCGATGGACCACGTGGCCGACCACATGCATCCCGAAGAAATAGACGTCCCTACCGCAAGGAGTGGACTTGCCACGCTCACCTCCTATGCCTCATAGTAGAAGTGCAGCGTAGCGACCGGACTCAGGGTGGTCAACTCACCGCTGGACGATCGGTGGTTGCCATTCGATTGGTGCCCACCGGGGGCACGTAGAGGCGGGCACGCGGTCTCGAGGGCCAAGCTGTGATTGCGAACCCACAATTGGAGGCCTGACCAAGTGACGAACAACAACACCCGCCGACCGGCTGCACTGATCGCTCTCATAAGCCTCTGCGCCGTGCTCATTGGTGGCTGCGGGGGATCTTCGAAATCCTCCACGTCCGCGACGACGGCAAACACGAAGCTGGATGCTCCAGCCGAACTTCAGCCCCCGGCGCCGTCCCCGGACTTCGCGTTGCGCGATTCCACGGGCAACCTCGTGCGCCTCTCACAGTTCAAGAGCAAGGCTGTCCTGTTGACGTTCATCTATGACCACTGCCCGGACATTTGCCCGTTGATCGTCTCCAACCTGCACAACGCGCTCGCCAAACTCGGCTCGCGGGCGAGCAAAGTGCAGATCGTCGCTGTGTCGGTGGACCCCAGGGGCGATACCCCCAAGACTGTCAAGGCGTTCCTCGCCGCGCGTGGGATGACAGGGAAGATGGAGTACCTGATCGGGTCGCTCAAAGAGCTCGCTCCGGTTTGGAAGTCCTATGGGGTGGAAGTGCAGGGCACTCCCGACAGCCGGGAGGTGGGGCACAGCGCGTTCGTGTATGGGATCACCGCCAGCGGCAAGCGCCGCGCGCTGTACCCGTCGAACCTCAAGCCAGAATGGATCGTCCACGACGTACCGATCCTCGCCTCGCAATAGCCGAACGGACCGCTACTGCCCAGATCTGGCGTGGGTCGCAGGGCTCGTCTGGAAGGCGTGCAGACAATGAGCGGAGCAGAAGTAGAACGTCTCCCCAGCGAAGTCCTTGCGGGTCGCCTTGGCCTTATCGACCTTCATGCCGCACGTAGGGTCGGTCACGCCGCGCCGCGCGGTGAGCCAGAACAGAGCGGCAAAGATGGCGAGGCCGAGGACGTTGAGGACGAGCTTGTAGTTGACGGTGATCGTGCCGAAGATATCGCTGTGCGATGGGCGTGAGCCGGTTGGGATCAGACTGGCGGCGCTGAACAGTCCGTTGACGATCAGCGCCGCCAGTACCATCGTCACGAACATCAGCGCGAGGATGCGAAGCGCGAAACGGGTGCCGTAATACTTGCGGTAGATGGCGATCATCGGCAGCACGATCAGGTCGGCGAAGACGAATGCCATCACCCCGGCGAAACTGATCCCGCCTGACCACAGCACGGCTGCGAGTGGGACGTTGCCGACCGAGCACACGAACGACAGGACGGCGATGATCGGGCCGATGAGCGCGCCCCACACGGTCTGCACAAGCGCCGGAGAGTCCTTGAGGAACAGGCCGTTGAAGAACCCATTGGGAAGTTGAGCGATGAACCCGGCGAGCAGGAACCCAACCGTGATCTCCTTGTAGAGCATCTGCCAGTCCCCACGGAAGTTGTGCGCGACATCAGACCAGCCCGACGCTGAGGTCAGCCGCGCTCGCCAGGTCATGTGCTCGCTGGCCATGTGGTGCTGATGGCCGGTGTCCGCCTGCTGGGCATGCTCACGGGCCTGCTGCTCGAGCCGTGGCGAGACGAACACTCGCAGCAGCAGCGCCATCAGGACGATCATCACGAAGCCGCCTAGGTACTCGGCCAAGGTGAACTGCCAGCCGATCAGCACCCACAGCACCAGCCCCAGCTCCCACACGAGGTTCGTGGACGCGAACTGGAAAGCCAGCGCCGAGGACGCCGATGAGCCCTTCTGGAAAAGGCTCTTGGCGATCGCTACGGCCGCATAGGAGCACGAGCTCGAGGCCGTGCCGAGGCCAGTCGCTCTCGCCAAAGGACCAGGACCATCACCGGACAGCGCGCGCTCGATTCGCTCGCGTGGCACCCATGCCTGCACGATCGCGCTGATCGCGAAGCCCAGCACGAGCGCCCACCACACCTCCCACGCCATCAGGAAAGCGTCCTTGAACCCATCGCCGATCGTCGTCAACACACCCATAAGACCACTATACCCCTCCCCCGTAGTGGTATTGTATGGGGCATGGCTACTACAACGACACCCACTGGGAAGGGCTACCAGGCGAGCAAGGACCAACTACTCGACCGCCTCGCTCGCATCAAGGGCCAAGTCGGCGGCATCGAGAAGATGGTCGTGGAGGACCGCTACTGCATCGACGTCCTCACCCAGATCTCGGCGATCCAGGCCGCGCTGGACAAGGTCGCACTCGGCCTCCTCGACGGACACGCACACACGTGCGTCATCGGAGCCAAGCCAGCTCAGCGAGAGGAGCGCACAGCCGAGCTGATGGCCGCCATAGGGCGGCTCATGCGCAGGGGCTGAGTACCCACGGGCGCCGGGCCACGCCGAGGATGATCGGGATCGTCGGCAACAGCCGGCTCGGCTTGAAGTGGATCCGCTGCTGTCGCTCGATTACAAAGCCCGTGTGTTCGATTGACGCGGCAGTGTCACGAGCGCAATGGCAGCCGCCGGAGAGCAGGGGATAGATCGTCGCGTCGGCGATTCGCTGAGCACGGGCCATGCCCGCCTGGTGTGCGACTACGTGCTCGTAGAAGCGCAGCTCCCCGCCGGGCTTCAAGACGCGGCTGATCTCACGCAACGCCACGTTCTGATCGGCAACCGAGCACAGCACCAGCGACACGACAGCCGCATCGAACTCGCCGTCCTGCGCTGGCAGCGCCTCCGCGGTCCCCGCGTTGACCTCGACCTCCACGGCGGCCTGCTGCCCAGCGTGCAGCGCGAGGTCACGCAGATGCGGCTCCGGCTCGACCGCCACGACGCGCGCCACGCCGCTGGGGTAGTACGCGAAGTTTGGGCCGTGGCCGGCGCCCACCTCGATCACGTGACCCTCGATGTCGGCGAGTAGTGCCCGTCGGTGCTCGGCCGCGCCGTGCCGTTCTCCCACACCGCTCATCCGTGGGTACAGCCGCGAAAACACGGGGTGGCAATGGCTTCTCTGCACCGTTGCTCGGAGAAGTCTGCTCAGCCGCTATCTGCTGCATCGCGTGGATTCAGCGGCTCCCGGGCTCGCCTGGCGATCCACCAATAGACAGCGAGCCCGCCAGCGGCGAACGGCACAACGCACATCAGGCCGCCGAGGATTTCACTGGCGTCGATGGCGGTGCCCGTCGCCTGCGCGACGGCGGATGGGCCACCGAAGCTGACGACGGACGCAACGAACGCCCCGGCGAACGCGAGGACCACCAGCAGAGACACCGCTGTGCCGGGGATGCTCAGCCCGGTGAGCGGCGGCTCGGCTCCGGTCTCCAGCTGAGCGACGCGGATATCGAGCAGGTCGGGGCCGCCGATCGCCGCGGCGACCTCGAGCTCCTTCCATGCCGGGCCACGGACCACCTTCAGCAGGGCGGCAGCGAGCGGTTGGCGGCCACACTTCTGCACAGCGCGCCGGTCGGCGGCCAGCTCGCGTCCGGCGACATAGCGGGTCTTCAGCGTGCTGAGCGCGGGCAAGAACAAAAAGGTGGCCGGCAATGCCCGGACGATGAGCACCTTCAACGGATCGAGATTGCGCACGTGGTAGCGCTCGTGCTCGAGTACGGCTCCCAACTCATCGGCTGAGACGCCCTCATATAGTCCCCGGCTGATCGTGACGCGCGGTGTCAGGGCGCCATAGGCGAAGGAGAACCACTCGTCACAGTCGGCCAGGATCAGGCGCCCTTCCAGGCCCGCTTGGCTGGCGGCTTGGGCAAGGTCTGCTGGCAGGGGCAGCGCGATCGATGACACCCGTTCGCCAAGTGCCCGTGAAGTCACGATCTGCCGCACCAGTGACCTGATGCCGAGCGCCACCCCCGCGCTGACAAGGACGACAAAGACAACGGCCGGCACAAGGTTGTGGCTGCCGCTGACTACACCGCTGAGACCGTGATGGGAGGCGCGGGAGACGATCAACGGGACGAGCACGCCGCCGACGGCGCCGCACATCAAATACATGCCCAGCAGCAGCGATGCGCCAACCAGGATCGCGAAATTACGGTTCGCGCTATCGAGTCGCATCGCGTTTCTCGATTAGACCCTGCAGCCGCTCCAACACGGCCGGGTCCTCTCTCGCCTCCTCGACGAAGTGCGCTATGGCCTCCGCACCGTAGGCGCGAATCACGTTCTTGACCGCAACCCCAGCCGGATCAGACGAGGTGGCCTCATATACGAAGCTACGCCCAATTCGCTTGCGGGCGAGAGTCTCCTTCTGAGCCAGACGGCTCATCACCGTCATCACCGTCGTGTAGGCAAGCGGCTCCGATCGACGGCTGTTGAGCTCCGCAACGATCTCGTGCACCGACACTGGCTTGCCAGCCTTCCAGACCGCGTCCATGACCTCCCTGGAAAGCGGGCCGAACTCGCTGCTCGCGGTCGTTTTCTTTGCCACGCACTAGATCTTACTACACGAATGTCGTATAAAGGTGGGGTCATGCCCTCCGGTGAGCATCTCTTCCAGCAAGCCACTCCCCATGAAGCTCGAGCCATCCAGCAGGGAAGCGAGCCGAGTGTCGCCCCGCACATCGGAAGCCGGCTCTTCTGCCTCCCCTACGCTGGAGGCGGCACCCCGGTCTTCCGTTGCTGGTCAGAAGGTTTGCCAGACAACGTCACCGTCCACCCGCTCGAGCTGCCAGGGCGCGGAAAGCAATTCACCACACCCGCGGCACGCCAACTACCCGCCCTCATCGCCACTCTCAACGAAGCCATCAGACCCTACTTGGACCAACCATTCTCGCTCTTTGGTCACAGCATGGGGGCACTCGTATCGTTTGAGCTCGCCCGCGCCATTCGATCTCAGCACGGAATGGAACCGATGACGCTATACGTCTCCGCGCACCCCGCGGCACAACTGCCAAACCAACTTGCACGTCTTCACGATCTCTCCGATCAGGACCTTCGCACCGAGCTGCGCCGTCTAGGAGGCACACCGCAAGAGATCTTGGCCAACGACGAGTTCATGTCCCTATTGCTGCCAACCCTTCGTGCGGACTTCGAGGTCTGTGAGACTTACGACTACCAGCCCTCTCCCCCACTGCATTGTCCGATCGTGGCATTTGGTGGAATAGATGACCCCCAGATCGCGCCAGAGCAGCTGGAGGCATGGGCAGAGATGACCACCGGTGAGTTCAAACTGAAGATGCTGCCAGGTGATCACTTCTTCATAGATCACAATCGCCCGGCACTTCTCGCGGCACTCAGCGCGTCACTGGATCTAGCCGACTCCGGATCGGCACCATGGTCGGTAAGACCCTCTGAGAGGGCATGAATCAGATCAAGTTGAGTAGAGGCTTATAACGATCCTGGTGCGGTTCTGAGCAGCAGGGGTAGGTGTCAACAGCCGATAGTCCGCGGATGTGTCGTGGCACGATGTATAGGTGTGAGGCCACCACTTGCAGTCGTGGCCTTCTAACCGGGACCTCGCCGATGCTCGGCCCCTCCTGGGGCCGCCCACGGGCCCCCCTAACCGACCGCCACGACGGTCTCAAAAGGACAGGTAGCACCCCGCATCCATGCCGGGTTGAGTGTCGGTCCAGGCGCCTCGTCCCCGGCGCCCTACCCGACGGTGTGGCCGGCTGCGCCGGCCACCGGTTTTCCCCTTTCGTCTGCGGAATTCCCTCGCCCAAGGGCTCGGCGCTCACTACACTCGCGTTCCTTGACTCGAGCACGCTCGCTGCGCTCCCGCACTCGAGTCACGGAAGTGCTTCCGCGACGAAAGGGAAAACCAAAGACCCAGTCACACGCGGTCCACGCGAGTAACAATCAACGACCTAGAGTGACGTATCCAAAAGGCCTGTAGGCCAGCATCCATTCCGCTGCCTACCCGGCCCAAAAACAAAGACAGGCGATCAGGTCGGCAGCAACACTGCCAACCAACAACATTGTGCATCCAGAGCGCCGCCCGTCGTGGTTACGAAGGGAACGTCATCTACTCTGAACACGCCGCCGTTGACGAACGAACATCATCGTCGCCTAGCGGACTCTGGCACTGTGCGTTCTATGAACGCGTCGATCCGCTTTGCCACCCGAGCGTCAACCGCTTCCACGGTCGCTCGATCCAGGGTCGCTTCGAGGGCTTTCCCCTGAGCGATCCGATGCTCCGCCTCAGGCACCATGACACCGCGCCAATACTCAGACCATGCTACGAACCGCTGACAGCTCTCGCTCAAAGGAGCAGACTCGTCAGCCACCAGATTCATCAGCCGAGCCACCAAATCGAGCTGGGTCGCATGGGCCCAGCAGACGAGTAGCAGAGCCTCAAGTTCAGCCTTCCCATCGTTTGCGGCCCCGATCGCCCGGAGAGCAGCCTGCCGCTCCAACTCGGCCTCGTGAAACTGCGAACAGTCACGCAGCACAGGCACAAGCTGAAGGCTCACCTCCTCCGGTCGCCAACCTTCGCGCTTTAGCTTCTTGATCGACTTCCGGTAGCCCATCGTGACCTCGGCGCTCCCCGCTCGACCGCCTGCCAAACAGGCCACCCCGAGCCTTCTTGACCGCCCGTCCTTCGACCTCTTGCCGCAGGCCGATCTCCGGATGCGCCACCCGCCAAGACGTACTCGCTGCGCTCTTGAGCGCACGGCGTGTCGCTACTTGGCGCACCGTCTTCGCGGGCCGCGTTGCCGCCCGTTTCGCCAGCTTCGCAGTCCTCGGTGCCCCAACTCGAAAGCCCCTCCCCATCGACGGAGCCTACCCCGTCCCCACCACAACCAGAATCCGTCGAGTGAACCCTCAGTGACTTTTCAGGCCCGCGGGACACCACAAGGGTTCCAACACCAACTCCGCTGCACCTCGTTCCGAGTTAGCGTCTACTGGCGCATGATCTGAGGCACCCGTACATTCGTGCTAAGCAGCGGCGCCCGGCGGTTCGCATTTGCAGGACACACCACGAGCGATCAGTCTCCTTCGCGCCTGTGGCTCTCACGCGCAATCATCGTCACGTGCCCCATAGCAGTCAACCTCCCTCAACTCTCACATCAGGACTCGACCGTTTCAAGCCGTTCTCGCTTGCGCAGGGAGCAGCCGCGTTGGCGCTGTGGCCCCCCAACGCTGACCGCCATGTGGCGCTGAACTCGCTAGTCGGCGCACTTTCCATGCGACCAAGATCCTGGCCTGAGACAGGACTCGAAGTTGAGGCGCGACATTGGCGACGCTGGCTCGCGAGTCGCGCAAGCGGCCCATTCCGAGCGATCCAACCGGCCGGCACCCATGACGCGCCGCTAGCGATCCAAGCCGCTCTGCTCCGCAAACGATACGCACTGCTAGGCGGCGACCTCGAGTATCCCGACATGCACTACAAACTGTGGACACAAGCAATCGCAGACGTGCTAGCTAAATGCCCGGACCGTCGCCTGCAGGATGGACTGGATCTCCTCTTGACTGCGGCACGGCTATCGAACCATGTCAGCTTCACGGCGGGCATTGGTGCCTATCGGTGGCCGTACCACGGCTTGCCGCTCAAGCTGCGGGTGCCCAATGACGACGAATTCGATTGCCTGCGCGAGGCGCTAACAATCGCACCTAGACAACTTGAGGTACTCGGACTTGACCGATCCGCGCTGGAGCCGCTCGTCCGCTCTGAAGGGCACTCGTCACATTGGCGTCCGCTGATATGGGGTCCAGACGATCAGTTGCTAATCGCCGACCCATGGCGCTTGACCGGCTCTGCTCTCGTGCGCTCGTGCGCCGCAATAGCCCAATCATCGCGGCTTCGGGCGGTACTTGAGCACGTGACCCGAGGAGCACTGGCGCTTGCCCGGGAGGCAGCTGAGGACATGGACTGGCACGTAGAAGAGCTCAGTGAGGTAGCTCTGCTTGCTCAGGCGGATGTCAACTGCCGCATCCTCATCACGGTGTATGTGGTCATGCCTGAGGCACTGGCGGAGCCCGATCTCTACTTAGAAGAGCCAATAGACGTTCGGGAATGCTACGAGCACTCGGTCGAGCAGGCACGTGCCCACAAGGTCGACCACTCACTATTTGGATTGCTTGGCGACGGACGAGCAATAACGATCCCACGCGATCACCCCTCGCTCCACCCAGATGAAGCTAATAACCCTTGGACGCTCAGCCTGGGCGATCTGCAACTGTTGGGCGACGCGCTACGACGAGACCCCTTGGCGTTCCCATCTGCGCTTGAGCGCACCCCCAGGCCTCCGTGGCCAGAGAATGTCGACCTCGTCGATTTCGTGGGCGCAATTCGGCGCGAGGAGGAGCCGCTGCCCAATAGGAAGCACATTTCTCCGGACGGTACCGAGCATCTGCGCATTCGCGCACAGGTCATGGCAGCGCGTCACCCGGCGCCGGCTCCCGATGCCAACGGTTGGTGTGAGGTGTCACGCTGGCACGGCAGCCCGGACCCCGCGGTATTTTGCTTGCGGGGCGCTCGGAACTTCCAGTTGCTCGTCCGTGCGCCAGGCCTTTCACTATGGGTGGCATGTGCCGACCCTGCGGCGGGTCGTTACGACCTGACGGGTGTGATCTGCGCGATGCTCGCCCACTGGCTTGCCCGGCTCTCCGAACACGGCTGGCTGCGTCCCACGCGGGCAGAGATCCTTATGTGCTTTCGAGTAGAGCACAGCGAGCATCTTGGTCCAGCCCTGGCGCTCGATGCAAATGGTGACCAACTGCGGCTGATCACGGGACCTGGATTTGTGTACGCGATGTGTCGAGGAGACAACAGTGCGGACAGGATGCTGATCGAAGCGGTGCTTGCGTACTGTGGACCGGCTCGCTCGGACCTGCTTGACGGCATTGCACCGGCCGGACGCGGCACGTTCACGCTCTGGCCAACACCCGACGTTCGGACGAACCCGCCTCGCTATCAGCCGCCACCGCTTGTCACGGAACGAGACCGCCGCGCAGTCGAGGAGGGACTCGCCCGCAGTCTTCTGCCAGAAGATCAGATCGCGGTCATTAGCGACGAGAACGCACGTCCTGCTATCGCTGACCTCATCGACGTGCTAGAGCAGTCGATCACCGAGTTCGTCGAAGGCCTCGCCGGTTCGTGTGTCCTTGAGCTCGTGAGGCTGCATGAGCACGCAGCCGCTCAGTTGACCGCCGAGGAGATCGGGTTGCCCGCGCGGGACGCGCTCGCTGGCGGCGACGAGCTGCTCGGCGCACGCGAGGCGGTGGGCGAGCGCAACGTGGCGCTTCGGGCATTGATCGAGCGCATGAGCGCGATGTCACCGTCGGGGACGCTAGAGATTGGTATGCGCGAGACCGGTTGGTTGCGGGCCGCGATGGAGCTCGAGGTCAGGCTAGGCAGCGCATACGACGCGCTAGGCACTGGCACAACGCGTGCCAGGATCGCGCTCGGATCTTCCGTGGGCTTGGGCATTGATCTGAAAGGTCGGATGCCAAATGCGGGTCAGCGCATGATGGAGCAACTGGAGGAGCTGGCCCCCGATCTGATGGCACGCGAGCATCACGAATGGTGGAGCTCTACGCCGCGAGAGGCTCAGGTGCTTCCGCTCGATGTGCCGATTGACCTCGAGTATCCGATTTGGTCGAGGATGGACGAAGAGTTTCGCCACGACTACGGTGTGGGATTCGAGGCGATGGTGCGGCTCCTCCGCTCACTCAGCGACATAGCTGCTAACCAGCAAGACGGTGTCGCGATCTACTCGGAAGAGGAGATTCAAGACATTCTCTACACAATCACGCAAATCGACCGATCGTCGGTCGTCTCGGCTATTCGGCACTTGACTCTCGGCCCTTGCCAGAGCTACAACGTGACGAGTGGTCCGCACTGCCCTTGGCGGCCAAACCGCGATCGCTCATACCTCCGACGGCCTCTTGTTCGCCTCGCGGACGGTCGGCTGGCTTGGTCCTGCATCCATACGCTGACGTGTGCCCGCCACCTGCATAACCTGATCGAACACGGCCGCCTCCGCGGCTCGTATTCACTTCAGAAGGCAGTAATGCGGATTTCACAACAGGCTGATCGAGAATTCGAGAATGCACTGCTCGCGCGCGTGCAAGACCTAGGATGGAAGACACGCGCACGACTGAAGAAGCTCGGGGGGCTGCGCCTGCAGCGGTGTCCAGGACAGGACATCGGCGACATCGACATACTCGCGTGGTCGCCAGACACGCGCCAAGTCTGGCTGCTCGACGCCAAGCGCCTCGCACCGGCATTTGAGCCCCGCGCTTCTGCTCGCGAGAGTCTTGCGCTTGCGAGCAGTAATGCGCATCACTACGAGAGGCTGCAGTGGGTAAAGGAGCACTCCGAACAGCTAGCGGTGGAGTTGGGCGAAAGTGACGCGGGTAAGTGGGAGGTGGGCGCGGCACTCGTCCTAGACCACCCGCTTATGGGAGCTCACATTAGGCGGCTCCCACTGCCCATGTGGACTTTCTGGGAGCTTTCCTCAAAGCTGTCCCTGAACGATCGTCAAGATTAATCTTGTTGGCCGGGCGGTCGCAGCCGTTAGTAGGTCTAAGGAAATGAACATCTATGACCTCAATGACTGGCAGCGGCCCGCTTATGAATGCGTCCTCCAGCTAGGGGCCTGTGAGTGTGGACCAAATCGTCAGCCGCAATTGGACTGCTTCCCAATAAGAGGTCGTGCCGTTGCTTGCCCAACTCGAGACCTAGGATTGTCCTTCGCCGCTTCCTCCGCGCCACGGCTAGAGCGCTGACTCTCACTCCCTCAATGAAGAACAGCCGAGACTGACCAGCGACGCCGTGCGCGTGTCTTCGGCCTTGATGAGATCGCGTCAATGCTCTGTCCTGCTTTTCACGTCCGGACTCAGGTGCTCCATGACACGTGGGTGGTCCGACTGAGCTTGTCATCTCTGCGAAAAGTCGTTGGCCGGTTTGGCGTGGTCGTGAACCTCAATGGCCATGCACACCGACCAATCGACAATCACATACCCATCTGTCCCAGCCGGTACTGACCATAGGCCCATCACTACACACCCGCCCCAGTGTCGGCGTCGTGGCCCGGCTGAGCAGATCCTTGGGCCTCGAGATGTCGAGGTGCTCTGCTGGTTGGCTGAGCAGTATGCCGCACGTGTCGATCAGTTGCAGGTGCTTCTGGGTTGTCGGGAGCGACAGGCCCAGCGTGTCGTGGCACGCCTTCGAGCACACGGCCTCGTATGGTCCAAGCGACTGACAGGGCATGAACCGCCGTGGGTGACACCCACCGCATTGGGGCTGCAGTTGACTCACACCGGGTTCCGTCTCTGGGCGCCAGGCCTCACCCTCCTTGCGCATACGGCGGCGGTGAATGATGTGCGGCTGCACATCCAGAGCCGTTCGCCGTCGTCGGTGTGGACCTCCGAGCGTCAACTCGCACGCGAGAAAGGCACACGCGGACATCTACCCGACGCAGTAGTCCTCACCGACGGTCAACGCGTCGCGATTGAGGTCGAGCTCACACCTAAGTCCAAGCGTCGCACCATCGCGATCATCAACGGCCTCTGCGCGAGCTATGACACCGTGCTGTACTTCGTCTCGCCTCAGGTGCGGGCGAGCTTGACGAAGCTGGCCGCCGGCGGGAGGTGGCCCAAGTTGGGGATACGTGAGCTACCAACGGTCGTTGGTGAGCGATCATGACCGCGGCGTTCCAGAGTCGTGGGATTTTCGGCTCTTCACGCCGGCGGTCGCCGCCGGCTGTTCCGGTCCCGCTACCGCTTGCCGCTCGGGTCGATGGTGAGCAGGGCATCGTGATCGCTCGTCGTCTTGGTGGCGAGCGTGCCCTGCCTCAACACGGTTCGTGGTTGTTGCTGACGCCCACGAGGCTGCGTCAGCACGTGCTCGTTACCGGCGCGACGGGGTTTGGGAAGACTGAGACGTTGCTGCGGTTGGCGTGGACCCTCGCCCACACCACCGACGCGCCGGTGTTCTACATGGACGGCAAGGGTGGTCGTGAGAACGCCCAGCGGTTCCTCGCGTTGATGGCTGACGCCGGCCGGGAAGCGAAGGTATTTCCCAACCAGCGGTTTGATGGTTGGCGCGGTCAGCCGAGGGAGATTCACAGCCGGTTGATGGGAATCATCGACTACGCCACCGAGGGGCCCGCGGCGTGGTACCGCGACATCGCAAGGAGCACCCTGAGGCTGGTCTGTGACCAACCTCAGGGACCGCCGAGGTCCTCTCGGGAGCTGCTCGACCGCATAGACCTACAGGCGCTCGAGCTTGCGCACCCAGGCTCCACAGCCGTCGAAGCGCTCGCTGCCGGCCAGGTTGCTCAGGTGCGGTTGCGGTATGAGGCTTTCTTCGGCCAGCTGCGTAGTCAGCTCGATGGCAGCTGGGGATGGGAGGACACCACCGCCGGCTACATCCTTCTGGACGCGATGACGTTGCCTGAAGAGGTCGCTGGTCTGTCGCGGTTCCTGTTCGAGGACTTCATGCAGTACATCACTCAGCGCAAGGACCCAAAGCAGCTCGCGATGTTGATCGTGGACGAGTTCTCAGGTCTGGTCGATGGCTCGATGTCTGGGCGTGTCGAGCAGGCCAGAGGCTTCAACACCAGCCTCATCCTCGCACCGCAGGTGATCGATGGAATGGGTGGACGTGCGGAGATCGCACGCATCCTGGGATCGGTCGGCACGTTGATCTCCCACCGTGTGAACACACCCGATGAGATCGTGCGCCTCGCTGGCACGCGGATGGTGCCACAGCTGACAACCCGTATCGCCAAGGACGGTGTCAGCCGCGACCGGACTGTCCGGATGCAGCAGCAGCTGAAGATCGATCCCAACCACGCCCGTGAACTGCCCCGGGGGCAGGCCTACATCATCACCGAAGGACGCATGACCAAGGCCCAAATCCTGCGGGCACCCGACCTCTCAGCACCACTACCTACCCCAGAACACACCACCCCTTCAGCGTCTCTGCCAGATGTGCAACCACCAACACCAACAAACCAAACCCAGGGAGTCTCGGATGAGCTCCCCTACTAAAGGAGAAGAGGGAATGGACACCCAAACCGATAACTCGATCAACCTCACACGCCAACTCGGGCTATACGCACTCACCGTGCTGCTCGAAACACCAGTGATATTGCTGCGCACTTTCCTCGTCTGGGTCGTTGCCGCGATCCTGCTGCTCATAACCGGTCACTCCACGTTTCACGCCGGTACCTGGGCTCTGGTCGGGCTGTGGCCAACCATCTGGTCGATCTCAGCGCTCGTCCCAATGTGGGGAACCGGTCGTAACTCGCAAACCGCGGCTGGATGCGTGCTTGCACTCATCGTAATGGCGATCGCCACGGGGCATCTCGTGTTCGCGATCATGACCATCGTCTTCTCGCTTTCGGTACTCGTCTCGCCGTACGCGACCGGGTGGTGGTGGCGCAGCCGCGTCGGTGGACGCGAACCATCGACACGCGAGCACGAAGCGTTCAAGGACGCCATGCGCATCCTCGAGCAACAAACACCAGGCCAGCTACCAAAACCCAGGCAGTGGTTTGTCTTGGACGTGCCCGACATCGAAGCGGCCGTCTGCGGCCACACTCTGATGCTCAGCCACGCACTGTTGGAAAGCCCTCATCTCACGGCCTGCCTCGCGCACGAGCTCGGACACCTCGCGACCCTCGACGGACCGATGAACGCCGCGCTGAACCGGCTGGCCATACACCCCCTGCGTGAACCGCACCCCGACCAGGAACGCCATCGTCATCAACCAATGCTGCTCTTGACCGACGACCCGGTCACACAGACGATCATCGCGGTCGGTGTCTTCGCGCTGATCACCCGGATGCTCCTGAAGTGCTGCCGAGGTGGACTCGGGCTCTGGCTCCTAAGGCCCCTCTGGGGGGCGGAGTGGAGAACCAACGAGTACCAAGCAGACCAATACGCAGCAACCCTCGGTGTCGGCCAGGAGCTTGCCGAGTCCCTAGAAACCAACGGGCTGATCTACGACAGGCCCGTCCCATTCAACTGGCTCACGGCCCACACCCACCCGCCAACGGAGTTGCGGATCGACAGGCTCAGAACACGCGACGTCGAGGACTACGCCGCAACAAGCGGGGCATGTGGTGAGCCGGTCTCTGCGCAGTCCGGTCCTCGTCTCGAGACCGCGGTCTAAACGGTGAGACGACGATGGTTGCTTCTGACAGGCTTGCGCTTGGGGCTCTGGAGGCCGCCCTCGTTGGTGCGCGGGAGACCGGGGAAGACCTCCCAGCGCTAGAGGTCCTCGCCCGGTCACTCGCGGACATGGGGATCCGGGCGGCCCCGGTGATGCGTTCGGCGGGTCTGCTTGCCCGTGACAGGGATCTCTGGCTGCGACGGTTGCAGACCGCTGGGCGCAGTCACAGCTCGATCAGCGCCTACCGCTACGCGATCGATGAGCTCCTCTCCTGGGCGAGGGAGCGCGAACGCACCGCAGAACTATTCCAAGAGGCCACGATCGTCGACTACCTCGAGGACTACCGGCACACCTGCAAACCAGCACCGGCGACCTACTACCGCCGATTTCTGCTGTTGCGCAGATTCATCCACTGGGTCAGCCAGCACAACGGGCTGCCCGACCCGTTCCTCGAGCTCGACGGCCCGGCAAAGCCACGCCAGGAGAGCAACTGGCTCACACACGAAGAGTTCGCCCTGTTGCTCGACGCGGCTGGGCGGCCCGCACGCCGCCACCCCGGTTTGGCGCAGCGCGACCAGCTCGTGATCCGCACACTCGCGATGACCGGTCTGCGCCGCTCAGAGCTGATCGCCCTCGACTGGGGTGACGTGACAATCGACGGGCCACGCTCTTCGCTGCTCGTGCGTCGCGGGAAGGGCAAGAAGCCCCGCCGCCAACCCCTGCCACCAGAGCTCGCCCAGGAGCTCACACAGCTCCGCGCGGAACGCCAGGCATCTCCATCGGACCCGGTGTTCTGCGGCCTACGAGGTGGACGCCTCCAGTCCGGGATCCTGGCCGACATCATCCGTCGTGCCAGCAAACGCGCCGGCATAACGAAGCACGTGACCGTGCATACGCTGCGCCACACCACAGCGACATGGCTGCGACAAGCAACCGGCGATACCCGCCTGGTAGCCGAGTATCTCGGCCACGCAGACCTCTCCACGATCAGCCGCTACGCACACGTCGCAAACGACGAGCTTCACGCCGCGGCACAAACGCTCTCCCAGGATCCTGGTGCCACGCTGTCGCTACCTCCCACCGGCATGGAAGAGCCCTCGGCAGAAGTTCATCCTGGGCAGCTCTGCGCCTTCGCTTGACGCTTGTCAGCGTCCGATCCGCGTGCTACAAATTGGTGTGCGGTGTGGAGCGCTGCCGGGTTTTTCCGGGCGCCCGTGCCGAGCGATTCCATTGAAATCGCCTTCGGACATTCTGTGTTTCTTAACCTGATGAGATCCCAGCGAGTTGGTCTATAGAAAAACCCCGCGTTAGCGGGGCTTTTCCTTAGCAGATCGATAAGCCGGATTCTGTCGTTGAACAGCCATCCATCTTTGCGGCCTACCTGGATCTCGGCGGGCAGCCTGCAAACGATCCTGTTTGGCCTTGCATCGGGTGGGGTTTGCCCAGCCGTCACGTCACCGCGACGCTGGTGCGCTCTTACCGCACCATTTCACCCTTGCCTGCCGGCCGTTCACGCGGGACGGCCGGCATCGGCGGTTTGTTTCTGTGGCACTTTCCCGCGGGTTTCCCCGGGTCGATCTCTCGACCACCTTGCCCTTTGATGTCCGGACTTTCCTCGAAGGCCCACAGGACCTCCGCGGCTGTTTGACCTGCACATGCAAGGTAGCGTCTGAGGGTCAATCAGTAAAGGCACGAACCAACGTGATCAGGCTAGGTTTGTACCGCATTCGCCGCAGTCAGCGGCCCGGGCGACGGAACGAGACACCATCGTCCCGCCGCACACCGGGCAGCGAACCGTACGGTCTGAAGCTAGGCACTCCCATACGCCGGTGATCAACTCATCCAGCGTAAGCCCGCCACATCCGTCGGTTCTGCTCGAGTGAGGGTCTCTCAGCAGAAGCTGACCGTCCTCACACCCGAACAAGTCTTCAGTCGGTGGTCTCTCCAGAAGCGAGGTGCTCATCTGACGCTCCTCATCAGTCCCACCACGCGCCCGAGCACCTTGACCTCTTTACTTCGGATCGGCTCCATCGTCTCGTTCTCGGGCTGCAATCGAATGTGGTCGGGTTCGCGGAAGTAACGCTTGACGGTCGCCTCCTCGCCGAGCAGCGCCACAACGATCTCGCCATCCTGAGCGGTCTCTTGCTGGTGGACCACCACTAGGTCGTCTTCCAGGATGCCGGCATCCTTCATCGAGTCTCCGCGAATACGCAGCAGATACTCACCCTCTTCACCTCCCGCGATACTGGGCACCGATACGTACTCCTCGATGTTCTCCTCGGCGAGCACCGGCTGGCCGGCGGCCACTGAGCCGATCACAGGAAGACCATCGTCGAGCATCAGCGAGCGGACACTGTTGACTGCCGATCCGACGGCGCGATCCAGAAGCTCGATCGCACGTGGCTTTGAGGGATCGCGACGCAGCAGCCCGATCTTCTCGAGGTTGGCTAGATGGGTGTGCACCGTCGATGAGGACGCTAGGCCCACCGCCTTGCCGATGTCGCGCACGGTGGGCGGGTAGCCATACTTGGCCGAGTACTTGCGGATGAAGTCGAAGATCTCCTGCTGGCGCTTAGTCAGATCCATGTCGGTAGGGCTCCCCGGTCGTGTTGGTGGAGAAATCGAACGAACATATGTTCGTACAGTAGCGCCACCCCTGGACAGATGCAAGCGGAGGATGGAAGGGACGTGATCCTGGCTATACTCGCCCTCTTTGCGCTCGTGGCGGAATTGGTAGACGCGCAAGGTTGAGGGCCTTGTGGACTGTATGGTCCGTGGTGGTTCGAGTCCACTCGAGCGCATAGAAAATTACTGCAAAAAAGCATTTTTCTGCTCGCAGTGCTTCTTTCGGGGAGGCCTATCGCTCGGATCCGGGGCACCCGTCACAACTGAATATTTCTGCGGCTTGAGGGTACGAACGGATCCACGGTGACCCAGGCTCGCGAAGGGCGGCCGGAGGATTCACCGGCGGGATGCCACCGATCAGCTCTACAACTTGATCGTCGCGGTGAGGTGGCGCAGCAGTCGAATGCGTGCTTCCTCGGCGTTTCTTCCGCCCCCTGCGACGACGATCCATGCGTTGCCTTAGCGTTTGGCGGTGATCGGGCCGTTTGAGGCAAGGCTGCTGGCGCTGTTGTAGAGGCCGGGGGCCTGTGGGATCGGTTTGAGGCCCGGAATCGCGGCCGGTGCGATGCGCCCGGGGTTGGCAGCGTCGAGTAGGACCGCTGCTCGCATGCCCCGGCCGGGAACGTAGTACTCGGTGTCGATACAGGAGAGGAAGCCCCGTCCGATGATCGGTGCGGGATATGGGCGTATGGCTGTCGCCACCTGTCCCCACTCGGCGGTGATCCTCTCCCCGAGCCCGGCGACGTGTAGCTGACATGGTCCATTGAGTCGGGCGGCGGGGTGATTCCAGTCGCGAAACCAGACCGCTCCGTAGTCGCTGATTTCTGTAATCGGCCTGCCGAGGGCATCGAGGGGGACAATGGCCGGCGGCTTGAAGGTGACGGCGGCCAGCCGATCGGGTGTTCCACGACGGGGTGTGTGAATGATCGCGACCCGTAGACCGTAGGGGAGTCCCGGCAGCGTTTTGGTGGCAACGCGCCGGGTGCCATTCACCAGGAAGTAGGCGACGCGTGGCGCGGCGATCTCGGTTGTCGTTATGTCGCCTTCGCCGTGAATCCACCCCGAGGTGCGCGTCAGCAGGGGGTGACTAAAGATAGGAAGCGGACCGCAAGTGCCGGTGGCACCGTCCTTTTCGAGGATGGTCACACACCAGCCGGCCTGGCCTCCTTCCAGGTTTGGGGACAAGCTCACACTGATGGGTTGCGAGATCGATCCGGCGCTCGCCAAGCCCGGCGACGGTTCCGGCGGCAGGTGCAACGGAGTTTCCGCGGGAGGGGGCCCATTGGCGGTCACGGCGATCAACGCACCCACGACGGCTATCACCGGCACGGCAGCCAGGATCACACGTCTGTGCCGCTTGCTCTGCCGGCGTCGCGCCTCCTCGATCACGCCCTGTTTGGGCCCCGGTGCACCGGACTGCGTGACAGGAGTCTCGGGCTCGTAAGCGATCTGCGCCATTGACGCTAGTATGCGTAGCACCATTCATCGTGTCAAGGTCGATCGTGTAGACCCGCGCAGCTATATGGGCAACTGCTGATGGACTCGCAGGCTTTTCCTGGCAGTCCCGCTCATCGCGGTAGTCGGTAACTGGCTCGTCACAGTGATCGTGATCTGGCCCTGGCCGTCTTGGGACCTTTGTCCACCGTCTGTTCCGGTGCACGCCGATCCCGGGCGACACTCCCACCTCTGACGAGGAGCAGCAGGTTGGCGATTGGACGCTCGCGGCGGGTCCTGCGCGTGTATGTAGATCAGTTGGGCTCTCGACAACCCATCCACATACGTAGGAGCGGTGGGTCTTATAGAGTGGCCAAAAGGGAGATACAGAGGTAATCGTGAGCTACGAGACGATCGTCTATGGGGTGAAGGATGCGGTAGCCACGATTTCGCTGAATCGCCCGCGAGCACTGAACTCGATCGTCCCGCCGATGCCAGACGAGGTTCAGGACGCCGTGCACGAGGCGGTCGCAGACACGGCCGTCAAGGTCATCGTGGTCCGAGGTATCGGCCGATCGTTCTGTGCCGGCTATGACTTCGCTGAGGGTTTCCATCACTGGGATGAGGCGATCACAACCGCGGACCGGTGGGATCCGGGCAAGGACTTTGTCATGGCCACGGCGCCGAGTCTTTCGCCGACCCAGAAGTTCATGAGCATCTGGCGAGCCCCAAAGCCGGTGATCGCCCAAGTTCACGGCTGGTGTCTGGGCGGGGGTAGCGACTTTGCCCTGGGCGCCGACATTGTTATTGCCAGCGAGGACGCGAGGATTGGGACCCCCTATTCCCGGATGTGGGGGGCGTATCTGTCGGGCATGTGGATCTATCGTCTGGGCCTTGCCCGGGCAAAGTTCTACGGGCTCACGGGTAGATCGCTGAACGGTGTCCAAGCGGCTCAGGCTGGTCTCATCAACGTCGCAGTGCCGTTTGAGCGTCTACAGGAGGAGGTCCAGAGAACAGCCGCAGAGCTGGCCCTGATCCCATCCTCGCAGCTTGCGGCCCAAAAGCTGGTGATCAATCAGGCATACGAGCGCATGGGGCTCGCCTCTACGCAGACGCTTGGCCCGATCCTCGACGGCCTGATGCGCAATACACCGGATGCTCGCGAGTTCATCGAGCTAGCCGAGCAGAGCGGCGTGGGCGCCGCGGTTAGCCGCCGCGATGGCCCCTTCGCCGATTACAGCCAGGGCTCAGCTGAGGAGAAGCCCGACCCCTCGCACGTGATTACCCTCGAGGAAGATTAGACGGTTGGCACGACCGCCTGTTCTCCAGGAATCAGGGGACAGCGGCTTGACGCCATCGCCTTGGATTCTCCGGCTGTAGTGGCGGAGCGCGATGTGAGTCTCAGACCTCGTAGACGCGCCAGCACAGCCATCCGACATGCTCGGTGCCTACATCGAGCATCTTGGTGCGCCATGGTCCAGAGCGGTGATCGGGCCACGCTCCGGGACCCTCTAGCCACCGCGGGTCGTATTCCCGGGCATTTCCCAAAGCCTTTGACAGCGCCTCCTTGCTCGACCACAGCGAGGTGAAGAAACGGTCGGGATCCTCGCTCGGCCATCCGGCGGCCTGCTCAGCCGGTGTACGGATGGAGTCGGCGAAAGCCTCGTCGCACGGCCCAACCCGCTCTATGTCCACGCCCACTGCAGAGGTGTGCCAGGCAACCAACGCAAGGGGAAAGCTGTAGGAGCGGGATGTGAACGCAGCCCCGGCATTGGCGCTCATCTCGCGTGCGTGTTCTCGCAGAACGGCCTCGTCGGGCAGGTCGATCGTGCGGGCATCGATCAGCCTGACAACGGGACCGTCCGCCCCTGCGTCCAGCTCCACGGACGTCCGCTCTACTGGCTCACATGCTCTTGACGGGAGCGCCGTGCCAGCGAGTGCCGGCCGGCAGCCGCTCGCCACGCAGCACCACCGAATGCCCGCCGATGCACGTGTTCGCCCCGACCGCCGTGTCGGGAAGCACAGCCGAGGTTGGGCCCATCGTGGCCCCGGCTCCGAGAGTCGTCGGACCGATCTGCAGCAGGCGATCCTGGAATACATGTGTCATCAGGCAGGAGCCGCGATTGACCGCACAGCCGTCTGAAAGCTCGACGACGTCGTACTCGGTTACCGCAGTGGTCTCACACCACACGCCGCGGCCGACCTTGCTGCCCATCGCCCGCAAGTAGAGCGACATCAGGGGAGTCCCGATGGCAAAGCGCAGCAGCCACTCCCCTGCCAGCTGCTCGTGGACGGTGTTGATCACCTCGTCACGCCACACAAAGAAAGACCACAGGGGATGCTCGCTGGGGCGGTAGCGGCCGATGAGCGCCCACTTGGTCGCAACCGCTATCGCGGCAGAGAGTTTTCCGGAAACGAGCACGAGCAGGGGACAGATCACCACCATTGCCGGGATGCCGAGGCGGCCTCCGATCCTGTCGAGAATGAGCAGATCGAGCAGACCGATGGATAGCGAGATCGTGTTGGGCACGAGAATCCGGATGATGTCCATCGAGCCCCGTGCCAGAACCAGCCGTCTCGGTGGTTCGGTGGTGCGAGCCGGATCGGAGGGTTTGGGGACCCGTGGCAGCTCGAGCGCGGGCACACCGAACCACGACGTTCCGTGGGCGGGCCGTCGGGGTGCGAGGGTGAGAGCTCCAATGAGGCTGTCATCGCCGAGCCGGGTGCCCTCGCGCAGCACCGCGCCGGGCCCGAGAAATGTGCGGCTTCCAACCTCGATCGGTTCGACGCGCAGCCACCCACCACGTGCCCGGACACAAGCGAAGCCCACATCGTCGGTGGCGTGACTGAGCTCGCCGAATGAGACCAGCCTGTTCAGGCCGGTGGAGGTGGAGATCTCGGTTCGCCGCCCGACGCGGATGCCCATCAGCCGCAGCCATCCGCGCGTGTAGAGCGACGCGTACAGCGGGAACAGAATCGCGCTGACGGACTCCATCAGATCACCCGAGAACCACAGCGCCCAACCCAGAGCGCCGTCCTCGACATGCCATCCGGGACGTACGAGCCTCCAAACAAGACGCAAGACGAATGCAACGAGTAGAGCCAGCGTCACGGTGGACAGGCCCACGATGACCGCCGCCTCCCCCACGAGCGTGTAGAGCGAACCGCTCAACGACGGCACGGGCGCGCCGCACGCGGCCAGCAGTAGCACCCCGGGGATCAGAGCGAGCAGGACGAGCAGTCCCCCCGATGCCAGACCGCAGCCGAACATGAACTTCCAAAAGCGCGGGTGACGGCTTGGTGTCGGGGCCCGTGCCGGCCAGTTCGCCCCCGCTTGGCCCAGATAGCGAGCGGGGCTGCCGCCCCAGTGCTCGCCGTCGGGGATCGTGCCGGATATGACGCTCCCGGGCTCGATTTCCGCGCCCTCACCGATGTTCGCGCCGGGCGCCAGGAGTGTCCGGGTGCCGACGCTTGCACCGGCGCCGACGTGAATCTCGCCGATCACGAGCTCTTGGCCGTCGATCCACCAGCCGTGCAGATCGACTTGCGCCTCGATGGTGGCGCCGGCGCCGATGCGCGCCAGCGATGCCAGCGATGGCATGCTCGCCAGACGCGCTTCGCTGCCGACCTCGGCGCCGATCAGGCGGGCACAGCGAGCAGCCCACGGGGTGCCGGCCAGACGTGCGAGATGGCAGTACTCACCCAGCCGCTCCAGGAACCAAACGCGACACGCCAGCCACGAGTCGCGGGGATAACGGCCGGGACGCAACCTGGGTAGCAAGATGCGACGGGCCAAGACCGCAATCGCCACCTGACCGTACGGGCTGGACAGCAAGAGCCAAACGCCGATCAGCCACCCCCAGGGCACGTGCGGCAGCCCGTCGGACTCGACGTTCCCGTATCCAAGCGCAGCGATTACCCACTGGGTCGAGGCCAGCACGGTGAGGACGAGCACCCCAACGAGCTGCATCAGGCCGAATTTCCGCCGCGGGTGAGTGACGCCCATGACTCCCGCGCCAGTGGTTTCCCCCAATTGCTCCAGCCTCAGGGCGAGCGCTCCCAGACGACGGAACTCGTACACGTCTGAGACGGCGACCGAGGGGAATCGCTCGCGCAGCAACGAGACCAGCTTTGCCGCCACCAGAGAGCTGCCGCCGCAGGCGAAGAAATCCGTATCGGCGGTCATTGCGATCGGACCGAGCTGATCGGCCCAGCGTTCGGCCAGCCACGCGGCGGTACCGCTGAGCGACGGGTCGGTCGCCCCCCCACAGTCCTCGAGCGGCCATGGGAGGGCCTTACGGTCGATCTTGCCCGATCTCGCTATCGGCATCTCGTCGAGGACAACGACCAGCGGCGCCAGACCATCGGGCAGCTGCTCAGCGACCTGAGCACGAACATGGGAGGCGTTGACCTCGCCCACGACATAGCCAACCAGGATCTTGTTACCGCCGGCCGTGGTTTGCAGCACCACGCTAGCCGTGCGTACCCCGGGCACCGCGCTCAGCTGCGCTTCGATCTCGCCGAGCTCAAGACGCCGCCCACCGAACTTGACCTGATGATCACGCCGTCCGATGAACTCCAGACCCTCGATCGTCTCCCGCACGATGTCGCCGGAGCGGTAGGCGCGCTCCCATCCAAGCGAGAGCACTCCGGCGTAGCGCCGATAGTCCAGTTGGGGATCCAGATAACGCCCGAGACCGATACCGCCGATGACGAGTTCTCCGGGCTCGCCGACCTGGGCCGGCTCTCCGGCCTGGTCGAGGACCGCAACATCCCAACCCGCCAGCGGCCACCCGATCGTGATGGCTTGCCCTGGGCGTATACGGGCGGCTGTCGTGACGACCGTGGTCTCTGTCGGCCCATAGGTATTCCACACCTCGCGTTGGCCCGCCAGACGCCAGCCGAGCTCCTGCGGGCATGCCTCGCCGCCGAGAATCAGCAGGCGAACCCCTCCCAGATCATCCTCGTTCCACATCGCTGCGATCGTAGGAACCGTCGAGACGACACTGACGTGACGCTCAGCCAGCCAGCGCCCGAGATCGGCTCCCGCGCGCACGAGCGCGCGGGGTGCGCTCACCAGAGCCGCACCGTTGGCCCAGGCGAGCCACATCTCCTCACAGCTGGCGTCAAAGGACACGGAGAGACCGGCGAGCACCCGGTCCTCAGGTTCCACGCTCCACAAGTGAGCCTCCGCGTCGACGAACGCCGCCGCCGAGCGGTGGCTTACCACCACCCCCTTCGGCTCCCCTGTCGATCCCGACGTGAAGATGACCCAGGCGTCATCCTCGGTGCTGACCTCGCGAGCCTCCGTGAACGTCTCCCTAACCTGCCGGTAGCGAAGATTCTCCTCCAGCACTCCACAGACTTCCGCCTGCCGCCACATCGCCTCGGCGCGGGAGGCTGGTTCATCCGCATCGACCGGCACATAGGCGGCCCCCGCGCGAAGCACGCCGAGGATCGCCACGTAGAGCTGCGCTCCCCCGCTGGGGAGACGAACACCGATCCGCTCGCCGGGCCCCACTCCCCATTCGCGCCGCAGATCGTCGGCCAGTTCCTCGGCGGCTAGCCACAGCTCGGCATAAGTCAGAACTTCGTCCTGACCCTCGAGGGCGATCCGCCCGCCGTGGCTGTCTACCGTCGCCGCAAAGACGTCCAGCAGCGTACGGGTCGCCGGCGCGTTTGCCGGCGCGGCCATCGGGCCCAGTTCGTGTGTCGTGTCGAAGATCACCACGGAACCTAAGTAAACCTTGTGTAATTTTTATGTTCCGCAGAGGGAAGTTACTTTTGGGTTAGGCTCACGCCTGACTTGGCCGCAGCGAAGCTTCCTCCCTGCACCGCCGGCTGGCGATGGTGAGAGCGAAAGTCCGCGTTTTACCCGGCCTGGGAATGGGGCGGGGTGTCTCCCGGATTTCTGTCAGCCGACGATCACTTCAAGTGGCGCGGCCCGCCGGTCCTTCAGCGCCGCCAGCAGACACCCGAGGATGGCGGCTGCGCATCCCAGAGCAAAGGGCAGGTAGGCGCCGCCCAAATCGACCAGCGCCCCTCCGCACGCCGAGCCTGCGGCTATCCCCGCCACCAGTGCGGCGGTCTGCCACGTGAACGCCTCTGCCACCGCGCCCTTTGGGGCCAGGCTGGAGACGAGGGTGTATTGACATGAAAAGGCGGGCGCGATGGCCACGCCCGCCAGCAGGCTCAGAATCATGCCGAGGGCAAGCGAATGGGCGAGCAACAGCGGGGCGGTGAGCACGGCGACGGCAGCCAGCAGCATGGTGTGGCGTACGTCAATCGAAAGCCGCCAATTGCATACTCCATAGAGCACCCCGCCGGCCATGCTGCCAACGCTCCACAACGCCAACAGGATCCCAGCGGACCCGCGCGACCCCAGATGACCCGCCAGCGCCGGTAGGCCCACCTCCACGGCCCCGATCGTGGTCCCCATCGCCAGCACCGACACCAGCAACACGCGCAGACCGCGGCTAGACAGAGCGCTGATGCGCAGGCGGCGCTCTCGACTGTCGCTGCGCCAGCGGCGGGGCGCGGACAGGCTGGCGAACGCGGCGGTACCGAGCATGGTGATGGCGGCCCCCAGCAGCACCGCGGCGCCCGAGGAGACGGCCGTGGCCACCGTGGCGACCAGCAGAGGCCCGAGCACCCAGATGATCTCCTGCGTAATCGCGTCGAGCGCGAAAGCCGTCTCACGAACGGCTGGGTCGGCGGATATCTCGGGCCACAGAACCCGCACACACGTCAACACCGGCGGGGTGAGTGCACCAGCCGCGCCCGCCAGCACGATCGTCAGCGCACTGGAAGCCCAGTGGCCGAGCACGACAAGCGCGATCAACAGGATCCCCTGACCTGCCGCGCAGGGCACCAGCACTCGGATCTGGCCGAGACGGTCGATCAGCGTCCCCTGCACCGGGGCTACCGCGGCACTGCCGAGCGTAAACGCGCCGACAGCCAGACCGGCTGTGAGAAACGATCCGGTGCGGCCTCTGACGAACAGCAGGATCGCGAGCGAGCACATCCCAAGTGGCATCCGTGCCAGCACCGAACACACGAGCAACCTACGCACACCTTTGATGCCCAGCAGTGTCCGGTAGTGCAGAGCCATTCATCTACATTAGACGTCCGTTGAGATCCCGACCATGAGCGGGCCAGGCCGAGGCGTCCGCGTGTGCGTCCGACGGTGATGCCATTTTTAGTGGTTGGTTTAGGGGGTCCCATCGGTGGCCTCCCAGACGGATCAGATTTTGACCGCGATCCATTCTCGGTCGTGCGTGTAGGAGGCGCTTGCGGTGGCTTTTTTGACAGCTCTCATCGGGATTTTGGTCGGTGCCGGCGGTGCCGCGCTGGTGACGTTTGCCCGCTCGAGTGCCGTGCGACACCGAGTGCAGCGGATCGAAGCCGAACGCGACCGTGAGCGTGAAGAGAACGTACTTCTCGGTGAGCGTCACGAGCTCGACATCGCTCAATTGAAGGAGCATCACGATCGCCAGCTGGCCACGGTCAGAGAGCAGGTCGCGTTGGTCAGGGGAAACCGTGAGCAGCTGCGCGATGAACTGAAGGCGATCTCCACCGATGTGCTCAAGCAGACAGGCGACTCCCTAGCTCAGCGTCTGGCCGAGTCACGCCTTGCCGAGGAGCAGCGGGCCGCGAGCGAGATGAACAAGCGCTCGGCTGAAATCAAGCAGGTCGTGGCGCCGATCGCCGAGCACCTCCAGAGAGTCCAGACGCAGGTGCAGACGCTCGAGCGGGACCGCAAGGAGACACATGGCACCGTGCGCCAGCTGTTTGAGACGATCACGCAGGAGGTCGGCAAGCTCCGCATGGAGACCGGCACCCTCGTCTCGGCGCTCAAGCGCCCGCAGGTGCGCGGCTCTTGGGGGGAGATCCAGTTGCGTAACGTGGCGCGAATCGCCGGGATGACCGACCACGTGGACTTCCACGATCAGCGCACACTCGACGGAGGGGACGACGGGCGTCTGCGGCCCGACATGACCGTGCATTTGCCGACCGGCCGCGACGTGGTGGTCAACTCCAAGGTGCCTCTGGACGCCTACCTCGCCTCGCTGGAGGCGCGCGATGAGAATGATCGAGAGCGTGAGCTCGATCGTCACGCCACCCAGCTTCGTACCCATCTAGACAAGTTGGGCGCGAAGGCATACCACTCAAAGCTCGAGCGCTCAGCGGAGTTCGTGGTGTGCTTCATCCCGAACGAGGCGTGTTACGTGGCAGCCCTCGATAGGGACCCCCGGCTGCTCGAGCACGGCGCCGAGAAGGGAGTCTTGATCGCCACGCCGACGACTCTCTTGGCGCTGCTGCATGCCACCCACTACGGTTGGCGTCAGGCGGAGGTCGAGCAGTCCGCGCTGGAGATCGCCGCGGCGGGCAAGGAGCTGCACAAGCGCTGCGGGCGCTTTCTGGACTTCTTCAGCAAGGTGGGCCGCCAGCTCGATTCCGCGACGGGCGCCTACAACGACGCGGTCGGCTCGCTGGAGGCCCGTGTGCTTCCGCAGCTGCGTCGCTTCGAGCAGTATCAGGCCGGCTCCGATCGAGAGCTCGAAGCACCCAAACCACTGGACACCTCGCCACGATCGATCGCCGCCGTGGAGCTCACCCACGACGAAGACGCGGAGGACTCCGTCATCGCGCCCGTGTCCGAGGACATCGAGCGCACCCCGGTCGAGCAGTTCGATCTTCTCTGAGCGTAGCTGGCCGGGCTGCCCCGATCCCACGCGCGGGCGAAACCCTCGGATCCGGGGGATCGCAGGGTCTGGGAAGGTCCTCCAAGGCGGTGCGTGCCGCGCGGGCTTGGCGTCTCGGCGAATCCCGCCGGTGCGGAGGCACAGCCAAAGCTCAGGCGCTATACCCTGCGGGTGATGGCAGACCAGCGCATACAGAAGCTTGCCCACATCCTCGTGGGCTACTCGACCAAAGTCAGCCCTGGTGACCTGTGCACGATCGAGGGTGAGAGCGCCGGCGAGGAGCTGATCGACGCTATCTACCGGGAGGTTCTGCGGGCGGGCGGGCACCCGACCATCCTGATGACTCCGCAGCGGTCCTCAGCGACGTTTCTCGAGCTCGCCTCCGAGGAGCAGCTCGAGCACGTCTCGCCATTCGCACTGCAATTGGTCGAGCAGGCCGACGTGCGGATCCGGATCCTCGCGAGCGCCAACCCCCGTGAACTCTCGCAGGCGGACCCGCAGCGGCAGGTTGCCCGCCAGAGGGCTGCGGCTCCGCTGATGGAGCGCATGATGGAGCGTTCAGGGGCGGGCGAGTTGCGCTGGGTGCTCTGCCAGTATCCAACCAACGGCTATGCGGCGGAGGCCGAGATGAGCCTCACCGAATATGAGGATTTTCTCTTCAGCGCGTGCCTTTGCGACCAGGATGATCCCGTCGCTGCTTGGCGGGAGCGCTCCGGAGACCTGGCGCGCTTGGCCGAGTGGATCCAGGGGCGCGAGGAGGTCCACATCCAGGGGCCGGGCACCGATCTGAAGCTGTCGGTCGCGGGCCGGCGCTTCATCACCGCCGACGGAGAACGCAACATGCCCGACGGCGAGTTCTTCACCGGGCCGGTCGAGGACTCGGCCGAGGGTACGATCACTTTTCATCTGGCGACAAGCTTCGCCGGCCGGGAGGTGGCAGGCGCAACGCTGCAATTCCACGAGGGTGTGGTGACCGACGCCACCGCGGAGCGTGGAGAGCAGCTCTTGCACGAGATGCTCGACTCCGATCCCGGGGCGCGGCGGCTGGGAGAGCTCGGCATCGGCACGAACTACTCGATCACGCGGGGAACCCGCTCGATCCTGTTCGACGAGAAGATCGGTGGCACCGTGCATCTGGCGTTGGGACGCTCCTACCCGGAGACCGGCGGAGTCAACGAGTCCGCCCTGCACTGGGATCAGATCTGTGACCTGCGCAAGGGCGGAACGATCACCGTCGATGGCGTGGTGCTCCAGCGAGACGGCGTCTTCCAAGTCTAGGAGAGGGGTGCCGGCGAGGCTACCCCCGCGTACAGCTCACGCACCTCCTGGAGTACTCGATCGGCGACCCGCTGCGCCTGTTCGCGGTCACCTGAATCGCTGGAGGCGAACACCAGCGGGCACCCGTAGCGGACCGTGACCCGCGGAAATCCCGTGCGCTTCCAATTGCGCACGCCCAGCGATCCACAGATCGCCACCGGCACGACCGGAGCGCCGCTTTCCAGAGCCAGCCGCCCCACACCCGGGCGGGCACGCTCACCGATGCTCGATGTGCGCGAGCGGCCACCCTCGGGGTAGATCACGATCGCTTCGCCACCGGCGAGGATCGCAAGCGCCGTTTGAATCGAGTGCTCGTCGCGCTTGCCCCGTCTGACGGGGAACGCGCCGCCGTGGCGAAGGATCCACCCGAGCGGCCCGGCGAAGAGCTGGGACTTGGCCATGAAACGCAGACGACGGCGCAGGTAGATACCACAGAAGAAGTGGTCCATCGCCGAGAAGTGGTTGGGCGCCAGGATCACCGGACCGCTGCCCGGCACGTTCGTGCAGCCGACGCATCGAAAGCGGAACGCGACCATGCAGAACGGCGTCAGCACCAAGCGGGCGACGTCATAGATCAAGTCTGGCCGATGGGCGCCCGCGTACTCATACAGCGACTCGAAATAGCCACCGGGACGATCATCCAGGTACACCTGGGGCCTTAGTGGACTGGACCGCTCAGACATTCCTACTCGTTCTACTCACCGCGGCCGCCTTCGGTTACTCCCGCGGCAGGTAGCCGATGCGGACGGGCCGCCCTGCGCGCGAGGACCAGGACGATCAGCGCGAGCGCGACGGGTACTGTCGCCGGCAGCTCGTTCACCACGAAAAACAGCAGGTCGAAGGCGAGCGCCAGCATTCCGACGAGCGCCGCACCGATCAGTTGAACGCGACGGCCACCCCAGAACGCCAGCAGCCCGCCGAAGAGCCCCGCCACGAACAGATCGCCGTAGCCCATGACCGCCGACCCGAAGGTCGCGCTCTGCAGGAGCGGTAGACCGCCGGCGGGGTGGGCGGCGTTCAGCGCGTCGTTCGGGGCCTGCAGCAGATCTGAGATCACGAGGGCGCTGTCGGTCAAGGCCATGACGAGGATCCCCAACGCAAGCCAGCGGGGCGGGGTCACGCTGGCGAGCAGCACACCGAGCGCCACGCACGAGAGCGCGGACAGCGAGACCGCCGCCGTCTCGCCGGCGAGCCCGCCGTTATCCATCCACGCCAACGCGAACAGCACAGGTATCGCGATGGTGTAGCGTGGGCGCGCCCCTCCTCCCAGCCAACCCAGCGAGACAGCGGCGAGAATCGGCACCGCCACCAGGGCCAGATATGTGAGCGCCTTAGTGCTCGCTTGGGTGATCGCCCCGGCAACGAACACGAAGGTGAGCACCGAAAGGCCCGGGATCAATGCCCACAGCCGACTGCGAAGTCTGCCCAGAAGAGGTAGACGACGCGCCGCCGGCAACGCGACGAGCAGCCCCTGCAGGAGCGAGAGCACAGCAATGGAAACCGCGAAAGACGGCACACAGTCAAAATAGACGCCATGCCACGCTGGGACTGGACATGGGAGGAGCGCTCCCCAAACGCGGCCGCCAAAGAGCCGCCGAGCACCCCCGCGGGCCAGGGACGGAGTTCCGGCGGCCCCGATCCTGTCTTCAGACGCCGTCGCGCCGTGGCGATCATCACGCTCGCCTTGGTCGTGGTGGTGCTCGTGGCGGCGTTTTCCCTACTGGCACCGGAAGGCAACTCCCGCAAGCCAGCGCGCTCCCCGCGGGTGGTCCACACCGTCACGGCCGCTCAACGCGACGCCGCCAGAGCACGCGCCGAAGAAAACGCGATCAACCACGTCCTCTCCTACACCCCGGCGGTGACCTCCGGCGGATCCCATGGCGATGAGGTGGCGCTCACCTTCGACGACGGCCCTGGGCCGTACACGCGTCAGCTGGTGGGCGTGCTCAACTCGCTGCACGTGAAGGCGACGTTTTTCGCGATCGGCAAGGAGGAGCAGTACTTCTCCTCCGGCACGTTGGAAGAGCTGCGCTCCGGTGACGTCGTGGGAGACCACACCGAGACCCATCCGATGATGGCGCTGCTCTCCAGACACGAACAGTACGAGGAGCTGCTCGAACAAATCGACCGGATCGAGCTGCTCGGCGGCCCGCGACCACGGCTGTTCCGACCACCGTACGGATCGTTCAACGCGACGACCTTCAAGCAACTGCGTCATCTACACCTGCTGATGATCCTGTGGTCGACCGACACGGCGGACTACACCCTCCCGGGTACGCAGGCGATCGTGGAACGTGCGCTGGCCGGTGTCCACCCCGGCTCGATCATCCTCATGCACGACGCCGGGGGCGACCGGTCTGAGACCATCGCCGCGCTACCGGCGATAGTCAGGGGTCTGCGAGAGCGCGGGCTTCATCCGGTGACGATCCCGCGTCTGCTGCTCGACGATCCTCCGCCGCCCAATCAGCCGATACCGACCAGCCTGGTGGGGGGCTGAGCGCCTGATGGTGGCCTACGATAGGACTGTGAGCGCTCAAGCCCCCAAGGCGCCGCCGATCCTGCATCTGTCCTCGGTCGTCGGCTGCCCGCTGCTCGACGGCGACGGCGAGCGCCTCGGGAAGGTCGAGGACGTGATCGTCCGCCTCGGCGGCGTCGGCTACCCGCCGATCACCGGCTTCCTGGTGAAGGTCGCTGCGCGCACCTCCTATCTCGGCGCCGACCGCGTATCGGAGATCGGCCCTCGCGGGGTGGTGCTGCGCAAGGCGAAGCTCGACATGCGCCACTTCGAGCGGCGCAGCGAGGAGGTGCTCTTGCGCCGCGACGTCCTCGATCGCCAGTTGATCAACGTCAACGGGGCGCGGCTTGTGCGCGCTAACGAGATCGAGCTCGCGCTGCTCGCAGGATCCTGGCGCGTCGTGGGTGTGGACACCGGACCCCGCGGAGGGCTGCGACGGCTCTTGCCGCGGCCGCTTGGGGCGCGGATCGCGACCGGCGAGTTCCTCGACTGGGCGAGCGTGGAGCCGTTCGTCGGCCATGTGCCGACCGTGCGTCTGCGCGTCCCTCATCCGAAGCTGGCAAAGCTGCATCCGGCGCAGATCGCGGATCTCGTCGAGGCGGCCTCCAGACGCGAGGGGGAGGAGATCATCGAGGCCGTGGGAGACGGCGACCGCGAGCTGCAGGCCGACGTCTTCGAGGAGCTCGATGAGCACCACCAGCGCGAGTTCCTCGAGGATCGCCCCGACGTACAGGTCGCCGAGATCATCGGCCGGATGGCTGCAGACGACGCCGCGGACGCGATCGGCGAGCTGTCCGAGAATCGGCGTGAGGAGGTTCTGAGACTGCTGCCTGTCGGCCAGCGCATCAAGGTGCGGGCGCTGCTCGGCTATGACCCGGCGGAGGCGGGCGGCCTGATGAGCCCGGATTTCGTCTCGCTGCCGGCTAACACGACCGTGGAGGAGGCTCTCTCCGCGGTGCGCTCGAGCGAGGTCGCATCGGAGCTCTTGACGACGGTGTTCGTCAGCTCACCCGAGCGGGAGCTGTGCGGGGGCGTGCCACTCGCCGCGCTCCTACGCGCAGACGTGCCCACGCAGCTCGGCACGCTCGTCAAGCACGACCTTCCCAACCTGCGCCCTGACGCGTCATTTGAGGAGGTCGCCCGTCTGATGGCCGACTACAACCTCACGTGCGCGCCGGTCGTAGACGAGCAGAACCGTATGCTCGGCGTGGTGACGGTTGACGACGTGCTCGAGGCGATGCTTCCACGCGCCTGGCGTAGACGCTTCGGGCTGCTCGGCGAGGATTAGCAGCCGCAGAACGGCGCCCACGGGAACCTCAGCTCGCAAGGTCAATAGACTGATGGGAGTGAGCAACCCGAGCCCTCAATTCGATGGCGGTCCAAGTACCGTCGGTCATGCGGCGGGTCCGTTCGGCTATTCGTGGCCGGCCACGGCTCCCTGCCCGGCTCAACCCGCGTAGAACTCACCTGTTCGCTTTCCTGGGGCTGCTCGGCCCAGGCCTGATCGCCGCCAACGCCGGCAACGACGCGGGCGGGATCGCAACCTACTCGGCGGTCGGCGCCAAGTACGGCTACGGGCTGCTGTGGGTGATGGTCTTGATCACTATCTCGCTCGCGCTCGTGCAGATGCTAGCCGCGCGGATGGGGGTTGTGACCGGGAAGGGCCTGGCCGAGCTGGTGCGCGAGGAGTACGGGATCCGCTGGTCGGTGCTGGCGACCAGCGCTGTGCTGATCGCCAACACGGGGATCTGCATCTCTGACTTCGTCGGCGTCGGCGCGGCGCTGGGCCTGGCTGGGATCCCGGTACAGATAACGGTGCCGCTGGCCGCGCTCGGGATCTGGCTGATCATCGTGCGCGGCTCCTACCGCTCCGCCGAGCGAATCTTCATCTGGTTGACGATCCCGTTCTTCGCCTACCCGCTGGCGGCGATCTTGGCGCACCCCCATTGGGGTCAGGTCGGCAAGGCGATCATCGCGCCGCAGCTGCACACCAACTCGGCCTACCTGATCCTGTTCGTCGCCACCGCGGGGACGACGATCACCCCCTACATGCAGCTTTATCTGCAGTCGGCGGTGGTCGAGCGCGGCGTGCGCGAGGAGGACCTACCGCACGAGGAACGCGAGGCGGTCGCGGGCGCGATCTTCGCGAACCTGGTCGCCTGCTTCATCATCATCGCCACCGGGGCGACGCTGTTCACCCACGGTATCCACGAAATCGGCTCGGCCGCCGACGCCGCGCGGGCGCTCAATCCGTTCGCCGGCCGCTACACGGAGGTGCTGTTCGGGGTTGGCCTCTTGGGCGCGAGCCTGCTGGCCTGCGCGATCTTGCCGATCGCGACGTCCTACGTGGTATCCGAGTCTCTCGGCTACGAGAAGGGCATCGGCCGCCGGCGTGAGGAGGCGCCGGTGTTCGTCAGCATCATCACCGCGATGATCATGCTCAGCGCGTTCGTCGCGATCATCCCGGGAGTCCCGGTCATCTCGCTGCTGGTTGGCGTGCAGGTCGTCAACGGCCTGTTGTTGCCGATCAACCTGTTCTTCATCTGGCGCCTGTCTCGATCGGTGAGGGTGATGGGCGAGCGACGCAGCCGCGGTTTGATGAATGGCGCCGCGGCGCTTACCGTCGCGGTCAGCTCGACGCTGTCGCTGATCCTCGTCGTGGTGACGATCTTCACGCTCTAGAGGTAGCGGAAGGAAGGCCACCTACAGCGAAAGCGACGCGGCTCCGAGCGCACCGCCGAGGTCGCCAAGGCTAGCCACGGACACCTGCGGCGGCTCGGTGTCCTTGAACAGATGTGGTTGCATCGCGTTTGAAACACGGTCCGCCATCGCCTGGCCGAAGCGAGTGCCCAAACCTCCACCGAGCACCACGCGCTCCACGTCGAGCAGGTTGACCGCCGAGGCGATCCCCGCTCCGAGCGCCTGGACCGCTCGCTCGATCAGTTCGTGGGCGAGCTCGTCGTCGTGCTCCAGTGCGCGTGCCCACACCCCACTGCTGAGGTTCTCGCGTTTGCGCTCCTTCATGATCTCGAACAGCTTGGTCCGGCGTCCCTTGCTGGCCCGGTGCTTGGCCTTGGTTTCCATCGCGCGGCGACCCGCGTAGGCCTCCAGACAGCCGCGCCGTCCGCAGGGGCAGCGCGCGCCATTGCGCTTGACGACGATGTGCCCAATCTCCCCGGCCCCGCCACGGCCGTGCCACAGACTGCCGTCGAGCACGACTCCCCCTCCAACTCCGGTGCCCCAGAACACTCCGAGCAGCGAGTTTGCGCCGCGTCCCGCGCCCAGTAGCAGCTCCGCCTGTGTGGCGACGTTCACATCGTTGCCCAGCCTCACTGGCGCACCAAGCCGTTCGCGGAGGGTCTCAGCCAACGGGAACGGTTGTTGCCATTCGGGCAGATTCCCGGCACGTGCGACGGTCCCAGCGTCGGCGTCGATCTCCCCCGGCGAGCCTACCCCGATGCCGTCCAGGCGCTCGGGGACCAGTCCCGCCTGTGAAGCCGCCTCGCGCAAGCTCTGCACGAGCGTCTCAACGACGGCGTTCGGTCCGCCGCTGGCTGGTGTGGGGTGTCGGGCCTTGCCCAGAACGCTGTATTGGGAGTTGACGATGACCGCCTGGACCTTGGTCCCGCCTAGGTCGATCCCCCCGTATCTGTGGTCGTTTGGCATGTCAGCGGGATAATCGCAGACCGGACTTGGGATCCCTACGCACGACGTCTCCGGCCTCTCCGATCGCCGTTCATTGGTCCCGCAAGGGTGTTTATTTATCGTCCCTTGCGGGCTTTCTTCGCCGGCTCTTATGGCCCGCGTCGAAGATTCCTAGGTCACAGACGACCCATCCAAGGTTCGCGCACAGCCGCTCTGCGCCTATGCGCCAAGGCCCGGTGCGCAGAGCGCTCACGGCACCTGAGCCTGACTTTCGCCCGCCTCCTGCAACAACACAAGACACTGCCATGACTCAGCGCACAGGAAATCCCTGGCTCAACTACCTGCTGGGTCTGCTGTGCGTCGGTGCGATCGTCGCCGCCGTGCTCGTCATCGGTCCCGCCTCCAGCGGGCAGACGGCCACCAGCCGCACGGCAAAGGCAGTAGAGGGGGTCGTGCAGTCAACCGTCTCTGGCAGCGGCAACCTGCAGCCGGCCAGTCAGCTGAACCTCGGCTTCAAGACCACTGGCACGGTCACCGACATCTATGTCAAACAGGGTCAGTACGTGACCGAGGGCAAGCTGCTCGCGACGCTCGACCCGCAGAGCGCCGAAGTCACACTAGAACAGGCCAAAGCCGCTCTCCAATCGGCCGAAGCTAGCCTCGCGCGTGAGGAAGAAACCAACGGCGAAGGCTCAAACGGCTCAGCAACGGCCCCCTCGAACGCCACTGCGGCGGCCACATCGGCACGTGAGGCGAGCTACGTCTCGGTGGAAACCCCCGCCACGCCGGCGAGCTCGCCCTCGCGCGAATCGAGCACCGCGACATCCACGACACCGTCCAGCACAACCCCCGGCTCGAGCACGACACCGGCCACTTCCTCCCCCCGGCGGAGCGCATCCTCCAATCGGACCGCGCCCGCGAGCAGCTCCACGAAGACCAGCCCCAACACGCAAACGAGCCCGAGCTCTTCCACGAGCTCGACCTTGAGCCAGGCCACACGCGACGCGAACATCGCCTCGGCGCGGGCGGCCGTCAAGAGCGATGAGCTGGCCGTGCGCAGCGACGAACAGGCGGTGGCTGATACCAACCTGTACGCGCCGCAGGACGGCACCATCGTCTCGCTGTCTGGCCAGGTCGGAGAAGTCGTCTCCGCGAGCGGCACCACCAGAGCCTCGAGCGCTGCCTCGAGCTCCTCCAGCACGACCGGGTCGAGTGGAAGCGGCAGCGGCAGCAGCGGTCTGGGTCGTACAGCCGCCGCAAGCGCCTCGAGCTCCTCCAATGCCTCGTCCTCGAGCTCGGCCTTTGCGGTATTGAGCGATCTCTCCTCGATGCAGCTCGTGGTGGCACTCAGCGAATCGGAAATCGGCCAGGTTCACGACGGTCAGATCGCCACGGTGACGGTCGAAGCCCTCGAAGGAAAGAAGCTGGCCGCGCACGTAAGCGAAGTGGCGACGCTGTCCACGAGCACCAGCGGGGTCGTGAGCTATGACGTCACCTTCACGCTCGACCAGATGGAAGCTGGCCTGAAGCCCGGTATGAGCGCCACCGCCGAAGTAGTCGTCAAGCAAGCCGAAGGCGTGAGCGTTCCCTCGAGCGCTATCTCCGGCGGCTCGGTGACCGTCGTGCGCGGCGGCAAGCAAGTGCGCCAACGAGTCATCGCGGGACTAGCGGGCAACACCTCGACGATCATCCTGAGCGGCCTGCAGGCGGGCGAAACGGTCGTGCTGCCGGCGGCGATGAGCACGAGCAGCGCCACCAGCCTGACATCCAGGCTCAGCCGCCTCGCCGGTGGCGGCGGACTGGGCGGCGGCAGGGGCGGCATTGTCGGCGGTGGAGGCGCGGCATTCTTCCGGGGCGGCGGCTGATGGTAGGGCCGCTGCAGTCGCGCCCGAATGAGCAGGCGCGCACACAGCGCCGCCGGCCGCTGATCGAGCGGGCCACAGCGGCCGCGGACCGAAACGATCGCGCGCGCCGTCGCCCGCCGGTCATACAGGTGCACGACGCGTCGAAGGTGTTCGCGCTGGGTCAGATCCGCGTGCACGCGCTACGCGACGTCTCGCTGCGTATCGATGCGGGCGACCTGGTCGGGATCATGGGCAGCTCGGGCAGCGGCAAGAGCACGCTGATGAACATCCTCGGGTGCCTGGATGTACCCACGAGCGGGCGTTATCTGATCGATGGCGTCAACGTCAGCCACATGGACGCGGACGACCTCTCGGACCTGCGAAACCGCAAGATCGGGTTCGTCTTTCAGAGCTTCAACCTCGTGCCGCGCACGAGCGCGCTCGCGAATGTCGAATTGCCGCTCGCCTACGCCGGCCTGAGCAGAGCCGAGCGCCGTCGCCGCTCCGAGGCGGCGCTGGGCGCGATGGGGATGGCCAACCGGCTGCACCACCAGCCCTCAGAGCTCTCCGGAGGCCAGCAGCAGCGGGTTGCCGTGGCCCGCGCGATCGTCACCAACCCCGCGCTGATCCTCGCCGATGAGCCCACCGGCAACCTCGACTCGCACTCCACCGAGGACGTCCTCGCGATCTTCGCTCGCCTCAACGAAGAAGGCCGCACTGTGGTGCTGATCACCCACGAGCCCGACGTCGCCGACCAGACCAAGCGGATCATCCGCCTGAGCGACGGCGAGATCGTCGAGGACCGTCGAGTGCTCGGGGTGCACGATCCTCCACCTGTGCTGCACGCGCAGAAGTCAGCCCACCATCCACCGCCCGACGCCGGCGCGACGGGAGCCTCGTCATGATCGGGGCGGGCACGCTGCGGATCGCCTGGAGCGGGATCACCGCAAACAAGCTGCGCTCTGGGCTGACGATCCTCGGCATGACGATCGGGGTCGCGTCTGTGATCGTGCTGATCGCCGTGGGCAACGGCTCCTCCAAGGCGGTGCAGTCGCAGATCCAGAGCCTTGGAACGAACGTGCTGATTGTTATGCCGAGCGGCGGGGGCTTTCGCATCGGCCCGCGCGCCAGCAGCTCCAGTAGTAGCGTCTCGCTGACCAAGCAGGACGCGCAAGCGCTTGAAAGTCCCGGTCTCGCTCCGGATGTCAAGAGCGCCTCCCCCGTCGTCGACGCTTCCTCGGTGACCCTGGTCTATGGAAGCTCGAGCTACGAACCTTCCTCGTTTGTGGGAACCACCCCCTCGTACCTTGCCGCGCACAGCTACAAGATCGCTGAAGGCAGCGCGTTCACGGCTGCGGAGGTCTCCCAGCACAAGCGTGTGGCGGTCATAGGTCAGACGGTGCTGCAGGAACTGTTTCCCGGGCAGAGCCCCATCGGGCAGAACATGAAGGTCAACGGCTCGAACTTCGAAGTCGTGGGGGTGCTCGCGTCGAAGGGATCCAACGGCGCGACCAACGAGGACGACGTCGTGATGGCCCCGATCACGACCGTGCAGAACACGCTCACCGGTGCCGGGCCGGTCGATTCGATCACGGTCCAGGCCACCTCAGAGTCGGCACTGAGCGCCGCCGAAGCGGAGGTATCGACGATCATCGAGGAACGTCACAAAATCAAGGACACGGCTGAACCTGGCTTTCAGGTGCTCAACCAGGGTTCGCTGCTGGAAACCTCGAACTCGACCTCGAGCGTGTTCACGACATTGCTCGGTGAGGTCGCCGCCATCTCGCTGCTGGTCGGCGGCATCGGCGTGATGAACATCATGCTCGTGAGCGTCACCGAGCGCACACGCGAGATCGGCATTCGCAAGGCGGTCGGCGCCAGACGCAGCGACATCCTCACCCAGTTCCTGACCGAGGCGATGCTCGTCTCGTTGATCGGTGGGCTGGTCGGCGTGCTCGTGGGCGTCCTCGGCAGCCAGTTCGAAATCGCCGGTGTGCATCCCGAGATCGCCACCTACTCCGTTCCACTTGCGTTCAGCGCGGCCGCGCTGTCGGGCTTGTTCTTCGGCACATACCCGGCCGCGCGCGCCGCCTCCATGCGACCGATCGAGGCGCTGCGCTTTGAGTGAGCAATCTTCCCCCCAAGAGGAGCCCGACATGTCCCCTGAGCAAATCACCGTCGAACAACCCGAGGAGTGGCTCCAGGAGCCCGCCGAGTCTGAACTTCCGGCCAGACCCCGTCGGCGGCTGCTCGGGGTGGGCGGAAATCCCATTCCACTGGCGCTGATTGGGGTGCTGCTAGTCGCCTGTGGGTTCATCGGCGGCGTGCTCGTAGAGAAGGGCCAGAGCTCCTCGAGCTCCTCCAGCGGCGGCGCCTCAGGACTCGCCTCGCGCCTCGCGGCCCTGCGTGGGTCCTTGGGGGCGGGGGCCGGTGGGAGCACCAGCGGCGGCGCAAGCTTTGGGCGCGGTAGCTCAGGGGGATCCGCCGGTGGCTTGTTCGGCGGAGCGAGCGCAGGCGGCGCCACCGTCGGTCAGGTCGCCTACGTCTCCGGGGACACGCTGTATGTGACCAACTCCGAAGGCGCGACGATCAAGGTCAGAGCGTCGGCGGCATCCACGGTCACGAAGACAGTCAAAGCCCACGTCGAGAGCATTCATCCCGGCGAAACGGTGATCGTCACGGGAAGCGCCGGCGCAAACGGTGCGATTAGCGCCGAATCGATACGCGTTAGCGAAGCTGGCGCACTGGGTGGCGGTCTCGGAGCCCTGTTCGGCGGTGGCGGCTCGGGCGGAGGCTCCAGCGCCACGCGCGGTAGTTCCTCCGGCGCGGGCGCAGGAGGCGGCGAACAGGCGCTCTTCGGGAAGTGAACCCACGCTGTTCGGAGGCTAGTCGTGCAAGAGTTGAAACCATCTAATAGTCAAAAAAGGAGCTCCATGCCTCACACCAACATCCGCAGCCGCAGGCCCGCTGTTGCCGCGCTTGTGATCTTGCTGGCGGCCTGCATTGGCCTGGCGGCCTGCGGCTCGTCCAAGAGCCCGTCGACGAGCTCCTCCACAAACGCGACCGCTGCCACCCCGAGCGCAGCCACGAACCAGGGACAAGCCGGCCGGGCCAGGGGAGGACTGGGGAAACGCTTTGCGGCGATGCGCGAATGCCTTCAGAAGAATGGGATCACCATCCCCAGGCGCACTCCGGGATCGCGTCCTGGCCCGGGCGGTGGCTTCCTCGGCGCGGGAGGCGGACCTCAACTGCCCAAGGGCGTGACCCGGGCGCAGTATGAAGCGGCGGTCAAGAAGTGCGGCGGGTTCCCGGCTGGGCGTTTTGCGGGCGGTGCCGCGCGGACCAACAGCCCTGCCTTCAGACAAGCGCTTGTGAAGTTCGCCGAATGCCTGCGGTCAAACGGAATCAAAGTTCCCGCACCCAACACGTCGGGCAAAGGGCCAATCTTCAGTACAAAGGGTCTCAATACGGCAAGCCCCCAGTTCAGATCCGCCACGATGAAGTGCCGCAGCGCGCTCGCAGCGGCATTCAGACGCCCAGGGGGCGGCGGCACGACGAAGGGCTGATCGGCGATGGTCAGGGGGTGGCTGTGAGTGTCCTGCGGCCACCTTCTCAGCCATGGCCCGCACCGATTTACCGGTGCGATGAAAGGCAGCTCTCGTAGCGCTCCAGCAACTCGGAGGCTCGCACACCAAGAGCATCGGCGAGCTTGAGCAGGTTGCGGAAGCTGACGTTTCGCTCGCCACGCTCGATCCCCCCCACGTAGGTCCGGTGCATGCCGCAGCGATCGGCAAGTCCCTCCTGAGATAGGCCCGCGATACGCCGCAGTTGCCTGATCGCGTGCCCAAGCGCTACGTGCTCTGGAGAGGCGGGCGTCACTGGCGTGGCAGCCTCTCAGTCCGCAGCCTATGAGTCTACACCCTATGAGTATCTACACCCTACGAGAAGCGCCAACCCGATGCTACTCATAGTATGCAATACTATTGGTCGATATCCACACGGCACGCGACACGGTTCGGGACTGCTGAGGCGCATGGTCCCGTTCCAGTCGGTCAAGCGGTCAAGCAAACGCGAAGCATCTGACCTCTGTGCAAGCGCCAAGGGTTGGCGCGTCGGGGCGCTGCTCATCCGCGCCGGCACCGCAAACCAGTGGCCCGCCGGCAGACAGAACCACTCGGGACCCACGACACGACCAGAGATAGAAAGACCTTGAAAGCACAGACCACAGACGAGCATCGCCAACCGCCGGGTTCGCTGACAGTCACCGACAGCCTCTGTCTGTCAAATCCAACCCGCACGCGATTCGCCGCCGCGCTGTTTCAGTTGGAGATCCAGCACACAGTCCAGTCGCATTGGCAGACGTCATCGCGCGCACTCGACGGGGTGCTGGAGTATGCGCTCAGCACCGCCCACCAGCCGCGCTCCCAGTCGGCGCTGCTGAACCTGCAGCCTCTGTTCGGTGAGTGCTCGCTCGCACTGATCACCCTGAGGGACGAGACGGTGTATTGCCATCTCGCGGCCCGCGAGCAGGTGACCATCGAGGAGATCGAGCGTTGGCTGCACGACAGGTTCCCGCCGACACGGCCAAGCGATGGCCGTGAGATACCCGTCCGGTTTTGGTCGTGCGGCACTCACGGCGCCAACTCGCTCACACGCACCATCGCGGTGCCATCGTTTCAGGAGATCAGCGATAACTATCCGAGCGAGGTGAGCGGGCACCTGGAGCGATTGCTGGCCCCGGATTTTCCGCTTGGACGAGGTCAGCTCATCCTCTGGCACGGGCCACCCGGCACCGGCAAGACCTACGCGCTGCGCGCCCTGGCCTGGGAGTGGCGGGAGTGGTGTGGGCTGCACTATGTAATCGACCCGGAGGTGTTCTTCGGAGCTCGTGCCGACTACATGCTGGATGTGATTCTCGACGACGACACGCTGGTCTTTCACGGCGAGCAAGAGCATGGGCCGCCGAGGAAGTGGCGCCTGTTGGTCTTGGAGGACACCGGCGAGCTGCTAGCCGCCGACGCCAAGGAGCGGACCGGGCAGGGCCTCTCGCGTCTGCTCAACGTGGTCGACGGGATCGTTGGACAGGGTCTGCGGATCCTCGTCCTTGTCAGCACCAACGAGCCGCTGCGGCGACTGCATCCCGCGGTCGCCCGGCCCGGGCGGTGTGCGACGCGGCTGCAGTTCACCCCCTTCTCGAGTGGGGAAGCCGCCCGCTGGCTTGCCGCACGTGGCCTTGAGCCGGTCGAGCAGTCAACAGCCACGCTTGCCGATCTCTACGCCAGAGCCAACGGCGGTGAAGTTCAGAGCGAGCCGCTCTTTGGGTTCACCGGGCGAGACTGAGCGCGGGCAACGTTCTGCCCTGCGAAGCGCCGTGAACACCGGCGCGAGGGCCCGCGTGTCAGGGCAGGGTGCGCTTGCCGAGATCCTGATTAGCCTTGGGGGCCTGCGGGTCGCGGATCGCAGCTTTGCTGGGCTTGGTGGGAACGTTCGGCGTCGGCAGTGATCCGATGCGGTTGACCAGTCGATTCCATTGCCCTGAGCTCAATTGGACCGATACGGCAAGCGGTGAGGGAGCGGTCTTGCTCTTGGCCTGTGTGTGGGATGACGCGGCCTTCGCCGGGTTGGCGGCCATCACGCCTCTTGTGGACGAGAATTCGAGCTCTATGTAGGCGCCGTGGTTGGCGTGGGCGACGGTGTTGTGAGCTCCGGGGTAGCGCATGAGGCTGATGATTCGTCGCGGCGCGAACTGGCCCTGGAGAGTGAGCAGCGTGCGGATGGTGATGTCGGTGATCGTCCCGGCACCCTGGTGATTTGTGATCGAGACGCCGTTGATCTTTGAGATGTCAACGGCTTGGCCCCGGTAGTGGGGGGAGATGGAGCCCGATGGCGTGAACCTGTCCAGTCCGCAGCGCAGTGCCCCGACCGTCGGCTTCAGGCCGCTACGCGAAAGGAACAGCAGCGCCGCCAGCACCCCGCTTCGCGCCGCCCCGGAGGCGACCGTCTGGCGATCGCAGTCGTTCAGGGTGATGCCAGGGTCCGAGAGCACCGCGCGCTGCAGTTCGCTGTGTGTCAGCAGATACACGTCATCGGCGGTCGCCCCGATCAGAGCGTTCCTCCCCTTGGCTCCCTGGGGATGTAGCGCGGCGTTCAGCTGACCCCAGTTCTCCAGGATCGGCCGCGGATCGATGGTGCTTTCATCTCCCGCCGGGCGGATCGCGAACCGCAGCTCGGCGGTGTGCGCGCCGCCGCTCCCCGCCATGTGACCGATCACGGTGCCTTGTGGCAGGACCGATCCTCGGCGCAGCGCCAGCCAGTCACCGTCGGAGCCGTCCGCCGCGACCCGGGCTGTCGCTGCGATCGCCTCCGGGTTGTTCGGGTGGGCAAAAAGTCTGACCTTGCCGGTCGTCACCGTGGGCAGCTCGGTGGACGAGGCCTGGCTGGTCGTGGCAACGCTCGGCTGATGCCCGGCGCTTGCGGGCAGGGTCGGGTGTCCTTCGGTGGATGTCTGTGCACTGCTCTGAACGCCCGTGGGTATTTCGACCGGCGCCGCCTTAGCCACCTTGAAGTCGGTGGCGACGCTGCCCAGGTCGGCATATGTGAACACGTCTCCGTAGACATCGCGCAGAGTCAGGTACCTGCCGAGCTTCCGTGAGGTACCGAGCGCGACTACGCGGCCGTCCTCGACCGCCACCACCGGGGCGTGGCTCTGGCCGAGGAGGGTGACGAACTGTGTCGGTTCGGTGGCTTTCCGGGCGCTCGCGAGGGGTGAGGGCGCGGTGCCCGTGGGAGGCGACTTGGAAGCGGCTGCGTTGGCGGGCGCAGATAGCATTTTTGCCCCGTTGACGGGCGGCCTGCCTTCGGTCAGGCCAGTGAGGGTGGCGAGCACCGACTGTGGATAGCTCGCCAGTAGCCGTGCCCTCAGCAGCACCGATTCGACATAGGCGTTGGAGTGGTTGTACGCGAAGATCGCGTCGTGAAGATCGGTGGCCGCGCCGGCGGCGCGCAGATAGCGGGCGGCGGCGAAGATCGCATCCACCGGGTTGTAGGGGTCAGCGTAGCCGGCGTTCAGCGCGTCCACCCCATATTGCAGCCACGTCTGGGGCATGAACTGCATCCATCCGACGGCCCCAGCGGTGGACACATTCAGGTCTGTGCCGTAGTCGGTCTCGACTTCGTTGATCGCCGCGAGGATCTCCCACGGCACCCCGTATTGGATGGCCGCTGCCTGGTAGATCGGCAACAGAAACAGCGGGACCTGGAAATATTCCAGCGCCTTGGTGGATACGGGGGAGCTAGCCAGCAGGGCGCCCAGAGCGCTTCCCGGGGCCGAAATCGTCTGTGGCGCGGAGGCGACGTTACCCGAGGTTCCGGCTGGGGGCAGGGTACCGCCCCCGGTGGTGGTCGTGGTTGGCCGCGTTTCTTCAGCCTGGGTGATTGTCTTTTCGCTTGTGCTCGGCTTCTGCGTGACCTGACGCTCGACAGCGGGAGCCGGCGTTTGCGCGGTGGTCGTGGTGGGTGGCGGCTGTGGAACGGTGCTGGGCGCCGGCGTGGTCGATGGCGGCGTGGTGCTTTCGGTGCTGGTTGTGGGCGTGGTCGATGTAGTGGTGGTGGAGGTTGTGGTGGTTGTCGTGGGCGGCGGCGTGGCTTCGGTGCTCGTTCCGGTGTTTGTGACCGGCGGGGTTTCGCTGGTGCTCGTGGTTGGGGTGGAGGGATCGGCGCCGAGTGCCCCACCTGTCAGTGGGCCGCCCAGCCCGACCGCGGTCATTCCTCCCCCGGCGAGGACGGACAGAATCGCGCGTCGCAGCCATCGGCGCGTTGCGGTCATTGGGGCCACACCGGACCCTGCTCGTTTTTTAGTCGTCCCATGGTCGTGGTCTGCAGGTCGCCCACGATCACTGGGCACGCCCGCTGAAAGTCATATCGGCAGAGAAGCAGCAATCAGTAAAGGATTAGTAATCACCGCGAAAAATGATGCGGACCTTCGGCGTAGAACCAACCCTCCCCGCCGGGGCCATTCGGCTGGACGCTACACCCCTGCCAGGCGGAACGACGGATGGCCTGACCGTCGATTTTCGGGCGTGGTTATGGAAACCTGCGCTGCGGATCTGACGGACTGTCATGGTCCTTGCCAGTTCGGGGCTTTTCGCGTGGCTCCTGCGCCATCACACGCAGACCCGCGAAGAAAACGGAGAGCATCTGCCCGAACAGCTCCTCGTTGGCACCGTCCGGCTCGAGCATCCGCTCCAGCGCGAAGCCGTTGGCCATCGCGAAAGTCATCATCGCCACGTCGTCAGCGTCGAACGGGAACTGCAAGTTGAGCTCCTCGGCCCGACGGCGAAAGATCCCGGCGATCCCGTGCCGCAGGGCTCTGTAGCGATCGACAAGCTGCAGGCGAAATGATTCCTCGCGGGCGGCATGCGTGGCGAACTCGAAAAAGAGCTGCTGCCAGTCCGGGTCAGCCGCCAGGTAGCGCGTGAAGTCTTCGCCGGCGCCGCGCGCCTGCTCCTCCATCTCAGATTCGCTGAAGGAGCGATGCTCGATTTCCCGCAGGCGCTCGGCGAAGCGCTCATCGAGCATCGCCAGGAACAGCTCCTCCTTACTCTGGAAATTGGCGTAGAACGCACCCTTTGTGTAGCCGGCATCGGCGACAACCTCATCGATCGAAGCCCGATTTAGGCCCCGTCGAGCGCACACCCTCGCCGCTGAGCGCATCAGACGCGTGCGGGTGCGTGCCTGACTCTGCTTGCGGGTCAGCCGCCCTCGGGGCTCGTGCTCGGGCGAGCTCATCAAGCCGCCGCGGCCAGTGGCCTGCGTTGTGAGGTTGCGCCGGAGCGTGCTCGCACGACGATCGCGCGAGCCTGCTTCTCTGGTGTGAGGGTGATCGCGCGCCTCACGACGCGCTCGGCGCGTGCGTCGGCTGGGCGCAGCTCCAACTCGCCGACGACCGTCTGCAGCACCCTGGCCATCTCGAATTGGGCGAAGCTCGCGCCCAGGCAGCGCCGCACACCTCCGCCGAACGGTATCCACGTGTATGTGCCGGCCGGTTTGTCCAGAAAGCGCTCGGGCTGGAAGCGCTCGGGCTCTGGGTAGATGTCCGCCCTGCGGTGCATCAGATAGATGCAGGGGGCCAGCGAGGATCCGGCCGGCAGCTCATAGCCGCCGAGTTGCATCGGCTCCGCCAGGCGGCGCACCACGATCGGCAGCACTGGCCGCAGACGTAGGGTCTCCTTTATGACCGCGTCTAGGTAGCTCTCCTCCCCGGTTTGGAGCTCTGCATGCAGACGTTCGAGCTTTTCGGGGTGGCGCAGCAGTCTCTCCAGTGCCCATGCCAGCGACGTGGCAGTCGTCTCGTGCCCGGCGACGAGCAGCGTCATCAGCTCGTCGCGCAGTTCGGAGTCTGTCATCGAGCTGCCGTCCTCATAGCGAGCCTGCAGCAGCATCGAGAGGATGTCCTCACGCTCGGCCAGATCCGGCTGGCAGCGGCGGCGGGCGATCTCCGTCAGCACGGCGTCGTTGACGGGGTCCATCAGAACACGGAAGGAGCCTCTCTGCTGGACGCGCTGAGGTCCGAGGACCGCCATCGTCCCGAGTTGCCGGCGGCTCGTGGTCCAGTCCAGCATGTTGCGAAGCAGCACGCGCAGACGCGCCAGATGCTCGCCGTCGGTGATTCCGAACACCGCGCGCATGATCACCTCGAGGGTGATCTCCTGCATGCGTGGCCACAGGCCGAACGGCTCGCCGATTGGCCAACGCTCGATCTCCTCGAGCGTGACCTGGACCATCAACTCGCCGTAGCTCTGCATCCGCTCGCCGTGCAGCGGCGGAAGCATCAGCTTGCGGTGCGTCATGTGCTCGGGCTCATCCAGCAGTAGGACGGAGCGCGATCCGACGATCGGGCCGAGGATCGCGTTTGCTTCACCGGCCCGCAGGATGTTTGGGTCGCCCGTGAAGACCTGCTTCACGTGGTCTGGATCGGACAGCAACACCCATGTGCCTTCGTTCTGGATGCGCAGGGAGAAGATGTCTCCGTAACGCTCGCGACAGCGCTCCATGAACGGCAGCGGCCGGGTTATCCAGGCGAGCGTCTGCGCTGCCCGGGGCAGCTTTGGTCCGGGTGGGTAGCCCTGACGTGCGTTGGTGCTCATTTGTCGCTCCTTTGTGGCCGATCGCGAGGTCCCTTCAATTGGCATACCATACAGGATCTGAATACTAAATAGTATGCTGATCTGACCGCCTTCGGCGCAGGCCGGACTCGCCCACCTCAGAGAGCATTAGATGGTCTGCACGGCGGCCAGAGCGCGCTCTCCCCCTCGAATCGCCCCCGCGGATCAGACGCCTGGGTTGGTGCCCTTGCCCTGCGTCACCGCGATCGTTTTGCCAATGGCATTTGAGCGATGCCACCTGTAGCTCGGTCAGCGATCCAAAGAAGAGTTCGGCGACCTGATCGGCGCTCTGCAGAGAACTCGGCACACTTTTCAATCCAGAGTCCGTGTACCTCAGAGATCCGCCAGCCGCTAGAATCCCTCGCCGATGGAAACGATTCTCTCTGTCCTGCAGGTATTTTTCGCGGTCGTCCTGATCCTCCTGGTGCTGATGCACTCAGGCAAGGACTCGGGGCTGTCCGGCGCGTTCGGCGTCGGCAGCGGTCAGGGCCCGCTCGGCGGAGGCTCGATGGTCGAGCGCAACCTCAATCGCTGGACGATCCTCTTTGCCGTGTTGTTCTTCGTGAACGCGATCATCCTCCTGAAGGAACCTTTCTGAGCTAGTCGCCCGTGAGCGGCTCGCCCGGTCCCTCAGCCTCACGCAGGGCTTCGAGTATCTCCATCGCCTCGGCTCGTAGCTGGGCGTCGATCGCCTCATAGTCCTCGCGCGAGAGCTTGCCGGTGCGGTAGTCCATCTCGGCGTCTCTGATCTCTCGGTACTTGGTCTCGCGCGCCGCCTCGAGCTCGGAATCGTGGCTGGGGTCCGAGCCCTTCGGGTGGACAGTACGCAGCGGCGCGCTGATCACGAAGATCACCGCTGCCAGCAACAGCAGTGTCACGAGCGCGACCCAGATGTTCATCGACGCATCTCAGCAGCCAGCCGATTGCATCTCGCGCGTTCAGGCACGCGCGAGACGACGCCCAAGACGGGCCCGCGAGAGCACGCTCACGCGCTGGCGGACCGTGCCGGGAGCCGGCCACAGCAAGATCAGCCCGCCGCCAAGCACGATCAGCCCGCCGATCCAGATCCACAGGATGAGCGGCGAGTCGATGAAGTTGAACTGTGCTGGTGGCGGATTGTGCAGATATGCGTTTGCCATGTAGGCGAGCGCCAGGACGCCGTCATCAGGACGAATGAATGGGATGGTCTTGTTGGCTGCTTCGATTATTCGCTTCAGCTGAGTGGTTTCGATGTTCGGCTGCATCGCGCTCCACACGTCGCGCGTGATCCCAGCGCTCATGCTGACGTGGCTGACGGCCTGACCTCCGATCAGGTGCCCTACCGAGCCCTGGCTCGGGCCCCCGAGTCATAGAAGCCCTGGCTCGGATGCAGCGTCGCAACGTAGTGTCCGCCCCTCGTGACGCGCAGCACGGCCCCGATGTCTAGCGTCGAGCCGGTCTGTGCCGGGTCGCTGGCTATGATCAGGCCGCGTGTCGAGCCGGCGATCTGCCGCACCGTGGCAGCGACTTCGCCAGATGATGAGCCGGCCACGGGCGTCACCGACGCAGTGGCGCGCACGTATTGCATCGTGTAGGGGCCCACTTTCGCCGACTGCCCAGGTGAGAGGCTCAACTGCGTCTGATGCTCGAAGGAGGAGGAGGCGGCCACGCCGATGAACAAGACGGCCATGCCGAGATGCACGATGTAGCCGCCGTAGCGGCGGCGGTTGCGCTTCACCAGGCCACCAACGCGACCGGCGGAGAGCCCCGGTCATCGCCCTGCGGGCGCTGGCGCCGCGAAAATACTCCTGCGCGACGCTGCCGAGCGCGAACGCCGCGCAGCAGAACATGGCGATCGCAAACGGGCGCACGGTGACGCCTGCACCATCAGCGCGACGAAAGTGAGCAGCGCGCAGGCCAGCGGCACCAGGAAGTTGCGCCGGGCGTTGGCGAGCGTCGCCCGCCGCCACGCGATCACCGGGCCGATGCCGGAGAGCAGCACGAGCACCAGCGCCAGCGGCACGGTGTAGCGGTCAAACCACGGCGGGCCGACAGACGCTTCCTGGCCGGTCAGCGCCTCGGAGATCAGCGGGAAGTAGGTGCCCCAGAAGATCACGAAGCAGAGGCCCACGAGCACTAGGTTGTTGGCGAGGAAGATCGACTCGCGCGATAGCAGCGAATCCAAGCGGTGCTCGGAGCGCAGCATCTCGCGCCGGGAGACGACCAGGTAGATCGAGCCCGCGATCAGCGTGCCGATCAGGATCACGAACGGAACCCCGAGGGTGGCGCCGCCAAAGGCGTGGATCGAGTGGAGGATCCCGCTGCGCACCAGGAACGTGCCCATGATCGCCAGCGTGCCCGTGGCGAGCACCAGCGACACGTTCCAGACCTTCAGCATGCCGCGCTTCTCCTGGATCATCAACGAGTGGATGAACGCCGTGCCCGTCAGCCACGGCATCAGCGAGGCGTTCTCGACCGGGTCCCATCCCCAGTAGCCGCCCCAGCCGAGCTCCGAGTAGGACCAGCGGGCGCCGAGCAGGATGCCGACGCCGAGGAACAGCCAGGCGGCGAGTGCGAACCGCCGTGTGGCCGTGATCCACTCGATGTCGAGTTTGCGCGCCAATAGGGCTCCCATGCCGAAGGCCAGCGGGATGATGCACAGCGTGTAGCCCGAGTAGAGCATCGGCGGGTGGATCATCATCGTCGGGAAGCGCAGCAGCGGGTCGAGCCCGACGCCGTCTGAGGGAGCTGGGCTGGTCGTCGCGAATGGGTTCGCGTAGAAGACCATCAGCGAGATGAAGAACGCCCCGAAGCCGAGCAGGATCGCCGTGGCGTAGGCGGCCACGTCGCGCATGCGCTTACGCGTGAGGAACAGCACGAGGCTTGACCACAGCGACAAGAGCCACGCCCACAGCAGCAGCGAGCCTTCCTGGGAGGACCACACCGCTGCCGCCTTGTAGAAGGTCGGCGTGGTGCGGCTGGAGGTGTCCGCGACCGTGTTGAAGGAGAAGTCGTTGCGTAGGAACGCGATCTCGAGCACCGCGAAGGCCACGGTCAGCACGATCGCGAGCGCGTAGACCGAGCGCCGGCCGGACTCAGACCACTCGGAGCGCCCGCTCCTGACGCCGTACAGCGACGCGCCGATGCCGTAGGCGCATACGACAAGCGCCAGCAGTAGACAAGACCGTCCCAGTACCGCCATCAGCGTTACTCCAAGGTTCCGAAGATCGCTTTGGGGAGTGCGGCACTCACGCGTTCTGCTTCTCGGAGGGAGGGGCTTCCTTGTACTTGGACGGGCACCTGGTGATCAACGAGCCGCGTTCGCCGACGTAGCGGCCACCCTGCTTCTGCACGGTCACGATCACCTCGCGTCCTTCGCGGAACGGGTCGGGAACCGTGCCCGTGTAAGAAATGGCCACCGCGGTGCCGCCGGTGCGGTCGGCAACGCTGAAGTCAAGCGATTCCCCTTCGCGTTTGACGGAGTGGGTGACGACCGTGCCGGTGAGTTGGTAGCTGCGATCGGGCTGGGCCTCGTGCAACAGCTGCGTGGGCGTGAGCGCCGGGTCAGAAGCCTGGAAACTGGTGTAGATCAACGCGCTTGCCAGCACGACGGCCGCGCTCAGCGCGACTACCAGCCGCACCGTTCGCTTGCGAGCGGGATTCACCACACAAGTATCTCAAAGAGACGGTCAAAGCTCGCTGGTCAGGGACGGCGTAGCACGCCATCCCCAGCGACTCTCATGCTTTCAGGCGTGAGCAGCGGCTCGACAGTAGCCAGGAAATTCTTCGCCGACAGCGAAACCTTCGGTGCCCTGCGGAGTCTCTTCTTTGTGAGGGAAGTCATGAAGCAGCCACTGCGTATCATCTCCGAGCATCGCACACGCCATCCGGGTGGTAGAAACGCCCGTCCCGCTCGCCGGCTGCCGCGCCCTCATAGACGGGCCCTCCTCCCCGACTCCGAGCAGCCAGCGCCCAAAGACACGCCCGACTTCGCGCTGATCCGCGCACAGGAAGCGGGAGGACCTCTGGATGAGGCCTCCTACGCCTGTCAGTGCGGATACCTGTTCGAGGCCTCGGTGTCCACTACGGTCACCTGCCCGCACTGCGGGGCCTCCCAAGCTTGGTAGGGCGACCCCGGTCATACCGAGGCCGCCCAGGGGACCGGCTCTACTTGATGTGCATCCCTGAGATCGCGCGCGAGATCACGAGCTGCTGGATCTCCGCGGTGCCCTCGAAGATGTCGTAGGTCACGCCCCGGTCTACTGCCGGCAGGGTTTTTGGCTTGGCGGAGCCAAAACCGCTCCGCTGGAGGCCGCTGGTATCCGGCCCAATCCGTACACGACTGGCGCAAAACTGGCGCACACTTGGCCCGTCGCGAGCCGTGATCTGATTGGCACAGACGGCGTTGTTCGTCAACCTGCTCCCCGCCGCAATCATCGCGACGGGCGAGCGAGCTCGTTAGCCACATACGCGCCCACCTGCCGCGCGGCGCGGATGTCTGCGCACGGCCCCCGTCAGCGACGAGCCACGGCAGCTCAGAGCCCCAAGCCGTCTCAGGGCTCCTGATCTGTGCTGTCATTGAGGTAGGGCTCTACCCACGTGCGGTAGCGGCTGATGAAGTCGCGGGCGCTCTCGCTGACCAGCTCGGCAGCCTGGTGAACCCGACCGGCTGACGTCTCGATGTAGCCGTGCTCGATCATCGTCCGGGCATCTTGTGCCCGCGTCAGCCGCCTGCACAGCTCGCCGTCGATGACCCCTGCTTCACGCAGAGCCGCAAATGCCTGATGCGATGGAGGTCCGTGACCTTCAGCCACATGCGGCAGCTGCGCAAGCTTCACGCCAGCTTGAGCCAGATCGGCAACGAAGTTCTGTACGCGGCCCAACGCGCGCTCGACTGCCTGCACGCGGTTGTAAGCATCCATGTCATCCATAGTGTTGAACGCCTGCTTGAACTGCCCCAAGTCGAACTCACCACCGAACGCCGCCATCGAGTGCTCCAGAGCGGTGTACTGACGAGGGAAATCCTCAAGGCGACGAGCGATGTCGCGCCGCCAACGCTTACGATCCACCTTGCGCGGCTCCGGAGTCGTCATCGTCAGGACGCCAGCAGACGATCGATCCCCGCGAGTGCCCTGTCCACGCGCCGAGCATCATGCTGGCTGCCAAGCCGGCGCAGTCCACGCTCGCGACCGCGAAGCCGCGGCCACAGATTCTCACGATCGACCAAGACCCGCCCATCGGCCACGACCTGAGCAAGGAACGAAGGCTCGGATTCAGAGTCTTTGAGCTCAACGACATCAACCGAACGATCGACGAGCCGCGTCAGCTTCGTGCGGAGGTCAACAACGCGCTCAAAGCTTGCGTCGCGCAAATCGACGAGGACATCGACATCGCTCTCCGGAGTATCCGTTCCCGTCGCCGTCGAGCCGAACAGCAGTGCGAAGCGCACGTTCGGCTCCGTGCGCAGAGCTGTGCGCAACGTGGAGATCAGACCCCACGATCGGCGAACGTACTCTCGCTCGCGTAGCGGCAGCTCGAGCTTACGCGGGGTGGCCCTGCTCCCCTGAAGCGTCCCCTGGCTCACCGCCCGCCGCAACGTGCGCTCGTTGACCCCTACCTCCTCCGCAAGCAACACCAGCCCATTCATGTGTCCATTATGCCATTACTATGCGTCCATAATCAACGACTCAGCGGTGCGAGGCGCGCCCCGAGCCCCGACCGCGTCGTTGCGGCTGTCGTGCAAAATTGGCGCAAGGACTGGCGCACACTGACACGCGTACGCGATATATCCCGTCGCGCCGCACACTTTCATGAGCACCCGCGTGCCGTTCCCTAGGGCCGCGAAAATGGCCCTACAGAGCTATTTTATGTACATACCGCTGATCGCTTTGGCGATCACCAGGTGCTGGATCTCGGCGGTACCTCAAAAATGTCATACATCTTTGACATCTTTGCGTCGCGATGCCAGCGCTCGACCGGGAACTCGCGTGTTTGTCCCAGGACAGCCAGAAAACGGCTCTACACAGCTACTTTATATGCATCCCCGAGATCGCGCGAGAGATGACCAGCTGCTGGATCTCCGCAGTCCCCTCGAAGATGTCGTAAATCTTCGCGTCGCGGTGCCAGCGCTCGACGGGGAACTCGCGCGTGTAGCCGTTGCCGCCGAGGATCTGGATCGCGCGCTCTGTGACCCACACTGCCACCTCGCCGGACTTGAGCTTTGACATCGACCCCTCGGCGTTTTCGAACGGAACCTGGTTGCGGCCCATCCACGAGGCTCTCCAGACCAGAAGGCGGGCGGCGTCGATCTCCATCTTCATGCGCGCCAGCGTGAATGCGATCGACTGGTTCTCGATGATCTTCTTTCCGAACTGCTCGCGCTCCTTGGCGTACTCGAGCGCGTACTCATAAGCCGCGCGGGCGATGCCGAGCGCCTGGGAGCCGACCGTGGGTCGCGAGGCCTCGAAGGTGGCCATCGAGGCGTTGGACTTGTTCTTCTTGCCGTCCTTGGCGCGGGCCAGACGTGCGTCGAGCTTCTCCTTGCCGCCGAGCACGTAGTTCTCGGGGATGCGGCAGTCGTCGAGGTACACGTCCGCAGTATGTGAGGCGCGCAGGCCGTGCTTTGACACCTTGGCGCCTTCGGAGATGCCCTTGGCTTCACTCATCGGCACGACGAACGCGGCGTGACCGCGCGAGCCGAGCTCGCGGTCGACGGTGGCGATTACCACATGGATGTCGGCGATGCCGCCGTTGGTCGCCCATGCCTTTTGGCCGTTGAGAATCCACTCTTTGGTGGCCTCGTCGAACTTCGCGGTCGTCCTGATCGCGCTCACGTCAGAGCCTGCGTTTGGCTCGGAGGAGCAGAAGGCGGCGACCTTGATGTCGTCGGGCGTACCGAAGCAGCGTGGGATCCATTCGCCGATCTGCTCGCCTGAGCCCTGTCCGAAGATGGCGGCTACGGCCAGCGCGGTGCCCATGATCGCCATACCCATCCCCGCATCGCCCCAGAAGAGCTCTTCGTTGACGATTGGCAACGTCAGACCGGTGGGGTCGGCAAAGAACTGCGCCAGCCCTTCAAAACCGTACAGCCCGATCTTGGCGGCCTCTTCGATGATCGGCCAGGGAGTCTTCTCCTTCTCGTCCCACTCGTGCGCCGCTGGGCGCATGACGTCGGCAGCGAAGCCGTGCACCCAATCGCGGATGTCCTTTTGGTCTTGGGTGAGCGCCATCGAGAACGCGGCGTCCTTGTTGGCCGCGCCTGTGATTGCCTCGACCGCAGCCTCGGCGGCCTCGGTGGTGACGTCGCTGGTGGTTGCCATGGGGGCAAGTGCTCCTTTTCGTTACACGGTCCTTAACCGGTCTGTTTACCCGGGCTACAGAAGTCGAATCTAGCCAACCTGTAAATGATTGTCAAATACAAGGTTGAACGACGTTTACATCGGCTGTAGAGTCTCCCCATGGCCAGTTCCACAACCCGTACCCGAACAGCTTCGCGCCGCGTGCAAGTCCGCCAGCGCGAGCACGAGATCGTCGCGGCCACGCGCCTGCTGTTCGACGAGCGCGGACTGCAGGATGCCCCGATCGAGGACATCGCTCGTGAGGTGGGAATCAACAAGGCCCTGATCTACCGTCACTTCTCCTCCAAGGAGGAGCTGTATGTGCTGACGCTGACCAGCTACCTCGCCGAGCTGGCGGCGCGCTTGGAGAGAATCTCCACGGAGCTGGACCCAGTCGCTCGCCTGGAGGATGGCTGGCGTCGCTACACAGACTTCTGCCTGCAGTACCCCGCTTTTCTGGACTGTGGCCTATCGCTGATGCGCGGACCCGCCTCCGAGCTGCGCGAGACGGTCTCCGATGCCATCTGGATACGACTCGGGCAGGGCATGGCGGCTTGCCTGGACAAGCTGGCGAAAATCCTCGCCGTGGGAGCTCAGCAGGGCCTCTTTGCGGTGGAGGACCCCGACTTCACAGCCAACCACCTCTACACACAGACACTCGGCACCATGCATCTAGCGCGGATCGGCGTGGGTGTGCGCGCGGGTGCCAGTGGCTTTCCAGAGCCTTTCGCGATCGAGCCGCGCCAGGTGCAGGAGGCTTGCATAGCCGACGTGCTCGCCTCGGTTGGCGCTCCCTCCAAGCGCCGCTCCTAGCTCCGGGGAGATCAGTCCCTCGTGCCTGGCCGTGCAGCCGACAAGCGTTGCTCACTATCTCCATTATTCAGCTATTGTCGATTTGGTTTATGGTATTAATCAGAATTCTGCTGATTCGTTACCTGACTTCCGATTGGACGTGACTATGCTCAAGCGCACCCTTGCCGTCGGCCTCACCGCGATTGCGGCGGCGATAAGCCTCACCGCATGCGGATCCTCCTCGAGCTCGACAGGCAAGCACCTGACCCTCGTGGCCTATTCGACGCCGCAGGGCGCCTTTGAAGAGCTGATCCCCGCGTTCGGGGCGACGCCGGAAGGCAAGGGCGTGAGCTTCAGCCAGTCATTTGGCCCCTCCGGCGAACAGAGTCGCGCGGTCGCCAACGGCCTGCATGCCGACGTCGTCAACTTCTCCCTGGAACCGGACGTCGAACGGCTCGTCAAGGCGGGGCTGGTGTCCGCGACCTGGAACCAGAACGCCACGCACGGCTTCGTCACCGACTCCGTCGCGGTGATCATCGTGCGCAAGGGCAACCCCAAGCACATCACCGGCTGGAACGACCTGGTCAAGCCCGGGGTCGGTGTGCTGACACCCAACCCGTTCACCTCGGGCAGCGCGCGTTGGAACGTGATGGCCGCCTACGGCGCGCAGCTGAAGGAAGGCAAGACCCCGGCACAGGCGCAGGCATATCTCAAGGCGTTGTTCGGAAACGTCGTCAGCCAGGACAGCTCGGCGCGCAACGCCCTACAGACATTCCTGGCGGGCCGCGGCGACGCGTTGATCGATTACGAGAACGAGGCGATCTCCGACCAGAAGAAGGGCGCCGCGATCGAATACGTGATCCCGCCCGACACGATCCTGGTCCAGAACCCGATCGCGGTCGTTGGCGGATCGGCCGAGGGCCAGAAGTTCGTCAACTATCTGCTCTCCCCCGCCGGTCAGGCGGTCTGGGCCGCCAAGGGCTACCGGCCCGTGATACAGGGCGTGCCCGGCGCGTCGAAGTTCCCGACCCCTCCTGGCCTGTTCACAATCGAAACGCTTGGCGGCTGGAAGAAGGTCTCCAAGGAATTCTTCGAACCGGAAACCGGCATCGTGACGAAGATCGAGCAGTCACTCGGTGTCTCAACCAGCAAATAGCCTCACCCTTCGGAGCCCGTCGCGCCGGTCGGCCGCCGTTGGGCGCGGGGCCGGCGGGCTCGGCAAGGGCCTGCTCGGGATCTACCTTACGGCGCTCGTGCTGCTGCCGGTGGCAGCGCTGCTGGCGAAGGCTGACAGCGGCGGCCTGAGCGCCTTCTGGAAAGAGGTCTCCAACCCCGAGGCGGTGGCGGCGATCAAGCTGACGCTGGTCACATCGGCGATCGTCGTCCTGATCAACGCCGTCTTTGGGACCCTGGTCGCGTGGGTGCTGGTGCGCGACGAGTTCCCCGGCAAGGGGATCGTCAACACGATCATCGACCTGCCCTTCGCGCTGCCGACGATCGTGGCCGGCGTGGTGCTGCTGTCGCTCTACGGCAAGGGCAGCCCGTTCGGGATCGACGTCGCCTACACGCGCCTCGCAGTCGCGCTGGCGCTGCTGTTCGTGACGCTGCCGTTCGTGGTGCGCTCCGTGCAGCCGGTGCTGCTGGAGCTCGACAGCTCGATGGAGGAAGCCGCGTCCTCGCTCGGCGCGTCGCCCGCGACGGTGATTCGCCGAATCGTGCTGCCGACGCTCGCCCCGGCGATCATCTCGGGGGTCGCGCTGTCGTTCGCGCGCGCCGTAGGCGAGTATGGCTCGCTGGTGCTGATCACCGGCAACCTGCCGTTCAAGACCGAGGCCGGATCGGTCTACATCTTCGGTCAGATCCAGGATGAAAATCTCGCCGCAGCGGCGGCCGTGTCGGTCGTGCTGTTGCTGTCCGCCCTGCTGGTGCTGGCCGCTCTCAACTCGGCTCTGAAGCGGAGGTCTCGCCATGTCGCCTAGCGGCGAGAGCGCGGTCAGCCTCTCCCCCGCGCCTGTCGGGCGCCTCGCGCGAGGGCGGCCCACCGGCAAGCTGGCGACCAATAGCGCCCGCGCCGCTCGGACGCGCAAGCTGCTGTTGCGCACGATCGCGCTCGGCTACCTGGCGGCGCTGCTGGCGGCGCCGGTGCTGATGATCTTCTACCGGACCTTCGAGCACGGGCTGACGCCGGTGTGGAACTCGATCACGGCGCCCAACGCTATGCATGCCTTCTGGCTGTCGCTTGAGATCGTGGCGATCGCGGTCCCGCTCAACACGGTCTTCGGCATCGGCATGGCGCTGGTGCTCGAGCGAAGCCGCTTCTGGGGAAGGGGACTGCTCGGCCTGCTCATCGACCTGCCGTTCGCGATCTCCCCGGTGGTGGTCGGCCTGTCGCTGGTGCTCGTCTATGGGCACACCGGCTGGCTCGGGGACTGGCTCGCGGCCCGCGGCATCCAGGTGATCTTCTCCGTGCCCGGCATGGTTATCGCCACCGCCGTCGTCTCTCTGCCGTTCGTGGTGCGCGAGACGATGCCCGTGCTGCGCGAGCTCGGCACCGACGCCGAGCAGGCGGCTGAGACGCTCGGGGCGGATCCCTGGCAGACGTTCTGGCGCGTGACTCTGCCCGGCATCCGCTGGGGCGTCGTCTACGGCGTCGTGCTGACCACAGCCCGCGCGTTGGGCGAGTTCGGCGCTGTCAGCATCGTCTCCGGTCGGATCGAGGGACAGACCCAGACGTTGCCCCTCTATGTCCAAGATCGCTTCGAGAACTTCGACACGACCGGCGCCTATACGGCCGCGGTCATGCTCGCTTTGCTGGCGCTCGGCACGCTGCTGGCGATGAACCTGCTCGCCCGCCGCACGCAGGCAAGGACGGCGACCTGATGGCGATCGAAGTCCGCGACGTGGGCAAGCGCTTCGGCGATTTCATCGCCCTGCAGGATGTCTCGATCACTGTCGGTGACGGCGCGCTGACAGCGCTGCTCGGCCCGAGCGGCAGCGGCAAGTCGACGCTGCTGCGGATCATCGCGGGCCTCGAGACCCCCGACAGCGGCGAGGTTCTGATAGGCGGCAGCGACGTCACCCAAGCCCCGGCCCGCAGCCGCGGTGTGGGCTTTGTCTTCCAGCACTACGCGCCGTTCAAGCACATGACTGTGCACGACAACGTCGGCTTCGGCCTATCGGTTCGCAAGCGCCCCAAGGACGAGATCCGCGCCCGCGTCAAGGAGCTGCTCGAGCTGGTGCGCCTGGATGGTCTCGCCGGACGCTACCCCTCGCAGCTCTCCGGCGGACAGCTGCAGCGCATGGCGCTCGCCCGGGCGTTGGCCGTGCAACCCCAGGTGCTGCTGCTCGACGAGCCGTTCGGAGCCCTGGACGCACAGGTCCGGGCGGAGCTGCGCGAGTGGCTCCGTCGCCTGCACGAGGAGATCCATGTGACGACGATCTTCGTCACCCACGACCAGGAGGAGGCGATGGAAGTCGCCGAGCAGATCGTGGTCATGAACCGTGGACGTATCGAGCAGGCCGGCACGCCCCGAACGCTGTACGAGGCACCGGCGAACGAGTTCGTGATGTCCTTTATCGGGCCCGTGAACCGCCTCGGCGACGCCTTCGTCCGGCCCCATGACATTCAGATCCTGTCCGAGTCCGATACGGACGGCAGCGGCAGCGAGGCACTGGTCGAGCGGGTCGTGCATCTCGGCTTCGAGGTTCGCGTCGAGCTGAAGACCAGCGACGGCTGCGAACTGTGGGCACAGGTAACCCGGGAGCACGCCCAGCAGCTCGAGCTGCACGAGGGGCAGATCCTGTTCGTTCGCCTGCCGACCCCGCGCGTCTTCTCCAGCTAGTCGATGGGGTAGCACCCGCTGAGCCCGGTCGAGCGACTCCGTGGCTCTGGGAACCCCGACACACATACTTAGGAGCACCTAATTAGGCTGCCCTAATATCTGTGCTAGTCTGCCGCACGCAAATGCCGACGTGAACAGTCGGATATCAACCTGCTCTCCGCGCCGACAGACCCGAGAAAGCGAGATATACGTGCCGAACGCGAAGCTGACTATCTCCTCCCTATTGGTCGTTGCCACGACGCTCGTCCTGTGCGCCTGTGGCGGTTCCTCCTCCACCGGTGCCTCGCACGGTGTTGACGGCCCGCTCGCCGGCCAGTCGATCACTCTCTACAACGGGCAGCACGAACAGACGACAGCGATGCTCGTCTCCGCGTTCGAAAGGCACACGGGCGTGAAGGTCAACGTGCGCTCAGATGATGAGGCCGAACTCGGCAATCAGATCATCCAGGAGGGTTCGAGCTCCCCGGCGGACGTCTTCTACACGGAGAACACCCCCGTGCTCGAACACCTGCGGGAGGCAGGGCTGCTGGCCCACATCGACCCCGCAACCCTGGCCGCCATCCCCAGCCGCTACGACTCCGCTCAGGACGACTGGGTGGGGGTGTCCGCACGTATTTCAGCACTCGTCTACAACACCTCTCTCATCAAGGCCGCACAGCTGCCGAGCTCCATCCTCGCGCTGGCGCAACCGGAGTGGAAAGGCAAGCTGGGATTCGCCCCATCGGAGACCGACTTTCAGCCGCTGATCACCGCGATCTCAAAGCTCAACGGCACCGCCGCCGCCGAAAAATGGCTTCAAGGCATCAAGGCAAACAGCAAGATCTACCCCGACAACGAGACCGTGGTGGCCCAGGTCAACAACGGCGAGAGTGCCGTGGGACTGATCAACCATTACTACTGGTACCGGCTTCGCGACGAGGTCGGTCAGAGCGGCCTGCATTCGGCGCTTCACTACTACGCCCCGGGTGACCCCGGTGATCTGCTGAACGTGTCAGGGGCTGGCGTTCTGAAGTCGAGCTCCCACCAAGCGGCGGCGCAGGCGTTCGTGGCGTTCCTGGTGAGTAGAGAGGGCCAGGAAGTGATCGTGCACAGCCACAGCTACGAGTATCCGTTGCGTCCTGGGGTGAGCCCGGCGTCGGGGTTGCGCCCGCTCGGGGAGCTCCGACCGGCGGCGATCGCGCTCTCGCAGTTGGGCGACGGCAGCGCCCCGCTTGCCCTGGAGCAGAAGATCGGGCTTCTGTGACTCCCACAAAGCCTCCTCACCCGGAGCGGCACTGACCCGAGACGGCCCCCGCCGCCGCCCGAGCAGACGATGAATACGTTCGCACCCCCCCACTCCCGTCGCGCAGGCAGATGGACGCGAACGCTCAATCGACACCGCCCGCCGCCGCTGAGCGTGCTCGGCGCGATCCTCGCAGCGGCGCTGGTTCTCCTACCGCTCGTGTTTCTGGTGGTCGAGGCGCAGCGGTCCGGCTGGGCCACGACCTCGCGCCTGCTGTTCCGTCACAACACCGTGGTGCTGCTGTGGAACACCCTACGCCTGGTGGCCGCCAGCACAGCGCTGTGCGCGGTGATCGGGGTGGCCGCGGCATGGTGCGTGGAGCGCACGACGGTGCCCCTTCGCCGTTTGTGGGCGGTGCTGCTCGTGCTGCCGCTGGGCATCCCGGACTTCGTCGTCGGCTTCGGCTGGGTCTCTGTGGATCACGCTCTGCACGGGTACGCGGTCGCGGTGATGATCATGACGCTGTCGCTGTATCCGCTGGTGTATCTGCCGGCGGTCGCGGGTCTTGCCAACGTGGACCCGGCGCTCGAGGAGGTCGCGCGCAGCCTCGGGCTCGGACCGTGGAAGGTGTTCTGGAAGGTGACGCTGCGACAGTTGCTGCCCGCGGTTCTCGGCGGCTGCCTGCTGGTGACACTCGGCCTGCTCGCCGAGTACGGAGCATTCGAGATCGTCCAGTATCAGACATTCACGGTCGCGATCTTCACGGAGTTCAGACTCGGCTTCGACACCGCCGCAGCCTGCGCTCTGTCGCTGGTGCTGGTGGCGCTCGGGATCGCGGCGCTCGCCGGCGAGCTACCTCTGGTCCGTCGTGGCAGCCGCACACGCAGCGGGGCTGGCGCACGCCGCACAACGGCGAGAGTGAGGCTCGGACTTCGCTTGAGACTCCTGTCGCTGGGCGGCCTGTTCGCACTCTGTGGGCTGGCGCTCGGGGTGCCGGTCGGCGCGCTGGTCTACTGGCTGTTCCGCGGAGGCTCGACAACGCTCCCGCCGGCGTCCATCTTGACCGACGCGGCTCACACGGCGGAGTTCAGCGCCGGCGCCGCGGCGCTCGCGACCGCGCTCGCGATCCCGGTGACCGCCGCCTCGTTGCGCCATCGCAATCGCCTCACGATCCTGATCGAGCGTCTGGCGCTGCTGCCGCAGGCACTCCCGGGGCTGGTGGTCGCGCTGGGGCTCGTATCGTTTTCGGTGCGCTACGCGCTCGAGCTGTATGAGACCACGCTGGAGCTGATCGTCGCCTACGCGATCCTGTTCCTGCCGCTGGCGGTGGTGGGAGTGCGCGCGGCCCTGGCTCACGCCCCACCGCGCCTGGAGGAGGTGGGTCGCTCGCTGGGACGCCGTCCCAGCACTGTCTGGCTGCGCGTGATCCTGCCGCTGATCGCGCCGGGACTCGGCGTGGCGTTCTCCCTGGTCTTTATTTCCTCGGCAACCGAGCTCACCGCGACACTGCTTTTGAGGCCGACCGGCGTGGATACGCTCGCCACCCAGTTCTGGGCGTACACAACCGACTTCTCCTACGGCGCGGCGGCCCCCTACGCCGGTCTTATGGTGCTGATCTCCGCGATTCCCGCATACCTACTGAGCGCTCGCATGGCGACGCTCGCACGCAGAGCACAATGAGCGCGGACAGCGACCTGTGGGTGCTCGACCTGTGGAAGGGATACGCCTCCGGCCAGCCGGTGCTCGCGGGCGTGAACCTGAGCGTCCCGGCGGGATCGCTGGTTGCCGTGCTGGGCCTGTCGGGCTGCGGCAAGACGACGCTACTGCGAGCGATCGCGGGCTTCGAGCGCATCCAGCGAGGACGCATAGCGCTGGGAACAAGGACGCTCGACGACGGGCGCCAATATGTGCCGCCGGAGCGACGGAATATCGGCTATGTGCCCCAGGAAGGCGCGCTTTTCCCCAACCTCAGCGTGAGGGCCAACATCGCATTCGGTCTTTCGCGCGCGCAGCGACGCAGCACGGTCGTGGACGAGCTGCTGGAGCTCGTCGGGATAGTGCCCCTGGCGCGGCGCTATCCGCATCAGCTCTCCGGCGGTGAGCAGCAGCGGGTGGCGCTGGCGCGCGCACTCGCGCGTGCACCGGAGGTGCTGCTCCTGGACGAGCCGTTCTCCTCCCTGGATGCCTCTCTGCGAGCGTCGGTGCGCGAGGAAGTGAGCGCGCTGCTGCGCAGACAGGGCGCCACGACGGTGCTCGTCACGCACGACCAGGAGGAGGCGCTGTCGCTGGCGGACTCGGTCGCGGTGCTGCGCGACGGGGTGATCGTTCAACAGGGAACGCCAGCGGAGCTCTACAGCACACCGGCCGACGTGCCGCTGGCGAGCTTCCTCGGCGCCGCCAATCTCCTGCCCGCCACATTCGAAGGCGAGCTGGCTCACACCGCACTCGGCCAGCTTCGGCTCAACCCGCACCCGGGAAGGCCGCCGGGTCGCGCGCGCGGCGTGGTGATCGTGCGCCCCGAGCAGCTGCAGGTCAGCCCCGCCGACGGCCAGAGCACCGGCTTGCCCGGTACGGTCGAACAGTGCCGCTACTACGGGCACGACGCGCTGCTGCACATTCTTCCCAACGAGCCCGTGAGTCAAGGGCCGCTGATCGCCCGCGTGCGGGGCACGGCCGCGCTGCAGCCGGGGACCAGCGTGAGGTTGAGCGCTCTCGGACCAGTGAGCCCCGCGCCCCTGCAGCCCGAGGACCCACTCCAGCCGGGCTCGACAGATCACCAGCACGCAGCAGGGGCCACCTACACCTCGCCAGGGTCCGGCATCTAGACTAGGCTGCGCAACTTCAGCAGCAAATGAATGTTTTCCTGGCTTAGGACGTGGGCGTCCGCGCGCCGGCCGGGCTAGCGCCGCCGCAGGTGGCATCTTTGTCGTGCGCTCAAGCAGGCCGTGTTTGACCCCAATGCCCTTGCCACATCGATCACAAAATCCCGACCGTCCCCGCGCAAAGGCGACCGGCAGCTCCTCGCGCCACCGGGAGAGCGATCGTGCATCACGACACGGACGGCGACGGCTGTCGGGGCACCCGGCTGGCCGACTGCGGGGAACGCTGCTCGCCGCGAGCGCCGCGGTCGTGCTCGCCAGTGTGGCCACGATCTCCTATGGCGCCAAGCGCATAGTCGCCGAGCAGGCCGCCTACCACGGTCCTGCAGCCCTCAAGTGCGTGCCTCCGACCCTGAACATCTCGGCTGTGCTGCCCGGAACCAACCTGTCGGTGTCTCCCCTGCCCGACTCGCTGGACTCCTCGCCGCACACCCAGATCAGCCTGCTCGGCGACCCCGCCTCAGATCTGGGCAACATCACCGTCAACGGGTCAACCAGCGGCAAACACTCCGGCCGGCTGATCGCCTACTCACAGGGCGATGGCGCGAGCTTCGTTTCATCCAAGTCATTCTCTGTCGGAGAGACAGTAACCGTCAGAGGCAGGCTCACTATCAACGGCAAAGCCCAGAGGTTCGCTTTCCACTTCATCGTCTCTGACCCCGATCCGATTCCCAGACCCAAAAAGCTCGCCAGCACCCCGGCCGCGGCGAAAGGCAGCTCCAGCGAATTCCAGAGCTTTCACTCAAGCCCGGAATTGAAGCCGCCGACCGTGCGTGTCACGGCCAACGCGCCGCAGACCACGCCGGGAGACATCTTCACCGCACCCTATTCCGGTCCCGGGCAGGACGGCCCGATGATCTTCGACAACTCCGGAAACCTGGTGTGGTTCGACCCTCTGCCGTCGGGCATCGAGGCTACCAACCTGCAGGTCCAGACCTATGAAGGACAGCCGGCCCTCACCTGGTGGCAGGGCTATATACCGCCGAACGGGTTCGGAGAGGGCGAAGAGGTCATCGCCAACAGCGCGTACCAGCAGATCGCTCACATCACTGCCGGCAACGGCTATGAAGCCGACCTGCACGACTTTCGCCTCAACTCCAACGGCACGGCGCTGATGACCGTGTTCAACACCATTCACTGCAATCTCTCATCGATCGGCGGCCCGCGCGACTCGGCGATCACAGACAGCGTCTTCCAAGAAGTCGACATAAAGACCCACCTGGTGCGGCGCGAGTGGCATTCACTGGATCACGTGGCGATCAGCGAATCTCACTCATCGCCGGTGGGTTCCACCACCCTGTGGCCGTTCGACTACTTTCACATCAACTCGATCGATCAGAACTCGAGCGGCACGACGCTGATCTCCGCGCGCAACACCTGGGCGCTGTATCAGCTGAACACCCAGACCGGCCAGGTACTCACCACGGCGGGCAGCGTCAACGGCAGCGTCAAGATGGGCTCCGGCACCGCCACCGCGTATCAGCACGACGCCACCGAACTTCCCAATGGCACCATCAGCATCTTCGACAACGGTGGCGTGCCCAACGTGCACCCTCAATCGCGGGCGATCATCGTGACGATCAACCCGAGCAATCGCACCGACACGCTGGTGGCCAGCTACGAGCATCCCCGGCCTCTGTCCGCCGGCAGTCAGGGCAACGTGCAGATGCTCACCGATGGCAACCTCTTCATCGGCTGGGGGGCAGAACCGTACGTATCGGAGTTCAGCCCCACGGGCCAGATGCTGTTCGACGCCCACATGCCAGCCAAGACCGAGGCCTACCGCTCCTACCGCTTCGCCTGGAGCGGCACGCCCGCTAACCTGCCGGCGATCTCCGCCAGCTCTCAGAGCTCGAAAGGTCCCGTCACGGTGTACGCGAGCTGGAACGGCGCAACCGGCGTGGCGAGTTGGCGACTGCTGGCCGGACCGTCACCCAATCAGCTCTCCACGGTCGCAACGACAGCCCGCACGGGCTTTGAGACCGCGCTGTTGACCACTGGCCCGGAGGCATATGTGGTGGTCCAGGCGATCAATGAAGCGGGCGCCGTGATGAGCACTTCACAGACCATCAAGGGCTAGCACCAGCACCTCAGAGCTGTCCGTGACCTCGCTTCCCGGATGTGATCGCCCGGAGCGTTCGCGAGCGGCGAGCGCCGGACGAAGAGAGATGGGCGTTCTCTCCGGCTCGCTCCGAGGAGCGCGCCAGACGCGCCGCGGTGGCGCCCTTGGCGGCATGGGTGGCGGTCGTGAAGTAGTCCCGCAAGCCACCTTCACGAGCATGGCGCAAATGATGCGGGAGCTTGCCCCGCAACTCCGACTCAACCGCCCTGTTCAGACGCGCGCGCAAGGGACCTTCCAGGAGTTCTTCGCCAGCGCTGTTGTGCAACTCCAAGCGACCGGGGCGCGTGCGGTAGTCATACAGCTCCCTCTGCTCGGTGGCGGCGACTGACTCGGTTGTTCCGGGCAGCCAGTTTGAGTAGGTGGCGATCTTGGCCGTCGGCGTGCGCAGAGCGACCACGTGCAGCGGAGCGTTCCAGGCGTATAGCTCATCGGCGAACTCGGTGACGACCTCATCGGTCGCGTGGAGCACGTGCGCCCGTCCCGGCGCGCTGGGGTCCCGCAGGATGCGGGCGACGTCCAACCGATCTGACAGATGGGAGTAGCGAGCCTCGCCGCGCCAGCCGTCCGATCCACTGGCGATGCTCAGCAGCAGCGGCGCCACATCCACACTGGAGGTGAGCTGGTGGCGCGGCCGCCGGTGAGAGCCGGTCAGCACGCCCCGTGGATCCTTGACAATCAGCGGCACACGGATCGCCTCCTCATATGCGCCCGCACCCTTGCCTCGCAGCCCATGTGCGCCCCCATACTCGCCGTGATCTGAGGTGAACACCACAACCGTGTTAGCGGCTACCTCAGGCCTGCTCTGCAACGTCTGCAGAACACGACCTATGTGACCGTTGACCTCACGCTGGAGCTTGGCGTAGAGATCCAGCATCGAACTCCAGATGGGTGACGCGTGGGGACCTGAGAAGGGAACAGGGCCGAAGGACTGGGCAGCAGTTTCCTGCAGCGAGCGCTGCAAACTCGGCTTTTCGTGGGCGATCAGCGAGCCAGGCGTCTCGAAGTTCGCCGGCAGCTGGCGGGTGATGCGCGGCGCCGAGGACTCGGGCGCGACGCGATCGCTCCACTTGTACCACCAGGCGATGTCGTGAGGGTTGACCAGCGAGACGGTCGTACACCACGGTCGGTCTTCGCCGGAGCGGGCAAACCAGCGCTCGAACTGCCCCACGATGTCGGGGTCCACACGCCACGCCTGGCCGGGGGCGCCGTCGGGAGAGGGAAAGGTCCCGCCGGCGAAACCGTAACGGTCGAGGGCGGCCGCACCGCTGATGGCATCCCACTTGTTGTCGTGATGGGTCAGGTGCCACTTGCCGTACCAATAGGTTCCATAACCCCACTCGCGCAGCATCGAACCCCATGTCGGGAAGGAGGGATCCAGGGTGCTGCCACCGGTGATCATGCAGCCCGTCTGGTGTGTGTACAAACCGGTGAGTAGGGTTGACCGTGCCGGAGTGCAGTCGTTGGAAGCGGTGTAGTGACTCGCGAAGCTGACTCCTTCGCGGCTGAGGCGCATGAGGTTTGGCATCACGCTCGCGGGCACCGTGCTCGCCGAGATCCAGCGCGGCTGGCTGCGCAGCTGATCGACGACGATCACCAGGATGTTCGGGGGTCCGGGTCCCCCCGGCCGGGCCGACGAGAGCGCCGTACGGGGGGTTTCTACCAGCGATTTTGGGACCGGCGCCGACCGGTCTCCGGCGCGCGCGAGCTTAGAGACCGCCAAGCCGCCGCCCGCGAGTGTCCCCGCGGTCAACAGTCCTCGCTTCAGCAGCGTACGTCTGGTGAGAGCCGGATCGGCGCCGACTTCGTCCCGATGAGGGCGGCCGGAAGTTGGATGGTCTTGACCTGAGCTCGACATCGGACAAAGCTACGGAAGGGCGTGGGTTACGGTATGCCACCTCACGTTCATTGGGTGGGGGAATCGATTAAGCAGCTTTGTCGTTCGAGGACGGCTCGTTAACAGCGCGACACCGCAGACCATGTAATGCACTCCGACCAGGAGGGCCCCGGCGGGATCTAGCGTGTCTGCCAGGCATCCTCGTCTTTTGTCAGCGCAAGCACCTCAGGTGGGAGCTCACCCGCGGCGACATCCGCGATCGTCACCCGCTCGAGCACCTTGCGCAGATTGGCGCGCAGCGCCACCCATACCTGCTGCAGCGCCTGGGCGGAGCCCTGGTACTCGACCTCCTCAGGACGCTGGCCACGCACCCCGACGAGTGGGCCCTCGACCGCTCTGATGACGTGAGCGAGGGTCACCTCGTCGGCCGGCTGAGCTAGCCAGTAGCCCCCGTCGGGTCCACGTTGGCTACGCACTATCCCGGCGGAGCGCAGCTGCGTGAGGATGTTCTCTAGAAAGGAGAGAGGTATGCCCTGAGCTTGGGCGACTTCGTTAACCTTGCGCGGGGAGTCTCGACTTCCGCTGGCCAGCTCGATGGAGGCACGGACGGCATAGTCAGCCTTGGCGGTCACACGCATGCGGTTATTCTCCTCGATATTGCGGCGGACAGCGATACCGGGCCGCCGAGAGCGCGACTGGGAGGCGTGTCGCTCGCTTTGCTAAGGGTAGATCGCACGCGCTTCGGCGGCCTTGGCCACCCGCTCCACGGCGACTGTCAGCGCGGCGGTGCGCCAGTCTCGTTGGGATCTCTCGGCCGCGTCGGCCACCTGGGCCACAGCCGAGCAGAGCAGGCTCTTCAACCGACGTTCGAGCTCGGCGTCCTCCCAAAAGTAACGTTGGTGGTCCTGCACCCACTCGAAGTAGCTGAGGATCACGCCGCCGCCGTTGGCCAGCACGTCGGGGATGATCGGGATTCCCCGTTCGGCCAGAATCGCCTCCGCCTCGGGACTGGTCGGCCCGTTGGCCGCCTCCACAACCAGTCGGCAGTCCAGCCGGGGAGCGTTCTCGGCCAGGATCTGGCGCTCGAGCGCCGCCGGTACGACGATGTCGCAGGCGACCTCCAGCACCTCGGTGCGACCGACCGGGTCGGCGTCCGGGAATCCCTGCAGAAACCCGTGCTCTCGCGTCCAGCTCATGATCGCCGGAATGTCGAGGCCGTCGTGATTGACGAGACCGCCGCCGACGTCGCTGACGGCTACCACCCGCGCGCCCATCGTGTGCAGCGTGTAGGCGAGGGTCGCGCCTACGCTCCCGAAGCCCTGGATAGCCACGCGCTGGTCTTTGAGCTCGAATCCCTTGCGTTTGGCGAGGTCGGCGATCACGTAGGCCACACCCAGCCCAGTGGAGCGTCCACGCACCGCGCTACCCCCCAGAGCGACGGGCTTGCCGGTAACGACCTCCGGGACCGAGTAGCCCACCTGCTGGGAGTAGGTGTCCATGAACCAGGCCATCTCCCGCTCGCCAGTTCCCATGTCGGGGGCGGGTATGTCCCGCTGCGGGCCCACGATCGGGATCAGCTCCGCCGCGTAACGCCGCGTCACACGCTCGCACTCGCCCGCCGACAGTTCTAGCGGGTCGCAGCGCACGCCGCCCTTGGCGCCCCCAAACGGAAGGCCGAGCAGCGCGCACTTCCATGTCATCCACATCGCCAGCGCCGCGCACTCGCCGAGCGACACGTCGGGCCGGTAGCGAAATCCACCCTTGGTGGGGCCCATTGTAAGGGTGTGCTGCACCCGGTAGCCCGTGAAACTGCGCACGCTGCCGTCGTCCATGCGCACCGGGAAGTTGGTCGTCAACGACCGCCTGGGCTGCAGTAGACGAGTCCGAAACTCGGGACCCAGGTCGAGCAGGTCCGCGGCCCGCGCGAACTGCAGGGACGCCATCTCATACAGAGGCGAGTTCCACTCACTGCCGGCGTGAACGAGCTGGGCCTCCTCGGACTCGTTGGATGGCTGTCGGTTCTGTTTCTGTTTGAAGACGCTGGAGCTCACGGTCGGATCATCCTTGGTTATCGGCAGGGTGGCCGACCCTGTGTGTGCGTCTATTTGACCGTAACCGCGACCGGCAAGCGATGCCCGATCCCAAGGCGTGGACCTCGGGCCCAAAAGCGCCGGCCACAGTGGGAATATGGCTCGCGAATCTCATATCTCTGGTTGTACGCGGCGCGATATTCATTGGGGGCGCACACCTTTTGCCGTGGTGCCGATGATGCGTATTGGCGATGACGCCGGCGTCGCCGCGCGGTCGGGCATCCGGACTCATAGACGCGAGGGGATCGTTGTTCTGCTCAGTGTGTGTGGGCGTGTGTGCCGTGGAGTGCGTCTGGGGAGAGGTGGGCGACCAGCAGCGACGCGAGTCCGGTGGTCACGGGGACCGCGCAGACCAGTGCGATGCAGCCGACGAGGGTCGCGGCGATCGGCTGGGCGATTTCCTGGGTGCTGATCGCGTCGGTCAGCCCGACTCCGGTTGAGTGTGTGATCAGCAGCAGTGGCAGGGATGCTCCGGCGTAGGCGAGGACGAGGGTGTGAATCGTCGCGGAGAGATGATCTCGCCCGACATGGAACGCCGACTTGTAAAGGCCTCGGGGCGTGAGGTTGGGATTGGCGTGACGGAGCGCCATCACCGCCGATGCCTGTGTCACCGCCGTGTCGGCGAGCACGCCGAGGGCGCCGATGATCATGCCGGCAAGGACTATGCCTTGTAGGGATATGTCCGGGTTCACGGTTGCGAGATAGGTCGAGAGCTCGTCGGTACGCCCATCGATGTGCGCGAAGTGAACGGCGAACAGTGCCAGCAGACAGGTGAATATCAGCGTAGAGGCGATTCCAAGGGCCGCCGCCAGCGTTTGCGGCCCGATGCCGCTGGTGAGGATGAGCGTTATGAACATAACCGCCAGCGCACAAACGAGCGCGGCCGGTAGCGCGGGCTCACCGTCGAGGATCGCGGGGACCAGAAACTTGACGAGCAGCAGCAACGACAGACCCACGCCGACCGCGGCGAGCAGCCCACGTAGGCGGATCACGATCACCGCCAGCAACAGGAGCACAAGCGCGAGCCACAGCAGCGGGCCATGCCGGTCGATGTTCACAAACTGCCAAGGTTGATAGCCGGGCGGTGCCCGGCCGGTGCTTGGTGGGGCAACGGGACTTACCCGGATCGGTGTGCCCGGCGCAATCGACGGCTCAGTGCTGACGGGACCGAGCAGGACCGTGGAATGCTGGCCATGTACGGTGATGCCGAGTTCGCGGCAGCGCGTGGCGCTGGAATCACCGCAGGAGGCGATGAAGGATCTCGTGACTGTCGCTTGCGTGGTGTGCCCGAAGCTCTGAATCTCATGCCCTCGTGCGGGCCCCGAGGGCCACAGCAGGAGCAGACCAACGATCGTCAAGAGCGCGAGGACACCCGCCGCACCGATCAGCACGCGACCGGCCGCGGTAGCGGTCAGGGACTCCGCGCGATGCCCCTGTCTGGGTGCCTTGGGAAGTTTGCGGCGCCGCTTGTGTGAACGATGCTCTCGACGCTCTCGCGCACGCCGGTCATAGTCGGCGAAATACTCATCGGGATCCAGCAGATCGATGTCCGAAGAGGCCACGCTCATGGATTCGATCCGCTCCGTAGGGCTCCTGCCGGTGGGCGAACCCACCAGCTGTGGCCGCCGCGGACTCGCCACACGAAATGCGACCGCGAAGCTAGGGTTCGGAGGCCGGGCCTAGCTCCGTATGGTGCTAATAAGGCCGTCGATTATTATTTTTGACGCGTTAGTGCCACCTGCTAGGTCCCGGCACCGATCGGCCGGTCTCTGTCTTCGCTCGACTCAACTGGTCCGGATAGCCAACGCGGGCGACAAGTCCGATGTCGCTATCGGCGGCGTGCGTTGTTTAGTCGCGGCTGCAAACCTGGGCAACTCGGGCGAGGGCGAGATGAATTAGCCTCGAACCAATGGGACGCGCCAGGTTGTATCGCCCGCTGTCGCACTCCGCAGCGAGCGAGCAGACTCGCACGAGCGTGGTCCGGGCGGACGGCGGGCAATCAGCACGCGCAGCCGCGCCGCGGTGGAAACGGCAAACTGTCGCGATTGCACGATTCACGGTGCCTCGCGACGAACGGAGCCTGCCACCGGCGGTCGTGTGGCTCGCGCTGGCGCTGGCAACTGCTGTCGCTGCCGCGTTGCGATTCCCGTTTCTTGGCCACCAGAGTCTCTGGCTCGACGAGATCTATACGCGGGAAATCGCCAGCGAATCCAGCCTGGCGGGCCTATGGAGACACATACAGGCCACGGAGTCCACGCCACCGCTCTACTACTGTCTAGAGTGGCTGGTCGGCGCTCGGTCGGCAATAGCGATGCGGGTCATTCCGGCGCTGGCGCTGACTGCGTCGGTTCCAGTCGCGTATCTGGCGTTTCGGCGCCTGGTGGCGCAACGGGCCGCGCTGGCAGCCGCCGCGATGCTCGCCGTCAGCCCGATGCTGGTGTTCTACTCGGTCGATGCCCGCAGCTACGGGCTGCTCGTGCTCACGTCGCTTCTATCTGTCTGGGCCTTCACGGCGGTCCTCGAGCACGGTGACCGGCGCCGCTATGGGTGGTGGCTCCTCGCCTCGGTCTCGTGCGTCTGGACTCATTACTTCGGCGCGGTCATCGTCGCCGGTGAGGCACTTCTGCTGTTCGTGCTGCGGCCCAATGCGCGTCTGAGGACCGCGGCCTGTTCGCTCCTGATCGGACTGTGCGTGGCGCCGCTGATTCCCCTCGTGGCGAATCAGTCGGCTAGCGAACGCGCCGAGTTCATCGCCGAAATCCATCTGAGTTCGCGCCTGCTCACAACGGCGCGCGAATTCGCGATGGGACCGAACGTACCGAGGACATGGCTCGAGGCGGCGGGCCTAGCGATTTGGAGCGTAGGGGTGGCTTGGGGATTTCTAGGTGCTGCGCGTGAGAAATTGAGCGCGCGAGTTCTCCTAGCGCTCGCTGTCCTCTCGATCGGCGCGCCGCTGCTGCTGGCCGCGACCGCCATCGCCGACCGCTTCTATGCGCGCAATGTCATGCTTGCGCTTCCGCTCATGATCGCCCTCGCTGCGCCAGTGCTCTTGCGCGCCCGCGCGATCCCACTCGCCGCGTATCTTGCAGTCGCGACGTTGGCCTCGCTCTGGGTCGCCACGAACTGGCGCTACAAGCAGCTCGACTGGCGCGACGCGCTGCGAAAGGTCGAGAAGGTCAACGCAGCCGCGCCGGTGATCGCCGTCACGCGCGATAGCGGCCCGGTCGCCGCGGCGTATCTAGGCCGCAGAGCGGCGTCTGCAACCGGACTAGTCGCGCAAGACGCCTGGCTCGTCGTTGAGCCCTCGCGGCCAGCCGGGCACCGTGCGCTCACTCCCGCTTCAGTGCCGCAGCTGCCCGGATTTGCGCCGGTGCGCATGCTTGAAACACATGCGTTTCGGCTTGTTCTGGTCCGAGCAAGCGGACAGACCCACATCTCAGCCGCCTCTGTCCCAGGCTCAGTGCTCTTTCCCGGCGAGCGATGATAGGAGCCAAGGTCTCCTTCTCGAGCACCACCCTGGCAGGCGTCTAACGAAGGAATCAGATGCTGTCGATGGCGCAGACAGCCTAGGCTAGAAGCTGGCCTTCTTTGACAGCTGGCGCTCTGGCGTTATGCGTACGACGTCCCACACGAGCCCGAGCCGCTCGAGACCGTCGATCAGCCATCCGCCAGGGTCCAGTTGCCAGCGGGTGAGGCCGTGGTGTGCGGAGGTCGGGAAGGCGTGGTGGTTGTTGTGCCAAGCCTCGCCAAAGGTCGGCAGCGCAAGCCAGGCGAGGTTGCGCGACTCATCGCCGGTGGCAAAGCGACGCCGACCGAAGAAGTGACACAGCGAGTTGATCGAAAACGTCGCGTGGTGAAGGAAGAGGATGCGGACGGCTCCGCCCCACAGCATGCCGGTCAGGCCACCGACCAGTGAGCCGGTCAGCGCAACGCCCAGCCCGAAGGGGAACGCGAGCCCGAGCAGAACCCAGAGAGGGAACGTGCGATCGAGCGCACGAATCAGAGGGTCAGCGAGCAAGTCCTTGGCGTAGCGCTCCTCACTGGCTCGATCTACGCCGCGGAACATCCATCCAACATGCGCATGGAGCAGTCCTCGTATTGCCCCGCGCCAGCCGATGCCGTGGTCGGTGTGGGGACTATGGGGATCACCGGGAAGGTCACTGAAGCGGTGGTGCTTGCGATGGGTCGATACCCACTCGATCACCGGTCCCTCCACCGCGGCGGATCCGAGCACGGCAAACAACGCGCGTAGTGGGCGGCCGGCCTTGAAGCTACGGTGGGTGAACAGACGGTGGTAGCCGACGGTAATCCCAACGCCGGTGATCACGTAGCTGACCGCTAGAACGACAAGGTCTTGCCAGTGAAGCGTTCCTCCCCATGCGAGCCAGATCGCGATGCCCAGAAGGGCGAGGGGCACGACCGTGACCACCGTATTGGCGAGACGATCGACGGTTTCGTTGCCGATTGGGACTACGCCGTCCGCCTCGCTGACGGACGGCGTAGTCAGGGAGCGTGCTGCTGGTGGGAACGATTGGTCGGCTCCCGGAAAACTCAAAACTTCACGACCCACTACCGGGCACTCCTCGTCGGGCCTTGGTCAAGGACAGAGAAGTAGTCCGGTACGCGGCTCGCTTGCGTGGCCGCCACACGTCCCCTTCGGGACTGGCACGGCAGAGAGTCCAGATAGACCACTGCCGTATAAGCACGGTATCACCAAACGCTGGGGCCGGATAGAGCTTTGACGGCGAATTCCGTGGACATTTCTCTCGGGAGTCCGAGAGGGGCTATGCTGATTGTGCGCTACTTGGAACTTTTGGCTCCCTCCGCCTCGCGCTTGTACTCTGCAGCACCTCTAATGGATGGGGCCTAAAGGAGGCGGCGATGGCCGCGCCACTAGCGTCCGAAGATTCGCTCTGCAGTCTGGTATCCGAGGCTGTAGCGGGGCTGTATCTGGAGAAGTTTGGGCGGGGACCGCTGCAAACCAAGACGTTCATCCACGGTGATGTGGTGGTGACGCTGCTCGCCGATGTGTTCACGCCGGCGGAGAAGGCGCTGGCTGGCGCTGGCAAGGCAGACGACGTACTCAGGCTGCGCATGCTCTGGCAGCACTCCACCGATGAGCTGTTTAGGGCCAAGGTCTCCGATATCACCCGTCGCGAGGTACTCACGGCCATCAGCGGATTTGATCTCCGGCACGACATGGCCAGCGAGGTGTTCGTGCTCGTTCCCGCCTGAGGGTGAGGGTCAGCCTCGACAGTCGCGATCGTGGCTAGCCTCGGTCTACTGCTCTTGAGGCTCCAACACGAACAGCAGAACACGTAGGTCGGGATCCTGATGAGAAGCACTCATGAATGCCTGCACCTTGCGGTCGGTGACGCTCTGGACCAATTCGGTCATCCTCGTCTCGAGCACATCTGAGAGCGCATGTTGAGAGTCGCGCACAGCCATGCCTTGACCGGCCTCGTAGAGAGTCTGCTCGGCGGTTGTGAATCCGCCACGCAGAAGGACGACGATCACATCACGACCCGCCCAGTGAGCCTTGCACTTGCTGGGCCCTCTTCCGGCGAACTCACGCAACAGCCCCACCAGCCCGTTGCAAAGGGTAACCAGAAGCTGGCCACCTTCGACCGACACGAAATCAGCCTCAGACATGTCTTAAGGATAAGCGCGATCTGGCTGATCTGAACAGTCACGCCTCAGGGCCGGAGCGCTAGCATCTGGGCCGACGCGGTGGTAGCTCAGTTGGTAGAGCGCAAGCTTCCCAAGCTTGAGGTCGCGGGTTCGAGGCCCGTCCGCCGCTTTAGCTCCGGAGCCAAATTTGGCTGTCGGGTCTGTCGTCCCTGGCAAACGCCTGCGGCATGACAGGCACGCTGGTTTCCGATGAGATCGGGCATGTGCGGAGCTCGAGCTCACACCACACGCCGTGGCTTGCCTCTACCCTTTCGGGAACGGTGCGTCGCCTCGCCCTTCCCATCGCCGCCAGCGTCCTCGGAGCATGTCTGATTGGACTGCTGGTCTACGGAATAACCCACCAGGCGGCGAGTCGCACGCTCGATGAAGCGGTCGCGCACGGCCGGCACCCATCAGCGCCAGATCCCTACCGCTCGCTGCCAGCGCTCTCGGGTGCCCGAGATGGTGAGCTAGCCGCCTACCGAGGCCAGGTGGTCCTGTTGAACTTTTGGGCGTCGTGGTGTCAGCCATGCGAAGACGAGGCACCCCTGCTGGAGCACGCCCAGTCGGAACTCGTCGGTCACCACGCGACGGTGCTCGGCGTCACCTACAAGGACGCCACACCGGACTCGGAGGGCTTCGTGCGACGCTTCCACCTGAGCTACCCAAACCTGCGGGACGCAAGCGGCTCCTTCGCCGGAGCCTACGGCACCGATCAGCTGCCGGAGAGCTTTCTGATCAACCGCCAGGGCAACATAGTCGCTATCTCCAGGGGCGAGATCGAACAGGGCTTCATCAACCGGGCACTCACGCTAGCGCGGAGCACATGAGCATGCGAGGCAGGGTGATCGTGGCGCTGTGCGCGACCGGCCTGGTGGCGGCGCAGGCGTCGGGCGCCATCGCGCTTGAGCCGCGCACGACGCTGCCGGCAATCGAGCGCCAGGTGATGTGTGTGACCTGCAAAATCCCGCTGAACGTCGCGGAGTCTCCACAGGCCGACGAGGAGCGCGAATTCATCCAGGAACTGATCGGACGTGGAGAGGACGAAGCCCAGATCAAGCGCGCCCTGGTCGCCCAGTACGGCCAGAGCGTGCTGGCCCTGCCGAGCACCCACGGCTTCGACCTGGTCGCCTACCTCGTGCCGATCGTGGTTGTGCTGGCGCTCGCCGGCATGCTCGCGTTCCTGCTGCCGAGCTGGCGCCGCAGAGCCCGCGACCGGGAGACTGCCTCGCGAGCGCGGGGACCGTCTCTCAGCCCGTCTCAGTCCACGCTGCTGGAGGAGGATATGGCCCGCTATGACCCCTGAGCGCCCGCACGGGAGGAGCCGGGAGGAGCCGGTGAGGAGGAGATACGCTCAGGCGCCTTAATCCCCAGCAGATCGAGGCCGAGGGTCAGCACCATCGACGTAAGATCACACAGCGCAAGCCGCGACTCGCGCACCTGGAGATCCTCGGCCGCGAGGACCGGGCAGTTCTCATAGAAGCCCGAGAAGGCGACCGCCACCCCATACAGGTATGTGCACAGCCGGTGGGGCTTATAGTCGAGCAGGACAGCTTCGATCACGCCGGGGAGCCTGACCAGCGCGAGCGCGAGCGTCCGCTCGGCGTCCTCTCCCAGCACGATGTCGCCCTTCACGTCCGCGTCTGAACCGGACCGGCGAATGACCGAGCGAGCGCGCGCGTTCGCGTACTGGAGGTAGACCGAGGTGTTGCCCTCGAGCGCGAGCATCCGCCGGAATGAGAAGACATAGTCCTTCTCGCGGTCGCTGGAGAGATCTGCGTACTTGACGGCACCCACGCCGATCGCGTGAGCCAGATACTCGCTGTCGACGTCCTCGACGCCTCGCTCGAGGAGTATCTCCCTCGCCTGGTTGGTCGCCTCGCGCAGGAGATCCTCCAGGCGCGGCGGGGCTCCCTCCCTGGTGCGCAGGATCTTGTGGTCGTCACCCAGCACCGAGCCGAAGGCGATGTGACGGGTCTGGGAGTCGGCCTCCAGCCATCGGGCTTCGCGCGCCACCGCGAAGACCATCTCGAAGTGCAGCCGCTGCGGAGCGCCAACCACATACAGCAGATCGTTTGCCCGCAGCTTGCGAGCGCGATGGCGAATCGCCGCGAGATCGGTGGTGTCGTAGCTGTAGCCGCCGTCGCTCTTGCGGACGATCAGCGGCAGCGGCTCCCCGTCCCGGCCGGTGAAACCCTTGGGGAACACACACAGCGCCCCGTCGCTGTCGACGGCGAGACCGAGTTGCCGCAGTTCGTCTGCGACGTCGGCGAGCTGATCGTTGTAGACGCTCTCGCCGGCGATATCCCGCTGGTCGAGTCCCACATCGAGCAGGTCATAGACCTCCTGGAAGTGACGCTCGGACTCGGCCACCAGCGCGTGCCACAGCTCGAGCGTGTCCCGATCGCCGCCCTGCAGGGCCACCACCCGTCGGCGTGAACGCTCGGCGAAGGCCTCCTCACCGTCGAACTTTTCTCTCGCTTGGCGGTAGAACTCACCGAGATCGCCGATCGAGTGGGCCTCACCGTCGGCGGCCTGGTCACGGTCCAGCAGATGCTCGATCAGCATTCCAAACGGGGTGCCCCAATCACCGATGTGGTTTTGCGCGATCACCTCGTGGCCCTGGAAACGCAGCAGCCGCGCCAGCGCGTCGCCAATGATCGTCGAACGCAGATGCCCGACGTGCATCTCCTTGGCGACGTTCGGTGCGCTGTAATCGATCACCACACGCCTTGGCTCGGTTGCCTGGGGCACTCCCAGGCGAGGGGCGCCGTGGATCTCACCCAGACGCCGCTGCAACCACTCGGCGCGCAGCCGCATGTTTATGAAGCCTGGGCCGGCGACCGTCGGTTTTTCGCATAGGTCGCTCACCTGGAGGTTCTCAGCGAGCAGTTCGGCCACCTCCCTGGAAGGGCGACCGATCCGCTTGGCCAGCGCCATCGCTGCGTTGCTCTGATAGTCACAGCCGTGCTCGGGGGAGGCCTCGCGGACCACGGCCTGCGCGAGAGAGATCTCGATACCCAGCGTGAGCTTCGCCGCGGACGCGACGCGCGCGGCCAGCTCGAGGGCGACATTCGGGTGCTGATCGGCGTGGCTGCCCATGAACGCTGACAATAGCCTTCCGAGGACGGGCGTTGGCTCGCCGTCGCGGGACACGGCATCGTCAAGTCCAGCCCAAGGCTGCGATACTTACTCGCGTGAGCGATGAAGATCAGGGCGCCGAGCGTCACATAAACATTCATCTCTCCCCGGAGATCATGGGAGGCGTGTACGCGAACTTCGCGAACGTGAGCCATTCCGACTACGAGTTCACAGTCACCTTCGCCAGGGTGGACCACGAGGTCGAAGCCGAGGAGGTCCCCGGAGTGGTCGTTTCACGAGTGAATATCTCTCCCCGTTTCATGCGCGAGTTGATCGACGCGATGGAGGACAACTACTCCAAGTGGCGCACCCGGGAGGGCATCAAGAACCTCCCCGAGTACGGTGGCGAGGATCCTCAGCTCCCCTCCGAGGAGTGAGACGCCCGCAAGCCCCTCAGCGCGCTGCGCGCCGATAGGCGAGAGCTGTTCCTATGCGTCGCACGGCTGGTGGGTGGCTGGCGATGAGAGATGTCAACCATGGGTGCGGGGCCGGATCGGACAGGTTCTGAGCGACGATACGCCGCTCGAAAGCGATGAACGAGTCGGGCTCGTCGGTCAGCGCCAGCGCGAATGCGTCGGCCCTTGACTCGACACGGCGCGACAGGGCACTGCCGACCGATCCCACGAGCGCGCCGAGTAGACCAGCGGCGAGGGTCAGAGCCGACAGCCTCGCGGCGCTCGAGGGCTGATGCGTGTCGCTCATCAGGCGCTCTGCCACCGTCACTGTCGCGTAGACGCTCGCCGGAGTGGTGAGCGCCATCAGAGCCAAGCCCCGCGGCACATCGCGGTGACGTATGTGCGCGAGCTCGTGCGCCACGACCAGCCTGACCTCCTGCGCGGTGAAGCTCTCGAGCAGCGTGTCGAAGAGGACCACCCGATGCTTTGTTGGCCCTAGCCCTGTGACGTAGGCGTTGGCGGCGCTGGTTCGGGTCGAGGCGTCCATTCGATAGACCTCGCCGATGTTCACGCCGGCGCGTGCAGCGAGTTCGAGCACATCCTCGCGCAGCGGCCCATCGTCGAGCACCTCAAACCGGTTGAAGATCGGGGCGATCACGACTGGCGCCAGGAACGTGAGGATCGCCTCCCCGGCCACGCTCGCCCCCGCAACGGCAAGCCACCAGTGGCGTGGATGGCGAGACCTCACCCATTCCACGCCGATCGCTCCGGCACCGGCCAGGGACGTTTGGATGATCGTGCCCTTGACTAGATCGACTGCCCATCCTCGCCACGACTGAGTCACCAAGCCCGACCGCACCGCACGCTTGCGGGCCAGCGTTCGCAGCGGCAGCGGCGCCAGTTTGCCGGCCAGCGACAGGCCGATCCCGCTCCACAGAACGGAGGCGAGCGACTCCGTTGGCGGGTCCTTCTGCCGCTCACGGGTCACGCATGCGAGTAGCATCGCCCCCTGTGTCAGCGCGGCCGCGAGATGCAGCGCCAGTTGCGGGCGCTCATAGCGGCGAGCACGCGCGATATCTTCGGTTGAGAAATAATGCCCCGCATCGACAGGGTCCGGCTCGATCAGGCCGTCACGGGGACGCAGCAATACCACCGCAACGCGTGCCACCGACACCGCCCCGGCCACCGACAGCAACCACGATGGGCCGGTAGCGCGCCTTGGGCTTGAACTAGATCGCGGAGGCAACCGATGAGCGGGCATATTCAGCAATCATGAAGGTCGCGGTAATTTCTGACATCCACGCAAACCGCCATGCTTTCGAAGCTGTGCTCGAGGAGATAGCAGCCAGCGACGCCTCCGAGGCATGGTGCCTGGGGGACCTCGTTGGCTACGGAGCCGATCCGGATGCCTGCGTGCAGTTGGCCCGTAACCACATAGCCGTCTGTTTGGCAGGCAACCACGACATGGCTGTCACCGGCGAGATCGCCCTGGACGAGTTCTCCCGCGGCGCGAGCATGGCCGCACAATGGACACAGGAGGTGATCAGCCCCGAGAATCTCGCCTTTCTCGCCGGTCTGCGACCCCAGGGCAAGGAGGGGGCGATCGGCCTCTATCACGCGAGCCCCCGCGACCCCGTGTGGGAGTACGTGCTCTCGGCTCTGCTGGCCGAGCTGTGCCTGGACCGCCAGGATCACCGCGTCTGCCTCATCGGCCACTCTCACGTGGCGCTCTCGTTTGTCCGCGTCGAGGGAGGATTCACCACCGGCGAGCCCCAGCGCGGCGGCACCAAGCTCGACATTTCAAACGGAGAATGGCTGCTGAACCCTGGGAGCGTCGGCCAACCACGCGACGGCGATCGACGGGCGGCCTGGCTGCTACTCGATCTCGATGACTTGAGTGTCTCCTTCATGCGGACCGAGTACGACGTGGCCGGGGCCGCAGCCGCGATTAGAGCCGCGCGTCTTCCGGACTCATTGGCCGAGCGTCTGGAGTACGGCCAGTGAGCGCTCGCGTATTGACGCGTCTGGTGGTCGCCTTGGCGCTGGGTCTGGGCACCGCCGTGCTCGTCTCCTGCGGAGGATCGGGGAAGGGCCTGATTCCGGCGGCCGACGCCGGGCCGTTGCAACACGACTTCGAAGCAGTCTCGCGGGTGGCCCGCGAAGGAAATTGCGCGGGCACCGAAACGGCTTTGAGCAAGACCGAAAGCGACTTCCACTCGCTGCCCGCATCGGTTGACAAAGGGCTGCTTGGAAGGCTCACTGAAGGTATCGACAATCTGCGACATCAGGCGCTGGCGCTGTGCGAACAGCCGTTGGTGAACACCGACACCAGCACCTCCGCCACGGTGAAGACGAACACCCAGACCTCGAGCACCCAGACCACCACGCAGACGACAACCACGAGCACCCAGACCACACCGACGGTAACCACCGACACCCAGACGACAACCCCCCACCGCCCGGTGGGGGCACCCAGGCCCCCGGCGAAAGCCCGAGTGAAGGCACCGAAGCACCCAGGGAATCTCACGAACCCAATCAGGGCCCCGGTTCAAGCGGCGGCACCGGCCAGGGGAACCAGCAGTGAGCGCCGTTGAGATCGCCGGTCGCTACCGCCTGGAGAGTCGCCTGGGCTTCGGCGGCATGTCAACCGTGCATCTGGCCGTCGATCAGCGCCTGGAGCGGCAGGTGGCGGTGAAGCTCTTGGCCGAGCACCTGGCGGAGGACCCCACCTTCGTATCGCGCTTTCAGCGCGAGGCGCAGGCCGCGGCACGCTTGGTGCATCCCAACATCGTGCAGGTGTTCGACTCGGGCCTGGACGAGCACACCGGACAGCACTACATAGTCATGGAGTACATCGAAGGCGCCTCGTGCGCGGAGATATTGCGGGACAACGGGTGGGTCGAGGTCTCCGAGGCGACCGCGATCATCGAACAGGCATGCGAGGGCCTCTACTACGCCCACCGTCACGGTGTCGTGCATCGCGACGTGAAGCCGGGGAATCTTCTGCGCTCGCGGGAGAGAGAAGTCAAGCTCGCCGACTTCGGCATCGCCAAGGCCACCGAGCAGTCGAGTATCACCCAGGTCGGCTCGGTGCTCGGCACGGCCGCCTATCTGGCGCCCGAGCAGGCTCGTGGAGAGGACGCGGGGCCACGCGCGGACATCTACGCGCTGGGCGTGGTCACCTATCAGTTGATCTCCGGGCGCCTGCCATACGAGGCGACCTCGCTAACCGAGCTGGCGCTCAAGCAGCAGCGGGAGGAACCCGCGATGCTCGACACGCTAGTCGCGTCCGTCTCCCCCGAGCTGGCGGACGCCGTGGCGCTCGCGCTCGCGCTCGATCCGCGCGACCGCTACGAGAGCGCACGGGACATGGGACGCGCTATCCGCGACGGCGCCGACGGCGTCCCCGGCGCAAACCGGTGTCAGAGCCACTCGCGCCACTACCGTGTTGGCCGGCGCAACCCGTCGTCAGGGCACAGGTGGACAGGGGGCGGTCCGGCAACGCCAGCCACGGCCCGCTCCAGCCGGAGCGCGAGCCAGACCCGCGCCCGCCCACGTCGCCCCGCCACGCCGGCGCTCCCGCCGGGGACCTCTACTGGCCGTGCTGATGGCGCTGCTCGTGGCCATCGTGGCGATCGCCGGCGTGGTGGTTCTCACGGCTCCCGAATCGACCAGGGTGGTGCTATTCAAGGTCGTCTATACCGATGTCAGCCAGGCCTCGAGCGCACTGCGACAGCTCGTCAGCGAAAACACCCAGTAGCCCGGCCGGTCAGGCCCCTGGGGTCGCACCGTCGGCGATCGCCCGCGCCACGGCATCCAACTCGCCGCACAGGATCCCCTCGCGTAGATCGGACATCAACAGCGCCATGAACGCGAGGTTGTGCTCGGTCAGCAGGCGCATGCCGGTCAGCTCACCGGCGCGCAGCAGATAAGCCAGATATGCGCGGGAGACTCCCTGCGAACAGGCTGGACAGGGGCAGCCCTCCAGCAGCGGCGCTGGATCCTCGCGCCAGCGCGAGTTGGTCAGGTCTGCCCGCCAGCGGTTGCCTGGGTCGGGCACCAGCGCCGTGCCGTGGCGCCCCAAGCGCGTCGGCATCGCGCAGTCGAAGGTGTCGATGCCGAGCTTCACCGCCGCGATCAGATCGTCTACCTCGCCGATTCCCAAGAGATGCCTGGGGAGGGTTGCGTGGGGTCCGTCGAGCTCATCCACCGCGTAGCCGACCACCTCATACATCTGCGCCTTCTCGGCTCCCAGCGACCCGCCTATCGCGATCCCCCGACAGGCGCTGGCCGCCACCTCCCGCGCCGAGGCTCAGACGCAGATCCTCGTGCACGCCACCCTGCACGATCCCGTACACCAGCTGCTCGACAGGTCCGTGCTCCGCATGCCAGGACAGGCAGCGCTGCAACCACCGGTGGGTGCGCTCGGTCGAGCGTGCGGTGTAGTCGCGGTCGACATGGAAGGGGGTGCACTCGTCGAACACGAGCGCGATGTCCGAGCCAAGCTGGCCTGCACCCGCATCGATCCCTCCGGCGAGAGAAAACAATCCCGCCCGTCTATATATGAGCGAAAGCGCACCCCCTGCTCCTCGATCGAGAGGATCGTTCCCCTGCTGTGCGCCGAGGAAGCTTGACGGCCGCGGCTCTTGATCTCCTGCGCGACCGTGCCGTGGCCCATCGAGAACACCTGAAAGCCGCCCGAGTCGGTGATGATCGGCCCATCCCAGCCCATGAAGCCGTGCAGCCCCCCGAGCTCTTTGATCAGGCCGGATCCGGGGCTGAGCATCAGGTGGAACGTGTTGCCCAGGATCATCTGATAGCCGAGCGCGGCGACCTCTCGCGGCAGCAGCCCCTTGACGGTCGCCTTGGTCGCCAACGGCACGAACGCCGGTGTGCGAACATCGCCGTGTGCGGTGTGCAGCAGCCCGGCGCGGGCTCGCGAATTGCGATCGTTGGCTTCAATGGTCAGGGCCACCACGGCATCCTAGAAGTTCCCTGCCATGAGGCCCGCACAGAGCGCCCCCACATCCAGGCACCCCAACCGTCGATCAGGGCGCAGATGACGCAGCTGGCGTCGCTGATCGATGTTGCTCACAGCATTGGCTATCCGGTTCTGCTGCTGTTGGTGATGGCCGAGTCGGGCGGCGTTCCCGTGCCCGGAGAGACGGCGCTCATAACGGGGGCTGTCCTTGCCAGTCAGGGCAAGCTGCGGATCGAGGTTGTGATCCTCCTGGCCGCCACGGGCGCGATCGTCGGCGACAACCTCGGCTACCTGATCGGCCGCAAGGGCGGCCGATGGCTGCTCGAGCGTCCCGGTCGTTTTCATCGCCAGCGGCTCGAGGTGCTGGCGATGGGAGAACCGTTCTTTGCCAGACATGGACCCAAGGCGGTGTTCTTCGGGCGTTTCCTGCTCGGGTTGCGTGTTTGGGCGTCCTGGCTGGCCGGCGCCACCCACATGCGCTGGCGCTCGTTCGCATTCTGGAACGCGGCTGGCGGCATCTGTTGGGCGACGGCGATCGGCCTGCTCGCCTACTTCGTCGGGCACTCGGCGAGTGGTGCCCTCCAGGCCTTTGGTCTGTTCGGGCTGCTCGCGGTTCTGCTGGCGGTGATCGGCCTGCTGGTCGCGCACCGCCGGGGTCACCTTCGAGAACGCCGGTCCACCGACACGACACCGGGCAAGACCGATCCGCCGGCCGTGTCGGCCACCGACGGCTCGTCGTCCGCCGGTGGCCAGCACGAGGACCATACGGACCTCTAGCTCTGCTTCGGGGAATCGGCTGGCGCGGTCTGGTCGCTTGACTCCTGCCGCGCATCGACGGTCTTGCCGCCGAGGGAGATCGAGACGCGGTGCGGCTTGCGCTGTTCCGGCTTGGGAATGCTGATCTCGAGTACTCCGTTCTCGAAGCTCGCCTCGATGCTCCCGGGATCGATGCCCTCGGGCAGCGTGAGCGTGCGGGTGAAGCTCCCGGCCGCTCGCTCGATTCGCACATATCCATCGCCGCCGTGCTGCTGCTCTGACTTGCGCTCACCGGACACGGTGAGCACCTCGCCCTCCAGCTCGATCTTTACGTCCTGCTCGGAGACGCCCGGGAGATCGGCGTGCAGCAGAAAGTGATCCTGCTTCTCGAGAAGGTCCATAGCGGGGATCCAGCGACGGGCGTTCCATCCACCGTCACCGCCGCTGCTTCCGGCCTGGGTGTCGAAGAATGTGCCCAGCAGCCGGTTCATCTCCTGCTGAATGCCCTGCAACTCGCGCACTGGCTCCCATCTGACAATGGCCATGATCTACCTCCAATAGATAAAAGAAACTTGCTTGCTTAGAATTATGAAATCTAAGTGTGTTTATGTCAAGTCTGATTTTGTCTGATCCAGTCGGATCTCGGCAGGGCCGGTGGATAGATCTACCAAATGACTATTTGGTTATGTTATGCTCCATTACCAAATGACCATTTGGAAAGCATCATGAGCTCCACCGCGGTGCGCGATCGCCGCCGACGCCTCTCCAGCGCCGATCGCCGGGAACTGATCTTGGCCGGAGCGATGGAGGTCTTCGCTGCACGCGGCTACGAGGCCGCCTCGATGAGCGAGATCGCGCGCGCCGCCGGGATCACACCGGCGGTCATCTATGACCACTTCCCCTCCAAGGCGAGGCTGCAGATCGAGTTGCTGGAAGGACAGACGGCCGAGTTGCTCACGTTCGTCGCGGGCGCGCTGGCGCAGGCACCCGCGAGTGCCCAGGCGCGCATGCGCGCTGGCGTGAACGCCTACTACCGCTTCGTGCAGGAGCACCCGTTCGCCTGGCGCATGCTGTTCCGCGATCCGCCAAGCGACCCGGAGGTCGCGGTCGCCTACGAGCGACTCGAGCGCCAGGCCACCGCGGCGATCGCCCTGTTCATCCAAGCGGGCGCGGGCGATGCGCTTGACGCCGAGCAGAACCCCGCGCAGACCATCGAGACGTTCGCCGAGCTGCTGAAGACGGCGCAGAACGGTCTCGCCGCCTGGTGGTATGAGCACCCCGAGGTGCCGCGCGAGGAGATCGTGCAGCGACTGCTGGACTTCTGCTGGACGGGACTCGAGCGGGTATCCGAGCACGGCGGGCAGCGGAGCGGATGAGCGCTCACGAGCGCGACATCGGTACAGGGAGTCTGCTGCGGGCGATCGCGCTCACGCACGCCGCGGTCGGTGCATGCATATACCGCCGCGAGCTGGGCGATATCGGCCGCGACGGGGTCATAGGCGCCGTCCCCTACCGCGGCACGAAGGCGACCGCATTCTGGTTTCTGGTGCCCTCGCCGCTGCTGTGGGCGCTCGGTGGCCTGCTGGCGCGAGCGGAACGGGCCGGGGACAGCGCGGCCGTGCGCGACGCCAATCGTCTCGGGGCGCTCACCGCGCTCGCGGGGGCCCTGCTGCTGCCGCTGTCAGGATTCTGGGGACTGTTGGCGATCTGCCTGCGCGGGCTTCGCCGCGCGCGGACCCGGCGATGAGCGACCAAGGGCCACAGAACGCAAACGTCGCGCTCGTCCAAAGAGCTACATCGACGGCAGGGCGCGATGTATGCGGGCGGAGCCTTCGAGCCGGTCCTCGAGCTGCTCGCGGGCGACATCGTCTGGCGCGTACCGGGGGCCAGCCCGATCGCCGGGGACCATCGCGGTGTGCAGGCCGTCCAGGGTACTTCCAGAAGCGCAGGGCACTCGCACGCTCGAGCATGCGCATGCATCCCGGGCAAACGATCGCCCTAGACGATGTCGTCGTCCAGCTGGTGGACGGCAGCCTGCTGAGCGGGACCGAGACGCTGCGCTGGCGCACCGTTGGCGTTTACCGCATCCGTGACCGGCGGATCAGCGAGGTGTGGCTGGTGCCCGTGGAGCTCGACGTGTTCGATCAGATCTGGAGCCACGGCGCCTGAGGGCGAGGGATCTCCGCTAACAGCCGCAGGGCGCGATGCGATCCCACGACTCGACCAGAGCGATCAGCTCGCCCTCTGAGAAGCGTGAGAGAAACTGCTCGCGAACCACGGCCAGATGCGTGGCCTGGGCCGCGCAGAGACGCTCGCGGCCGGAGTCGGTCAGACAGGCGTAGGCGCCGCGGGCGTCGTGTTCGCAGGAGCAGCGCTCGAGCAGACCCTCTCGTTCCAGACGGTCAACCAGACGGGTCAGTCCGCTGCGTGAGAGCTGGGCCTGTTCGGCGAGGTCGCACATCCGCATGCGGCCGTCATCGCAATCCTGGAGGCGATGCAGCACCTCATATGAGGTGAGCGGCATCCCGTGCTCGTTTTCCAGCCTGGCATCCAGGCGTTTGGCGAGTGAGGAGTAGGCGCGCAGCAGACCCCGCCAGGCACGCATCTCGCTCTCTGTGAGTCCCTCTACGGGTGCGGTCTTGATGGCTGTCGCTATCGACATGGAAATCGCAGAATCGGGAGCCTGCTCAATGCGAACATAGCAGCGAGTGGGGGCGGACACCGGTTTCGCCGCACCGGGGCGGGGCCGCGCTCAGGTGGATCTCGTGGCCCTCCAGGCCCACCACATCATCAGTGGCTGCAACGGCAGCCGCAGATACAACGCCCAGCGGGGGATCTTGCTGAACCGCTCGGGCTCGCGTGCCATGTGCAGGTTCGCCGGGAACACCGCCGCCAGCAGCGCGATCAGGCCGAGACCCGCCAGGCGCCGTGTGCGCGGGATCAGCACACCGGCTCCGCCAAGAATCTCGGCGATCCCGCTCACCGCCACCACCGCGCCCGAGTGGTCGGTCAAGCTGGGCGGCACGATCCGCTCATACGTTCGCGGGATCACGAAGTGATTGACGCCGGAGCCCATGAAAAGCGCCGCCAGCAGCTTGTGGGAGCGTCCTGCGCTCTCGTTCGGCGAACTCATCATCAGCTCTCCCTGCTCGATGGTGCTCATACGGTCGGTGGAGGAACGCCGCGTAGGATAGCCGTCAGCCCTCGATCAACGAGCTGCCGGTCATCTCCGCCGGCTGTTTGATTGCAAGCATCTCGAGCACCGTGGGCGCCACATCGGCGAGGATCCCCGATGTCTGCCTGAGCTTGGCCGAGTCGACCGTCACCGTCAGCGGCACGGGATTCAGCGAATGGGCGGTGTTGGGGCTGCCGTCCGGCTCGAGCATGTGATCGGCGTTGCCGTGGTCGGCGGTGATCAGACAGGCGCCATCGCCACGATGAACCGCCGACACCACCCGTCCGAGGCACTCGTCGACGGTTTCGACCGCCCGCACCGCGGCGGGGATCACCCCGGTGTGCCCGACCATGTCGGCGTTGGCGAAGTTGATGATCGCGAACTCCGGGCTGTCCTGCTGCCACGCCCGCTGGAACGCGTCGGTGGCCTCCGGGGCACTCATCTGCGGCTTGTGGTCGTAGGTGGGCACGTCTCGAGGCGATGGGACGAGCTCGCGGCGTTCACCGCGCTGGCGCTGCTCCTGGCCACCGCCGAAGAAGTACGTGACGTGCGGATACTTCTCGGTCTCCGCGACGTGCAGTTGCGTGGCCCCCGCCTGGGCGATCACGGCCGCCAGCGTCACCGCGGGACGCTCCGGGGCGAAGACGACCGGGTAGGGCCAGCCCTGCTCGTATTCGGTGAACGTGACCACGCGGGTGAGTGGCTCGGCGCCGCCGCGGTCGATCTCCTGGAAGTCGGGGTCCGCCAGGGCCCTCACCAGCTGGCGCATCCGATCGGGGCGGAAGTTGAAGCAGATGACGCTGTCGCTGGGCCTGATCCGGGCCTCTCCATCGACGAGAGTGGGCTGGATGAACTCGTCCGTCTCGCCCCGCTCGTAGGCCTCGTTCACAGCTTCCTCGCCGCTGCGCGCGCTGTGCGGTGCCTGGCCGTGGAGGAGCATGTCGTAGGCGCGCTGTGTGCGCTCCCAGCGGCTGTCGCGATCCATCGCCCAGTAGCGTCCGACGACCGATCCCACCCGCGCTCCGGGCATGGCGTCTATCTCCCCCATGAACCCCGACCCGGAATGGGGCGATGTATCGCGCCCGTCGGTGAACGCCTGCACAACCACCTCGACACCAGGCGCCATCTGCGCGGCCAGCGCGATCAGCGCCTTTAGGTGATCCAGCGAGGAGTGCACGCCGCCGTCGGAGACCAACCCGAGCAGGTGCACACGCTCGGCGCCGGCAAACGCTGACCGCAGCACCGCGTCATCGCGCAGCGAACCGTCGGCAAACGCGTCATCGATGCGCACGAGATCCTGGCGTACGACCGCGCCGGCGCCCAGGTTCAGATGTCCGACCTCGCTGTTGCCCATCTGACCGTCGGGGAGCCCCACCGCGCGTCCGCAGGCCGTCAGCGTCGCGTGTGGGTAGGTGGCCCACAACTCGTCGAATACGGGGGTGTGCGCCAGGGAGATGGCGTTGCCAGGTCCAGCCTGCGCCAGGCCCCAGCCGTCGAGCACGATCAGACACACCCGTTTGACCGGCAGCCTCCGCGGCCCGGCCGGCAGGCTCATCGGTTGGCGGTCGAGACGATCTGCGCGAATGTCTCGGCGTCCAGCGAGGCGCCTCCCACGAGCGCCCCGTTGACGTCCGGCAGCTCGAGCAGCTCGGCCGCGTTCTCGGGATTGACCGATCCGCCGTAGAGGATCCGCACCCGCTCGCCCGCCTGCCGATCACGGTCGCCGACCAGCGCGCGGATGAACGCGATCGCCTCCTGCACCTGGTCGGGGCTGGCCACCCGCCCGGTCCCGATCGCCCAGATCGGCTCGTAGGCGACCACGATCCGCTCGAGCTGCTCGTCAGGCACGCCGGCGAGATCCTCCCGGATCTGGTGGCGCAGCTTGCGCTCGGTGTCACCGTCGTCGCGCTCTGACTCCGACTCCCCGACGCACAGGATCGGCTCGAGATCGGCCGCCAGCGCGGCCGGCACCTTCAGCGCCAGGGCCTTGTCGGTCTCGCCGTAGTGCTGCCTGCGCTCGGAGTGACCGAGCACCACGCCGTGGATGTCCAGCTCGCTGAGCATCGGCGCCGAGATCTCGCCGGTGAAAGCTCCCTCCGGGGCCTGGTGCATGTTCTGCGCGTAGATCTCCACGCGCGATCCGCGGGCGCTGTCGACCATCGCTCGCAGGTCCGTGAACGGTACGCACAGGCCGATCTCCACAGCACTTGTCGGAGCGACCCGTGGCAGCAGCGCCTGGATGTATTCCTCGGCCTGCGCCTCGGTCTTGTGCATCTTCCAGTTGCCGGCGATGAGCGGGGTGCGCTCACTCATGCCACGCCGGCTCCCTGCAGGGCGTGAACACCTGGCAGGGCGCGCCCCTCGACCAGCTCGAGTGTCGCGCCGCCGCCGGTCGAGAGGTGATCGACCGCGTGCTCCAGGTGAAACTGCGCGAGCGCCGCGGCCGAGTCTCCGCCGCCGACCACCGTCATGCCCTTGGCGTTCGCGACCGCTTCGGCCACAGCGCGCGTGCCTGCCGCGAACGGCTCCACCTCGAATGCGCCCATCGGGCCGTTCCAGAAGATCGTGCCCGCGCTTGCGATCACGTCCGCGTAGCGGGCCGCCGTGGACGGGCCGATGTCCAGGCCCATCCAGCCGTCCGGCACCTCCACGCCATCCAGTACGCGGTGCTCGGCGTCCGCCGCCAGCCGCTCGCCGATCACCAGGTCGTTCGGTACGAGCAGGCGCGCCCGGCCGGGTTGCGGGGAGTGCGTGTGGCTCGCTCGCGCGAGGGCGCGGCGCGCGTGCTCGGTGTCCTCATCGTCGCACAGCGACGTGCCCACCGTGTGGCCCTGCGCGCACAGGAACGGGAAGCACATCGCACCGCCGATCATCACCACATCCGCGATCTGCAGGAAGCGGTCGATCACGGCGATCTTGTCCGCCACCTTCGAGCCGCCAACGATTGCCACCAGCGGGCGCTCCGGGTGCTCGAGGATCTTCATCAGCGTGCTTACCTCGCGCTCCAGCAGCCGACCCGCCGCGCTCGGCAGCAGGTGCGCCACGCCGTCGGTGCTGGCGTGCGCGCGGTGCGCCGCGCCGAACGCGTCGTTGACGTACACGTCCGCCAGCTCCGCGAGCGCCCGCGCGAACTCGGGGTCGTTGCTCGTCTCCCCGGGCTCGAAGCGCACGTTCTCCAACAGCAGGATGTCGCCCTCGCTCAGCTCATCGGTCAGCGCGCTGACCCGCTCGCCCACCACTTCCGGCGCCAGTGTCACCGCCGTGCCCGTCAGCTCGCGTAGGCGCTCCGCGACGGGCGCCATCGACAGCGCTGGATCCGGGTGGCCCTCCGGGCGGCCCAGATGCGACACCAGCACGAGCTTCGCACCACGCGCGCGCAGCTCCTGGATGCTCCCCAGCGCAGCCACGATCCGCGTGTCGTCCGCCACCCTCGTCCCGCCGCCGTCGTCCGTGCTCAGCGGAACGTTGAAGTCGACCCGCACCAGGACGCGCTTGCCCTGGACATCGAGGTCGTCAATGCCTCTCATCGACAGTCTCCGATCTGTTCGTGCTCCTTCACGATACCCCCATAAGACGCGCCGTCACATGCGCGGGCCACGCCCGCGGGGTGCCTCACAGCACCCTCTGCACGAGGTCGACCAGCCGGTTGGAGTAGCCCCACTCGTTGTCGTACCACGCCACCACCTTCAGCATCGTGCCGTCCACCGTCGAGGTCAGCAGAGAGTCAACGATCGAGGAGAACGGCGACTGCACGATGTCGCTGGAGACGATCGGGTCCGTCGTGTACTGCAGGATCCCGTGCAACGGCCCGGTCTGCGCCGCCGCCTCGAGCGCCGCGTTGACCTCCTCCACGCTGGTCTCGCGAGCGCACTCGACCGTCAGGTCCACCACCGAGCCCGTCGGCACGGGTGCACGCACCGCGAATCCGTGCAGCTTGCCCTGCAGCTGTGGGATCACCAGCCCAATCGCCTTCGCCGCACCCGTGGAGGCCGGGATCAGGTTGATCGCCGCCGCACGCGCGCGGCGCAGGTCTTTGTGGGGCAGGTCCTGCAGCCGCTGATCGGCCGTGTAGGCGTGGATCGTGGTCATCAGGCCGTGCTCGATGCCGACCGTGTCGTTGAGTACCTTCGCCACCGGCGCCAGACAGTTGGTGGTGCACGAAGCGTTTGAGATCACGTCGTGGGTGCTGGGGTCGTACACCTCGTCGAAGTTCACGCCCAGCACCACCGTCGCGTCCGGGTCGCTCGCCGGCGCCGAGATCACGACCTTCTTGGCGCCCGCCTGCAGGTGCTTGGCCGCGCTGTCGCGGTCGGTGAACAGGCCTGTGGACTCGATCACCACATCCACGCCCAGCTCGCCCCACGGCAGCGCCACGGGGTCGCGCTCGGCGAGCACCTGGAGTTCCCCGCCGTCCACCTGCAGGGCTGAGTCGCCGTGGGCGACGGTGCCCGGATAGGGCCCGAGGATCGAGTCGTACTTGAGCAGGTGGGCCAGCGTCTTGGCGTCCGTCAGGTCGTTGACCGCCACCCATTGGATGTCGGGTGTCTCCTGACGGGCCATCGCGGCGCGAAAAACGTTCCGGCCGATACGACCGAATCCGTTGATTGCAACGCGTACGGGCATTCAAAGCCTCCTGGAAGGGAAATGAACGAGGCCGGGCTGGAGGCTCGCTCCATCACCCGGCTGCACGCGAAGGCTATCCAATGGCCGCCCACACAGGCCGCCAAGCGGGTGTGCCCGGCTAGTGAGCGCCGGTGACGATCTCCACCCGCAGCCCGTCGGGATCGAGCAGGTAGGCGGCGTAGTAGGTGGGTCCGTATTGGGTTCTGGGCCCCGGCTCTCCGTCGTCGCGACCCCCGTTTTGCAGACCCGCAGCGTGGGCGGCGTTGACCGCGACACGACCGGCAGCCCGCAGGCCTATGTGTCCATAACCGGGCCCCGGGAGACGCCCTCTGGTGACGATCCAGAAGTTGGGCCGGTTCACCCCGTAGGCGATCGCGTGGGTGCTTTCGTGGATCCGTCTGACACCGATCGCGAAGAACACGGCGTCATAGAACGTCGATGAGCGTGCGAGGTCTGAGACCTCAAAGCCGACATGGTCGATCACGGGCGCCTCTATAGGTCCAGTGGCCGCTTGTCCACATCGCGATGGGCCACGGCGACCGCCAGATCGTCACGGTCGCGGTAGCGCTCGGCGAGATACTCGGCTATCGCCACCGAGCGGTGCCGCCCGCCTGTGCAGCCGACCGCGATCACCATGTGTGCCTTGCCCTCGGCCACATACTCGGGCAGCAGGAAGTCCAGCAGCGAGTTCAGGAGATCGTAGAATTCCTCCAGCCGCCCGTCGCGGGCGATGTAGCTGACCACCTCGGGGTCGTGGCCGGTGAGCTCACGCAGCTCCGGCACATAGTGGGGGTTGGGCAGGAAGCGCACATCGAACGCCAGATCCTCCTCGCGCGGCGGTCCATGCTTGAAGCCAAAGCTCATGAACGTGAGCGCCAGCGGGGTGGCCTGGTGGCGCGGCAGCATTTCGGCGGCGATCTTTCGACGCAGCGCGGCGGCCGACATGCCGGTCGTGTCGATCACCAGGTCGGCGTGGCCGCGCAGCGGCTCCAGCATCTCCCGCTCGGCGGCGACGCCCGCGACGACGCTTCCGTCGGGTGCTAGCGGATGGCGACGGCGGGTCTCCTTGTAGCGGGTGACGAGCGTCTGCTCCGAGGCGTCCAGGAACAGCATGTGATGGGCCAGACCGAGGGACTGCAGCTCGTCGAGCACCGCTCGCAGCGCGTCGAAGTAGGCGCCTCCCCGCACGTCGGAGACGACCGCGGCACGCTCGACTCTGGAGCCCTCGTGCATGAACAGGTTAACCAGCGAACGGATCATCTCCGGTGGCAGGTTGTCTACGCAGAAGTAGCCGGCGTCCTCGAACACGTTCATCGCGGTGGACTTGCCGGCGCCCGAGAAGCCCGTGATCACCACCAGGTCACGCAGACGCGATTGTCCGCTCGGCTTTGATGGTTCAGACGGGGTCTGGGTGCTCGCCACACAGTGATTGTGCCTACATTCTCAGATGTTCACGTCACTGGCGCCAACGGGCGCCCCTAGCCGGTGCGGTGCAGATGGGCGTGCAGGTCCCGGGCCACCTTGGCCGGCACGCCGGGAACGGCCTGCAGCTCCTCCCGCGTGGCCGCCACGATCGCCTCCGGCGAGCCGAAGTGCGCCAGCAGGGCCCGCTTGCGCGCCGGGCCGACGCCCGGCAGCTCGTCCAGCAACGAGCTGTTCATCGCCTTGTCGCGACGCGTGCGGTGGTGGGTGATCGCGAAGCGGTGTGCCTCGTCGCGCACCCGCTGCAGCAGTTGCAGCTCGGGCGTGGAGTGGTCGAGCACGAGTGGCGCGCGCTGACCGGGCAGGAAGACCTCCTCGATGCGCTTGGCAAGCGACACGACCACGACGCCACGCTCGCGAAAGCCGCGCAAGGGCTCCATGCCGGAGGCCAGCTGACCCTTGCCGCCGTCGATCACGACCACATTCGGCAGCGCGGCGAAGCTCTGATCGTAGTCGGAGTCGTGCGGAGAGATGTCCGCCTGGCGCTCCCATCGAACGAAGCGGCGAGACAGGACCTCGGTCATCGAGGCGTAGTCGTCGGGTCCGCTGACGGTGTGGATGGTGAAGCGGCGATAGTCGGACTTCTTCGGCGCCCCGCCCTCGAACACCACCATCGACGCGACGGTGTGCGTGCCCCCCAGGTTGGAGATGTCAAAGCACTCGATGCGCACTGGCACGGTGTCCAGGCCGAGCGCCTGCTGCAGCCCCTCGAGCGCCTGCACGCGCCGCTCGCGGGTGCGTTGCACACGCAGACGCTCCTGGTCCAGTGACAACACCGCGTTGCGCTCGGCCAGCTCAAGGATGCGACGCTTCTCCCCTCGCTCCGCGTGGCGCAGCTCCAGCGGGCCGTCGCGGCGGCTTGCGAGCGCCTGCGTCAGAGCGGAACGTCCGGCGATCTCGCGTTGCACGATCAACAGCGCCGGGATCGAGGTGGGGCCGCCGTAGTACTGCAGCATGAACTCCTCGGCTACCTCGGCGATGTCGCGTTCGGTCTCGTTTGAGAGGTAGAACGACTGACGGTCGCAGAGAACTCCGTCGCGCACCTGGAGCACCTGGGCGTTTGCGTCCTTGCCGGCGACCGCGACCGCGACCGCGTCGAGTGTTCCCACCGACTCGTTGGCCACCCGTTGGCGCTCCAGCAGCGAGCGGACCGCGCGCAGGCGGTTGCGCTCCAGGGTGGCCTGCTCGAACTCCTGGGTGGCGGCCGCGGCGAGCATGCGCTCCTCCAGGTCGCGCTCTATCCGCTTGAAGCGTCCGGACAGGAAGTCGATCACCCCGTCGATCGACTCGCGGTAGCGCTCCTCGGATACGTAGCCCACGCACGGTGCCTCGCAGCGCTTGATGTGATAGTCCAGGCACGGTGAGCCGCTGCGCCGTCCCGGCTCGGGACCGGTGCAGGAGCGGAACATGAACACCTTCGCGAGCACCTCCAGCGTGCCCCGTACGCGCTTTGCGTTCGAGTACGGGCCGAAGTAGGCGCGACCGGGCCGGTGACGCTCCCGGGTGAAGTAGACCCTCGGGTAGCGCTCGTCCAACGAGATCGCGATGAACGGATAGGACTTGTCGTCGCGCAGCCGGATGTTGAAGCGCGGCCGGTACTGCTTGATGAAGCTCTGCTCGGCCAGCAGCGCCTCCGCCTCGCTGGAGACGACCAGGCACTCGATGTGCTCGACGCTCGCGACCATCTCAGCGTGGCCCGGGCTGGACGGCACCTGGGCTTTTGAGAAGTGCGAGGCGACACGCTTGCGCACCGACTTGGCCTTGCCGACATAGATAACGCGGCCTTTGCCATCCCTGAAGAGGTACACACCGGGCTGGTCTGGGAGGTCACGACGCTGCTCGGTAAGGCGCTGGAGGGTGCTCTGGTCGTTCTCGGTTGTCGTTTCGCTGCCGGGCATATCGATCGAGGATAGGGTGGCTATCGACCGCTCGAGCACCCGGCGAGCTGGGTTGCGACGGGTCGCTGGCGGGGACTCGCGCGACTCAATATGTGCGCCAGTAGCGGTAGACCGCCAGCAGCGCGTATGCAACCAGCCCGATCAGCACAAACCAGGCGAACTCACCGGCTCCCGTTTCCCACATGCGCCGCTTGGCTGTGATGGTCACCAGCCCGAGGGTCAGAGCCCCATACAGCAGCGCGCGATGGCGGGCGCCCAGGCCATGGATGTCGAGGTTGCGTTCGCGGTAAATCCGGTAGGCGAAGTAGCCGAACCCGGCCGCGAAGATGGTCGTCAGCAGAGCTTCGGCGGTCAGCGCCGCTCGCCCCCCGCCGGGCAGGAAGTCAACTGCCGCGGCGATCAGCAGCACGATCACGATGTTGCGGTAGGGCGCCGCTCGATCCATGTTGACTACCAGTCTAGGAGGGTCCCACGAAACTGCTGTGGAGACTATCGGTCAAATGTCAACCTTGAACCCCACGTCGATCTCGCTGGCGGGTATGCCGCCGTTCACTGCCCAATCTTGCATGGGCGGCTCGTGTATGACGATCAGGATGTCCTGCGCGGGCACGCCGAGATCGCCCAGCCGCCGAACGATCCCGTCGTAGAGCCGGCGCTTTGTGCTCATCGACCGTCCCGCGAACATCGTGACCTCTACGAGCGTGTATTGGTCGGAGTGGCGCTCCGGGTAGGGCACCGAAAACTCACCGGGTTGATACTCGGCCAGGCGGACCAGCGGATCCTCGCTGGGAGCCTCTAGCGCCTCGCTCAGAGCGAGGCGAACAGCCGCGACCATTTCCTGCTTCTTCGCGGGCGCTGCTCCCTTCAAGATCTCGATGCGTGCCAGGGCCATCCCCAGAGCGTACGCCCGCTCGAGAGGGCGCGGTCTCTGGTGCTCAGTCGGTGATCGCCTGCAGGCGCTCGTAGGCATCCTCGATCGCGCGCCTGGCGGCCGTGTGGCGGGCCTCGGACTTGGCGGACTCGTACTTGCTCGCCCACGCCGTCGGGTCGGACAGTTCCTCCTCGAGTACGCGCATCGCCAGCTCGGCGTCTTCCACGGCCTGCTCGGCGGCCTGCTGGTCGCGCAGCCTGTTCTTTGAGGGTTGCGGCGGGGGAGGAGCCTTCATCCGCGGCGCGCCATCTGTATCTGGCCCGCGTGTGTGGGCTCCGTTGCCCTCGTCTGGCTGTGGGCGCGCACGGGGCGGTGGCGCTACCCCACCGTTCTCTTCGCGGGCACGCACATACTCCTGCCAGCCGCCGAGGTAGCTGCACAGCGAGCCGTCCTGGACGGCCACGGTGCGGGAGCCCACGGCGTCGAGCAGCGCCCGGTCGTGGGAGACGAGCAGCAGCGCGCCGGGGAAGGAGCAGAGCGCGTCCTCGAGCGCCTCGCGGCTCTCGATGTCCAGGTGGTTGGTGGGCTCGTCGAGGATCAGCACGTTGGGGGGCTGCGGGGTGCCGTTGACCAGGATCCCCAGCGATAGACGCCTGCGCTCCCCGCCCGAGAGGCCGTCGAGCGGCTTCTCCGCCTCTTCCCCGGAGAACAGAAAGCCGCCGAGCAGGGCGCGTGCCTTGTTTGGCGTCAGGCCAGTGGCGCGCTGCGTGGCTTCCAGCACGCTCTGGCCGGGATGACCGCCGGCTCCCAGCTCGTCGGCGTGCTGAGACAGATACCCGACCTCGACGTTGTGTCCCGTGGAAAGCCGTCCGGCCGCCAGCTCACGGCGGCCCGCGAGAGTCTCGATCAGCGTCGTCTTGCCGGTTCCGTTGGGGCCCACGAGCGAGACGTGCTCACCGCGCTCCAGCCACAGCTCGGCGTGCTCCAGCAAGACGATGGGGTCCTCCCCCGCCCCGCCGCCGACCTCGATGCGCCCGTCGATCAGTTCGAAGATCACCCGACCGGAGCGCTCGGCTGTCTTGAAGCGAAACTCAAGGCCCCGGGCGTCGCGCGGATCACGCTCGATGCGCTCCATCTTGGAGAGCGTCTTCAGCCGTGACTGCGCCTGACGCGCCTTGGTTGCCTTGTAGCGGAAGCGCTCTACGAAGCGCTCCATCCTCTCGATCTCGGCCTTCTGCTTGTCGATCGCCCGGCCGAGCGCCATCTCGCGCGACGCCTGCTCCTTGCGCCACTGATGCCAGCTTCCCGCGAAATAGCGCGACCGTGTGGGAGGACCGACCTCCAGCTCGAGCACGGCGGTGCCAACCGCCTCCAGAAACCAGCGGTCGTGCGCCACGAGCACCACTGCCGCGTCCAGGCCGAGCAGTGTCTGCTCCAGCCACTCAAGCGAAGCGATGTCCAGATGATTGGTGGGCTCGTCCAGCAGCAGCACGTCAGGGGCGGCGGCCAGCGCCCGGGCGAGCGACGCCCTGGTCAGCTGACCGCCGGAGAACGTGTCCAGCCCGCGATCCAAGTCCTCCTCGGCGAATCCCAGCCCCCGTGTCATGACCGTCGCGCGGTCGCGCCACAGGTAGCCTCCACGCGCCTCCAGGCGAGCTTGGGCTTCGGCGTAACGGTTCAGCAGCGACTCCTGCGCCTGACCGTCGGCCATCGCCTTCTCGAGCCCCGTCAGCTCGCGCTCTATCTGGAGCTCCTCGGCGCAGCCCGAGAGCACGTACTCGCGCAGCGCCATGGCACGCTGGCGCGGAGGGCGCTGGTCGTGCAACGCAATCCGCGTCCCTTTGGCGAGCGTGAGCTCACCCCGGTCGATCGACTCCTCTCCCGCGAGCATCCGCAGCAGCGTCGTCTTGCCCGCCCCGTTGCGTCCGGCGATCGTCACACGCTCGTGGCGCTCGAGCTTGAACGAGACGCCGCTCAGCAGCGGACTGCCAGCCATGTCCTTGTGCAGGTCGGATGCGATCAAAACAGCCATCGGTCTGCGGGAATCCTAGGCGCAGCACGGCGTCATCCCCGCCTCCGGTAGCATTCGCGGGCGATGCGACGTGTTTTCTGCAGTCTCACCGCGTTCCTTCTGACCGCGCTGCTGATGGCCCCCACCGCCCTCGCCAGCAACGACGGCCGTGGCCTGTACGGCGCCACCGATGACAAGGTGGTCACCAACGCCGGCTTCATCCTGATCATCTTCTTTCCGTTGTTCGTGTTCCTGATGAGCATGCTCCAGTGGCGATTGGAGAAGCGCAAGGAAGCCCGTAAGGCAGCGCACAAAGCGCATGGCGCCAACGGGCGCTGGCGCGGCGGCTGGTAGGCACCCGGGCGCCTAGCCATGAGCGGCGGCGAGCAGAGCTCACCCGAGCCCGTTCGCTACGAGCGTCACGGTGCCGCCGCGCTTGTGACGATCGACCGTCAGCACCGACGCAACGCCATCGACGGCCCGACCGCGGCGGCCCTGCACGAGGCGTATCTGCGCTTCGAGGCCGACGAGCAGGCCCGCGTGCTGGTGCTCACCGGCGCGGGCGGCGTGTCCTTCTGCGCCGGCGCCGACCTGAAGGCGACGGAGACGATGGCCCCGCGGCTGATGAGCCCGGAGGGCCCGATGGGCTTCACCCGCCTCACCGCGTCCAAGCCGACGATCGCCGCGATCTCCGGTTTCTGCCTGGCCGGCGGTTTGGAGATCGCGCTGTGGTGCGATCTGCGCATCGTGACCGAGGGCTCGCGGCTGGGCTACCCCGAGCGCCGCTGGGGTGTCCCCCTGATAGACGGAGGCACCCAGCGTCTGCCGCGCATCGTCGGCATGGGCCGCGCGCTCGACCTGATCTTGACGGGACGCATCATCGACGCGGCCGAGGCGTTGGCGATGGGGCTCGTGACGGAGGTCGTGCCGGACGGCGCCCATCTCTCCCGGGCCCTGGAGCTGGCCGAGGGTCTCGCGCGTTTCCCCCAGCGCACGATGCTCGCCGATCGCAGCGCGGCGATCGAGGGCTTCGGCCTGCCGCTGTCCGACGCGATCGAGCTGGAGGCCGCCGCCGGCCCCGAGGTGTTCGAGGATGGCGCCCGCGGCGCCGAGCGCTTCGCCGCCGGCGAGGGCCGTGGCGGCGCCGGCGCGGGCGCCTGAGGAACATTCCGCCCATCCAGGCTGCCGAGGGTCAATCCGCTATATCCTCGCCTGACCAACTCTCTCAGGGAGATCGAGCCATGGCCTACTTCCTCACAGGAGCAACCGGCTTCATCGGACGTCATCTGGTCGAGCAACTGCTCGAGCGCCGCAGCGACAAGATCTATGTGCTGGTGCGCGGCAGCTCCACCGTGCGTCTGGAGGAGCTGATCGAGAATTGGCGGGAGCAGGCGGGTGCCTCGGCGGTCAAGCGCATCAGCCCGATACAGGGCGATTTGCGCAAGCCCCTGCTGGGGATCTCCCCCGTGCAGCTCACGGAGCTGCACGGGCAGATCGAGCATTTCTTTCATCTGGGAGCGATCTATGACATGACGGCCCCGGCCGAGCGCAACGCCGCCGTCAACGTGGGCGGCACCTCACACGCGATCGAACTGGCGCGCGCCCTGGAGGTCGAGCATCTGCATCACGTCTCCTCGATCGCTGTCGCCGGCGCCTACAAGGGGCTGTTCAAGGAGGATTGCTTCGATGAGGGGCAGCGGCTGCCGTCCCCCTACCACCGCACGAAGTTCGAGTCAGAGCGAATTGTGCGCGAGCAGCCCGAGGTCCCCTGGCGGGTGTATCGGCCGGCGATCGTGGTCGGTGACTCGCGCACCGGCGAAATGGACAAGATCGACGGTCCCTACTACTTCTTCAAGGCGATCCAGACGATGCGCCGTCTGCTGCCGGAGTGGATGCCGCTGGTGGGCCTCGACCTCGGCAAGACCAACGTGGTGCCGGTCGACTGGGTGGCCGGCGCGCTCGATCAGATCGCCCATCAGCCCGGTTTGGACGGGAAGACCTTTCACCTGACCAACCCTCGTCCGCAGCGGATCGACGAGCTGATCAACGAGCTGGCGGCCGCCGCTCACGCTCCCCGTTTCGCGGTCTCGATCGACAAGCGCTTGACGAGCGCCCTGCCCCGCTGGCCGCTTTCGCTGGCGCTGGCGCTGCCGCCGCTGCGTCAGGCCCGCAACCTCACGTTGCGCGAGCTCGGCATACCCGAGGAGGTGGTCGACCACATCGACCTGGTACCGGAGTTCGATACCCGCGAGACCGAGCTCACGCTCGCCGGATCGGAGTTCGAGCACCCGCCGGCGCTGAACCAGTACGCCGGGCGACTGTGGGACTACTGGGAGCGTGAGATGGACCCCGATCTGAGCCGACGGCGCACCCTCGGGGAGGCGATCAGGGACAAGCGCGTGCTGATCACGGGTGCCTCCTCAGGCATCGGGCGGGCGACCGCGCTGAAGGTCGCCCAGGCGGGCGGCGTGCCGCTGCTGGTGGCCCGCAACGTGGAGAAGCTCGAGGAGGTGCGCGCGGAGATAGTCGCCCAGGGTGCCACAGCCTACGTGTACGCGGCGGACATCTCGGACATGGAGTCGATCGATCGGCTCGTCGAGCGGGTGCTGGCCGATCACCGCGACGTGGACATGCTCGTGAACAACGCCGGCCGCTCGATCCGCCGTTCGGTGGAGCTCAGCTACGACCGCTTCCACGACTATGAGCGCACGATGAAGCTCAACTACTTCGGGGCTATCAAGCTGATCATCGGCCTGCTGCCGCACATGCGCGAGCGGGGGGACGGTCACATAGTCAACATCTCCTCGATCGGCGTGCAGACCAACCCGCCGCGCTTCTCCGCCTATGTCGCCTCCAAGGCGGCCCTGGACGCTTTCACACGCGTGGTGGCCTCCGAGGTGATCGGCGACGGCGTCACCTTCACCACGATCCACATGCCGCTCGTGCGCACCCCGATGATCGCCCCGACGAAGATGTACAACGCCTTCCCCACGATCACCGCCGAGGAGGCCGGGGACATGATCTGCGACGCGCTGCGCTCTCGCCCCAAGCACATGGGCACCACGCTCGGCACCTTCGGCGAGGTCGCCTACGCGCTCTCGCCACGGATGGTCGACCGCATCCTGCACCTCGCCTACCGGGTCTTCCCCGACTCGGCGGCCTCGAAGGGACAGAAGAACGAAGAGGAGAAGGCCTCCTTCGAGCAGATCGCGATGGCGAACCTGATGCGAGGCGTGCACTGGTAGCCATCCCGTCGCGCCGGGCGGGACACCTGGCGCTGTGGATAGCGATGTTGAACATGTGCGGCGGGTTCGCCGGTTCGGCGAGCGCACGGGCGGCCGGTCCCCCCGCGATCTCGGCGGGAGCGGCGATCCTGATCGAGGCCGACACCGGGGCGCTCATCTACGGCGATCACCAGAGCCAGCGGCGGGCGATCGCCAGCACCACCAAGCTGATGACCGCGTATGTGACGCTCACCCACTCCTCACCCGAACGGATTCTGGTCGTCCAGCCCTACACACCCGCGCCGGAAGAGACGGTGGCCGGCCTGGTCGCGGGGCAGCGTCTGAGCGTTCGGGAACTACTGGAGGCAATGCTGCTGCCCAGCGCCGGAGATGCCGCCAACACCCTCGCGGTCGATCTCGGAAACTCGGTCGCCCACTTCGTGGGCTGGATGAACACGGACGCGCGAGCGCTCGGGTTGAGGAGCACCCACTACTCAACGCCGGTTGGGCTGGACACCCCCGGGAACTACTCCACGGCGGCGGACCTCGCGCATCTGGCCCGCGTATTGATGAGAGACCCGATCTTCGCCCGGATCGTTGACCTCCCCAGCGCCCGTTTGGGCGACGGGCAGACGCTGCTCAACCGCAACGACCTGGTTGGAAGGTTCGGCTACATGGTGGGTGTCAAGACGGGGCACACCGCCGCAGCCGGCTACTGCCTGGTCGGGGCCGCGCGCGCCCGGGGAGCAACCGTCATCAGCGTCGTTCTGGGGGAGTCAGGCGAAGCGGCGCGCGACCGGGACACCCTCGTCCTGCTGCGGTACGGCCTTGAGTCCTGCCGACGCTCGCGGGTGATCACACCGGGGAGGGTGTATGCCAGCGTCCCGGTCCAGGGCGAGGCGGGGCAACGTCTGGCGCTGGTCGCCGCGCATCCGCTGGCGGTGATCGTGCGCAGCGGCACGCGCCTGGATGTCTACGCGCGGGGCCTGCCGGCGGCGGTCTCGCCCTCACCGGCGCCGGGCACGCCGCTGGGCGAAGTAGTCGTTCGCGAGAACGGGCGGATAGTGGCCCACGAGGCGCTGGTGGCGCACGGCCTGCTGCACACGCCCGCGCAAACCGCCGGCGTTCAGATGCTGACATCATTCAGGCGAGCCTTCCCGCGCGGGGGATCGTGGATCGTCCGTCCGCTGGGAGAAACTCAGAGCCGGTGGGGGTGACAAATGGAGAGGCTGGCCAGCGAGGTCTATCTGCTGCGGGGGTTTCCCGCCAACGCGATCAACGTGTATGTGATCGGCGACGTGCTGATCGACGCCGGCACCCGCCTGCACGGCCGTTCGATACTAAAAGAGATCTCATCCACCCAGATCAGCGCGCATGCGCTTACCCACGCTCACCCCGACCACTACGGCGCGAGCGCCACGATCTGCGAGCGTTTGGGGATCCCGCTGTGGTGCGGCGCCGAGGATGCGCCGGCCGTCCGTGCGGGAAAGGTCGTGGGCCCGGGCGGGCGCGTCATCCCCGGTCCGCGGTCGGTGCCGGTGGCCCGCTCGCTGAGCGAGGGCGATGAGGTCGCGGGCTTCACCGTGCTCGAGACACCGGGGCACTCCCCCGGGCACGTCTCCTTCTGGCGCGAGTCAGACCGCACCCTGATCTGCGGCGACGTGATGTGGGGCTGGCACCCCGTGCTGCGGCGCGGACAGATACGTGAGCCGATCGCGTTCCTCAGCCCCGATGCGCGGCGCAATCGCGAGTCCGCGCGGAGGATAGCGGCGCTCGAGCCGGCGCTTGTCTGCTTCGGTCACGGTCCGCCGCTGCGCGACCCTCAGCGGCTCACCGACGCGGTCGGGAAGCTCCCTGCATGAGGGAACTGGCGCCGGACGTCTATCTGCTGAAGGGGTTTCCCCGCAACGCCATCAACGTGTATGTGATCGGCGAGGTGCTGATCGACGCCGCTACCCGCCGGGGCGAGCGGCGCATCCTCGGGCAGATCTCCAGCACCCAGATCAACGCGCACGCGCTCACCCACGCCCATCCCGACCACCAGGGGTCCAGTCACGCGATCTGCGAGCGCCTCGGGATCCCACTGTGGTGCGGGCAGAACGACATACCGGCGATGGAGACTCCGGGCGGGGTGCGCTCCAGCCAGGCGCCGGGATTGCTGAACCGGCTGCAGGAGCGTTACTGGACGGGACCTCCCCATCCGATCTCCAGGGCACTGAGCGAGGGCGATGAGGTCGCGGGCTTCACCGTGCTTGAGACACCGGGGCACTCCCCCGGGCACGTCTCCTTCTGGCGCGAGTCAGACCGCACCCTGATCTGCGGCGACGTGCTGAACAACGTCCATGTCTTCGCCGGCCTGCCCGGTCTGCACGAGCCGCCTGTGCCTCTCACGCCCGACCCGGTGCGCAATCGCGCATCCGCTCGACGGCTCGCCGAACTAGAGCCGGCGCTCGTCTGCTTCGGTCACGGCGCGCCGCTGCGCGACACCGCCAAGTTCTCCAGGTTCGTGGCCGCTCTGCCGAATCCCTGAGCCGCGGGCCTACAGCACGATCCGCAGCGCTGTGGAGTGATCGCAGCCCGCCTCCAGCAGGTCTCTGAGCGCCTGGATGTCGATGTGAGCGCCTCCATCCCCGGTCGCCGCCAGCAGCACCGACTGGGTGCCATCAAAACCCATTTCCAGGAGCGCCTGTGCGCGTTCGCGCTCGCCGGTGGAGGTAGTGGGCACGCTCGTCATTTCAAGTCTCCTTCCGACGCTCGGTGGTTTCCAGCGTCGCCGCACGTCCGCCCGCTGGTTTTTGCATCAGAGCAGCCCCGCCGGACATGACCGCCGACGTGGCCGGTATCACCCCGCCGCGGCCAATAGCATCCAGCCCCGAATGCCCGCGAGTGTCTTTGAGATGGACGGCGAGGGACGCTTCCTGCCGACCGAATACGCTCGCGGACCGTGGGATCCGGGCGCTCTTCACGGTGGCGCTCCGGCCGCGTTGATCACAGACGCGTTCGAGCGCATGCAGCCCGGCGGCGAGCTGCCCCTGGCGAGATTGTCCTTTTCGTTTCTGCGGCCGATACCGATGGCGGCGCTGGAGCTGAGCACGTCTGTGACGCGGAAGGGACGCAGGGTGCAGGAGCTCGCGGCCGAGCTGCGCCACGACGGTGTTCCCGTGTGTAGCGCCCGTGCGTTGCGCATCCTGCCCGTGCCCGAGGATCTGGGGGACCTAGCGGCCGAGACGCTCGAGCCGCAGTACGCTGTACGCCTCGCCGGCCCACAGGAGGGGCAGCCAGTTCGCTTCTCGCTCGATCAAACCGGTGGCGCTAGCTTTGCCTCCGACGCTATCGAGATGCGCTTTCTGTCGGGGTCTCCGCTGATCGGCGGACTGCGGGGAGAGGATCCAGGGGCCACCTCCACGCCGAGCGGCAGAGCTTCGGTGTGGATGCGCCTGCGTCATCCGCTGCTCCCTGGTCAGTCACCATCCCCCGTCGCGCGAGTGGCCGCCGCCGCAGATTTCGGCAATGGCGTGGCCGCGGCGCTGCCGTTCGAGGACTTCCTCTTCATCAATGCGGACCTGGCCATCTCCCTGAATCGCAGACCGCAGGGCGAGTGGGTCGCACTCGACGCGAGAACCCTCCTGCATCCCGGCGGGATCGGCTGGGCGCGCAGCGTCCTTCACGATCGGCAGGGTGTTGTGGGGCTAGCCACCCAGACACTGGTCGTACAGAGCCGCTGAATCCAGCTCACGCGAACGCCCGCGCGGCAGGGAGAGGCATCACCAAGACATTTGCGGCAGCCACGCCCACCTGTGGGCCTCGCGGTTCGGCACGAGCCCGGGGCGCAGACGCGTTCTCAGCGCTGGACGATGTCGCCCAGTGTCTGGTCGATCGCGGCGAGCGTGTCGGCGCTGAGTACGATTTCAGACGCGGACGCGTTGGCGTGCACCTGCTCGGGGCGGCTCGCGCCGACGATCGCCGAGGCGACGTTGCCCTGGCGCAGGATCCACGCGAGCGCCAGCTGCACCATCGTCAGACCGGCCTGCTCGGCCACTGCAGCCAAGCGCTGGACAGCCTCCAAGACATCGTCACGCATCAGCTGGCCGATGAAGGTGTTCATCGCGTCGCTGGCCGCCCGAGAATCATCCGGCGGGCGAGCGCCCGGTAGATACTTGCCGGTCAGCACCCCCTGCGCGAGTGGCGACCAGACGATCTGCGAGATGCCCTCGCGTTCGCACAGCGGGATGATCTCGGCCTCGGGCGCGCGCCACAGCATCGAGTACTGCGGCTGGCTGGAGACCCAGCGCTCCACGTCGGGCAGCGCAAGCGACTGCTCGATCCTCTGCGCGGGCCACTCGCTGAAGCCGATGTGGCGCGCCTTGCCCGCGCGCACTACCTCCATGAGCGCGCCCATCGTCTCCTGCAGCGGCGTCTGCTCGTCGTAGCGATGGCACTGATACAGATCTACGTAGTCGGTTTTCAGACGCTGCAGCGAAGCGTCTATCTGCTTGTGGATCTGTGACGCCGACAGACCGCTGTCGGTCTCCGACATGGGGAAGTAAACCTTGGTGGCGAGCACGTAGGAGGAACGCTCATAGCCGGCGAGGACCTCCCCCAGAAGCGTCTCCGAGGCGCCGCGACCGTAGACGTTGGCGGTGTCGATGAAGTTGATGCCGGCGTCGAACGCGGCGCGCACGCAGGCCTCTGACTGTTCGCGGGCCACCCCTCCGGAGTAGGTGAGCCACGACCCCAGGCTGATCTCGGAGACCTCGATGTCGCTGGAGCCGAGTTTGCGCATCCGCATGAGCTGTGGCGCAGCATACCCGCTATCGTTGATCGGGCAACGATGTCCGGGGTCTCGTCCTCCCAAGAAGGATCGTCGCAGGCGGCGACGGCGATCGACCCGGCGCTGCGGATCGCCGCCGTGGAGCTGGCTGTCGCCGATCTCGATCGCAGCATCGACTTCTACGAGCGCGTGCTTGGCCTGCGGGTTCTCGAGCGTCAGCACGACCGGGCGCAACTGGGGCCAGCTGACGGGAAGCCGGCGCTGTCGCTCACCCAGATACCCCAGCCGGTCGCGGCCCCGCCCGCCAGCACGGGGCTGTTCCACGTGGCCTGGCTTCACCGGACACGCGCGGCGCTCGCGGACAGCCTCTCCAGGCTGGCTGCGAACCGCTGGCCGCTGGATGGCGCATCCGATCACGGTGTCTCTGAGGCGCTGTATCTGAGTGACCCCGACGGCCTGGGGATCGAGCTGTACGCGGACCGTCCGGCGGAGTCCTGGCGGCGGGGACCCGGCGGGCGCGGTGTGGTGATGTACACGATCCCCCTGGACCTCGAGGACCTGCTTGCTCAGGCGAGCACCGGCACGACAGCCGCTGTCGAGCCGGGCACCTCGATCGGGCACGTTCACCTGAAGGTCGCAGACGTGCCACGTGCCGCCGCGTTCTACCGCGACACACTTGGGTTTGCCGAGCAGGCGAGTCTCCCCTCCGCCAGCTTTCTCGCCGCCGGCGGCTATCACCACCACATCGGTGTGAACTCCTGGCAGAGCCGCGACGGCGGGCCCCCGCCCGAGAACTCTCCCGGTTTGAGAATGATCGATTTTCAGCTGAGCAGCCAGCGAGCGCTGCAAGATCTCGCCGCCGCTGTCGAATCGTCCGGCGCGAAGGGAGAGCTCGAGCCGCTGGGGGACGCAGACGGTGTTTGGCTGCGCGACCCCGACTCTCAGCTGCTCAGCTTCACGCACCGCTGAGGCAGGCGGCGCTTACCGTGGTCTAGGCGAGCCGTCCGATCGGCGGATAGCTCCTCGGCGGTGGCCCGCCGAGGAGTAGGCTCCGTCGGTAGAAACGACCAAGCCTAGATGGGGAGGATACGTTGAGCTCTACCAGCCAGGAGCAGACGCCACTCGATGGGGTGCGCGTCGGCGATCGGTCGAACTTCCGGGAGGGGCCGCCGCACGAGCTGTTCCGGCGGCTGCGCTCGGAGTGCCCGGTGCACTGGACCGACGGTTTCACCGAGTTCCCCGACGAGGACGGTTTCTGGTCGGTGACCACAGCCGACGACGTGCACGAGGTCAGCCGCGACTGGCGGATCTACTCATCAGAGATCGGTGGGTTTACTGCCACCAAGAACGCGGGCGTCTCGCTAGAGCTGCAACAGGCGATGTTCATCGGCATGGACCCGCCCAAGCACGATCGCCTGAAGGCCTTGTTCCAGCGTGGCTTCACACCTAAGCGCATCGCCGAGCACGAGGGGCCGATCCGCGCGATCGCGATGGACATACTCGACCGACTCGACGGTCGCGAGCACTGCGACCTGGTCAGCGAAGTCGCTCAGCCGGCGGTGTCTCGCGTGATCGGCAGCTTCATGGGCCTGCCCCCGGAGGACGACGAGGTCTGGGCGCGCCTGATGAACGCGCTCGTTAGCGCTGGTGATCCCGACGTGACGCCCGAGGGAGCACAGAGTGTGATGGAGCGCGACGTGCCGGAGGTCTTTGAGCGTTGCGGCAGGCTAATAGCCGAGCGCAGGCAGACGCCTACCGATGATCTGACGAGCGTGCTCGTCCACGCCGAGATCGACGGTGAGCGGCTCGAGGACCACGAGATCGTGATGGGCTTCGTGCTGCTGATGGCAGCCGGCAACGACAGCACCAAGGCGACCTACTGCAGCGGCATGCGAGCGCTGATGGAGAACCGTGAGCAGCTGCGTATGGTGCTCGCGGACCCGTCGCTCGTACCCGCCGCGGTCGAGGAGTCGCTGCGCATGTTCCCCGCGTTTGGGCACTTCGCGCGCACCGCCACCCAGGACACCGAACTGCACGGCCGGAAGGTCAGCAAGGGCGAGAAGCTCGTGATGTGGTACCCGTCATCCAACCGAGACGAGGCCCGCTACGAGGATCCAGACCGCTTTGACGTGACCCGCAACCCCGAGCACCAGGCGTTCGGAGCGGGCGGGCGGCACTTCTGCCTCGGGACGGCGCTCGCGCGCCTGGAGCTGCGAATCCTGACCGAGGAGACGCTCGCGCGCTTCCCCGACATGCAGATAGCCGGCACGCCGACCTACGTCGAGTCGCCGTTCGCCAATCAGCTCAAGACACTGCCTGTTCGCCTGCGCCCTTAGATCATCGTCCCTTCGGCGGATTGCTCGTTGCTCGCGTCGTTTAGAAGCGCGATCTCTTGAGCGGAGAGCTCGAGCTGGATGCTGGGCAGCAACTCGGAGAGCTGCTCTATCGAGGTTGCGCTGGCGATCGGCGCGAGCACGGTCGGCTGGGCAGCCAGCCAGGCCAACGCCACGGCGGCGACGCTCGTCGTATGCTCGGCCGCGAGCACGTCGAGCACTTCCAGCACGGCAAAACCACGCTCGTTGAAGTAGGCCTCGCGCACGCCCGCCGCCCGCGGGCTGTCGATCTGCTCCCCACCACGCCGGTACTTACCGGTCAGAAAGCCTCTGGCCAGCCCGTAGTAGGGGACGCAGACCAAACCGCGCTCGGCGCAGAGCCTCGCAAGCGCCCCCTCGTACTGCCCACGCTCGAGCAGGTTGTAATGGGGTTGCAGCGCCACGTAGGAGGCCATGTCGGCGCGTTCGCCGAGGTCGAGCGCCTGCGCCAGACGGGCGGCACCGTAGTTCGACGCCGCCACGTAGCGAACCTTGCCCTCGTCGATCAGTCCCTGGAAGGCGCCGAGCGTCTCCTGCAGCGGTGTCTCGGGGTCGTCACGATGCGCGTAGTAGAGGTTGACGGTGTCGATCCCGAGACGCTCCAACGATCCCTCTATGCCTGATCTGATGAGGCTCTTCGAGAGTCCTGGGCTCTCGGGCGACATACCAACCTTGGTGGCGATCACGAGCCGCTCGCGATTGCCGCGATCCGCCATCCAGGCTCCGATTATGCGCTCGGAAGCACCCGCGCCAGCGGCCGTCCAGTGGCCATAGGAGTCGGCGGTGTCGATGAAGTTGCCGCCCCCCGCAACGTAAGCGTCGAGTACCTCAAAGGAAGCTGACTGATCCAGCGACCAGCCGAAGACGTTCCCACCCAAGCACAGCCTCGAGACCTGTAGGTCGGTATTGGCCACAGTCGCCATCCGTTGCTGGCCAGCGAACCGCTGATCCGCGACCGGTCAGTCCATGCCCAGCGGACCCTCGGCGGAGCCGCTCAGGAACTGCCTGACGAACGGGTTTTCCGAGGAGAACATGCGCTTTGCGTCTCCGGCCTCGACGATTCGACCCTTCCACAACAGTGCGATGTACTCGCCGATTCGCCGCGCCGAGGCGATGTCGTGGGTGACGACTATGTAGGTGCCTCCGTTGGCGGCGTGCATCTCCTGGATCAGCTCGCACAAAAGCGCGGTGCGCACCGGATCCAGGCCTGAGTCGGGCTCGTCGAAGATCACGACGTCCGGTTCCATAATGAGCGCTCTGGCGAACCCCGCCCGCTTGCGCATCCCCCCGGAGAGCTCCGAGGGCATGTAGCGCTCGGCGTCGGCCAGGCCGACGTCGGCCAGGCGCTGCTTGACCCTTTCGGCGATCTGCGTCTCGGACATTTCCGTGTGCTGGCGCAGTGGGAACGCGACATTGTCGAACACCGGCATCGAGCCGAACAGGGCCCCATCCTGGAACAGCACCCCGATCCGCCGGCGCATCTTCAAGAGCTCGGGCATCGTCAGCGTGGGGACGGACTGCCCGTGGACGATGATGTCCCCGGAGTCGGGGAACATCAGGCCGATCATGTTCTTTATCAGCACGCTCTTGCCGGTCCCCGACGGACCCAGCACCACGGTGACGGTCTCGTCCGGTAGCGCCAGGTTCAGGCCGTTGAGGACCGGGATGCCGCCGAGGCGCTTGACGACGTCGTGGCAGCGAATCGACCACGCCCCGCTCTCGCGCTCTGTCTCGAAGTCCAGATCATCGGAGTGATACTGGAATTCGGCTGCGCGATCGAGTGTGGCTTGGGTCTCTGGATCCACGCCCTCCTCGATGTACTCGTCCTCTAGCCCGTCGCCCTCGCTCATCCCCAAACCCTCTCCATCCGAGTGATCCTAGCCCTCGCGCCGCCACGGATCAACCGCTAGCCGACCGGGACGGGCTCGGCTCACCGCAGCGACGGTTCTCGACTATAGTAGCCAATGGAGGGGGTCCTGATCCCAGGCGCCCGTTGCGTGGGGTCGATTCCACGCGGCACGGGAGAAAGCTTTCATGGCCGCTTCCCTGAAGCGCACATCATCCCATCCGAGAGCCGGGAGCGCCCAGCTTCCGCGTGGACGTCACGGTCTCTCGCGCCAGTTCGTCCTCGAGAACCAGCGCGAGCGGATCCTCGACGCGATGGTCCACACCGCCGCGCGCCGCGGCTACGCGGAGGTCGCCGTGGCGGATGTGATCAAGCGCGCCGGCGTCTCCCGCAAGACCTTCTATGAGAGCTTCAAAAGCAAGGAGGATTGCTTCCTCACCGCCTATGGGGTGCTTGTCGGCCGGCTGAGCGCGTGTGCGGTCGATGCCTACGAGCAGTCGAGCTCGTGGACCGATGGGATTCGCGGCGCTCTGCGGGCGCTGCTGCGAATGCTCTCGCAGGACCCGGCGCTTGCGCGTGTGGCGATGGTCGAGATCCTGGCCGCTGGACCGCGTGCCCTGGAGCGCTACGACCAGGCCATGCACCGGATCCTGCCGATCCTCGAACTGGGCAGGGCCGAGTCCGCGCACGGCGCTGAGCTCCCGCCGAAGCTGGCGGAAGAGATCCTCGGTGGCGTTACGCAGACCATCTATCTGAGCGTTCTGGAGGGAAAGAGCGGGACGCTCGAGGATTCGCTGCAGGAGCTGTTGTATTTCACGCTCGTCCCCTTCCTCGGGCACGAACGAGCGTTGCGGGCGGCGTTCAGCGAGCCGGCCTGAGCGGCAGGCTCATTTGCCCGAGTAGACGACGTGCGGGTATTGGCTGGAGACGCCGTTGAACGGCAGCGGTCCCTGCTGGTTGCACGGTGGCGCCGGCACTTCGTTGGTGGTGCCTTCCGGCTTGTTGGCGACGTGCAGTTCGACCAGCTGTTCGATGACACCCTGGGAGACCGTTTCGTTGGACGGACCCGTGACCGCCGGTGAGGAGTTCGCGCAGTTGTGGCCTTCGAACACCTGCAGGCCGTTGGTCAGCAGCGAGCTGAAGACGCCCGCCTGCGGGTAGGCGTTGGCGCGATCGGTGCCGATCGGTTCTTTGAAGACGGCCAGGCTCTCGGGGCTGATGATCTGCATCGTGCGCAGATAGTGAAGAGTCGGCGCCGTCGGGTTGTTGGCGTTGGTGTCGCGACCCTCGGTGGCGGCGGCGAAGTTGCCGAAGAAGGACTGCAGCTCCTGTTGGTACTGCCCGAGGTATTGCAGGAACGGGTCGAAGTTGTGCAGCACTGGCCCGACGTTCCCGAGCTCTGGCTCCAGCAGCTTCAGCGACTTGCTGAAGGCCGGCAGGCCCTTCTTGGAGGCTTTGGTGAGCGCCCCCAGTCCGACCAGCATCCGTTCGAAGGGGGGTGCGAACGGCGCCAACGCCTTGGAGGTGGCGCCCAGCTTGCGCTCCGCCGCCTGGAATTCCTTCAGGAACGGATTGGCGTCGGCGGCGAAGCGGTCGAGTTCTTTGAACGCCACCCGCGAGGAGCTCTCGAAGGAGGGCAGTTCACGCCACGTCTGGGCGAACGCTTCGCTGGCGCTGGCGGCGGCGTGGAAGGTCTGCTCCCCGTGTTCGATCAGTCCCCGCAGCTGATGGTCGCGGCCAGAGAGGGCCTTGAAGAGAACGCCGGTGTTCTTGATCACCTGGCGCAGCGCGCCCTCCTGGCTGGCGAGGACGCCGACCAGTTTGTTGGTCGATGAAACGAATGGCTGCAGCGAGGCGAAGTCGGCGTTGAGGCTTTCCGCCCGTCCTTCGAAGCTCGCGGCGGAGGCCTGCATCCACACTTTCCAGTCGTTGCGCACCCTGGGCGTGAACAGCGAGAGGATCTGATCGAGCGTCACCGACGGTTCGACCTGACTGTTGGCCAGGTGGCCGTTGTCCGCTATGAACGGGCCGCCGTTGCCCTCCGGGTTCAGCTGCACATAGGTCTCACCCAGCAGCGTCTTCTGGCGCAGGAGCGCGTGCATGTTCGCCCTCACCGGCGCGTACTGGTGGTCCATTTCGACGGTCGCGTCGGCGCGACCGTTCGTGTTGACGTTGAAGCTGACCACGTGTCCCACCGGCACGCCGGAGATCCGCACATCGGCCTGTTCGGCGAGCTGCAGCGCCTGGGGGAAGGAGATCGTGAAGCGGTATCCCTTGGGCTTCAGCGGCACGGGACCGCCGAATGACTCCCACAGGAACAGCAAGAGGCCGAAGCACGACAACGCAAAGAGCGTGATCACCAGGATGTTGGCGAGTGTGGGAGCGCGCTTCTGCATGTCAGTGGTGTCCCGCGATCGTGGCCAGAGCGTTACCCAGCGAGCCCGCTCCTTTGCCGAACACCGCGCCCGGCTTGGCGTGGGAGGCGTGCGCCGAGGCGGCGCTCGCGGCGGTGGCTTTCGTCGTCACGGCGGAGGTGCCCGTGTTCTGGCAGACCGACCCGGATGGTGGGTTCAAGAGGCCGAGGATCAGCCTCACCGTCGGGTTGATTTCCTCTACGCCCCCGAGGATCTTCACGAGTTCGCAGTTGAAGTACACGAGGCTGTGGCCGAGTGTGCCGTGCGCGTCGGCGCTCGAGAGCACACTGTTGAAGTTGTGGTTCGCCCAGTCCAGGAAGAACAGGAAGCCTCCCTGGTTCGGTCCGGGGTTGTATGCGATCTCGTTGAAGAATTCGTTGAACACCTGGAAGGCGGTCGCCAGGTTCGGGCTCGCTTCCGCGAGGTTCTGGGAGGACGGGCCGAGCTTCTGGATGAACGGCAGGATTTCACGGGTGAAGGGCCTGATTTCTTTCTTGAGGATCGGCGTGGTGCTCTTGAATAGCGGCCGTGAGGCTTCCTCGACGGGGGCGAGGTTGGTGGCGAATGGCTGCAGCTTCTTGACCGTGGGGCCGAGGACGTTGAACGCGGTCGCGAACTTGCCGAGGTTCTTCTGTGTCTTGGACAGCGCGCCGGGCAGCAGATGCAGCGTCTTTTCCACGTTGCGGTCCTGTTGGGCGAAGACCCTGAACACGGCGTTTGAGGAGTCGATCACCTCCGAGAGCTGCTTGTCCTTGCCGCCGATCGCTTCCATCAACAGGCGGAAGTTGTGGATCCCGCCGGCGATGTAGGCCTGGCGTCTCTTCAGTTCGTGGGTGATCTCGGTCAGGTTGCGCGCCATCGGCGAGAAGCGCTTGAAGATCGCCGCCAGGTTGGCGCCGTTGCCCTGCAGCCCTTTTCCAGCGCCGGCGAGCAGCAGCTGCAGGTAGGAGCGTGTTTCGGTGTCCAGCGCGCCCAGGAATTCATCGAAGTTGATGTCCGGCGAGGTCTGTGAGATGGGGATCACTTCACTGCTGCGCAACCTGCCGGCCGCTGCGGTGCCGGGATCGACCTCGACCGTTACGTCCTTCAGTTCGGTCTTGGGTCGCAGCAGCATCGTCGCGTTGCGGTGCAGGTAGCGGGCGTACTTGGGCGTCACGTTCATCGTCACGATCGACTTGCCGTTCTGCAGGTCCACGCTGGCGATTTCGCCGATCTTGGCGCCGGCGATCGTGACTGCCTGCCCTTGCCCGGGGGTCACCGCCTGCGCGGTGGAGAATTCGCCCTTCAGGGTGAAGAAGTTGCTGCCGATCACGGGAACCCAACCCGGCAGCGTCAGCCTCTGGTGGGCGAGTATGTAGCCGCCGGAGACGGCGGCGATCACGATCAGCGTGATGACCGCGATGAAGGCCGTGCGGTAGCGCCCGATCTGGTCGCCGATGCCCCGTCCTGTGTCCTGTGGCGGTGTGCTCATCCGTTGCTTCCGTCCGCGGGACCTTCAGACAGCGGGCCGTTGAATTCGGGCAGCTTCTGCGTGGAGCAGGGCACCAGCGGCTTGTATGGGGGCTCCGCTTCCGGGAAGCGCGGTCGGGTCCCCTGCGGAGCCAGCGGCGTGCGCGCGATCAGCTGCACGCCTTTGACCTTGCTGCCGACCTCGCTGACCGGCGCCGACCGGAACGTGTCCCCGCCCGAGCCGACCAGGAAGTGGGTCATGATGCCGTTGCCGTCAAAGCTCTGGCCGTTGCCCGCGAGGCCCGCCATGGTGTACCAGAACTCCCTGTAGTCTTCCACGCCGCTGGTGTTCGATCCGTCTTGCAGCTTGGTGTTGCCGGCCGGGAAGAAGACGTTCGTCAGGCACTTTGAGAATTCGCCTGTCTGCTTCTGGAAAGAGACCTGCGAACCGAGCAGGCGGGCGGTCCACAGCGCGGCGGGACGCAGACCCTTGGCGACTCCGCCGAGTTCTTCGGGACCGAGCAGAGCCTTCACCTGTTCGATCCACGGCAGCGCCGCAGCGATCGTCTCAGGGGTCTGCTTGACACCCGGGATGAGCGCCTTGGCGAACGAGCGCACCGGTGGGAACGCGGCGTCAAACGCGGTGAACGCACGATGGATGCTGTGCACGGCCCCGGGTAGCTCGGCGACCGTCTGGCTGAGGCTCTGTGACTGCGCCGCGAAGTTGTGCAGGAACGTGTTGAAGTTGTCCACCCATTCGCCGAGCTCGTTTTCGTGGACGTCGAGAGCGGCGGTCACCTTCTGGACGGAGCCGATCAGTTTGGAGAGATCGCCCTTGTTGGTGCCCGCCAGCGCCTGGTTGACGATCGCCGTGCCTTCCAGCGCGCTGGTGCCTTTCTGGTAGGACTTGTTCAGCGCCTGCGCGCCGTTCAGGCCCCTGACTTCCGGATCCTGGATCGCGTCCTCTGCCTTTGTCGGCTTTTCGGTCAACGCGCGGCCGTATTCGGCGAGGAATTCCTGCAGATTGACGCGCGTGTCCTGGTTGAGGATGCTCAGCACCTGGTCGATCTGCACCGGGTCGGCGGTCTGCGTGACCGGGATCGTGTAGCCGGAGGAGATCGTCTTGGCGGATGGGCTGCCGGGCTGCAGTTCGACGAACCAGTTGCCTTCCAGGAAGATCCTCGGCCTGATCTTCAGTGTGGCGTCGGTGTGGATCGGCAGACCCTTCTTTTCGATTTCCATGCTGACTTCGCCGACGTTGGCGCTCAAGCGCTTGATCGACTTGACGACTCCGACGTTCACGCCGGCGATCCGCACCGGCGACTTGGGGGCGATGTTCAGGGCGTTGTTGAACACAGCGTTCACGCGGAAGCCGTGCTTGAACGGGATGTGCTTGGTGAAGCCGAAGTAGACGACGACCGCGAGCACCACCAGGACGGCCGCCCCAAAGCGCACGGGGTTTGACTTGCCGAGTTCTGCGACGGGAATCTCATCGCGGCGGTTCCAGAAACGCAGGCCGCTCATTTCTTCTTCCCCTTGGCCTTCTTCTTGCCCTTGGCGTTCTTGCCCTTCCTGTTCTTCTTGGCCTTGGCTTCAGCCGCCGCTTTTTCTTTTTCCTTTTCCTTGGCGACGCTCAGCGGTTCACCCTTGCTGTTGATGGCGAGTTCCTTCAGCGTCGAGGCGGGGTAGGTCTGGCCGTACTGGTTTTCCGCGCGGTTGGTTTCGTCGTGGACGGTCCCGTTGCTGGCGGATACGTGCCCGATGACGGCCTTGCCGGCTTCGAATTTCTCGTTGGCGGCTTCGCACAGCTTCGGCTGGCTCAGGCCGGCGACGTTGGGATACGGGTTGGCGTGCACGTGGTTGTCGTCAACCAGCGGACCGACTTCGCCGACTTTGCCCAGTGGCGCGGGGGAGTGGTCGATCGACGGCCCGTTCGCCGGCCCAGATGACGGGAAGCCCTCGTTGTTGGGGCCGTTTGGCGCCAGCACGATCGTTGCGCGCGCCAGCGTGCCGACGCCGATGTCCTGGCTGAGCAGGCTCACGACGTTGCGGAACGTTAGCGTGAGGTAGTTGCAGGTCGTTTGCTCGGAGGCCAGCCCGGAGACCACCGGGTTGCCGATCCGCAGCGTTTCCGTCAGGTCGTTCAGACCCAGGGAGACGACCGGATCTTCGGCGAACGAGCGCAGCGTGCTCAGCGAGTTCGCGATGCGCGTGTTGAGCGCGGTGGCGACCTTGAAGTCCGTGACGCCGGCTTCCACGGCCCGTCCGAATGCCGGGGCGGCGGTGCGCAGCGCCTTCGCCGCGGGCCGCAGCAGGCGCATGAACTCGGTTGAGTTTTCCACGAACGACGCCTCGGAGCGCAGCGAGCGGGTGGCCTGTTCCAGCGCCGGCGGTCCACCCTCGATCGTCCGTTCGAGCGCGGGCGCGACGCTCGCCCACGCCTTGAAGAGCGTATCCAGGTTGGTCCAGAAGTCCGCCTGCTGTTGAGCTACCGGCGCGCTCTCCTTGGCGGCGCTGTCGAGGCCTTTGAAGAAGCCGGCCAGGTCTGTCTGCGGAGAGGCGAGATTCTGCAGCACGGGCGTCGCGTTGTTGACCAGCGGGCGCAGTTCGTGGAGCGCCTCGTTTATGCCGCTGCCGCGCTGGGCCAGACCAGTGCCGAAATTGGTCAGGTTGTGCTGGCTGGCCACACGGGTCTTTGCGTCGAACATGTCGAAGAACTCGTCGATCTCCACCGGTTCGCTCGAGTGCGATAGGGGGATCGTCTGCCCGGCCTTGATCCCTTCCTTGGAGTGTCCCTTGATCAGCTCCAGGTACTTCAGGCCGATCGAGGAGCGCGACTGCACGATTGTGGTGGTGTCCACCGGCAGCGGCTCGATCTTCTTTTCGAGCTTCATGCTCACGACCGCCACTACCCTGCCGGTCTTTTTGTTCTGAACCGGCGTGAGCGCTTCCACCACACCAACGCGGGTACCGCCGATGCGCACGTCGTTCCCCTTGATGAGGTTGGATCCGTTCGGCAGTTCGGCCTTTATGTTGTAGGTGGGCACGAACGGCAGGCCGCTGTTGGCGTTGTAGGAGAGGTACACGGCGACGATCACGATCAGGGTGGTGACCGCCCCGATCAGCAGCGGACTGCCCGCGAGTGAGCTCTGACGTCTGCGGTTCATCACGGCACCTGCGTCGGGTCGCAATTGAGCTTGCCTTCGTCGGTGAACGGCGAGGAGCCATCGGCGGCCGGCTGGGTGGCCGAGCCCGGGCAGCGGCGCAGCTGACCGGTCTTCAGGCCTTCCAGGCCCTGGGCCGGGGTGGCGGGTTTGAGCGTGTTGTGTTCACCGAGGGCGAAGCTGTCGAATGTCGGGCCGATGCGGGCGTAGTGTCCGTTGGCGTCGTAGTAGGCGGTGTCCTGTCCGAAGTCGCGGAACAGGCCCTCGAGCTCGGGGGTGTAGGGGCCGAACATGGCCGTGATGGGCACCGATTCTTCGAGCGACTTGACGGTGTCCGGCGAGCTCGTTTCAAGTGTCTTGGCCAGCGCCGGGAACCCGAGCGCCGCATCGGTAAGGTCGTTGTTGGGGCCGGGTTGGCTGATCGCGGCGCCGAGATTGCGCACGACCGGGGCGCCCCTCTGCAGCAGCGACGTGAGGGCCGAGAGGAACCTATCCAGTGGCTTGGATGTGGGCTTCGACACGTCCACGAGTTCTTTCAGGACCCGGAACGTGGAGGGAAGTTCCTTGAACGTTTTGTTGCCGGCGGCCAGCGTGGCCGGCAGCTCTTTGAGCCCCTGGGCGAGGGCTTCTTGGTGAGCGGCGGTCGCCTGGAAGGTGATGTCTGAGTTTTCGATCAGGTCGGTCAGGTGTTCTGAGTGCGCGCCGATGATCTGCAGCGCGTCGGCGGTGTTGATCAGGAACTTCGTCAGCAGGGGCTGGTCTGCGGAGAGTTCGGAGAACACGTGGCTCACCGCGTTCAGCGCTGGGCCGAAGTACTCGCTGTCGAGGTTCACGGCGGCTTCCGCGCCAGCGTACTGTTCGGCGGAGCCTTCGATGAACTCCGCCAGGCCCTTGCGGGTACGCGGGTTGAGCGCGTTGAACAGCTGGTCGATGTCAACCACGCCCTTGGTGGTCGTGATCGGCAGCGTCGCGCCATCCTGCAGCGCGGGCCTGTTGTTGGGGCCGGGTGAGAGCATGATGTAGCGGTTGGCTACACCCGACAGCGACGGGACCCTGATTTCGGCGGTGGTGCCTTCATGCAGGGGGGTCAGCGAGGAGTCCACGCTGATCGTGACGAGCGCCTTCTCGCTGCTTGTCAGCTGGATGTTCTTGATCGAGCCCACGGGGACACCCCCGACCTGCACCTGGTCGCCCTTGACCAGCTGTCCGGCGTCGGCGAATTCCAGGTGGTAGGTAGCTCCCCCGCCACCGGCGAACACTAGGTAGGCGACGATCAGCACCACCAACGCCAGACCTCCGAGCGCAAGGACGCGGCCGGCTCCCACGGGGCTCGAGCGAACGGGCCCCGGCCCGTCGCCAGGGGCGGGTGGGTGTGAGGCGGGGGGCTTGGGTGGGCTTACGCTGGCCATCTTGCCTACTTGCCCGTGCCGGTCGTGGAGGACGAGCTGTCCGGGATCGCCGCCGACGAGGGTCCGGTGGCGACGGTCGGGTTGGGGATCTCCCCCAGGCGCGCGATCAGCTTGATCCACTGACTGGGGCTGAGCACCGAGTTCACGGCCCTGGCGAGGCGAGCGTTGCTCGAGTAGGGCGAGGCGAAGCCGATGTGGATGTGGGTGTAGGGACCATGCGCAACGATCACGTTGGCCGCCGCGGCGTGACCCGCAGGACTCGTTATTTGAAGCGGACGGACGGTTCCCTGCAGGCCGAGGAGTTTGTGGATCGTCGAGCTCGTCACCGAGCCCGGACCGGAGTGGCCGGCGATCGGCACGCCGTTGATCCTGGATATGTTCGACCGCCTCCCCAGACCGGTATTCGCCGGAGGAACCGGTGTGGCCGCACTTCAGCGCCGAGACGGTCGGTGAGAGGCCCGACACGGACAGGAACTCGAGCACCGCCAGCACGCGCCGGTCGATCTGCCCGCTCTGGATGTCGCCGCGCCCACAGGAGTAGATGTGGATCGAAGGATTGCGCAGCACCTGCTGCTCGAGCTGGTTCTTTGACTCCAGCAGCACCTGCCCGGCGCTCGGTTTGGTCTGGGCGAACGGGTCGGTGCCCTTGGCTTTGTAGACCGAGGTGTCTTCCAGGAGCACCCACCCGTCGAGGATCGGCTTGGGGTCGATCAGCGGCGAGGCCGCTCCCGCCGGGCGGATCTGGAAGATCATGTGCGGTTGATCACTCGATGATTCGCCCGCGCCGAGATGCCCGAGCACGGTTCCGGCGATCACCTGCACGCCCACGGCCAAAGGATGGAGGTAGACCTCGTCCGGGCCGGCCCGGAACTGGCGCACGACCGGCGAGACCGGTGCCGGCGCTTTTGCGACCGGGGCTTTGGCGGCGCTCGATGGAGCCGAGTCGATTCCCGCCGCGGCTCCCAGCGCGAGCGACGAGCCCGCCGCGGCGGCCGACAGCGGCGAGCGCGGCTGTATCCCGGCGCTCGCCGGCCCGCTGGGTTGCGGTTCGCGGGCGGGACCGGATGGGCGCGCGGTGGCCAGCGCGGAGGCGGAGTGGCCGCGCAGTTGGAGCACCGGGTAGAGCTTTGCGGTTTCGCCGAGCTGCCCGTAGGTGTAGGTGTTCCCGAACGCGTCGCGCAGGGAGATGTAGTGGCCGAGTGTCGGGGAGTCTCCGATTCTGGTGACCACACCGTCCTGCACGGCGATCACCGGGGCACCGGCTTCGGAGTAGATGGTGGTTGCGGGTATCTCCTGCTGGGCGCCGGATGGGCCCGCGGGGACGGAGGCGAAGCCGTCAGCGAAGTGCGACGGGGCATGCACGGGGAAGCGCGCTTCGGTCAGGCCGGTGATCGCGCCCAGCAGACCGGAGGGTGTGCCGCCGAGCAGTTGTGCCCGCAGCATCACCGACGCCACATAGGCCTGGGAGTGGTTGTAGGAGAAGATCGCCGCCTTGATGTTCTTGTCCCCACCGGCCGCCTTCAGGTATCGGGCGGCGGCGAAGATCGCGTCGGCGGGGTTGTAGGGATCCTCGTAGCCCTGGGCGGTGGCGTCCACTCCGAACTGGTTCCACTCAGAGGGCAGGAACTGCATCCAGCCCTCCGCTCCGGCGCTCGAGACTGACAGATCGCGTCCGTAGTCGGTCTCGACTTCGTTGATCGCCGCGAGCACCTGCCACGGGATCCCGTAGGCGGTGCCGGCGGCCTGGTAGATCGGCAGCAGAAACGGCGGGATCGAGAAGCTGTTGACGAAGAAGTTGGGTACGCCCGAGATCGATCCACTGAGGCTGGAGGGCAGTCCCGGGGTCACGGTCGATGGCTTGGGAGCCTTCTTGTGGTGCGCGAAGGCTTTTTCTTCGGCTCGTTCCTTTGCGCCTGCGCCTGTCCGCCCTGACTTGTTCTTGTGCTTGCGGGAATGGCGTGCGGGCGTGGCGCTGCGCGTGGGTGTGGTGCTCTGCGCTTGCGGTGTCTGCGCCTTGACTTCCGGCGTGACCGGCGCACTGGCGGTAGTGGTTGTTTCCGGTGAGGTGCTGGTGGTTGTGGGCGCGGTTGCCGGCGGCGGGCTCTGGGAGGCCGTTTCCGTCGGCGTGGTGGTTGCGCTCGTTTCGGTTGTAGCGGTGACCCCGGTTTCGGCTGCGGCGATCCCCGCTGGCAGAGTGAGCGCCAACATTGCCAACAAGAGCGTGATCAGCCGGCTGAGGATTCGAGAGTTCATCGTCTGATCAGTTCCCGAGGAGGTAGTTCAGCAGCGCCCCGCCGACGCCGGAGCTTTCTTCGGCTGGGGTGTAGTAGGTGGTACCCGCGCTGGAGCCGCCGACGGGCTGGGCCGTCGGCGTCGCCGCCGAGCCGCCGGCGGAACCGATGAGCCTGGCCGCTTCTGACAGCGAGATGGCGCCAGCTCGAGAGATTTTGCCAGGGAAGGCTTTGATCGCCTGGGCGGGAGAGGCGCCTTTCAGGACGTCGAGAGTGCGGTCCATCACGACGCTGGTGGTCAACGCGTTGGGGATCGAGCTGGATTTGAGAGAGGCCGTTTTTGCGGTCGAAGGACCCCGGTTGATGAAGTTCGCGCTGCAGCCGTTCGCGGGCGTGATCGAGTATGTCTCGCACTGGTTAGCCAGCACTTCGGCGCGCAGGAAGTGCCCGAGCGCGTCGTACCCGTTGGATGCCCCAGCCCCCACGAAGATGAAGTCCATGATGCGCTCCAGACCACCGGTTTCACGCAGACTGGAGAGCAGCTGGGCGAAGTTGCCGGCAAACGGCTTGGCGGTGGTGCCGAAAGCAGCGATATCGTTCAGCAGCGGTTCGGAGGCCTTCAGCGCGGGCCCCGAGACCTTGGCGGTGCTGCCGAAGCTTTTGAAGAACTTTTCTGAGCTCTTGGAGAACGGCCCCAGCTTCTCGAAGGTCTTGTCGATTCCCGGAGCGGCGACATTCAGGTTGCGAAACGTGGGGATCGTCTGGTCCGCGAGCTTGCCGAGGCGTTCCATCGCCGGCTCGAACTGTTCCAGGAAGGCGGGGAACTCTTCGAAGTTGCGTCCGATGGCGCTGCGATGCAGGGCACTGGCCTTGGCCACCGTGTTGCTCTGCGCGATGAAGTCGGCGACCTCCTTGCGCACTTCGGCGAACGGCGTTATCGCCCGGTCGCCTTCGAGTGCCAGGTTTGACAGGACCTTGTTTTCGGTGGCGAGGATGTGCAGCACCTTGTTGGTTTCCCGCAGGGCCGGGTCGGCGCGTTCCACCACTTCGTGTATGTCGCTGGCGCGGTTCGCGAGGCCGACCCCGAGTTCGTTGAGGATGATTCGCAGGCGTTCGGCCTCGGAGCGCTGGGTGATGTCGTTGAGCAGATCGGTGTCGAACCGGACTGGAGTTGTGCTGCACGCTGCAGTAGCCTCTGACCCGCCCCTTCCTGGCCATTGGGGATGACTTTCAGGAACGGCTTCGGAGTTGCTCCTTCGGCGATTGGCTGGGTTGGCAGGCAGTCCACGAACTTCTCGCCGATCAGCGACTGGGGGCGGATTATGCAGCTGGCGTCTTCACGGAAGTCCCTGAAGCCGGGGTTGCTGATTTCCAGGACGACAGCGGCCTTGGCCTGTGGCGTGGGGGTGACCGTTCCGACCGAGCCGACCTTCACGCCGTCGACCTTGACGTCCTCGCCGCCTATCAGGTTGGCAGCGTCGTCGAAGATCGCACGGACCTGATAGGTGCCTCCAGAGCCCCCGGCGGAGGTAGCCAGCAGCACCACCCCCACGAGCACTAGCACACCAGCCGCACTGGCGAAAATGGCCGCGCCTCTCCTCTTCAAGATGCCCTGCATCCTTAACCCCAACCAGACCCTTCCTCTACGTTTCTACAGCGAGAGGGCGATCCCATCTACCGTGACGAGATCGCCCCTCGCTTGTCTGCCTACGCTGAGCTTACGCTTCGACCAACGTGTTCTAGCCGGCTAGTCCTATTTCTTGGGGCAAGGCGGCCTTGCGGTCACGCTCGTCGTTTCGCCGCTGAGGAACTTCAGTTCCGCCTTGACGTTGAAGCCGCCCTTCGGGCACGTCTTCGGAAGAGTGCCGTAGGAGACGAGCTTCTTGCCTTTCATGAAGGCAGCACCGACCTTGACCTTGATGAATTCCACGGACCCGTACGGGGCACCGGGCACGGTCGCGACGAGCGGAACTTCAGTCGTCAACACCGGACCGGACCCACTGACCGTGCTGAACCGCCCCGTCGAGAGCAATTCGATGGAGGCCGGCGTGACACCTTCGGCGTAGAACGCGAGCATGCCGCCTTCCTCGAAGAAAGGCTGAACCGTCAGGTTCTCATGCACACGCGTTCACCGAAGCTCACGACACCGCTCGCGATCCCCTTGGGACCGGCCACGGACTTCTTCGGGCACTTCTGGACTTCATGGCTTTCAAGCACGCCTTTCGAGCACGTCGTGAACCCTTTGGTCGTCAACTTCGAACCGGGCGGCGTATAGAAGGTCACCTGAGTCAGCGGTGACGGGAATCCACCGTATTCGGTACCACTGATGTGGAATTCCGCTTCGACATCGGTACCAGCACCGCGGATGTTGCCGGTGTGTGGGTAGGTCGGGCCGCCGTTGGAGCTGGGATTCTTTTGGATCGGCACGGCCTTCACCTTGAGTGTCACGGCCGGCGCCGCCCCTGCGGCGGCTGGCAGACCCAAGGTCGCTACGAAAAGGCCGAACAAAGCCAAACGGATAGATGCACTGCGCATCAGCTTCTCTCCTCTGTTGATGGACAGGTCCGCCTCGATCCGGGTAGCTCCGGAGCCATGACGGCCCGGCGACATCGAAGTTCCCGGGCGTCAGACCTCTCTCAGACGTCCCGAAACAAATGGCGATAGATCAACCATACCCACCCAGCACGACGGCTGCAAGTCCGAGGCGCCTGTGCAAACAGCCTGTAAAGCCTGGGGGAACGACAGAACTGGCCAACTAGCCAGGCGAGGCGGTCATCGAGATTGGCCGCGCGGCCAAGTCCGAGGGGTCTAAAGTCAAGGTCGCGGACAGCGGGCCCAGCCAGTCGCGACAGCGGGCCCCGGCCAGGCAGACGCAAAGCCGAAAACTATCTATACTAGAGTCGAGGCTTAGCCTTCTCTGGGGTTCGCGGACAGCTCGAGGCGCTCTCCCTCGAACTCCACCCCGACGGGATCGAGCAGTACGCGGCGCGGCCCCTCCTCTACCCGTCCGGCTACAAGCGCGTCCAGGCCGAGCTCGCCCGCCGCCGCGACGACCGTCGCGCCGGCGCCCGCGGCGCAGTACACGGCGAAGCCGCTGCCCATGTTGAACGTTGAGTAGGCGGCAGGGGCATCGAGGGCCGCCTGCTCGACCATGAAGTCGAGCACCGGCGGCACCACGGGGATGCGCTCGATGCGGTAGGTCAGCTCGCGCTGCGGGCGCATCAGCTTGAGCAGGCCGTGGCCAGTGATGTGACTCAGGTAGGTGACCGGCACATCGCGCTCGAGCAGCGTCGCGACGAGCGGCACATACATGACCGATGGCTCGAGCAGGGCCTCGCCGAAACCGATGCCGTTGGGAAGTGCGGTTCCATAACCCTCAGGTAGACGGTTAGCTATTAGTCTTGCCAGGGACGCGCCGTTGGCGTGAAGCCCGCTGGAGGCCACAAGCACTATCTCGTCTCCCGCAGCCAGGTCGCGACCCAGAATCGCGGAGCGTCCCACGGGCACCACGCCCACGGCGCTGCCCGCCAGCTCGATGTCGTCGTCCCCCACCAGGCCCGACAGGGACGGCGACTCGCCTCCCCCCACGCGCAGCCCGCGTCCAAGCAGGCACGCTCCCACCCCTCGAGCAGTGCTGTGGCCCGACGCTCGTCGCGATACCACTCGGAGGTGCCCGTCGCGAAGTAGGCGTTCACGACGAGCGGCAGCGCGCCCACACAGCAGAGATCGTTGAGGATCGCCCCCACCGTGTCGTAGGCGACCTCCGCGAACCGGTTCATCCCGAGCTGCTCGAAGACCTGCCGCGCGATCACGGACTTGGTGCCTAGGCCCTCGAGCACAAACGCAAGCGTCTGACCGGCCAGTTGGAATACGAAGGCCGGCTCTCCACGGGACTCATCCAGCGCGCTCGCCCCTCTGTCGGCGAGCAGCGGCGAGGTGGCCAACGCCTTGGCCATCGCCAGTCGCTTGCCCGCGTCCAGCGTCTGGTAGTCCACGCCGGCGGCGCTGTAGCTGACCGGATCTCCGCTCATCGAGGTGATCCTACCGGTGGGCCCTCACGCTCAGCCATCGCTCTGTAGCGAGCCAGTCCGCATCGCCTCAGCGGCGAGGATCCTGACCGCGGCAGCCGGCAGGCGCAGGCGCATGACCTCGAGGGCCTCTGGATTTGAGTCGATCAGGACATAGTGCCGTCCGAGCTTCTCGGCGACCGCTCCCAGCGTTCCCGAGCCGGCGAAGAAGTCAAGGCACCAGTCGCCCGGCCTAGTCGAGGCCTGGACCATGCGGCGCAGGATGCCCTCAGGCTTCTGCGTGGGATAGCCGGTCTTCTCGGCGCCGTTGGTGGGGACGATCGTGTGCCACCACACGTCGGTGGGGAGCTTGCCGCGGGCCGCCTTCTCGGGCGTCACGAGTCCTGGCGCCATGTACGGCTCGCGATCCACCGCCGCGGAGTCGAAGTAGTACTCGGAGGGATCCCTCACATACACCAGAATCGTGTCGTGCTTGGTAGGCCAGCGGCGCTTCGCGCGGCCACCGAAGTCATATGCCCACACGATCTCATTCAAAAAGCACTCCCTGCCGAAGATCTCGTCCAGCAGCAGCTTGCAGTAGTGGGACTCGCGATAGTCGATGTGGAAATAGAGCGTCCCCTGGGGCTTCAGCAGCCGCCGGGCGTGCTCGAGACGGGGGGCCAGAAACTCCAGATAGTCCTCGAAGACGTCGCGATAGGAGCTCTGCGACAGCAGTTTTGTCGTATAGCGGCGGCCTTGAAAGCCCGTTCGGTCCCCGTGCTCGTCAGATACCGTTCGCAGCGTCCTGCGTGCCTGCTCGCGGCCCGTGTTGAACGGTGGGTCGATGTAGATCAGCTGAAAGGACGAAGCGGCAAATCCGTCCAGCGCCCGCAGGTTCTCCGCAAGGAGAATCTCATCGACCGTCGGCTTGTTGGTCGCTCTCTGGATGTCCAGAGGCTAAGGGACCGCGGGGCGGTGGCGCTGCTCACCAGCACCGGCCGGCTCCCCGAGTGCTCTGCGGGTCGAGCTAGCCGTCAGCGCCCACGCGCTCGATGAGCTCCGCCAACACCGACTCGGCATCCTCGTTGGGCACCTGGCAGGTCCCGGCAGCCTCGTGGCCACCTCCGCCGTAGGTGAGCATGAGCGCACCGACGTCCGTCTTGCTGGAGCGATCGATGATCGACTTGCCCATCGCGAACACGGTGTTCTGGTGTTTGAGGCCCCACAGCACGTGGATCGACATGTTGCATTGGGGATACAGCGCGTAAATCATGAAGCGGTTGGTGGGGTGGATCACCTCGTCCTCCCGGAGGTCCAGGACGACCAGGTTGCCGTGGACGGTCGATCTCGCCAGCAGCTGCTCCTGCGCCGCTTCGGCGTGGGCGCGGTAGAGGTTCACCCGTTCGGCCACGTCGGGCATGTCCAGCACTTCCTCGGCTGAGCACTCAACGCAGGCGTCGATCAGCTTCATCATCAGCTGATAGTTGGAGATGTGAAAGTCGCGGAAGCGGCCGAGGCCCGTCCGCGGGTCCATCAGGAAGCTGAGCAGGATCCAGCCGGTGGGCGTCTTGATCTCATCGAGCGAGAACAGCGCACTGTCCGCCTTGTCCACGGCGTCCATGAGGGACTCGGTGACACTGCTGAAGCGCTCGGCGCCTCCGAAATAGTCGTACACGACGCGAGCGGCCGAGAGGGCACCAGGGACGATGATGTGATTCTCGTCTGGCTCACCCAGGCGCAGGGTCTCGCTCTCGTGGTGGTCGAAGGCCAGGCGCACACCGGGGACATACGGCAGATTGGTCGTAATGTCTTTGTCGCTGAGCTCGACGAGACCGTCCTGCATGTCCTTTGGATGGACGAACTTGATCTCGTCGAGAATCCCGAGCTCCTTCAGCAGGGCGGCGCATACCAAACCGTCGAAGTCGCTGCGGGTGACGAGACGACACTTCTCAATTGTGTTTGCTGCCATCGGATTTCAGCTCCTTGCGCATTTGGTTCGAGACAACGCATCGGCAATTGCGCGTGGAACCTGAAACGCGTATCGCGCTGTGCACGATGCCCGATCAAACCCGCCTGCGGCCACATCCGCCCCGAAGCAGTGGGCGGCCTGTGAGAGGACTCAAGCCAAGGGTCGGCCCTAGGCGTTTGGTCTAGATCTCGCGGAGGCGGTCAGCTGCGGCTGGCGAACCACCGCGCCCGACGGCTTGAGCCAAAGTTCTCCTTGTCGGCCATCAGGGCGGCCGACGGAGCATTGAACGTGCCTGTTTTCTCGGGGCCCGACAGGAAGTCGATGTCCACACTGCCGATCCGGCCTCGACCAAACTCGATGTAGCAGGTGCCTCGCCCGAGGTGCCGTTCCGGTGGATCGCCGCCCTGCAGTTCGGCGATCAGCGTATTGGCGACGACACGTGCCGCGCCCTCGGCAAACACTCCCGCCTTGGGCACGCCCGCGGTGGCGACGTCGCCGACCGCGTATACGCCGGGGAAGCGTGTCTTTAGCGTGGCCGAGTCCACGGGTATGTAGCCGTCTTCGGTCATGCCACTGGCGATCACGACGTCGGGCGCGCGATGCTTGGGAACGCCGAGGAACAGGTCGTAGGCGAGCTCGCTGCCATCGTCAAGCAGCGCGACGCGGCGATCTGGATCGAGCGCGTTGACGCGCCGCCCGCAGATCAGGTCGATGTTGCGGGCCTGGAATTCCCGTTCCAGAGCTGCAGAGGTCTCCGGGGAGGGTGGCACCGGCGTGCTCAGCGGCATGACGAACGAGATCTGACAGTCCTGGCGCACCCCGCGCGCGGTCAACTCGTCATCCAGGAGCAGTGCGCACTCGCTGGGTGCTGGCGGGCACTTGAACGGCGCACCGCACACGCCGATGACGACGTGTCCTCGCGAGAATGTCGGAATGATCCCGGCCAGCTTCTCGGCGCCAGCCACGGAGTAGAACTCGTTGCCGCCCTCGGCCAGGCCTGGAGTCGCATCCATGTCGTAGTCGGCACCGAGCGCGATCACGAGCACGTCTGCTTCGTAGGTGCCGGCATCGGTGCTGACACGACGGGACTCGGGATCGATGGCGGTAACCGTCTCGCGCAGCACACGCACGCCGGGCTTGGCGATCTCCGCGTAGGACAGCCGGACTGCCTCTGGCGTCGTGCGCCCGAACATGACATCGAGCTTGGAGAAGCCGAACACGAACGTGTCGGACTTGTCGATCAGCGTCACGCCGGCGTCCTGGCCAAGCGTTTGCGACAGGGTCGTGCACAGCTCTAGCCCGCCGAATCCGGCGCCGAGCACGAGAACACGCTGACTCACTCGGGCCCTCCTTTTTGGTAGCGCGACGGGAGCCCCTCGCCCCCACCGACCGTGTCGGCACCATACCGGGTGACTGGCCGGCCGTCCCAGCCGCGCGATGCGCGAGCACGTGAGCCGGGCTGTCTGCAGGTGGGTCCGCATCGGCAGGCAGCGAGGCTGTCGGCGTGGTATTTGATGAGGCATGCTCCCAACCGACGAAGCCCTGCTCGACAATCCGGTGTACGCGGCGCTGTGCGGGCCTCATGCGCGGTTTGCTCAAGTGCGTGGGCGCGCGCGCCGCTATCCGATCGACGTCGCGCCGTTCCTCGCCCTACCCTCGCCGCCTTCGGCGAAGGACTGGCGAGACGCCACCGGTCTCGTCGCATTGGGAACCTACGTGGCCGTCGGCTACGGCGGCGCCGAGCTACCCCACGGCTGGCAAGCGGTGGAGGCGTTCAATCTGGTGCAGATGATCGGAGAGAGGGTCACCGGGGTCGATTGCGCGGAGGCGATCCCGCTCGGCCCTGCTGATGTGCCCGAGATGCTCGAGCTCGTCGCCCAAACGGAACCGGGACCGTTTTTGACCAGAACGATCGAGCTTGGCACTTATCTGGGGATCCGCTGCGACGGGGTGCTGGTCGCAATGGCTGGCGAGCGATTTCATCTGGACGGTTGGACCGAGATCAGCGCTGTCTGCACCAAGCCCGATCATCGCGGTCGGGGGTTGGCCTCTCAGCTGGTCGAGAGCCCTGATAGCCGGCATCTGCTTCGGTCACAGCGGGCGTTCCTGCACGTTCTGAGCACCAACACCGCAGCGATCCGACTCTACGAGGAGCTTGGCTTTCGGATACACCAAACCGCGACTATCACCGTCGTAACGCCTAAGACCCTCAGCGCTTAAGTCCTGTTCGGGGCCCCGCATACGCAGCCTTCCGTAGACCTTCTGGGAATGCGGGTGCGCATGAGTTCGCCACGGGCAGACTGCCAAAGATTCGTGATTTTTGGCTCTGCAGAGCAGAATAATGGAGACGGCCGGAATTGAACCGGCGTCCGCGATCGCGTGAAAGATGGTTTCTACGAGCGTAGCCGGCGCTCTGATCTCATCCCCGTGTCGCCTCGCCGGCGGGGTCCTCGGGGACCAGTGTCCTAAGGATTTCCCCGAATTGACGGACGCGGATCGCTTCGGGTGAGCCTGCTTTCTGATCCCGGCGTTCCCCACCACAGGCGAGTGAGGGCCAAGACCTCGTACCTAGCTTCTAACTAGGCAGCGAGGGCGTACTCGTGAGAGTCCGCACTTATGGTTTTCCCGGGAGTTTTACGAGGCCGCCCGGGACCTCGACTCGCAACCATCCCCACGAACCGACCACGTCGAAGCCTGTCGTCCCCAGGGATATGTGAACTCAATTGTAGCCGAGAGCGAACAGCGTGCGCCCGCCCGGACGTGAGAGCCGTCACAGGCGGACGCACGCAGAGAGCTATGAGAGAGGACAAAAGCGACGCGGCCCCGGGCCGCTTGAGGAACCCGCCCCGTCGGGACCCGAAAGTCCCTTCGATTTGGGTGGCGCGGCCTCACACCTCTAATGGCCTCGCTCTTTGCGGCTCGGTTCCGCGTCTAGGGAGAACGTACGCTCAGGGCAGAGTCATTGCAATACCTCTCGAGCGTTTATGCCCGCACCTTGCGAAAAAAACTCAGCGACGTCGATTCTTTCGCCGCCGCTTATCGATGCTGCCACAATGTCAGCATGAGCGGCGAAGTCCCCTGGGTGCCCCCGAGCCCTCCCGGCTCCTCTTCGGCAGATCACGGTCTGCCCCCCGCGTCACCGGCTTCGTCCTATCCATCCCAAACCAACATCGAGCAACAAAACGCATTCGGCGAGCAGCGCAGTTCGCTGCGCAAGCGCCTCGGCGGTGCGCTAGCCGGCGTGCTTGCCGTGCTGGCCAAGTTCGGAGCGGCGCTGAAGGGACTGCTGGTTGCGCTCCCCAACCTGAAGCTGCTGACCACCGCGGGCACGGCACTGGTGTCGGTGGCCGCCTACAGTCTGTGGTTTGGCTGGACATTCGCGATTGGTTTCGTGGTGCTGTTGTTCGTGCACGAGATGGGTCATGTGATCGCGCTGCGACGCGAGGGGATCAAGGCCAGCGCGCCGATGTTCATCCCCTTCATGGGGGCGGTGATCACCTCGAAGTCCCTTGGCGAGAACGCGCTGGCGGAGGCGCGTGTGGGCTTGGCGGGTCCGATTCTCGGGACAGTCGGATCGGTCGTTTGCTTGGCGATCGGCGAGCTCACCAACAGCGACCTCTTTCGGGCGCTCGCCTACATCGGGTTCTTCCTTAACCTGTTCAACCTGCTGCCGGTGGTGCCGCTGGACGGGGGCCGCGCGATGGCTGCGATGGCGCCGTCGATGTGGTTTCTCGGCTTCGGCGCGCTGATTGTGCTGGCGATCCTCGAGCCCGGCAACCCAATCCTGTTGATCATCATCCTCTTCGCCGGCTATCAGTCGTGGCATCGCTGGCAGCAGCGCAGAACTCGAACGCTCGAGCAGGCTGCCTACTATCGCGTGTCGCCGCGCAACCGCCTGATCGTGGGCGCGGTCTATATAGGCCTGATCGTGGCCCTCGTGTTCGGCATGCACGAGGCGCACATTCTCGCTACCGGCGAACACAGCTTCGGCTCTATCTAGCGCCGCGCTTCGCGCAGCCCGCGTTCTATGTCGCGCCTGGTGTCCTTCTCGCGCAGTGTCTGGCGCTTGTCGTAGAGATTCTTTCCGCGCCCGAGCGCGATCTCGACCTTGGCCCGCGGGCCGGAGAAATAGATGCGTGTGGGGACGAGCGTCAAACCACGCTCCTTGACCTGTATCGCGATCCGCTCCAGCTCGCTCTTGTGAGCGAGCAGCTTGCGGTCACGCTCGGGCTCGTGATTTTCGCGGGCCGCCGGGCCGTATGGGGGTATGTGGACGGAGTGAAGCCACAGCTCACCGTTGCGGATGGCGGCATAGCCGTCCTTGAGTTGGGCGCCCGAGGCTCGCAGGGCCTTCACCTCGGTGCCGCGTAGCACCACACCGCACTCGAACCGATCGATCAGCTCATAGCGATATGACGCGTAGCGGTTTGAAGCGACATCACCCGCCCCGATCTTGCGCTTCTTGCTCTTGGCCATTCTCAGTGAGCCTAGCTCGACGGGAGAGCGAGATCCACCCGCCCGCGCGCGGTGTCCACCCCGACGACCCGCACTTGCACAGAGTCACCCAGCTTCAGGGTGGCACCGGAGCGGCTGGCGTACAAGATCGTTCCCTGCTCGCCGAGCTCCCACCACTCACGCTCCGGGCGGGGCTGGGAGCCTCGCGGGGGGTGTCTGTTAGAGCGGGCGTCTCGGCCCCCGCGCGTGGCGCCGCTGAGATCGGCGGTGGCGTGCCCGCCGGTCATGCGTCTCACTGGGAGCATCCCCTCGTAAACGGGCATCGCCCGCTCCGCGGAGGTGGGCGTGTCCTCGCCAAACGCCACGAAAGCGCCCGCCGAGATGAGCCCGGTGATCTCGCCGGAAAACTGCCGCTGCCAGCCATCGCGATAGAGCATCCGCTCGAGCGCGAAGCAGGCCGCCATGTCGTCGGCGTCGCGCTCGATCAGCATCGCTTCGCGCTCGCGTTCGGAGGCCCACTCCCCTAGCTGCCCGAGCCCGTCGCGGCGATCGCCGGGCTCCTCCCCCGCACCGATCGCGTGCAGCAGCGCCCGGTGACACACGAGATCGGGATAGCGCCGGATGGGCGAGGTGAAGTGACAGTAGGTGGTCGAGCTCAGTCCGGCGTGACCGATGTTCTCCGGCGAGTAGTAGGCCTGCTTCAGCGAGCGCAGCACCAGCGAGGTGAGAGCGAGGCGACCGCCGGACGGGGAGCTGCCCGGGCCGCCTGCACCTGTACGGGCGAGTGTGAGCGCCACGTGCCGCTCGATCAGCTGGGAGATCTCGCCGAGGATCTCCGCCGCCTGCGATCCAGACATGCGATCCGGCAGCGGCGGGGTCGGCACATCGAGGGTTTCGAGCTGTTCGACGAGGCGTCTGATGCGATCGGGATCCGGGCGCTCGTGAACCCTGTAGAGACACGGGGCCTTGCGTCTCTGTAGGAATCCGGCGACCGCCTCGTTGGCGGCGATCATCAGATGCTCGATCACGCGGTGGGACTCCGTCTGCGCGCGAGCCTCTATGTCGCTCACGTTCCCGTCGGAATCGAAGATGAATTGTGGCTCGGTCGAGTCGAGCGTCAGCCCGCCACGACGCCGTCTGGCGTCCTCGAGGGCCCCGGCGACTTCGCGGGCGAGACCGAGCGGCTGCCCCCACGGCTCGCCGGCGGGTTCTCCGCCGGCGAATATGCCGTCCACCTCCTCGTATGTGAGGCGTGCATCCGAGCGGATGATCGAGCGATGAAAGGCAACCCGCTGGACCGTTGCCCCCGCGAGATCCATTTCCACAGTCACCGCCAGACGCTCGACGCCGGGCATCAATGAGCAGGCGCCCGTGGAGAGCTCCTCGGGCAGCATCGGTTCGACGGCGCCCGGCACGTATACGCTCGTCGCTCTCCTGCGTGCCTCCCGATCGAGCGGCGAGGCTTCGGGCACATAGGCGCTGACATCGGCGATGTGAACCCACACGCGGATGGCGCCGTCCTCCAAACGCTCGGCGGAGATCGCGTCATCGAAGTCGCGGGCGCTGACGGGATCGATCGTGAACGTCGCCAGATCACGAAGGTCGCTTCTGCCATGGGTGTCGAGGGCAAGCTCGCTGGCGTGTCGGGCTTCGCGCCGCACCGCCGGGTCGAACCCGCGCCGCAGGCCACGATCGAGCATCAGCGCCTCGATCATGTCCCTTGCCACATCCGGACGACCGAGTACCCGCACCACCCGAACACTCGAGGAGCCCGCGCGTGCACCGGAGGATCTAGGTCTGCTCAGCAGCACCAGGTCGCCGGGCCGGGCCGAGCGGCCGGCGGGATCGCGCCCCGACGCCACGACGACCGGCCGGGCTCTGCCTCGCTGGGATGAGGAGCGCTCCCGGCGCGGCTCGAACAGCGGCTCGGCGATGAGGAACCGTCCCTTCGTCGAGAGCACGCCGACGAACGCACCGGCAGGTGCCGGCTTGTTCATTTGACCTTCGCGGCGAGCGTGTGCAGTGCCACCGCGAGACCATGGTCGCTGTCCACGCCGTGAGGCACGAGCACGTCGGGGGTGATGCCGGCTCCCTGCTTTACGCCGCCGCCGCCGAGGTTGCGGCCGTTGGGCGTGAAGTACTCCCCCACGGTTATGTCCAGCGCACCGCCGTTGGGGAGTTCTTCGACCTCTTGAAAGACACCCTTGCCAAATGTGTGCGTCCCCACAACCGTCGCGCGATGATGATCCTGGAGCGCCGCCGTCACGATCTCCGAGGCCGACGCCGTGTCTTGATCGACCAGCACGACCACCGGCAGCCGGGATGGGATCGCACCGCCCAGGGCGCGCAGTGTCACGGTCGGCTGGGTGCGTCCGCGGGTGGTGACGATGACACCCGATGGAATAAAGATGCTGGCGATGAGCTGCGCCTCGCTCACCAAGCCTCCGCCGTTGTGGCGCAGATCTAGCACCAGGCCACGCGCCCCCGCTCGCAGCTGGCGTTCTATCGCGCTGCGCAGTTCGGCGTGGGAACCGGAGCTGAACATCGACAGTGCGTCCACCCCTAGCTTGATCGAGTGCAGCGTGCGCATTTCTGAGGCGACGACCGGCTCGGATATCGTGGCGCGGGTGATCGTCACCGAGCGATCGCGGCGATCCCGACGCAAGGTGAGAGTCACGTCGGTGCCGGGCCGGCCCGTGATCAGGCTGGTGGATGCCGAGGAGGCCAGCCCGCGCAGCTTGCGTGTGCCCACGGCAATTATCAGTTCTCCCGTGCGCAGCCCGGCGCGTGCCGCCGGGGAGGAGTCGAAGACCTGCTCGATCAGCAGACCCAGCCGGTTGGGGTGCACCTCGACCCCGATCCCCGAGAAGCTGCCAGCGTGGCCGAAGCTCTTGTATTCGCTCGGTGACAGGTAGTTGGAGAAGCGGTCGTCCAGGCTGGCAACCGCGCCGGCGATCGAGGCGTTCGTCAACGCTCCATTCTTCACCGGACGGTAGTAGTCGCTCTTGATTCGGTCGATCGCCACATCGACCACTTCTGTTTCGTGGTCGGCGGAGAAGACGTCGCGCATGAAGCCCGGAAGCACACGGGGATGACCGCCGATCCAGATCCCGGCGATCAGCAGCAGCGGCGCCAGAACGGCGAGGATGGCGAGCAGCGGCTGTCGTGCGGGCGGGGACATCAGGGACTCAGCCTACGAGGTGCGACGGCCCGAGGGGTCGTTCAGATACGCAGAAAGCGTCGCAGCGACAGCCCCGAGCCGGCGGCTGAGACACCGATCGCGCAGCCCATCAGGATCACGATCAGCAGACGGAAGTCGATCATGTTCGGCTGGGAGATCAGCTTCACGGTGTTCGCCAGCGGATCCACCAGGGTCAACTTGGCCACGGCGAGCAGGCCGATCGCGGCGGCGCCGCCGAGGGCCCCGATGAACAGTCCCTCGAAGACGAACGGCCAGCGGATGAACCAGTCGGTGGCACCGACGAGCTTCATCACCTCCACCTCGCGGCGGCGCGCGAACAGCGACAGGCGAATGGTGTTGGAGATCAACAGCGCCGAGGCGAGGATCAGCAGCACGGCAAGCAGCGCCATCGTCAGCTTGATGACGCGCGTGGCCGAGAGGATCTTGTCGGTCTGGGCCTGCTGGTCCTGAACGTTGGCGATCGCGGGATCGTTCACCAGGCGTGTGCCCAGCGGGCTCGATTGATCGAGCTCGGCTCGCAGCGCGTCGGCGTCTTCGGGCCGGTCGGGTGTGACCCTGAAGATGTCGGGCAACGGGTTGTATCCAATCAGCGCGAACGCCTGCGGGTCGAGCTTGCGCTCCTGTTCGTAGCCTTGCTGCTTGGAGACGAACTGAATGCTGCGGACGTGCGACGCGTGCTGGAGCTCGGACCGCACGCGCGCGACTTCTGTGGCGTTCGCGGCCGGATTGAGATCCACATCGACCAGCACCCGTCCGCGCACGTCGTTGGCGGCACCGTTGGTCGCCTGCACCACCGGGATGAACACGCCGAGCACGAGGGTGGTGACGAGCACCGAGGCGAGCGCCGCGAAGCTGGGGACAGCGTTGCGACGCATGGAGCGGGTCGCCTCGCGGAGGAAGAACGAGGGTTTCACTGCATTTCTCTGCGCAGACGCTCGCCGAGCTCGGCTGTGCTCTCGTCCTGGGACCCGTAGGAGCCGGTGGCCTCATCGCGGATGATCCGCCCACGCCGCAGCTCGATCACTCGCCGGCGCATCTTGTTGACCATCTCGGAGTCGTGGGTGGCGACGAGCACGGTAGTCCCGGCACGGTTGATGCGGTACAGCAGTTGCATGATCCCGATTGAGGTCTCGGGGTCGAGGTTGCCGGTGGGCTCATCGGCCAGCAGCAGCGGGGGATGGCTCGCGAAGGCACGCGCGATGGCCACGCGCTGCTGCTCACCGCCGGAGAGCTGGTGGGGATAGTTGTGGAGCTTGGTGGACAGGCCCGTCAGCCGCAGGACGTCTGGCAGAGTGGAGCGTATGCGCTTGCGTGAGGCGCCGGTCACCTGCAGGGCGTAGGCGATGTTGTCGTAGACGGTGCGGGTCGGCAGCAGCTTGAAGTCCTGGAAGACGACGCCAATGTTGCGTCGGTAGTAGGGGATCTTCTTGCGCTCGATGTCGGCCAGGTCTCGTCCGGCTACGAGGATCTTGCCCTCGGTCGGGTCGAGCTCCTTGATCAACAGTCGCATGATCGTCGACTTGCCCGATCCGGTGGCTCCCACCAGGAACACGAACTGCTGGCGATCGATCGCGAAGGTCACGCGTTCCAGACCGGTGTCGGTCGGGCCATAGAGCTTGGATACGCCCCTGAACTGGACGACCGAGGCGCCGGTTGGCGGGGGTGAGGTCTGGGTCCGGTGTGCGTCTGCCGAAACGCCCTGGGGACGGTCGATCGCCGGAAGGTGCCTGGGGCGCTCCTCGAGGACGCCGGGGCGGTGCGCGCGACGGCGCGCGACGGTCCGGCTTCGGCCTGGCGTGGTGGGCGGTGTGACTGCCATGAGCGGGCAGAGTAGCGCCGGATCTGCCGTTAGCCGAACGTTTGGCCTGCATGCAAGGGGATTTGCACAAGCCCACGTGGTGATCTGGGGGCTTTCGCGGCTGGCTGACCGGCTGGCGGGACCGTTGCGGACGTGGCCGCTGACACCGGGCTGTGTGTCTGTCTGTAGATTGCTTTGAGATGGCGGCAGTCACCACCACAGACGTCCCCTCCAACGGGTTGCCGATCCATCGCATAGCGCTGCCCGGCACGCGCGCGCTGACGGTGCTTGTCGCGTTCGACGCCGGAGCGCGCAACGAGCGTGCCGAGGAGAACGGCATGGCGCACTTCCTCGAGCACCTGGTGTTCAAGGGCGGCGAGAAGTACCCGAACTACAAAGATGTCAACGAGACGGCCGAGCGGCTCGGCGGGGTGCTCAACGCCTACACCAGCCACGACCTCGTCGCGTTTCACATCACCGTGCGTGCCGAGAGCGCGCCGGCGGCGATCGACCTGCTCTCGGACTTCGTTGGACGTCCGAAGATCGACGCTGAGGAACTCGACCGCGAGCGCGGCGTCGTCATCCAGGAGATCAACCGCGCTTATGACCAGCCGTCGATGATCGCCGAGTACCTGATCGACCGTGCCGCGTTCGGCGAGCACCCGCTCGGGCGAACCGTGCTCGGCCCCGAGGAGAACCTGCGCAGCTTCACGCGCGAGGGCATCGTCGCGTTTCGCGAGCGCCGCTGGGCCGGCTCGCGCGGCGGCGCGTTCCTCGTCGGCAACGTCGAGCATCTGCCGGGCGAGGACGAGCTGCGAGAGCTGTTCGGGCGCTTCCCCTCGCTGCCCTCGCCACCGCCGTACGAGCCGGCGCCAGCGTTCGCGCCACAGAAGCTCGTCGAGCAGCGGGAGACCAACCAGTCGCATCTACGCATGATCTACCGGCCCGAGATCGCCGTCAGCGATGTGCGCGAACGCGCCGCGCTGTCGATCTACTCGACGCTGCTCGGCGGCTCGATGGGCTCGCGGCTGTTCGAGGAGATCCGCGAGAAGCGCGGGCTCTGCTACTCGGTCTACGCGATCAACCACACCTTCGCCGACGTGCCGATCCTGCAGCTCGGCTCGGGTCTTGAGTCGGCGAAGTGCATCGAGGCGTACACGCGCATGCGCGAGATCGTTGACGAGTTGCGCGACGGTGGGCCGACGGAGGAGGAGGTGCAGCGTGCCCGCGCCTACGCCGCCGGCAGGCTCGTGCTGTCGTTCGAGAACTCGGGCGCTGTCGCGCGCTACGCCGCCAACCAGCAGATCGTCTTTGGCGAGTCGATCGACCCCGACGAGGCGATCGCGGCGCTCGATGCCGTCACATTCGAGGAGGTCCGCGAGATCGCCGCCGGCGTCGCCGACAACCTCGCCGTCGCCTGCGTTGGACCGCACTCGGTCGACGAGTTCGGCTAGAGGCCGTCGATCTCAACCGTCGTGCCGTGGGATGGTCACAAGATCGCCCTCAAACCAGACATGTAAGAGGAAATGCAGGACGTAAACACCCTCACCGACGCGCAGCTCCTTGAGCTAACCCCGGGCGAACCCGAGGCGTTCGGAGAGTTCTATCGCCGTCACGAGCGGAGCATCGTGCTGTATCTGCTGCGTCGTACCGGTAGCGCCGAACTCGCCGCCGATCTGACAGCCGAGGTTTTCGCCGCCGCTCTGCAGAGCACTCGCAATCGACCGGCCAGGGTGCCCGAGACGCCGCTGGCGTGGCTGTTCGGTATCGCCCACAACAAGCTGGCCGACAGCCTCACCCTCGGGCGTATCGAGGATAGTGCGCGTAGGCGGCTTGGAATGGAGCCCATAGCGCTCGAGCGCGAGGATCTCCAGCTGATCGAGTTGATCGACTGCGATGGCGTGCTGATCGACCTGATCGCCGGCCTTCCAGCCGAGCAGCGAACGGCGGTCGAAGCTCGGATTCTGCAGGAGCGCAGGTATCCGGAGATCGCCAGTGAGTTGCGCTGCTCGGAGCCGGTTGTGCGCAAGCGCGTCAGCCGCGGCCTGGCGACGCTGAAGGCCAGGCTCGGGGAGCAGACATGAGAGGCGATAAGCCACCGCTGCTGCTTCCCGCGGTACACGACGAGCTGCTGAGAGCCGCCCGCGAGCAGATCGAGCATGGGCAGCGCCGCACGCTGCGTCTGCGTGCCGCCGGGGCCGCCGTGATCCTCGCGATCCTGCTGCTGCCGCCGTCCTCGGCGGCACTCGACGCGTCCCCCGCCATGATCGTCCCCTCCCCCGCGCACGTTGCCTGAAGTGACAAGCGCTCCACAGGCGCCAGCGCCAGAATCGCCGCGCAAGCAGAAATCGAGGCTCACCTCGATCATCGAGCTGATAGTGATCGTCGCGGTCGCGTTGGGACTCGCGCTCGCGATCCAGCAGTGGGTCGTCAAGCCCTACAAGATCCCCTCGGGCTCGATGGAACCAACGCTGGCGATCGGCCAGCGGATTCTCGTCAACCGCATCGGTGAGGATCTCGGCAAACCGTACGTCGGGGAGATAGCGGTCTTTCACCCACCCGAAGGCGCCACCAACGAGCAGTGCGGCCCCCCACCGGGCCGGCTCGTGCACTTCGGCACCTCTCCCTGCGATGAAATCAGCCCAGACGAGGACACGAGCGTGAACTTCGTCAAGCGGATCGTGGCCGGCCCGGGCGACGAAATCTACGTATCCGAAGGCCACGTCTACCGCAAGGCAGCCGGCAAGAGCACCTTCGTGCGCGAGAAAGACTCCTACATCAGGCCGTGTCAGGAGCCGGCGCAGATCACGCTCGCGCGGAAACCACCGCTCACACCCTCGCGCGTGGCGTCCAGTTGCGATTTCCCAAGCCCGATCAAGATCCCGCCCGGCCACTGGTTCATGATGGGCGACAACCGCGGCAACTCAGATGACAGCCGCTTCTGGGGACCGGTCCCAACCAGCTGGATCATCGGCGGCGCATTCGCCACCTACTGGCCGCCCGACCGCATCGGACTGCTATAGAACCGCGCACGCTCTACGGAGGAAACGACCGACAGGCAGGCGGCTGGCGGATATCCCTTGGGTGAGACGGGCGCCTTCGCACCATCGGGCGGTTGACGCAAACCTAGAGACATACAGCTTGAATACACGTCGGATATGAGCGACTCAAGCACACAGGCCTCGCCGTCCGCGGGCGATGAGCAGAAATCGGGATCGACGCTCAGGTCGCTGGTTCAGACCCTCGCGACCGTCGCCGCTGTCGTTCTGTTCGCGTTTGGGTTTCAGGCGCTCATCATCAAGCCCTATCGGATCCCCACGGGCTCGATGGAACCGACCCTGCAGATCGGCCAGCGGGTTCTGGTCAACCGCATCGGCATGCGTCTGGAGGGACCCCATCTCGGGGAGATCGCCGTCTTTCACCCGCCGCAGGGAGCCGATGAGGAAACATCCGAAGGGGAACCAAAGTGCGGCACCAACGGCCGGCCGGTCGTGGAAGGAAAGGCGGCCTGTTCAAAGCCCGTCCCACGGGAGGCCAGCGTCACGTTCATCAAGCGGATCGTGGCCGGCCCGGGTGACACGATCTTCATCAAGGGCGGGCATGTCTACCGCAACGGGGTGCGCGAGCACGATCCTTACATCGCCCCATGCGAAGAAGAAGAGGGCTGCGATTTTCCCACCCCGATCAAGATCCCGCCCGGCCACTGGTTCATGATGGGCGACAACCGCGGCAACTCAGACGACAGCCGATATTGGGGACCGGTCCCCACCAGCTGGATCATCGGCGGCGCATTCGCCACCTACTGGCCACCCAACCGCATCGGACTGCTCTAGCGCCCAGCCGAACGCAAACACAGGCTCGATCAGTTTGCTGGCGGCGAATGCGACCGACGCACTACGACGTCGGCTGCGTCGGCCCGCATGCGGTCAAGGAGTTCTAGCCGGGAGCGCCCTTCCGGATGCCGGGCGGATAAAGGTCGCGAGGCTCGGCGTGCGAGGTCCTCGCTGCGGGCAACGCCTTGAGCCGCTCGATCCGCCCGTCCTCACCTACCATCTCACCGATCCAGTGCGAGGCGTCCTCGATGTCTAGAGAGCGTGCCTCGACCATCGCTTCGATATCCACCCAGTCCTGCGGGCGGTCGAACATCGCCTTGAACACGGCAAGTCCGGTGCAGTCGAGTACGGGGATCGTGCGGCCCTCGAAGGGCACCTCTCTCACGTGCAACTCGACGCGGTCGTGGAAGGGCAGAACGCTCATGAACAGATCGATAGGCGTGATGCCCCAGCTCAGGCGCACCTGCCCGTCACGTTCGGCATGCTCGAGTTGCAAGCCGCTCACCTTCACCCCCTCCGGCATCGCGGCGAAGACTTCTCGCGCCCTGCTCGGGTGGACGAACACGTTCACATCAACATCGCGCGTGCCCCTCGGCTCAAGAACGCAGTAGCCAAGCGCGATCGCACCACCGATCGCGTGCGGGATGCCCGCAGCATCGAGCCCGTCGTGAACCGCCAGCAGCTGATCCCCCAGAGCACTCACGTGCTCAGCCTGATCAGCGGCGGATACCTCAGCTCCCCCCGGCCCTTGAACGGCAGCGAACCGGCGAGATCGAGGACCATCTCGAGGACCCTCGCCTGGCGCGCGAGGGACTCGCTCTCCATCACCGGTGCGAGCTCGAGCTGGAGACCCGCGCCCCGCGCAACCTTCGCGAGCGCAGCCACCGACGGCTGGCGGCGACCCCGCGCGTAGGCGCTCAGCACTGACCTATCGATTCCCGCGCGACGTGCCAACTCGGAGTGCTTGAGCCCGCTGCGAAGAGCGATCTCCCCGATCAGGTCCGCCGCCAAGCCCTCATCCGTTGCCTGCATACACCTATATTAGCGGAAACATCGGCGGATCTGCCTAATTGTGGGCGCTTCCGCCCATCGAGACCGACTACCCGATCGCCACCATCCGGTCGATCGGCACGCGCGCCTTCGTCGCCGTCTCCGCATCCACCCGCACCTCGTACTTCCCCTCGTGCAGCGCGTCGCGCAGCTTCGGCAGCGTGATCATCTTCATGAAGCCGCACGAGGCCTCGGCGTTGGCGGGAATGAAGTCAACCTTGGGGGCCGCCATCTGCAGCGGATGCAGCATCCCGATCTCCGTCGCCACGACCGCTTGACGGGCGCCGCTCGCTTCGGCCTGCTCGGCGAACTTCAGCATCCCGCCCGTGGAGAGCATGTGCACGCCATCGGCCGCGATGTCCCCGGCGGCGACGTACTCCATCACCGCCGTCGAGCAACCGCACTCGGGGTGGATCAGGAAGTCCGCGCCGGGGTGCACGGCCCGTGTGGCTTCGATGTCGGATGGGCGGATGCCGGCATGGACGTGGCACTCGCCGTCCCAGACGTGCATGCGCTTGCCGAGCTCCTTCTCGACGTAGGCGCCGAGCCACATATCTGGGCCGAACAGGATCTCGGTGTCCGGACCATGGGTGTCGTAGATGTGACGGCACACGTCGACGGCGTTTGCCGAGGTGCAGCAGTAGTCGGTCAGCGCCTTTACCTCGGCCGTCGTGTTGACGTACATCACGACGACGCCATTTGGGTAGGTTGCGCGCCAGGATGCGAGCTGCTCGGAGTCGATCGACGCCGCCAGCGAGCATCCCGCGTCGAGATCGGGGATCAGCACCTTCTTCTCAGGGCAGAGGATCGAAGCCGTCTCGGCCATGAAGTGCACACCGCAGAAGACGATCGTGTCGCCCTCCGCCGCTGCGGCTTGCCGGGAGAGACCAAGTGAGTCACCCACGTAGTCGGCGACTTCCTGGATCTCGGGCACTTGGTAGTTGTGCGCGAGGATCACGGCGTCGCGTTCGGCGGCGAGCGTACGCACCTCGTCCTTCAGACGCGTGATCTCCTGTGGCGAGAGCGCTTGCGGGGAAACCTGAGCGGGAGCCATGGGGAGATTCACGGCAACGCCTCCAATGTGAGGGAGAGGTCCAAGGCGGGCGCGCTGTGGGTGAGCGCACCCATCGAGATCCATTCTACCCCCGTCTGCGCGATCGCCCTGAGCGTTGTCAGATCGACGCCGCCGCTCGCCTCAAGCAGTGCACGCCCGGCTACCTGCGAGACAGCGGCGCGCAGCTCGCCTGGCCCCATGTTGTCGAGCAGCAGACGGGGAGCACCTGCCGCGAGCGCCTGCTCGATCTCCTGTGGATTTCGCACCTCGACCTCCAGGGTGCCGGCGAGCTGCGGCGCGGCCGCCCGTGCCCGCTGGACCGCCTGCGCTATACCGCCGCCGGCGGCGATGTGGTTCTCCTTGATCAGGATCGCGTCATACAGACCGACACGATGATTGTGAGCACCACCCGCGACCACGGCGGCCTTCTCCAGCGACCGCAGCCCGGGAGTGGTCTTGCGCGTGTCGAGCACCCGCGCTCCCGTCCCTTGCACCGCTTGCGCGGCCCGCGCGGCCATGCTCGCCACACCGGAGAGGCGTCCCAGGAAGTTCAGCGCGGTGCGCTCACCGCTGAGCAGGGCCCGTGCGGAGCCTTCGATCCTCAACACGGGGCCCCCGTCCTCACGCCAGATTCCCTCCCCAACCAGCCGCTCGGCCCGTGCTGATCCGTCGAGCTGGCTGAAGACCTCTTCGGCGATATCCAGGCCGTAGATCAGACCGGGGGCCTTTTGGGTTATCAGCGCCTGTGCGCGCGCCGCCTCGGAGACCGTCGCCTCGGTGGTCACGTCCGCGACTCCGATGTCCTCCTGCAGGGCGTGGCGAACCACGGCAACCAGCTCTTCTTGGGCTAGCGCGGCGATGACGCCGCCTTCAGCAGATATGCCCGCACGAAACCATCCAGATCCCCGTCCAGGACACGCTGTACATCTCCCATCTCGTGGCTGGTGCGGTGGTCCTTGACCATCGAATATGGATGCATCACATAGGAGCGGATCTGCGAGCCGAAGTTGACGTCCTGGGCCTCCCCCTTCTCGCGGGCTATCTCTTCCTGGCGTTCGCGCTCGGCGCGTTCCAGGAGCTTTGCGCGCAGCATCGCCATCGCGGTCGCGCGGTTGGAGGATTGGGAGCGCTCGTTCTGGCACTGCACCACGATCCCCGTCGGTCGGTGGGTGATGCGCACCGCAGAATCGGTCTTGTTGACGTGCTGCCCGCCCGCGCCCGAGGCCCTGTAAGTGTCCACCTGCAGGTCGTCCTCGTCGATCACGATCTCGCCCGTGTCCTTCACCACGGGCGCCACCTCGACGCCCGCGAAGCTGGTCTGACGCCGGTGCGCGGAGTCGAACGGCGAGAGTCGCACCAGCCGGTGGACACCACGCTCGGCGCCGAACAGGCCGTAGGCGTTTTCGCCCGCGGCGCGGAATGTCGCCGACTTGATGCCCGCTTCCTCGCCGGCGCTCGCCTCCAGCAGCTCCACCTGAAAGCCGCGCGACTCGGCCCAGCGCATCAACATCCGCAGCACCATCTCGGCCCAGTCCTGCGCGTCGGTTCCTCCCGCTCCCGCGTTTGCGCTGACGAGCGCGTCGCCTGAGTCGTAGGGCCCGGAGAACAGCCGCTGCTCCTCGAGCTCGGCCAGGCGCTGCTCGACGGTGGCGATCTGCTCATCCATCTCTGCCTGCAGCGAGGGGTCCTCCTGCGCTAGCTCGACGAGGCCCTCCAGATCCTCGACGTCGCCCTCCAGCGTACGGAAGGTCTCAAGCCGCTTTGACGCGCGTGCGTGCTCGGCGGTGACCTCCGCGGCCTGTTCGGAGTCATCCCAGAAGTCCTCCTTGCCCATCCGCCCCTCGAGCGCGGCAACGCGCTCATCCAGCGAAGCTGGGTCAAAGATAGTCCGCTAGCAGCTTCAGCTGCTCACGGACGGCGTCCAGACGTTGCGGTGTGGAGTCACTCTGCGCGGTGGCGGACATCGATCCAAGGCTATCAGCCGCGTAGGGCCGACATCGGCGGCGGGCTCTACGCGCCGTGGCAGCGCTTGAACTTCTTGCCCGAGCCGCACCAGCAGGGGTCGTTGCGCCCGACCTGATGCCCGGAGTCCACGACCCGCTGCTGCACCGCCGGTGCCGTGATGGGCTCCGACGCGGGCTGGGCGGATCCGTTGGGTTGGCTCGAGGCGGCGGCGGCGATCGCCCCGGCGCCCATCGCGCTGGTTCCCCCCGAGTATGAGACGCGCCCGGCGCGTGTGGCGTGCCCGGGCGCGGCAAACGCTGGCGGTCGAGCGGCGGCGCCGGGATCCTCCTGGGCGACGTTCACCTGCACGTTGTAGATCATGCGGGTGTAGTCGGTCCAGATGGTTTGCATCAAGTCGCCGAACAGCGTGAAAGCTTCGTTCTTGTACGCGACGAGCGGATCGACCTGGGCGAAGCCGCGCAGGTGAATGCCCTCGCGCAGATAGTCCATGTCGAACAGATGCTCGCGCCAGCGTTCGTCGATGATCTGCAGCAGCAGGAAGCGCTCGAGCGCGCCCATCAGCTCCTCGCCGAGCTCCTGCTCGCGGGCGTCGTAGCGCTCGATGGCGGCGCTCCCGATCCTCTCGAGCAGATAGCCGCTGTCCACCGTCTTGGGGTCGAGCTCGTCGCTTCCCAGATCGACTTGGAAGAACTGGCCGAGCGCGGTGAACAGGCCGTCCAGGTCCCAGTCCTCCATGTAGTCGCCGGGGGTGTATTGATCGATCGTGTGCTCGACGGTCTTGACGACTTGTTCGCGGGCCTCCTCGCCGATCGACTTGCCCTCGAGCACCTCGTCGCGGTATTTGTAGATCACGCGCCGCTGCTCACTCATCACGTCGTCGTATTCGAGCACGCGCTTGCGGATCAAGAAGTTCTGTTCCTCGACCTTCTTCTGGGCCTTCTCGATCTGCTTGGAGAGCATCCCCGCCTCGATCGGTTCCTCGTTGCCCTCCTCGTCCACCGCGCCGAGTTTGTCGAGGATGCGGTAGATGCGATCGCCGGCGAACAGCCGCACGAGATCGTCTTCCCCGGACAGGAAGAAGCGCGATTCGCCCGGGTCGCCCTGGCGCCCTGAGCGACCGCGCAGCTGATTGTCGATGCGCCTTGACTCGTGGCGCTCGGTGCCGCAGATGAACAGCCCGCCCGCGGCCATCACCCGCTCGCGGTTGTCCTGCACCTCGCGCTCGAGCGTCGGCAGCAGGGCATTGAATCGCTCCTCGTAGCCTTCGACGTCAGGCTGGACTCCCTCCCTGGCCAGCTGCTGGGCGGTCAGATGCTCGGGGTTGCCGCCGAGCTTGATGTCCACGCCACGGCCGGCCATGTTGGTGGCGATCGTCACCGCGCCGGGCTGACCGGCCTCGGCGACTATGTCGGCCTCGCGCGCCGCGTGCTCGGGCTTGGCGTTCAGCACGGTGTGCTCGATGCCGCGCTTCTTCAGTCGCTCAGAGAGCAGCTCTGAGACCTCCACCGAGATCGTCCCCACGAGCACCGGCTGGCCGTTCTCGTGGCGCGCGAGGATCTCTTTGACGACCGCGTTCCACTTGCCCTCCTTGGTCTTGTAGATCTGATCGTTGCGATCGGCGCGCACCATCGACACGTTCGTCGGCACCTGCACGACCGCCAGCTCGTAGATCTTCATGAACTCGGTCGCCTCGGTCAGCGCCGTGCCGGTCATGCCGGAGAGCTTGTCGTAGAGGCGGAAGAAGTTCTGGTAGGTGATCGTCGCGAGCGTCTGGTTCTCCTCCTGGATCGCGACTCCCTCCTTGGCCTCGACCGCCTGGTGCAGGCCTTCCGACCAGCGCCGCCCGTCGAGGATACGCCCGGTGAACTCGTCGATGATCTTGACCTCGCCCTCGATCACCGCGTAGTCGACGTCCCGCTTGTGCAGCGCCTGCGCGCGCAGCGACTGGATCAGATGATTGACCAGGTGCCCGTTCTCGGCGCGGTACAGATGATCGATGCCGAGGAATTTCTCGGCCTTCGCGACACCCTGCTCGGTGATCGCGACGGTCTTCTGTTTCTCGTCGATCTCGTAGTCGAAGTCCGCCATGAACTGCTTCTTGGTGCGGGGGTCCATGCCCAACGGTGTCTCGCCGACCTTCAGTTGGGGAGCCAGCTTCGCGAACTTGACGTACAGGTCGGCGGCCTGTTCTGGGGCGCCGGAGATGATCAGCGGGGTGCGCGCCTCGTCGATCAGGATGTTGTCGACCTCGTCCACGATCGCGAACGCGTGACCGCGCTGGACCTTTTCGGAGAGGTCCTTGGCCATGTTGTCGCGCAGGTAGTCGAAGCCGAACTCGGAGTTGGTGCCATACACCACATCGCATGCGTACGCGTGCTGCTTGTCCTCGTAGGGCTGCATGTTTTCGAGCACCCCGACCGATACGCCGAGCGCGTTGTAGATCGGGCTCATCCATTCGGCGTCCCGGCGGGCCAGGTAGTCGTTGACGGTGACGACGTGAACGCCCTTGCGTTCGGGGGCATCCGAGCCCGGATTCTTGACAGCCAGCGAATTCAAGGCCACAGCGAGGGTCGCTGTCAGCGTCTTGCCCTCACCGGTCTTCATCTCCGCTATGCAGCCTTCGTGCAGTGCCATCGCACCGATCAATTGCACGTCGAAGTGGCGCATCCCCATCTTGCGCTTGCCCGTCTCGCGCACGAGCGCAAAACACTCGGGCAGCAAGTCGTCCAGCGACTCCCCGTCGGCGGCGCGCTGACGCAGCTCGTCCATCCGCTCGAGCAGCTCGGCGTCCGATTCCTGTTCGAGCTCCGGCTCAAAGACGCCCACCAGCTCGGCGCGCTTCTGGAAGTTTTTGAACTTCTTGCCCTCACCGACGTTGAGGGCACGATCGAGAATCGACGGCATCAGCCAAGGATAGCTCTCGCCGCAGCCCCGCAGCCGCACGCCACCAGTCCCTGCTCACAGGCCCTCTATCTCATCGACGACCGCGCCCGCAGGCGCCGCCGCACGACCCCGCTGCTAGGTGGAGGCGGAGGCCGGTCCGCTCGCTTCCGAGCGTTGCGGCGGCCTCGGCGTTGGGCGCCGCGGGCATGCCGGGGATCGACGCCGCCGACGGAAACAGGCGTTCACGCGTCGATGATGACGGCCCGGGTGCTGTGCTGGATATGCGTGGCTACAATTCCTGCAGGTCTGCAAGCCGGCATAAAATGTTGATCCGGTGCCGGACGGGGGGCATCGTATTTCCGGAATCAGACCGGGCGCAGATGATCCTTGCCTGAGATCATGACATTGAAAGTGGAGCGATGAGACGACCCGTAGTCGGCGTGATCGGAAACGCCCATCGTATTGAAAATCGCTTCGCGACGCAGATGGTCGGCCCTGAAAATGCTGCTGGCCGGGCCGCTGGCGTCGCCCGAAGACCTCCAACGCTTCCGGGCCGAGGCCAAGGCCGCCGCCCGCCTCGACCACCCCAACATCGTGCCCATTTACGACGTCGGCGTCCGTGACGGCCACCCCTATCTGAGTATGAAACTCCTCCAAGGAGGCAGTCTCGCCCAGGCGGCGCGGGCCCCTGCCACACGCGACGCCGCGCAGTTGTGGCGCCTGTGGCCGACGCCGTTCACTACGCCCACCAGCGCGGCGTGCTCCACCGCGACCTCAAGCCGGCCAACATTCTCCTGGACGACCGCGGCCAACCCTACGTCACCGACTTCGGCCTCGCCAAGCAGACCTGGGCGAGCGGGGGGCGTCAGCCCCCTGATGCACGGTGCGACGACGAAACGAATCATCAGGGGGCTGACGCCCCCCGCTGGCCGGAAGCAAGTAGACGTCCCCACGGTCCTGCTGCCGCCCGTCACCCAAACCGGGGCCGTCGTCGGCACGCCGTCCTACATGGCCCCGGAACAGGCGTCCGGCGACCGCGACTGATTCATCACCGCCGCCGACGTTTACGGACTCGGCGCCGTCCTGTACGAATTGGA